>DAIMDW010000010.1:146560-153458 GCA_036725605.1 bacterium
GTCGTCATCGCTTGCGTCGTCGTTGTCGTCATCGTCGTCGGACGAGCAGGCGGCAACGGCGAGCAAGGCGGCCAGCAACAATCCGAAAAGCATCCATCGCGAGGTTTTCATCGCGTTCCTCCGGGAATGATCGGCCCGGCGTAATCGCCCGGCGTCGAGAGATACCAGAGCGTGTCGTCGCAATAGAACAGAACGTGCAGGCGGTCGTTGGCGTCGACGGCCGCCGAAACCGGCTTGCGCGGCACGCCGATCATGTCGTGGCAGAAATCGGTCAGGGGCGTGTCCGTCCAGTTGTCGTAATTGCCGCTCAGGTGGTGCAGCACGTAATTGTCCAGGTAGACGATGTGCACCTTGCCCTGCGGACCCAGGGCGATGGCGTTGTAGGTTTCGTTGGCCGTATCCATGATCGGCGTATCGCTTTCCCATTCGCCGCTTTCGTCAGTCGCGTAGCGGATGCCCGAGTAGATCGGCTCGTCGTCGAAGTTGTAGACGAAGTGCACGTTGTCGTCGGCGTCCAGGGTCATGTCGTTGCACCGGCCGCTGTGCACGCGCGTATCTTCCCACCCCAACCGCCAGCCGCTACCGGCGTTGAAATAGTGAAGGAAGCCCTGGTAGGCGCCGTTGTAAAAGGCGATGTGCGACGTGTCGTCGCCGGCGATTTGCAGCCGGACTCCCTTGGCGTTGCCGGAATGGGCGACGATGTGTTCGATGTTCCAGCCCGCGGGCGTCTTGGTGGCGTAGGCATAATTGTAGCCCTGATAATTGAAGAGCGCGACGTGCGGCGTGCCGGCGCTGTCCAGATCGATAGCGCAGTAGTTGTAAGCGGCGGTCTGGGCGAGCACCGTTTCGCGCACCCATTGGCCCGAACGATTGGTGACGTACTCGATGTTGTCGCCTTCCGTGTCGATGTGACACAGGTGCGCGCGTCCCTGGGCGTCGAGCACCATCGAGCTTTCGGCGCAGGATTCCTCGTAGTCATGGACGATCTGCTGCCGCCAATGTCCGTTGATCCGCCTGGCGTACATCAGGCGCGTGCGCAGGTTTTTGGAGTAGGTGGCGTGCGGCCGCCCGTTCGGCGCGATGATAATGGTGTTCTCGTGTCCGGCGTAGGAGGAGCAATTTTCGATTTCCCCGCCGACCCAGGCGCCGTTGACGAGGCGACGATAGTTTATGCCGTGCGACATGTAAAAATGAATCAGCAGCGCGTTGCCGCTCTCGTCGACGACGGACACCCCGGGGCCTTGTTGATAGGCGCTCGCGCAATCGAAGGTCCATTCTTCCCCGCGGTTGTTGCCGTAATAGGCGTACAAGCCGCGGGCGTAAACGACATGAAAATAACCGTCGCCGTCCAGCAGGGCGGTCACATACTGAATGGCAAAGTCGTCTTCATGGATGGTTTCGAATTGCCAGTCGCCGCCGGTGCGGTCGGCGTGCACGACGGATTTTTGCAGGTCGCCGAGATAAAAAATGTGCATCGCGCCGTCGTTGTCGAACAGCAGGTACGGCCATTGGCCGACGTCGCCGTCGGAGGCAACGGTTTCGATCGTCCAGGCCTTGTCGGTCAGGGAGGCCAACTTCAAATCCCCGTTGTCGGCGTCGTAGTAGGCGATGTGGGGCCGGCCGAGATCGTCAAACGCCAGGTGGTTGTGCAGGCCCACGTCGCCGCTTTCGTCGACCGGCTGGAGGATCCATTCGCCGGTTGCATTGGTCAGGTAGTACAGATGGGCGTCGTCGAGGTTGTAAAGGCTCAGGTGCGCTTTGCCGGCGCCGTCGACCGCCAGCGTGAAACGATCGCCGAGGTTGAAGTCGTCGGCGATTTGCTCGTGCGTCCACTCGCCGGAAACATTGTCGGCGTACCACAGCGACAGATCGAGGGTGGAGCGATAAACCAGGTGCAAAAATCCCGCGTTGTCGATGGCCAAAAACGGCCGCTCAGCGAAATCGACGACGCGCTCTTCGGCGACGTCGGTCAGATCGAAGGTAAAGACGCAAAGCGTGTGCGTTTTGATCACGGCCAAATGGTAAACGCCGTTGCCGGCATAGACGAGATTGGCGCCCAATTCGGCTTCGGAGAAGCCGCCGTCGACCGATTCCAAAACGACCTGATCGCCCATGGTGTCGTCGTCGCCGGTGTCGTCGTCGATCACGTCATCGTCGGCGGTGTCGTCATCGACCGAGTCGTCGTCGATGGAATCATCATCGGTGCTGTCGTCGTCGGTCGTGTCATCGTCGGTCGTATCGTCATCGGATGAGTCGTCATCGCCGGTATCGTCATCCGGCGTCGTATCGTCGTCATCGGGCGTGGCGTCATCGTCATCATCGCCGGTGTCATCGTCAGCCGGCGTACTGTCGTCGTCGTTGTCGTCATCGTCGTCGGGCGGGCAGGCGAGCGTCCCAAACGCCAAAACCAGCATTAGAAAAACGAAAACAACCTGACGCATCACACACCTCCTCATCGATCGATCGGCGGCGTAACCACCGCGCGCCACAAGGCGGATCCGCGACGAAACGCAAGTTGTACGTTACCGTCCGCGAGCAATTCGGGTTTGGTTGTCAAATGAAGGTTGACCGAGGTCGCCACCGTTTGGAACCGCCAGACGCCGTCGGCGTCGGTGCCGTACACGAGCGAATCGTTCGACGTGCTGTGATAGGCGACAAGATGATGCGCGCCGTCGTCGTCGATGACCAGCTCGGCCTCGTAGAAGTATTTATCGGCGAGGTCGGTTATCTCCCAGGCGTCGTTGTGGAAAACGGCCAGGCGCAGGCGGCGCAGATACTTGCTCTCGTAAGCGGAATAGATGTAGTGCGGCGCGCCGTCCGCATCGATCGCCATGGCGCGCGTGCCGACGACCGTATCCGCCGACTCTTCGATCGTCTCAACGGTCCATTGTCCCTCGTGGCGGCGGGCGCAGCGAATGATGTCCTGATAGGAAACCTCGTAGCAGATGAACACGTCGCCGTCCGCGTTGCCGGCGATGCCGTAGGTCCAGATGTTGGCCATGTCGGAGGTGGGCAGCTCTTCGATCGTCCAGCCGTCGGCGGTGTGTTCGAGGAACCAAAACCGGTTGTCGTAACGATAGACGATTACCGGTTCGCCGCCGGGACGCAAATTGAATGTCTGGCTTCGCCATTCGGCGTCGGTCACGATTTCGCTTTGCCAGACGCCCTCGCGGTTGTTGGCGTAGACGATGGTCGCACCGGCGTTGCCGACCAGGTGGGTAACGCCCTGGTCGTCGGTCATGACTTGGGCGTTGCTCAACGACTCCACGCCGATGTCGAACGTTTCGATCAGCCAGTCGTCACCGTCGCGAACGACCTGCCGCCAACCATCGTAAGTGCCGGTCAGCAGAAAACGGCGACCTTGGCCGTCGACGCCGAATGAGATCGGACCATCGACAAACGGACCCGAGAAAATCGTCTCGTCGATCCAGGCGCCGGTCAGATTGCTCAGATAACGCAGCTTGTATTCGGGACGGGCCTGGTACAGGAAGCGCCATTGTCCGGCCGCGGTGGGAACGGCCTCGAAGCTGTAGCCGGTGACGACGCCCAGATCGTCGATCGTCCAACCGTCGCCTTCGCGGGTGGCGGTGAGCATGCTGTCGGTGGAGTCGTCCTGCAAGAGGATTGTCGGTTGGCCGTTGAGCCGCCAGATGCCGTGGTAATCCGCTGTCACATCCGGCACGGTTTCGAGCGACCAGGTGTCGCCGTCCCAGTACCCGTACATCAGGCCGTCGTTCGTGGCGTACACCAGGTCGGCGCCGCCCTGATCGTCAAAAGACATAAAGCCGAATTGCAGCAAGCCGGTGTCGGTCATTTGCCGCGAATGCCACTGACCGCCCTGGTTGCTTGTCCAAAACAGATAATGGAAAGGACGCCCCTGCCAATCGTACCAGGTTTCCTCGTACGTCAGGTGCGCCGCGCCATCCGGAGTGACGAAGGCCCGGCAGAACGCTGTGGGCTCCAGCCAGGAACTGTGGATGAAATGGCGGACCCATTGGCCGGAAGCGTTGGTGACGTAATAGGTGTCGAAACCGGCCTGACACAGATGAATGTGACCGGCGTCGTCAATCGCCATGTCGCTTATACTGCCGGAGGCGCTGTCGGGAATGAACTCCGTGTACCAAACACCGTCTTCCCGCCAGAGATGTTCGATTTCGTTGTAGCCCTTTTCCACGGCCAGCAGGTGCACGTTGCCGAAGGGGTCGACCTGAACGTCAAAGGGTTTGAGCGTCGGGGACAGCAACTCGGTGACGATGTCGTCAGCGAGCGTGAACAGGCAAGGCCGGCCGCCGACCTGCGCGGAAGCATACATCGGACCTTCATCGGAACCGGCCAGATCGAAGGGCCAGGCCAGGCCGCCGAAAATGTACTCGGTTTCCTCAACGACAATATCGTCATCGGCCGTGTCGTCATCGGCCGTGTCGTCGTCGATCGTGTCGTCGTCGGTCGTATCGTCATCGACCGTGTCGTCATCGACCGTATCGTCATCGACCGTGTCGTCGTCGACCGTATCGTCATCGACCGTGTCGTCATCGACCGTATCGTCATCGACCGTATCGTCATCGACCGTGTCGTCGTCGACCGTGTCGTCATCGGTCGTATCGTCATCGGTCGTGTCGTCGTCGACCGTGTCATCGTCGAGAGACGTATCGTCGTCTGTCGTGGTGTCGTCATCATCGATCGTGTCATCGTCAGCCGGCGTCGCGTCGTCGTTGTCGTCATCGTCGTCGGGCGGGCAGGCGGTGCACAACAACAGTGTCGTCAACAAGAAGGCCAGCAAATAGATGCGCTTCATCGGCCTGGTCTCCGTTCGACTTCAGTCGATTAAAAAGGACAAGTACCACTGCGCTTCGTTGCCCTGAAGCGAAACGTGCGCCAGGTTGTCGTCGTCGATGCGCAGACGACAGTCCTGCCATTGCATATCATCGGTCAGCAATTGTTCCTTTTCCCAGCCGGTGGGCGTGCGCACGGCGTGATACAGGCCCGCGCCCCAATACACCGCGTGCAGCTTGCCGCCCGTGTCGAAATCCAACGCGCCGTCGCCGTTGTCCGTTGCATCGACGGTCTCGGTCGCCCACGCGCCGCCCGTGTTGTCCACGTGCAGCATGCTGCCGGAAGAAGCCAGCAGCAGATGGACGTTCCCCTGATCGTCAACCAGAACGTCTTCCAGATTGGCGACGGCGGACGTCACCAGCTCGGTACTCCAGCCGTCCCCCGTTTGCCGGTTGAGGAAAACGCCCTCGTCGGTGGCGTAAAAGAGATGAACCGTGCCGTCGATGATCCGCAAATGCATATCGTAAAGCTGATCGGCGGCGACCTGCGGATCGTCCATCACCCATGCGCCGCTTTTGTTGGTGACGTAAACGCCAAAATAACCGTATTTACTCGGGTAGCTGTAGCAGGTGTAGACCGCGTGGGCTTTTTCGTCGTCGTCCAGCCTTATCGACGTATATTGGCACCCGCGGTAATCGACGATCGTGTTCGCCCACGATCCCGTGAGGTCGGTCATGTAGTTCATGACGGAGTTGGTTCCGCCGCGATAAAACAGATGATGGTGCCCGGCGGCGTCGATCGTCAGGTCGATCTCGGTGGCGTTGAGCGCCAGATCCGCGATCTGCCATTGATTGCCCACGCGCCTGGCCAGGTAAAACGAATCGGTGTCGAAGGCGATCGTCGGCGCGCCCGCCGGATCCAGCGCCAGCGTGGTCGAACCGCGCGTGTACCCGCCGGAGGAGATCGGCTGGTTCATCTCCCAACCGTCCGGCGTTAGATCGTTGCGCATGAGGTTGTAGATCGAGTAGTTGAAATGAACGAAGTGCAGCCCGCCGCCGGCGTCCCGCGCCAGTTCGGTGTCCACGCGATAGCTGCCGTTCAGGCCCGCCGCCGCGAGAGATTGGCTCGTCCATTCGCCGCTCGCGTCGGTGTGGTAAATGAGCGAGTAGGCGTCGGATTGGTAGAGCGCGGAAGTCACATGCAAATGGTTGTCGGCGTCGACGACGGCGTCGGGATACAAGCCGCCGGCGCCCAGGTTTTCGCAGGTCCAGTTCAGCGTCGCGTCGGCGTAGCCCCGGATCAATTCGTAACCCCAGGCGTTGTAGAAAACGTTGACCTGGCCGTTGTTGTCGAGGGTCAGGGCCACGGTGCGGCCGCCGTCGGGGCAGTCGGTCATCTCTTTTTTGTACCAGAAGCCGTACTTGTTGTGGGCCACGCGCACGTTGATGCCGTATTCATAGGCGATGTACACCTTGCCGTTGTCGTCGACGTACAAATCCGGACCGGCATCGTCGTAGTACTCCCAGGTGTCGTCGAGATGGATCGTCACCCACGCGCCGGTCTTGTTGGTCGCGTAGTACAGGTAGTACTCCGAGTAATCGATGCACTTGACGAAAACGACGTGCGCCGCGCCGTCGGCATCGACGACAACCTCGGATTTGATGTTCTCCTCGATGCCGTTGGCGATGGCCGTCGTTTGCCACTGCCCGGAGGCGTTGGTCGTGTACAGCAGATCATCGGTTCGCCAATCGGTGTGCAGAAAATGGAAACGGCCCTGCGCGTCGATGTCCATCGCCATGTAATAGGTATGGATCAGCGGCACGCCCGGCATTTCCATGCCGTCGAGCAGGCCGTACACCTTCAGGTAGCCGCCGCGTACGGTTCCGACGTACGGCGTGCCGTCGGGCGCGTTGCGCACGCGGAATCCGTAACGGCCGGTCTGGCCGCCGCCCAGGATCGTCAAATCCAGTTCGTCATAGGTGTCGTCATCGGTCGTATCGTCGTCGGCGGTGTCGTCGTCGGTCGTATCGTCGTCGATCGTGTCGTCGTCGATCGTGTCGTCGTCGGTGGTATCGTCGTCGCCGGTATCGTCGTCGGTGGTATCGTCGTCGGTGGTATCGTCGTC
>DAIMDW010000011.1:0-148045 GCA_036725605.1 bacterium
CCGCCCCTGCGGGGCTTTGGCGGGTCCGGGTGTCCCAATTTGAAAGTCAGGATAGCTGATCATCGCAAGGTAATCCGAGAAAAAAGTCGGGCGAAGTCGAACAACTTCAAGTCTGTAGGGCGCAAGGTAATCCGAGAAGAAAACCGGTCGAAGCCGAACAACGTTGAAATGAATTTCCGCGCAGGATTTTCAAGGGCGCCTCTTCAAGCCCGTAGGGCGCAGGTCAATAGCGAAGGGCGAAGCCCTGGTATCAGATGGGGCAAATTTAACCAAACCCCAAAGGGGTGCAGGTAGTGACTCAGATGTTTTCCAATCTGGAATATCACATCGTATATCGACGCAGATTCCTCCGCCCCTGCGGGGCTTGTCGTCTCAGAGCGTGTCGCGATTTCCAGGGCTGTCGCCCTTCGCTACTAACCGACCGCCCCTGCGGGGCTTTGGCGGGTCCGGGTGTCCCAATTTGAAAGTCAGGATAGCTGATCATTCCGGAGGATACGGGTCGTCCGGTTTAAAAAACGGCGCGCGAAAAGCGGAAAAACTTCTCGCGCGCCGCTTGCTTTTAAAAGCGATGACGGATCGCTACTTCGTGCACCCGGCCGGTTCGGGGTTCGTCGGGTACTCGCTCTCGTGATAGGTGATGTTGATGTAAGTCAGCGAATTGGCGAAAACCCGCGGCACCGGTTCGGATTCCTCGTTGCCGTCCGTGTCGGCCGTGAAGGTGTAGGAGCCCGGGTCCATCAGCAGCGCCAGGAAGTACCCGTCTTCCGGATTGGTGCTCGTGCGTGAGGCGGTGGGCAGGCCGGAATCGTCCATGAAATAGACCGTGTCGCCGCCGCTGGAGCTCACTTCCGCGCAGCCCACGTCCTGGCCGTTGCCGCTGGTCGGCTGCCATTTGACGCCGCCGACGACCGCGCCCTTCGTCTCGTCCTGGGTCAGGCCGAGGATCGAGAAAATCAAGGTCCGGGTGACGTTGCTGACCGTGTAGAAATACCAGGCGTAATCGGTCGAGTAGTTGAAGAAATACGAGTCGACCAACCCGGTCTTGGTCACCTTCATCGAGAAGAACTCTTCCTTGGGCGGCTGGTTGAACAGGCAGTAACCGTCGGTGTCGGACGTGGTGGTGATCGGCGGATTGAACGACCCGCCGTTGCTGTTGCGTACAATTTCGCAAGTCACGCCGGAGTTGGGCAGGCCGGTGATGAAGTCGACCAACCGCACGCTGATCGGCTCGGTCGGCGGTACGTCGGTGTCGTCGTCGCCGGTGTCGTCGTCACCGGTGTCGTCGTCGGTTGTGTCGTCGTCACCGGTATCGTCGTCGGTCGTGTCGTCGTCGGTCGTATCGTCATCGGTCGTGTCGTCGTCGGTCGTGTCGTCGTCGTCATCGTCGTCATCGTCGTCATCATCAGCGGCGTCATTGTCGTCGTTGTCGTCGTCGTCGTCGTCGCATGAGCAGCCGGACAGGATGCCCATCGACAACAGGCCGATCAGCAAAACACACAACAAGAAACGGTTCATGTTCATTCTTTCCTCCTGAAAGGATTGTACTCAAAAGTAATTTTGTTAAAGGACAGATTGAAAGCAGCCACATGTAAGCACAGAGCCGCGGTTCCGGTCAATAATTCCCTATATTTGTTTAAAAATACGAATCAAGCTACCAACACAATAATAATAAATGATCATACCAAAAAAATTAGCTTATGATGCAATGCGATTTTGTTTAGAATTCTTGCATGGTGATATATTGCTAGTTTAAAAATGGTATTAGTTGATATTAATATCTTTATACTATTGACATAATTAACATAATTTCTTATGTAGTTGAAATATTTTCCTAAAAGAGAGCAAAGAATATGGCATCTGAAGAGCATTTTAGTTTTCATGATATAATTATTCGAGAATTAAACTTAGATGATTTCATACAATTTTCTGAATTAGTAATAGTGCATTTTTGTGGAAAATCGTATTATTCGCAGTTCTTCAACGACGAGGATTACGTAAAAAAGTATATCGATCTATTCCTTGGGGAAAATAGTATTAATTTGTTGAAATCATTTATTGAGCATTTTCAAAAGACTGAAAGTGGTGTTGATTGTTGTCAGATAAATGAATTGTTATTATTGCTTAATCAAGATAGAATCAGTGACGGATTTCATAGTTACTTTTTTGGAAAAGATAAAATTAATCTCCGGGATTTTATTATAGGAATTGAAAAATTTCGCGGCTATGCAATGTTAAAATTTGGAAACATTCGTATCGCTTTCGATTCTTTAAGATTATTATCAAAAGATGAAATATATGAATATTTGAAGCCATTTTCAATTCCTAGAGAAAAGATTGAAAATGATATGAAAAATAGGTCTGAAATGCTGCAAAACATTGAAACAATTCCGGCAACTAGAACTTGGCTCCTTGGCGAAACGACAGGCGAAAGAATCGAAAGGGAATTGGATTTAAATAGGAGCTATTATAGCGACAAAGATATTGCCATATATGAGGGATATATAGATGAAAGTAAGAAGTATATTGAAGTTGGATTGAGAAACAATGACGTCTACTTATCTTGGGATTATATGGATGTATATATTGCTACATCAATGAGAGAAAAATCAGAATATATAAGTGTGCATAATTTTATCCAGGAGGTCTTTAGTTACAAAGATTTACAAAGTTTGAAAATCAGATATTTTGATCCTACACAAGCAAAATGTGAAAGTAGATACGACAAAGGAATATCAGAGGGATTGATGCTAAAAAGGGTATTGTGCTCAATATATATGGTTCAAGAAAACGATACTATGGGGAAAGATTCTGAACTTGCAACAACCCTTGCTCAAGGTAAACCCGTAATAGCTTATGTTCCAAAAGAAGATGATTTAGAAAAATTTGCAAAAAAGATATCAGATTATAGTTTAGATAACATTAGTAAAAGAATTGATGTGTTGCAAGCAGAAGGCATTTTTAAAACAGAACAATTTCAAAGTAGAAAAGATGATATTAAAGAATTATTAGAAACTTTTAATGATAATCTTGATAGTCGTGGAGTCGATGTCACAGAAGTACTAATTGATAATGAAAATAATTTTAAAAATCAAATGAGCGGGTTTTCTGAAATTACTAAATTACTTGCAGAGTTGGAAGCGTATAATTACGACAAAAGAGCTAAAATAATGAAGGAAAAACATCCTTTATCAATACAAATAAATTTATCAACTGGTGTTGCAAATGGTGTTTTAATAGCTCGGAAAATTGAAGATTGCCAACGACTTTTATTCCGAATTCTTACAAATACTTTAAAATTTCATATAATTTATGATGACAAAAATAAAGCGACAATTTTGCAGGAAGATATTTCAAAATGCCCATTTAGAATTATCACCGACAATAATAAATTAACCAATTCTTTTTGGAATTTTTACTTGACTCAGAATTGTTAAATATTAGATAAAGAGTACACGCAAAACTGCCGATTTAAATACTAGCTTGATAGTACGAGGGCAAAAATGGGTTTAAGATTGCCAACAGAATCAAGAAGAGTTGAAATGTATCTGAATGAAATGTGTTTGCCCGGAAGGCCAAAAACTCAATCGATGCATAATAGTAATTCTAATCATAATAACATGGAAATACGAATAAAATGCATAACGGCGGAAGAAAAGAGTAAAGAGCCTTCTTTATCTGATAAAATAGAAAAATAGTAAAAAATTAACTCTTCACTTTCCCAACAACAACCAGTTTGCTACATTCTCCTTTCCGTAAATCACCGAAACCACAGGAGAGGGTGCGATGAGCTGTTCGTTTTCGGCGCGCAAGGTGACCGACCGCGTGTACTGGGTCGGGGCGATCGACTGGGATCTGCAGGAGTTTCACGGCTACGCCACCCAGCGGGGCACGACCTACAACGCCTACCTGATTCTGGCCGAAAAGGTCACGCTGATCGACACGGTCAAAGCGCCCTACAAGCAGGAACTGCTGCGACGCATCGCCTCGGTGATCGACCCGGGCAAGATCGACTACATCGTCTCCAACCACAGCGAGATGGACCACAGCGGCTGCCTGCCGGAGATCATCGCGGCGGTGAACCCCGAAAAGGTGTTCGTCTCGAAGATGGGCCAAAAGGCGTTGCAGCGTCACTTCGGCCTGACCGACCTGACCGCGGTCAACTCCGGCGACAGCCTCGACCTGGGCGGCGCGACGCTGCACTTCGTCGAAACGCGCATGCTCCATTGGCCCGACAGCATGATCACCTGGCTGCCCGAGGAAAAGCTGCTGTTTTCGCAGGACGGTTTCGGCATGCACCTGGCCAGCGACGAACTGTGGGTCGACCGCATCCCCGAGCCGATCTGGCTGTACGAGGCGGCGAAATACTACGCGAACATCTTGCTGCCTTTCTCGCCGCTGGTGCTCAAGCTGGCCGGCCAACTCGCCGAACTGAACTGGCCGATCGAAATCATCGCCCCCGACCACGGTCCGCTGTGGCGCCACGATCCGGGGCGGATCGTCGAACTCTACGGCAAATGGGCCAGCCAAAAGCCGGTCAACCGCGCGATCGTCCTGTACGACACGATGTGGAAATCCACCGCGCTCATGGCCCGGGCCGTCGGCGACGGCCTGCACGATGCGGGCACGGCGGTCAAGCTGATGTCGCTGCACGGCCAGCATCGCAGCGACGTGATCACCGAACTGCTCGACGCCGGCGCGCTGGTCGTCGGTTCGCCGACAATGAACAACAACGTCTATCCGACGCTCGCCGACGCGCTGACCTACCTCAAGGGCCTCAAGCCGGCCAATAAAATCGGCGCGGCCTTCGGTTCCTACGGCTGGAGCGGCGAATCGATCAAGCAGCTCGAGGAATACCTGACGGCGATGAAGGTCGAAATCGCCGCCCCGGGCGTCAAGGTCAACTACGTGCCCGACAACGACGATCTCGCCCGCTGCTACGCCCTGGGCGAACAGGTGGCCAAGAGCTTGCAGGAGAAATGCGGCGCGTAACAACCGCCGGTTGACCAATAGAATAACCGCTCGTTTTGTGTTATGTTTCCCGTTGGTTGATAAATGTGGAGGAGACGATGAAGGCGCCTATCTGGATTCTTATGATATTGATCGTTTCTTTGACCATTTTCACGATCATCGCGGCTTGCGGCGACGATGACGACGACAACGACGACAACGACGCCGGCGACGACGATGACGACACCGGCGACGACGACAACGATACGGAAAATCCCAACCAGGCGGTTTGCACGGCGATGTGCGACCGGATCGTCGATTGCCTTGGCGATCAATTTTATGATGATGGCGGCGATTACGACGCTTGCGTCGACAGTTGCCTGAACGATCAGGATTTGGCCGACTGCGCCGCCGACTGCGCCGCCGAGGAAGACTGCACCGCGTATCTCGAATGCCTTACGCCGTGCGCGCCGATGAGCTAGGCCGACATTTCGCTAAACAAACGCCGATACACTTCCTGCTCGTTCGGCGAGTAGCAGCACAATTCCACCTTTTCGATCGCCTCGTATTCCGCCAGAAAATCATGGACGGTCTGCAGTGCGACGCGCGCGGCCGCTTCCAACGGATAGCCGTACACGCCCGTGCTGATGCAGGGGAAAGCGACGGACTTCGCGCCGATCTCCATGGCGACCTGCAAACTGCGATGGTAGCAGGACGCCAGCAATTGCGGCTCGCCCCGGGCGCCGTCGTGCCAGACCGGCCCCACGGTGTGGATGACGTGCCGCGCCGGCAGCTTGTAGCCGCGCGTGGCTTTCGCGTCGCCGGTCGAACAGCCGTCGAGCGTGCGGCATTCGGCCAGTAGTTCCGGCCCCGCCGCGCGGTGGATCGCCCCGTCGACCCCCCCGCCGCCCAGCAGCGAGGTGTTGGCCGCGTTGACGATCGCATCGACCGGACGGAAAACGACTCCCTCATCGACCACGGTCATACGGTTCCAGGCTTTCATGGGCTTACTCCTTGGCCATCCCCGCCAGGAGAACGACCTTGGTTGTCGCATGCTCGAAGGCATGCACGTCGGGCATTTTCGCAAACAGCCAGCCGTGCCAATCGTCCTTGCCGGTTTCGCGGATGATCACCTGCGCGGCCGGATTGGTCGGCTCGGCGCCCTTGGTGACGATCGCCTCGGCGGTCATGGCGAAGGCGGGCACGAAGGCGCCGACCTCGATGCTCAGGCCGGTGTCGCCCAGCGGCTGTTTCTCGCCGACCTTGACGACGATTTCCTGCAGCGCGCCGTCCTTGGGGCCGAAGCCGATTTTCACCGCGGGCCATTGGGCGACAAGTTCCTCCGGCAACTGCACCGGGCGGCCGGTGCGCACCGCGCCCATTGCCGGCATTGCGCCGCCGGGCTCGGCGTGCGCGCGCATGAATTCATCCAACTGCACGCAGCATTCGGCGTTCATCGCCCGGGCGTTGTCGTCGCAGCAGGCCTTGAGCGCTTCGATATCGACTGGCGGCATCGCCGCGGGCTCGTTCGCTTGTTTTTGTTTCAGGGCGGAAAACTCGTCGGCCTTCTCCGTGGGCGTGCAGGCCGTGACGAGCAGCAGACAAATCAGCACGAGAAAACAGGTTCGCATGAAATTCTCCTGAGGGTTACGCCGGCAGTGTACCGCGCCATGCGCAAGCCGCCAAGACGAAATACGAATGCGCGCCGACTGCGCGATTCGGTTTGCGCTTTTCCAATAACCGCGTTACGATGCCGACGCAACTCCAAGAATAATCGGAGATAGAACGATGATCAGGCAATGGTCGTTGACGTTGTTGCTGGTGTTGGGCGTGTGTCTGCTCGCGTGCGAAAAATCTCCCACCCCGCGCATGGTCGGCCGATCGGCCTCGGCGCCCGACGAAATTCCCGAGTTGATTGCCGCCGCCGACGCCTGCGCGGCCATGGCCGATTGCGACGCCCTGCGGACCTTGCACACACAGTTGGAAGCCAAAATCAGCTTCAACGCGGAGGATCTGACCGAGTACATGAACGCCGCGCGGACCGACGCGGTTAAATACGACATCGTGCGCGCCTATACGCCCTGGGTGAGCGCGGCAATGCTGCCCGCACTGACGCCGGCGATGACCAGCAGAGACTTTTCGTTGCGGCAAGCGGCGCAAAAAGCGGTGGCGGCCATCGGTGGCGATGAGGCGATCGCCGCGCTGCTCGCCGTCCTGCAGGTGGCCAACGACGATTACCGCCGCCACGTTCCGTCCCTATTGGCGCGCCATGCCAAATCGGATAAAGTCATTGCCGGTTTGCCGGAGATCATTCGTTTGGCCGAGCGCACGGAAGACGGCGTCTTCCGCAAAGGCGCGGTGCAGGTGGTCGGCGCGGCCGGAGAGATCGAGCATCTGCCCTGGCTGATGCAACAGGCGCGGCATGACGACGACCTGACCGTGCGCACCGAGGCGGTCAAAGCCCTGGCGCGTTATACGAAGCGTCCCGAGGTGCTCGATTGCCTGGCGCGGATCGCCGGCGAAAAAAAACACGCGCAATTGGCCGATCTGGCCATGCGCGTCTCGCAAGGCGAAGCGTTGTAAGGAGCAAAACAAATGAAACGATTCATCATTCTGTTCATCACACTTATTTTGGTAGGGGGAGTCAGCATGTCGATGGCCGGAAACGATCTGCCCAAAGAAAAAGGGCTGTATGCGATCATGGAAACCACCCTGGGCACCATGGTGATCAAACTCGAACCGGAAAAAGCGCCCAAGACGGTCGAGAATTTCGTCGGCCTGGCCACGGGCAAAAAGACCTGGACCGATCCCCGCACCGGCGCGAAGAAAAACGATCCGTTCTACAACGGCATCATCTTCCACCGCGTGATTCCGGACTTCATGATCCAGGCCGGCTGCCCGCTGGGCCGCGGCACCGGTGGTCCGGGCTATCAGATTGCCGACGAGTTCGATCCGTCGCTCAAGCACGACGGCCCGGGCGTGCTCTCGATGGCCAACGCCGGCCCGAATACCGGCGGCAGCCAGTTTTTCATCACCGTCAAGGCGACCCCGTGGCTCGACGGCCGTCACGCCGTGTTCGGCAAGGTGGTCAAGGGATTGGACGTTGCGGTGAAGATCTCGCAAACCCCGCGCGACGGCCGCGACAAGCCGCTCACCGACGTGGTCATCAAAAGCGTGACCATCGAGGAAGTGAAATAAAGCGGTAAAACACTGTTCCGAAGGAAAGGGCAATCCATCATGGGTTGCCCTTTTTTATTGATTGGGCGCCACGGTCTTGCCCGCAGGGCATGGCCGTGTTTGGTGGTGTACGAGCACAGCTTTCGCCAGGGGCGAAAACTGTGGCACACAAAAAAAAGCATTTTTCTCTTGTGTGCCACATTTTTGGCGAAGCCAAAGGTGTGGTGGATGAGTCGGGTGTCACGGTCTTGTCCACAGGGCATGGCCGTATTTGGTTGTTGTACGAGCACAGCTTACGCCAAGGGCGTAAACTGTGGCACACAAAAAAAGCATTTTTCTCTCGTGTGCCATACTTTAAGCGAAGCCAAAAGGTGTGCACTTCTGATTACTCGCCGATCGCCTCGCCCACCGTCGGCCGCGCCTTGATCAAAAGCGCCGCGACGATGTACACGGCCACGCCGGCCAGCACCGTGTTCTGGAAGCCGATGATCATCGCCAGCACCAGCGAGCAGATGCTGGCCAGCACGCCCATCGCGCCGTTGACCGCCCAGAACCACGCCTTGTCCGGATCGCCGAAGCGCAGCATTCCGGCCGGGAAGGCAAAGCCCATCAAAAATCCGGACGGCGCGAGAAACGTCACCGCCAGCGTCACCCGCCACGCGTAGGCCCAGCCCAGCGTCAGGTCGGTCACCGGTCGCAGGGCGACGTTGAGGGCCAGCAGGCCGAAGGGCAGCAACAGCGACCACGCCTGCACGCGCGCCAGGGCCACGCGCCCGGCCAGCAGCGAGCCGCACCCCGCGCCGAACAGCAGCGCGGCGATGACCACCGTCATCGCGTAACTGGGGTGCCCCAGGTAGAGAATGAACCGCTGGATCGCGCCGGTTTCCACCAGCATGAAGGCCACGCCGATCGCCGCGAAATACACGCTGCCGCGCCAGAACTGTTCGCCGTGTTTCAGCCGGCGGGCGAAGAAAAACGGCGCGAAAAACAGCAGCAGCGCCAGCGCGATCACGATCAGCAGCAACCACTTGAGCAACACGATCGAGTGTTCGTTCGTCGAATTGAACGCGGCGACGCTTTTGTCGACCGGATCGAAAAACGAGATCGTCTGGAAGAAAAACGGATGATCGTCGACCGGCGAGGTCAAATCGATGCCCAGGTTGTCGGGCACGCCGTTGACCAGAAACGCGGCGAACAGCGACGGCGCGGGCCCGCCGGCGGGCGCCGGCCAGTGCACGAAGAAGCCGCGCGCGTCGGCGACGCTTTGCAGCCGAGCCAGCTCGTCGTCGGTCAGCGGCGTGCGCGAGACGAGCACCGTGGCGATCTTCCCCGCCGACACCACCGCCAGGTGCCGATTGGGCTCGGCGACGCCCTGCTGGGTCAGCATGCGTTGCGCCATCAGCGCGATGCGCGTGCCTTCGAGCTGCCGCCGCCCCTCGAACCAGCGGCTGATCGAAATCAAACCGGTGGGCGTCAGGCGTTGCCAGTAGAGCGTCAGCGCCTCGTGCGTGTACAGGTAATTTTCCGACAGCGCGTAGGCCCCGGCGGCGGTCGCCGTGTAGCTGTCGATCAGCGAAATCTGAATCAGGTCGTAACGGTGCGGCGTGCGCGTGAGGAAGCTGCGCCCCTCGTCGGCCACGGCCCGCACGCCCGGCAGGTCGTACACGCCGCCGGACACTTCGCGGAACGGACCGCGCAACGCGGCGATCGTGTGCTCGTTGAGCTCGACCGCGTCCACGCCCCGCGCGCCGGATTGCAGCGCGGTGACGATGTCGCGCCCGCCGCCCGCGCCGATCACGCAGACCTCGCGCGGCGGCCGCAGTTGGTAGCCGGCGCTGGTCACGTCGTAAAACAAATAGCCCAGGTCGTCGCCGCGTTCGCCCAGCGGGACGATCGCCGTGCCGGCCGCGCCGTCCTGCTCGATCCACGGTTGCACGACCGGCGGACCGTCGTACTTCGTCCCCAAACCCCAGCCGGTGAAACCGATGTTGGGAATCACCGTCAGGCGCGCGGTGGGCGTCCACTTTTCATACAGCAACTCTTTTTCCTGATAATCCTTGTTGTAGCGCAGCGTGAAGGGCTCGCCCCACAGCAGGCACAGCACCAGCGCCGCGCCCAGCACGGCGGCGAGCGGGCGGTATTGTTTGAGGATGAACAACACCAACACCGGCAGCAGGCCGGCCAGCGCGATGATGTGCGGCGTGGGCAGGCGGTGCATCAGCGGGATGATCATCAGCGCGCCGCAGGTCGCGCCCAGCAGGTCGGCCCCGTACATCGTCCCGATGCTCTTGCCGCGCGCCTGCAACAGCAGCAGGCAGACCACCGCGCCCAGGCTGAGCATCGCCGCGAGCACGGCCACGACGATCAGCAGCACGCCCGGCGGAAACAGGCTGCCCATGCCCTGGATGCGGCCGGTCCCGCGCGACAACAAGCCGCCGAGCTTGAAAATCAAAATCACCGACAGCGGCACGAACAGCGCCGTCGCCGTCAACGCGCGCGCCAGCGAACGTTCGCGCGGTGGGCGCAGCGCGTACCACACGCCGGGCGCGCCGATGCCCAGCATCGCCAGCGACACGGACAAAAACACGAAGTGGTACCACATCACCACGCTCAGGATCCGCGTGATGGCGACCTGGTAGCAGATCGACGCGCAGGAGATCAGCGCGATGACCAGGTACAGCACCTTGGGCGGCGCGGGATCGGCGGCGCGGGACACAGGATCGGCGGCGGTTGACTGCATCGGTTATTTCCATCGATTGATTGTGGACTATTTCGGGTTTGCCCGATGGTAATGGATTTTCCCGGGCAACGCAAAACGGCGGCGGCATAAAAAAATAGGGCGCTTCCGACGAAGCGCCCGGTGGCGGAGAGAGAGGGATTCGAACCCTCGGCACGCGGTTAACGTGCACTCACTTAGCAGGCGAGCACCTTCGGCCACTCGGTCATCTCTCCGTAGCCGATCTCAAAACGGAGGGAGAGGGATTCGAACCCCCGAGGCGTTGCCGCCCAGCGGTTTTCAAGACCGCCGCCTTCAACCACTCGGCCATCCCTCCACCGGCCGGTTGCGCTCGAATCGCGCACGCGCCGACCTCTCCCCGTCGCTGCAAAGAACCGTTCCGCAAAGCGGGGTATCCGTATAACATCCGCCACGTGGCAAGTCAACAATCTAGTGGCGGGGGGCGGCGGATGGCTGTCGGCAACTGATTTCCGCCGGAGTCTCCCGCAGAGGTGCGCTTGTCGTATTGCATATTTATTTTACGACAATTTTATCATAATTCATATTGACAACGAGCAAGTGGTAAATGACAATGATCCGCCTATGAACGGGTGGTAACCATGTCATCACTACGTGAAAGATTATTGGCACTGGATGAAGTGTCCAAGCTGCGTCTGTTTCCCGTGTTCAAAAACATCGAGGATTTGGCCCTGCGCTGGATCACCGCGATGTCCGACGACGGCGCCAGTCATCGAGGACTGACACACATTCAGAACGTCGAACGCATCTGCAACGACATCATTTTCCATGAATACGGAGAAATCATTCTCACGCAAGCGGAAATATTCATTTTGCTGAGTGCTGTTTTGTTGCATGACATCGGGCGGATGATCGAAACGGAGAAAAGCGAAGACAGATCAGCTCAAATTGGCGAAATAATCCAGGTGATCAAACAAAAGGGAATTGGTCGGGAATTTTTCAAGGACTGGGACGAGCAGCGCGTCGCCTCGGCGATCAAAAGTTATCGAAAGAGAAAAAAATATTCGAAAAATGAGATGCAGCGATTGTATCAAAGTATTTACCAAGTACCCCACCCCTTGTTTTCCTATTACTTGATCGTCAATCACTCGAACGAAAACGGCATCTACGACAATCACATCGCCGAATACATCGCGCTGGTTTCTCTTTTGCACAACCGCCAGATCGCTCAGTATTTTATCGACAAGCATTACATCGAAACGCAATACAACGAGATGTTCGGTCCCATTCGTATCGCCTGGCTGGCCGCCATTCTTTCCCTGGCCGATGAAATGGATATGTCGTATTTTCGCACGCTGCCGACGTTCCTTTCCTCGCCTACGGCGAACAACAACCGGTTGAAAGCCGCGCTTCGTCGCGGCATCACCGGCTGCTCGATTCAACGCGAGGCGCACATGATCGTCATTCATCCCTCGGCGGAATTCGTACAGCAGGAATTACGGGCCAAACCGGCACGGCCGAAAAACCTGGCCGGTCGGTTCGTTAGCGATGTGCGCAACAAAAAAGAATTGATTCGCGTCTGGTGGCCGTATCTGAAACAGATGGATTTGGAGATTTTCGATTGTCGGGTGGCGTACAAGGGACATCTGTTGGGCCTGAACGACGGCAAGCTGCAAATTACCACCGAGCCTCATTTCACCGGATTCAAGATGAAGAACGTTTTCGACGCCATGTTCCGCTTGCGCTTCGGCGTGTTCGGCAAGTCGTTTTTCAACTGGAAAATGCTCAGCAATGAAAGCGGGATTCAGGATGTCGACCAATTGAAAATGATCGTCGGTCGTCTGGGGATGATCGCCAAATTATGGAACAACCCGGATTCATTGCAGGATTTTCCCCACAGCGTGTCGAACCAGATGGGAACGATCCGACGGATGAAAAACGAGTTTTTGAACGAAAACGCCTTGGCCAACTGTGCCATGAAAATCATTCCCATGGATGGCGAATGGACAATCAACATCCAATTCCAGTTTAAAAAAGGCGCCAAACAGAAAGATCTCAATCCGGAAGATATCAAGGAAAACTGCCGTACGGTGGTCAAAATATTTTTACCCCCGGAAAGCCGGGACTAGGGAACCGCCATGGGAAATCCGATCTTCATCGATACCGGAAATCAAAACCTGAATCGATTGATTGATGAATACTTTGAAAAGCAGGGGGCGCGCGGAATCCTCTTGCCTTCGAAAGACGAAGGCGATTGGTTCACGCGCGGCATTGCCGTGCTGGTCAAAGGTCCGGCGGGCCTGGGCAAATCCACGTTGGCTCTGGAAATCCTGTCCAATATGTTCATCCCGGAAAAAAAGGAGGCGGCGCAAAACAAGGGTGTGTGCGTGTATTACTCGCTGGAGCAGACCATTTCCGTCCTGGTGCAGAACGCCGGCAGTTTGTTACAGCGGGACAAACTCCAATTTCGGCCGTTGGAGGAAATCATTCTTTCGGCCCCGGACAGCAAGAGCGTTTATGACGAAAAATCGGCTCGGCGCAAATTTTTCAACGAATTGATCAAGTCGTCGAAACGGGAGCGAACGGTAATTTTCCCCCGCCTTTCGCCGCGGTTCATTATGGAAAGCGAACAGGGCGACGAAAACGTTTTCTGGCAACGTTACAAACAGATCGCGCGGATGATCGAGGAGTCGAGCCAGGAAGGAAACCGGATCCTGGCGCTGGCGTTGGACAATATCAACGTGTTCACCAACGATCCGCTCAACCGCGAGCAGGTCTACCGGTTGTTCAATCTGCTCGCCGGCAATATTCCGCTGAGCATTCTGCTGTGCGAGGAGGACAATCACTCGCCTACCGAACGAAATCATCTGGTGCCGGACGCGGAATTCCTGGCCGATATCATCATCGAGTTCGCCTGGGATGTGCGCAACGATTACAAAATCAAAACGATTCAATTGCAGAAAAACCGGTACCAACGTCATGTGTTGGGCCGGCATCCGTTCAAGATTCGCAAACCGCCGGAGCCGGAAAAGAAAGGCGGCAAACGCGAGCCGGCGGTCAATATTTATCTTTCCATGCACCACCAGATCATTCTGGCCAAACGACAACAAACCGAGGAGCAAAAGTCGTCGCGCCTCATTTCCTTCGGTATTCAAGGGGTGGACGAGCTGATCGACGCCCAAAAAGCGAAAAGACAAAAGCGCAAGGAAGTATTCGATTATCGCAGTTGTCTGATCATCGACGGTGAACGCGGCACCCACAAATTCGCCATTGCGATCAATTATCTGTTCGCCGGGTTGCGCAACGGCGAGGACGCCCTGATCATCAACCTGGGCGGGGAAATCGATATGAATCGCCTGCCGCAGGAAGAGGACAGATTGATCGTTGAGCAGGTTCTCCATAAGAAAGTCGAGAAATATGTTATCAGCTCTTATAAAAATATAGTCGGCAAAAACCATATTCACATTCTGACGTTCGACCCGGGCTTCTTGCTGCCGGAAGAGTTTATGTTCTTCGTCGACCAGTTCATCAACAACCATCCAACAATCAAACGCGTGTTGTTCAACAGCACCGTTCATTTGCCTTTGCGTTTCCCGGCCTTGTACTCCGAGCAGATTTTTCTGCCGATGCTGATCAACTATTTGAAAAGCAAAAACATCGGCGCGCTGCTGATCTCCACCCGCAACAAAAGCGTGGATAACGATTTCCAGTTCGGACTCAACGCGATGGCCGATATCATCATCACGCTCGACCTGCTGGATCGGCACAAAAACAACATCCAAATTGCGCCGCAGGACGAATGGTTGCTGAAAGAGTTCGCTCCGCACGATTGGTTGACCGATCTCAAGCACAAGGCGATTGTGATTTCCGCCGACAACATCACCGGCAAAGTTTACGAAAAACGATGGAAGTTGGTGTTCATCAAAGAGCGGGGCGAACATCAAAATGTCATCAAATTGATCGACTTCTCCATCCAATGATCGGGGAGACAAACCGTCGGCCCGAACCTGTCCCCTCCGCGCCTTGCAATTATTAATTGCGATGGGAATAATCATCTCGAATGGATGGGGATAAAGGATGGGGGCATGAAGCGACTCAAGGAATTTTTAAAAATGGTTTTCTCGCCGGCAATCCGCTTGTGCCAATCGGTCGGCTCGTATTTCAATAACGATCAATATACCCAGTCACGCAAAATGATTGTGCCTTCGCGTCGCAAGACGTTTTTGAAGATCTCCATTGCCGCATTGTTCGGCCTACTGTTGGTCGTTGCCTTCGGTTACATTTTTTATCGCTATGCGCCAAGTAAAGATCACGCCGACGGCGTTTGGGCATTGATCTACAACAACGCTCCCTGGACGCTGCTCACGGCTTTGGCCACCGCGCCCGCACTGCTGCTCACCTGGTACTGGCGTACCTTTCACAAAGAAGCGGAACTACGCACCGCGCAGGAAGGACAGGTAACCGAACGCTTCATTAAAGCAGTGGAACTGCTCGGACAAAAAAGTCCTGCTATTAAATTAGGCGCAATTTACGCCCTCGAACGCATTGCCAAAGATTCCCGCGACGACCACTGGACGGTTATGGAAACACTGGCGGCGTTCATTCGGCAGAATGCGCCGTATGATCCGCCAAGGAATGAAGAAGGCGATATTGTGGAATACGATTGCCCGCCGGTAAGCGCAGAAATTCGTAATTGTATTCAAGCTGCGTTGACCGTTATCGGGCGGCGTCGGACGGATGTGGAGGAGAAGGATCGAATTGATCTGAAAAAAACCAACTTGCAAGGCATGCGAATTAAAGAAAATTTTGCGAGGGCGGATTTTAAAGAGGCAAATCTTAATAAAGCGGATTTATGGAAAGCCAACCTGCAATGGGCGAATTTGATTGAGGCCAACCTGCAAGGGGCGGTTTTGAGAGACGCCAACCTGCAAGGGGCAGGGTTATATAAAGCCAACCTGCAAGGGGCGTATTTGGATGTTGCCAACCTGCAAGGGGCGGATTTAGAGAACGCCAACCTGCAAGGGGCGAGACTGTTGGCTGCCAACCTGCAAGGGGCGGGTTTGATGGATGCCAACCTGCAAGGATTGTATTTGGGAAGAGCCAAACTGCTAGGGGCGAAATACAATAAAAAAACAACAATTTTCCCTAGTAAATTCGATCCCGAAAAAAATGGAATGATCTTGGTTAATGATTGGGGCGTCCCCATCCCCGAAACACCAAAACCCGAAACGTCCGCCCCCGAATCGGCTGACGAAGAGGCCAGCGCCCTGGCGCCGGATGAGGAGGGCGAGGAGTAGCCTTCGGCGGGCGCGGCCCCGGTTGGCCGATCCTGGGCAGGCACGGGGGCCTGCCCCTACCGGTAGGGGCAACCCCCTGTGGTTGCCCAAGGCCCAAACAAACGAAGGGATCCACTTTTTCGTCATGCCCGCGCAGGCGGGCATCCAGGACCAGCCGATGCTTTTCCTGACCTTATTCTAAAAGGAAGGCCGCACTTTGCGCGGCGGTAAAGGAATCCTGGAACCTCGGGTCGAGCCCGAGGATGACCAGGAATAATTCCTGGACCTGACATTGCTTTAATTAGGCGGAACCTCGGCCGGCGCTGACGCGCGCGAAATCAGGTGCTCATCGTCGCCGGATCCTCGGGTCGAGCCCGAGGATGACAAAGAAAAAATACCCACCTGCATACGCCTGCATAAAATGCGGAATATATGCGCGAAAAGCGTTATATTATGCGGGCGGAAAAAGACCTGGCCGAAATGCATACTCTGCTTGACAGCAAACCCTAAGCGGTTAGAATTTTGCTGCTTCGGCGCGGCGGCATGCGCCGGGCAACTGGAAGAATAACGGTACGACACCGCAGGAAACTTCAGCGCAAAGGAGCGAATCCATGTCAGTCAGAAAGGTCGTCATCGCCGGGGCCGGGGGCCGCGATTTCCACAACTTCAATCTCAATTTCCGCGACAACGAAAACGTGCGCGTGATCGCCTTCACCGCCACGCAGATCCCGCACATCGACGACCGCCGCTACCCGCCGGAGTTGGCCGGCCCGCTGTATCCCGAGGGCATTCCGATCGTGCCGGAAGAAGACATGCCGCGCCTGATCGAGCAGGAAGGCGCCGAGGAAGTCATCCTCGCCTACAGCGACCTGAGCCACCAGTACGTGATGGAGCTGGCCGCCGCGATCAACGCGCTGGGCGCCGACTTCACGCTGATGGGCGCCAACAAAACGATGCTCAAATCCAACAAGCCGGTCGTGTCGATCTGCGCGGTGCGCACCGGTTGCGGCAAAAGCCAGACCACGCGCCGGGTGGTCAAGCTGCTGCAGGCCGCGGGCAAGAAGGTCGTGGCGATCCGCCATCCGATGCCCTACGGCAACCTGGTCAAGCAGAAGGTGCAGCGCTTCGCCGAGCTGGCCGACCTGGACAAGCACGAGTGCACGATCGAGGAGCGCGAGGAATACGAGCCGCACATCGTCAACGACATCGTCGTGTACGCGGGCGTCGATTACGGCGCCATTCTGGAGCAGGCCGAGCGGGAAGCCGACGTGATCATCTGGGACGGCGGCAACAACGACACGCCGTTTTACGCGCCCGATCTGGAGATCACCGTGGCCGATCCGTTGCGGCCGGACCACGAACGGACCTACTATCCGGGGTTAACCAACATAATGCGCGCCGACGCGGTGATCATCAACAAGGTCGTTTCCGCCGACGGCGAGTGCATCGAGATGGTGCGTGAGAACGTGCAGCACTTCAATCCGCGGGCGACGATCATCGAGGCGGCCAGCCCGCTGTTCATCGAAAACGGCATCGACCTGCGCGGCAAGAAAGTGCTGTGCATCGAAGACGGCCCGACGGTGACCCACGGCGGCATGATGTTCGGCGTGGCGATGCTCGCGGCGCAGCGTTTCGGCGCCGAGCCGGTCGATCCGCGCCCCTATCTGCAGGGCGAGTATGTTGACGTTTTCGAAAAATACCAGCACATTGAAGACCTGCTGCCGGCGATGGGCTACGGCGAGCAGCAGATTCGCGATTTGCAGGCGACCGTCGACGCGGTCGAGTGCGACGCGGTGATCATCGGCACGCCGATCGACTTGCGGCGGCTGGTGGACTTCAAAGACAAGCCGACGGTGCGCGTCACCTACGAACTGCAGGAAATCGGCAAGCCCGACCTGGCCGATGTGCTGCGCGGGAAAGGATTCATTTGATGCGAAAAACGGCCTGGTTGCTCGCGGCGTTGCTCGGCCTGGCCCTGACGGCGCAGGCGGCCACCGTGCAGCAACTGCCGTTTCAGGCGCTGATTCAACAGGCCGAGCGCATCGTGCAGATCAAGGTGACCTCGCTGGAAACCGAAGTCATCGACGGCCGCGCCTTCACGCTGGCCAAATGCCGGATCCTGACGACCTTCAAAGGCAAACACGAATCGCAGATTTCGCTGCGCCTGCCCGGCGGCAAGGTCGGCGCGTTCACGATGATCGCGCCGGGCTCGCCCACGTTGCAGTTGCGCGAAAACGAGGAGATGGTCGCCTTTCTGGCCAAGGATGAAAATCCGCAGGCCAAAGCCGTCGCCTGGCAGCCGCTGGGCCTGGGCCAGGGTCTGTTTCTGCGCATGCAAAAGGGCGAGAAACATTATGCGATCCCGCGCATGGAAAACGGTCCGCAGCATTTCGCCGATTGCGACATGCCCGGCGACGATTGCCTGCGCGCCGGGACGGTCTGGGGATTGGAATGGAACGAGTTCATCGCCCAAATCAAAGCCGGAGTCGCCTCATTACAAGCGCAATGATCCGTCTGGGCGCGGCGCTCGTCCTGGTGCTGGCCGCCGTGACGAACGCCGGTGCTTTCGCCTTCACCGATTGCGGTGGGGTGGAATGCTCGTGGCCGAGCCTGCCGGTTGCCTATTACATCTGGGAGCCGCTGGGCGTGGACGGCGATGAGGAAGCGATCCTCGCGGAGATTCAAGCTTCCTTCAACCGCTGGGCGCACGATCGTCAGACCTTCTGCAAACCGCTGGACTTCAAGTACAACGGGCGCATCGACTCGGGCCAGCGCGCGGCCAACGACGGGCGCAACATCGTCTTTTTCGAAACCGACTACTGGCCCTACGGCGCGCAGGCGCTGGCGGTGACCAGTTGCTGGTATGACCAGACCGGCACGTTCGTCGACTGCGACATCGCGATCAACGCGGTCAATTTCTCCTGGACGGTCGACGGCGCGGGCAGCTCGTTCAGCCTGCGCGAAACGTTGACCCACGAGGTCGGCCACTTCTGGGGCCTGGATCATTCCAGCAATTCGGTGGCGACGATGTACGCGTACTACAAACCGCAAATCGCCGCCGACGACCTGGACGAGGACGATATCCGCGCCGCCGCGCAGCGCTTCTGCGACGGCATGCCGCCGGCCGACGACGCCGAGGAACAAAACGACACCGCGCAACTGGCGCGCGTGCTCGACAATCGTTTCGACCTGACCGGCCTGCGCCTGTACGACGACGATTGGTGGCAGTTCACGCTGGCGGCGGGCATGCGCGTGAAAACGACGGTCGCCGACGACAATCCCGACCGCTTCAAGCGGCTGGAACTCTACGACGAAAACGGCGTTCTGTTGGGCGCCGAGCGCTGCGACGGCGATTGCGCGCAGGCGCTGGGCGAGGCGGGCGACGAGCGCATCGTGATCCTGCGCGTGACCGGCGAGTTCGACGAGCACGCGGTGCAGCCGGAGGCGTACGACTTGCTGATCGAGCAAGTCGCGCCGGGCGACGAGGGCGAACTGAGTGACGATGACGAAACGACCGGCGGCGACGACGATGACGACGACGGTTGCGGGTGCGTGGTCGGCGGCGAGGGCGGCGACGCGGCGCTCGTCTGGCTGCTGCTGACGTTGGCGACGGCCTTCCTGCTGCTTCGGAAAAAAGCGACGAGATAAGGAGTTCGGCGATGGATATTTATCGCAGCGATCGCGAGATGGTGTTGGTGGCTCTGGGCGGCAACGCGTTGGTGCGCGCCGGCGATTCGCCGGACATCGAAACGCAGGAGAAGAACGCCGAGTGGATCGTCACCCGGCTCATCACGCTGGTCAAACGCGATTTCAATCTGGTCGTCACGCACGGCAACGGTCCGCAGGTCGGCAACCAACTGCTGCGCAACGAATGCTCGTTGAAGTTCCTGCCGCGCATGCCGCTGGATCTGCTCGTCGCCGAAACCGAAGGCTCGATGGGCTACCTGCTGCAGCAGGCGTTTCTCAACCGGCTGCGCCAGGAACAGTTGAACCGCTACGTGGTGACCGTCATCACGCAGGTGCTGGTCGACCCGAACGATCCGGCCTTCGCGCGTCCGTCCAAGCCGATCGGCATGTACTACCAGCCCGGGCAGGCCGAGGAACTGCGCCGCGATTACAACTGGGAAATGAAGCAGGACGGCGACCGCGGCTTCCGGCGCCTGGTGCCCAGTCCGCGTCCGCTGAAGATCGTGCAGCGGCACATGATCCGCCACAGCGCGCAGGAGGGCAACATCGTCATCGCCGGCGGCGGGGGCGGCGTGCCGATCAAGGTCGACGAAAACGGGCGCTACGAGGGCGTGGAAGCGGTGATCGACAAGGACCTGACCAGCTCGATGCTCGCCGCGGAAATCCACGCCGACACGCTGGTCATCCTGATGGAACAGCCGCAGGTGTTCGTCAATTTCGGCAAACCCAACCAGCGGCCGCTGGAAAAGGTGACGCTCTCGCAGATCACCGACCACCTCGCCGAGGGGCATTTCCCGCCGGGGTCGATCGGGCCGAAGGTCGAAGCGGCGATTCAGTTCGTGCAGCGCGGCGGCCGGCGGGCGATCATCACCAGCGCCGACCACCTCGACGACGCGCTCGACGGCAAGGGCGGCACGACCATCGCCAGCTAGAAAAATTAAAGTAAATATATTATTTAGATGAGGCTGGAGGCGCGGCCAACGCGGCGTCGAGCCTGGCGTTCAGGCGTTCCACGGTCGTCCACGATTTGCTCATCCGTTCGTACTCGTCGCTCGCGCCGGTCAGCAGAGACAGGATGGCGTGGTAGCGTTTGAGCAGCGCCTTGTCGAGTTGGCGCAGCAGCCCGTGCGCGGTGGGGAAGAGGGGATCGACGCCCGGCCCGTCCAGCACCGTGCCGCGTTTGCGCTCAAGGTACAACCGCAGCCAGCGCGCCGCCTCTTTGGCGTTCTTCTTTTTTTCCATGTCGCGCAGTTGTTCCTCGGCCAGACGCAGCGCGCGCCGCGCCTCGGTCAGCGCCTCGCGATGATCGGCCAGCAGCTTGTCGGCCTGCTCCGGCGAGCCCAGCCGCGCCGCGGTCGCCGCTTGCGCTTCCCAACTGTTTTCCCGCGTGGTCACCTGCACCGCCGGATCGATCACCTCCGGGGCCGTCGCGCTCAATGCGCCGGGATCGTTGAAGCGCGGGGAGAGAATCACGTCGACGTCGTAGGGCAGCGTTTCGTACAAACCCAGATCGAGGCGATACGCGCCGTTGCGCACCTCGGCCGGCGCGGCCTGCTCAACCTGTGCGCCCGCCGCCGCGCCGCCGCGCGCATGCACCAACAGCCGCGTACCGTCCGGCGCGTTGCAGCGCCCGCTCACGATCAGCGAGCCGGCGGGTCCGGCCTGGGCCGTGACGGTCAATTCCAGCGGCGTCGGCTCCTTCGCGCAGGCGACGACCGACACGAGGGCGAACAGGCACAGCAGTAAGATCGCGCGGTTCATCCGTCTCCCGGAAAAGCGGTTGTCCATGGAGCGGATATCCTAGCCGAACAATAAGTTGTTTGTCCAACGAAAGCGGCTAAAACGCGCCGGCGAGGCGGGCCTCCAGTTGCGCCAGGGGCATCGCGCCGGTCACCGACGCGGCGATGCGCCCGTTTTTGAACAGCGCCAGGAAGGGAATCGAACGCACGTTGTACGGCGCGGCGGTGTGCGGATAATGCTCGGTGTTGAGCTTGACGACCTTGACGCGCCCGGCGTGTTTGGCGGCGAATTGCTCGAGCACCGGGGCCATCATCTTGCACGGCCCGCACCAGTCGGCCCAGAAATCGACGAGCACCGGCAGTTCGGCCTGCAGCACGTCGGCGGTGAACAGCTTGTCGGTGGTGTCGATCGGCCGTTGCGGCGCGACCAGCTCGGCGTGGCACTTGCCGCAACGGGCCTGGCCTTGGTTGATCTTCTCCAGCGGCGCGCGATTGGGCGCTCCGCACCGCGGGCAGCGAACGGTCTCCGGCATCTCGCCCTCCTTATTTTTATCGGTGAAAAGTTAATCACGTTCGGAAGAAGGGCAAGATTGTCGACCAAGTCATCCGTGATTTTGTCGGCCAACGGTCGACGAAAAGCGCCCAAACCGACAAAAAGTGTAACCCATGTCCTGATAATTTACTGTTACCTATGTGGTGATCTTGACATTTGTTAGCCCTCATCCCCGACCCTTCTCCCACGGGGAGAAGGGAGACCGTTTTTGCCGGATTTTACCCTCTCCCAATTGGGAGAGGGTCGGGCGTTAGCCCGGAGTGAGGGATTGTCTTCCTGCCTTCCGAATTGGGACGCCCGGAGCCGACGGTTATGGAAAGCACACCTTTGGCTTCGCCAAAAGTGTGGCACACAGGCGGAGCCAGGTATAAGTGATGAGCGCCAAGTGATAAATAAATAGTATTATATCAATTTATAACCGATTTCGGCGCCTTTTTTCCGGTGGCACTGATACATGAGCGAGCGGCGCGAGCGAGTTTATCAGTGTTTTGTTCAAACACCGATAAGCCTCACTTTGTTCGGCGTATCAGTGCCACCGAGGTGTTATTTACAGAGGCGGATAGTCAACATCACCTGCGCAAGAAGGGCAAGATGTCAAACCGGACGATGATCCTACTGCGCCGCTTCCTTTTTCAGGCGGAGGATCTTGCGGTACAGGCGCTCGTACTTGCCGGCGGCCGCTTCCCACGAATGATCCATCGCGAAGGCATTGGTCGTCAGTTTCTTCCAGCGCTGGGGATCCTCGAAGAGATCGGCGGCGTCGGCCAGCACCTTGAGCAGCGCTTCGGGGTTGGGATCGGTGAACTTGAAGCCGTTCGCGTTACGCTTGCCCTTGGCCCAGCCGCTGACCGTGTCGTCCAGCCCGCCGGTGGCGCGCACGACCGGGATCGTCCCGTATTTGTGCGCGTACATCTGCGAGAGCCCGCACGGTTCGTAGATCGAGGGCAGCAGCAGCAGGTCGGCCCCGGCGGTGATTTTATGCGCCAGCCCCTCGTCGAAGCCGACGCGCACGCCCACCTGTTCGGGGAAACGCGCGGCCAGATCGCGCAGCGCGCCTTCGTACTTCTTTTCACCCGTGCCCACGAACACCAGGATAAAGCCGTGCGCGACCAGGTCGTCCGCGACGGCCATGATCAGCTCCAGACCCTTTTGTTCGATGAGCCGGCCGACGAATCCCAGCAGCGGCTTTTTCGCCCAGTGGGCGGGCAGGTTGAAGCGCTTGAGCAAGTCGGCTTTGCACGCCGTTTTGCCCTTGGGCTTATCGGCGGTGAAATTGGCCGCCAGGTATTTGTCGGCGCCCGGGCTCCATTCGCCGCCGTCCACGCCGTGGGTGATGCCGATCAGCCGATCGCTGCGCGCCACGAGCACATCGTCGAGGCCGAAACCCAGTTCCGGGGTTTGAATTTCCTTGGCGTAGCGCACCGAGACGGTCGAGATGAAATCGGCGTGCTTGAGCGCGCCCTTGAGCAGGCTCCACTGGCCGTAAAATTCCAGCTCGTGCACGTTGAACGCGTCGGGCAGGTCGAACCACTTGCCCGCCTCGGCCGGGAACAGCCCCTGGTAGCCGAGGTTGTGGATGGTAAACAGCGTGCCGGGCTTGCTCAGCAGCGGATCGTCGCCGGTCTGTTTGCGCAGGTAGGAGACGACCAACGCGGTCTGCCAGTCGTGGGCGTGCACGATGTCGTATTTGAGCTTCGCCTCGCGGATCATCGCCACGACGGCCTTGGCGAAAAACGAGAAGCGCTCGGCGTTGTCCGGGTAATCCTTGCCCGACAGCGGATCGGTGTACAGGCCGTCGCGGTGGAAATAATCCGGCTGATCGACCAGCAGCGCGCGCCAGGGCTTGCCGACGTCGGCGGCGACGACCTTGCCGTTCACCGTGGCGTCGCCGTGCTTGATGGCAAGATTTTCCAGCAAAACCGACTGCTTGGCGTCGGTCAGATCGATCGATTTATACCAGGGCAGCGCGACGTCGACCTGGTGGCCCATCCCGGCCAGATACGTAGGCAGCGCGCCGCATACGTCGGCGAGTCCGCCGGTTTTGGCCAACGGAGTCACTTCGCTGCAAACAAATAGAATCCTTAGCTTATTTGCCATGATCAACCTCACAGCCTTGAAGGCATAGTTCCAATGGGAGATGACTGCATAGTAATCATCTTCGGCTGTCTCGCCAATACTCTGAACGGGAAATTAATCTTCTTTGAATTTGATCAGACCCAGTTGCAGCAGGCTGTAAATCATCTGCATCGCGTGCGAGGAATCAAGCAACGTGCGGTCGAGAATCTCGCCCAGCGTCTTGCGGCCGTCGATCATCGCCACCAGGGCGCTCTCGCGCGGATCGCCGAACATGCCGGTCAAATCGACGCCGGCCCGCGCGCGCATCAAGGGGAACGAGCGATACTTGCGCAATTCCGTATCGATGCGGTCGGCGGCGATCGACTCGCGGATGCTGCGCACGACCAGTTTGGTGATGTCCACGGTGATCGGCAGCGCGTCGGCGGTCGACAGTTGTTCCTCTTCGAAGTGGTAGGAACCTTCCTGCCAGGTGAAGAGCGCGACGAGCTTCTGCTCGATCTGCGCGATGAGCGCCTCGAACAGCTCATGCGGGGAGATGAGGCGTTTCGCCAGCAGCGTTTCGCCCAACGGCCGGCCGGTTTCGTTCGCGGCGGCCAGCGCCTGATCGCGTTCGAGTTCGGTGATTTTCCCCTCGCGGATCAGCATGTTGCCCAACGTGTTGGGGCCGATGCGGTTCGAGTGGATCTTCACCGGCATGCCCTCGGCGATCGATATCGTCTCTTCCTGGTTGCCCTGGGCCAGCGTCAGCGTGCCGGTCACGCGGTTGGAATACAGATAATACAGAAAACGAACCAGCGGCACCTGCGCCAGATCGCCGTCGTTTTTGAATTCCTCGTGCGCTTTGCCGCTGCCTTCGATCTCGTCTTCGGCGTCCAGCGGCGTCTGCACCTGGCCGGCTTCGCTGCGCGCGCGCTGCACGACCGCTTCGTCCAGGCGGAAGAACAGGTCGCCGCCCTTGAAGCGCACCAGGCCGAACAGCAAAAACAGGTAGAGCACCTGGAACGTGCGGGCAAAATTCAGGTCCGCGTCGGCAATCAGCTCGCCCAGCGTGCGCCGGCCGTCGACGAGGTTGAGGATGCGCCACTCGTGCTTGGTCAGGTTCAGATCGTCGGGCTTGAGCGTGGTCGCGTCGGTCCGCTCGACGACCGCGTCCTTGTTCAGGAACAAGCGTTCTTCGAGCTTGGCCATGTCGTAATGACGCACGATGCCCGCGATGATGATCGAGAGCATGCTCTGCTCGATTTTCAGGGCGTTGGTGAAATCCAGTTCGCCCTCGCGAAAGTCGAACACGCCCTCCTTCCAGCGGAAGGCGGAATTGAGCTTGCGCTTGGCCTGCGTGCGCAACACGCTGTTGAGTTCGTGCAGCGCCAGATTGCCCTCGGCGAGCAGTACTTCGCCGAGCATCCGGTTTTCCTTTTCGGCCTTGGTCAGCGAGACGTCGACGGTCGCGCGATCGACGAGGCCGCGGGCAATCAACAATTGGCCCAGCGAATCGTCGGGGATGAAATTGGAGCGAATGGCCACCGGGATGCCGTCGCGGAGGATGATTTCCCGCTGTTCCTCGAGCGATTTGACCACCAGCGTGCCGTTGGCGCGCGCCTGGTAGTAGTTGAGCAGCAACTCGGGCAGCAACACCGGGCCGAGCTGGCCGGATTTGAGCGGCTCATGTGAGAACGGCGCCGGTGCGGGCCGGCGGGGGTGGTTTTTCTTTTCCTCGTGACGCCGCGGAGCGACGCGTTCGGATTCGGGCCGGGTCGGCTGCGATGGACGCGTAGCGCGTTCGGCGCCGATGATCACGTCCTCCGAGGGCTTCTTGCGCGGCGGCGGCGTGATGAAATCGTCGTCGGGCACCGCTTCCCATCCCGGTTTGGCCTTGGCGGACGGCGCCGGGCGCGGGGGCGGCGTGGCGGCCGCTTTGCGGTCTTTGGTTCCGGGTTCCACGCCGAGCAGGTCGGCGACGGACTCGAACAACACCGGCGGATCGATGGGCATTTCGAAGTACTGGTCGACCAGGAATTTGGTGCGCGCCTCCATGCTGAATTTGGCGGAGCGCTTGAAGGTCGAGATGACCATGATTTTCACCGATTTCATGGTCGGTTCGGCCTTGAGCCGTTTGCACAACTCCAGGCCGTTGCCGTCGGGCAGCAGCACGTCAAGCAGCAGCAGATCCGGATTTTTGCCTTGCAGTTGGGCGAGCAGCGCGCGGCTGGAGCCGAAGCGCATGACCTGGTAATCCTGCGAAACCAGCAACGCCTCCATGTCGGTGGCGATGTCCTGATCGTGCAAGGCAATGAAAATCCGTTTCGGTTCGCTCATAGTATCTTCCCAAAGATCGATTTTTTCTTGGTCGGCGTCTCTTTGACCCGTTGTTCGGCGTAGCGCACTTCCCGCCGCAAGTCGGGATTCTGCGGATCGAGTTCAAAGGCTTTTTTCAGATATTTGAGCGCCAGTTCGTCGTCGCCCTCCTTGGCTTTTATCCGGCCGATGATCGCCAGGGCGTCGGCGTTTTTCTTGTCCACCGCCAACACCTGTTTGGCGGCATCCTCCACGTCGGCCCACTTGTAAATCGGCTCGGCGACGAACTTGTATAGCGCCTCGGCCAGCTTTATCCGGTATTCGACACTTTGCGGAAAGTCCTTGACCATTTGTTTGAAATGGTGCACCGCCTTGCCGTACTCGCGGTTCTCCATCGCGACCAGGCCTTTTTGCAACTGGATACGCTCGTCGGGCGTGCCCACGACCGCCTCGTCCTCGTGCTCCGGAACACTCTCGCGGCGCCGGTGCGGATCGAGCAGGGCGGTGCGCGCCTCTTCGAGCCGGCGGACGATGCGCGTGGCCTGACGCTTGATGCGCGGCGGCGTGCGCGGCGGCAGCGCGTCGGGATTGAAAAACTCCATGCGCTCGGCGAAGGCCGTTTCAATGCGCTCGGCGTCGGCGTCCGGTTCCACGCCCAGGATTTCGGGCAGCGACATTTCGTCGACGCGCACGGCGAATTCCTTGATCTGACTGAACAGGCTTTCGTGGCGCGGATCGGTCAGCGGCTGCTCGCCGTCGGGCGTGACCGAACCGCCGTAGGGCGAAAGCTCCGGCTGGTCGGCGACGCCGGCCACGCGCAACGCGCTCAGGGCGATCAGCGCGCCCAACAGGCGCAACGAGTCGATCAGGCCCAGTGACGAATCGCCGACGAGGTCGCTTATTTTCCGGCGGCCGTTGGCCTGGCGAAGCATGACCGTTTCGTCCTCGGACAAAAACGGTTTGACGGCGGCGACGGCGCGGTCTTCGCCGAGGAAGACGAACTTGGCGCGGTCGCGCTCATAGGCGCTTTCGAGCAATCCGGCGTCCAGGTAGCGGCGGTAGCCTTCGAGCACGGTTTCGGTGATGTCGACCTCGAAGGTCGGCGCGTTTTCGGGATAGCGCTTGTCGGCCTTGAGGCGGTAATCGCCGTCGGGCCAGGCGAAGCAGCGGGCGATTTTCCGCCGCGTTTGTGCGACGAGGTGGAAAAAGAGCTGGTCGTTGGTCAGGTAACCGCGCTGCACGACGATCGTGCCGAAGCGCCGGCCGGTTTCGGCCAGCTCGACCATCGCGTCGCGGTATTGCTGATCGGTCAGCGCCTCGTCCTCGACCAGCATGCGCCCCAGCGTTTCGTTGTCGATGTTCGATTGCACGAAGACCGGCCGCCCTTCGACGAAGAAGATGTTCTTGGCCTCCGCTTCACGGCGCACGATCAGCGAACCGTCGAATTTTTCGCGCTTGAGTTTGTCGAGCAGCGCGGCGAACTGCATGCTGTCGAATTTTCCCTCGTCGCCCGTTTCCGTGGCGACCGCGGGTTCGGGCGCGGGTTCGACCGCCGGTTTAGGCGGCGGCGAGGGCGGCACGAAGTCGCTGACCGCGCGCGGCTTGGGCGCCGGCTCGGGCGGTGGCGGGGCGATCTTTTCATGGATGCGCGGCGTGCCCAGCGGTTCGCCGATCAGCTTGTTGATCGTATTGACCAGATTGACCATCGGGAACGGGCGCGAGAAATAGGCGTCGGCCTGGTAACGGTTGAGCGCGTCGTACTCCATCGCCCGGCTCTTGTAGACCTTGCTGACCACGATGACCTTCACGTGCCACGGCTCGCCCTGCTCCTTGACGATCTTGCAGACCTTCAAGCCGTTCATGCCCGACAGCAGCACCTCGACGATCACCAGGTCGTGATGGCGCTCGCTAAACACGCGCAGGCCGTCGTTCGAATTGGCCGCGCCGTCGACCTCGTAGCCCATCTTGCCCAACAGCGCGGCGGTTTCAGTCCGCTCGATCTCGTCGGGCTCGATCAGCAATATCGTCTGCGCCTTGGCCAATTAACCGACCTCCAGTTTTTTCAACTCCTGTTCGGCGTTTTCGTTTTCCGGATTGTATTGCAGCGCCTTCTGGAAATATTCGCGCGCGCGGTCCTTGCGGCCGACGCGGTGTTCGAGCATGCCCAGGAAGGTGTAGCCCTGGTCGAGGCCGGGGTTGATCGACACCGCTTTTTCCAGCAGGTCGCGCCCCTGGGTGAGGTGCGTGGCGTCCTGCGGATTCTGCATGAAGGTCGCCCAACCCAGGTAGGCGAAGTACTCCGCCTCTTTCGGGTTTAGCTCCAGCGCCTTGGTGAACAGCTCGGCCGCGCGCTCGAATTGCTCGTCGTGCAGCAGATCCTCGCCCTGCTGGAACAGCAGCTCGCTCTTGACCGCGTTGGCCATCGAAACGGTGACCTCGCTGGCTTCCTTGAGCGTCTCGTCGTCGCCGCCGTCCTCGAACTTCTCGAGATCGACCTGCGTGTCGTCCAGATCGCCGACGGCCAGGTCGCCCTGCACGTCCCACTCGATGTCCGGACCGACCAGCGATTCCTCTTCGGGCAGGGCCACGCTGACGTACTTTTCCTCTTCCGCCTCGATGTCCAGTTCCAGATCGAGCTTGGCCTTTTGCTGCGCCTCGTCGGTGATGCGCTCGGTGGTCACGCGCTTGTCGAGCGACGCATCGTATTCCTTGCGCTTCTCGGCGTTCATCAGCGTTTCGTAGGCCGTGGTCAGCGAGCGGAAGATGCCGTCGCTCTTGGCTTTGAGCACTTCGTTGACGTCGTTGTACAGATCGTACGGATGATACTTGCGCGTCAGCGTGTGATACGAGCGCTTGATGTCCTCGATGGAGGCGTCGGGCTGCAGGCCGAACACCTCGTAGAAGTTGAGCCGGTCGATGTCCTCGAAGAAGCGCGAGATGTCGCGACGGAAGGTCGTCATGCGGTCAGCCTGTACGCCTTCTTTGTCTTCGGCCAGCCGGCGCCAGGTCTCGCGGCGCTCGCGCCGTTCGGCGGTGTAGACCGCGTGCGACTTCTCGCTGCGGCTGCTGAAGCCCGGGTCGCCCACGAAGCGGATCACCTCGATCAGCAGCAGGAAGTACAGAATCTGGAACGTCTCCGAGAGGCTCAGGTTGCTGCGGGCGATGATCTTGCCCACCGTCCGGTCGCCGTCGATGAGCTTGATGAACTTGGCTTCGTGCGGCTTGAACTGCATCTCGCCGCGATCGAGCATCGACTCGGGCACGCGCACCAGCCGCTGGTTTTTGTACTCGTTGAAGTACTTCTCCAACCGCGACAGCGTGTAGAAGCGCTTGATGCCCTCGAAGATCACCGACATCGACTGAATGTTGAGCTGCATGCTCTGGTCGATGTCGTATTTGCCGGGGCGGAACTCGTACTCGCCTTCCTCCCAGGCGAAGATGCGCAGAATCTTCTCGCGGATCTGCGCTTCGAGCGCCTCGTACAACTGGTGCGGCGAAATCACGCCCATCTCCAGCAGCACGTTGCCCTGTTGCTTGCCGGTGGCCAGCATGCGCTCGAGCGAGGAGTTGTACGATTCGACGGTGATCATGCCCTTGGCCACCATGAAGCGGCCCAGCGATTCGTTCGAGAGGTTCGAGGTGACGAACACCGGGTTGCCCTGGCGCAGATAGATCACCTTGCTGATGTGCTCGTGCATCACGCGCAACGCGCCGGTGCGGTGGAACTTGTGCAAGAAGTACAGCAGCTTGGGGAAGGGCGTTTCGCTCAGGTTGCCCGCGGCGCTCAAGCGGCGCTTGGGCTCTTCGAGCACCGGCCTTTCGATTTGTTCGGCCGTCGTTTCGGGAACCGCTTCGGCGATGATCTCGGCTTCGGCGACCGCCTCGGCGACGGCCTCGGCCATCGCGGGCACCGGTTTGTAGGCGGCCGCCTCCGGCGCGCCCGTCTCCTCTTGCAGCTTTTGCAGCACCTTTTCCAGTTCGGCGACGTTCACCGGCTTTTCGCTGTAAGCGTCGACGCCGACCTTGGTGCGCGATTCGTATTGTTTCTGGAATTGACGATAGACCTTGGACAGCAAAATGGTGCGGACGTTCTCTTCGCCGTCGAGCTTTTTGATCGCCTGACAGACCTTGATCCCGGTCATGCCGGGGATCAGCGCGTCCAGGATGATCAAGTCCGGCTTGAGTTCGGCAAAGGCGCGGATCACGTCGGGACCGCTTTTGACCCAGTGCACCTGGTAGCCTTTGCCGGTCAGGAAGTCGTTGAGGACTTCGAATTCGGCGTAGTTGCTTTCGCCGACCAGGACCGTTTTCATTCGTCCTCCGCCGGATCCCACAGCCGCTGGCAAACCGCCGCGGCCAGCAACGGGATCATGATTTCGTGATGTCCCACCAGGTTGATGCCTTTTCCTCCGTCCGCCGTCGGCCGATGCACCACGTTGGTCAGCGGCCGGTACTGCCGGATGAAATCAAGATTGGCGGTCGTTAAATTGCGCAGGGGCACGCCCGCGTTGCGCACGGCCGAGACGGCCTTGAGAAACACCTCGGGCATGACCACCGCGCTGCCAATGTTTAAATATACACCGTCCTCCAGCCGTCCGACCAACGTGGTGAACGTCCGGAAGTCGCGCAGCAACGCCCGGCCGAGCTTCGCGCCGTCCAGCTCGGCGGCCATGTGCACGATGTCGGTGCCCAACGCGACGTGCGCGGTGACCGGCACGTTGTGATGATAGCACGCGGCCAGCACCGACTGATGACCGTGCGGCGGCTTGGCGAAAGCGATGTGCCGCGCGGCCGCCTCACCCAGCCCCAAATCCAGATCTTCGGCCGTCTCGACCATCGCCACGAAAGCCTCGGCCGTCTGTTTGCTCATGCCGAACGATCCCTGGCCCAGCACCGCGCCCACGTCCTCGCTGGTGAAGCCGGCCGCGGCGATCTCGAAATCGTGAATGATGAACGCGCCGTTGATGCTCACCGCCGTGACGATGTCCCGCGCGATCAGATCGGCGATGATCGGCCCCAGGCCGACCTTCACCGTGTGTGCGCCCATCGCCAGGTGCACCGCCCGCTGGCCGCCGCGCGCCGCGACGATCGCCTCGACCAGCTCGCGCAGATCCTGCCCGGCCAGGATGCGGGGCAGGCGGTCGAACCAGTCGGCGAACGACGAGCCGCCGCCGGAGGGCTTGCCGAAGTCGGCCGTGGTCACTTTGCCGCCGCGCGCGGCGAGATCCTCGCGCGTCAGTTGTGAAAAGTCGAAGGGCGGCACGCGGTCGCTCACATTTCCTCCGTCAACGTTTGCTCCACCAGGTCGACCCATAAATGGCCGACCGCCTCGTGCACCTGCTGAATCACCGGCGTGTGGTCCGACGGGGCCAGCAGCAGGTGATCGCACCACGCGCGCATTTCGCCGCCGTCGCCGCCGGCGAAGCCGACGGTTACACAACCGCGTTCGCGCGCCGCGCGCAGGGCGCGCAGGATGTTTTCGCTGCGACCGCTGGTGCTGACGCCCACGGCCAGATCGCCGGGGCGAGCCAGGGCCTGTATTTGTCGCGCGAACAGATCGTCGAAGCCGCGATCGTTGCCCACGCTGGTCAGGATCGACGTATCGGTCGTCAAGGCGAGCGCCGCCAATGCCGGTCGCTCGGGCAGCAGATAGCGATTGACGAATTCGGCCGCCCAGTGCTGCGCGTCGGCCGCACTGCCCCCGTTGCCGAAAATGAGCACCTGGTTGCCGTGTCGCAGGGCCGCGACGGTGGCCGTCACCAGGTCGAACAGACCCGGATAGCCTGCCTCGCGATATTCCCCCATCGCCGCCTCGCTGCGGCGAAAAAACTCATCGGCCCACGCGTGTTTGTTCATCGACAACCATATAGTTACACGTCCGCTATCATGCCTTAATAGCAATTTTATTACGTTACCGTGAGGGAAGGTAAGTTGTCAAATGAAACCGATGGGTTAGCGTTCAAGCAGTCGCCCGATGGCGAAAGTGGCTCCCAAACGCAGAATTACCGGATGGGTCATCGTGACCTCATATTTACCATATGGATCTTCCAGATCGAAGGACGAATCGTTGAGCAGGTAGTCGGCCCGTAGTTCCACGCCGACCGCGCCGGTGCTCATCTGATGCAAATAGCCCAGGCCCGCGTTGAGCCGCCAATTAGGAAAACTGGCGTTGTCGGTGTTCGAATCGTCACCGGTTTCCGTGGCCAGCTTGGCCGATTCCCACACGTAGCCCGCGCCGGCCAGCGCGTAGATGCGATCCGCGCCGGACAGGAAATACCGCACGTAGTTGGTGGAAATCGACAGCGCGTTGAGCGCCAGCGTCGATTTGCCGGAATAGGTGTCGACGTTGTCGGCCACGTCCTGCTTCCATTCCATGGCCAGCACGTCGTAGCCGCCCTCGACCATCAGCGCGTTGTTGCCCCAGGCGGGGATCATGCTCACGTGCGCGGCAAAGCCCGGGAAAACGAAACGGTCGTTTTTGATTTTGTAGTCGAAGTTGTCGTCCGATGGCTCGGCCTCGGCGCTGAACGCGGGCATGTAGGCCAGCCCCAGCGACACCGACAGGAAGCCGGAGACATTCTGCCCCAGCGGCGTGTCGTTCATGTCCGGCCGCGAAACCACCTGCGCCGACGCCGCGCCCGCGCCCGCCGCGAGCAACAAAGCCGCCACCAACAAGATCCTCATTGCGCGCAAGGTTTACCCCCTCAAGCCGACGAAATCGGGCTTCGAATGTAGCCTCCCCGCGTCCGGGGGTCAAGGCAACAGATGGTATCGGTCGGTATCGGCGGGAATCCCCACCGCGGCACGGGAATCGCTTGCGTCTTGCCTTTTCATCGATTTTCGGGCATAGAAGGCAACCTTTTGTTATTCGTGGGTGTCGTTTGAACGGCGCGGCCCCTTGCCGTGACCGGCGCGGCGGCCTATGGTATGTTGATTATAGTATTGTTCATTGTGTGCGGCGGGTGAAAACAATGACGGACGAACCACAGGGCGATTTGATCGCCACGCTCGACGATCTCGTGCGATCGGTGCAGGCCATGCGCTCGCTTGGCCGGCGGCTGTCGGTGCGCGAAGAGAAGCTCGTCGCCCTGGCGCAGGCCCGCCCCAAACCGAGGATGCGCATCATGGAACAACCGCCCGCCGATGATCTCCGCCCGCGGGGCGACCACGCCGTCGACGCGCCCGAATCGCTCGAAGCGGTGCGCGCCGCGCTGGGCGATTGCCAACGGTGCAAGCTGGCCGGCGGCCGCAAACACATCGTGTTCGGCGAAGGCCATCCCCACGCCGAGTTGATGTTCATCGGTGAAGCGCCGGGGGCCGACGAAGATCGTCAGGGCCGGCCCTTCGTCGGGCGCGCCGGGCAGTTGCTGACCAAGATGATCGAGGCGATGGGCAAGACGCGCGAGGACGTATACATCGCCAATATTCTCAAGTGCCGGCCGCCGGACAACCGCGACCCGCAGCCCGACGAAGTGCAGGTGTGCGAGCCGTTTTTGCTGCAGCAGATCCGCGTCATCCGCCCGCGGGTGATCGTCGGCCTGGGGCGCATCGCGGTGCAGACGCTGCTCAAGGACACCACGCCCATCAGCCGCCTGCGCGGCCGCTGGCATTTGTACGCGGACATCCCGCTGATGCCGACCTTCCACCCGGCCTACCTGCTGCGCAACGCGGCGGGCAAAAAACCGGCGTGGGAGGATCTGCAACAGGTGATGGCCGAACTCGGCTGGCCGCTGCCGAACAAGAAAGGGTGAAGCCGTGCGCCACGCGCGAATCACGATTTATCTGTTGTTGCTGCTCATGGGCCTGGGCCTGTGGGCTTACGCGCAGGAGGAGCCGCCCGCCGCAACGCCCATCGTCCAGGTGATCACGATCAACGGGACGATCAATCCGGGCAGCGCCGAGTTCATCGTCGCCGCGATCGAAAAGGCCGAACGCGACGGCGCGGCCGCGCTGGCCATCGAGCTGGACACTCCCGGCGGCCTGGTCGATTCCACGCGCGACATCGTGCAGAAGATGCTCGCCGCCAACGTGCCGGTGATCGTCTACGTCACCCCCAAGGGCGCACACGCGGGCAGCGCCGGGGTGATGGTCACGCTCGCCGGACACATCGCGGCGATGGCCCCCTCGACCTCGATCGGCGCGGCCAGTCCGGTGTCGATGACCGGCGAAATGGACGAGACGATGAAGGCCAAGGCCTTCAACGACATCACCGCTTTCGTCGAAGGCATCGCCGAGGCGCGCGGGCGCAACGTCGAATGGGCGAAGAAGGCGGTCACCGAGGCCGATGCGGTCACCGCGACGCGCGCGGCCAAGCTCAACGTGGTCGACTTCGTCGCCGAGGATCTCGACGACGTGCTGACTCAGGCCGACGGCCGGCAGGTGAAGCTGGGCAACGGCACGACGGTCACGTTGGCGCTCAAAGGCGCGCGGCAGGCGCCGCAGCAAATGAGCCTCAAACACAAGATCATCTTCTACCTGGCCGATCCGAACCTGGTGTACTTTTTCATGATCATCGGCATGCTCGGCCTGTACGCCGAGTTTTCGCACCCGGGGCTGATCTTCCCCGGCGTGATCGGCGGCATCTGCATTCTGCTGTTTCTGGTCAGCACGCAGATTCTGCCGATCAACACGGTGGGGCTGATCCTGATCGCGGGCGGCCTGGTCCTGTTCATCCTGGAATTTAAATTCACCAGTTACGGTTTACTCACCTTGGGAGGGATCGCGCTGATGGTGCTGGGATCGCTCTTTTTGTTCGATGCGCCCGAGAAGGTGTATCAAACGCCGAGCTTCAAACTGCAGGTGTCCTGGGGATTGATCCTGCCCAGCGTGTTGGCGTTGGGCGGTTTCACGTTGTTCGTCGCCTACAAGGTGCTGCGGGCGCAGATCAGCAAAGGGCTGACCGGGCAGGAGGGCATCGTCGGCGAACTGGGCGTGGCGACCACCGACGTGCACCACGAAGGCAAGGTGCGCGTGCAGGGCATTTATTGGGACGCGTCGTCGGCACAGCCGATCGCGAGCGGCAGCCGGATCCGCGTGACGGCGACCGACGGATTGAAATTGAAAGTCGAGAAAATCGAGGAGGCTTAATATGGGAGGCAGCATGGTGGCAATGGGCGTGGCGATCGTCCTGGGCATCGCCGTATTGATCGTTCTTTCGGGCATTCGCGTTCTCAACGAATACGAACGGGGCGTCATTTTCCGGTTCGGCCGCATTTCGGCGACCAAGCAGCCGGGCATCCGCTGGATCATCCCCTTCGTCGACCGCATGGTGCGCATCAGCACGCGCATCATCGCCACCGACGTGCCGCCGCAGGACGTGATCACCAAAGACAACGTCTCGGTGAAGGTCAACGCGGTGATCTACTTCAAGGTGATGGACCCGATCAAGGCCGTCATCGAGGTGGAAAATTACCTGTACGCGACCTCGCAGTTCAGCCAGACCACGTTGCGCTCGGTGCTGGGCCAGAGCGACCTGGACGAACTGCTGGGCGAGCGCGAGAAGATCAACATGGAACTGCAGACGATCATCGACAAACACACCGATCCCTGGGGCGTGAAGGTCACCGCGGTCGAGGTCAAGCACGTCGATCTGCCGCAGGAAATGCAGCGCGCCATGGCCAAGCAGGCCGAGGCCGAGCGCGAACGCCGCGCCAAGATCATCAACGCCGACGGTGAATTCCAGGCGTCCGCCAAGCTGTCGGAAGCGGCCGACATCATCAGCCGCAACCCGGTCGCCTTGCAGTTGCGCTACCTGCAGACCCTGGCGGAAATCTCCACCGAGAACAACTCGACGACGATCTTCCCGATCCCCATCGACCTGTTCAAAATGTTCCTCGACAAGAAATCCGAAAGCTGAGTGAACGGCGATGGGCGACGCGGCGATGAAAAATCCGAATAACGGCGAATTGGAAGCCCTGCGCGCCGAAGTGGCCCGCCTGCGCGAGCGTGTCGAGAACCTGGAAAACGAAAAAGAGGAGCTGACCGAGCGTACGCTCGAACTGTTCAGCCTCTTCGAGTTGACCAGCGCTCTGACGACCAACGTGCGCTTCGACCAACTGTCTTCCGATTCGATGGACTGGATCGGCGACCTGCTGGGCATCGAACAATTCAGCATTCTGCTGCAGGATCCGACCGACAAACGTTTGTATATCCGCGCCGCGCTGGGCATTCCGCAGCAGGCGCGCGAACAATGCGTGATCACCCCGCCCGAGGGCGTGGCCGGTCACGTGTTTTCCACCGGCGAGGCGATGTACATCCCCGACGTGACCAACGAGCCGCGCTACCTGTATTACAAGGGGCTCAATCCGCAGGGCGGCAGCCTGCTGTCGGTGCCGCTGGTCGACGACGACCTGGTCGCCTTCGGCGTGCTCAACATCAGCAAGCCCGAGCCCAACGCCTTCTCCGATCGCGACCTGGCGTTGTTTGCGACCGTGGCGCTGCACGTGGGCAACCTGGTGCTCAATTACACGTCCTACCGGCGGATGCAGGAACTGTCGCTGACCGACGAGCTGACCCAGGCGGCCAACCGGCGCTCGTTTTTCGAGACGCTCGAACGCGAGCACGAGCGGCACCGGCGCTACGGCAAATGCTATTCGCTGCTGTTGATCGACATCGACTACTTCAAGCGCTACAACGACCGCCACGGCCATCTCGAGGGCGACCTGGCGCTGCGCCGCATGTCCGAGATCATTTGCGGTCGGCTGCGCAAGCCCGACTTTTTCGCCCGTTACGGCGGCGAGGAATTCGCGGTCATCGCCTCGCAAACCGATCGCGAGGAAGCGCGGACGCTGGCCGAGTCGTTGCGCAAAAAAGTCGAGCGCACGAAATTCAAACTGACCAACGGCCAACCGGCGTCGGAGCTGTCGATCACCATCGGCGTGGCGGCCTATCCCGACCACGGCGATCGCGCGATCGACGTGCTCGACCGGGCCGACAAGGCGCTGTACTTCGGCAAATCGCGCGGGCGCAACATCGTCTCGGTCGACGTCCCGCGTGAGGAACAGCCGGCCGCCGTTTCGCCGGAAGAAACCGTCTGACCGTACCGATGATGAAACTCGCCGACTTCGATTACGAGCTGCCGCCCCGTCTCATCGCGCAGCATCCGGCCGCGCGCCGCGACGACAGTCGGTTGCTGGTCGTGCCCGCCGCCGGCGATTTCAAGCACCGTCGTTTCCCCGACATCCTCGATCTGCTGCGCCCCGGCGACCTGCTGGTGCGCAACGTCACGCGCGTGTTTCCCGCGCGGCTGATCGGCAGGCGCGACAGCGGCGGACGCGTCGAGCTGCTGCTGTTGCGACCGCTGGCCGAACCGGGGGTTGTCTGGCAGACGATGGCCCGCCCGGCGCGGATGCTGCGCCCGGGCAAGCGTCTGCTGTTCGACGAACTGACCGCGACGGTCGAACGCAAGCTCGACGACGGCACGGTCGCGGTCGCCTTCGACGCGACGGACGGTGATTTTTTCGCGCGGCTGCAGCGCGTCGGGCGCATGCCGCTGCCGCCGTACATCGCCCGCAAGGACGACGAGGACCCGGCGGTGATCGCGCGGGACAAGCAACGCTACCAGACCGTCTATGCGCGCGAGACCGGCGCCGTGGCCGCGCCGACGGCCGGGCTGCATTTCACCGAGGAGCTGTTTGCCGCCGCGGTCGCGCGCGGGGTGGAGATCGCCGAGGTGACCTTGCACGTGGCCGCCGGCACCTTTCTGCCGGTGCGCGTGGAGAACCTCGCCGAGCATCGCATGCACTTCGAGTGGTATGAACTGCCGCCGGCGACCGCCGCGGCCGTCGCCGCCCGCCGCGAACGGGGCGGGCGGGTGATCGCCGTGGGCACGACCTCCGCGCGCGTACTGGAAACCTGCGGGCGCGCGGGCGGCCTGGTCGCGCCGGGGCGTGGCGAAACCGACCTGTTCATTTACCCGGGCTATCGCTGGCAGGTCGTCGACGCGCTGCTGACCAATTTTCATCTTCCGCGCTCGACGCTGCTTATGCTAGTGTGCGCCCTCGCCGGACACGAGCGCATGCTGGCCGCGTACCGCGAGGCCGTCGCGCGCGACTATCGTTTCTTCAGTTACGGAGACGCCTGCTGGATCGAGAAACCATGAGCAACCCGTTCGCCTTCGAATTGCTGGCCCGCGACGAGCGCACGAGCGCCCGGCGGGGACGGCTGCACACGCCGCACGGCACGGTGGAAACGCCGGTCTTCATGCCCGTGGGCACCGCCGGTTCGGTCAAGACGCTCGACAACCGCGACCTGGACGAGCTGGGCGCGCAGATCATCCTGGCCAACACCTATCATTTATATTTACGCCCCGGCCACGAAACGGTGCGGGCGCTCGGCGGCGTGCACGGTTTCGCCAATCGGCGCAAGCCGTACCTGACCGACTCGGGCGGCTTCCAGATTTTCTCGCTCTCCGAGCTGCGCAAGATCACCGAGGAGGGCGTGCGCTTCGCCAGCCACATCGACGGCAGTCGGCACCTGTTGTCGCCGGAACTGTCCATCGAGGTGCAGCAGGCGCTGGGCGCGGATATCATCATGGCCTTCGACGAGTGCATTCCCTATCCGGCCGAACGCGAGTACGTGCGCCAGTCGACCGACCGCACGTTGCGCTGGACCGAACGTTGCGTGCGCGCCAAAACCCGCGACGATCAGGCGTTGTTCGGCATCGTCCAGGGCGGCATGCACGAGGACCTGCGCGCGTATTCCGCCGAAAAAACCGTGGAGTTCGATCTGCCCGGTTACGCGATCGGCGGACTGAGCGTCGGTGAAAGCAAAGACCGGATGATGCGCATGGCCGCCTACACCGCGCCGCTTTTGCCCGAAGACCGGCCGCGTTACGTGATGGGCGTGGGCCACCCCGAGGACATCCTGCGGATGATCGCGATGGGCGTGGATATGTTCGACTGCGTCATGCCCACCCGCAACGCGCGCACCGGTTCGTTGTACACGCGCACCGGCCGGGTGAACATCCGCAACGCGCGCCACAAAACCGACGAAAGTCCGCTGGACGAAAAATGCGGCTGTTACACCTGCCGCAACCACAGCCGGGCCTACCTGCGCCATTTGTTCATGGCCGGCGAACCCACCGTCCTGCGGCTGCTGACGATTCACAATTTGACCTTTTATTTCGATATCTTGAACGGAGCGCGGGAGGCGATTGCAAACGGTACCTACTTTGACTATTATTCCGCCCTCTGTGAACAATTAGGGCCGACCAGTCCCTAGTAGACGGAAAGAGGTTTATCATGTTGACCGATCTCGCCTATGCCATGGCGCCGGCAGGCGGCCAGGGCGAACAGGGCGGCATGATGAGCACCCTCATCCTTTTCGGTATGATGGCGCTCATCTTTTACTTCTTCCTCATTCGTCCGCAGTCGAAGCGGCAGAAAGAGCATCAGAACATGCTCAGCGAGCTCAAGCGGGGCGACGAGGTGATCACGGGCGGGGGAATCATCGGGCGCGTGCACAGCGTAACCGACAATGTGGTGACGATCGAAGTGGCGCAGAACGTGCGCATTCGGGTGGTCAAAGCGCAGATTGCCGGCCTGCACAAATCCGAAGAGAAAGAGTAACGCGGAGCCATCGGGCGCTCCGCCGCAGCCAAGGTATACGGATCAATGAAAGACAAGCGAATTTGGGTCATTTTGGCGGTCTTGACCGCCTGCGTCATTTACCTGGTGCCGACGGTGACCGGGCTGGAAGAATCCTGGTGGCCGGCCCAGAAGATCAATCTCGGTCTGGACCTGCAGGGCGGCATGCACGTGGTGCTGGCCGTCGACGTGGCCAAAGCGGTGAGCGACGAACTGGGGCACGACGTCGAAGTGCTCGAGTCGATCATGAAAGAACGCAAGCTGGCCTATGACGGCGCGAACTACGACGCGAAGCAGAACGCGGTCCTGATCAACTTCGCCGATGCGCAATCGCGGGAAAAGACCCGCACGTATCTCGAAGAGAACTGGAACGATTTCGCCATCGCCAACTCCGGCGAAATGGGCCTGGCGCTGACGATGAAAGATGAAGTCTTCAAGTACATCCGTCAGAATGCGCTGAAGCAGGCGACCGAGACGATCAAAAACCGCGTCGACGAATTCAACGTCCGCGAGCCGGAAATCTACACCCAGGGCACCGACCAGATCGTCGTGCGTCTGCCGGGCGTGGTCGATCCGACCCGCGCCAAGGAGCTGATCGGCAAAACGGCGCGCCTCGAGTTCAAGCTGGTTTCCGACAAGGGCGTCTTGGCCCAAAGCAAAGAACAACTGCTGGCCAAGTACAACAACGAACTGCCCAAGGGCTACAAGATCTACAAACAGCGCGGCAAAACCCGCGACGAAATCGCCGGCTACTGGTTGCTGCGCGAAGTGCCGGACATGACCGGCGGCAGCCTGACCGACGCCCGCGTGGGCACCGACGAAATGCAGATGCCCGCGATCAACTTCTCGTTCAATCCCGAGGGCGCCAAGCGTTTCGCCGAAATCACCGGCGCCAACATCAACAAGAGCCTGGCCATCGTGCTCGACGATATCGTCTACAGCGCGCCGAGCATCAAATCGCGCATCTACGGCCACGGGCAGATCACCGGCAGCTTCACGCGTGAGGAAGCGCTGGACCTCGCGCTGGTGCTGCGTGCGGGCGCGCTGGCCGTGCCGGTGCGCATCGACGAGGAACGCACCGTCGGCGCGACCCTCGGCGAAGACTCGATCGCCAAAGGGCGCTTCAGCTTCATCATCGGCGGTCTGGCGGTGTTGCTGTTCATCATCGTTTACTACCGCAAGGTGGGCATCGCGGCGATTTCCGCGCTGGTGCTCAACGTGATGATGATCATGGGCGGCCTGGCCCTGTTCGGCGCGACGCTGACCTTGCCGGGCATCGCGGGCATGATCCTGACCGTCGGCATGGCGGTCGACGCCAACGTGATCATCAACGAGCGCATCCGCGAGGAATTGCGCAACGGCAAGACGCCGGTCAGCGCGGTGGCCACCGGCTACGACCGCGCGACCTGGACGATTCTGGACGCGAACATCACCACCCTGGTCGCGGCCGTCGTCCTCTACAACTTCGGCACCGGTCCGATCAAGGGCTTTGCGGTCACGCTGACCATCGGCCTGATCGCCAGTGTCTTTACCGCAATCTATGTCACCCGCGTGATCGTCGAAGCGTTGGCGAAACGCAGCGGCGACCGGCTCAGCATCTAAGGGCGGGGAGTATACGCAATGAGTTTCTTCGAAATCGTGCCGAACAATGTGAATATCAATTTCGTGGGCGCGCGCAAAGTCGCCATCGTGATTTCCTCGTTGGTGGTGGCCGCCTCGCTGATCGGAATTTTCGTTTTCGGTTTCAACTGGGGCATCGACTTCGCCGGCGGTCTGGAAATGCGCGTCGACTTTATCAACGCCGCCCATAACGTGACCATCGGCGACGTGCGCGCCGCGATGGCCGAAAAGGAACTGCCGGCCACGCTGCCGCTGACCGGCGTGCAGGTCAACAGCTTCATCATTCCGGGCAAAAACAGCTACACGATCAAAGCCAAGGGCGAGGAGAACGTCGAGAAGGCCGGCGGCGACACCAAGCTGCAGGACATGTCGGCGGAACTGCTCACCCATCTGAACAATAAATTCGGCGAAGGCAACGTGGAAATCGTCTCGACCGACATGGTCGGCCCGCGCGTGGGCGCGACGCTGCGCAAGAAGGGCATGATGGCGATCGTCTACGCGCTGATCGGCATTCTGATTTACGTCGGCTGGCGCTTTAACTTCCGTTACAGCCCGGGCGGCGTGATCGCCCTGGCGCACGACGTGATCATCACCGCCGGCGTCTTTGCCTTCCTGCAGCGCGAGATCAACCTGGTGACCATCGCCGCGCTGTTGACCATCGCCGGTTACTCGATCAACGACACGATCGTCGTTTACGACCGTATCCGCGAGGGTCGCGAGAAAAAGTACCGCAACAAACCGTTGGCCATCGCGGTCAACAATTCGATCAATGAAACGCTCAGCCGCACGTTGCTGACCTCGGCCACCACGTTGTTCGTCGTCGTCAGCTTGTTCGTGCTGGGCGGCGAAATCCTCCGCGACTTCGCCCTGGCCCTGTTGATCGGCATTACCGTCGGTACCTATTCCTCGGTTTTCATCGCCAGCCCGGTCTACCTGATGTTGGAAGAATGGTTCGCCTCCCGCCGCAAAGCCAAGGGCGCGTTGCGCTAACCGGAGCGACGGCCGAAAAATAAAGGAGCGACAACCGCCGTGGGTGACAGCCAAAAACGATGGGTGTTTGTCGAAGCCGATCCCATCGTCGAACGGCGGTTGATGGATGAGCTGGACGTCGGACCGATCACCGCCCGCATTCTCGCCGGGCGCGGTCTGGTCGAACCGGCGGAAGTGAAACGCTTCTTCGCCCCCCGGCTGGCCGAGTTGATCGATCCCGACAACATGCTGGGCGCGCCCGAAGCCGCCCGCCGTATCGCCGACGCGATCGAGCGCGGCGAAACCGTGGCCGTCTACGGCGACTACGACGCCGACGGCGTGACCTCGACCGCGCTGATCGTCGATTTCTTCCGCCATCTGCGCCACCCGATCATCCCGTACATTCCCGACCGCTTCGACCAGGGCTACGGCCTGACCGCCGAACCGGTCGTCAAACTCGCCGAGCGCGGCGCGAAGCTGCTGATCACCGTCGATTGCGGCGTCAACGATTACGACGCGGTCGCGGCGGCCAACGCGGCGGGCATGGACGTGATCATCACCGACCACCACGAGCTGGCCGGAGAGCGGCCGCCGGCGCTGGCCATTCTCAATCCGCACCAGCCCGAGTGCGGCTTCCACGGCGAGCCGCTGGCCGGCGTGGGCGTCGCGTTTTTCCTCGTCGGCGCGGTGCGCAAGGAACTGACGCGGCGCAAGCTGCCGCAGGCCGAGGCCTACGACCTCAAGTCGGCGCTGGACCTGGTCGCGCTGGGCACGGTGGCCGACATCGTGCCGCTGGTCGGCCTCAACCGTATCCTCGTGCATCACGGTCTGCCGCTGATCAACCAGGAAAAACGTCCGGGCCTCGCCGCGCTCAAGCAGGTGGCCAACGTGAAGAATCCGGTCCGCTGCGGCGACATCGGCTTTCGCCTGGCCCCGCGCATCAACGCCGCCGGGCGCCTGGGCGACGCGTCGATCGGCATGGACCTGCTGCTCACGTGCGACATGGGCGAGGCGCAGCGCATCGCCAAGCAGCTCGCCGAGGAAAACATGCGCCGGCAGATGATCGAAAGCGGCATCTTCAACCAGGCGCAGGAGATGTTCGAGAAAATCGCGCGCAAGGAACGCCTGCTGACCATCGTCCTGGCGCACCCCGAGTGGCACCCCGGCGTGATCGGCATCGTCGCCAGCAAGATGGTCGACAAGTTCCATCGCCCGACGATCCTGTTCGCCGCCGGCGAGGGCGCCAGTCGCGGTTCGGGGCGGTCGATCGCCGCGTTCAACATTTTCGAGGCGCTGCAGGCCTGCGAGGGGATTCTGGAAACCTTCGGCGGACACGCGCAGGCGGCGGGCGTGCAGGTGAAAAACGAACGGCTCGTCGAATTCGCCAAGGCCTTCGACGCCTACGCGCGCACGGTGCTCAAACCCGAGGACATGGTGCCGCTGCAGCGCATCGACACCCTCTGCGAAATCGACGAAATCGGCGATCGGCTGGTGCGCGAACTCAGCTCGCTGGCCCCCTTCGGCTTCGGCAACAGCGAGCCCGTGCTGGGCACGCGCGACGTGCGGGTGCTCTCCAAGCGCATCGTCGGCAACGACCACCTCAAGCTGCGTGTCGCCTGGCGCAGCACCGCGATGCCGGTCATCGCCTACGGCCGCGCCGCGCAATACGAGCGGATCGGCTCGCGCATCGACCTGGCCTACTCGCCGGAGTTCAACAACTTCGGCGGCGTGCAGCACATCCAGTTGCGCGTCAAGGATCTGGTCATCCCCGACGCGGAATAATCACCGCTTTTTCCGATACCGATGTTTGTGTATCGGCGTTGCCGAACGTGACGTGAAACGTTTTCCGCACTCGTCTACTTCCCGAACTGGCGCGCGAAGTAATCTTTGGTCAGGGCCGCGACGACGCCGGACATGGCGATCAGCGCGATCAGGTTGGGCAGGGCCATCAGCGCGTTGGTGATGTCCGAAAGCGTCCAGACCAGCTCGAGCTGGAAGAGCGCGCCCAGCGGAATCAACAACACGTAGAAAACGCGAAAGGGCAGCACCGCCTTTTGTCCCAGGATGAATTCGGCGCTGCGGTCGCCGTAGTACGACCAGGAAATCAGCGTCGAGAAGGCGAAGAAGACCAGGCCGAAGGAGACGATCGCCTGGCCGATCACCGGCAGCACGCTGTCGAAGGCCTGGCTGGAGAGCGTCGCGCCGGTCAGCCCCGATTTCCATTGGCCGGTGACCAGAATCACCAGCGCGGTCATGGTGCAGATGATCAGGGTGTCGATCAGCGGGCCGAGCATGGCGACCAGGCCTTCGCGCACCGGTTCTTTCGTGCGCGCCGCCGCGTGAGCGATGGGCGCGCTGCCCAACCCCGATTCGTTGGAGAAGATGCCGCGCGCCACGCCGAAACGCATGGCCTGCATCACCGTGTAGCCGGCGACGCCGCCCGCGGCGCTGCGGCCGGAAAAGGCGCCGCTGAATATTTCGGCCAGCGCGGCGGGAATTTTGTCCCACAACATGATGAGAATGACGATGCTGCCCATGATGTACACGACGGTCATGAACGGCACGATTTTCGAGGCCACCTGCGCGATGCGCCGGATGCCGCCGATGATCACCAGGCCGGCCAACGCGGCCAGCACGAGCCCGGTGAGGAGCTTGGGCACGCCGTAGTTGTCGGCCAGCGGTGCGGCGACCGAATTGGCCTGGACCATGTTGCCGATGCCGAAACTGGCGATCATCGCGAAGAAGGCGAACAACCACCCCAGCCATTTCCGGCCCATGCCCATGGAGATATAGTGCATCGGCCCGCCGCTGATGGTGCCGTCGGCGTTTTCGCGCCGGTAGCGCACGGCGAGGGTGCAACTGGTGAACTTGAGCGACATGCCCAGCACGGCGGTCATCCACATCCAGAACACCGCGCCGGGTCCGCCCGAGGCGATCGCCGTGGCCACGCCGGCGATATTGCCGGTGCCGATCGTCGCCGACAGCGCCGCCGACAAGGCCTGGAAATGGGAGATCTCGCCGGGATCGAAATCCTTGTCGTATTTACCGCTGATCAACTGGAAGCTGTGCACCAACCCGCGCAATTGAATCAGCTTGAGGCGAATGGTGATGAAGATGCCCGCGAGCACCAACAGGGGAATGAGAAAGTACGGACCCCACACGAAGCCGCTGATCGACTTCAAGACACCGATGAATGCATCCACGCGGTTTTCCTGACGGTTGGAATGGTTGAGATTTTTTGCATTGGAGCATATCGGCGGCGGGGCGGTCAATTATTAATGGGAGTCGTTACCGAATTGTGGAAGGAGAGCGTCCGTCAACGCGCGCCCACGGGAATCAGGTACCCAACGAGATACTCGTCGTCGAGGCCGAGGGTTTGCAGCGCCTTTTCGTCATTGAACGCGCCGACCGGCACGCTGACCAGGCCGAGAGCCACGGCGGCCAGGTGGAGATTCTGCGCGGCGTGACCCATTTCCAACAACACGTAACGTTCGGCGCGCGTGCCGTACTTTCCCGCCGTGCGCGCAACCACGCCGGTGACGACGAAAACGGCCGGGGCGGCGGCCACCGCGCTTTGGCCCCAGGCGGCGTCGGCGAGCGCGGCGCGCAGGTCGTCCTCGTTTTCGCGTTGCCACCGGTGACCGTCGGGCAAATAGCGAAACAGTCCGTCGGCGGTGGCGACGAAGACCTCCAGCGGATACAGCGCGCCGGCCGAGGGCGCGGTGCGGCGGGTTCCCTCGTGGGTGACGCCCTGGGCGCTCCAGAGCAGCGTGGCCAGTTCCTGCTCGGAAAGCGGCCGTTTGGCGTAGGCCCGCACCGAGCGCCGTTGGACAAGCGCCCGCGACAGCGGCAGGGACAACTCCAGCGGCGGGGGCAGGGCGACGGCGGAAGTTGCGTGCGGCATGGCTTGATCCCTTTGGTTGGCGGCGTGGCCGTGAAAAGCGCCGGCCGCGACGATCGTCAGCAACGCGGCAAGCGCCAGGCCCGCGAGAAAAAGCCGCTTGCTCATGGCGGATCCTTTTGGCTCAAAAACGGAGTTTCCTGATCAAACATAATCACCGCCGGGCCGCCGTCCAGCGCGGGGGGCTGGACAATGGGCGCAGGATGTCTATCGATACAAAGAGGCCGTTATCGAGCGAGCCGGGACAGGATGCGCGGAGAGGATTCGTGAGTGAGAAACACGCCAATGAACGGCGCGTGCTGCGGCGGTTCGTCGAGGTGTACTGCCGCGCCCACCATCATCCGGAAAAAGGAACGTTGTGCCCGGAGTGCGAGGATCTGCTGCAATACAGCCTCGGCCGGCTGGACAAATGCCCCTACGATCCCAAACCCAAATGCAAGGACTGCCCCACCCATTGCTACCGCCCCGATGCCCGGGAGCGGATCAAAAAAATCATGCGCTTTTCCGGAACTTTTTTCGTTAAACGCGGTCGTTTGGACTGGTTAATCCGTTATTTTTGGCGTTAATCGGCCGGTTTTATGCAATGGCGTACACAACTGAGGAGAAATAAATAACTGCAAAGTCTACAGAATTTGTCGTGTTACTAAATTATTCTTGCATCATTCGGTTTGATTAAATAAAATCTTTCGAAAATACCCGCTCACAGAAAGGCGAAAGTGAGGGTAGATGAAGCGCATATTCCTGTTGATTTTCCTGCTTACTCTGATTAGCGCCTGCAGTTTGATTCCTATCCGGACAGCCACCACCACGCCTGCCGCCGATGAAACGACGCCGCCGCCGGCCGGAGAGTCGCTTGCCGATGACGGCGCCGGTCAAGAGGCGGAGGCGGTTCCCGATGAAATGGCCGACCTGCCGCCCGCCGAGGGCGATGAAGATGCGGAAGACGATCTGTTGCAGGAGGACGTTCAGGTCGAAACGCCGCCGGCAGCCGAAGGCAAACCGGGAGAGCTTCCGTTCACCGATCTGACCGACGCGCAGATCAAGAAAATGGTGAAGGAAAATCCGGCGTCGCTGGGCAGCATGTCGATGGGCCGCACCAACGGCGGCGCGTTGTTCAATCCGGTGTCGATGCCGGAAAACCCGATGTGGAAGATCAACAATCCGCGCGAAACCTGGGGCACGCAGGAGACGGTCGATTTCATCGTCACCACGCTGACCGAGGTCAATCGTCAGTACCCCGATTCGCCGCCGCTGATCATCGGCGACATCAGCGATCCCGACGGCGGTCCGCTCAACCGGCACGTCAGCCATCAGGCCGGTCGCGACGTCGACCTGGGCTTTTATTACACCAACGCCTCGACGTGGTTCACGCCCGGCAACTCCGGCAACCTCGACCTGGCGCGCAACTGGGCGCTGGTGCGGGCGTTGCTGGCCAAGACCGACGTCGAGTTGATTCTGGTCGACAGCAAAATTCAGGTGCTGCTGTACAACTACGCGCTGGCCCACGGCGAGGACCGGGCGTTTCTGGACAGCGTGTTTCAGCATCCCGGCGGCCGCGGCAACCGCATCATCCGCCATGCCCGCCGGCACCACACGCACTACCACGTGCGCTTTTACAATCTCAAGGCGCAGGAAATGGGCCGGCGCGCCTACGGGGCGCTGCTGGAAGCGAAGTTGATCAAACCGCCGACGTACTACGTCTACCACAAGGTGAAACGCGGGCAGACGCTGGGTCATCTGGCGCGGCGCTACGGCACGTCGGTTGCGGCGATCAAAAACGCCAACGGCCTGCGCAGCAACATCATCCGCGCCGGCAAGAGCTATCGCATCCCCCGCCGCGGCGGAGTGCGTCCGGACATGACCCCGGTGGTCGTGCCGCCGCGTCACCTGCCGCCCGCGCCGATCATGGTGGCCAAAAACGAAGACGAACCGGCCGCCAAGAACGTGCCCGAAGAGCACATGCAGTTGGCGGTAAAGCCGGCCAACGTGACCGGGGCCGACACCGCGCCGGCCAAACCGGCGACGGTCAAGCCCGCGCCGGCCAAGCCGAAATCGAACCTGAAACGGGTGCGTTATACGGTGAAATCGGGCGACAATCTGTGGTCCATCGCACGGCGTCACGGCGTGCACGTCAAGGACATCAAGCGGTGGAACGGCCTCAAGTCCGATCGGCTCAAACCGGGTCAGCGCCTGACCTTGTACGTCAAACCGGCCGCCTGATCGCCCTATCGACTATTTTTCATCGGGATTCAGCGCGCCCTGCGCCTGCCGGCGGGCCATCATCGCCTTGTGTTCCTGCAGCAGTTCGAGCAGCAACTGACGCAGCAGGAAATTCATGTTCGCCGGCGTGGTGGCGGCGAACAGCGGCCGCGGCAGACCGGTCGAGCCGTAGCGGTTGATCAGCGCGTGGATTTCCTGGTTGGACATGCCCGACAACAACAGAAAACGCGGCAGCTTGTCGGGCGGCGCCGGATCGTCATCGACCGGTTGGCTGAGCGCTTCGCCCAGGGGCTTCTCCAGCATCTTGGCCGTGCACAGACGCAGCCGGATTTTATCGGCGAAGGTCTTGTCGACGAACTCCTTGAGCTGCACCACTTCGTTGGCCGGAAATCCGCCGATTAAAATGATGCGCGGGCCGGGCCCGCGCTGATTACTGTCGTCTAACTTGCGAAACGTCGCATCGGTCATGCGGCCGAGTCCTTTCGTTTATGACGCCTCACCCTCCCTTTCGTTCATGGCGGCCAGCGAGGCGTTCAGGTCGAGCATTTCGGGCATGAAATCGGAGATCTTCACTTCCACTTGCTTGCGATAACCTTCGGGATCGCCGCCGAGCTGGAACGGCGCATCGATCTTGGTTTCGATAAGAATGTGCTTAACGAGAAAATCATTCAAGCCCGGATCTTCCCAGGCGCCGGACCAGATGGTCTTGATGTGCGACAGGACGTTCGTCGCGGTCACGTCGGCGACGCGGAAATTGAAATAGTCCGGTTTGGTCATCGAATACGGATAGACCTTCAGGCCGTAGCCGTAGTTTTCCGTCGTGCCGAAACCGGCGATGAGGCTGCTGCCTTCGTAAATCACGTCGCCTTGTTTCGCCGCCAGTTCCCGGATGCCCGTCGAATGCGCGATGCGGTACACCGGCTCGGGCGACAGGTTGGTCACCTTCATGTCGATGTGGAATTTCTTGAACAACACCGTGGGCACCGAGGAAAAAACCACCGCCCACAAATAGCCGACCAGGCTGTTGCTCATCTTCCAGAGGAAGCCCTTGGTGAACTTGTTTTTCAGGTCGATGTAGTCGTTGAGCACCAGCGCGTCCACGCCGACGCCGCCGAAGTGGAACATGCGCCCTTCGGACTCCATCATGTTGAACCTGGTGAAGCGCAGGTCCTCGTCGCGCATCTGCCGCAGACGCCAGATCGGCTCGACCTTCGGCGGCACGCCCAACTGCCAGGCCCACCCGTTGCCCGTGCCCAACTTCAAAATGCCGAAGCGCGGCACGGTGTAGTCGCCGCCGGCTTCGTTGAGTTGGCTCACCTTCAAACGCATCTGCTCGATGATGCGCATGATCGTGCCGTCGCCGCCGCCGCACAACACCAGCGGGTAGCGCTTTTTGATGATCTCGTCGAGGCTGGCGTCGGACTGTTCGATCGTCCGCGTGACGTACAGGTCCTCGACGTCCACGTGTTGCGAAACCATGCGCAGCGTGCTCTGCCGCACCTTGCGCGCCTTCATGTTCAAAGCCACGGCGAACTGTTTAATGGTCCACCTCCTCGTCCAGGGGAAACCCTTCCCCGCCCCGTGCGGGAATGTCTTGCAGTTTCAACTTGGTAATCCGAAAAGAAAGGTAGCAGTTTCCTGCGGACGAAAACAAGCGGTTTCTACCATTTGGTCGGCAATTTGAAGGCGTCGACCAAATCCTTGATCTGTTCTTCGCTCAATCCCTGCGGCGCCTGTCCGGTCCGCAGACAGGTCAAAAGAATTTGCGCGGCCTTGTTGGCCGTGTCGATCAGGTCGAAGGCCTCGACGATGTCGCGGCCGGTGGCCAGGCAGCCGTGCTTTTCCCACAGCGTGACGCGATGACCGTTTTGCAGCGCATTCGCCGTGGCCGTCGCCAGCTCCTGCGTGCCGGTGCGGATGTAGGGAATCAGGCCGATGCCGCGCGGAATGAGAATCACCACCTCGGGCAGCATCGCCCACAAGGCGCGGTTGAGCACGGTCTGGTCGAGGTACTGCGGTAGATGCGTCAGGGCGATCAACTCGTGCGGATGCGTGTGCAGCACGACGCAATCGGCGGCGGCGCGTTTTTGTAACACTTCGTGCATCTGCAGGTGCGAAACGAGTTCGCTGGTCGGGCGAAAGTCGGGATTGTCGTTGCCGCCCCACACAAGCCGGTAGCCGTCGCCCGCTTCGTTCAGATGCGCGATCGCCGCGTTGGCCGCCGGGTCCGCCGCCAGATCGCGAAACCGCTTGCCCGTGCCGGTGACAAAATAATATTTGCCGGCCAACGCCGGGTAGGCGCGCGGCAATTGGCGCAGGGGCAGGTCGTCGCCCGCATTGTTCTGTTCGATCATCTCGCTGACGTCGGCCGAAAAATTGCCGCCGTTGGCCTCGGCCCAGCCGCGCTGCCACAGATAGCCGGCGATCTCGCGCACGTCGTTGAGCCACCGGTTGTACGCCGCGTGAAATTTCACCTTGCCGCTCATTGCGCCTCCGTTGTTTGCCCGTCATGAATGCGTGCCGAGTGTAGCACGCCGAACCGTGAATGAAAGCCGGGGAGGGAAGGTTTTGGTTGTGATGGAAAGAGGTGTTGTCGCTTGTCGATCATCCTTTGAACATCCTCGGAAGAGGAATATACTGGAGTCTCATCACGGAGCACGATCATGAGCGAAAAACAATCAAACATGGTTTTCGTCGCCGGGGCGACCGGGTACGTCGGGCAGGCGGTGGTGCGGCGATTGCGCGAACTGGACATCCCCACCGTGGCGCACGTGCGGCCCGATTCCGCGCGGCTGACGCACTGGCGCGACATCTTCGGCGCGTTGGGCGCCGAGGTCGACACCACGCCCTGGGGCACGGCCGAGATGGGCTCGATGTTCGCCTCGCGGCGGCCGAGCGTGATTTTCATCCTCCTGGGCACCACGCGCAAACGCATGCAGCAGCCGGGCGTCAAAAAGGAAGACACCGATTACATGGCCGTCGATTACGGCCTGACCAAGATGGTCATCGACGCCGCGCACCGGGCCGGCATCAAGCCGCGGCTGGTGTACCTGTCGGCGATCGGCGCGAGCCCGCGTTCGCGCACGGCCTACGGCAAGGCGCGGTACCTGGCCGAGCGTGCGGTGATCGAAGCCGGCATGCCCTATACGATCGCGCAGCCGTCGTTCATCACCGGCAAGGATCGCGACGAAAAGCGAACGTCGGAGTATTACGGCGCGAAGCTGATCGACGGCGCGCTGGCCGTTGTCGGCTCTTTCGGCGCGCGACTGTTGCGCGAGAAATACCGCTCGACGACCGCGACGCGCCTGGCCCGGCGGCTGGTCGAGCTGGCCCTGGACGCCAATGCCGCCGACTCGGTGTTCACCTCCGACCAACTGCAGGATTGATCCACCCGTTCCTCCAATTGGATATCGTTGAAAAAAATGCTTGATCGCTTCGGGAAAATGTGCGAAGATATAAAAGTAGATATATTGCTACTTATGAACATGAAAGGAAAAGGCAGAATGAGTACGGCGGAAGCGGCGATGACGCAACGAGTGATCGTCACCCAGGCGGCGGCCGACGAATTTCAAAAACGTCTGAGCGAATCGGCCAACAAGGGCAAGGTGGTCCGCGTCGTGTTTCAGGGCTTTGCCTGAGGCGGCCCCCGGTTGGGGCTGGCTCTGGACGAGCCAATGGCGCAAGACGAAATCCATCGCGACGGCGACCTGGTCATTCTCGGCGATGACCGCGTGCGGCAATACATGAATCAATACGGCGGCTTGAAGATCGACTTTGCCAAGAGCTTCTGGGGCGACGTGGGCTTCATGGTGCGGTTCGCCCACGATTACGGTGGCGGCTGCAGCTAAGCGAAACGGTTGACTCCGGCTCAATAAGCCGTTATTGTTGAGACCCAGAACAGGCGATCCATCACCGGATGCGGCCGGGCCGACACAAGGCAGCGGAAAAGAACCCGCGGGACTGTACGTTCCGTGGGTTTTTCATTTCCGGAGGTTTATGTTGATGCTGGAGCGCAAGAAAAAAGCCGTCGCCTGGTTATCGGTGGCGTCCAACACGATTCTCACCCTGGGTAAATTGATCATCGGGCTGACGATCGGCTCGGTGTCGGTCATCTCCGAGGCGATCCACTCCGGGGTGGATCTGCTGGCGGCGATCATCGCCTTGTTCGCGGTGCATGCGGCGATCAAACCGCCCGATCGCCGGCATCCCTTCGGCCACGGCAAATTCGAGAACATCTCCGGCACGGTCGAGGCGCTGCTGATCTTTCTCGCCGCCGGGTGGATCATCTACGAAGCGGTGCAAAAGTTGATTCACCCCACGCCGCTGGAAACGCTGGGGTGGGGCGTGGGCGTCATGCTGTTTTCCAGCGTGGTCAACCTGATCGTTTCCCAATTGCTGTTCAAGGTCGGGCGCGAAGCCGATTCGGTGGCGCTGCAGGCCGACGGCTGGCACCTGCGCACCGACGTGTACACCTCGGCGGGCGTCATGACCGGTCTGGCGATCATCTGGATCGGCGGCCGGCTGTGGCCGACGCACAACCTGCTGTGGCTCGACCCGGTGGCGGCGATCGCCGTGGCGCTGCTGATCGTCCGCGCCGCCTGGCATCTGACCAAGGAATCGGCGCGCGACCTGGTCGACGTGGCCCTGCCGCCGGATGAGCACGAGGCGATCGTCGCGGCGATCCAAAGCCTGAATCCGACCGTGCGCGGATACCATCATCTGCACACGCGCAAGTCCGGCCCGTTTCGTTTCATCGAGTTTCACCTGCTGGTCGATCCGGCGATGTCGGTCGAACAGTCACATGCGATCACCGAGCAACTCGAAGACCGCATCAAAGAACGCCTGGCGCGTAGCCGGGTGACCATCCACATCGAGCCCTGCTACGGCGAGTGCCGCGCCACCTGCGGCGAAGGGTGTTTGCTAAGAGAGTGAAAAAGCGGGAATTCTAATATTCGGCATCTCGTCGTAAATTCGTCCCTCTAGTAGTCGGCCATTTTTCTTTTTAAATGTGCCGCCCCATTGTTTGAAAAAGAAGGGCACATTCTGTTCTTGGCAAATATCTCGAATTTCGAGAATCCATTCTTTCCTTACTGGCCGAGCGCCAGGACCTGATTCTCCACCAACGATCACCCAATCAATGCCGGTAAGATCAATTTTTGCAAGTGAGCCCAACAGCGGTTCGCATGAAAGAAATTTAACTTTCGCCTCCGTATTTCGTAAAGATTCAATCCTAGACAAGACATCGGAATTTTCAACAGTGACGCCCATCCAAATATGATCATTCCATGGAAGATGTTTACTTAATTGACTCAATCTCCGGGCGCGTTTTGTAAGAATTTGATAGTGGTGCCAATCAGCTTGATTCATTATTCTAAAAACTGCTTGAATGAAATTACTCGACACCTTTTCGTGAAATAGATCTCCCATCGAGTTTACAAATATTAACCGGGGCTTTTTCCACATCAACGGTATATGGAGCGAACATTCATGTGTTGTGACTTCGAAACCATTTTGATAGTTTGGCTGACCCATGGCCATGAGGCGTTTTGCCATTCGCTCGGCATAGCAATTTTTACAGCCGGCACTTATTTTACTGCAACCGGTTACAGGATTCCAAGTGGAGGTTGTCCATTCGATTTTCGTTGCTGCCATTAGCTCACCTTTTTAGAATATATCGTGCAAATTTCATTGCGAGTTCACGAGCCTTTTCGCTTCGATTCGATACTGCAAAACATAACAAATATAGCGGATTTTTCTTTGAATTGCATAGGGGTAAAGGATTTTCAGCAACGCCGGCAAATATGGATTTAAGTCTATCCAGTAAATAATTTTGAATTGAATCAAAATTGCCGACCTTTTGTATGCGTGATATTTTACCGAATAATTCTTTCTGCGCGGTTTCCTGATAAAATTTTTCGTTCCAATCATGCGAGCCAAAAAGTCTATCTAATTTGTTTTCCCAATCTCGACTTATTTGACCATTTTTTGTCAACATTCGATTTACTGCTACTCCTAAAGGGAAGTTATACCAAAGATCGATGGCTTCAGTTTTGGCAATGGCTTCTATCGTTGGCCACTCAACCTGCATACCATACGGATCTAAAAACAAAACTGCTCGATGGTTTTTCCAATTGCGTTTTGTGCAAAGGTTAATTAGAAACTCATTTGCATCTTGGTTGACAATTTTAATTTTACCTTTTTTATCAGGGAATGATTCTTTCAGTTTTTCCAAATCTTGCACTCGTTGAATGCTTTTTTCTATAAAAATATAACTGTCAAATGGTGGAGTAACTCTCAGCGCTCGAATAGCGGACCCCTCCAAATATTGTCTATTGTCCACATCTGTCAAATCTTCAAATAGGTTAAATTCATCATCAGTGACTTGTTGGGTTTTTATATATCCAGATCCTGCAAAAGCATCGATATAAGCTATTTTAAAAGGTTGATTCTGCAATGCATTGGTGTAAGCGCTGAGATATTTTTCAAGTCGTTGAAGTTTTTCCTCTGTCCAATCTCCGCCAAATCGGTGTTCCTGTGACATGAAATTCTCCAATGATATATTGATTGATAAAATATATATCAATTTTCGTGGCAATGTAAACGCCTGGCGCGTAGCCGGGTGACCATTCACATCGAGCCCTGCTACGGCGAGTGCCGCGCCACCTGCGGCGAAGGGTGTTTGCTAGAAGGAAAATGACAGGTTTTGCGGCACGCGTTGGGGCGTTTCGCGATAGGTGCGCCCGGCCAGTCGCGAGTCGCGCTTGCGCCGATCTTCGCCGCCGTGGTGCTCGAAGTAGAAGGGCACGCCGAACTGCCGGCATTTGTCGCGGATGCCCAACGCCCATTCGGGGCGCATCGGCCGCGCGCCCGGGCCGGTTTCGCCGCCGACGAGCACCCAGTCGATGCCGGTCAGATCCAGATCGGGCAGCGGTCCCAGCAGCGGCTCGCAGTTGATGAACTTGAGGCGGGCGCCGGTGGCGCGCAGGCAGTCGATGCGCCAGAGGTAATCATTGTTCTCGACGGTGACGCCCATCCAGATGTTGTCGGTCCAGGTCAGGTGATCGTTCATCGCCTGGAGCCGTTTGGCGCGCTTGGTGAGCATCTGGAACAGATGTCGCTCGGCGCGGTTCATCACCGCAAACACCTCGCGGACGTACGACAGCGGCACCCGCGGATGAAACAGGTCGCCCATCGAGTTGACGAAGACGCTGCGCGGTTTGCGCCAGCGCAACGGACGGTCGAGCTTGTGCGGATGCAGCGTGACGTCGAAGCCGTTTTGGTACAGCGGCTGGCCGATTTCTTTTAGGCGGCGGGCGTAGCGTTCGGCGTAGCAATGGTCGCAGCCGGGGCTGATTTTGCTGCACCCGGTGAAGGGATTCCAGGTTTCCATGCTCCAGGTGACGTCGTCGTTCATGAGCGCATCTTCGCGCGAAGGGCGCGGCGGTGTCCAGCGGCGGTCACACCTTGCGGGCGATGGCCTCGGCGACGTTGACCGTATGGTTTTTCGAACGGCGCAGGGCGACGACGATATCCGAGAAGATGATGCTGGCCATCGGGTTGCAGTAGCCGTCGTTGAAGCGCTGGATGTGCGCGTCGCGCACCTGGTCGGCGATCTGGTTGATGATTTCGCCTTTGGTTTTGGTCTCGGGCAGCAGCGTGTGATCGTTCTTCTGCAGCGCCTCCAAAACGAAATCGTAAAATTCCAGCACGTGCCGGCCGACGCGCTTGAGGTCTTCTTTGGCCTCGTCGGTGAACGTCTGGCCCTCGGCCTTGCTGCGAATGTAATACTTGGCGAGGTTTTCCGCGTAGTCGGCGATGCTCTCCAGCTCGTCGGCGATGCGCACCAGCGCGCGCACTTCCTCGCTTTCCTCGCTGGTCAGCGTGGTCTGCGTGAGCTTGGACAGGAAGACCGTCAGGTCGCGCTGGATGTGGTCGACCTCGATTTCCGTTTTGATGATCTCCCGCGCCAGCGTTGTGCGCCCCTTTTCCATCTGGTACAGGCCGATGCCCTGGGAGAGCATGTCGCGCACCGTCCGGCCCATCATGATCGTTTCCTGCCGCGCCTGCTCGACGGCGATCGACGGGGTGGACAGCATCAGGTCGTCGACCACCATCAGGTGTTTTTCCTCTTTGCCGCGTCCCGGCACCATAAACTTGGCCAGCGCGGCCAACTGTTTGACGAAGGGCAGCAGCAAAACGACCATCGTGACGTTGAAGATCGTGTGCGCCATGGCGATGTGGGTCATGATGTACGGCTTGGAGCCGTCGCCGGAAACCAGATCCGGATTCTCGGGCACCAGGGTATCGATGAAGTGCACGTACTTGCTGAAAATGAATATCATGACGATCACGCCCAGCACGTTGAAGAGCATGTGGGCGCGTGCGGCTCGTTTGGCGGTGACGTTGGTGCCGATCGAGGCCAGTTGCGCGGTGATCGTCGTGCCGACTTCGGCGGCCAGCACCAGCGCGACCGAGGTGGGGAACGACAGCAGGCCGGTCGAGGCCATCGCCATCACGATGCCGATGAACGCCGAGCTGGATTGAATCAGCATGCACACCAGCATGCCGACCAAGATCGTCAGCAACAGGTTGCCCAGGTGCGCGGTGCCGAATTTCTGCAGGACCATGACGACGGTTTGCGATTCCTTCAGCGGCGCGAACCCGTCGGTCATGAGCACCATGCCGAAAAAGACCATGCCCAGGCCGTAGAGCGCCTGGCCCCAGATCTGCAACGATTCTCTTTTGGAAAACAGGTTGAAGAACGCGCCGACGGCGATCATCGGCAGCGCGTATTTGGTGATCTTGATCGCGATGATCCAGCCGGTGACGGTGGTGCCGACGTTGGCGCCCATGACGATGCCCACCGCCTGCACCAGGGTCATCAGGCCGGCGTTGACGAAACCGACGACCATCACCGTGGTGACCGAACTGGATTGAATGATGCCGGTGATCACGAAACCGACGATTACCGCGACGACGCGGTTACTGGTCAGCAGATTGATGATGCGGCGCAACGATTCGCCGGCGATCGCCTGCAATCCGTTGGACATCTGCCGCATGCCCAGGAGAAAAATGCCCAGACCACCGAACACCGAGAACATTATCTGCAAGACCATAAATGAAACTCCGCGTTAAATTGCGACCCCGGTTCAGTGCGCCCGCCGGCGATCCGCCGATTGCCCCCTCAATATTTGGCGAGCGTAATGTTGGGCAATCCTATTCGCTTTGTGTTAGAAAACGGTTAGTTTTTGATTAGACCCTCTCTTTTCCTGTCGCTAATTTAATCAACTTTTCATTTTAAGCAAAAAAGGCGGAGGATTTCTCCCCCGCCTTCGGTTTTTCGGTCGCTTAGTTGATCACGTCGTCCCAGTTGGTGTCCTGGGCGAACGACAGGCTGCCGTAAGCGCTGTCGTAGGAGGACCAATACGGATCCGGGAAATAAATCGACACGCCGTGGGCGTTGCCGTAGCCCCATTGGCCGTAATCGTAGTAGGCCACCGCCGAGTCCACCGCGGTCTTCAGGTTTTCCGCGGCCGTGTTGATCGCGGTGGAGATGTTCTCCGACTTGATGTTGGACGCGAAGTGGTACAGGTCGATGTAATCGTAATCGGCGAAGTACAGCGTATCGCGCAACGCGCTGAGCACGTCGCTGTTGCTGGCGCCGCCGACGTTGTTGAGCAGATCGGCCAACGCGTCGACCTTGGTGGCCAGGTTGGACATCTGGCTCATCTTCAACACCGACAGCGTGGCGTCGGGCGAAGCGATGTAGGAATCGACGATCTTCTGGCCGAACGCTTCGGACGTCATCGACGGATTGTTCACCAGGTACTGCAGCGAGGCGGTGTAATCCCAACCCTGCGCGCCTTCGGTTTCCTCCGAGCCGATCATGTAGTTGGCGTCGTCCTTGAGGTAATAGGCGATTTCGATCATCTGCATCAGGCAGGCGTCGAAGCCGACGATCTCGAACTTGCCCACCGAGGTGTTGCTGCGCACGTACTGCATCGCGCTGTCGAGCTCGGAGTTGGTCAGCCAGTCGCTGCCGTCCTGGCACACGTCTTTGAAGGGCACGGCCGGATCGCCGTCGTCATGCCAGCCGCTGCCGTGGTTCCAGTAAATCAACGCGGTGCGCTGCGCCGGGAAGTTGTTGATCAACGCGGTGACGTAGGTCTTCACCGTGTTCGGATCGCCCATGTTCAGCTCGCCCGGATTGTTGAGCACCTGGAGGTTGTTGTGCGTCACCTTGTAGATGCGGCTGTCGTTGTTGATCGTGCCGTCGAAGATCACCAGGATGTTCACGTCGTCGCTGGTGGTGACCGCCTTCATCTCGTTGAGGTCTTCCAGCGCGTAGGAATACAGGCTGTTGTCGCCGGCCAGGTAGACGATGAAGGTCCACTCGTCCTCGGGCACGGTCGTATCGTCGTCGCCGGTATCGTCGTCGGTCGGCGTGGTGTCGTCATCGTCAACGGTGTCGTCGTCGGTTGGCGTGGTGTCGTCGTCATCGTCGACCGGCGTGGTGTCGTCGTCATCGTCGGTCGGCGTGGTGTCGTCGTCATCGTCGTCATCGTCGTCGTCATCGTCGTCATCATCGTCGACAACGTCGTCGTCATCGTCGTCGTCATCGTCGGTGGTGTTGTCGTCGTCGTCGATCATATCGTCGTCGCCGGTGAGTCCCAGGCACTCGGCCAGTTCTTCGCAGGTGGAGATTGAGACGCATTCTTCCCACTGACCCTCGCACTCGTCGTAGCACTGACCCATGGTGCTCACGCCCACTTCGTCGGCCAAAGCGCATTCCACGATCGCATCGCAGACCAGCGAGCAGCTTTCGCTGACGTCGTCGTCATCGTCATCATCGTCGCCGGTGCAGGAAAAAACGAGCGGCAGCGCTAGCGCGGTGAGGAAAATCACCAGGATGAATCGAGTTGCCAATTTCATGTTGCCTCCAGGGTTCCGACTCCTGAAACCGGGCGCACCTTAACACCACCATTCAGGGAATGCAATTGCCTCTTTAATGCTGTTACACAATCAATACAGTTAAGAGCGAAGGCCTATTTTGCTCCTTTTTCCCGGTCGGCGGCGTCCACCCAGATCGGCGAACTCCAGGCCAGGTGATCGTCCTTTTGCCGGACGCGCAGGTAATACACGGCGCTTTGCGAATAATCATCATCCGTGAACGTTGCGTGCCAGAACAGATTGCGGGGCGCGGCCGAGTACACGGTTTCCCAGCCGTGGCTGCTTGAGTACTTGAAGACCTCGGCCTGGACGATCCGGTCGGCGCCGACGGCCCGGGCACGAATAACCGCATGATTCTGCCCGCGCAGTTCGCTGCCCATCGGTTGATCGTTGACGGAAAATTCCAGGTGAATGCGTGCGCCGGAGGTGGCGTACACCGAGCGCTCGTGCAGCGCGGTCCACAACGAATCGCGCGTCAGCTCGTCGGCGATGACCGCGGTCAGCCCGCCCGGATTGTTCTCCGAACCGGTGAAGTCGGGCAGGCCCGTGCCGGCCGGATGTCCGGTATGGTTGTCCGAACCGCCGACGAAGCCGAAACGATAACCCAGCGGGCCGATCGCCCGGCGCAGCGAACCGAGCGCCTCCGGATCCATTCGCGGGCGATGCAACGTGCGCGGACAATCCGGGCCCTCGCTGTTGCCGTGCTGGCTGTAGATTTCAGCCAGGCGCATGCGCTCGGGGTGATAGTAGGGGAAATCGTCGCCCAACGCGTCGGCGCGTAGCGTGTGGTGCGGGATGACCAGCGCCGGCACCCCGGCCTTGTCCAGCTTGCGGCACAGGCCGCGCACCGAGTAGACCGTTCCCGCCGTCGGCGAACGTTTCTTGTACGCGTAAATCGGCCCGGAATCGTCGCGGTAGTACACGTTGTTGTGACCGTCGCGCGGATGCCGGTACTGGCTGATCGTGCACTCGAAACCCACCAGCGTGGTCAGCCCCGTCTCGTTGACGGCGTTGGCCGTTTGCCGCAGCCACTCCCAACTGTCGCGCGGGCGGGAAATCAGATAGCGCGTCAACGTGTCGTTGCGAATGACGAACTCGGCGTGATCGGCCACCGCCGCGAAGTCGAGCAGCGCCGCGTCGCGCGCATAGGCGTAGGCGTCGATCGGATCGACCGCCAGCAGCGCGTCGGAGCATTTCGTGTGAATGTGCGGATCGCCGAAGTACACGTTGCGCTCGCCCTGCACATAGGGCACCTGGCTGACGAAGCCCAGCGTGCGCAGCCACGAGCGAATGACGAAGTAATGTCCCTCCACCGTGGGCAGTTCGATCACGGCGGTTCCGTCGATCAGCCGGCCGGAGAAATGCGCCACTTCCTTGCCGTCCTCCGAAATCAGCGTGACGTCAACCTCGTCGGAGCCCGTGGCCGCGTTGCCGTAACGGTCGATCAGCGACAGACGCAGCAGACCTTTCTCCCGATCCACCGCGCTGTTAAGCCGGCGCGGCGACTGCGGCAGGATCGTCAGCACGGGCGACTGCGCGATCTCGCGCCAACGGCTGAGCTTGTTGAGTTTCACCTGTATGGTGACTTCGGCGTCCTGCGCCGTTTCCTGCACGTAAGTCTTGCGCTCGTGCGCGCCGTAAACGAACAGGATTTGCTCGCCCTCGGCCAGCTCGCTTTCCTCGACGCTCGCGGTGATGTGCGCCAGTTTCACGCCGAAGATGTCGCCGCCGTAGCGCGTGTCGACCTTGAGCTTCACCTGCGGGTTGGTGCTGCGCGCTTCGACGAAGCCGCACTCGCGCCGGGGATTGGCGTTCATCGGGCACATCAGCACACGCGTCAGCGAAGGGCCGAAGGTCACTTTGACGCCGCCGCCGGCTTTGATGCGGTGACGGGCGGTGAAAATAACCAGGAAGCGTTCGTTGGCCGCGACGGTCACCGTGTCGGGATAAACGGCGGCTTCGCCGAGCCACGCGGGCGGTTCGTCGTCGTCGTCATCGATAAATTCGCCGGCGGGCGGATCGTCGCCGGCGTCGTTGTCGTCGTCGTCAATCATCGAGGCAAACGGCGGATCGTCTTGCTCGTCGCTGTCGTCATCGCCCGACGAATCGTCGGTCGGTTCGCCGCAAGCGATGCAGAAAAACACGATGAGCGTGGCGAGGATGAAGCGGAAAAAGACGGAACCGTGATCCATGCGGATGAACCCGTTTCTAGCCCTCCCGCTAATAAAATAAGCAAAAATTGTTCCCGAAACGGCGCGGCGGATCATTTTGATAACTTGGCGAAAAGCAAGGAAATAATTTTTGCGGCTTGGCGAGAGGGCGAAAAAGTGCGGTCATTTTGCGCTGATTTTTCAGCGGGGTGCGTGAATTTTCGCGGCGCGGAGGCTCTTTTCAACGGCGGAGTCCGACCGTTTCAGCCTCTTTACTAGGCGACGGATGAACGATAAAAAGAGAAATTCAATGCCGCGATCGAGCGGCAAAAAGCGATGTGGAGATGATAATGAAACAAGCCCATTGGCTCCGGTTGTTTTCCGTATTGTTCGTCCTGTTGTTGGTGGTGGCCTGCGGCGACGATGACGACGACAACGACAACGACGACGCGACCGCCGACGACGATACCGCCGACGACGATACGACCGATGACGACACCGCCGACGACGACACCGCCGACGATGACGACGAGCCGTGGACGCCCGTCGAGCCGCATCGCGAGACCTACGAAAACTGGACGATTCTCTGGCTGGCCGGCACGCCCTACGAAATGGGCCTGCAACAGGGCCAGATGATGCACGAGGAACTGGCCGCCGGCATCGACTGGCTCAACACCGGCCACCTGCTCGATCTGGCGCTGCCCATTCTGCGCTGGCTGGGCCTGGTGGATCTGGCCGTGGAAAACAGCTACGCCGACGTTCTCGAAGAGTGTCAGGGCATCAACGACGCCGCCGCCGACGTGGGCTTCACCTTCGAGGTCTGCCTGCTGCTCAACTTCGGCGACATCCTGGTCGAATTCCTCAGCGAGGGATTCCCACCGGCCAAGGACCTGGCGCCCGGCTGTACGCAGATCGCCGCTACCGGCGCGGCCACGGTCGACGGGCGGATGTACCACGGGCGCAGCCTCGACTGGTCGAAAATCGACTTCCTGCTGGACTATCCGGTCATTCACGTGCGCCAGCCCGACGACGGCCAGCCGCACGCGTTTATCGGCTTCCCCGGCAACCTGAGCCCCTATTCGGGCATCAACGCCGCCGGTCTGTCGGTCGCCTCGAACGAGGCCGATCCGCTGGACAACACGATGCACGACCGCGTCGGCGGCAGCCACGTGCAGTTGGTCGGGCAGTTGCTCAAGCACGCGACCACCCTCGATGAGGCCAAGCAGATGGTGCAGGAGTTCGACCACATGACCGTCGAGATCATCACCGTCGTCGACGGCCCCAACAAAGAGGCGGCGGTGTTCGAGATGAGCGCGCAGCACGTGGGCGTGCGCGAACTGAGCGAGGGCGTGGTGTACGCCAGCAACCATTTCATCGCGCCCGAGACGGTCAACGACGACGCCGAACCGATCAGCGAATCGTCCGCCATGCGCCTGCTGCGTCTGCAACAGTTGGCGGATCCGAACGGCGAAGATACGCTCTACGGCGATTTCGATCCGGCCGCGATGATTTCGCTTTTGCGCGACCGCGTCGATCCGGAAACGCACGAGGAATACGGGCCGGAGGTCTTCGACAACAACCGCTCCATCGCGACCAACGGCGCGATCTACCAGATCGTTTTCGATCCGGAAAGCCTACTGTTCTGGGTGGCCGCCGGCGCGCTGCCGGTGCCCGCGCAGCCGTTCGTCGGCTTCTCGCTGGGCGAGCTGCTGGACCTGCCCGGCGCCGTGCCGGTGTCGCCGTTGGTGTACGAATAAAACGCGCCGCCCGACTTGTCGCTGTGCGGCGGCCGTCGTAAGGTGAGCGGACCAAGCCACCTTTGCGAGGAGATGAATCAATCCATGGCCCATCAAAAACCACAGGTGCAACTGGGCGGCTATAACGTCGACGCCGATCATCTGCGCAAGCTTACCGCCGGCCGTCCCGCCGACGAACCGCCGTTGACGCCCGAGTCGGTCGCCGCGGCCTACGCGCGGTTGAGCCGCCGTGACGATACGCTGGCCGAACTGCGCGCCGAAGCGGTGCGCGACGTGGCCAAGGCGCGCAAGTCGATGACCAGCATCGTGCACATGATGGGCCACCAGGCGATCAGCGAACACGCGGTGTTCAACCTCGATTTCAATTACGTCACGCGCCTGGGCATGGAGTTGATCGAAGCGCATCGGCTGGCCGCCTACACCGAGCGCTCGCAGCGGTACGTCAAGTTCGGCGACGATTATCTGCTGCCGCCGGAGGTTGCCGAAGCCGGATTGCACGAGGAATTCGCCGCGCTGTATCGGCTGATGTTTCAGACCTACGAGGATTTGTACGCCGAGCTGCGCCCGTATTTTTTGGCTCGCGGCGGCGATCCGGAGACGATGAAAAAATCCGAGCTCACCGTGCTGGAAAATCTGGCCAAGGAGGATGCGCGCTACGCCTTCGGCCTGGCCGTGCAAACCGCGCTGGGCGGCACCTTCAACGCGCGCGAGCTTGAGTTGCTCGTGCGGCGGCTGCTGTCTTCGCCCTTGTGGGAGGCGCGCGACATCGGCGAGCAGATCAAAGCGCAGGTGCAGCCGCTGGCCCCGTCGCTGATCAAGTATTGCGATCCCTGCGATTACTTCGCCGATCTGCCCGACGCCGCGCGGACCATCGCCGCGCGTTGCGAGCGCGAAGCGGCGACCGAGGACGCACCGCGCGTCGCGCTGGTGCACGCCACGCCGGAGACCGACGAACACGTGCTCGCGGCCATGCTCTACACCGGCGGCGCGGGGTCGATCGTCCATTGCATGAAAATTGCCCGCGGGATGAACGCGGAAGAAAAATTGCACGCCTACCGCGCCCTGGTCGCGCAACGGCAAACGCACGACAACGTCAGCCGCCACTTCGAGCTGCCGCGCTTCGTGTTCGACCTGAACGTCAGCGCCTCGTTGTACGCACAGCTCAAGCGCCACCGGCTGACCACGCAACTGGTCGCCGATTACGACCCCGCGTTGGGCATCACCGTACCGCCGAGCATCGAGGCCATCGGCCGCGCCGACGCCCTGCGCGCGGTGGCCGAACGCGCCGCCGCTTTGCACGAGCGCGTATTGTCCGCCACCGATTGCGCGCCGGCGGCCGCCTACTGCCTGACCAACGCCCATCGCCGCCGCGTGCTGGTGACGATGAACCTGCGCGAGCTGCATCACTTCGCCAAGGAGCGCATGGCCGAATTCGCCCAGTGGGACATTCGCGAAACGGCCGTGCTCATGGCCGCCGCCGTGCGCGAGGTCGCGCCGCTCACCGGCCGCCTGCTGGTAGGCAAAGACAATTATCGTGAACATCTGGATCGACTGCTGACCGACGCCGAGGGCTAGGGCCCCGGCCACCGCGACAGCTCAAGCCATCATCGACTGTGAGGAGAGACACACATGAACCAGCAAGTATCGGAACGTTGTCTGAACACCCTGCGTTTCCTGGCCGTCGACGCGGTGCAAAAAGCCAGGTCCGGACATCCCGGCGCGCCGCTGGGCATGGCCGCCATGGCCTTTTGCCTGTGGGATCGTTTCCTCAAACACAACCCGGCCGATCCGCAATGGCTCGACCGCGACCGGTTCATTCTTTCGGCCGGTCACGCCTCGTCGCTGCTGTACGGCCTGTTGCACCTGACCGGCTACGATCTGTCGCTGGACGATATTAAAAACTTCCGCCAGTGGGGCAGCAAAACGCCGGGCCACCCCGAGTACCCGCTGGTGCCGGGCGTCGAAATGACCACCGGCCCGCTGGGACAGGGCTTCGCGCACGGCGTGGGCATGGCGATCGCCGAGAGGTGGCTCGCCGCGCGCTACAACCGCCCCGGCCACGCGATCGTCGATCACTATACCTACGCGCTGGTGTCCGACGGCGACCTGCAGGAGGGCGTCAGCCACGAGGCGGCGGGCCTGGCGGGCAAGCACAAACTCGGCAAGCTCATTTACCTGTACGACGACAACGACATTCAGATCGAGGGCTCGACCGACAAGGTCTTCCCGGAGGATGTCGCGCAGCGCTTCGCCGCCTTGGGCTGGCAGACGATCGGGCCGGTCGACGGCTTCGACCTGGAGGCGCTGGACGCGGCGATCCGCGAGGCGCAGGCGGAAACCGAAAAGCCCTCGCTGATCATCTGCAAGACGATCATCGGCTACGGCAGCCCGCTGGCCGGTTCGGAAAAATGCCACGGCGCGCCGTTGGGCGAGGCGAACGTGACCGCGACGAAAGAAGCGCTGGGCTGGCCGCTGGAGCCGGCGTTTTTCGTGCCCGACGACGTGCGTGAATACATGGGCCGGGCCGTTGAACGCGGCCGGCAGGCGCAGGCGGCGTGGGACGAACGCCTGGCGGCTTATCGCCTGGCGCATCCGGATCTGGCCGCGCGGTTCGTCGCGCAGATGAGCGGCGAATTTCCCACCGGGTGGGACGACGAACTGGACGCGTTGTTCGCCGGGTCCGACAAGCCGGTGGCCACGCGCAACGCCTCGGGCAAGGTGCTCAACGCCGTGGTGAAAAAGGTCGACTGGCTCATGGGCGGCAGCGCCGACCTGGGCCCGAGCAACAAAACCTATCAGGACGGCCTGGGCGATTTCGGCGAGGACGGCTTTGCCGGGCCGAACCTCGCCTTCGGCGTGCGCGAACACGCGATGGGCTCGCTGGCCGGCGGCCTGGCGCTGCACGGCGGCGTGATTCCCTACACCGGCACCTTCCTCATCTTCACCGACTACATGCGTCCGCCGATGCGCCTGGCCGCGCTGATGGGCTTGCGCGTGATTTACGTGTACAGCCACGACAGCATCGCGCTGGGCGAGGACGGGCCGACGCATCAGCCGATCGAGCAGATCATGCAGTTGCGTCTGATGCCCAACGTGACGGTCGTTCGTCCGGCCGACGGACCCGAGACGGTCGAGGCCTGGCGGGTGGCGCTGACGCGTCGCGAAGGCCCCACCGTGCTGCTGACCTCGCGGCAGGATCTGCCGGCGATCGATCGCACGCGGGCCGCCGCCGCGACCGGGTTGCGCCGGGGCGCCTACGTGCTGTGGGAGAGCGCGGCGCAGCCGGAGCTGATTTTCATCGCCACCGGTTCGGAGGTGCACCTGGCGCTGGAGGTCGGGCAGAAGCTGGCCGCCGAGGGTGAGAAGGTGCGCGTGGTGTCCATGCCCAGTTGGGAACTGTTCGCCGCACAGGACGCGGCGTATCGCGAGAGCGTGCTGCCCGCCAAAACCGGCAAACGGCTGGCCGTCGAGGCCGGGTTGAAGTACGGTTGGGAACGCTGGGTCGGGCCGGCCGGCGCGGTGATCGGCCTGGAGCATTACGGCGACAGCGCGCCCTGGCAGGTCCTTTACGAGAAATACGGTTTCACCGTCGAAAACATCGAGGCGCGGGCCAGGCAATTGCTGGCCGAATAAACGCCGAGTCCGACAACGACGAAACGACAAGGAATCCGCATGCCGCATTCCGATAAGCCCTATCGCGTGGCGATGATCGGCGTGGGCGACATCACCATGCTGCACCGGCCGGCGTACGTCGATTGCGCCGACGCCGAACTGGCGCTGCTGTGCGACGCCGATCCCGCGTTGCTCGCGCGGCGCGCCGCCGCATGGAACGTGCCGCGCACGACCGCCGATTATCGCGCGGTGCTCGCCGATCCGGACATCGACATCGTCGAGATCAACACGCCGCACCATCTGCACAAGCGGATGGTCGTCGAGGCGCTGGAGGCCGGCAAACACGTCGCCTGCCAGAAGCCGATCGCCACGTCGATCGCCGACGCCGAGGCGATGGTCGCGGCCGCCGAGCGTAGCGGCGCGAAGCTGCGCGTGCTGGAGAATTTCGTTTTCTATCCGCCCTATGTGCGCGCCAAGGAGATGCTGGACGCCGGCGAAATCGGCGAGGTGCTCGCCGTGCGCTTCAAGCTGGGCACCGGCCTGTTCGGCTCGCGCTGGGTGCCGCTGCGTTCGGAGTTGTGGCACCTGACCGAGTCGGAGCGCGGCATGGGCCAGGCGGTGTTCGACGACGGTTATCACAAGTTGTCGCTGGCCGTCCACCTGGTCGGCGCGATCGAGGCGGTGCAGGGCTTCATCGACCGCACCTTCGCCTTCATCGACGAACCGGCGCAACTGCTGTGGACCTACAAAGACCGCGCCACGCTGGGCAGCTTCGACATCGCCTTTTCGCCGAACCTGTACACGCACTCGAAGTATTTTCCCGCCGACGAGCGCATCGACATCGCCGGCAGCAAGGGGACGATCCGCCTGCGCGGCTGCACCGGCGCGATCACCGACGAAGCGCCGCTGACCGTCTACCGGCACGGCCGCCGCGAGGAGCACGACGACCTGGAAACCGACTGGCAGGCCAGCTTCTCCGCCGGCATCCGCGATTTCCCCCGCGCCTTGCGCGCCGGACGCGACACGCTGTTGACCGGCCGCCGCGCGCTGGAGGTGCTGCGCTTCGCCTACGCCGCGATCGTCGCCGCGAAGATCGGCGAACGCGTGCGGCCCGACGAGATGACCGACGAGATCGTCGCCCGGCATCTGCGCGGCCCGGAGGCGGCATCATGAGCGGGCGGCATGAGTGGACCGCGCGGCTGGCCGTGCGCGTGCTGCAATGGGCGGCGCGCCTGCCGCGTCCGTGGTTGCTGCGTTTGCTGCGCGTGGCGGAAAAACTGCCCGCCAATCGCGCGCCGGGGCCGGGCCTGACGCCGCCGGTCACCGAGTTGATCGAGATCATCGTCGACGAGCCGGGCGGCGAACAGGTGATCCGCCGTTTGCTGCTGGAAGGGCGGCGCGCGCAATACGTTTCGCTGGTGCGCGGCCTGTTGCGCCATCACGCGAGCGGCGGGGCAAAGGTCATTGTCGCGGCCGACGAAGCGTTGCCCGCCGTGGTGAGCAAAGAGCCGCTGCGCGTCGCGGTGATCGGCGAGGGGCTCGACGCTCGGTTGCTGCGCACGGCCTATCAGGCCGATCCGGGCAGCGTGCTGGTCGAGGACGACGCGGCGCGGGCGTACGAGTTCGCGCCCGGGGCGACGCCCGAGCAAATCTCTGCCGCGTTGGCCAAAGGCGCGGTCGTTTCCGTGCATCACTCGCTGCTGACCGACGCGGCTGCCGCGCGCGCCCTGTTTGCGTCGACGAAGGCGCCGTGGCGCGTGTTTTATCCGCTGTGGCATTTTGCGCCCGCGCGCCGGTTGCACCGTCTGTTGGCCGACGACGAGATCGGCGAGGTCGGCACGTTGCGCGTGCAGGCGATTCTCGGCGGCGACGGCGGCGCGCTCGCCCCGCAAAGCGCAACGGCGGACGATTATCTGCGTCATCCGGCGTTCGATCATCTGCTGTTGCTGACCTGGCTCGGCGGTGCGCCGCACGCGGTGTCGGCCTGTCTGCAACCGTTGGGCGAACACGGCGGGCAGGGGATGATCGCCGTGCGGCATCGCGCGCCGGGGCGTTACGGGATGCTGGAGATGATCCACGCGCCGCAAATGACGCTGCCCTCGGCGTATTATCCGTACGCGGTCGAGGCGGAGGCGTCCGGCACCGACGGCATCGCCTGGCTGCGGCGGGGCATGGCGCAACCGAGCCGCGAAGCGCCCTTGGCCGTGCGCGTGGGCAAATCGGCGTACACCATCGGCGTCGAGCGCGGCCTGACCGCCGATTGGGACGCGCTGTATGCGCACGCGGCGGCGCATCTGCGCTCATTGGCCGCCGGCCAGGCGCAACCGATGGTGAGCGCGCCGGATCTTTTCGCCACGCTGATCGCGCGCGACAAGGCCGTCGAGGCGGCGCGCACGGGCCGCGTGGCTACGGTGTAGGAGGAAGCGATGTACCAGGCTCATTACGACGTGGACGCGCGGGCGCTGTTGTTTGTCGACGGCGAGAAGAACGCGGGCGATTATCTGACCATGGGGATCAACGTGTTCGTCTGCGGCGGGCTGATGAACCCGGTGCGCATGGGCGGGCTGATCGGCCGCAACGCGCCCTTCGCGCCGGCGATCGCCGACGGCTACACCCATCGGCACGTCGAGGCGAGTCCCTTCATGCTGCCCGACGACGATCCGTCCGCCGCGCTGCTGGGCGTGGTGTATCTGGGTCTTTCGTCGGCAGAGGTGGCGCGGGTGGAAACGCTGGAACTCGACGGCGGGTATCGCAAGCAAATTCCGTTGGAGGTGCGCGTCGGCGACCGCATCTGCCCGGCAATCAGCTACACCAGAGCGTAGGCGGTCAGATCGATTCGCGGCGGCTCAGCGCTTCGAAAGCGCCCGCGGCGGTCAACGCGAGAATCAGCCCCAGGCCGCCGAGGCAGACGATGGGGAAAATCCACAACGCCAAGGCCATGCCCCCCTGGCGCGCCAGCAACGAGATGAAGAACGGCACGATCATCCCGCCCAGCGGTATGCCGGTTTTGATCATGCCGATCACCGCGCCGCAGTGACGCGGGAAGAGCAGCCCGCCCACGGCGATCAGCAGCGGGCACAGCGCCGACAACGACAGGCCCGCCGCGACGACCAGCGGATAGATCAGCGCGCGCCCGGGCAGGAAAAACAGGCCGGCGAAATTCAGCGCGGCCAGACCGAACAGCGTGACCAGCAAGCGCGGAATGGCCGTGTTGTTCGCCAGCAGGCCCATCAACAAACGACCGCAGGCGATGCCGCCCAGAAACAGCAGCAGCCCGACTTTCGAAGCGGCCTGATCGAAGCCGCGCATTTCCATCAGGAACGAAGTTAGGTAACCGACAGCGGCCAGCTCCGCACCGACGGCGAGGATCGTCGCAAGCACCAGCGCGCCGGCCAGCGGCTTGCGCGGCAGTTCGCGCAGATGCCGCCAGAAACGCGCGTCGCCGTTTTGCGCCGGGGCCGAACGCACGAAGGCGAACAGCACGGCCAGCAACAGCACGACCACGCCCGCCTCGATCAGCGAGCGCCGCCAATGCAGATCGAGGAAAATCAGATAAGCGGTGATGCCGCCCATGCCCAGCGTCGCGGCCAGGTGGTTCAGACCGATGTAGCGGCTCTGGTGCGTGCAGTGAATTTCCAGCAGCAGCGCGTCGGTGCTCGCCTCGTATAGGCCCATGGCCACGCCCAACAGCACGGCAACCAGGAAGTTGGGCCAGAACAGATCGTTGGTGAAAAAGAGGAAGAAGCCGATGCCCATGGCGATGCTGCCGACCAGCAGCAGGCGCGTTTTGGGCCAGGCGTCGGCGAGCGCGCCGCCGATGAGCGCCGCGACGATGAAGCCGAAGTTCTGGCCGGTCAGCAGCAGGCCGATCTGTACCGGCGTCAGGCCGATGTTGCGCGCGGCCGCGCCGATGATCGCCGTGCCCACGCCGAGGAAAAACATCGCGGCGAAGGTCGAGCCGGTCAGGGTAATGCGGCGAAGCGATGATGTGGGCAACGAACGAATCCTTCTTCACGTTGGGGCGACGGCGGTACAGGCCGTGTTAATAAGGCCAAACGGCAGGGGAACGCAAGGGGGATGTCAGCGCCCGGCGTTCAGGCCGTCGGCGATGCGCTGGGCTTCCTCCAACGCGAATCCGCCGTCGATGAGGCCCCGGTTGCCGATTTCGCTTTGGATGACCGGCGCCGTAACCAGGCGACCGTCGATGATGATCGCCAGGTGTTCTCTGATATGTTCGCGGGTGAAGGCGCGCATCGTGGCTTCACCCTCTTGGTTGAGGGTGAAAGACACCCCCGGTCCGAAGTAACTTTCGACGACCTCTGCCGAAGCAATGTCGGCGCCGGTCAGCAAGGGCGTGGGCGCGAGGTAAAAGGTCGCTTTCTTGGGCCCTTCGGCGGTCATCGGCGTGAAGCCCGGCGTCGGTTCGGTTTTGGCCCAGCGTATTTCCAGGGTGACGGCGGCGGGCGGAACGATCGTCTGTTTTTTCGCGCAGGCGACGGAGAGCAACAGACACAGGATCCCCAAACAAAGTGCCAGTAGCATGTTTCGCTTCACGCGAAGACTCCTTTCCATGGGCAAAGCGCGTTAAAACTTTTTCGGCCGCAGCACGTTGAGCATCGCGGGCACGGTGAGCAGATCGGCCGCCAGCGCCCAAATCATCGTCAGCGCGGTGAACACGCCGAAGTAGAGGTTGGGCACGAAATTGGAAACCAGCAGCACCATGAAGCCGCAGAACAATACCGCCGAGGTGATGTACATCGCGCGGCCGGTCGTGCGCAGGCTGTGGGCCAGCGCCTCGGGCAGGTTTTGGCGCCCGCGATCGTTGTACTCGCGGCGGAAACGCGAGAAGAAGTGAATCGTGTCGTCCACCGCGATGCCGATGGCGATCGAGGGGATCATGCACGTGGCCAGGTTGATCGGAATGCCGACCAGGCCCATCAGCCCGAGGGTCATCAGAATCGGCAGCACGTTGGGGTAGATGCTGTACAGGCCCACGCGCGCCGAGCCGAACAACAGCGCCACGCAGAAAATGATGATCACGATGGCCAGGGAAAAGCTCTTGAGCTGGCCGTGCACCAGTTCGCGTTCCATGTCCACGTACAACACCGACGCCCCGGTCGGCGCGGCGGCAATACCGGTGGGGAAGGTGTTGGCGGTGAATTCCTTGACGTGCTCGACCATGCCGCGCAGCGATTTGGAGCCGACGGTCGTCATGCGCGCGCTGATGCGCGTGTAGGAATAGTTGATGTCGGTGAACTCGTCGAGCCCGCCGCGATCGTCGCCCATGGACACGAGCATCAAATACTGCGCGATTTCCCGCCGCGTGTCGGGGATGCGGTAAAATGCCTCGTCGCCGCCGTGCATCGAGCGGTTCATCATCTTGACCAGGTCGGCCAGCGACTGGGTGACGGTGACGAAGGGGAAGGTTTCCAACTCGCGCTGCGTGGCCTCGATGGCGCGCAGCACCGCCGGTTCGATCACCGAATCGGGACCTTCGCCCTCGATGAAAAACTCGAAGGCGTTGGCGCCCGAGACGTTCTTCTCCAGGAAGTTGTAGGACCGGCGCACGTCGCTGTCGGTTTTGAAATATTCGATGAGATTCGTTTCGACCTGCAGCATCGGCAGGCCGACCAGCGCTATGGCGGTGAACACCGCGCTGACGACAAGCACCGTTTTCGGGCGCGTCTGGACGGCGCGGATGCAGGCGTCGAGCAGGCGGGCGATGAAGTCGCGCCGGCGTTTGGTCGCCACCTGCGGCTTAGGCGGTTTGAGCAGGGCGAGGATCGCCGGCGCGAAGGTGATGGCGATGGCGAAGGTCATCATCACGCCCGCGGCCGCCAGCAGGCCCGTTTCGCGAATGGGCAGGATGCGCGAAACGCCCAAGCTGGCGAAACCGATGGCCGTGGTCAGGCTGGTCAGGAAGCAGGGCAGCACCAGGTGTTCGACCGCGAGGCGGATCGCCTGCTTTTTGTCGCCCGACAGCAGGTAGGCTTCCTCGTAGCGGTTGATCACATGGACGATCACCGCCAGGCCGATGACCAGCAGCAGCGGCGGGATGATGTTGGTCACCTGGTTGAGCGCCTTGCCGGCCAGTTGCAGCGCGCCCAGCGTCCAGGTCAGCGAAACCAGAATGCAGATCATCGGCAGCCACACGGCGCGCCAGCGGCGGTAGATCAGCAGCATCAGCACCGCCAGCAGCACGATGGTCACCGGGGTGAAGGTCAGCAGGTCGTTGCTCACGTAGTTGTCGTAGGTGGTCTGAAAGACCGGCGCGCCGGCGAGGTGCGCTTCGTATTGGGCGGGCACCATCTCGGCGACGACCTGCTTGAGATCGGCGGTCAGTTGATGCCGGTAGCCGGGTTCGTTCTCCACCCGCTGGGTGCGGCCGAAAAGCGCGGTGGTCTTCCCGTCGGCCGACACGACCGTGCCGACGATCAGCGGGTTGGCCAGCGCGCGGCGGTGCAGCTCTTCGCGTTGCCCGGGGCTGAGCGTTTCGCTCTGCACCAGCTTTTGCACGGCCAGGCCCTCGGCGTCGGGCACGATGTCGGTGATGTTGGTCAGGCTCATGACCTGCTTGACGTAGTTCACCTGCGCCAGGCGGTCGGTCAGCTTGCGCACCAGCGCGAGGCTGTCGTCGCTGAAGGCGTCGCCGGTTTTGATCGCCAGCAGGAAGAACTCGTCGGTGTCGAAACGGTCGAGGTAGCGATGATAAAACTCGATGGCCGGATCGCCTTCGAGGAAGAAATGCTCGAGTTCGGTTTGGACCGTCAACAGGCTCAGGCGCGAGCCGAACAACCCGGTTAGCGCAACGATGAGCGCGATCACCCACCAGGGATGGTCGACCACGAAAGCGGAGAGGCGTTTGGTCAGCATGGGCGGCGGCTCTCTTTCGGCGAAGTTGAATCGGTGCGAGTGTACGGCAACGCCGCCGACGGACGCAAGCTAGACGGTCGGTTTCTCGTGCGGATAAGGCTTTGGCCCGCTGCGGCGGACGATCAGCACGGCCAGCGCGAAATAGACGACGAACTGCACGGCCAGCCAGCCGCAGTAGGGCAGCAGCGGCGCGAAGGACGCGGTTTTCATCTGGGCGAGGCGAATGCCCAACAGCGTCGGCGTGGCCGGAAACAGCGCGGCGATCGCCTGCACGAACAGCGGCATTTTGTCCAGCGGCCAGGCGAAGCCGGAGAACATCAGCGCCGGCGTGGAAAAGAACATCAGCACCTGGAAGGGCGTCCAGCGGTCGCGGCAGAAGTGGCCGATGACCACCACCACGGGCATCCAGGCGATCATGAAGGCGATCAGCATCAGCAGCGCCGAAAACGCGCCGCGCAACGTCCAGTGGAACGCGGGTTGGACGACGAAGAGAATCACGATCATCGCCAGCAAAAAGAAGACGCTCTGCGCGACGAACTTCCCGGCCAGGTAGGCGAAAGGCCGTTTGTTCGCATAGTCGTACCGCCCGAGTTCCTTGCGCGTGCCGATCGAGAAGCCGAAAACGATCAGCATCAATTGCTGCATGACGATCACCCAGACGCCGGTGACCAGAAAGTTGCCGTAACTCGCCGTCGGGTGATAGGCGTAGCGTAGATCCTGGTTGATGGGCATCACCCGCTGCTTGGCCAGCGCGGTGGGCATGCCCTGCGTGTAAAAGAACGAAACGCCGATCATCGCGTTGAGCGTGGTCACCGCGCCGAGCACCGCCGGGTACGACAGCGAATAGGCGTACATGTTCGAGGCGTTCATCCACATTTTGATGTCGGTGGTTTGCCCCTGTTTGATCCGCGTGGAAAAGTCGGGCGGGATGAACAGCAGCAGTTCGGCCTCGCGCCGCTTGATCGCCTCGTAGCCGTCGTCGAGGGAGCCGAGCCGCTTGACCAGTTGCAGGCCCTGGGTCGCTTCGAGCATCGAGGTCAGCTTGCGCGAAAGCTCGGAGTTGTCCGCGTCGATCAGCAGCGCCGGGCGCTCCTGCGCCTGGTCGCGGTAGTAGATCGTCGAAATCACCGGCGGGTAAAACACCGGCAGCAGCAGCGCGATGAACAACACCAGCGGCTGCGTGCGCAAAAAGCGCAGTTCCTCGACGATCAGTTCGCCCAAGCGGCCGGCGCCGGCACGCAACGACGATCCGATGTTCGCCCACCGCTTACGCATGATCGGCCGCCTTGCCGGGTTTGCGGATCAGGCCGGTGATGAGCTTGCGCAGGGCGTAGCCCGTGCCGCCGATGACACAGTACAACGCCGCCTGCCACGCGTAGTGGAAGAAGATCGCGCTCGTCTCGCCCAGGCGGATGGGGTGGTGCAAAAACAGTTGCAGGCTGCGCGCGAAAGGCGTGAAGCCGATCAGTTCGCCCCACACCTTCATCAGCCAAGGGAAGGCGTCGGTCGGATAGGTCACGCCCGAGAGCATCATCGAGAGCATGGCGACCACGATGGTCACCTCGAAGGCGAAGATCGGCGAGGGCACGGCCAGCGAGAGGTTGTAAGCCATCAGGATGTTCAACAGCATCAGGCAGGCCAGGTGCGCCAGCACCACGGGCAAACCGCTTTGCGGCCCCATGTTCTCGATCGGCAGCATCACGTAAAACAGCACCAGACCCAGGATCATCCCCATGCTGAAAATCGCGCCGAAGCCGCCGATCAGCTCCTTGTTCGTGGCCGGCCGGTTGTGCGGCAACACCCAGGTCGCCGCGGCGATCAGCACGTACACGTTGAGCAAAAAGAACAGCAGCGCGGGCACCAGGTAGATCGAGTAGTTGGTCGCCGGATTGAAGGTGTAGGTTTCCTCGACCGCGATCGGCGCGACCTTGGCCATCGCTTGTTCCTTGCGCGCGCCGAGCTTGCGCACCATGGTCAGTTGCGCGCCGGCGGCCACCATGGTCACCGTGCGCGACAGGGCCTTGTAGGCGTTCTTGCCGATCAGGATGTTGCTCATGTCCACGATGATCATCACCGACGGCTTGTGGCCCTTTTTCAGATCGACCGAGAAGTCGGCGGGGATGTACAGGTAGCCGCTGATCTTGCCGGCGAACAGTTGTTGTTCGGCCTCGTCGAGCGACGCGGGCGGCGGATCGACCACGACGATCTCGCGCGTGGCGTCGACCATGGTGCGGATCGTGCGGCTGACCGAGCTGTTGTCCAGATCGATGATCGCCAACGGCAGGCCGCTCATCACCTGTTCGTGGTACACCTCCATCGAGAGAAACCCGGTGATCAGCAGCAGCGCGAGCATCACCTGGAAACGCGGACGCAACAACAGTTGCCGCAGTTCGCTTCGGTAACCGCGACCGAAATGAGTGAAAAATCCGCGTCCGCTTAGCCGCCGCATCGCCCGCCTCCGCTATTTGATCGTCCAGCGGACGGTCATGCCGGGGCGCAGGCCCTCGACCGGCTGCGTGGGCCGGGCGCGCACTTCGAAGCTTTTCAGGTCGAAGCCGCCGCGCTCGGAGGTCGCGCGCCAGGTGGCGAAGTCGCCCTGCGCGGCCAGGTGGTAGATCTCCATGGGCACGGTGCGGTCCAGCGCCGGCACGTACAGCGAGACCGTCGCGCCCTTCTGGATTTTCCGCAGCAGATCCTCGCGCACCGAGAAGGTCGCCCACAGCTCGCTCATGTCCACCAACGTGATGATCGGATAGCCGGTGGCGGCCAGCTCGCCGGGGTGGAGAATGACCTTGCTCACTTCGCCGGCGATCGGCGCGACCTGCACCGTTTCTTTGTCGTAGGCCTTCACCTCGTCGAGGGTCGCCTCGGCGCGTTTGACCAGCGCGGCGGCGGCGGCGATGTCCTCCTCGCGCGCGCCCTTCATCACCGCGTCGTACTGCGCGCGGGCCATTTCCATCTGTTCCTTGGAGACGTTGTACTTGAACTCGACCTCGTCGAACTTGGCCTTGGGCACCGCATCCTTTTCCAGCAGCTTGACCATGCGGTTGTACATTTTCTCCATGACCTCGACCTGGTGCCGGGCCGCGTCGAGCTGCCGGGCGGCGGCGCGCTTTTGTTCCTCGCGCGCGCCCTTGTTGGCCTTGTTGTACTGGGCCTTGGCCGCGTCGATGGCCGCGTTGACCTGACCCATTTTGGCGGCGATTTCCTCGCCGGTGATGGTCGCCAGTTGCTGCCCCTGCTCGACGGCGTCGCCTTCGCGCACGAACACCTCGATGATGCGCCCCGGGATTTTCGAAGCGACATCGATTTCCACCGCGTCGATCAGACCGGTGACGGTGACCTCCTGGTCGCCGGAGCAGCCGCCGATGAAAAGGGCGACGGTCAGCAGCATCAGCCAGCAAACGAGATTCTTGTTCATCGTGATTCCTCGGATTGGCCGGTCGGTTTTGTCAGAATGCCGTCGAAAATCAGCGTCAGGACGTGCTGGAAAGCCTCCTCCTGTTGGCGCGGATCGTCGACGTCCATATTCCACAGAGCGCTCATCAGCAACCGGCGTTGGAAGTACGTCAGGCACAAGCCGACGACGCTCAGCAGCAGTTGTTTCTGGTTGAGATCGGGCCGGAACACGCCTTGTTCGATGCCGCGCTGCAGACAGCCGGACAGATCGACCAAGCCGGCGCGGATCAGCGGCACCAGATCGGATTGATCCGCCCGCGCGCGTTGCAGGCTTTCCCAGGCCAGCAGGCGTACAAAGCCGGGATTGCCGGCCAGGTAATAGAAGAAGTGACGCAGCAGGCCCTCCGCCTGCTCTTTGGGCGGCTGATCGGTGTCCATGTACTGGCGCGAGGTGTCCATGAAATGGTTCAGGCGTTCCTTGAGCACTTCGCGGTAGATGTCTTCCTTGTTGCCGAAGTACAGGTAGATCAACCGCTTGTTGACGCCGGCCCGTTTGGCGATTTCGTCGACGCGCGCGGCGTCGAAACCCTGGTCGATGAAGATTTCCGAAGCCGCGTTCAGCAGCAGTTGCTTGGTGCGTTCGGCGTCGCGTTTGCGACATTTGATCGTCATTGAGCTTCCTCCCCCGGCGGTGTGGTTGCCTCGGCGACGGGAGCGGCGAGGGGAGGAATGACCGCGTCGCGAGGATCTTCGCCCATGGCCAGCTTCAAGGCGGCGTATTGCGTGAGCACATCGTATTGCGCGCTGATTTTGTTGCCGCGCGCCTGCGTGAGCAGCGTTTGCGCGTCCAACACGTCGACCGAATCGGTCAGGCCCTCTTCGAACCGTAACCGCTGAATACGCAGATTTTCCTCGGCCCGCGCCACGGCCTGCGCGGTCACCTCGTAGCGCTGTTTGGCCGATTGCAGTTCCTGGAATTTCTGCTTGATCTGCAGGTGGATCAGCTCGGACACTTCGTTGCGGCGGATGCGCGCCTGCTTGGTTTGCGCGCCGGCCGCCTGCGCCTCGAAGTACTTGCGGCCCCACTCCCAGAAATTCCATTCGAGGGCCAGGCCGACGAACATCTCGTCTTCCTCGTACAGGATGATGCCCTCGTTGTGTTGGTAGCGGCCGATCGCGGCCACCTGCGGGGTAAGCTGCCACCAGCTCAGGCGCTCGACGGCCTCCATCGCCTCGACCTGATGATTCAACGCGGACAGATCCAACCGCCGGCCCTCGGCGCGCAACTGGGCTTCGGCCGCCGATATCGGCAGATCGACCGGCAGCGCGGCGGCCTGGTCGGTCAGCACCAGGTCGGTGTTCAGCGGCAGGCCGATCAGGTGCGCCAGCGCCGACTTGGCCAGCGACAGCCCGTTCTCGGCGCGGATCAACTGCTCCTGCGCGTTGGCCAGGGCGACCTGCGCGGTCAGCAAATCGGTTTTGTCGATGAACTCGGCCTCGTAGTAGTTCTCTGCCTGGGTCACGTGCGCCTGGATCGTCTCGACCGCCGCGGCGGCGACGTTGCGCAGCTTTTCCACCGACAGCACGCGATAGTAAGCCTCGATCGTGTCGAAGGTCACCTCGCGGCGGGTGCGCACGGTCATGCCGGCCGTCGCCTGCTCGCCGGCCGACCGCGCCTTGTACCCCTGGTAGACCGAATACAGCGGCGTCAGCGGCTGCACGGCGGTCAGTTCGAGGGTCTTGGTCGTCTCGGCGCGCATTTCGATCGGATCGATCGGGCCGACCAGCGTGTCGACCGCCTGGCGCATCGTGCCGTTGAGGGCGATGTAATCGAACACGTCGACGTCGTGCGCGTCGTCCCAATACAGCAGGCGGCCTTCGGCGGACAGGCTGGGCCCGAAGCGCGCAGCGGCGCTGTGTTGCAGGGCCGCGGCGGCCTCGTGCTGGGCTTCGGCGCTTTGTACCCGGTGGTTGTTTTGCAGCGCCAGGTTGATCGCCTCGTCGAGGGATAGGGTGGTGGCTTCCTCGGCCAGGGCGGCGGAAAGGCTGAGCAAAACGGCCAACAGGGATGCCAACAAGATTCTCATGGTCAAGCCACTCCTTTGTAACTAACCGGTTAGATACATAAACCTCTTGACGCGGCATGTCAAGCGAAATTTCAACGATTGGACTAATCCATAATTTTAATAAGAGTGCGATATCAACAAGTTAATGAAATGTTGTAACTAAATAGTGATTTAATAATGAAAAGTTTGTATCCGAGAATGACGTGGAATACCCGAAAGCCGATTCTCAACCGATGTCGGTTAAATGAAAAGAGCGCGATCGACGGACCGCGCCCTTGAAAAGACGATTAAAGCCTCGTTGGCTCAGGGCAGGCCGGGGAAATCGTTCACGTACTGAACTTTTAAATCGGGAAAATGTTCGACAATTTGCACTTTGAAATCCGGGAAATTCTCGACGAATTGCCACTTTCCGCACGAATCTGGAAAGTGTTCCACTGTTTTTACTTTCAAATCCGGGAAGTGTTCCACGATTTGAATTTTAATATCGGGAAAATGTTCGACAATTTGCACCTTGCCATACATTTTTTTACCGTTGAAAGTGCAGTCGTCGCTGACTTTTTTGTCCGATGACTGGACAATCGCCCAGGTGCCGAGGATGCCTACTGCAATCAACAAAAGAACCGCAATCACTTTGAATTTCATTTCCGCATACCTTTCATAAAAACTGTTTTCCAATGGCTTGTAGATAAACTCATTATCCTGGGAAATAAAATCACACGTCGTGCGCCTTGTAAAGAAGGCAGGTGAAGGGCGCGATCGGTTTCAAGTCGAGGGGCAGTGGGGTTGTTGAAAAAGTCGAATATAGCGAAAAATGTGTCATTCCGACCGTAGCGAAGCGAAGTGGAGGAATCCCTTACTTGTTCAATTATAAAGGGATTCCTCGACTCGCCCTGGAAGGCTCGCTCGGAATGACAATCATAAAAAGTTTTTTTCAACAATCCCGCAGTCTTTGTTCCCGCTAAACGCTCCCCCGTTTAATGGGCATTGTTTAGGAAAAATGCTTTTGATATAAATTTTCGGGGGTAACTGTGAATGGGAGGTCGGAAATGAAACCTTGGTTAGCGCTTTTCTTTGTTGTGATAACCGTTGCCGTGTTTTTCATGATTTCCTGCGGCGACGACGATGACGATGACGACGATAATTCGATGACGAAGGACTTCTGCCAGGATTATGTGGCCACGTCCGAACAATGTGCATGGTGGGACGATTCCAACAGCAACGTGTTGGATGAGGACGAATGGATCGACAATTGCGTTTCGCGGCTGGGCGTTCACGAAAACACGTATATCCGCTGCCTGCAAAACGCCATCGAGGACGCCACCTGCGACATGCTCGAGTATCTCTCGGACGATTGTTGGGACGGCTGGGTGTCGTCGGTTTACGACACGCAGGTCTGGACCGACAAAAGCACCGGCCTGATGTGGCAGACCGCCAGCCTGACGGAATTGGAGTGGGAAGAGGCGGTTACATTTTGCGCCGATCTGGATTTCGAGGGACACGACGACTGGCGCCTGCCCACCATCGACGAGCTGCGCACGCTGATCCGCGGCTGTCATTACACCGAACCCGACGGCGATTGCGCGGCGAGCGAGCAGTGCAACAACATCGATGCTTGCCACAACGAAGCCTGCGAGGGCTGCATTTCCGGCGAGGGTCCGAATTACGGATTTTACATGCCCTATGAATTCAATCCGTACTGCGCGGGCAGCGATGCCTATATTTGTTCGATCTTCTGGTCGTCGACCCCGGTCTCCGGCTCCAACGGCGAGCAGCACTGGGGCGCGTGGTACACTTATGCCGACGTGGCGTGGGACAACAGCGATTCGGAAAACGCGGTTCATTGCGTGCGCGAGGCATCCTGAGGCGACATGATTGCACGAAAACTGGCCCGACAGTTGGGGCGTCCCGACGGCTTCATTGCCCGCCAGGTGTTGCCGCGCCTGTGGAACCGGCGCAACCGCGCGCTCAACGACGCGGCGTACGAGGCGCTGGCGCCGCGGGTCGGCGACGAAATTCTGGATATCGGCTGTGGCGGCGGATATCTGGCGGCGCAGTTGGCGCGCACGCTGACGCAAGGGCGGATGGTCGGCGTCGATCATTCGCCCGAGGTGCTGCGCTTCGGGACGGAATTACACCGGACGTTGATCGCGCGCAATCGCCTGGCCTTATACCGCGCCGAGGCCGAACAGTTGCCCTTTGCCGACGGTGAATTCGCCAAGGTCTGCTCGACCAACGCGATGTTCTACTTCGCCGATCCGCCGGCGGCCGTGCGCGAAATGGCCCGCGTGCTGCGCCCCGGCGGACGGCTGGTGTTGATGCTCACCCACCATGAGGATCTGAAAAAACGCTCATTCGCCAACCACGGTCTGCACCTGCTGACCGCCGCCGAGGTGCGCGCGATGATGGAGCAGGCCGGTCTGCGCGTCGAAAGCGAAACACCCGGCGCGGATCGTCACCGGCGCTTCGTCTGTCTGGTCGGCATTAAATAAGGCGGGGGAGCGGCCGAAGACCGCTCCCCGTAATTGATCGATCAGATCGTCCGCTCGGCCCAATAGTCGCCGGACTGGCCGGCGTCGTTTTCCCATGAGCCGCAAGTGCCGTCGTTGCCGATTTCGCCGTCGATGTCCACGGTGACCACCGTGCCGTCAGTGCCCTGCAACACACATTCGGCGGTCAAGTCGCCGTCGTTGTCCCAGTCGCCGGTGCACACGCCGTTGTAGGTCTGACTGGAGTCATCGAAGGTCAGGTTGCCCGACAGGGTCTGGCTGTCGGCGGCCAGGGTCAGACTCAGCGGAAAGCCTTCGCCGCTGGAGAAGGTGAATTCGCCTTCCATCATGCCGCCCTCGACCGGCAGATCGCCGAGGTCGTCGCAGATGTCGGGCAGGCCGCCGTCGTCGTTGTCGTCATCATCGTCATCGCCGCACGCGGACCAGGCAAAGAGCACGGCCAGCAGCAGGGACAGCCATAGAAGGTTGCGCATGATAAGCCTCCTCTCTCGAAATGATTCGGCTCATCATACAGGGCCGGATCCGCATCAACAACCGCCCGCATTTTTCGGGATATCAAATTTCTGTTAATTTGATAAAAATTCAACACGGATCTCCAAGGCGAAGGAGGCGTAAAATCATCAAGAAACCGACATTCCAGCACATTTTGAAAATCGGTTCAGTGGCGTAATTTTTGCATAAAAATAAGTCCTTTTCATCGAAGTCGTATTCACGTGAGCAAATGGGAGGGAAAATGGTCGAACGTCGCCCGGTTCTCCTGGTGTTTTTACTGTCGCTGCTGATGGTTTGTGGCGTCATGTCCGCGTGCTCGGACGATGACGATGACAACGACGATGCTGCGCCCGATGACGATGCGGTCGATGACGACGCTACCGATGATGATACGACCGACGACGACACGACCGACGATGACACGACGGATGACGACACGATCGATGATGATACGGGCGACGACGACACGACCGACGACGACACGGTCGATGACGACACGTCCGACGACGACACGACCGATGACGACACGACCGATGACGACACGACTGACGACGACACCTCGGATGATGATACGGGCGATGACGACACGATCATCGACGACGATGTGGTCGATGACGACATCGCCGGAGAGGAGATCGTCTTGTCCGGATCGCGCGGCCTGGATCTGCTGCTGTACGATCCGGTGGCGGCCGTGAAGCAACGTGCGTCCTTCGACGAGGTAACCCTGGAACGCATCGCCGGCGGCGCGACCGGCCACAACGGCGTGCAGATGGTGTTGGATCATCCGCTGCCGGTCGAGGCGCAGCAGCTCATTACCGTCGGGGCAAGTCTGCATGCGATGACGGTCGATGCGGACGGGCATTTCCACCTCGCTTTTATCCGCAAAAATCAGGACGGGCTGTTTTACGCCACCGACGCGGGCGGCTCGTGGGCCGAGGTGCAGATCAACTCCGTCGCGGGGATATCGGAGATCGACATCGCCGTGGGCGATTCGGCGCACGTCGTCTACCGCCTCGGCGAGGAAACCGGCGGTCTGTCGTATGCCAACAACGCCGGCGGTTCCTGGCAGGAACGGATGGTCACCGGCGAGGCCCGGGCCGCGGCGGTGTTTGCCGACGAGCAGGACGCGGCGCACGTGTTCTATCTCGACGGCGCTCACAGCAATTGCATGAGCTATCAAACCAACGCGTCGGGCGACTGGGTGACCTCGACCTTCGGTTCGACTCTCTGGACGTTTTACGATTTTGCCGTCGTGCGCGACGAGGACGGCGCATTTCACTTGGCGGTCGTCGACTTCAACGAGACGTGGTTCCATTACAACATTCGTTACATTACGAACGCCTCCGGCGCCTGGGTCGGCCAGGTCGTTCTGAACGTCGCCGACATCGGCCTGGCGTACCTGCCATCGATCTCGATCGACGACGCCGGGACGCCGATTATCGTGCTGATGGAAGTATTTTTTGCGGAAGACGGCGGTTTGTTTTGTCTTTATCCCGACGAAGACCGCGCCTGGAAACACAAGCGCTTGCTCGACGATGTGGAGCCCAATTCCTTGACCGCCGCTCGCTCCGCGAACGATAAATTGATTGTCGCGTTGTACGATGCCTACCGCGGCCGCACCGAGTTGCTGGCGATGAAGGACAACCGTTGGGCGCACCAGCCGTTGGATTCGGATGGCTTCGTACGCACGCTGGTGGACATGGCGGTCGGCGGAGACGGGTCGCGGCACGTGTGCTTCTACGAAACGACCTCGGACTCGTTCGTTTACGGCACCGATGCGTCAGGCGAGTGGGTCTTTACCACGCTGGCGGAAAATCTGGGCGAAAACGCCTATGCGAACGGCTCGGCGTCGCTCAAGCTCGACAGCGCCGGCGCGGCGCACATCGTGTATCCGAATTTTGCGCTCAACCGCCCGATCTACGCGACCAACGCGAGCGGCGCCTGGGTGCAACAAGCCATTCGCGAAACGGTGATCGGCACGGTCGGCCATCTGGCGTTGGCGCTGGACGACGAAGACCAGCCGCACATCGTGTATCGCCAGGGCGATCCGGGCAAGATCGTTTACGCGGTGCCCGCCGGCGAATACTGGGACGAGGAAGTCATTTACGCTCCGGACGACGATTATTCCATGTGGGTCGATCTGACGCTAGACGATGCGGGCGTCCCTCACACGGCGTTTATCTATGATGCGGGCGCCGGCTCTTATAAAATTTATTATGCCTTTAAAGAATCGGACGGCTGGGACTTGTCGCAGGTCGACGGCGGCACCGTCTCGGGCAAAGTCGCCCTGGCGCTTGACGACGCGGGCGCGGCGCACGTCATTTACCATAAAGACGTTGTCCCCGACGATCTGTTGCTTCACGCGACCAACGGCACGGGCGTGTGGGTCAACGAGACGGTCTACGCGTCGGACGATCACAACGCCCGTTACGGCAAGGACCTGGCGATCGACGATACGGGCACGGTGCACGTCGTGTTCGGGGCGGAATGCCGGACCGAGTGCGAATTGTTGATTTACGCGGTCAACGACGGCGGCGGCTGGATCGACGAAGTCGTCGTCGACGAAGGCTGGTTCGGCAACAACCTGAGCCTCGCGCTGGTCGACGACCATCTGGCGGTAGCCACCTCCGGCGAAGGCGCGCTGTGGTGGTTCGAACTGCCGACGACGAAGTGAGACGAATTGTCCGACGTTCGCGTCGGTTCATTTTCGGGAGGGTGGGAACATGAAAAGCAAACTTGGCTTGATGTTATTGATGTTGGTTTGGTTGGCGGCGTTGATGCAACTCGGTTGCCCGCCCGACGATGACGACGACGACGACAACGATGCTTCTCCCGATGATGACTCAACCGATGATGACATGATCGACGATGACACGACCGACGATGATACTACCGATGACGACACGGTCGATGACGACACGACCGATGATGACACGGTCGATGACGACACGACCGATGACGACACGGTCGATGACGATACAGTCGATGACGACACGACCGATGACGACACAACCGACGACGACACCGCCGACGACGATGTGACCGACGATCCGTACGTGGTGACCGGCGTGTACGCCGCCGATCTGTACGCGGACGGGCACGTGCCCGCTCCCACCGACGACGCGACCGTAACGCGCATCGCCGGCGGCGCGTTCGGCCATTACGGTGTCGGCCTGGCGGTGGGTGCGCAATTGCCGAGCGAGATGGAACAACTGGTGGCGCAAAACGTCATCTTCCATGCGACGGCCAAGGACGAAAACGGCCATTTGTACATCGCGTATATCACTCACGCGGACGACGGCATCCGGGTGGCGAACAACGCATCCGGTTCATGGTCCGTCGAACAAGCGACGACGCAAACCGGCGTACAGGATCTGGATTTGGCCGTGGCCGGCGGCGCGGTGCACCTCAGCTACAACTACTATGACGGCGACGACTGGTATGTCCATTACCTGACCAACGCGAGCGGCGCGTGGATCGACGAGCGGATGGACGATTATTCGTATAATTCCTCCATCGTCGCCGACGCGCAGGGCACGGTGCATATTCTGTACAACCGCACGTATAGCTACAGCCAACTCAAATACCGCACCAACAGCTCGGGATCGTGGACCACGACGGCCATCGGCAGCGCGCAATGGTGGTTCATCGATTTCGACATGTTCCTGGATGCGCAGGGCACGCTGCACATCGCCGCGCTCGACGCGATCTACGGCATGGTGCAGGAACACTTCATCTATTACGCCAGCAAGGGCAGCGGCGGTTGGAGCTTCGCGCTGGCCTTTCACGATTACGGTTTTGACTATTACATCGAATCGTTGGCCCTGCTGGTCGACGGCGCGGGCACGCCGCACATCGCCTTTGCTTCGGGCGGATTTTATTACCTGACGCGCACCGACGAGCGCGCCTGGTCGCTGACCAATCCCTTCGACGGAGAAAGGATCGGCGTACTGCAAGCCGGGCGCGGCGGCGGCAACCGGCTGTACTATGCCTATTACAACCAGTCGCGCGGACGGTCCGAGGTGATGGCCCGACGCGGCGGCGCGTGGGAGCGTCTGCCCGTCGAATCCGGCGGCTACGTGCTGGCCAACGTCGACTTTGCGGTCGACGGCGACGGCCACCGGCACGCGGTGTATTACGACTGCGCCGGCGATGCCTGGATGTACGCCACCGACGCGACCGGTCAATGGACCACCGAAATCTTGTGCGCCGAGGTCGGCGGCGATCCCTACTTTTACTCCACGCCGTCGCTGGCGGTGGATGAGAACGGCGCGGCGCACGTCAGCTATTACCATGCTTCGACCGGGCAGTTCCGTTATGCGACCAACGCCACGGGCGCTTGGGTCAGCCAAGCCGTTGAGGAGGGAAGCGAGGCGGGCTACGCCAGCTCGCTGGTGGTGGACGGCGAAGGCCGCGTGCATCTGGCCTATGAAACGTCGAGCAAAGGCGGGGTGACTTACGCCGTGCGCGAGGACGACGATTGGACCAAAACGACGATCGGCGAAGGCGGCGCCTATGTCGATCCCATTTCGTTGGCGCGGGATGGAAACGGCGCGGCGCATATCGTCTATTTGGCCAACGTGGATGACGGCCCCGATTCCTCCGAGCAGATTCGGTATGCGACCAACGCTTCCGGCGAATGGGTGAATGAACTGGTGTACGTCGATTTGGGCACAACGATCATCGACGTGGCGTTGGCGCTGGACGATGAAGGCCATGCGCGCGTGGCGTTTCCGGCCTGGGATTACCCCGACGATACGCTGTTGGTGGCAAGCAACGCCGGCGGCACGTGGGAGATAATCGACGCGCTGGGCGGCGTCGACAGCAATTATATTTACGACGTGGACATCGCGATCGACGCGGCCGGGCATACGCACATTTTGACCGGCGATCAGTGCTCGGGCGACACCTGTGACCGGTTGGCTCATCTCACCGACGCCACCGGCGAATGGGTCGTGGACTACCCGGCGATCGCGGGCACGACCGGCAACAGCGTCGCTCTGGCGCTAAGCGATGCGGGCCTGGAAGCGGCCTACACCGGCGAATTTGCGCTCTGGCATTTGCTGCTGCCGTGGTAAGCGTTGCTTGACTTTCCCCGGTCCCTTTGCTCATTGTGAGTAAAACACCAACCCGGGAGAGTCATGTCGTCCGCGCGAACGCCGCGTTTGATTATCGCTTTGTCGCTGCTGGTGATCGCGCTGAGCGTTGCGTTCAGCGTCGTCTTTTTCCTCACCGAGCAAAGCGATAGTTTCGCCGAGGGCGTCGACCATCCCTTCGTGCACAGCTTTCTCAATCTGTACAACGAATATTTTCCTTTCGGCGACACGTGGACCCGCTCGGTGCATCCGACCGCCGATTGCCTGCCGTCGTATTTGACCGTCGGCGCGGCGCTGGTGCTGGGCCTGCGCCCGCTGACGTGTTTTGCGGTGATGTGGTTGGGGATGGCGTTGCTGCTGGTCGTCGGTGCCGCCGTCGCCCGCGAACTGACCGGGCAGCGATGGGCCGGCTGGTTCACCGCCGCGCTGCTGGCCGCGACGCCCCACGTGTATTACCTGACCTGGTCGTACAACAACTGGATTTTCCTCGCCGCGTTTTTTTTGGCGACGATGTACGCTTCGATCCGCCTGGTGCACGAGCCGGCGGCCGGGCGGGCGGTCGCCGTCGGGTTGTGCATCGCCCTGGGCCAGTTTTGCGGCCACGATTTTCCTTCGCGCGATCTGTTCGTGATCTACTGCGCGATCGCCGTGCTGGTCGCTCTGGCGATTCTCGCCCGGCAAAAACGCCTGACGAAAAAACAGTGGATCGCCTACCCGCTGCTGATCGCCCTGTTCGCCGAGTCGATCACCGTGGTGAAAGAAATTCTCCGCGTCCTCCGCGAAGGGCTGCCGCTGCTCGATTTTTTCGGCAACTTCGCCGGAACGCTGGCCTGGCGGTACGGCCCCGAGCGCGCCGCGTACTACACGCACAACATCGGCGAGTACAGCTATCCGCCGCATTGGTGGTGGACGGCGCTGCCCGGCTATATTTACGACCTGGCCTTTCAGGCGCTGGCGCCGGCGCTCTTCGTCTTTGCGTTGCTGATGTTCGCGCGCTTTCAGCGGCTGCAGGGCCAGCGTTTTCGTCGCGCCTGGCTGCTGGCGCCGGTGCTGGCGTTGGCCGTGGCGAGCCTGAGCGAAAAGAAGAACTTCTGGTACATCCTGCCGTTGGTGCCGGCGTTGGCGACCATGGCGGCGTCGATGTTCGCGGCCACCGCGTCGGGCGAGGATAAGCATCGGCGGGCACAGACGATGGTGATCCTGGGCGTGCTGGCCGTGCAATTGACCGTGTTTTGCTGGATCTGGCCGCCGCGCCTGCCCGAGTGGATGCCCAAGGTGACCGACCAGAAAGCCGAGCTGAGCCGCCGGCTGCTGGTCGAGCGAAGCGAGTCGAAGCACATGATGGTCGCGCATATTCTCCATGAGTTCGATCGCCGTTTCGCGCGCGGGCAAACCGTCAGCCTGGCGATGGTCGACGCCGACGGTCTTTCCGATGTGGCCGATTTCTATTTCCGTTGCGCCCGGCGGCCGCTCAAGCTGCATCTGCCCAACAAGGTCGAGCCGGCGCGCCTGCAGGCCATGCTGTGGCTGACCAAGCGGCCCTTCGACGAGGGAGCGCCCTCGTTGCTCGCCGAACCGCGTGCGCAATTGTGGGGGCGGTTTGTCGCGGACATGCAGCGGCTCGATCCGTCGCTCAACGACGTTACGCCGGATGCGGCCGCGGCCGAGGACTACCGCGCCTGGATCGAATCGGGTGAGGTCGTCGAAATTCTGCCCGATCGTTTTTTGCTTTTCCCACCGCCCACCGAGTGATTTTCGCGCCGTTTGCGGTCTGATTATTCTTTCTGGTAACATCCCGACCGGTTGTGTTTTCGGAAAATAAAGTTAATGGGAGTGAAACAATGCGTGGAAGTTTGTTTACTTGCCTGCGGCCGTTGGCGCCGCTGTTGCTTATTGTTGCCCTGCTCATTCCATCCGTCGCTGCGGCCCGGACCACGGTGGAAGAGGACATCGACTATGTTATGTCCCGCCTGAAAAGCGCCGCCGATGAATTCGGCGGTCGGTCCTTCAATCGTTTGCAAGAAATATCGTTAACCTCGCACCTGGAGCGCTATCGCCGGCAATTGTTCGCCTTCGGACCCCAGGTGGTGACGCCGATCAAAAAAGCGATGGTCGAGGCGAGTCCTTCTTTTCGCTTCGAGGCGGCGGTCGTGCTGCTGATGTTGAACGAGACTTCGCCCGAAACGTTGGCGATCGTCCGCACCGAATTGCGCCATTTCGACATGGAACGCCGCGAATACGTGGTCGAGAGTCTTTTCAAAACCGGCGCGGCGCATCGATCGTTGTTCGCGGAGATCATTGCGGCTGAGACGAGGGGCCGGCGCGTATCCCGTTGGCTGTCGGAGCTGGAACCGCTGACCGACGCGGAACTGCGGGCGTTGCTGAGCGCGGCCGAGGACAACGACCATCTGCCGTTGTTGAGTCCCCAAATATTCAAACAATACGCGTCGCGTCTGACGCCGCTTCTGCTGGCCGATCTGGCCGATGAGGGGCGGGCCTCCGGCGCTCATCGTTTATTGAATTTTCATTTTTCCGTCAGCGAACCGTTCATCGCCAAGGAATTGAAACAAAACGATCCGGCCCGGCGGATGCGCGCCGCGGTCATTTTGTCGGACAACGACAAAGGATCGGCGAAGATGACGCCCGATCTGGTTTGGGGCGTGGAGCATGGGAACGAATATTGGCGGAAAGGATCTTTCAGGAGCCTGATCGCTCTGGGTCCCAAGGCGGCCAAAGCCGCCGAAGCCGTGCGGGCGTTGCTGCATGACGACAGTTATTTTAATCGTGCTAGCGCGCTGTGTGTGCTGGCCGCCATTGCTCCCGGCGAAAAGCAAACGTTGGCGGCCATCGAAGAGGGTTTTGATTCGTGGGACGAGCAGATCAACGAAGCGGCGATCTGGGCGGTCGGTTTGCAAGGGAAAAAGGGCAAGGTGTTTTTACCGCGCCTGATACAAATATTGGAGAAAGAGAATCCGTCGGCGAAAAATGAATTGTTGCTTGCTTTGGCCAAACTCGGTCCGGTGGCCGCCGAAGCCAAACCGGCGTTGTTGAAACTGTATCGTGAGGCAAAACCATTGCCGTCAAATCGGGAAGGTTTGCAGTTACGGAGAAAAAACGACGATTCTTACAGCTCGGAAAACCTGCTGCGCGTGCTGTACGCCATCGATCCCCGTGAGCCGTCGTTGCAAGAGGACTTTCAGGCGCTTTTGCGTGAGGACAAAGAAGAAGAGTCGTCCACACAAGACGATGTTGATTCACGTTTCAACGCGAATAACTATTTTCGTCTTCGTCTGGAAGGGGAAATAGCCGTATACCAGCTCAGGGATCCCTATAGCGAGTGCCGTGACAATGAAAAACTCGTGAAAATGCTGCAAGCGCTGTCCATCGATCCGTACGATGACGAGGACGACATTCTCACCGATCTTTATGTAAAGGGCGATGAAACCATCGCGGCGGTTGAGCCGTTCCTGCGGGACGACGATGAGGCGTTGCGTGAATTCGCGTGTGCGCTGATCGACGTCATCGACCCGGCCGATCCGAAGTTGTACCGGGAGATGCTCGACAGCGAATACGAGGACGTGCGCAAGTACGCCTGTAAAAAATTATATGACGATCAAGCTTTCGGTCCGCAATACAAACAGGATGTGCTCAACGGACTGAAAAACGCGTATGCCGACGTACGGTTCGAGGCGTTGAGACAACTTCCCAAATACGGCCGGGAGTACCTGCCGCTGTTGCTGGCGGCGTTGGATGACGAGGACCGGAAAAACGATTGCCCGGCGATTTTATCGCTCAGAGATCTTGGTCCGGCGGCGAAGGAAACGGCGCCGCGCGTCCTGGCCTTTTTGGGCGAGACCGAGGACCTTTGCGGTGAAATAACGGCCAAAGACGCTTTAGAGAATTTCGGATTATCGGTCATCCCGTTGCTGCAGGAAAGCGCCGGCGATTCCGCCAATCCCACGCTCCAGGAACGGGCCGTCGAGGTAATCGACGGTTGGGAGGAAGCCACGCGCCGATCCATACCGCTGCTGGTGCGGCTCGTGCTGGAAGGCAAAGAGGATCTTTGTGTCCAGGCTTTCAAACCGCTGTACACGATGAAGCCTTTTCCGCCGGAACACGCGCCGCTCTTGTTGGATATTCTGAAAGTGGATAACGAAGGATTGCGCGCCCTGACCATGGAAATCCTGGCCCGGACCAACCCGCCCGGCGAGGATGCGCTGGAAGCGTATCACCGGATGATCCGGGATGATAATCCCATCGTTCATACCTATGCCGCGGCGCTGTTGCTGCTCAACGACCGCTCGCTCAAGGACGGGCGGGCGATGCTGTTGGCGGAGTTGGAAAACCAGGACGAGGACGTGAGAAAAGCCGCCGTCAAGGCGCTCAAGTTGCTGGGCCCCAAGGCGGAGTTCGCCGTTCCCGCGCTGATCGAAAAATTCAAGAAAGGACAGAATGAAAACCTGTCCGATGAATACGTCGAGGCGCTGGCGGCGGTCGGCCCGACGATCGAACCGCAGTTGGTGATCCTTTGGAACAGCACGGAAAGAAGAGATAAGGGGCTGGCCGGTTACATTTGGTGTCAACTCGGTCGCGACGCCAAACTGGCCGCGCCGCTGATGATCAAAGCCCTCGACGAAGGGGGAGAACCCGCGGAAATCGCCGTTCGGGTCGCCTCGATGCTGGATCCGGCAACGCCGGGATTGTTGGCGGCGCTGGATAGAAACTTCATCGATCCCGACAAGGACGTGGATGTGAAGATGGCGCTGGGCATGCTCGGCGAAGAGGGAATGAAAATCATCCTGAGCCGGAAGAAAAATGCCGGCGGGCGATCGTACCATGGCGAACGTTTGGATTATTATTTCAGAAATTATATCGAATGTCACAAGGACAAGTATTTGCCGATTCTGCTGCGCGCCCTGGATACCGAAAATCGGGTGGTGCAGAGAAACGCGGCCGAGTTGATGTATGAGATCGGGCCGTCGGCCGCGCCGGAATTGCTGACGTTGCTCAAAACGGGCAACCGCGACCAGCAAATCGGCGCGGGGATGGTGCTGGAAATCTGCGAAGACATTCGCGAGTCGATCAAACCGGAGTTGATGTCGCTGCTGGACGATCCGGATCTCGATCTACGGTTTTTCGCGGCCATGGCGTTGTTTCAACAAGAAGACGATGATGCGAAAGTCATTCGGGCGATCGTCGCCGTACTGCAAAATGGCCGCCAGGAACAAAAGATCGATGTCTGTAAATTGATTGCTCAAAAGGATTTGCGTGATGATTCGGTCGACAAGGCGTTGCTTCAGATACTGCGACACGATGACAATGTCGTGATGCGCCGCCTGGCCGGCGAAACATTGTTCAGTATTCATCAGGGCGTCAATTCCTGGCTGCGCCACGATTCCGAATACAAGATTATGTCCGACGTATTGATCAATGAAACCGACGAAGTGGCGCTGAAGAATGCCTTGGCTTGCGCCGAATCGTTGTGTCCGGCGTTCTTCCCCTATTTGTTGCCGATGCTGCAAAGCGCCGACGAGCAAGTACGCAAGCGCGCGGTTTTGGCGATCGGTTCCTTGCCGTTCTCCCGCGCCGAAACGCTGTTGCTGGACATGGCGAAAGGGCCGGATGCCAACGCCCGCCGGGGCGCCACCCTGGCGATGGGCATCGTGCGGACCGAGAAGACGTGCGCTTTCCTGTTTTCGCAATTGAGCCAAACCGATCCGGGAACCTCGGCCGATACCGTGTGGGCGTTTTCCCATTATCCCTTTACGATCTTATCCGACCCGGATTTTCTGACCAGGTTGCGCGACCCCAATCCGGCCGTCCGCTTGAACATGCTCAAGGTGTTCATCGAGAAAATTCCCCATGCCTATGCCTGGGCCATCGATGCGCCGGCCCTGAAAAACGCGTTGCAACAAGCCGCGCAGGATGAAGACGCCGACGTACGCGCCGCCGCGCAGGAAGCGCTGAAGTTGATCGAGGAAAATCCCAACGTTAACAAGTAACGAAGCGATTGGATGATAAGAAAGGCGCGTCATGCGTCGTGAGATGGGAGTGAAAAGATGGTTCGGAGTAAAACCGCAGCGACCGTTTGTTTATTGATTTTCTGGCTGCTCATTCCGGTTGTCGTCGCGGCGCAGGACGCGCTGGAGCGGGACGTCGCGTTCGTGTTTTGGCAAACGGAAAGCAGTGATTATCAGGGCCGGGCGAAATGGCTTTACGAAAAATTCGCCGCGGACGAAGAAAACGCTCTGATGGAATTCGACCTTTGGGAGCGGGATCTTGAATCGCAGCTCTACTATTTGGGCCCCCGGGCGATTCCGTACATCAAGCGAACGATCGACAGCAATCCCAAGAAACACAGATATTGGGACACGGATTTATTGTACCGACCGGATGGACCGCCGCCGATGGATAAGAAGCTCTCTTACGCGGATTACACCGAAGAACAATGGGCCGCGCTTTTTCCGTTGAGCGACGAACAATTGCGTTCGCTCGCCGAGAAAATGATGAAAAATTCCATAAGGCAAATCGACCAACCGATCTTGTTCAAAACCTACGGCGAACAGCTTTCCAATTACCTAATCGACTCGCTGAAAGATAGCGGGAAAGCCAAGGCCGTCTTCGAGCGGCAAATGGAGTATGCCCGGCCGTATTTGTCGGCGGCGCTGGATCACCCGGAGCCTCGCTGCCGTTTCTGGGCGGCGGTTTTGTTGACCGAGGCGGGCGACACTGCGGAAAAATTGACGCCGGCGCTCTTGTGGGGTTTGGAGCACGGCTATTGGTATGAGGCGGGCGAGTGCCTGGCGACGCTCAAGCGCGGCAGCCGGGAAGCGGTGCGTATTATCCAGCCGTGGCTGCGGGACGACCGCTTTGGTAAGCGGACCAGTGCATTGGAGCTGCTGGCGAAAGTCGCTCCGGGCGAGAAGGAAACGCTGGCGGCCATCGATGAAGGATTGGCCTCCTGGGACAATAACATGTACATCGCCGCGATTCGCGCGATCGGATTTCAGGGCCGGAAGGGAAAGCGCTACGTTCCGCTGCTGCTCGATATCTTTCAAAACGGGAACCATGACGCCTCCGGAAACGCGTTACGGGCTCTGGGTGAATTGGGTCCGGTGGCGCGAGCGGCCAAGCCGACGTTACTCAAGTTGAAAGGCAATTATTGGGATTTTCGGTTCAGGTACGTTTCTCTCGAGGACCGACGCAAGGACGGTCAATTGCCGATCGACAAAGACATCTTCATTGCGTTGGGGAAAATCGATCGGAAGGACAAGAATTGGCATAAAGAGTTCACCGAATATCTTTTCCACATTATCGACACAAACGAGAGGGGCGACATTTACTACGATGTTTTGGGGTTCTCCCTGCCGGATGAATATTATCTGAATCTGGCCGACAAATTGCTCGCCGGCGATTCGCCGGTGGATAAAATGCGCGCCGTCTGTATCTATAAAAGTTTTTCGGACGAAGCCAATGTGAAAAAAATGATTTCGCTGTTTTACGACAGCCCGCAACTGGATCAGACCGCTATCGTCGAGGCCATCGTCACCTTCCAGGAAAAGGCGATACCCTTTGTCGAACCGCTGTTGCAGGACGACAAACGGCACGTTCGCCTGGCGGCGGTCCGTGTGCTGGGCGGATTGAACAAAAAGCCGTTGGCCCAACTGCGCGCGGCCGTACGCAATGACGACGAACGAGTGCGCTCGGAAGCCTGGCGGGTGCTCTTGGATTATAAAACCAAAAACGATCAATTAATAACCGACATCCTGCGGGCGTTGCAGGATTCGAGCGAAGATGTCCGCGCGTTGGCGATCGACGCCATGGCTTTTCCGCACCATAAGGAGTTCGTTCCTCTTTTGGTGACGGCGTTGGACGATCCGAGCGCCAAGGTGCGCGCTCATGCGGTGCGGCGCTTGGGATATTTCGGTCTGCAAGCCAAAGAAAACGCGCCGCGAGTGCTCGAATTCTTAAACGATCCGGACAAAAAAATCGCGAAGAACGCCAAACTTGCTTTCACCCGCTTCGGACCGTCGGCACTGCCGTTGTTGCACCCGGATTTGTCCGATTTTTCCAATCCCCGACGGCAACGAGTCGCGCTGGAAATCGTGTTCCAAAACGCTCCGTTCGCCGGCGAGGAATTTCCTTATGTGCTTGGTCTGGCCAAACAGGGCGATAAAAATCTGCGCCGGGCCGCGATGCAGTGTTTGTTTCTCATGGCGCCGGCGCCGGCGGAATCCGCGCCGCGGTTGATCGAACTGTTGTCGGCGGACGACCCGTTGATTCGTCTGGCCGCCATGTCGTTGCTGAGTGAAATCAAACCGGCCGATCGTGCGCTGCAAAACGTTTTCCGTCAGGCGCTTCAGGATCCGAAACTGGAGATGCGTCTGCTGGCCACGGCGGGGCTGATCGAAAACGGCAAGGACGTCAAACAAGGGCGGCAACGGTTTTTGGCGGCATTGACCGGCAAGAGCAAAAGTGAGCGCAAAGCGGCCGCCCGGATCGTCGCCGCTCTCGGCGCGGACGCGGCCTTTGCCGTGCCGGCGTTGATCGAGATGGCCAAGGAATCTGTTTTCGACCGGGTTGCGGAAAAAGCGTTGATCGCGATCGGTTCGGCGGCGACTCCGCAGATACTGACCGTTTTCCAAGGCGATGACTACAGCGCCAAACGGATTGCGACCGTGGTATGCGAAGACATGGACACCATCGATCCGCGACTCGTGCCGTTTTTGATCGAAATGCTCAAAGACAAACGTTGGGCGAACCACAATGCGGCCCGAGCCTTGGCCAAAGTCGACCCCGCCACGCCCGGGTTGATCGCCGCCTTGGGCCGGGAATTGCAGGACGAAGACGATGACTGGGAACTGGGGGAGATGCTCGTCAAAATGAGCCCCCAAGGATTGGCGGAGGTTCTCGATCACAACTTCTCGGTCCGATTGGCCCACTCCGGCATCGAGGATGTCCTGGATGAAAGATACTATTCGGTGCTGATGCAAAAGCTGGACACGGATGATGAGAAAAAACTGGAAATAATTAGACTGATGATCAACGACATATACCGGAAGGAAGAAATACCGTTTGCCTCGACGTATATCAACGGCACGCCCAGGCAACGGCGCGCCTTATGCCGGTTGGCCAAAGAGGATCGTTACCTGTCCGGTATGAAAGTCGATGATCTGTACCCGATGCTTGACAACCCGATCCTGGAGGAACGACTGGCCGCGGCAAACATGATTTTATTGATCAAAAACGGCGACCGGCGAGCGCAACAAACGTTGCTCTCCTTGGTCCAGGGTGCGGATCGACGGGAACGGCTGGCGGCCTGTCAAACGATTGCGGATCTGGAAAAAATCGATAATTCGTTGATCGGTGCATTGGAGGATCTTTTCAGCGACGACGCCGATCCCGAAGTAAGCGACGCGGCGTTGAGAGCGCTGACGAGCGTGGGCAACTACGATAGCTTCTCGCTCAAGGTGTATAGCGAACGGTTGGTTCTGGCGCTGTTGGCAAAGGCCAAAAACGGGGCCGGCGATACCGAACTGGCCGCCAAGGTGTTCAACGAAATGCAGCCGGCAGCGTTTCCCTATCTAGTGGCGGAATTGCGTACGGCCGATCCGGCGCAGCGCGATCGTCTGCTGCTCCTGGCCAGTCCGAGGAATCGGCTGGACGGTCGTTACCTGCCGTTGATAACGAAAACGATGGGCGACAAAAACAAGGCCGTTCGCCTGGCCGCGATCCGCATGATGGGACGCGTCAATATGGATTCCGCCGATGCGACGCTCATGTCGTTGCTGGCGGATAAGGACGCGGACGTTCAGACCTCGGCCGTTTTCGCTCTGCGGTCCCATGGCGATGGCCTGCTTTGGGAAAAAGAACTCCTGGGCAAAATGGCGGATAACAATGTTCAGGTGCGCCTCAATGTGATTCGCGTGTATCGCGAATATATCGCCGGCGCGAAGGAAGTTCCGCATGCCTTTCAGGAAAGATTGCTGGCCGCATTGCAGCGGGCCGCGCAGGACGATAACGCCGACGTACGCGCCGCCGCGCAGGAGGCGCTGAAGCTGCTCGACGGCAAGACCACTTATGATGAATAGATAACGGATTGAACGCGCGATCGATCGTTGCGCGAATGAATTGTTGAAAGAATTTATAGGAGGCGGACCATGCGCCAAAACGTATTCATTGTTGTCTTTTTAACGTTTTCACTGTTGCTGATTTGCGTGCCGTCTTTCGCCGCGGCGCAAAGCGAGCTGGAAGAGGAAGTCGACTATCTGCTTTGGCAAATCGAAGATAACGACGGTATCGGTCCCTTGCGGTATTGGGTTTATCGAAACATCCCCAGAGACTTCGATGAATTGATGGGTGGTAGCAATGCCATTAGAGAAGACTTGTACAGCGAACTGAAATACCTGGGTCCCGAGGCTGTGCCGCTGATAAAAAAGGTATTGGCGACCAAAAGCAAGCAAATGCAAGAGAAGATGGCCGAGCGGTTTTGGTTTTGGCGGGACTTGTTCCCTAGAGAGGCAAATCCCGACGATAAAACTCCGCCCAGAATGAGAAACCTGTATCCATACTACCTGTCCATAAAGGAAGTAACCGCGTTGTTTCCTTTGAGCGATGAGGAACTGTACTACGTCATCGGAGAAATAAATCCACACAAAATGGACGCCGAATATTATTCGATATTGTTCACGGAGTACGGTTCCAAACTGATTCCCTATCTGTTCGAAAATATGAAAGTAAAGTCCTGGGCCGATGATATTCTCCTCGCGCAAATACAATATGCGCGGCCGTATTTGCAGGAGAGATTGAATGATCCCAATCCCGAGTACCGTTATCGGGCCGCGTATATTTTGATCGAAGCGGGCGAAGGAACGGCGGAAATGACGCCGCTCGTCTTGTGGGGTCTGGAGCATCTCGATTGGTATGAGAAAGACAGTGCGGTTGGATGTCTGGCCACCTTGAAGGCCGGCGGCAAGGAGGCGAAGAAGATTATCCTGCCCTGGCTGCAGGATGATGTATATCATCGTCGTCATGAGGCGTTGAAATGGCTGGCGCAAATGGCTCCCGGCGACAAGGAAACGCTGGCGGCCATCGACGAGGGGCTGGCTTCCTGGGATCAATATCTAACCGATGCCGCCATAACCGCGATCGGGTATCAGGGGAAAAAAGCGAAACGCTACATGCCCCTGTTGATCGAGTTGTTGCAAACCAGCGGCTACACTACGTTTGAAAATTTGTTGCGAACTTTGCAAAAACTGGGTCCGGTGGCCCGCGACGCCAAACCGGTGTTGCTGAAACTGAAAGGCGATTACTGGGGAACGGAACACGATTCGGTTTCCCTCGATGTACGCCGCCAGGGCGGCCGCGCGCCAATCGATAAAAAGATACTTTTGACACTGTACAAGATCGATCCGAACGACAAGGAATGGCACCGGGAGTACGAAAAATATTGCCTTTCCGTCTTCGAAAAACATGTGCGGGATCGCGGGGACTTTTATAAAGAGATGTTCTTCATGCCGCCGGAGTATTACCTTGCTCTGGCCGACAGATTGGTCCAAAGCGATTCGTTGAAGGACAAAATTTGCGCCGTGCATATTTATCATTCATTCCCCAGCGAAGCCGGCGCAAAAAAACTCATCTTGTTGTTGACTGATTGTCCGCAGTTGAAGTCGAACATCATTACCTACGCCTTGTGGCAAAACCAGGAAATGGTGGTTCCCCTGGTCGAGCCGTTGTTGCAACACGAGCAACAGCGGGTTCGCCTGGCGGCGGTGGAAGTTTTGGGAAACATCAAGAAAGAGCCGCTGGACGTGTTGCTCGCCGCCAGCCGGAACGACGATCCGCTGGTGCGTAGAAGAGCGTGGTATGAGCTTCTCAGTAGCCACCCTTCTCGGGATTTGTCGGCTGAGGTGGTGCGCGGCTTGCAAGATCCGGACATAAACGTCAGATCGATGATCATGAGCGAGGTCGAGTTCCCCTTCCATAAAGAAACCATTCCCGCGCTGGTGGAGGCGTTGGACGAGGAAAATTTCGCCATGCGCGCCATCGCGGCATTTCGGTTGGGCTTTTTTGGCGTGCATGCCAAAGCGGCCGCGCCGCAAATCCACGCAATGTTTAATGATAAAGATAAACGAGTCGTTCAGGCGGCCGTGGACGCTTTTTCCCGGCTTGGGCCTTCGACCTTGTCGTTGTTGCACGAGGATCTAGCCGATTTTTCCGATCCCGAGCGTCAGCTAAGGGCGATGAAAATCGTCAGCCGTAACGCCCCGTACGCCGGCAAGGAATTTCCCCTGGTGGCGCAAATCGCGCAACGCGGAACTTTCAAAATGCGACGGAAGGCCCTGCGATGTTTGTTATGCATCGAGCCGATGTCCGCCGATGGCGTGCCGGCGGCGATCGAATTGTTGCAGGTGGACGACCTGCTGATTCGCGTGGCGGCCATGGCGATGCTGAGCGAGGTCAAGCCGGCGGACAAAAAGCTGTTGACCGTTTTCCGCCGGTCGCTCAAGGATCCGTGTTTGGAGATCCGCCTGTTGGCCGCCACGGCCTTGCTCAACAACGGGAAGGATATCCAACAAAGCCGAAAACTGATTCTGACGACGCTGAACGGCGGACAAATGAAGGAAGCCGAATTCGCTATCAGGATGCTCCGTTTCCTCGGTCCCGATGCGGAGTTCGCGGCGCCGGCGCTGGTGGAACTGGCCAAAAATGGGCAGGACGTCGAGGATGCGCTGATCGCGATCGGCCCGGCGGTCGTGCCGCACACGCTTGCTCTATGGCAAGGCGATAATGCCGAAACACGGAAGACGGCCCTGGTCGTGTGGAAGACGCTGGATACGCTGGACGCGCGCATCGTGCCGCTGTTGCTCGAGGCGGTGAAAGAGAATAAGGCCGAAAAGGAGCCGGCCATGGAGCTTCTGGCTAAGGCCGACCCCGCGACGCCCGGATTGATCGCGGCGTTGGGAAAGGAACTGAACAAAGAAAAAAGCGATTGGGATTTGTGCGAGCTGCTGTTTAAATTGGGCCCCCAGGGGATGGAGACGCTGATCGATCACGATATCTCCGTGGAGGATATGACGTGGGAGTTAAAAGATATCCAGTATGATAAATACTATCAGCCGCTGCTTGACCGCCTGGATACGGACGACGAGGAAAAGCTGAAAGTCGTCTTTGGTTTTATCAGAATAATGCCCGACGATTTCGGCTCTCTGCTGCGCAAGACCTTTTATCAGGGAACGCCGAAACAACGCCGCGCCGTGGTCATGTATTGCGATTCGGGCCCGAACTTGTTTTATCATCGCGTGGACGAATTGCGCCCGTTGCTCGGCGATCCCTCCTTCGAAACGCGGGTGATGGCGATGAGTTTGATTTTGCAGGCCGATCACGACGATCCCGCGGCCGGGAAAATGCTGCTGTCCTTGTTGAAGGGCTCCGATCGACAGCAGATGATCCGGGCCTGCCGTGAAATGGCGAGAATCGGTTCCCTGCCGGATTCGTTTGCCGAAGCGGCGCTGGAAATATTTGTCAACAACGACGATCCGGAAATCAGCGCGGCGGCGTTGGCTGCCCTGTGCATTGATGGCGGGAGATCCTATGTCCGTCTTCGGGAAGAAAGCGAACGTATCAGCCGGGCGTTGTTGGCGAAGATCAAAAACGGAATCCTGACCGGCTCACCGGCCGAGGAGAGGTTTAAAGAAATGCTGCCGGAGGCGTTCCCGGCTTTTCTTGCCGAGCTACGCACGGCCGACAAAACGCAACGCGATCGACTGTTGCCGTTGGCGAAATGCGAAAGCTATCTGGACTCTCATTACCTTCCTCGTTTGCGGGAACTTACCCGCGATAAAAATGAAGCCGTCCGCCTGGCCGCGATCCGTATGATGGGAAGTACTCATTGGGAATTTGTGAAGCCGACGCTGCTGCCGTTCCTCACGGACAAAAACGCGGACGTTCAAGCTTCCGTGATCTTCGCCCTGGACAACCACAAGAGTGAGCTGATCCGCGATGAGGAATGTCGGGGCAAACTGACGGATGAAAATCCGACCGTGCGCCTGAACATGCTGCGCATTTATTCCCATATCCTCGCCAAATGGAAAGATTCCCTATGGGAAGAGGAGCATCAAAAACTGACCGCAGCGCTGCAACCGCTGACGCAGGACGCAAACGCCGACGTGCGCGCCGCCGCGCAGGAGGCGCTGAAGCTGCTCAGCACCATAGAAATCTATAAGAGATAGCGAATTGAACGCATCGCCGATTACCCGCCGGACGATCGGGATGTTTGGTGAACCAAAATTGAGGGAATTGATAGGAGGCGGACCATGCGCCGGAACGCAGTCATTGTTGGTTTTTTAACGTTTTCATTGTTGCTGATTTGCGTGCCGTCCTTCGTCGCGGCGCAAAGCGAGTTGGAAGAGGACGTTGCCTATCTGCTTTGGCAATCAAGCAACCATGGGCGAATCGAGACAGATCGAGATGTCCTGCGCAATTGGCTTTCGTGGAACATCGAAGGGAACGTCGATGACGAATTGGATGAGCATAACTCGATCAGAGAGGAAGTGGGTGACGAACTTCTCTATCTTGGCCCCGATGCGTTTCTGATAATCAAACAGAAATTTCATATGGATGATGACCTTTTTTCCGAGTTGTACGGAGATGTCATGGCGCGCTTGAACGGTACGCCGCCGGAAGACGAAGCGGCGGACGACGAGCAAGCGAAAAGAAAGGAGATCCTTTCCAGATTCCCGATTTCATCCAAGGTTTTTCCGGCCATGTTTCCCTTGAGCGACGAGGAACTGCGTTTGGTCGCGGATAATATCAATCCCTATCAAGATGATGATAATGATTATTCGATATTGTTTGAGACGTATGGTCCACAGTTGATTCCGCTTTTGTTCGAAAAGAACAGTCAACTTCTCGAGGCGTTCATTGTATACGCGCGACCGTATTTGCGGCAGGCGATGAAAGACGCCGATCCTGAGCGCCGTTTTCGGGCCGCCACCATTCTGGTCAAAGCGGGCGACAAATCGTCGGACATGACGCCGATTTTCTTGTGGGCGTTGGAGAATCTCAATTGGTATTATAAAGAAAAGGCGGCCGATTGCCTGAGATCGTTGAAACGCGGCGGCAAGCAAGCGATAAAAATCATTCAACCCTGGATGAATGACGACCCTTTTCGCCAAAATAATTTTGCCTTGACCTTGTTGGCCAAAGCCGCCCCCGGCGAAAAGGCGACGTTGGCGGCCATCGACGAGGGGCTGGTTTCCTGGAATCAGAGTCTGTTTTTCGCGGCAATTAAGGCGATCGGATATCAGGGGAAAAAAGCCAAACGCTACCTGCCCCAATTGATGGAAATTATACAAACAAATAATACGAGCGCATTCTGGGCGGCTTTGGAGGCCATGCAGGAATTGGGTCCGTTGGGCCGGGAAGCCATTCCGGTGTTGATGAACCTGAAAGGTAATTTCATACCGAAAGGGTATGAATCGGTTTCCCTGGAGGATCGACGCAACGGCGGTAATCTGCCGTACGATTGGCGTATCTTTTCCGCGATCAATAAAATCGATCCGGAGAACGAGGCATGGCACAAAGAGTACGCCGATATTTGCCGTACCGTCTTGAAAAGGTCCGTAAAGGGCGATTTGGGATTCAAATCTGAAATCTTCTTTATGCCGCGGGAATATTACTTGGAATTGGCCGACAAACTGGTTGCCGGCGATTCTTTGGATGACAAACTTAGCGCCGTCAACATCTATCGTAGTTACTCCAGCGAAGCCGGTACGGCAAAATTGATCTCCCTGCTGATCGACTGTCCGAAATTGGATGCGGACCACATTGTGAGTGCTTTATGGGAACGCAAGGATAAGATTGTCCCCTTGATCGTGCCGTTGTTGGATCACGAACAACCGCGGGTTCGCTTGGCGGCGGTCAAGGTCTTGAATAACCTCCGTAACAAACCGGTGGATGCCCTGATAAAAGCCAGCCGCGACGTTGATTACCGAGTGCGCATAATGGCCTGGTCCGGGCTTTTTCGCATGGACTCTCTTGATCCAAAATTTTCGGCGGATGTGGTGCGCGCTTTGCGGGATCCGAACAAAAACGTCAGCGCGTTCGTCATGAGCAAAGTCAAATTTCCCTTCCACAAGGAAGCCGTTCCCATTCTGACCGAAGCGCTGGCGGACGAAGACGAAGCAGTGCGCGCCATCGCCGCCTGGCGGTTGGGCTATTTCGGCGTGCATGCCAAAGCGGCCGCGCCGCAAGTCCATGCTTTGTTCGATGAGACGGATGAAAGAGTCGTTAAGGCGGCGGTGGATGCCTTTTCCCGGTTTGGACCCTCGACTTTGCCGTTGCTGCGCGAGGATCTGGCCGCTTCATCCGATCCCGATCGCCAACGATTGGCGCTGGAAATCATTTACCGAAATGCCCCGTTCGCCGGCAAGGAATTTCCCTATGTGGCGCAAATCGTTCGGCACGGCACGTTCAATATTCGCCGGCTGGCCATGCTTTGCTTATTGAACATAACGCCGATGCCCACGGATAGCGTACCGCAGGTGGTGGAATTGTTGCAGGTCGACGACCTGCTGATTCGCCTCGCGGCCATGGCGATGCTGCGTGAGGTGAAATCGGCGGATAAAAAGCTGCTGAGCGTCTTCCGCCGGTCGCTTAAGGATAAGTGTCTGGAGATCCGCCTGTTGGCCGCCACGGCTCTGCTCAAAAACGGGAAGGATATCCCACAAAGCCGAAAACTGATTCTGGCGACGCTGACCGGCGGGCAGAAGAAAGATGCCGGATTCGTCGCTCTGGCGCTCTGTTCCCTCGGGCCCGACGCGGAGTTTGCGGCGCCGACGCTGGTGGAACTGGCGAAAAATATAGAAAACGTCGAGTATCCGTTGGTCGCGATCGGTCCGGCGGTCGTGCCGTATACGCTTTCCCTGTGGAAGAACGGCAATGCCGTGGACCACGAAATTGCATTAACCGTCTGGTCGAATCTGGATGAGGTGGACGACCGGATCGTGCCGTTGTTGCTGGAAGCGCTCAGAGAGGATGAGGAAAAACGGAAACAGGCTGTCGCGATCCTGGCCAAGGTCGATCCCGAAACGCCCGGGTTGATCGCCGCGTTGGGAAACGAATTGGACGAAAACAAATCGAACGGAGGGCTTACGGAACTATTGTTTAAAAGCGGCCCCGACGGTCTGGCGGAACTCATCGATCACAATGAAACCTATTATTTTCATGCGTACGAAGTGGAGGATATTATTAATGAAAAATACTATAAAGTGTTGGTCGACAAAATGGATACGGATGACGAGAAAAGGCTGAAAACGATCTTTCACTACCTTAAGGAATTAAGAGAAGAAGTCCGTCCCCTGCTGCGGGATGCTTTTTTCCACGGAACGCCCAAGCAACGTCGCGCCGTGATCATGTTTGATGAAGCCGGCGGCTATCCGTTTTTTGGACACGTTGAGCAATTGCATCCGTTGCTCAACGATCCGTCGTTCGAAACGCGGATGACCGCGGTAAGCATGATTCTTCTCAACGACAGGGACGATCCCGTGGCCGAACAAATGATGCTCTCGATGTTGAACAGCGGCGATCGGCAACAGATTGTGCCGGCCTGTGAGGAACTGGCGAGACAGGGAGAACCGTCGAAACGGCTGCTCGAAGCGACGCTGAAATTGTTCATCGACAACGACGACCCGGAGATCAGCGTGGCGGCGCTGTTGGCGCTCAGTAAGGGCCACGAGTACGGTAGGGTCGACCTCCGAATGGAAAACGCACAATTTTGTCATGCGCTTTTGGCGAAGATCAAAAACGGAGTGCTGGAAGGGCCTCAGGCCCACCTGGCGTTCACTCAAATGCAGCCGACCGCGTTCCCGGTCTATCTTGAGGCGCTGCGATCGGCCGACAAAACGCAACGCGATCGATTGTTGCCGTCGGCAAAAGCGAAATACTCTCTGGACGAATTTTACATTCCTCGTTTGCTGGAATTATATCGCGAGCCAAATGAGTCCGTGCACCTGGCCGTGATCCGCATGCTGGGCAGTTCCAGTTGGGAAAAGGTAAAGACAACGCTGTTGCCGCTGTTCGCGCAAACCAATGCCGATATTCAGGCTTCGCTGATTTTCGCCGTGCAAGCATGTAAAGATGAGTTGATTTGGAATGAGGATATTCACCGCTTGTTCAAGGACGAAAATTCGACCGTGCGCTTGAACGCGATACGCGTTTTTTGCGCGCTGCTCGCCAAAGAAACCTTCTTGTGGAATGAGGAGAAAGTGAAACTGCGTCGTGTTCTCCAACCGTTGACGCAGGACGAAAACGCCGACGTGCGCGCCTCCGCGCAGGAAGCGCTGGCGAAGTTGGAACAGATACGATCGGGCTCGAAAGATAGAAGCCCCTGGTGATCACTTCCGGGTCAACGCTTTTTTCTCGCTCAGCGGTTTGTCGAGCTTGAACAGCGTTGGCGTGAACACGTGCGCGGTGCGGACGATCGGGCCGTCGTGGTTGAAGCGATAACCGATGGTTTGGCCGGCCAGCTTGTCCAGTTGGTCCTTGGTGAACAGCAGAAAATACAGGCCGCCCGGATACCCGCCGTATTCGGCGATGCGCTCCTCGCCGATGTACAACTCCATCAGCCGCGCGCCGTTGAGCGGAAATTCGCCTTTGACGCGCACGAGGTACGCCTGCTCGTAGGTCACCATCTCGCCGGCGGCGGTGCGGGTCTGGTACGGTTGCGACAGCTTGATCAACGCGATGTCGTAGCCGGTGAATTTGACGTTCGTCTCCTGCGCCGCGACGGTCGCCGCGATCAGCAGCAGGGCGAGAACCAGCAGTGTCCGTTTCATGCTTCGCTCCTTACCAGGCCATGAATTGAATGCTGTCCACGCTGAAATAGCCGGACGGCTTTTCACTGAATTCGAAAATCACCGCCTCGACCTCCGAGGCCAGCAAGCCCGCGCTGAAATCTTCGAGCGGAATGCGCACCGTGTCCATGATGCTCTTGGTGCCCGAGCCGCTGGTCACCGCCGGGTAGATCAGCGTGCGGTAATCCGACACGACCAGCGCGTCGGTCGGCGTGCCGTCGACCACCAAACGCACGGCAAGGTCTTGCGGCTGATCGAGCACGTTGTACAGGTCGGAGGTTTCGTACATCTGACCGACGGAGAAGGCGATCGTCTCCAGATCGTCTAACGCCTCGTTGCCGGCGGTCGGCAGATCGATGCGGTACGTCGCGTCGGCCGTGTTGTAGGCCAGCAGCACGCCGTCGGACGAGCCGGGCCACAGCGCCTTTTCGTTCCACACCGCCAGGTTCGCGCCGGTGATCGTCGCGCCGGTCCACGAAGCGGTGGCCGTGTTGTCGTCTTCCTCGTAATGCGCGAGGAATTCGCGGTCCATGCCCTGATACAGCCGGTTGAGCCGGATGTCGGTGGGGAACGAGGGAAATTCGCGCTCGCCCGCGGCCATCAGCCGGTAGCACTTGCGTCCCTGCAGCGTCCAGCGGTACCACCCGGTCACGAACAGCAGGCCGATGCGCTGCTGATCCTCCGCCGACATCAACGACACGTTCGGGCTCGAAATCGGCCACGGATCCCCACCCGGCGCCCACACCGTGTTCCACTGGCCGTGGTTGGCGCCCTGCACGAACATCGCGCCCTTGTAGGCGGTCTGTTCCTCGTCGACGGGCAGCGCGCGATCGTACATGTTCAGGCCCTGGAAGTCGGACACGTCGCCGTCGTGCGAGCCGTGCATGATGAAATAGTCCACGTCGCGCAGCACGACCTCGTTGAGCCCCATCGGGAACAACTGACCGTCGACCGGCGCGATCGCGTACAGCGAGCGGATGCGGAAATTGAAGTTGTGCAGCGGATCGCTCGGATTGTGATTTTCCGTGTTGAAGTACCATGCCGCGCCGACGCCTTCGCCGCCGCGCGAATGCCCGGCCAGGCCGATCCAGTTCATGTTGATCTTGTGATACAGCGGATGATCCGGATCGCTGTTCCATTCGCGGAACAACTGCAGGTGCCGCAACAGCACGATGCCGCGCGCGTCCATCTCGCCGCTGCTGCCGTTGAGGAAATCCTCCTCGACCGACACGGCGATCATCCCGTGCGTGGCCAGGTGTTGCGTCAGGTAGTCGTAGCCGGGGTAGGAGAACTCCGCCGGATCGTGGTTGCCGTGCACGATCAGTACGACCGGGAACGGCCCGTCGCCTTCCGGATAATAGCCCACCGCGTGCAGCGGCACGGCGCTCATGGCGATGCCCCGGATAAACCGCACGTAGAAGGTGGGCGTCATGAAGTACTGGCGGATGTCGGTCGTGCGCGCGTCGGGATCGTTCTCGTCGCCGTATTCCCACGGCACGATCGTAAAAGATCCTTCGTCGAGCGGATCCTCGAGCGTGGCGCAATCGTCAGGCAGGAAGGTGTCGTCGTCGACCAGATCGTCGTCGGCGGTGTCGTCGTCGCCGGTATCGTCGTCGGTCGTGTCGTCGTCGACCGTATCGTCGTCGATCGTATCATCGTCGAGCGTGTCGTCGTCACCGGTATCGTCGTCGAGCGTATCGTCGTCGAGCGTGTCGTCGTCATCGTCACCGGTATCGTCGTCGAGCGTGTCGTCGTCATCGTCGCCGGTATCATCGTCGGTCGTGTCGTCGTCGTCGTTGTCGTCATCGTCGTCGCCGCAGTCGCAGGCCGCGGCCGTCAATACCATCATTAAAGCCACAATCAGAATAAAACGGTTGAAGCGCATCGCACACCTCCCGGCCGACAGTGTATAGCAGGCGCAATCGAGGGGCAAATAATTTTCCCCATGGTTTGCTCCTTTGTTTTTGCGGATTTTTTCCGGAGCGTTGCCTGCCGTCGATGCGGCCATCGGTGTTTTTGGTATGCCCAGGATTCCGGATTTCTAAATAATTCGAATATCGAACTATGTCGCTTATCTGTGGCCAATGGCGAATCGTTTTGCCTTCCGGTAACAGTCATGCAAAGAAACTAAAAAGGAACTTTGTTCACCTTTGGATGTGAAAATGTAGGGAAACGCAACACTCGTACAGTCATACTATTTGATATTGTTGGCTTTTTTCAGTTTAAATGCCGAAAAAAACCATTACGATATTACCGATATGCCCCTTTTTGCCGTTGCGAAAGTATGAAAAAAGTTCATTGGTTAACTTTGAATACTCTTTCAATAATTGGGCACAAAAGGAACGAAAATAGGATCAATGATATTGCCGAAACAATGGCGCTAACTTGTCGATGATAAAAGTATTTTTTGACCATGAAACCGGAAGGCTTCATGGCGATATCCGTTCCGTATTCTTCTTCCGGCACAGTGGTTGCAAAGACCAGCGGACAGCTTCTTTCTCAAAGTAAACTTATTTAACGGTAGGAGAAAGATTATGAAAACCGTTCTTTGCAGCTTGTGTATCGTTCTTCTCTTTTGCGGTGTGGCTTTTGGCGACGTAGTGTTTCAGGAAAACTTCTCCGGTGGATCCGGCCAATTTACCGGCTTCGGCACCGGCGGCTGCGATTGGCAGACCCCCGGTGCAAACACCACGATGATCGGCTATTTCGGCGACGCCCTGTACGCCGAAATCACCAAAAGCGGGTGCGCTTCGCCTACTTACACCAAAACGATCGTCTCGAGTGAGATCGACCTTTCCACGTATGAAGATGCTTCATTGTCCTTCAAACACTATTTCGATCAGACCGGCCCGGTCAGTCAGGGGCAGGTCAGCGTGTCGGTCGATGACGGTGGTTCGTGGACGGCCGTGTACACGACCAACGGCGATGTCAGCGGTGAGGTGAAAACGGTGGACATCTCCTTCGCCGACGGCGAAGACTCGGTGTTGTTGCGCTTCCAATTCTCGTACTGGGGCGGTCTGCTCGGATCGTTCTGGGGCGTGGATGACGTGACCGTCTCGGGCGATTCGACCGTCGACGACGATACGGTCGATGACGATACGGTCGACGACGACACGACCGACGACGACACGGTCGACGACGACACGGTCGATGACGATACGGTCGACGACGATACGGTCGACGATGACACGACCGACGACGATACCGGTGATGACGATACCGGTGATGACGATACCGTCGAGCCGGAAGGCAAGATCGCCTATGTCTACTCGGTCGCCCTCAGTCGCGGTACCGATTTCAAGAGCTTCCTGGAAGAAGAGGATTACAGCGTTCAACTGATTCAGATCAACGACATCGACAAAACCGCGGTGGAGGATCTGAGCGATTATGACGTGTTCCTGATCGATCCGGACACCAACCTCGAATGGGACGCCACGCGGCGCGCCAAGATGATCGCGTCCGGCCGGCCGATCATCGGCGACGGCGACGCCCTGTATGTCTTGGCCGACACCGAGGGCTATTTCGCCGGCGCCACTTATGCCGGCGTCAACGATCAGGACAGCCTGATCCCGCAGACCATCGGCCACCCCCTGTGGCACTTCCCTTACGAGCTGGGCATCCTTGACGACGAAACGCCCGTTGAAATCCTCATTTCGCCCAACACCGTGCGCGCGCTGTCCGACGACGGCAGCAGCCCGCTGGGCGTGCAGTTCCTCGGCCTGTGCGAGGAATACACCGGCTACAGCTCGCTGGCGGTGCAGGACGTGCACTTCGCCGTCTGGGCCTTCGGCGTGATGGGCCCGACGCTCTACACCGACACCGGCCGGCAGTTGCTGGTCAACCTGATCGAGTATGTGCAGAGCGAACCGGTGGAGGTCGGGTATGTCTATAACGCCGACGACGCCGACGCGCTGGTGTTCGAAACCTACCTGGAAAGCGTCGGTTACTTCGTCGAGTTGTTCGACGTGGCCGACCTGGGCGCCAAAACCGACCTCGCGGATATCGACCTGTTCATCGTCGACAACAACGCCGGCGAGGGCTCCTGGAACGCCGTCAACAGCGCGGTGCTGATCAATAGCGGCAAACCCATCATCGCCAACAATCTTGGCGTGCACGTGTTTGATTTCACCGACCTGTTCCTGCGCGGCGAGAACATGCTGGAACTCGACGCAACCAAGGCGCTCAATCCGGTGGACGTCACCCACGACGTGTGGACCACGCCCTACGACCTGGGCCTGAGCGGCGATGATTCGCTGATGGTTCTGGGTTCGGATACCGCGATGCTCGGCCTGCACGACGACGGCGAAGCTCCCGGCGACGTGGAGTTCCTCGCGCAGCATCCGGCTTATCTCAATCACTACCCGTTGGCCATCGAGGGCGGCATGTACGCGCTGTGGGGCCCGGGCGCGCGCACGCCGATGGCCTATTCGCAGGCGGGCCGCGAATTGCTGCTCAACCTGATCGAATACCTCGAAGGCAGTCCGGTCGTCGACGATGACGACACGGTCGATGACGATGTGACCGACGACGATACGGTCGACGACGACGATGTGGCCGATGACGACGACATCGACGATGACGACGACGATGACGATGACGACGACGGTTGCTGCGGCTGCTGACGAATAAACGTAGCGAGATCCCGCCGCTTGCGGGACATACAAGCTGCTGCGGTGGGAAGGTCAACGGGCCTTCCCACCGCCTTTTTGCTTTCAGGCGACAATTGCTATAATGACCGCCGGAGATTGGCGCTGCCTCTTTCGTGGGAGAGCGCGATGAAACATGGATGGATCATTTTTTCGCTGGCGTTGCTGATCATTCTGGCGACGCTGTCGGCGTGTTCGGACGATGAACGCGAAGAGGATGAAGACGAAGATTACGGCCGTTCGGTCGAAAACCAAGCCGATAGCGGCTGTCTGAATTTCCCCGCCACGTTTAACGAAGACGGTACCTTCAACGAGGACTTTGTGTTGCAGTGGGACGGCGCGGGTACGATCGCTGTGTACCACGGCCATACCTGCAACAATTGCGGCTTTCGTTTGGCTGCCCGCTACCGGGTGGATGGCGCGGAAATCGCCGTCACCGAGGCGACCGCCGAGGGCGCCGCCGAGGCGTTCTGTTCCTGCCTGTTCGAATTCAACTACGAGTTGGTCGACATCCAGCCGGGCGAGTATACGCTGCGGATGGTGTCCCAGAATTTCGATAAAGAACCGGCCGAGCGGTTCAAGCTTGATTTGGCGTTGATTGATGGCGAGCCCGACGAATTCACCGTTCATCAAAGCGAGGGCTCCGTTTGCGACTGAGGGAGCATGGCTGATTATCCGGCGGCGGTGGATTATAATCGCCGTCGTAGGGCGCTGCTTGCCGCGGCGCCGGAAAGGAGGGCGGATCCATGAGGAATATCTGGCTTGTGTGGTTGACGGTGCTGGCCCTGGCGGCCGGACTGGCAATCGTCGCGTGTTCGGACGACGACGACGATGACGACGACGACAACGACGCCGGCGATGATGACGATGTTGACGATGATGACGACAACGATACCGGCGACGACGACGATACCGGCGATGACGACGACGACGACGATGACGACGATGACGACGACGATCTGTCGGTCGAGAACATGACCAACAGCGGTTGCCTGGACGAAGCCAAAGCCGGCGAAAAATCCTTCACCGAAGTACTGAGCCTGAATTGGGACGGCGCGGGCACGCTGGCGGTCGAGCACGAGCACACCTGCGAGAATTGCGGCTTCCTGGCCGACGTGTACGTGACCATCGACGAGGGCGTCATCGCGATCATGGAAGCGGCGCAGACCGATTACTCGCCGATGGACTGCGATTGTCTGTTCGACTACACCTACGATCTGACGGGGCTGGCGGCCGGCGATTACACGTTGCAAGTGTACTCCAGCTATCCGGATGTCGGCGCGGCGCTGCATTTCTCGGAAGAGGTTTCCTTGCCCGACGGCTCGTCCGAGGATTACGAGTTCACCGCGGAACATGCGGAAGAATGCGTTTGAGCCCACGCGCGATGGCTGACACGGGGGAACGAGACGAATGAATTTTTGCCGCGTTCCCCTGTGTTTGTTGCTTGCCGTGTTGTCGACGCTCGCGGCCTGCGCCGATCATGACGCGGACAAAGCGTCGTTGGGCGACGATGATGACGATGTTGTGCCCGACGACGATGCGGCCGACGACGACGCGATCGACGATTCGACGAATCGACCGCCCGGCATGGAGCTGGAGTGGGTCGACGTTGCCGGCGGCACGTTCGAGATGGGCTGCTCGCCCGGCGACGACCAATGCGACGGGCAGGAATTGCCGCGCCACACCGTGACGCTCTCACCGTTTCAAATCACGCCCTACGAGATCACGCAGGAACAATGGGACGCGGTCAAGAACTGGAACTTCAGCGCCTTCCGGGATTGCCGCGATTGCCCGATCACCTACCTGGGGCAGGGCGACGCCCAGGAATTTTGCGAGGCGTTCGGCGCCCGCTTGCCCACCGAGGCCGAGTGGGAATACGCCGCGCGGGCCGGTTCGACCACGCGCTTTTATTGTGGCGACGACGCGGCCTGCCTCGGCGATGTCGCCTGGTACGCGCTCAACGCCGGGCAGACGGCGCACCCGGTGGGCCTGAAAGAGCCGAACGATTTCGGCTTGTACGACATGCTCGGCAACGCCTTCGAATGGGTCGCCGACTGGTATCGCTTCGACTATTACGAAACCAGCCCGGAGGTCGATCCCCTCGGCCCGCCCGGGCGAGAAAAGGTGATTCGCGGCGGCGCGTATTCCTACACCGCGTCCTTCCTGCGCGCCTCCTACCGCTGGGGCACCGGCGGCGGCATCGGCCACGACGAAGTGGGCTTCCGTTGCGCGCGGGACGCCGACTGACCGCCGCGAATTATTTGCTTTCCGCCAGTTTGTCGGTTTCCACCGTGATGCGCTTGGCGTCGATCGGCATCAACGACAGGCAGGCCGGATTGAGTTCGTCCTTGTCCTTCATCACGTAGGCGATGGTGAAATCCGTGATGCCCTCGTCGGTCAGACAGCCGCTTTGCACCATGGGCATTTTGTATTCGCAGCCGTTGGCGTTGCCTTCGAAGTCGAGGTACACCGTGAAGCAGTTGTCCTCGCCCGAGGTCCAGCCGGCCAGGCCCGAGGCGACGTCTTCCATGCCCGTGGTCGCGTCGCTTTCGTAACTGCAGGTCAGGTCGCCGCGTCCGCCCGGCGCGGTGTAATGCCAGTCGTAGGGGACGATCTGCAGACCCTGATTGCCGGCGGTGTCGTATTCGACGACCAGCGAATCCAGGTAATAATCGCCGAAGACGGCCGGTGGATTTTCGCCGGTGTAAATGTCCATGCCCAGCTCTTCGAGTTCCTTGATGTCGTCTTCGTCGAGAAAGTCGCTGACGTCGTCGGGCACGCCTTCGATCCATTCCTCGACGGCGTCTTTGAGGCTGTCCTCGGCTTCGTCGCAGGCAAACAAAAAGGCGGAAATCAACAACAAGGCGAAAACGAACCAAATACCATGTTTCATCGGCGCGCTCCTATATTGGTTCAAACGGTTACCACTTTCGTTCCGTAGCATGAAACGGTCCGGCGATAAACTCGACCTACTTCTCTTTCGGCGGAATCGGCCAGTCGCGGATCAGCCCCTCCAGGCCGATCTCCTCCAGTTGCTCGCGGGTCAGGTTATGCTCTCTGGCCAGCGCGAACAGCAGCCGCGTTTGCTGCTCCCGGTACATCTGCGCCTGTCGCTCCAGGTGCGTGCGGATGTTGCTCGTGCCGCCCTGGCCGGTCAGGTCCGCCGCGCGGATCCACCCCTGGCGGCGCAGACTTTTTTCCTTCGCGCCCACCTCGTACCACACCGTGTCGTTCAGCGATGTGCGCGCCTTGATCGTCACGACCGCCCCGGCGTTCAGATACGTCTGGTGGAGAATGTCGGGCGGCGCCGCGTCGTTTTTCCAGGGTTTCCGATAACGGATCGGCGTCGGGCGCGTGATCATGAATTGCTCGCCGGGCTTGAGCTCCTGCGTCGGATCGGTGGGGAATTGCTTTTCGGTGAGGCGTTCGGCCTCGTTTTCCGCCGCGACGATCTGATGGTAAATCGCGCGGCGCGTTTCCTCGGTCAGCCCGAAGCGGTAGGTCGGGCGATAAGCGAGCGCCTTGATCGCGTTTTCGTTGAACCGCACCCGCGCCGGCTGCGCGCCGTCGCGCTCGAGCAGGGCGATCCACTGTTTCGTTTCCGAGCGCCAATGCTCCTCGCTGGTGAACGCGGCGATCGTCAGGCGGTCGGGTTGCGGCCGATGTTTCAGCGCGCCCGGCGGCGCGGTTTGTTGTTCGAGGTGGCGCAGCAGCCGTTCGAGCGAGTCGCGCTTGAGGTTGCTGATCACCAGCACGTCCAGCGCGATTTCGCCGCGCGCGGCGGTGTCCGTGACGTTCCGGGCCAGCGTGGTGTAAATGGGCAGATCCTCCGGCGGCGGCGTCGGCGTGGCGGCGGTCGGCTCGTCGGGAATGGGCGTGGGCGCCGCTTCGGGTTCCGGCATGTCCGGCGCGAGCGCCTGTTGCAGTGCCTTTTCGGGCGTGACCGACACCGGCGCGACCTCCCGCGTCGACGTGGGCCGCGCCGCGACCGATAACGCCAGCAACAGCAGCAGGCCAGCCGCGCGCAAACCGAAATGCACCTTCCAGTTGGCGATGAACATTTCCACCCGTCGAACCACCGGTGGATAAAAGAGCAGGCCCGCCGCGAAAGTCAGCAACGCCGAAAGCAACGCGCCCTTGATCGCCAGGTTCACCGCGCCCAGGCACAGGAAGCCGAACAGCAGAAAACCGACGTTCGGATGCGCGCGCTCGAATCCCCCGCTGGTTTCCGGCGGTGGCGGCGTGTTGGTGGGGTGTTCGTTCGACGACATCAGCCGTTCCTCGACAAATCAATGGAGGGGAGGACGTTTCCGACGGCGGATATTCTATCAAAAAAAGGATGAGAGCACCATGACGATTAATCGCCGGTCGTCGCTTTACAGACCCCGATAGCCGAAGTACGCGCCGACCAGAATGATCAGTACGCCGGCGACCCGCCGCAGCAGGTCGGTGGTGCGCGTGAGCTTCTTGTTGGCGATGATTTTCTTCGCCGCGCCCACGCTCGTGCCCGCGATCAGGATCAGCACGCAATGGCCCAGCGCGTAGATCGCCAGCAGCAGACCGCCGTATACCGCCGATGAACCGCTGCCCGCGATGTAGGTCAGCAGCACGATCAAAATCGGCGCGGCGCACGGCGCGGAAACGAGGCCGAACAACAGGCCCAGCACGAACGCGCCCAGCGCGCCTTGGATGCGCGGATGCGCGTCGATTTGCGGCAACGGCAAGGTGAACGCGCCCAGCAGGTGCAGGCCCATCAGCAGACAGACGCCGGCGACGATCCAGTTCCAGATCGCCGAAACGTCGCCGAACATCCGTCCGACCAGCGCCGCGAAAACGCCCATCGCCGTGAACATCGTCACCAGTCCGAGCACGAACAGCAGCGAAAAGGCAAACGCGCGCGCCGGCGAATCGATCCGCTTGTCGCCGGTGACGAAGGCGATCATCAGCGGAATCATCGCCAGCACGCACGGATTGCTCGCGGTGAGCAGTCCGCCGGCGAACACCACCAGCGGCGCCAGCCACGGACTGCTCTGCACGATCGCGGCGGCGTTTTCAATCCAGCCGTCGAGCATTATTTAACGACGCCCAGCTCGGTCAGCTTGTCGAGCACGTCTTCGTTGTCGAACGTACCTTGCACCTGGTAGAGCACCTTGTCGTTTTCATCGACCAGCACGAAGGCGGGGAAGGCGAAGATCTTGTATTTTTTCATCAGCGCCTCGGTCTTGTCCTTGGCCAGCGCGAAGTCGGAGGTGACCAGCGTCACGCCGTCGACCAACTGCTTGGGCAGCGCGTCGGCCAGCGGCTGCGCGCTCTGGCACGCCTTTTTCGTGCACGGGCACGCCATGGTGTGTTTGAGGAAGTACAACGTTTTGCCCGCGCCGGCGGCCTGCACAACGGCGGACGCGGCCAGGGCCAGCAGCAACACAAACGTCAACGCGACAACGAATCGTTTCATTTTGCCTCCGTAATAAGCTGTTTGATCCGCTCCACCTGGGGCAGCGGTTTGCCGGCATGGACGACCTTCTCGTCGATCACCAAACCGGGCGTGAGCATCACGAAATCGGTGATGCGCGCCATTTCCGTCACGTACTCGACGTCGGCGGCGACGCCCAGTTCGGCCACGGCGGCTTGGGTGCGCTCGAGCAGTTCGTGACAATTTTTGCATCCGGGACCGAGCACCTTGATGTTCATCGTTTACTCCTTGCTTTGCAGCAGTTGCGCCAGATCCTTTTCCTTGGGCACCTTGCCGCGCATGACCAATTGACCGTCGACCACCAGCCCCGGCGTCATCAGGATGCCGTACTTGAGGATCTCGTCGAGGTCCTCGACCTTGACCACTTCATAAGGGAGGTTGTGCTTGGTCACGTAATCGCTGACGACCTGAAACGTCTTTTTGCATTTGACGCAGCCGGTACCCAGAATTTCGATTTTCATCATGACTCCTTATCCGACCAATGTTCCGTACAGCATGCCGGCCAGCGCCGACATGACGATCACCAGGCCGAAATAGGCCAGCGACTTTTTCGTGCCCAGCACGCCGTGGATGACGATCATGTTCGGCAGCGACAGCGCCGGCCCGGCCAGCAGCAGTGTCAGCGCCGGCCCCTGTCCCATGCCCGCGCCGAGCAGACCTTCGAGGATCGGCACCTCGGTCAACGTCGCGAAGTACATCAGCGCGCCGGCCACCGAAGCGAACAGGTTCGCGCCCAGCGAATTGCCGCCCAGCAGTTGCTGCACGTAGCGCGCCGGAATTATCCCCGCGTCGCCGTTGGGCCGCCCGAGCAGGAAGCCCGCCGCCAGTACGCCCATGAACAACAGCGGCATGATCTGCTTGACGAACTCCCAGGTCGCGTCGACCCAGTCGGTCAGCTCGTCTTTGGCGAACCAGCGCCAGAGCATCAGCGCCAACGCGACGGCCAGCGCGCCGCTCACGTACCACTTCACGCCGTACACCGCGTTCCAAAAACCCACCGGCTGCGCCGGCTTGCCCCACGCGGCGAAAATCAGGATCAGCACCATGACCAAAAAATACAAACCGGTTTTGGCCAGCGAGCGCGACGGCTCGTCGACCGGCGGCACGGGCAGGGCGGCCTTGGCCGTTTCCTCGCGGCGGAAAATCGCGGCCATCAACAGGCCGATGACGATCGCGAAAATGATCGCGCCGATCGCCCGCGCCAGACCGAGCCGCCAGCCCAACACGCGCGCGGTCAGGATGATCGCCAGCACGTTGACCGCCGGACCGCTGTACAAAAACGCCGTCGCCGGGCCCAGGCCCGCGCCGCGTTTGTGAATGCCCGCGAACAACGGCAGCACCGTGCACGAGCACACCGCCAGAATCGAGCCGGATACCGCCGCCACCGAGTAGGCGAGGACCTTTTTCGCGCCGGCGCCGAAATATTTCATCACCGCCGCCTGCGAAACGAACACGCCGATCGCCCCGGCGATGAAAAACGCGGGGACCAGGCAGAACAACACGTGTTCGCGCGCGTAATCCTGCAGCATGTAAAACGCTTCGAGGATCGCGCCGCGCACGCGTTCGTCGCCCAACGGCAGCAAATACGCCGCGGCGAAGACGCCGATGATCAGCAACAGTTTGGTGGTTTCTTTCATTTGGTTTCTCTTGTTTTCTAGCGCAACGCGGCCAGCGCTTTCTTGCGTTCGGCGAGCACCTCGGTGACGCAGGTGAAAAAGCCGTTGATGCATTTGACTTCCAGCCGGTAGAAAACGGTCGCGCCGTCCTTGCGATCCTCGGCGACGATGCCCGCTTCACGCAGCACGCTCAGGTGGCGGCTGACGGTCGCGTATTGCGCGCCGACCAGCTCGACCAGTTCGCCGACCGGCTTGGGGCCGGCCTGCAGCGCGTCGACGATCATCAGCCGGCTCGGATGCGCCAGCGCTTTGAAAACCTTGGCCCGAAAATCGTATATCTCACGTTTCTTCATCGTGCCGTCCTTTGCCGTGCCTCGCCCGCGGTTGGCTCCTCGCCCGCATTTTTCCCGCGAAGCCCTTTTGCGATTGCGCAATTTAGCAAAAAGGCTAAATTTGTCAAGGGGCGATTTTGTTGATCGGCGGGCGGGGATACGGGGCGACGGCAAGGGAAGGCAACGCTTGCCGGTTCACGCCCTTCACGGTCGAATTCTTTTTGAGAAGAACTACAGTGTCTCCCAGCCGATGATCACGCTGATCAGCCCGGTGAAACCGCCGTTGCTGAATTCACCCGTGGTGTCGAGCGCATCGAATTCGGTTTCGGTGAAGCCGGCGCCCCAGCCGCGCAGATCCAATTGGAAGCCGAAGATCATCCGGTTGGAAAAACGGTAGTAATAGTTCGTGCCCAGATCGATGATCACCGCGCCGCCTTCGGAATCGCTGGTCAGGCCGTCGATGGCCATGTTCGCGCCGCCGAAACCGAACTTGCCGTACAGCGACGAAGCGTGCTGATTGGCCGCCCCGTAAAGCCAGCGATAGCCGACGCCGCCGCAGGCCACGGTCATGTGCTGGCGAAGCAGACGATGGTCCAGCCCCGCTTCGTATCCGTATTCGTCGTCGTCGAAGTTCATGTCGGTGGTGATGTACATGTGCTGCATGGTGGCCGTCACCATGAACTGCCGCCCCTGGGTCGGGAAGAACAACGCCTCGACGCCCAGGTTGATCAGGTCGCCGTAGCGCGCGCCGAAGGCCGTTTCGTCGTCCGCTCCGCGCGGCACGTCGTCGAACTTGACGGCGCCGCCGGACATCGTCGAACCGCCGCCGAAACGACCGAGCAGAATCATCCAACCCAGCGGCTGCCGGTCGGCGTCGACGAGCGGTTGCTCTTCGTCGGTTTCGTCGCCGTCGGCCGCCAGGGCCGCGCTCAGACCCAACGTCAACAACAAGAGCGGGAGCAACAAGAGACACGTAGCTTTCATCGAAACCGCCTTTCTCTTCCACGGGGAAAACGATGGGCTTATTCTATCATCGTTTGGCGGCGCTCAGTCCACTTCCAGCAGGCAGGAGATGCAATTATCCCGGCCCGTTTCGTCGGCGAACTCATAGACGTCGAAATCGATCCTCAGATCGTTCGTTCCCAACTCGCCGTCGTCGATGTCTTCGAACTGGTTAAGAATGGCGAACTGGCCCGACGGTTCCCAAAGAAAATCCGTCGCGTTGCTACAGAAGATGGTGTGCGTCGACAACTCCGTTTCCGGCCAGATGACGATATCCACCGCGCCGACGCCGTCGATGGCAAAGTCGCCGTAAACCAGGAAACGCTCGCCGATGGCCCATTGCGTGGAAGTGGCCTGAAAACCGGCGACCTTGATGTCGAAGTCCTGCCAGGTGAGCGGCAGAACCCAGTCGCCGTCGGTGTCGACATCGCCCCAGATTTCGCACGAAGCCAGGTTGAGCGTGAAGCCGACGTTCTCCAGTCCGGCCATGGACAGATCGCAGCCGGCATTCATTCGATTGATCGCGCTGGAATAATCGCCGTAGGCGTCGTCGTCATCGTCGCCGCTGTCACTGCAAGCGAACCAGGCGAAGGCAACAAGGGCTGCCATGAAACATAGAATAAATATTCTCATGCAACTCTCCTGCAAGCGGTTATTGACCGTTATGTTAAATGAAACAAGGGGTGCAAGCCAACACCCCTTGTCACTTTTTTCACTCAACCGCAATCAGCAGCCACAACATCCGTCGTCGTCATCGTCGTCATCGTCGTCGTCGTCAACTTCATCGTCGTCGTCATCATCATCGTCATCGTCGCCGCCGGTATCATCGTCGTCGGTATCGTCGTCTCCGGTGTCGTCATCGGTGTCGTCATCGGTGTCGTCATCCGCCGCCTCGGGAATGTTGAAGCCGTCGGTCAGCGTGCCGTCCCCGTTGTCGGTGGTGACGACCACGTCGTAATCGCCGGCGTCCGCGCCGGTCAGATCAAAGTCGGCGGTGATCGTGTTCACGTCGGACACCACGACGTCCGTGGCGGTGATGTCGGCCTTGGTCGGTCCCGACAGAACGACCGTCGGGGTGCCAAAGAAATGATCGCCGGTGATGCTCACCGACACCGAATCGTCGATATCCCCGGTATTCGGATCGATCGCGGTCACCTCCGGCAGCGGCGCGGTGATCGTCAGTCCACCGGCGCGCACCGCATTGGAGAGAAAGGCCGCGCCCAGGGTCCAGGTGGAGTTTTGCACGACCACGTCATACGAACCGGCGGCCAGATCGGCCGGCAGAGTGGCCGTGGCGCTGTTGGCGTCGGTGAAGGTGTAGCTGTCGAAATCGACGCGCGCCTTCGTGGCGTCCTCCAAGTACAGGTCGGCTTCGGCCTGGTCGTCGAAGTACAGGCCGACCAACGCCAGCACGGTTCCTTCCGCCTCGTAGTTGATTACCTCGTCGGGCGTCACCGATTTGATGTACGGCGCGCAATAACGGAAGATCTGCAACGCGTCGGACTTGGTGAACACATCGACGGTGTAGCCGCCGGCGATGAAGAACATGGAATTGTAGAAGTTGTCCGAGGCGGCGGCATTGACCGCCGTGGGCAGGGTGCCGAACGAAGTGGCCGTGTACCAGTTGTCGGAGCCCGGTTCATAACCGATGATCGTACCACTCGATGCCCAGGAAGTGTCGGGACCGTATCCGAACGCCCACCAGTAATCCTGGTCGGCCTGTTTCATCGGTACGACGATGTTCGGGTCGTGCAGGTTGCCGGCGTCGGCAACGGCCAGGGTTGTCCAGGCACTGGTGTCCGGATCGTAGACGTACAGCGAATCGTCGCCCCAACCGCCGACCGCATAGAACAGTCCGTTGTGGGCCAGACCGCGACCGTAGCCTTTGGCGACCGGCAAGGCCGCAATGCTCGTCCAGGCGTCGGTGGTCGGATCGTACTCGTAGGATGCGTCCGTGTAACCGCTGTCCGTGTCGCCGCCGGCGCCATAGATGATGCCGTCGATCATTGCGCACATGATGCCCGACGCGGCGATCGGATAGTCCGCCCCGGTGCTCCAGGTGTCGGTGGCGATGTCGTAGATGTAGTGATCGCCCGTGTAATTGACCGACGCGTCGAATCCGCCGAAGGCGTGGATTTTTCCGTCGACAGCGACGACGCACAGGTTCGTCAACGCGCCGGGCAAAACCGCCAGCGTGTCATCCCAGGTGTCGGTGAACGGATCGTAGCGGTACAGATCGTCATTGACGTTGCCGGTGTTGTCCCACCCGCCCATGACATAGAAGTAATCGCCGACCACCACGCCGGCCAAACGGCCGCGCTCGGCGGGCATCGTCGCCGGGGATGCTTCGAAGCCGACGAAGCAGGCGTCGATCGCATAGACGTTCGAAGCGGCCGGCAGGCACACCAATAACGCCACAAGTATTAAAAATCTGCGATGCATATTAATCCCTCCCGTTTTGTTTTATGCATATTAATTAACTAGTTACAATTTTATGAATAGTACAAAAACTGTGTCTATGCAATGGAAAAAGGGAGAGGCGTGGGCATGGCCCAGGGGCATCGTAAAAAAGAAAGAGCCCGAAATCATAAAGATTTCAGGCTCCTTTTTTCAGTGTGGTTCGAATCGGTCGACCAATCAGCAACCGCATCCGTCATCGTCATTATCGTCATCGTCGTCATCGTCGTCGATGTCGATATCATCGTCGTCGTCATCGTCGTCATCGTCGATGGTGTCGTCATCGACAGCGTCGTCGTCGGTGACATCGTCATCGGTAACGTCGTCGTCGGTGGTGTCATCGTCGACGGTGGTGTCGTCGTCGACGGTGGTGTCGTCGTCGACGGTGGTGTCGTCGTCAACGGTGGTGTCGTCGTCAACGGTGGTGTCGTCATCGACGATGTCGTCATCGGCGGTCACATCGGTCACGACTTCCAGGCCGATGACCTGGTCCGGATCCTGCTGCGAAACCAGGAACAGGATGCCCGTGTTGTCCGTGTCGGTCCAGCTCGATGTGAAGCAGATGCCGGCGGCCAGCCCTTCTTCGCCCGACCAGGTGTCTTCGATGGACACGGCCGTGTAGGCGCCGGTGGACGGATTGAACTGATAAATGTAATTGGGCGTCTGGGCGTAAACCCACAGCCACGGACCGTCCGCGCTCTTGTCGTCCCAGGCCATGCCGTAGATCGACTTGTTGTTGGTGTACTGATGGATCACATTGCCTTCCATGTCGATCTCATAGATGTTCGAATCCCAGTTCGCCGTCCACAGGTGGTCGGTGTCCGGGTCGTAGGCCAACGCGCGGTGCACGTCCAGCGGGCCGGTGAAGGTGTCGACCACATTGCCGTGATGGTCGAACTTGTCGATTTCCGTACCGGCGCTCGCATACAGATACTGACCGTCCCACGCCAGGTCGCGATAGCCCCACTGGTCGGTCTGATTCGGTTGCATCCAGCTTTCGATGTAATTGCCGTCTTTGTCGAATTTGTGCACTTTGTTCAGGCCCAGAAGACCGCTGCTGGCGCCGGAAACGAAGAAGTACGGATTCGCATATTCGACGCCCAGAATGCCGCCGTCGCTGGTGGCCGTCTGCGGGCTGAACTGAAATAGAATGTCGCCCAAGGCGTCACCGCCGGGCATGGTGAATTGCAGGTCGTGGCGCACGGCCGGCGCCTTCTCGGCGAGCAAGGCCGGCGCGGCGGCGATCATACCCACAGTCAACAACGCCAGCACCCCGATGATCGCGAGATTTTTAAAGAGTTTCATCTCTCCTCCCTTGGTTGGAAACCCTAAAACAATAGAATTTTAAGGATTGCTTGTCCTCTACCCGCGTCGGATCATATCATAAATGAAGGGATCGTCGAGATACGTGACAAAAAATTGATCTCCCCAGGGAGTACCTGTCCGGTGCCGGAACCGAAGAAATGCAAACGGTGGCTCAAGCGTCTGACGCTGACGGCGATCGTGCTGTGTCTGCTCGTCGCCGGCGTCGAGGTTGGCCTGCGCCTGATCGGACGCGTGCTTTATCGGCCGATCGAACTCGAGCTGGAGACTGCGCAAAAAGCCGATGCGGATGAGTTTGTCATTCTGTGCGTGGGCGATTCGCACACCCAGGGCGTCGATGCGCCGCCCGGCCTGTCGTATCCGAGCCAGTTGGCCAACCTGCTCAACAAGAACCATCGGCCGACGCGCTACCGGGTGATCAACTACGGCGTGCCCGGGGCCAACTCCTCGCAGGCGTTGCTCCGGCTGCGCGAGCTGTACGCCAAAGGGGGCACGACCCCCGCGGTGGTGATCGTCAATGTCGGCAAGAACAACGACCATAACTTTCAGGAAGCGCGCTTTTGGCTCGATGAGCGCATGAAAACTCAACCCTTACGCGCCCAACTCGAATACCTGCTGCAGCACGCCAAGGTGTATCGACTGGGCGAAATCGCCATGCGCAACCTGCGGGAAAGGCTGACGACCCCCACGGACTCGGCCGACAAGTACCTGCTCGACGAACCGCCTTTGCTCGATCGATGGCTGCAACAGGATTACCGGGCGATGATCGAACTGGTGCGCGCGAATCGGGGACGCGTGGTGCTGTTGAACTATTTCATGCCGGTTGCGTACGTCGATCGGGCGATGACCGCCATCGCCGCCGAAACCGGCGCTCCGCTCGTCGACGTCGTCTGGTTCCGGCTGCCGCGCGTCGCCATCCGTTCGTTGGTCGGACCCACCGCCCATCCCAACGAACGCGGCTACGCGGCCGTCGCCCGCTTCGTGTTGGAGGGGTTGCAGGAAAACAATCTGCTCGACCAGCCCTCGTCGTCGATAAACGAATGATGAGTTTTTCGTCTTGACATTGTAGTCGTTTGTATTACATTTCCCGTCATGAGCAAGAAGAAAGAAGAGCGGCTGGAGAGAAAATCCGCCCTGCGCGTCGCCCGCGACAAACGGCCCGTCCGGCGCGAGCGCAAGGATCGCGTGCTGCAAACCCGCGTCCCGCAATCGCTGTACGATGAACTGGTCGCCCAGGCGGGCAAGCTGCGCGTGCCGGTTTCCAACCTCGTGCGCAACATTCTGGAAGATTCGGCGCGCATGGTCGGCAACATCGTCGACGGCGGTTTTCAGATCGCCGCGGCGTTGGGCGAGCGGGCGGACAAAGACGAATTGGCCGAGGTGGTCGGCTGGCAGCCGCTGACCGCCAACAAGCGCCTGGTGTGCGCGCAATGCGGCGCGGCGATCGCCAAGGGCGAGCAGGCGTTCATCGGCATCGGCGCGCCGGGCGGCCGTTCGTTGATCATCTGCGCGGCCTGCGAACGAAAAGGAGTTCGGTAATGCAAACGGCGTGGTCGATGGTGGGGGCGGCCGGCAAGGGCCTGCGGCAGACGCTGGCCAAGGTCAATCCGGACGTGTGGCGCGAGGCGTTGTTCACCACCGCGCAGGCCTACTCGTTGGTCCTGCCGCGGCGGGAAAAGGTGGTCGACCACGGCCCGGACGATTTCCTGCCCGTGATCCTGGTGCACGGCCTGGGCGGCAATCGCGGCGGCTGGCTGCCGTTGCGTTGGTACCTGCGCCTGATGGGGCATCGGCGGCTGTACGCCTTCGGCTACGAGGAGGGCGCGGTGGCCGAGTTGGCGGTGAGCCTGGCCGAGTTCATCGAGCAGGTGCGGCGCGAAACGGGGCAGGAGCGGGTGGACATCGTCGCCCATTCGCTGGGCGGGCTGGTGGCGCGCTACGTGATCCAGCGCCTCGGTTTCGGCCCGCACGTGCGCACGCTGATCACCATGGCCACCCCGCATCGCGGCACCTACGCCGCGCAATACGCCGACACGCCGATCACGCGCGAACTGCGCCCCGACAGCGCGTTGCTCGCCGACCTCAACGGCGACGATTGGCAGCGCTATCCCACCCGGATGGTGACCGTCTATTCCGACCGCGACGTTTATGTGGTGCCCGCCGAGCACATGGTGCATGCGCAGGCCGAGACGGTGCTGCTGCCGGGCATTTCGCATTCGCAGTACCTGGTTTCGCCGAAGGTGTTTCGCGTGGTGGCCGCGCGGCTGACGCCCCAGGAAACGTAATACAGGCGATTAATGGGTCGTCGACGAGGCGAGGGATATTTCCGGTGACACGGTTTTTGTCGGAAAATGAACGATAACCATCCGGAGTTGGTTGACCATGTCGTAGGTGTCCAATTGCTGATTCAGATGTTTCCAGGATAACAACCGATGATCATTCGGTTGGATGCGGTAATGATCGAGCAGATATTGAGCGTAAAAATCGGCCGGCTGGCGTTCGAGCGAAAACACGAATTCGATGTGGATCGGCGCGGACTCCGGGACGCAGGAGTAAACGACCGGCCGTCCCAACAGGTGCAATCCGCACTTTAACATCTCTCGGAGATCGTAAATCATTTTATCGGGAGCCGTTTTGTGGCCGACGAATGTGGAGGTCGTGCAAATGGGCGAATCATTGAATTCCGGTTGCTCGGCTAACGTTTGTTGAACATTTTGTATCCAGTCGGGATCGACCACGATGTGTCGATAATGGCTGACGAAGTACTCGTCGTCGGGTAGCCGGTCAATCGGAGTCAGAAGGCGTGCTTTAATAATGCCGCTGCTTAAAAAGACGGCAATCGCCAACACAAAGATAATGTGACGGCCATAGCGATGCTCTTGCGTTCTTTTTGCAAAAACCGACAACAGCAAAGGAGGAACCAGGGCGTTGAAAATCATGACGTCGGTGATCTCCGCGGCATGAAGGGCTATGTACAGACTGAACAGTAGATAGGATGTGGTGATAAAAAAGAGAAAGGACTCGCGGGAGGAGAGCGATATCTTGATTTTTTTACCCATCAGGAAAATCCCGGCGAGAAGAACCAACAGTAGACAGCAGTTCCAGACGCCGAAAAATACCTTGAAGGTCAAGGTCTCCCACAACCCGAACGTATTCGCCAATGAAGGCAAAGAAAATCCGCTGCTGTAAAAAAACCGTGTTTTCTCAACGAAGTAATTGGGCAATTGACTGTAGAGCGGAAAAATCAATATACCGAATAGGGCGACCGAAAAACCATAACGGATCAACCGCGATTTCCGGGGATGTTTTTGACCGAGCAAAAAAACGAGAAAAAAGAAATAGAGTATGGCCGAAAAAAACAAACCGATGGGATGGATCAGCACGGACAGGGCGCAGAGCGTGGCGATCCCCGCAAACGCCCCGTAGGAGCCCGGCTTTTTCAATTGGTCGGTCGCCAATGCGATGGCCAGAACGATCGGACCGATGATATGAAACTGGACGGTAAAAGACCGGCTGAAATTGTCCAAAATCGGAACGGCGGCGACCATCGCGGCGCTGAGCAATCCCACGGATCGGTTGTGCAAGGAAGCGCCCAACCTGTAGATCCCGAAAATCAGCAGGAAATAATATGCCAGATTCGCCAACCGAACCAGGGTGAGATTGACTGGGATCCGCATCCCTTCCAGCGCCAGAAAAAGGAAATTGTTGAACAAGTAAAATAATGCTTTTTGCGACGTGTATTGGGAAATCATTTGATCCCAGGAATGGGGGCTGTTCATGATGGAAAAATAGGGATTGTAGAAATTCAGATCCGCGTTCAAAAACAACCGGCCTTCGTCAAAGACATAGACCAGGTGAACCGCAACGGTAAGCAACATGACAAGAGAAAAAAGAATTAGGAAAAACTTGTTTTCTTCTCTCACATAAATTCTCCAACGGTACAATTGCGAAACGGTTCGAATCTTGAATTGGGGAGTTTCCCACTGCAGAAATGAATTTTCATTATGAGGTATGACGGGGGAAATACAAGGACGAAGTTCGAACGCCGAACAAGCCGGTCGACGGATCTACCGCGATAACCTGGTCAGGGAGTCCAGCGCATCAATTCGAGCAGGTAATGCCGGGCCCGACCGAAGGTCGGCATGTCGCCGTTTTTCGCGAACCACACGGCCCGGGCGTAGGCGGCCGGATCCTCGCCCAATTGTTCGCGCAGCCGTTGCGCCGCTTCGCGCGCCGTCCAGCTCATCTTCCGACATCGGCGGCTCGGTGCGCGGGTTGAGGCGCACACGGACGTTCTTCACCGGCGGGCGCCGGCGCAGTTCGTCCATCGTGCGCCGCAGCCGGCCCGGTTCGCTGACCAACCGGCCGCGCGAGGGCTAACGCGGCGGGCGGAAACGGACGATCAACAGCACGTTTTCCGTATTCAAACCGTAAGCCTGGAACATCCCGTTTTTGACGAACCATTGCACGTCGGCGAAGTCCGCCGCTTGCCGGCCGATGCGCGCGGCGAGCACGTCCGCCGTTTCGCGCGCCGCATAAGCGCGATCCAGTTGCAGCGCCTCCACCGTCACCGGCGCCGGCAGATCCGGTTCGACGATCTCCGCGTGCCGGCCCAACAGTTGCAGGCCGGCGCGCAGCAGGTACGCCGAGGCCATTTCGTTGGGGCGCGGCGATTCCGGATCGAGCCGCTCGCGCCCGAAGGCGATCGTCAACGACTGGGGCGCGCCGGCCCGCGCCAACGCCTGTTCCACCGACATGACCCAATCCGGCTCGACGACCATTTTCCGGTGGTAGATGAATTCGATGCGCGGCGCCACGTAACGATCGGCCGGGTACGCGTCCACGCGCGCCGCCTTGTCCAGCCCGCCGAGCAGAAAAACGGCGACGGTCAACGCGCCCAGCCAGTAACGGGCCTTTGCCCGCGCGGCGAGCGCGCGCCAGGCGACGGCGAGGCTCAGACAAACCGCCGCCGCGTGGATGATCATGAAGTCGGCGGTGAAGCCGGCGTTGAGACGCACCAGGCAGATCATCGCGCCGTATGCGGCGACGATCGCCGCCAGGTACATCTCGGCCGGCTTTCGCGGGCGCGAGCGAATCAGGTGCGCCACGGCGATCGTGCCCAGCACGGCGAACAACGCCAGGTACCCCGGCCCGAAAAAGGTGATCGTCGATTCGCGCAGCCATTCGTAAAAATTTTGCGCCAGGCCCGCCGAAGCGAGCGCCTCCGCCGATAGAAAATGCGCGCGGCTGCCGCTGTAGTCGGTCAGTTTGTGCAACACCGGCACGGCCAGAATCGCCGCCGGGGCGACGGCCGCGGCGAATTTCAGCGCGCCCCGGCCGACGCTCTTGCGTTCCCGCAGCAGGTGCAGCGCCAGCAGAAAATAGATCGGCGCGCTTTGCATCAAGCCGATCGGGTGCACGAGAGTCGCCAATCCGCACCACATGCCCAGCAGCGGATACGCCGAAAACGTATGACGATCCCGCAGCAGGCGGACCATCTCCACCAACGCCATGAGCATCAGCGCGGTCAGGTGAAAATGGATCGTGTACGAGCGGCTGAAATTGTCGATCACCGGCAGGCAGCAGACGGCCGCGGCGGACAGCAAACCGACCCGCCGGTCGTCCGCCAGCAGCGTGCCCAGTCGCCACGCGCCGATGAGCAACAGCGCGTAAAACGCCGGATTGAACAGGCGATAGAGCGTCAGATCGACCGTCACGCCCAGCGCGTGCAACCCGGCGAGCAGCGAGCTGATCAGCAGATAGAAGTACGCAAACGAAGTTTCCCAGGCGAACACCAGTTGCCGCCAAGGCGTTCCCGCGTCCGGCCCGGCGATGTGAATGTTGTGAAACAGGTCGAGGAAAATCTGATCGTGATCCAGAATGATCCGCCCGTCGTACACGCTGTGCGCCAGGTGCACGCCGACGGCCAGCAACAGCAACGCGCCGCACAACACGCGGTGGGTCGTCAGCGAAAGGCCGGAATCGCGGGCGGAATCGTGCATCGGGTTCCTTCGGCGAATTTTCTCATCAATACTCGCGCGCCGCGGAAATGACAAGCAGCGCGTCAGGGCAACGCGCCGGTGACGCCTTTGTAATGGACGATCTGTGCGCCTTCGAAGCCCGTTTGCACCGCCTCGACCACCAGGGCGATTTTGTCGCCGGTCGGCGCAACGGAAGCGTAGACGAGCCGATATTCGCGAAAGGTGCGCCACAGCGTTTTGTCGGCTTGCAGGGTTTTCCACGGCGCGCCCGCTTTGCGGATGCGCACGGTGAAACCGGATTTGGTGGTCATGGCCGGGTCGTCGCCTTCTTTTTTCACGGTCAACGCGACGTCGTAACTGTTGCCCTGGTGCTTGAACGAGAACTTCCGCTGGCCGTACTGGCGGATGACCATGTCGTGATCGACCCAGTCGGCGGTCTTCTTTTTATAGACTTCGCGTCCCATCTTGCCGCGCACGCCCAACGCGCGCAGTTTCTTTTTCATTTCCTTTTTGAACGCGGTGACCGCCTTCTTGATTTGCGCCTCTTCCTCGTAACCGCGATCCTCGGTGAAGCGTCCTTCTTGTTTGAGATGGAAATCGTTTTTCGCCGCGTCAATGACGAAGGCGTGCACTTCCTCGCCGGCCAGCCCGCCGCCGGAATAATCGCCCTGTTCGGCGAAGGCCCAGTAGGCGCCGTTGTCCGACCAACCCCAGACGATCAATTTTCCGGCGGGGATGAGGGCGGCCCACGAGACGCCGGCGATCAACACCAGGACGGCGATGATTGCGAGGGTATAACGCAGCTTCATGATTTCCTCCCGGACGGTGGTTCACCTTCGACCATACTTAATTGAAATGGATAGGACAATAACCTTGTCAGCGGGTCCAGCGCATCAATTCGAGCAGGTAATGCTGGTCCAGACCGAAGGTCAGCATGTCGCCGTTTTTCGCGAACCACACGGCCTGGGCGTAGGCGGCCGGATCCTCGCCCAATTGTTCGCGCAGCCATTGCGCCGCTTCGCGCGCCGTCCAGGGCGTGTCTTTGGTTTCCAGCGTGAGCAGAACCGCGCCGCTCGGTTTGATTTTCTTGTTCCAACCGAGGAACTGTTTGACCGCCAGCACGTGTTGTCTGGTTCGGCGACTGAGGCCGTCCAGTTCATCTTCCGACATCGGCGGCTCGGTGCGCGGGTTGAGGCGCACACGGACGTTCTTCACCGGCGGGCGCCGGCGCAGTTCGTCCATCGTGCGCAGCAGCCAGCCCGGTTCGCTGACCAACCGGCCGCGCGAGGGCAGGAAACGCGCGCGATACTCCAGCGAGTCGCCGCTGGGGTAGGTCGTCAACGCCGCGCTCTTTTGCATGCTCGCGGCCATAAACAGCAGCAGGATCATCAGTGGAACGAACTTGCGCCACCGCGGCAGGCGTTGCAGTTCGCGCCAGGCGATGGCGGGCAACAACACCGCCGCCAGGCAGGCGAATAAGAGAAAGTCGTTGGTGAAGCCGCCGCTGAAGCGGGTGACCAGGCTCAGCGAGGCGTTGAACAACAGGCTGATCATCAGAAACAGATCGTCGAGGCGGCGGTCCTTGGCGGCGAAAACGTGATGGAGGCCGACGACCAGAAAGAGTCCGAAAACGAACAGAAACCAGGGTCCGAAAAAGCCGAACGAAATGTCGATCAGCCAATCCTTGGCCATCGCCGCCAACAGGGGCGCGCTGGTGGCCGGATTTAAAAGGAAAAGCGATTTTTCCCTGCTGTACCCGGGCAGCGCCCGCAAAAACGGTTGGGCGACCAGGAGGAAACAGGCCAATGCGGTAACGAAGCGAAGCGCGTTGCCTCTGAGGTTCTTGCGGGAGACCGCCAAAAGAAACAAAAAGCCGAACACCAGCGAGCTTTGCATCAGCGAAATCGGGTGGGTCATCACGGCCAGACCGCACAGCACGCCGATGGCCGGATAAGCCAGGCGCAACTCGGGCTTTTGCATCACCCGCACCGTGAAGGCGCAAGCCAGCAGCATGAAGGCGGCGGCGTGAAAATGCGGATTGAACGACCGGCTCGCGTCGTCGATCACCGGCAACGCGGCCAGCGCGACCGCGCACAGCAAGCCCGCCCGGCGGTCGGCGAGCAACGCGCCCAGGCGATAGGCCCCGAACATCAGCAACGCCAGAAAGAGCAGGTTGAACGAGCGGTACATAAACAAATTAATCGGTTTGATCGACGAGATCAGACCCAGCCCGAGGTTGATCAACGGATAATACGTCCCGCCGGGCAGATCGATGCGCAGCCAGTCGGCGAATTTGCCGAAGCCATGCGGCGGCGCGTTCAAGAAGTCGTGGAAGGTTTCGGTGAAATACCAATCGTGGTCGAAAAAAATGCGTCCGTCGTAAACCGAATGCGCCAGATGCACGCCCAGACTCAGCAATACGAAAACAACGGAAAGTACGCCGATGACGGCGAGGTATTGTTTTTTATTTTTGCCGCTGGGTTGCGTCATTCGGCTTCCGACGGTGTTTGGTTCATTGTCTTCACTTTTTCCGCCCGTGCAAGGCGGAGGATCAACCGGACGGCGCGGTTTCCTCCGTCGGCGGCAGCTTCGTAATGACGATCAGCGCCTGGTAGACGCCCAGACCGAATTGTCCCTTGGCGCTCGTGAAATACAGGTATCGCGTCTCGCCGCCGTTTCCCCGCAATCGTTCGCTCAAGGCGGCGATGACCGAGGGCGGCGGTGGTTGTTCGGGAAGGAGAAACATTTCGAAGCGGAGACTGGGCGGAAGATCCGGATTCTCGCAGTCCAGCCGCCGGCCGAACAATGACCCCACGCTGCTGAAGATATGAATGAAGATCGAAGAATTCCGCTCGTCGATGGAGCCGTCCGTGTCGACGTCGTACGCCCGGCAATCCACCGAAGCGTGACGCGGGATATTCATCTGGCTCAGGGCGTCGTTGGACGCCCACATCCAATCTTTTTGCACGTTCAGCCACCGGCGGCTGTCGGGACGAACTTCATCGTTGACGGCTCGTCCGCTCAGGGGAAACACGCGCAGCGACTCGGCCTTCTCCCAAACGCCGATGAGCAGCACGGCGGCGGTCAGCAGCGCGACGGCCCGGCGCATCCCGGCGGCGGCGAACAGGCTGTGGGTCGTGGCGATCAACCAGGGCAGAATCATCGCGTAGAAAATCATGCCGTCGTGTTTGTTGCCGCCGTTGAGAATGATGTCCAGCGCCAGGGCGGCGTAAAACGCCACGCAAAAACCCATGTAAAAATCTTGAAACCGGAACCGCCGTTTGCCGATCCACTGGAACAGGCTCAACAGCGTCAGCACGCCGCCGAGGATCAGGAAACGTAGACCGACAAACTCGTCAATCATGCCGGCCAAAAGCGAAGCGTTGAACGAACCGACCAGGGGAGTCAGGCCGTCGCCGGTCGGCAAAAGATAAACGGATTTCGCTAAATAATAATCATAGAGACCGTTGAAAACCGGCACGGCCGTCAGCAGCGTGAACAGGATCATCGCGCCCAACCGGGCGATCCATTGCGGATTGTGGCGCAGTTTCCGATACAGATTGAGCGCGGCGAAAAGGAAAATCGGCGCACTCTCCAGCAGGGAGATGGTGTGCGTCGAAATCGCCAGGCCGACGCACGCGCCGATCAGGGCGTAACGAGACCATGAGGAAATTTTCCCCAGTTCCGCCAACAAGAGCGCATGCGCCGGCAGCAGAAACGCCAGCGCGTGAAAGTGAAAGTCATAGGAGCGGCTGTAGTCGTCGAAAATCGGCAGCGATAACGCGGCGACCACGCACAGCCAACCGGCGCGGCGGTCGGCAAGCTGCTCGCCGATCTTCCATGAGCCCCACAAAAACAGCAGCAGAAAAACCAAATTGAAGGTGCGCAGAAAATACAGGCTCACGGGCACGACGCCGGCGATCAGGTGCAGAACCAGGTTGGGCAGCACATAACAACTTTCGTTGGTGTAATCGGTGAAATACTCCAACAACGACGTGTACAGACCCGGATTGTCCATATAATAATAATTGGAAAACAAAAAGTGCTGGTAGAAAAACAAGTCATGATCCAGCAGCATCCGACCGTCGCCGACGATGTGCACCACGGCCACGAAAGCGGCCAGGGCGAAAAACAGCAGATAGGCCGCCGTGATGGCCGGTGAGCGCTCGACTGCCGTTGAGACTGAACGATCCGGTTTGATCTGGAAACTCCTTTATTGTGAAAACAATTTATCCGGTCGGGCCACTTACTGCAATTGTGTCGACGCATCCGGAAACGATTGGGTGGAAATCAGCGCCAGAACGTTTGCCGTCGGCAAGTCGAAGGTTTGCGCCGGCTCGGTGGTGCAAAACCAACTGCAACCGCCCTCGGAAAGCGCGGGACATTCGCGACGAATGATCGTCGCCGACCGCTTCGCCATCTCTTTCCTTCGAAAAAAATACAACTTGACCGAGAAGCCGGTTTCCTCCCCCCAGTTCGTTTGGCGATGAATGACGGAGGGATCGATGATTTTTTGCATCTCCAGGGGCGGAACCAGGTGCAGGGAGTACAGCTTGCCGGCGGAGATCAAATCATGAGCGATGCCGACCGCGTCCATCTCGACAAAATCCGCGGAATCGGAGGAAACCGAAAATCCCTGAAACCGCAACGGCGTGTATCCCCGCGCGCCCATGTCCCGCAGGCGAACGGCGGTTTGTTGCATCCAATCGGCGGGCAAGGAAACGCGGGTGCGGTTCTCGCGGGCGGGCGCCGGATCGGCGGTGATTTCCTTGAGCATGTCCGCCTGTTGCCACGCGCCGACCACCAGCACGACGGCGATCAGCGCCGACCGAAGCGACTCGGCGCGGCGATGCTGCCCGGCCAGAACGTACAGGCCGATCACGGGCAGAAAACCGGCCAGCGAAAACGCGCCGATCAAATCGAAATGGGTGCCGGCGTCCCGGGTGAGAAACGCCTGGCTCATACCGAGCAGGAAAAACAACACGGTGAGCGTCGTCAGGCCGAGCCAGTCGAAGGAAATTTTTCGCGAGCGCAGCAGCCACCAGCCGACGGCCGCAGCGCCGATCGTCGCCAGCAGGATTTCCAATCGCGGCAACAACAGGCTGTCGGACAATACGACGTGCAGCCAGTTCGCGGCGTGAACGGCGTTGGCCGCTTCGGCCCGGAACAACAGATTGAAGACGCTGGGCGTGCCGAAGTTGGTGTGTTTGTTGTCGACGTAGGCCGACAAAACGCGCCAGGTCGAAACGTTCATCGCCGCCGCGATCGCCAAGGCGGTCAGCCAGCCGAGCAACGATGAATACCGCTTCTTCCACAGGAGGAAAATCAACAATAACGCGAACACGGGCGCACTTTGCAGCAGGCCGATCGGGTGCGACAAAATCGCCGCGCCGGCGCCGATTCCCAGCAGCGGATACGTCCACATTTCCTTTGGATCGCGCAGGATTTTCGCCAGAAAAACCAGCGTCCACAGCAAAAAAACCATCGTGTGGTAATGCGGCAGAAACATGCGGGTGGAAGCGGAAAACACCGGCAAAGTCGCCGCCAGCGCCGCGCACAGCCAACCGGCTCGTCGGTCGGCGAGCTGCCGCCCCAGAAAATACGCCGCGATCATCGCCAGCAACCAGAACGGCAAATTGAAAAAACGATACAACCGTAAATTCATCGGCCACAGCCGGCCGGCCAGGTACAGCAACGTGGTGGGAAGTCGTCCGGCCGGTTGGCTTTCGCGCCAGAACTGAATCGCGTCATGGCCAAGATCGATGGGATTGCGCGTGGTCGACGTCGGGGTGTTTGCGTTACGAAAATAACTACTTGCGTAATACAAATCATGGTCGGCAAAAATGCGCCCGTCGTATAGCTGCATAACGATAAAAACAAACAGCGACAGGCCGCACGTCAGCACATACGGCCAGACGGAAAAACGATCTGTGGCGGCGTCTTCGATACGCAAGCGGTTCACCCAAAATGAATTTGACGCAATGATCATAACCGATTCTCGTTCTTTCGATGCCGGAAAAATCGTTCCGTGAGTAAAGGCGTCAAGGGAAATTCCCGCTTCGCTCGACCGGCTGCGTTCGGGTGAAAATTCTTGGAGAACCGTTGTCGATCATGTATATAGATGATGCGGAATCGCTGCCGAGGGGAATTCAAATATGACGACTTTTTACGTGCCTGAACGGCTACGCGTACGCTTGCCGTTTTACGATTCCGCCAACCCAAGCGAGATGCGCGGATGGAGGTTTGCCCTCATTGGCCGATGACGATCGCCGGGAAATAATGCTGCGGAAAAAACGACTCCGCTATGACTTGCTTGTCCTGCTCACGGCCGCGTTGATCATCGGGGCCAGCTATTGGACGTATCGCGCCGCGCCCATGAGCCTGTACTTCGGCGATGAATCCACCATGGGCGCCTTCGGCGCCGAGCTGCTGCAAGAGGGCATCGCCCAAGGCAATTTTTCCGGTCCGCTCTGGTGGGAGGATCCCAGCTATTGGGGATCGTCCAATCCGCGCGTCGGCGTTTACCTATTCGGCCTGGCGTTTTGGGCGGCTTACGACGAACGCCATCCCGAGCGATTGGAGCCGCGTGTGCGCCTGTTGGCGGCGGTCATCGCTCTGCTGACGGTCTATGTCTTTTTCCGCACGCTGGCTTTGATGGTCGGCGCCGGCCCGGCCTATCTCGGTGCGGTTGTCCTCGCCCTGCATCCGGTTTTCCGCTGGGTGCACGTTTCGGTGATCAACGATGTGCTGATGATGTTGTTTTGTTTGCTGACCGTGTACTTCGCCGCGCAGGTGATGGCCTTTAAGGACGACGACAACCGGTCGACCCCCTATTGGTTGTGGACCGCCGTTTTCGCCGGGCTGGCGGTCGCCACGAGATTATTCGCGCTGGGATTGGTGGCGGTTTGCGGTTATCTGGTGGTGTGTCAATTTCGGAAAACCCGGTGGCGGGCGCTGGGGTACGGCCTGGTGACGATCGCCGTGGTTCTCCTGATCGTTTTCGCGACCAATCCGTTGCTGTGGTGGGATCCCCTTTTCGGCCTCCGGCAAATGTCCACCGGTCATATCTCGCGTCACGAGGTCGGGAACCGATTGTTCGAATACGCACACTTCGAACCGCTGTTGCGGCAAACGTTCACTTGGTTTTACCCGGCGCGTCTGCCGCAGGCCGGAGCCATCGGAACCGCGGGCGATTGGCTGTGGTGCCTGCCGGGATTGTTTCTGACGCTGTTGGGCGTGAGCCAATGCCGCAAAGCGTATTGCGGATTGTGGCTGGCGTTCTTTTTCGGTTTTGTGGTGGTCGTCGGTCTGACCGCCAGCTCGTTGACGTTGTCCTGGTACAAACCGAAACTGGCGTTGGGTGCGACGGCGGGCGCGATCGCACTGGGCGTCTTCGGCCTGGCTCACCTTGCGCAAGGGCGGTTGGTCAAAACCATTCTCACCCGGTGGCGCGGTTTGCGCTGACACACAGGCAAAGCATAAAAAAGGAGCATCGATCGGATCCGATCGATGCTCCGGTAGTGCCGTAATTTTTGTCACATGGCGAAATCGCCGCAGGTCACCTGGCCGATCGCGTCGCGCGTGAACAGATAATTGTCTTCGTCGATCTCGCCGCAGTAGTAGATGACCGTGCCGGCCATCGCGCCCATCACGACCGCGAAGTCGATGTGGTTGGAGATGGTCTCGGCCTCGCAGATGTCCGGGGAAATGGAACTGGGCGTCGGGAAGCTCCCTTCGAGGTACCCCGTGGTGGCGTCGTTGCGGAAGCCGGTGACGTCATAGGAATCGATTTCCTCGTCTTCCGGATCGATCATCCCCTCCATGTCGCCGGTGGCGATGTCGATGTTCAGGTACGCGGTCCACGCCTGCGCCCCCTGTGGGCTTTCGGTTTCGCCGTCCATGGTCAGATCGTATCCTTCGCAACTGTCGTCATCATCGTCGTCGTCATCGTCGTCGCCGGTGTCGTCATCATCGTCGTCGTCGTCATCGTCGCCTTCGACATCGTCGTCGTCATCGTCGTCGTCATCATCGTCGCAGGAGCAGGATGCGATCATCCCCACCCCCACGGTCAAGGCGACCATTATCATTAGAAGCAACATATTCCTGATAATGGTCATAATGTCTCCTCCCGTGATTGGTATAAACGCATTAAAGTACGCCTCCCGGTCAAGTCAAGGAAAAATTATCAATTGATTCGAGTAACGGCCGGAGGTGAGAGGATTTCGTTGGGGTCGCCGCGGCGCTGTGCTATATTGACCGCCTGTTGTCCCCGGCCAGGTGAGGAAGTTCGATGATTCAACGGAGCCTTGGATCGTGAGTGACCGTTCGTCGTCTGTACCGGTCGGTTCGCCTTGGCGTCGGCGCGGCCGGTGGCTGTTGTTGCCGCTGGTGTTTCTCTTCATCAATCTGTTCGGCGCGGCGCCCAACGACGGCGACATGGTGCTGCAGATCATGGATGAAGGCGGCTTCGTCGAGGTCGGGGAAAAGGCGCTTCGCCTGGCGCTGGTCGAGCATGATTTTCGCAATCCTTTCTGGGCCGATCCCTACTGGAATTACGGAGCGAACAATCCGCGTCTGGGTGTGTTCATCGTCGGCGCGGTCGGCCAATTCGCCGGTTTGATCACGCCGGATAAAGAAAAGAAAAAATTTGTGATGCGTCTGGTGATGAGCCTGCTGTCGACCGCCGTGGTCGCGCTGCTGTTTGCCCTGACGGTGCGCCTGACCGCCTCGCGACCGGCGGCGTACGCGGCCGCCGCTTTGTTGCTGTGGCATCCCGCGTTTCGCCTGGTGGCGCGTTCGATGTTGACGGAAATTCCGCTGTTGTTGTTCTGTCTGCTGACGCTGCACGGCGCCTGGTGGATCAAGACCGACCGGCAGCGGCCGCAGCGCGCCACGCCCTGGATCCTCACCGGCTTGGCGGCCGGCTGCGCGATTTCGACCAAGCTCTTCGCGGTCGGTTTGCTGCCGTTGCTGTTGCTGTTGATCGGGCGGCGTATTTGGCTTCTGGGCCGGGCGGCGGTCTATCCGGCCTTGTTGCTGCTGGCGAGCATCGTGGTCGTTTTCGTGCTGTCCAATCCGCTGTTGTGGACCGACCCGGTGTACGGCGTGGAGATGATGACCGTGCTCCACGTGCGCTCCAACGACGGCTACGTCACCTGGCCCGAGTGGGGCAGAATGAAGCCGCTCTTTTTCCAGACGTTCGACTTTTTCTCCTGGCGGTTCGATGCCGCGCGCATCGGCATTCCGCCGCCGGAGTCCTTCCCCTGGTGGCGGGCGGCGCCGGGCTTCGCTTTGACCGTGGCGGGCCTGGCGGTGCGCAACGCCGGCCGCGACAAGTGGATGATCCTTACGACCTTCGTCGGCTTTTTGGCGATCTACGCGTACGTGGCGGGGATCATGAGCGCCGATTGGTACCGCCTGAAACTGGCGCTGCTGCCGGCGGTCGGCGCAATCGCGTTGTGTTCCTATCTCGTTTGTCGCTTGGTTCCCGCGAAGGAATGAACGGAAGAGGGCGGCTTACTTCGCGTCGGTCGACAATCCGTCCAGCCAGGCACGCAGGATTTCACCGTAGTCGGGCCCGGCGGAGATGGACACGTCGTTGTGCCCGGCGCCGGGCACGCTGTACAGTTGCCGCGGTTCGTTGGCGGCGGCGAAAAGGCCTTCGGCTTCGGCGTAGGGAATCAACTCGTCGCGCTTGCCGTGGACGATCAACAGCGGCGCGCGGAAGTTGGCGATCTTCTCGATGGTTGCGTAGCGTTCGCCGGTCAGTTCCGGATCGGCCGGCAGCATGGGAAACAACTGCTGCGCGACGTGCGCGATCGAGCGGAACGTCGATTCCAGGACGATGCCCAGCAGAAAATGATGTTGCGCGATCTCGCCGACCACGCCGCCGCCCAGCGATTTGCCGAACAGGATGATCTTCCGCGGGCCGACCTGCTCGGCCAGCCAGGCCAGCCAGGCGCGGCCGGCGGCATACAACGACTCCTCGTTCGGTTCACCGCCGCATTTACCGTAGCCGGGATAATCCACCAGCAGCAGGCCGCAATCCATCGCCGCCAGATCCTCGCGCACCAGCGCCCATTCGTAGACCGACTGCGCGTTGCCGTGAAAAAACAAAATCGTCGGCCGGTCGTTCGCGGCGGGCCAATACAGGCCGTGCAACCGATGGCCGCCCGGTCCGTCCAACCATATTTCCTCCGCGTCGGCGGCGTACGGCGGCAGCGGTTCTTCCAACAGCAAGGGGGTGGGGTAATACAACATCTGACGAACAAGACTGGACAGCATGGCGGTTTGATCCCTTCTGATCCGGAGCGCTAATTGAACATTTCAACCTGGCGCGAACGCCGATCCAATGTCTGCCGTACCGTGCGGGTCATGTCCACAATCGAATACGGCTTGCCGATGAAGCCGCTGGCGCCCATCTCCAGCAATTGTTCGATTTGCCCCTGTTCGACGTAGCCGCTGGACATGAGCACCGGGAAGCCGGGCGTCATATCCTGAATCCGCTGCAGCACTTCGAGACCGGACATCTTGGGCATCGTGATGTCCAGAATGATCAAGTCGATCGAGTCTTTCTTCTCGTTGAACAGAGTCAACGCTTCTTCGCCGTTTTCGGCCACCAGGATAGTATAGCCCTTACGCGTGAGGATTGTCTTGCCCAGATTGCGCACGATGTTCTCGTCGTCGACCAGCAGGATCGTTTCCTCGCCGCCCGGCATGTCCTCTTTGACGCTCGTTTGCGTTTCCTGCCCGGCGGCCTGCCCCTGGAAGGCGGGCAGGTACACGTGGAAGCTGGTGCCCTTCTTGGGCTGGCTTTCCACTTCGATCCAGCCTTTGTGTTGACGCACGATGCCGTACACCAGCGACAATCCCAGGCCGGTGCCTTTGCCGGTTTCCTTGGTGGTGAAAAACGGCTCGAAGATGTGCTGCAGCACCGCTTCGTCGATGCCCGAACCGCTGTCGCTGATCGTGATCACCACGTAACGCCCTTCCTTGGCGTCCGGGTTGGATCGCAGGTAGTCGCGGTTGATGTGCCGATGGCCCAAACGCATGGTGATCTGTCCGGCCCCGGAAATCGACTCCTTTTTCCATTGAGCCTTGATCGCATCGTGAGCGTTCAGGCACAGGTTGATCAGCACCTGATGCACCTGGCTGGGGTCGGCCAGAATGTGCCAGTCGTCGTCGGCGTTGAATTCGGTGCCGATCTCGATGCGCCGGTCGATGGTGGCCCGCAGCATGTTCGCCACCTCGGCGAGCAGTTCGCCGGTGTCGGTCGATTTTACTTCCGGCTTGCTCTTGCGCGAGAAGATCAGCAATTGCTTGACCAGATCGCTGGCGCGCGAAGCGGCGCTCTCGGCCGTCTGCAGGTAAGACAGCGCCTCGTCGTTCGCGTCCATCTGCGCCAGGCTGAGATTGCCGATGATGCCCGTCAGCAGGTTGTTGAAGTCGTGGGCGATGCCGCCGGCCAGACGCCCGATCGCTTCGAGCTTCTGCGACTGCTGCAACTGTTCTTCCAATCGCTTTTGTTTCTTTTCGGCCAGCTTGCGCGCCCGTTGATCGCGGATGATGATTGCGGTGAATATCGGCGCGATCATCGAGGGATCGCGATTCAAATACGCGCCCAGTTCCACGTCGATTTTCTCGCCGTGCCGGTTGTGCAGTACGCCTTCGCCCTGCCAACTGCCGTTTTTCATCAGCGCGGCCTGGCCGTTGTGCGGAAACGTCTCGTTTGAGTCGGGCAGGAAAACCTCGTCCAGGCAGATCCGGCCGATCTCCTCGGCCGGCTCGACGCCCAACAATTCGCGACCGGCGCGGTTGATGTAGATGAAGTTGCCGGTGTGATCGATCAAGCCGACGAACTCGGTGCTGTTCTCCACCAGCAGGATCAGCTTTTCGCGCTCCTGTTCGCTCTGCTTGAGGGTGGAGATGTCCAGCAACAGACCGTTCCACAAAATGCCCTTTTCGGGGATCTTCGTCGGCGCGGCGCTGGCGCGCACCCAACGCACGTCGCCGTTGCGCGACACGAGGCGGAATTCCCGATTCCAATTGTCCATCCGATGCGCCGCATCGCGCAGGGAATCGACCACTCTTTCGCGCTCGTCCTCGTGGATGGCTTGGAAAAACAACTTCGGGTCGGCGACGATCTCCTGCGGCTGGATGCCGATGAGCTCTTCGGTTCGTTCGCTGATAAACGGAATTTCGTTCTCTTCATCCGTGTTCATCGCATACTGAAACACCACGCCCGGAATGCGCGCGGCGATTTCGCGGTACTGCGCCTCGCTGGCCCGCAGCGAGTCTTCCGCTTCCTGCCGTTGCCGGTCCGTCTGCAGACTCTGCCAGACCATCAACGTCGACATCAGACCGATCACGACCAGGATCAGCAGCGAAACCTTGACGATGCGCCAGACCAGCGTGTTCATTTCGGCGCGCACATCCTCGATGTACACGCCCGTGCCCACGATCCACTCCCAGGGCTCGTAAAGCTTGACGTAAGAAACCTTGGGCACCACGCGCGACGGATCGTCTTTCCACTGCCAGTAGTAGTCGACGAAACCGCCGTTGGTTTTCGTGCCCTCGCGCACGAAGGAATCCAGCAGCGAATGACCGTCGGTGTCGGAGAATTCGTCGGCGTGCGTTCCTTCCAGGTCCGGACGATAGGGGTGCATCAGGAAAATCGGGTCCAGGTTTTGAATCCAGAAGTAGTCTTTTTTATCGACGCCGTAACGCAATTGTCGAATGGCCGCGGAAGCCAGTTTTTGCGCTTCCTCGGTGGTCAGGCGACCGGCCAGCTCTTCCTGATGGAAGTAATCCATGCTGCTGATGGCCGTATGCGTCAACTCGCGGATCATGTCGCGCTTGCGCTCGATCATGCTGCTTTCAAGGGTGGGCAGGAAAAACTCGAAGATCGCCACGATGAACAAAATCACCGTTGCCAGAGCCGGCAAAATGATGCGGAGCGTTTTAATGCCGATTTTTCTTTTAAATTTGTACATTTATGCCTGACTGTCGATTATTTGATTTTTCATCGTCATGGCATTGTCAAAAAGGTCCTATTTGACTTTATAAAAGCATTCGATTGCTACAGGCCTGTCCCTGCAAGTCTTACCTACAAAAAAACGTATCGGCACAATTTGGTCAAGCTAAATGATAAAACATAAAGAAAATGACGAGTCGAAAAAAATTCCCTGATTGCTATTTTTGAATAATTACAACCAGTTTTCGGACGAAATATAGATTTGCGCCGCTGACCGGTCGGTGGTAAACTTTGCTTTCTTTTTTGGTGCGGCATTCGGTCGGATTGTCGCCTGATTTTAGGGTGCCCGACCGACTGAAATGAATTGCTGCCAGGGGCATTTGCGATTTACATGGGGAGTCCGTCATGGGTTCATTCAAACGTATGGTGTGTCTGGCCATCCTTTTATCGGTCCCGGTGATCCTGGCAATTTCCCTGGGTTCGACGAACGAGGCGCCGGTTTCTCTGCTCCCGACAATTAATGGCGACGCCGACGGCGATTCGCTTTCGATTCTGACCACCGACGGCGGATTCGTGGTCGACAATCCCGCACAGCATCTGCGCATCGCTTTCGACGAAACGGCGATGACCTTTTCGCCGGCGGGCGCTTGCGAAGTCTGGAAATTGTCCATGATTCCGGTCATGTTGGCGCGCGGTGAATCACGCGTGGACATTGCGCCGGCGGCCGTGACGGTCAACGGCTGCGATGCGGATGCCGCGGAAAACGATCTCGGTTGTCGTCTGGCCTATTACCACGACGGTTTCAGTCAGTTTTTCACCGCCACGCCTCAGGGCTTGTCCTATTCGCTGCAAATCGACGCCGCGCTCTCCGGCGCCGGCCCGCTGACGCTGGACTTCGAGGTCCTGACCGATCTGCTGGGCGGCGGCGATGACGGCGCGCGCTTCGCCTACGCCTTCCGCGAGTTGGAAGTGCTGACCGGCGGCGGCCTCCAGGTGGTCGACGCGACCGGCGCGCCGCTCAAAGCCTCGCTGACCGCCGACACCGAAACGATGCAGATCGTCATCGACGACGCCCGTGCGCGCTATCCGCTGCAGGCGACCCTCACCGTGGCCACGACCGTGCAGCGGCTGACGGAAATCGAATCGGTCGGCGGCGACGACGCCTATTGCTTCACCGCCGGCGCGCAGTGGGAAAACGCCGGCGACGACGGCCCCGGCGACAACGACTGCTCCAATGCGATTACCTTGTCGCTGCCCGCCGACGTCACCGGCGACACCAGCGGCGCGGGCAACGATTATCACGGCACCTGCTCCTGGGCGCGCGGTCCCGACGACGTGTACTACTTCTTCGGCGAAGCCGGCAACTCCTACGTCCTCGATCTGCGCGGCCTGGATTGGTTCGACGACACCGTCCTCTACGTGCGCTACGGCGATTGCGAAGAGGGCGAGGAAGTCGGCTGCAACGACGACTGGCAGGGCGACCGCGACCATTCGCTGGTCGAGTTTGTCGCCTCGCAGGACGGCGCCTACTACGCCTTCGTCGACGGTTGGGCTTCCTGGGACGACGGCGATTACAACCTGCGCGTGGTGACCTGCGACAACGGCGGCTGCTTCATCGACGGCGAATGCTGGAAGCACGGCGACGCCAATCCGGAAAACGCCTGCCAGGTCTGCGACACGAGCGAATCGCTGCACCGCTGGTCCGCCAACGACGGCGCGTCGTGCGACGACGGCATTTTCTGCAACGGCGCCGATTTCTGCGATCAGGACGAATGCACCGAGCACGCGGGCAACCCCTGCACCGACGACGGCCTGTGGTGCAACGGCAGCGAATCGTGCAACGAAAACCTCGACCAGTGCGAGCACTCGGGCACGCCGTGTCCCGATGACGGTCGCTGGTGCAACGGCGTCGAGTCGTGCAACGAGACCACCAACCGTTGCGAACAGGGCGAGGAACCCTGCGCCGACGACGGCGTGTTCTGCAACGGCATCGAAGGATGCGACGAAGGCGCCGACCTCTGCGAGCACTCGGGCGATCCGTGCCCCAACGACGGCCTGTGGTGCAACGGCAATGAGTACTGCGACGAAGCCAACTCGCAGTGCGCCGCCACCGACGAGCCGTGCCCCGACGACGGCATCTTCTGCAACGGCGTGGAAGACTGCGACGAGAACAACGACCAGTGCCTCAATTCGGGCAATCCCTGCCCGGACGACGGCCTGTTCTGCAACGGCCGCGAATATTGCCTCGAATCGCAGAACACCTGCAAAAGCACGCCCGAACCGTGCACCGACGACCACATCTTCTGCAACGGCATCGAGTCCTGCGACGAGAACAACGACCAGTGCATCAGCTCGGGCAATCCCTGCACCGACGACGGGCTGTACTGCAACGGCCTGGAATACTGCAACGAAAACACCAACCGCTGCGCCGTGACCGAGGAACCTTGCGGCGACGACGGGCTGTACTGCAACGGCCTGGAAACGTGCAACGAGGCCGACGATCAATGCGAGAGTTCGGGCAATCCGTGCCCGGTCGACGACCTGTGGTGCAACGGCGTCGAGTCGTGCAACGAACAGAACGATCAATGCACGACCACCGGCAATCCGTGTCCGGACGACAGCATCTATTGCAACGGCGTCGAGTCGTGCAACGAGGCCGACGACCAGTGCCTGCACTCGGGCAATCCCTGCAGCGACGACCTCCTGTGGTGCAACGGCGTGGAAACCTGCAACGAGGTCAACGACGTCTGCCAGAGCTCGGGCAACCCCTGCAGCGACGACACGGTGTTCTGCAACGGCATCGAGTCCTGCGACGAGAACGAGGACATCTGCCTGCATTCGGGCAACCCGTGCATCGATGACGGCCTGTTCTGCAACGGCAATGAAATCTGCGACGAGTACAACGACCAGTGCCTGACCACCGGCAGTCCCTGCGTCGACGACACGGTTTTCTGCAACGGCACGGAAATCTGCGACGAGCAATTCGACATGTGCCGCCACTCCGGCGATCCCTGCGCCGACGACGGCCTGTTCTGCACCGGCGTCGAATACTGCGACGAAAGCCGCGAAGAGTGCCGCACCACCGGCGATCCGTGCCCGGACGACAATCTGTTCTGCAACGGCGTCGAGTACTGCGACGAGGAATCGCAGCGCTGCGAAGCCTCCGACGATCCGTGCCCCGACGACGGTCTGTTCTGCACCGGCGAGGAAACCTGTGACGAGTATTTCGATCTGTGCACGACCGCCGGCGATCCCTGCGGCGAAGATGAATTCTGCAACGAGAACGACGATCGGTGCGACCCGCTTTCCACCGACGACGACACGCTCGACGACGACACCGGCCCGCACCTGGGCGACGACGACACGCTCGACGACGATACCGACGATGTCGTCGTCGACGACGACGAGGACGATGGCGACGATCTGGAAGGCGGTAACCTGGTCGGAGGCGGATGCGGCGCGGGCTGTCGCTGATTCCGGCCCCCGCTCACGAATGAACCAGAAGGAGAAGGCTGTTTGAGACTACGCCACATTCCACTTATCGTCTTGCTGCTGGCTTTCGCGGCTCCCGCCGGGGCCGCCGGATTGCTCGATAAGAACGTGCATTACTTCCAGCCGGTCATCGACGGCTCCGGCGTGGTCTGGACGGTCGGTTCCGAACCGCTGACCATGTTCCGCATGCACTACGGCGCCTGGCTCGACGACGCGGTCGACGCGGTCGATTACCTCGAGGACGAAAACGACAAGCTCTATCGCATCGTCGAGAATCAGGTGTCGACCAACCTGGTCTATGCGGTCGGCTTCTTCCATTTCCTCGACGTCGGCTTCGATTTGCCGCTGACGATCTACCGTCAGTTCAACGAGGAGTTCGAGGACAAATACGATTTCGACTCCTTCGCCGTCGAGGACATCCGTTTCGAGGTGAAGGGCACGATCCTCAACCGGCGGCAGAAGTGCCTCGGCCTGGCGCTGCTGGGCCGCGTGACCACGCCGCTGGCCTATCAGGAAAACAGCTTCGTCTCCGACAAGACCACCACGCTCGCCCCGGTGCTCGTGGCCGACCTGGGCCGGCGCTGGTGGACGGTGGCGGCGAACCTCGGTTACAAGTACTATGTCACGCCGCAAGGCTCGGAGCTGTTCGATATGGAAGTCGGCGACGAACTGACGCTGACTGTCGGCGGCATTTTGCGCGTCGACCGCTCCAACCAGGTGTTGGCCGATCTGGCCACCCGCACCCAGGTGCGCGCGCCCTACGGCGAGCCGGACCTGGACTACATGGAAGTTCTGGTCGCTTATCGCAAATATTGGCAGCGGCTCAACTTCACCGCGCTGACCGCCGGCGTGGGCATGGGCTTGCTGTCGGGCGTGGGCGATCCGAAAATTCGTTTCTTTGTCGGCGTGACGCGCGACGAGAGGAGATTGGGACCCGGCGATGTTTACTTTTAATCGATCTCATCTGCTTTGGCTGCTGCCGGCGCTCCTGGCGCTGCTGCTGTTCGGGTGCGCGAAAAACAAAGCCAAGCCCGATCCGATGGACCCCAACGCGGACAACGACCTGTCCTACGTTTCCGAACTCAAGGGGCCGCCCAGCTACGACCTGCTGGCCAAGTCGCTCGAATACTACGAGCAGAAACTCGGCCTCAAATTCCGGCGCAACAAGAAGGACCATTATCTGCCCTACAGCGCTTACGCCTGGAATCATTTCTCCATCGCCGACGCCGAAAACAACTGTCTGTACGACGTGAAATTCGATCGCCTGCGCAGCTTCCAGGCGCTGGGCGGCAAGTTCGAATCGCTGTTGGATCTGAAAATCGAAAAAGGCCCCTGCGGCATCAGCACGCCCAACGTCTCGGTCGGCGCGCGCGACCGGTTGCAGAACATGGAAGGGGCGATCATCTCCAAAAAGCTGCTGAGCAACATTCGCGAAGGCACGCATTTCATCTCCGACCGCGCCTTCGTGCAGGACGCGCTGCAGGTGCCCTACAAGGTCGAGTCGTCGATTTACGGCATGGAGCCCTATCTGGCCAAGATGCTCGACCGCGTCGAGGACCCGCTGGACATCGCCCTGGGCGACATCGTGTTTTTCTCCGAGTACGTGGGCGAATGGACGATCGGCATTTACGCCGGGTACGGCCTGATGGTCACCAACTGCTGCTTCCGCACCCAGGTGCGGCCGCTGAGCAACGACCTGGAATACCGCGTTTATCGCATCTACGGCGGCTTCGCGCAGGTCGACTACAAGATCCATCAGGATTCGGTGATGCACCGCTATCTGTCCAACCCGCGTTTGCTGGAAGAGATCGACAAAATCCGCACCTATGAGGAAGCGCCCGCGGACGCCGGCGATGCGACTCCCGAAGCGCCGCCCGCGACCGACGAGGAAACGCCGGAAGAACCGCCACAGGAACCGACGACATGATTGACAAACGACTTCTCGACGATCTGGACAGTCAACTGAGTCAGAAAGACTTCGACCAGACGTCATTGCATTTCAACTTCGACCTGGGCGCGGACACCTCGCTGTTCGACCTCCTCGAGGAAGGCGAACAGCTCAAGCCCGAGGAACTCATTCCGCACCTGGAGCATCTCGAAGAGCACGTGCGCTATTCGCTCATCGTCCGCGAATGGCTGCTGGACAACGCGAAGAAAAAGGAGACCTACGTCTACCTGGCCATTTTGGTTCTGTTCTTCGCCGTGTTCGGCCGCATCACCACCGCGATCATCGACGACGAGCGCGTGGCCCTG
>DAIMDW010000012.1:0-41558 GCA_036725605.1 bacterium
AAAGCTGACATAGTCGAAAACCGCCTCGTCATGGTCGCCGAACAGCTTGATCAACTCGCGGTAGTAGTGGCGCGCTGCGTCCTTGCGGCCCATCTTCTCGGCAGTCATGCCCAGATGAAAATAGACCTCGGGCAGATCGAGCTGCGAGGGGTCGGTCTGCAACGCCTGCAAATAGGCCTGGTGCGCGTCGGCCCATTCGCCGCGCTTGACCTTCGCGTCGGCCACGCCGACCAGCGCGACCACCGCCCGCGGGTGCGCCGGATACTTCGCCAGAAACGAGGCGTAGGCGTTGCCCGCCTGCACGCCGCCGCGATAACGCATTTCCAGCGCGCCCTGCAACAGCAGGATGTCCGGGGCCTGCGGCGCTTCGGGATAGCGTTGCCCGAAATCGCGGCAGACCTGATAGGCCGCGCTTTCCTGCCCGGCCAGATGCAGCAAGTGCGCCAGCGACGCCAGCGCTTCGGCGCCCGGCGGCTCGGCGGAGCAATCCTGCGCGACGCTGCGCAGGCGGCTGATCGCTTCGCTTTGCGAACGCGGCGCGAGGGCGGCCGTCAGCAACAGCGGACAGCGTTGCGGACTTTGCGGATACGTTTCGAGGAACGCGGCGAGACGCGCATCGGCGGCGGCGATGTCGCCGGCTTGATACGCGGCCGAAACGGCTTGTGCGTCTTCATCCTCTCCGGCCCACGCCGCCAGAGGCATCAGCAACAAAAGCAGAAAACCAAGGCGTCGCAGAACGCCCACAGCACGAAATCCTTTCGTTATGGGTCAATCGCGTTCGGTGACGCGAAGCGCAACCAATTATTCGGGCATGTCGACCGACGCGGGGGCGCGATAGACCTCGTCGTCCTCGGCCGGCCCGCGCAGGCGATTCAACTCGAAGCGCAAATCTTCCGTTTCCTGCTGCGCCTGTTTGACGGCCCGTTTCGCCTGAAACACGACCGCCAGCGACAAGACCATCACCAGGAAACCGCCCGCCAGCAAGCAGATCGCGAAATACGCGGCCACCGACGGCGCGATGCTCGTCTGGTAGCGCGTCTGGGACACGCCGGCGTCCTGATCGCCGGTGAACGGCACATCGATGCCCAGGGCGAATTTATGCGAAAGTTCCGTTTCGTTGGAGAGGTACACCAGGGTGGTCAGAATCACCAGAACCAGGAACAAAAACGCCCACAAAACTTTCCTTACCATCGCCAACCCTTCCATTCAAAAAACGACAACCAGTCGGTTTATTCCCCGTTCACTTGCGCCAGCGCCTTGACCAGCTCGAGGTAACTTTCCTCGATGTGCTGGCTGATGACCCGGCATTCGGCGAACACCGGCATGAAGTTCACGTCGCCGTTCCAGCGGGGGACGATATGCAAATGCACATGCCCTTCCATGCCCGCGCCGGCGACGCGCCCGATGTTCACGCCCAGGTTGAAGCCGTGTGGGCGCATGGCGATCTTCAGCGCCTTCACGGCCATCTGCGCCAGTTGCATCATTTCCGTCCAGACGGTCAGCGGCAGATCCTCGACCTCGCCGATGTGCTCGTAAGGAGCGACCATCAAATGACCGTTGATGTACGGAAACTTATTCATGATGATGTAACACGTTTCGCCGCGATGTAAAATCAGGTTCTTGCGGTCGTCGTTCATCGGCGGCTTGGTGCAGAAGATGCACCCTTCCTCCGCTTCTTCCTTGATGTAGGAAATACGCCAGGGCGCGTGCATTCGATCCATAGGGCACCGTCGCTTTCGCTAAAGAGTGATGTGCGAAAAAACCAATTCCCGTTCGCCGATCGTCAGCAATCCCGCCGAGGGCGGGCCGTTGCGCGGCAACATGAGGGAACCGGGATTAAAATAGATGACTTTATTCCGTTTTTCCAGGTGGGGGGTGTGACTGTGGCCGAACACCACCGCGTGCACGTCGGCAAACAGCGGCGCCAGGCGGTCGACCAGGGTGTGCGGCGCGCCCCACCCGTGCGCCAGGCCGATGCGCCAGGGGCCCAACTCGACGATGCGCCGCACGGGCATGCGCGGATCGGCGTCGGGTTCGTCGCAATTGCCTTCGACGGCGTAAAAGGGAATATCGGGAAAAGCGACGGCCGTCAGCCAGTCCAGGTCGCCGACATCGCCGGCGTGCAAAATCGCGTCGACTTGGGAGAAGTGCGTCGCGGCCAGCTTGAGCAGCGGGCCGCGATCACTACCACGCGTCAGGTGAGTATCGGAAAGAATGCCGACTCGCAACGAGCGCTCGTTCGGCTTATTCGTCGTCGGAATCGCCGCCCAAACCATAGTCCACCAACCGCTTCAGGCTCTTGCCGGCCTTGAAGAAGGGGACTTTCTTGGAGGGCACATCAACTTTATCGGATGTTTTCGGGTTGCGACCGATGCGGGACTTGCGTTCGCGCAGGTGAAAGCTGCCAAAACCGCGAATCTCGATACGATCACCGTCCACCAGCGCCTGGGTCATGCGATCGAAAATGGTATTGACGATTACTTCCGCGTCCTTCTTCTTTCCACTGGGAATATGAGTGGCAACTTGATTGATGAGGTCGCTTTTAGTCATCGATCACCTTCCTCCTTAGCGAAAATACAGACGGCCTGTGCGGGCGCTGTCTGCTGAGTCGGTCAACTGTTTACTGAGCCGACCGGTCAATTCATCCAGAAAAAAATCCATCAAACTCGGCTTGGGACGCTTGGGATAAATCAAACGCACCTTGCCGACAATGTGCAGCCGTTCTTTGATCAGATCGACCGCATCGTACAGGGAACCCAATTCGTCGACCAGACCCAACTCCTTGGCTTGCGCCCCCGAGTAGATCCGGCCGCTGGCCAGCGCGCGCGTCGTTTCCTCGTCGAGCTGACGCCCGGCCATCACCGCCTCGACGAATTGCCGATGCACGTCGTCGACGGTTTCCTGCAGCGCGGCCGCTTCCTGCCTGGTCAGCGAATGCCCGATGTTGCCGGTGTCCTTCAACTCGCCGGACTTGACCACCTGGCTGCGCAGGCCAAGCATGCGGAACGCTTCCTCGCCGGTGATGAACTCCATCACCACGCCGATCGACCCGGTGATCGTGCCCGGATTGGCCACGATCGTCTGGGCGGCGCAGGCGATGTAGTACCCGCCCGACGCCGCGGTCGACGCGAGCGAGGCCACCACCGGTTTGTTTTGCGCCGCGCGCACCAGTTCGCCGTAGATTTCCTGCACCGGCGCGACCACGCCGCCCGGGGAATCGATACGCACCAGCAACGCGCGGATGCTGTCGTCCTCGGCAAAACGGCGAATGTCCTTCATCGTGTCTTCGCTGTCGTCGATCACGCCGTAGATCTCGATCACGCCGACCGATTCATCCACGAAAGGAATGCCGTCGTCCGCCGAAAAAAACGAAAACGAACCGAGTATCACCAAGTAAAAGAACACCGCCACCAGGCTGACCAGCAAAAAACCATAAAGGATTGGATGCCGTTTCATGTCATGCCTTTTTTCGGGCGTTGATGAAGGCAGGGAACGACGCACCCCGGTGCGCCGCTCCCGCCGTCGGATTGACTATTCTTCCTTGGGCTCTTCCTCGACCGGAGCCTCTTCCGCCGGAGCCTCTTCAGCCGGAGCTTCCTCCGCCGGAGCCTCTTCGACCGGAGCTTCTTCGGCCGGAGCCTCTTCCACCGGAGCCTCTTCGACCGGAGCCTCTTCAGCCGGAGCCTCTTCAGCCGGAGCCTCTTCCGCCGGAGCTTCCTCCACCGGAGCTTCTTCCGCCGGAGTCTCTTCCGCCGAAGCTTCTTCCGCCGGAGTCTCTTCCGCCGAAGCTTCTTCCACCGGAGCCTCTTCAGCCGGAGCCTCTTCCACGACTTCCTCGGCCTTGCCGGTCTTCGCCTTGGCCTGCGCGATCAGATCGCCCAGACCCACGCGGCCGGCGCTGCCCTGCTTCTGCATGAACGAAGCCAGGTCGGCCTTCTCGCGGTTCTCTTCGATGCTGCGACGCGACAGGCGGATCTTGTGATCCTTGTCGTCGATCTTGATGATCTCGACCATGATCTTGTCGCCGACCTTCACCTGCGTGGTGGGATCTTCCACCTTCTTCGAGGAAAGTTCGCTGACGTGAATCAGGCCTTCGATGCCGTCGCCCAGATCGACGAACACGCCGAATTCCGTGACGTTGATCACTTCGCCTTCGGTGATGCTGCCTACGTGCAGACGGTCGCCGATGGTGCCCCACGGGTCGGCCGTGAGCTGCTTGATGCCCAGGCTGAAGCGTTCGTTCTCGCTGTCGATGTGCAGCACGACCGCTTCGACTTCCTGGCCCTTCTTGAACATCTCGCTGGGATGCTTGATGCGCTGGGTCCAGGAAATGTCGCTGATGTGAATCAGGCCGTCGATGCCTTCGTCGATGCCCACGAACACGCCGAAATCGGTGATGTTGCGGATCTTGCCCAGGATGCGCGTGCCGACCGGGTATTTCTCTTTGACGATTTCCCACGGGTTGGCCGCGGTCTGCTTGAGGCCCAGGCTGATGCGGCGCGACTCGACGTTGATGTCCAGCACGACCGCTTCGATCATGTCGCCGATCGCCAGGATCTTCGAAGGATGCTTGACCTTCTTCACCCAGCTCATTTCGGAGACGTGAATCAGGCCCTCGATGCCCTCTTCCAATTCGACGAAAGCGCCGTAATCGGTGAGGCTGACGACCTTGCCCTTGACCTTCGCATTGACTTGGTATTTCTCGCCCACCGTCGTCCACGGATCGGGGCGGATCTGCTTGTAACCGAGGCTGACGCGCTGCCGGTCTTCGTCGTACTTGAGGACTTTGACCTGGATTTCATCGCCCACTTCGAACAGCTCGGACGGATGATTGATGCGACCCCAACTCATGTCGGTGATGTGCAACAGACCGTCGATGCCGCCCAGGTCGATGAAGGCGCCGTAATCGGTGATGTTCTTGACGATGCCGTCGAGCACCGCGCTGTCTTCGAGGTGCTTGAGGGTTTCTTTGCGCATCTGCTCGCGCTCTTTTTCCAGCAAGGCGCGCCGGCTGAGCACGATGTTGCCCCGCCGCTTATTGAACTTGAGAATCTTGAAATCGAATTCCTGGCCGATGAGCTTTTCGATGTTGCGCACCGGGCGCAGATCGACCTGGCTGCCGGGCAGAAACGCCCGCACGCCGATGTCGACCTGGAGACCGCCCTTGACCCGGCTGATGATCTTGCCTTTGATCACGCCGTCCGCCGAGTAGGCCTTGTAGATTTCGTCCCAGACCTTCATCTTGTCGGCTTTTTCTTTGGACAGGACGATCAGGCCGCTTTCGTCTTCCGCCGCTTCCAGCAGCACATCGACGCGATCGCCGATGTTGACGACGGCTTCGCCGTGCGCGTCTTTGAACTCGTTGAGCGGAATGACGCCTTCGCTCTTGAAGCCGATGTCGACCACTACGTAGTCTTTTTCCACCGAGATCACTCGGCCCTTGATGACTTCGCCTTCCTTCTTGGAATCGAACGAACTCTTTTCGAGCAGTTCAGCAAAGCTCTCTTCCTGCGGTTCCTCGGTCGTTTCCTCCGGAGCGTCCACGCCCGCGCCTTCGGCTTTGATTTCGTTTTCGTCGTGGTGGTTGTTGTTGTTCTCGGTCATTAGTTAAAGTTCCCCTTTCAAGACTATATTTCGCACATCCTCGTAAGGATGTTCGATACGCGCCGATCCTTCTTTGTCGCCGTATCCGGCCAACGGAGGCTTTTTCTTACCCCTCGCCGCACAAAGATCGAAAAAACACTATATTTCAATAGGTTGAACACCTATTCCCTGAAAAACGGGGATGCATTGTACCCTAGGCGATGGCGACTTACAAGAGGGTAAAATCGGTATTTTCCATCGCAAAATAAAGACGCGAGGGACCGCCTCGGCCTTTATTTTTCAAAGCGTACGATGCGCGTAAAACTGTCGGCCTTCAACGAAGCGCCGCCGACCAGCGCGCCGTCGATATCCGGGCATGCCATGAGCTCGTCGACGTTGTCGGGCTTGACCGAACCGCCGTACTGAATGCGCAGGCCGTTGGCCGTGGCGGCGTCGAAACGCTCGCTGAGCCAGTTGCGCACCATCTCGTGCACTTCCTGCGCCTGCTGCGGCGTGGCCGTCTTGCCCGTGCCGATGGCCCAGACCGGCTCGTAGGCGATGACCAGTTTCTGCGCCTGTTCCAGCGACAAACCGGCCAGACCTTCGTTGAGCTGATCTTCCAGCACGGCGAAGGTGCGGCCGGCTTCACGCTCTTCGAGCAACTCGCCGATGCAGTAAATCGGCGTCAGGCCGGCGTTGAGCGCGGCCACGATCTTCTTGTTGCATAGCTCGCTGGTCTCGCCGAAGATGTGGCGCCGCTCGCTGTGGCCGATGACCACATACGCACAGCCGGCGTCCACGAGCATCTGCGGGGCGACTTCGCCGGTGAACGCGCCCTTTTCTTCGAAGTGGCAATTCTGCGCGCCCAGGCCGATGTTCGTGCCCGCGATCGCGTCGCGCACTTCGCCCAGTACGGTGAACGAAGGAATGAGCACGACGTCCACGTCGGTCACGTCGCCCACGCTTTTCGCCAACGCCGCGGCCAGTTCCCGCGCCGGCGCGGTCGATAAATACATTTTCCAGTTGCCTGCCAAAATCGGTCGGCGAGTCATGTGATTCTCCTTGGTGTATTCGTAAATGGTTTAGCTTTCCAACGCCGTCACGCCGGGCAATTCCTTGCCCTCCAGCAATTCCAGACTGGCGCCGCCGCCGGTGGAAATGTGGCTGATTTTATCGGCCATGCCCGCTTTCTTCACGGCGCTGACCGAATCGCCGCCGCCGACGATCGAGATCGAACCGCTCTCGGCCACCGCCTTGGCGATGCCGATGGTGCCCGCGGCGAACGGCGCGTGCTCGAACACGCCCATCGGGCCGTTCCAGACGATCGTCTTGGCGCCGACCAGCGCGTCCGTGTAAAGGCGAATCGTTTCCGGGCCGATGTCCAGGCCCATCATGTCGGTCGGGAAATCCTGGTTGGTGACGATCTTCACCGCCGCGTCGGCCGCGATCGTCGCGGCAACCACGTGATCGACCGGCAGCAGAATCTTCGCGCCCTTTTTCTCGGCGCGGGCCAGCGTTTCGCGCGCGTAGGTGATGCGCCCGCCGTCGACCAGGCTCTTGCCCACCTCGAAGCCCTTCGCGGCCAGGAAGGTATAGGCCATGCCGCCGCCGATGATCAGGCCGTCGACCTTGTCCAGCAGCGTGTTGACCACGCCGATTTTATCGCTGACCTTCGCCCCGCCGAGGATCGCCCAGAAGGGTCGCTCGGGGTCGGCCAGCGCCTCTTTCAAATACCGCAATTCCTTGCGCATCAGATAACCGGCCGCCTTTTCTTCCACCAGACGCGGCAGCGCCTCGACGCTGGCGTGGGCGCGGTGGCTGCTGCCGAACGCGTCGTTGACGTACACGGTCGCCAGCTCGGCCAGCTTGGCGGCGAATTCCGGATCGTTCGCCGTTTCACCGGGGATGAAGCGGAGGTTTTCCAGCATCATGACTTCGCCGTCCTTGAGCTGCTGGGCGACGACCTTGACGCCGTCGGACACGACGTCCGGGGCCATGATCACATCGCGATCCAGCAGTTCGGCCATCCGCTCGGCCACGGGCATCAGCGACAATTTCTCGTCGTACTTGCCCTTGGGCCGGCCCAGGTGACTGGCTACGACCAACCGGCCGCCGTCGCGCAGCACCTTGCGCACCGTGGGCAGCACGGCGCGGATGCGCGTATCGTCGGTGATTTTGCCTTCGGCCAGAGGAACATTGAGGTCCGCCCGCAAAAAGATGTGTTTGCCTTCCAATTCCAGTTCGTCGATGTATTTGACGGCCATCGTTTTATTCCTTTCGCAACATATGGTTGATGAGTTCGATCAGCCGGGATACATAACCGATTTCGTTGTCATACCAAAGCATTAATTTGAGCAACCACCCCGACCCGTCCGCCGCCACGACCTGGATGAGCGCCTCATCCACGGTCGCCGAAGCGGTCGAGCCGTTCATATCACCGGAAACCACCGGATCGCTGACGGTCGATAAAATCCCCCGCAGATCCCCCTGGGCGGCAGCGCGCAACTGTGCGTTGACGTCTTCCGCCCTTACATACGTTTTAAGCACGACCGACAAATCAATCAAGCTGACATTCAAGATCGGCACCCGCAACGACAGCCCGCCGATCTTCCCGCGCAGATGCGGAAACAGCACGGCCAGCCCGTCGGTCGCGCCGGTCGAGGTCGGAATGATGTTCGTCGCCGCCGCGCGCGCCCGGCGCAAATCGGCGCACGGTCCGTCGATCAGGTTCTGCCCCTGCGTATACGCGTGGACCGTCGTGAAGTTCGCGCCCTGCACCCCATAGGTTTCATCGAGCAGACGCAACACCGGCGCCAGTCCGTTGGTCGTGCAACTCGCGTTGGAGAGAATAGAGTCGCGCGCCGGATCGTACGCGCCCTCGTTGACGCCCATCACGAACGTGCGCACGCGATCTTGATCGTCCGCCGCCACGTTGGCCGACAGCAGCACGCGCTCGGCTCCGGCGGTGCGATGCTTTTGCAGAAAGTCGAAATTCTTGTTGCAGCCGGTCGCTTCCAGCGCCAGCCAGATATTCTTCTCGCGCCAGGGCAGCCCTTGCGGATCGGCCCGATGCAGCACCTCGATCGCCTGTCCGTCGACGATCAACCGATCGCCTTCGACCTTCACCTCGCCGGGAAAACGTCCGTGCGCGGAGTCGTATTTAAGCAGGTGCGCCAGCGTCGGCGTGTCAGCCACGTCGTTGATCGCCGCGATGGTAAATTCTTCCCGCCGCCAGGCATGACGGAAGAACGCGCGGCCGATGCGGCCGAAACCGTTGATCGCCACCTGTTTGTTCATGGAATCAAAACCCTTTAAAAAACGTTTTCCTTGCGCGCTAGGGGAGTTTAGCGTGCAATTTCGCCATGTCAAGAATACATCTTGTAACCCGCCGGCGCGTCGTTACAATTGCAGCCATGGAAGAAAAGCGATTCATCGTTCCCGCCAGCCTCGACGGACAGCGGCTCGACCGCGCCCTGGCCGAGCTCGAGCCCTCGCTCACGCGTAGCCAGGCGGCGAAGCTCGCCAAGGAAGGTCATGTGTCGCTCAACGGCGCGCCGGCCAAGGCGTCCGCCGCCGTGCAGACGGGCCAGACGCTGACCGTGACGATGAATCCACCCGCGGCAAGCGAGCCCGAGGCGCAGGACATCGCGCTGGATATCCTCTACGCCGACGAGCATCTGCTGGTGATCAACAAAGCGGCGGGGATGGTCGTGCACCCCGCGCCGGGCAATCCGGACGGCACGCTGGTCAACGCCCTGTTGCATCACGTGCCGGAGCTGCGCGAGTACAGCATCGACGGGCGGCCGGGCATCGTGCATCGGCTGGACAAGGGCACGACCGGCGTGCTGGTCGTCGCCAAAACGCACCAGGCGCTGATTGAACTGCAACGCCAGTTCGCCGGGCGCGAGGTCGAGAAAATCTACCTCGCCCTGGTGGTCGGCACGCCCAGGCAGAAGGAAGGCCGCATCGACCTGGCGTTGGGCCGGCACGTGCGCGAGCGGAAGAAAATCAGCAGCGTCACCACGCACGGGCGCGCCGCGACGACCTTGTATAAGGTGGAGGCCGCGCACGGCGGCATCAGCGCGCTGCGCTGCACCTTGCTGTCGGGTCGCACGCATCAGATCCGCGTGCACTGCGCCGAGTCCGGCTGGCCGTTGGTCGGCGACGCGACTTACGGCGGCGTGCGTTCGCTCAAGAACATCGCGGATGTGCCGCTGCGTCTGGCCTGTCAGGCGTTGGATCGTCCGGCGCTGCACGCGCACCGGCTGGCCTTTACGCATCCGCTCAACGGCGAACGCCTTGAATTTTTCGCCCCGCTGCCGGACGATCTGAAAAAAATACTCGCCTTGATCGGAGCGGAAAATGTCTAAACCCCTCGCCTGGCGTTCGATGTTGCTCGATTCGACCGGCGTCATCGCGCGTTTTTACGGACGCGTCGGCGGCCACAGCGAAGGCGCGTTCGCGTCGTTGAACATGGGCGCGCTCGTCGACGACGATCCGGCGCACCTGGCCGCCAACGAGGCGCTGGTGCTCGACGACCTGGGCGCGACGACGCTCTACCTGCCGCAACAGGTGCACGGGCAGACGGTGCAGGTCGTCAATCGCGTCGAACCGGGCGTGGTGCGCGGCGAGCAGGGCGACGCGGTGTGGACCGACCGTCGCGGCGTCGCCGTGGGCGTGTTGACCGCCGATTGCGTGCCGATCCTGGTCACGACCGAAAACCGCGACTTCGTCGGCGCGATCCACGCCGGTTGGCGCGGCCTGTACGGTGGGATCGTCGGGCGGGCGATCGAGCGCATCACCCGCTTGTTTTGCTGTCGCCCCTACGATCTGCTGGCGGCGATCGGCCCGGCCATCGGCCCCGAACAATACGAAGTCAGCCGCGAACTGGCGCAACAGTTTTTGACCGACCGCCCGGAACTACGCGGCGTTTTGTGGCCGGAAAAGCGCAAAAAGCCGCACCTGGATTTGCGCACCATGGCCCTCAACGATCTGCTGCACAACGAGGTCAGCCGCGAGAACATCGAATTGGTCGGCCCGACCACGCACGACGAGCGCTGCTTCTCGCATCGCCGCGACAAGGGCCGGACCGGGCGGCAACTTTCCGCTATTTTAATGACTTGACAAAACTTGGGAGATGTCACTAAATTTTAACCGTCCTATCCGGGAAGCGTACGAAACTGCCTTGTTATAGCTCCCTGTCATCGACAAACTCGGGATGCGATTTGTGGGGTGGCGTTAATTTCCGATAATTAGGTACCGACAAACATTTTCTTTTCATCAACGGATGCGTTCCGACGATGATTCCTTGATAGAAACACGTAGTGAAGCAAAACATAAACCATCAATCTTAACCACAATACGGAGTACGAAATGTCCGACCTTTTCGACGACGGTCCGGATTTGGATGAAAAGATCGAGCAAGAAGAGCCCAAGTCCCGCAAAAAGAAGTCGAGCGATGAAATTGCCGCCGAGGAGATGAACATCAAAGCGCTCAAAAAGCGCAAGATCAACGATCTTCTCAAAATGGCCAAGGAACTGGGCGTCGAAGGCGCCACCGGCATGCGCAAGCAGGATCTCATCTTCGCCCTGCTGCAGGCGCACACCGAGCGCAACGGCCTGATCTACGGCGAAGGCGTGCTGGAAATTCTGCCCGACGGCTTCGGCTTCCTGCGCGCGCCGGACTACAACTACCTGCCCGGCCCCGACGACATTTACGTCAGCCCGAGCCAGATCCGGCGTTTCAACCTGCGCACCGGCGACACCATTGCCGGACAGATTCGGCCGCCGAAAGAGGGCGAGCGCTACTTCGCCCTGCTCAAGGTCGAGGCGATCAACCACGAGGATCCCGACCAGGCGCGCAACAAGATTCTGTTCGACAACCTGACGCCGCTGTATCCGATGGAGAAGTTGAACCTCGAAACCGAGGCCGACAACTACTCGATGCGCATCCTCGACCTGGTCTGCCCCATCGGCATGGGCCAGCGCGGTTTGATCGTCAGCCCGCCCAAAGCCGGCAAGACGATGATCCTGCAGGCGATCGCCAATTCGATCACGCGCAACCACAAAGACATCATCCTCATCGTGCTGCTTATCGACGAGCGCCCCGAGGAAGTGACCGACATGTCGCGCTCCGTGCGCGGTGAAGTCATCAGCTCGACCTTCGACGAGCCGGCCACCCGCCACGTGCAGGTCGCCGAGATGGTGCTGGAAAAAGCCAAGCGCCTCGTCGAGCACAAACGCGACGTGGTCATCCTGCTCGACTCGATCACCCGCCTGGCGCGCGCCTACAACACGGTCGTGCCGCACTCGGGCAAGATCCTCTCCGGCGGTGTGGACGCCAACGCGCTGCACAAACCCAAGCGATTCTTCGGCGCGGCGCGCAACATCGAGGAAGGCGGCAGCCTGACCATCATCGCCACCGCGCTGGTCGACACCGGCAGCCGCATGGACGAAGTCATTTACGAAGAGTTCAAAGGCACCGGCAACATGGAATTGCACCTGGACCGCAAGCTGTCGGACCGCCGCATCTTCCCGGCGATCGACATCAACCGTTCCGGCACGCGCAAAGAAGAACTGCTGCTCAACCCGAACACGCTCCAGCGCGTGTGGGTGCTGCGCCGCGTGCTCAGCCCGTTGAACACCATCGACTCCATGGAGTTCCTGCTCGACAAGATCACCGGCACCAAGAACAACGCCGACTTCATGGAAATGATGAACCAGTAATTTCATCCGCGAATGCACACGAAGGCCGGGCCGTTGCGCCCGGCCTTTTTGTTTATTGCCGGAGTTCACCGACAATCATTTTTTTTATCAATCGCGGCAGCCCTCATCCCCGGCCCTTCTCCCACGGGGAGAAGGGAGTCCACGCTGCCGACTTTTACCCTCTCCCGGGGGAGAGGGTCGGGCGCAGCCCGGGGTGAGGGCGAAAAAAAAGCAAGAGCAATTTCCAGCGAGCGAGCCGTCACGCCCGGCCTTTTTGTTAGAATTTCGTTAGCAACACATACCCGCTTCACCAAAAGTCAAGAAAGGAATAAGATCACCGGCGAAATAGTCCTTCACTTACACGGTCTTGGTTAATACAACGGGAAAGGAAGTGAATCATGGGCGGTTTCGACACTGGCAACACCGGGTTTATGCTTCTCGCCACAAGTCTCGTCATGCTCATGACCCCGGGCCTGGCCTTCTTCTACGGCGGGCTGGTGGGTCGCAAAAACGTCCTGACCATCATGATGCAAAGTTTCGTTTCGATGGGTTGGACCACGATCCTCTGGTACGTTTGCGGTTACTCTTTGTGCTTCTCGGGTACCTTGAGCGCCGGCACCGACCTTGGCGGCATCTTCGGAAACCTGAATATGATGTTCCTGCGGGGCATCGATCCCTCGACGGTTTTCGCCGCCTCGAACATTCCTCTGTGGGTGTTCTGCGCCTACCAGATGATGTTCGCCATCATCACCCCGGCCCTGATCACCGGCGCGTTCACCAACCGTGTGCGGTTCTCGGCCTACCTGATCTTCCTGACGGTCTGGCTGCTGTTCGTCTACTTCCCCTTCGTGCACATGGTCTGGGGCGGCGGCTTGCTGGCCAAATGGGGCGTGCTCGATTTCGCCGGCGGCATCGTCGTGCACGCGATCGCGGGCATGGCCGCGCTGGCCTCGGTCTTTTACGTGGGCAAGCGCAAGGTGGAAGACAAAGGCATGCACAGCATTCCCCTGGTCGCGCTGGGCACCGGCCTGCTGTGGTTCGGCTGGTACGGCTTCAACGCCGGCAGCGAGCTGGCCGTGGACGGCATCACCGCGCAGGCGTTCATCAACACCGATACCGCCGCTTCGTTCGCGGGCATCACCTGGTTGATTCTGGCGTGGGTTTTCGAGAAGAAACCAAAATTCGTCGGCCTGTTGACCGGCGCGGTCGCCGGCCTGGCCACGGTCACTCCCTGCGCGGGCTTCGTAACGATCCACAGCGCGGCGATCATCGGCATCATCGCGGGCATCGTCTGCTACGGCGCGATCACGATGAAAAACAAACTCGGCTGGGACGACGCGTTGGATGTCTGGGGTGTACACGGCGTCGGCGGCATCATCGGCACGATCATGCTGGGCATGTTCGCCACCATCGCGGTCAATCCCAACGGCGCGAACGGCCTGTTTGCGGGCAACGCGGCATTCTTCGGCAAGGAAGTCGCGGCTGTGCTGGGCGCCTCGGCCTACGCCTTCATCTTCACCTACGTGGCGCTCTGGCTGATCAATAAAATTACGCCGGTGCACACCTCGCAGGAAGAAGAGGCGGGGTTGGACGAATCGCTGCACGGCGAAAACGCGTACCTGTAACTCTCGCGACAAACGTCAATCGTTGCGCCGGGCGGACGTCCCCGGCGCAACGTTTTTAAGCGCGCGGGCCGGTGTCCGCCGACAACCAGTATTCTGTTTGTCGGTAGTCGCGGCAGCCCTCATCCCCGGCCCTTCTCCCACAGGGAGAAGGGAGATTTGCCTGCCGGCTTTTACCCTCTCCCGGGGGAGAGGGTCGGGCGCAGCCCGGGGTGAGGGCGAAAAAAAGCAAGATCAATTTCCGGCGCGCGGGCCATTGCGTCCGGCCTTTTTTCTTTGCATGCTGATGATCGATTTCATCACGCGAGGTGCCGCCATGAAGCGATTCGATCTGCACGGCGTCGATTTCACGCACGAGTTGGACGGTTTCGAATTTCCCGCCACTTTCGACTTCGGCGTTTCCAGTTCGGGCTACCAGAGCGAAGGCGGTTACAACACGCCCGACGGCCCGAAAAACAACTGGCACTGGGCCGAGTGGCGCGGCGAGAAGGAACGCACCGGCGACGCCGCGCGCTTCTGGGAATTGTACGGCGAGGACTTCGACCGCGCGCGGTGGATCGGCGCGAACGCCTTCCGCCTGGGCATCGAATGGGCGCGGCTGCAACCGAGCGTCGATCCGGCGCAGACCGTCGCGCCGCCGTTTTCCGAAGAAGCCGCGCGCGACTACGCGAAGATCATGGCGGCCTGCTTCGAACGCGAAATGTTCCCGGCCGTGACGCTATACCACTGGACACACCCGCTGTGGGCCGGCCTGGAACTGTGGCTCGACTGGCCGCGCGCAAGCGAACTGTTCGGCGCGTATGTCGCCTTTGCCGTCGAGCGCATCAACCATTATCTCGTCGAGGAATTCAACCGCCCGCCGATCCCCTACTTCATCACGATGAACGAGCCGATCAACGTGCCGATGGCCGGTTACCTGCTCGGCGTTTTCCCGCGCGAAAAAAAAGGCCGGCGCAACGCGGCGATCTGCTACGCGAACATCCTCAAGGCGCACGCGCTGTGCTATCGCACGGTGCACCGCATCTACCGCGAACACGGTTGGGCGGCGCCGACGGTGACGATGAACTCCTGGTGCGGCGCGGCCTATTCCTTCGACAAATTTTCGCAGGACGTGATGCTCGCGCGGCAAAACGGCATCGCGCGCGACGCGGTGTTCGCGCACCTGCACCAGCAACAGCGGCGCTTCGCCGAGCACACGCGCGAGGTGCCCTACCATCGCGGACCGCGCGGCTTCAAGCGCCTGCTGGACCGGTTCATCGACCAGGTCATGTGGCGCAAGCTGAGCGAGCCGCTCGTCGCCGAGTTGGTCGAGTACCTTTACGCGGGCGACGCCTCGCGGCTGCTGGATGCGGTCAGCTTCGACCTGTACGATCCGTTCATGGGCAACAACTTCGATTTCACCTGGCCGAGCCTGGTGACGGTCCGCAGCCGGCCGGATCAATGGAACATCAATCCCGGCGCGTTGCGGCCGATGCTCTCGTCCTATCGCTGGACGGCGGGCGACCTGCCGATTGATCTGCTCGAGCACGGCATGTGCCACCGCGCCCACGGCGGCCGCGTCGAGCCGCACCCCAACGGCGTCACGCGCGATCTGGAACTGAAGTTGATCATGCTCGAAGTCGTACGCGCCCTGCGCGAAGGGCAGCCATTGCGCTCGTTCTATTACTGGAGCCTGACCGACAACTACGAATGGGGCAGCTACGAGCCGCGCTTCGGTCTGTTCGGCGTCGACTACGAAAACGGCGCGCGGCGCCTGTCGACCGACATCAACGGCGTCAACGCCGCCGGCTGCTATCGTTTGTTCATCGAGGCGTTCCGCGCCAAAGACACGCAAGCGCTACGCGAGGCGTTCACCGCCGAAACCTATCCCGAGTACGCCGGCGCATGACGTTTCCGCACGGGCTAATTGCCCGATTTTGCGGAAAAACAATGTTTTCGGTCCCTGCGTTTTGCCCTTGCCAAGGCCCCGAAAAACATGGTATGAAGCTCAGCCTATGCGGCGCCGTACAACGCCGGCGCTTAATTAGAAGGAGAGAAACGATGAAAGAAGGCATCCATCCGAAATACGAAGACACGAAGGTGTCCTGCGCCTGCGGCAACACCTTCATGACCAAGTCGACCCAGGCGCCGGAAATCACCATCGACATCTGCAACATGTGCCATCCGTTCTACACCGGCAAGCAGAAGTTGGTGGACTCGGCGGGACGCGTCGAACGCTTCAAGCGCAAGTACAAGAATCTGTACAAAGACAAATAGCTTGGCCAGTCGTTCAACCCGCGCCGGCGCCGTGTCCGCGCGGGTTTTCCATTTAACGGCGTAGGCGATAAGGAGCGATCGCAGTGGGCGACAACAACAAACCGATGAGCGTGGGCGGTCAGGCCATTCTGGAAGGCGTGATGATGCGCTCGCCCAACAGCATGGCGGTTGTCTGCCGCAAGGGCGACGGGCAAATCGTCCTCAAGGAACAGCAGTGGATCAGCCTCTGGAATCGCCTCAAGTTCCTGCGCTGGCCCTTCATGCGCGGTACGGTCGTGCTCATCGAAGCGATGTGGAACGGCATCAGCGCGCTGACCTTCTCGGCCAATCTCTTCTCCGAGGAAGAGGACAAAAAAGCGGCCGCCGAGGCCGAGGAAAAGGGCGAAGCGCCGAAAAAAGCGGCCGACAAAAAGGAAACCAAACCGCTGACCTCCTGGGCGATCACCGCGACGATCTTCGTGAGCATGCTCTTTGCCATCGGCCTGTTCGTGGTGGTGCCGCACTACGCGACCATCGCGGTCGGCTGGTTGGTCGGTCACGAACTGACCGTGGACATGGTGCTGTTTCACGCGGTGGACGGCGTGATCAAAATCGCCATTTTCCTCGCCTACGTCTGGGGCATCAGCTTCATGCCCGACATCCGCCGCGTTTTCGAATACCACGGTGCGGAACACAAGACGATCTTCGCTTTCGACGACGGCAAGGAACTGACGCTGGAAAACGTGCGCCCCTACACCACGTTCCATCCGCGCTGCGGCACGAGCTTCATCATCATCGTGTTGCTGGCGAGCATTCTGTTGTTCTCGCTGGCCTTCCCGCTGCTGCCCAAGTTCGCGGGGTTGCCCAAGCTCGCGCGCAACTTCGTGTTCATCCTGATCAAGCTGCCGCTCTTGCTGCCGATCGCCGGCGTTTCCTACGAGCTGATCAAGCTGGCCGGTAAATACCGCCGCAATCCGCTGTTGAAACTCGCGGTGCTGCCCGGCCTGCTCACCCAGCGCATCACCACCCGGCCGCCGTCCGACGACATGCTCGAGGTCGCCATCCTCAGCCTGAAAAAATGCCTCTGGCGCGAGCAGAAAGTGCGCGAGGGCGTCGCCACCGAGGAAAGCGAAATCACCTACCCCGATTTCGCCACCGCCGCCGCCGAACTGGGTACGCCGGAGTTTCACTTCACAGGCGGGTCCTGCGATGTTCAGTAAGCTCGCCGAAGTCGAAGCGCGCTACGAAGAGCTTTCCCAACTCCTCGCCGATCCCGAGGTGTACGGCGACAACACCCGCTACGCCAAGCTCAACAAAGAGCGCATCGGCATGGAGGAGATCGTCGAGAACTATCGCCGCTACCAGAAAATGGAGGCCGACCTCAACGGCGCCAAAGAATTGCTGGAGGCCGAAGACGATCCGGAAATGCGCGAGATGGCCAAGCTCGAACTCGACGAGCTGGAGGAAAAACTCGCCGCGCTGACCGACACTTTGAAAATCCTGCTGCTGCCCAAGGATCCCTACGACGACAAAAACATCCTGTTGGAAATTCGCGCCGGCACCGGCGGCGAGGAAGCCGCGCTGTTCGCCGGCGATCTGTTCCGCATGTACAACCGCTACGCCGAATTGCACGGCTGGAAAGTCGAACTGCTGTCGAGCCATTCCACCGAGTTGGGCGGTTTCAAGGAAGTGATCTGCGGCATCAAGGGCAACGGCGTGTACAGCCGGTTGAAATTCGAATCGGGCGTGCATCGCGTGCAGCGCGTGCCCGACACCGAAACGCAGGGCCGCATCCACACCAGCGCGGTGACCGTGGCGATTCTCCCCGAGCCCGACGAGGTCGAATTGTCCATTCCGGAAAAGGATCTGCGCTTCGACGTGTACCGTTCCAGCGGCCCCGGCGGCCAGAGCGTCAACACGACCGACAGCGCGGTGCGCGTCACGCACCTGCCCACGAATCTGGTCGTTACCTGCCAGGACGAAAAATCGCAGCACAAGAACAAAGCCAAGGCCTTGCTCATTCTCAAGGCCCGCTTGCTGGACAAAATGCGCACGGAACAGGAAGAAAAACTCAGCGCCGAACGCCGCGCGCAGGTCGGCTCGGGCGACCGCTCCGAGCGCATCCGCACCTACAACTTCCCGCAAAATCGAATTTCGGACCATCGCATCAACCTGACGATCTATAAACTCGGGCTGGTGCTGGAGGGCGAACTGGATCAAGTAATTGATCCATTGATAACCCATTTCCAGGCCGAGGCGCTCAAGGGAGCCGAAGTCGGCGACTGACGAGCTTGCGCAACCCCCGCACATCGTGATTATAGTAACCAATAGTATTCTCGACCCCGGCGTATGGGGAGAGAAAGGAGATAACAAATGGCTAAAGAACACAACGAACAATTGTACAAGGTGCGGCACAGTCTGTCGCACGTGCTCGCCGCGGCGGTGAAAGAACTGTACCCCGAAGCGCAACTGGGCATCGGGCCGCCGGTGGACAACGGTTTCTACTACGACTTCGTCTTCCCGACGCCGATCAGCGCCGAGGATCTGCCGAAGATCGAAAAGAAAATGAAGCACCTGGTCAAGCAGAACATCGCCTTCGAACGCTATGAACTGCCGGGCGAGGAAGCGCTGCAAAAGCTCAACGACGCCAACGAGCCCTACAAGGTCGAGATGTGCAACGAGTACCTCGCGGCCGGTGAAGCGATCAGCTTCTACAAGTCGGGCGCCTTCACCGACATGTGCGAAGGTCCGCACATCGTCAACACCAACGAGATTCCCAAGAGCGCCTTCGAGCTCGACAGCGTGGCCGGCGCGTACTGGCGCGGCGACGAAAAGAACATCATGATGACCCGCATCTACGGCCTGGCCTTCGACAGCAAGGAAGAACTCGACGCCTACAAAAAACGGCGCGAACTGGCCCAGGAGCGCGATCACCGCAAGCTGGGCAAGCAGTTGCAGATCTTCCACATCGCCGACGAAATCGGCAAAGGCCTGCCCCTGTGGCTGCCCAACGGCGGCGTCCTGCGCCACGAACTGGAGAAGCTCGCCTACGAGGCCGAGTTCAAGCACGGCTACAAGCAGGTGAACACGCCGCACATCACCCGCGGTCAGCTTTACGAAATCAGCGGGCACCTGACGCACTACAAGGAGTCGATGTATCCGCCGATGCACTTCGACGACGAAAACTATTACATGAAGCCGATGAACTGCCCGCATCATCATTTGATTTACCGCGAGGTCGTGCGTTCTTACCGCGACCTGCCGCTGCGCCTGACCGAATACGGCAGCGTCTACCGCTACGAGAAATCGGGCGAGCTCGCCGGCCTGCTGCGCGTGCGCGGCATGACGATGAACGACGCGCACATCTACACCGACGAGGAACACCTGAGCGCCGAGTTGCTCAAGGTCATGGAACTGCACAAGTACTATTACGATCTGTTCGGCCTCGACGATTTCTGGATGCGCCTGTCGATCCACGACGTGAAGAAAGACAAGTTCGTCGACAACGTCGAACTGTGGGAACACACGATCAAACTGATGCGCGCCATGCTCAAGGACTTCGGCATGGACTACGAAGAGGTCGCCGGCGAAGCGGCTTTCTACGGCCCGAAGATCGACTTCCAGATCACCAACGTCATCGGCCGCGAGGAAACCGCCTCGACCAACCAGCTCGACTTCACCAGTGCGCAGCGGTTCAATCTGGTTTACATCGACCGCGACGGCAAGGAGCAGCGGCCATACATCATTCACCGCGCGCCGTTGGGCACGCACGAACGGTTCATCAGCTTCCTCATCGAGCATTACGGCGGCGCTTTCCCCACCTGGCTTGCACCGGTGCAGGCGCTGATCGTGCCGGTTGCGCCGGAGCTCAACGAGTACGCCGCCAAGCTGCGCGACGAGCTGTTCGACAAGATGATCCGCGTCGAGGTCGACGACTCCGCCGACTCGTTCAACAAGAAGATCCGCAACGCGGCTACCTCCAAGGCGCCCAACGTGCTGATCGTCGGTCGGCGCGAAGCCGAAGAGGGGCAGATCACGCATCGCCGCTACGGCGTGAAGGATCAGCAGACCATGCCCTTCGCGCAGTTCGTCGCCTGGATCGAGGACGAGATCAAATACCGCCGCAACTCGCGGCCGCTCAATCCGCTGGACAAAGCGTAAACACGTAACCATTAAATAAAAAAGGACCGTCGCCATGACGGTCCTTTTTTTTGTTGGCAGTGAAGGGACTTGAACCCCTGACGCAGCGGATATGAGCCGCTTGCTCTACCGACTGAGCTACACTGCCAAACCAGCGGACCACTGATTCTAGTTAAAGAAATCCCGCTGTCAAGTCATATCATTGCGTTTTTGCGGCGGGGTTGGCAAGGCGCGCGATCAGGCTACAATGCAAGCCCAACAACGAGGATGACCGATGCGGTTTCTGTTCCTGCAAAATATCTGGCGGGAATACTTCGGCGTGATGCACGTCGGCGCGGCCTTGCGCGCGGCCGGGCACGAGGTCGAGGTGCGCATCGCTCCCGACGCGCGCCGGGCCCTCTCGGCGGTGGCGACGCTGCAACCCGACGTTGTCGGTTTTTCCTTCACCAACTGCGAGCAGCAATACGTACTGAACGCCGCCGCAACGATCAAACGCGTCGCGCCGCACATCACGATCCTCGCCGGTGGCGCGCATCCGTCGCTGCATCCGGAACTCGCGCGGCGCGAGGGCATCGACATCGTCTGTCGTGGCGAGGGCGACGCGGCGATCGTCGATCTGGCCGACCGTCTGCAACGCGGCGTCTCGTATCGCGACGTGCGCAACCTGGCCTTCGTCGTCGACGGTGAAACGGTCGTCAATCCGGCGCGGCCATTGCTCGAAGAACTCGATCGTCTGCCCCTGCCCTGGCGCGCCGGCTACTACCGCTACAAATTTCTGCGCGACAATCCGGTGAAGTTTTTCTTCACCTCGCGCGGCTGCCCATTCAGCTGCAATTTCTGCTTCAACAGCGCGCTGCGCGAACTGGCGCCCAACCGCAAAAAGTACGTGCGCCACTTCAGCCCCGAGTGGGTGCTCGCCGACCTGACCGCCGTTCGCGATCGCTGGCCGATGAAAATCGTCCGCTTCGAGGACGACGTGTTCACCCTCGATCGCGACTGGCTCGAACGCCTGCTGACGCAATACACGCGACGCATCGGCCTGCCATACATCTGTTACGTGCGCGCCGGCATCGACGAGGAAACGATCCGCCTGCTCGCTTCCACCGGTTGCCGCACCGTGCTGTTCGGCATCGAAACCGGCGACGAGAAGCGGCGCAACGGTATGTTGAAAAAGGGCGTGAGCAACGAGCAGATCCTCGCCACCGCCGCGTTGCTGCACAAGCACCGGCTTCATTTTTTCACCACCAACATTCTCGCCCTGCCTCACGAAACGTGGGACGACGCGCTGACCACGCTGCGGCTGAATCAGCAAATTCGCGTGCCCGACACCTGGTGCAGCGTCTTTCAGCCCTACGCCGGGCTGCCGCTGACCGAGCGCGCCGTCGCCGAGGGCCTGCTGCCGCGCGTCGACGACGATACCGTGGGCACCAACACCTTCGCCGCCAACGCGCTGTTGAATCCCGACGCCGAGCGCATCTTCAATCTGCACAAGTTTTTCTACCCGCTCGCGCGCTGGCCGCGTCTGGAAAAATACCTGCTCCCGCTGACCAAACGCCGGCCGAACCGGCTGTTTCATTACCTGTGGCTGGTGTTTTACGTCTACAGCTACCGCCAGCACACGGGCGTTTCCTGGCGGCGGATCGTTGTTGAAGGGATGCACTGGTTCCGGCAATTTCTTTCGACCATGGGGCCGAAGCGGTGAGCGATTTTTTTGAGGATCGTCCGGAGTATCTCGCCCACATGGCGGCCGACCCGCCGCTGCCGCGCGTCGTGCAACTGGAGTTGACCGCCGAGTGCAACCTGCGTTGCGTTTTTTGCCCGCTGCATAGCGAAACCGCGCGCGAGCGGGCGGCGCACGAGCGGCGCGTCACGCTCGACGATCTGCGCACGCACCTGCATCCTCTGCTGGCCAACGCTTACGAGGTCGAGCTGACCGGCTTCGGCGAAATTTTCTGCCATCCGCAATTGCTCGACGCCCTGCGCCACTTCAAAGCGCTGGGGCTGACGGTCAACGCCACGTCCAACGGCACGTTGTGGCGGGCCGAGCAACTGCAACAGATCGTCGACGAGGGATTGATCGATCTGTTGTGCGTTTCGCTCGACGCGGGCGCGGCGGAGACCTATGCGCGTTTGCGCGTCGGTGGCGACTTCACGCGTGTGGTCGCCAACCTGCATGCGCTGGCCGCGGCGAAGGCGAACGGCAATGCCGCCAAACCGGAACTGCGTCTGAGCTTCCTGTCGATGAAAGACAACCTCGGCGAATTGCCGGCGGTCATCGAACTGGCGCGCGAGGTCGGCGCGAGCGAGGTGATTATCCAGGGCCTATGCGAAAACGAAGCGATGCGCGGGCGCGGCACGGCCTATGAACAAAGCGAAAAGCAAACCTTCGCCGCAGCCGCCGAATGTGCGCGGCGCGCCGGCGTGCGCCTGGAGTTGTGGTACCAGAGCCAGCCCACCGTCGCCGAAACCGACGCCGTGGCGCGCGTGCAGCTCACCGGCCCGCAAACGGCCGGGCGACCGCTGATCAAAGACTGCCCGTACCCGTGGGAGCGCGTGTTCGTCAAATCGAATCTGGACGTGCAGGTCTGCGCGACGCTGTGGGAAAAACTGGTCATGGGCAATCTGCGCCGGCAGACGATCGAGGAAATCTGGCGCGGCGACGGCTATCGCGCATTGCGGCGCGCGCTGGCTTCGCCCCGCCCGGCGCCCGAATGTTTTCCGTGCAACACCAAGCCGTGGCGCGAACCGCTGCTCGACGAGGAAATGCTCGACCGGCGCGATTTCGGCGAACCGCTGCATCATCAACTGGGCCAGGGATTTTACGTTGCCGAACGCGACCGACGCGGTCAAAGTTTCCGCTGGACGACCGCCCGCGGCGCCTTCTATCTGCGCAACACGCATCGGCCGTTTCTCGACATCGAGATGGTCACGCACCCGCGCATGAAACCGACGTGGTTGCGCCTGCTGATCAACGGCGCGGAAATCGACCGCCTGCGCAGCGACCGCCTCGGCGAACCGCCATTGCGCTTCGCCCTGCCCGCCTTGGCCGATGAGGTGCTGTGCGTCGAGTTGATCGTTGAAAAGCCGTGCACGCCCGCGCAGGTCGGCGACGGCGAATCGCGCCGCCCGCTGGGCGCGCAACTGTTTCATGCGCGCCTGAGCGGCAATGCCGCCGCGCTGAGCGACCGCCTGCGCGTGGGGCGCAATTGCGAAACGCATCTCGGGCACGGCTTCTTTCCGCCGGAGGACGGCAACGCCAAGCTGCGTTGGACGGGCGAGCGCGCCAGCTTCGTCATCGCCGGCGGGCGCGGCGAACATTTGGAGGTCGAACTGTGGACGCCCGGCGCGCCGCGCAACCAGCAGGTGGATATATCCATCGACGGTCGAAAACGCGAGCGCATCGACCTGCCCGCCCGACCCGGTCGCCGCATCGCCTGCATACCGTTGGGCGTGGCGCGACCGTGGCATCTGGTGACGCTCGACTGCCAAAGCCTGTACGCGCCGGGCAACGGCGACACGCGCCTGCTGGGCGTGATGTTCGCGGGCGCGCGCGTGGTCGACAAAAAGCGCCTCGCCTGGTGGAGGCGCGCATGACGCTGCAGGAGCATCCGCGGTGGCTGGCGCATCACACCGACCGCACGTTGCCGACGCCCGCGATCGTCCAACTGGAGTTGACCGCCGCGTGTGACCTGGCCTGCGTCATGTGCCCGCTGCCGCACGAAACGCGCCACGGCACGGGCCGCGAACGCTTCGAGGTCGCGGATCTCGAAAACGAACGTGCGCTGTTCGCGGCGGCCGCCGGCGTCGAGCTGACCGGCTTCGGCGAGATACTCTGCCATCCGCATTTGCTCGACTGCCTGCGCTGGTTTCGCGCGCTGGGCCTGGGCGTCGCGGCCACCTCCAACGGCAATCGCCTGAGCGATGAACTGACCCGGGCGATCGTCGACGAAAATCTGCTCGACGTGCTGTGTTTGAGCATCGACGCGGCGACGCCCGCCACCTACGAGCGCATCCGCCGCCGGGGCGATTTCGCGCAACTGCAACGCCACGTGGATTTCCTGACGAACAAACGCGGGCCCGGCGCGCCGCGGCTGCGCTTCAGCTTCGCGGCGATGGAGCCGAACATCCGCGAACTGCCCGCCTTCGTGCGTTGGGCCGCGCGGGCCGGAGCGGAGCGGGTGATTGTGCAGCACATCTACGAAGCGCCGCACACGCAGGGATGGGGCCTGCAGCACCACCGCGAACTCGTGCAGGGCGTCCTGGCCGAAGCGGGCGCGCTGGCCGACGAACTGGGCGTGACGCTCGACGGGCGCAACCTCGTGCAACAGGGCGCGGCGGGCCATCATCCCGGGCTGATCAAGGATTGTCCGTTCCCCTGGGCGCACACGTTTGTCAAAGCCAACCGCCGCGTGGCCGCCTGTGCGATGGTTTGGGAGGACCTGGACCTGGGCGACTTGCGCGACGGTTTTACCGCCGTCTGGCGCGGCGACGCGTATACCGAATTTCGCCGCGCCATGGCGGGCGCGACGCCGCCCACGCCCTGCGTGCGTTGTCAGTATTTCGGTTGGCGCGAGCCGACGCCGCTGGAGGAATTATCGCCGGCGACCTCGATGGAACCGGCGCGACGCGGCCGCCTCGGCTGGCAATGGCACGGCTTGGAACGCGATCCGCACGGGCGCACGTTTCGCTGGTCCCTCGCGCGCTCGTCGTTGTTTCTGCGTCCGCGCGGGCGCACGATGCTTCAACTCGACGCCCTGGTCGATCCGCGTGCGCCGTTTTTGCGCGGCGAGGTGCGCCTGGGCGAACGGGCAATCGCCTTCGACAGCCACGACCTGTGGGGGCAACCGCTGCGCCTGCCGTTCGGCCGGTTGCCCGACGAACCGCAGCGCGTCGAAATCTCGCTGGAGAAAACGTGGAACCCGGGCGTGGACGCCGACATCGCCGGTCTGCGACGGTTGGGTTTGCTGGTTTACGGCGTGGAAATGATCGGCGCGGAAAATGAACTGCTGCCGCGCGTCGAGGCGGTGGATCGCGCCGGGCAACTGGGGCGCGGCTGGCTGGCCGTGGAGAGCATCGCCGGGCGCGAAGCCCGTTGGATGCGCGAACGCGCCGACCTGCTGCTAAACGGCAACGGAAAATCGTTGCTCGTGCAGGCGCTGGTTCCGGCGGGGTTGAACGCGCGTACGCTGTCAGCGTCGTGTGACGATCTTAGGCTCGGTGAGCAAACCATTCCCGCCGACGGTCGCTGGCACGAATGCCGGTTCGCCGTCGACGCGCCGCCGACCGCTCCGGCGTGCATCACGCTGCACGTGCCCGACGCCGCGCCGGCGCCCAACGACACGGCGGCGCACCCGCGCTTGTTCGGCGCGTTGGTGGCGGCCGTCGGTTGGGCCGATTGATTATTCAGCCAACAGTTGATCGATGATTTCGCGGAAGTGCGGATCGTGCCATTCGCGCGGACCGACGAACTTGTGCACGACCTTGCCTTCGCGATCGATGAGGAACGTCTCGGGGAAACCTTCGACGCCGTACTTGGCGATCACTTCGCTTTGCGGATCGAGGTAAACGGGAAAGGTCACCTCGTATTTCTTCATGGTGTCGGCGACGATCTTCCGGCCTTCCACGTCGCCCGAGACGGCGACAATGACGAATTTTTCTTCGTTCAGATACTTTTTGTACAGACTTTGGATCGACGGCAGTTCGCGTCGGCAGGGCGCGCACCAGGTCGCCCAGAAATTGAGGAAAACGACCTTGCCGCGCAGATCGGACAGTTGCAGCGTTTTGCCGTCCAGGTCGGTGACGGTGAAGTCGGGCGCCTCCTTGCCCGTCGGCAGCAGGCCCAGTTCGCCGCCGGAACCCGCGCCGTGTCCGCCGCTGAAAATCGACAACATCATGAACACGCCGAAAATCAGCACGAGGATAATGATCAACTTGGTAATGTCTTTGCTCAGCTTCGGCGGCGCCGCTTGCGGATTGTTCGCCATCGTTCGCGCTCCTAAAAAAACAGGGCAGGTATGTTACCATATCCTGCCCCATTGTGCTGCTTGATTCGCCGTTATTCTTTGGGCTCCTCCGTGGATTCCTCGGCGGGAGCTTCTTCGACAGGGGCTTCCTCGACGGGAGCTTCTTCGATCGGAGCTTCCTCGACCGGAGCCTCTTCGGCCACGGCCTTGGCCTTCGGCTCAGCCTTTTTCTTGGGCCGGGCGGCCTTCTTCTTGGCCTTGCCCTTCTTCTCCGCCGCTTCCTCTTCGGCCGCGAGCAGCTCGATGTAGCTGATCTGCGCGGCGTCGCCGCGACGGGTGCCGATCTTGAGGATGCGCGTGTAACCGCCGGGGCGGTTGGCGAAACGTTCGGCCAATTCGCTAAACAGCTTCTTCACCGCTTCCTTGCCCGCTTCGTCGCGCGTCTGCAGGAACGAGGCGGCCTGACGGCGGTAGTGCAACTGCTTGGCGGCGATTTCCTTGTCGGCCGAGCCGTCACCCAGGGCGTAGGCTTTTTTGGCCAGCGTGATCATCTTGGCGATGTGCCGGCGCAGTTCCTTGGCCTTCTCGTTCGTGGTCTTGATGCGCTCGTGAATGATCAGGCTGGTGGTCATATTCTTCCACATCGCCTGGCGATGGGCGGAATCTTTACCGAATTTTTTCGTAGCTTTCAGGTGTCGCATGGGATCGATCCTCACTCGGCAGGTTCGGGTTCCTCAGGGGGCGCCCAAGTCGGGATTTTCAGGCCGAGCTGGAGACCCATTTCGGCGAGAATTTCCTTGATTTCATTCAACGACTTGCGACCGAAGTTTTTGGTCTTGAGCATTTCGGCTTCGGTCTTTTGCACCAGTTCCCCGATGTACCGGATATTGGCGTTTTTGAGACAGTTGGCGCTGCGCACCGACAATTCCAATTCCTCAACCGAGCGGTTCAGGTTCTCGTTGAGGGTTTCGTCCTCTTCCTCGATCACTTCGACGTAGACTTCTTCTTCCTCGTCGAAGTTGATAAAGACGGTGAACTGCTCTTTGAGCACTTTGGCCGACACGGCGATCGCGTCTTCCGGCGTGATCGAGCCGTCGGTCCACACTTCCATCACCAGGCGGTCGTAGTCCGTGCGGCGACCGACGCGGGCGTTGGTCACCTGGTAGTTGCACTTGGTGATCGGCGAGAAATTGGCATCGAGCATGATCGTGCCGATGGGCACCTCTTCCTCGACCAGGTACTCGGTCGGCACGTAGCCGCGACCGGTGCGGACTTCGAGTTCCATGGTCAATTCGGCGTCCTTGGACAGCGTGGCGATGACCAGATCGGGATTGAGCACCTCGACGTTGTCGTCGTGCTGAATCATGCCCGCGGTCACCACTCCGTCGCCCTGCGCCGACAGGTAGAGCGTGCGCGTGTCGGGCGAAGCCAACCGGAGCCGCACCTGCTTGAGGTTCAGGCAGATGTCGGTGATGTCTTCTTTCACCCCGGGCAGCGTGGTGAATTCGTGCGGCACCCCTTCGATCCGCACCGCGGTGATGGCCGCTCCCTGCAGCGTGGACAGAAGCACGCGGCGAAGAGCGTTACCGAGGGTGGTGCCGAAACCGCGCTCCAGCGGCTCAGCGAAGAAACGACCGTAATTCTTGGTGACGTTTTCGCCGGTCATCCGCCGAGGACGAATCAAATCGCGCCAAACTTGATACATGGTACCAAACTCCCCTTGGGGTTGTTATTACTTCGAGTACAATTCGACGATGAGCTGCTCGTTGATCGTGCCGCCGATTTCCTCGCGGGTCGGCACCGAGCGAACTTCACCGGTGAATTTGCCCGGATCCACTTCCAACCATCCGGGAACCTGGCGGCGCTGCACCGCTTCCAGCGCTTCCACGATGCTCGGGATCTTCCGGCTTTTCTCTTTGACGATCACTTTGTCGCCGGGCTTCACCTGGAAGCTGGGAATGTTGACTTTCCGGCCGTTGACCTGGAAGTGGCCATGGCGGATCAACTGCCGCGCTTCGGTCCGGCTGTTGGCCATCGACAGGCGAAAGACCACGTTGTCCAACCGGCGTTCCAGAATCTGCAGCAGGTTTTCGCCGGTGACGCCCTTCATCTGATCGGCGCGGAAAAAGTAGTTGCGGAACTGCTTTTCCAGCACGCCGTACACCCGGCGGGCCTTCTGCTTTTCGCGCAACTGGATACCGTAGTCGCTACGCTTGCCGCGACGCTGCCAGTGCATGCCGGGGATCTGGTCCTTCCGACGTTCATACGAGCATTTATCCGTATAGCAGCGATCGCCTTTGAGGAAAAGCTTTTCCCCTTCGCGACGGCACAGACGGCACACTGCATCATGATACCTAGCCAAAGTCGTCCTCCTTAAACTCGACGCCGCTTGGGCGGGCGGCAACCATTATGCGGAATCGGCGTAACGTCGCGGATCAAGCTGATCTTGAAACCGCTGCTCATCAACGAGCGCAGCGCCGCTTCGCGTCCCGGTCCCGGACCCTTCACGTGGATCGAGATCTGCTGCATGCCGTGCTCCTGTGCCTTCTTGGCCGCGTTTTCCGCCGCTAACTGGGCGGCGAACGGCGTGCCTTTGCGGCTGCCTTTGAAACCGACGGCGCCGGAACTGGCCCAGGACAACACGTTGCCCGACAGATCGGAAAAAGTCACGATCGTGTTGTTGAACGTGCTGTTGATGTGCGCGATCCCGGACGGCACATTTTTCTTAATCTTCTTCTTGCCACTGCGTTTGGGAGAAGCCATTGCAGTTCTTCCTCCAGGCTATCTATTTCTTGCGACCCAGAACCCGCCGGGGTCCCTTGCGCGTACGAGCGTTCGTGTGAGTCCGCTGGCCGCGTACCGGCAGCCCGCGACGATGACGCAGACCACGGTAGCTGCCCAGATCCATCAGCCGCTTGATGTTCATCTGCACTTCCTTGCGCAGGTCGCCTTCGACCTTGAACTTGGAGTCGATGATGCGGCGGATCTGCGCCACCTGCGCGTCGGTCAGGTCCCGCGCGCGGATGGTCTCACGCACGCCGGCTTCCAACAGAATCTTCGCGCTGGTGGTCCGACCGATACCGTAGATATAGGTCAACGCAATCAAAACCGGTTTATCATTGGGGATGTCAACACCCGCGATACGTGCCACGGTGTTCCTCCTATCCTTGCCGTTGCTTGTGTTTCGGATTCTCGCAAATGACGCGCACGACGCCCTTGCGCTTGATAATCTTGCATTTATTGCAACGTTTCTTTACCGATGCCTGCACTTTCATGCCTCTCTCCTCATCCGGTGCGACGCCAGGCTGCGCCGCTTGCCGCTATTTCGAGCGGTAGACGATTCGCCCACGGGTCAAATCGTAAGGGCTTAGCTCCACCGTCACTTTGTCCCCGGGCAGAATCTTGATGTAATGCATGCGCATTTTGCCGGAGATGTGGGCCAGCACCTTATGCCCTGTCTCCAACTGCACGCGAAACATGGCGTTGGGCAACGGTTCGATGACCGTGCCTTCCACTTCGATCGCGTCGTCCTTGGCCATGAAACTCCCGTCAATCCAGTTGGCTGAGGATCTCGGGCCCGTCTTCGTTGATCACGATCGAGTGTTCGAAGTGAGCCGCAAGACTACCGTCAGCAGTTACCGCCGTCCACCCATCCGCCAACATGCGAATGGGCCAATCACCAGCCGCTACCATCGGCTCCAGGGCGAGCACCATGCCCGCCTTGAGCCGGACGCCCGTGCCGGGGGTGCCGAAATTGGGCACCTGCGGCGGCTCGTGCGGCTCGCTGCCGATGCCGTGCCCGACGAAGTCGCGCACGACCGAAAAACCGTGACGCTCGACGTGCCGCTGCACGGCCGCCGAGATATCATACAACCGGTTGCCGACCCGAGCCTGCTCGATGCCCCGCATCAGCGACTCTTCGGTGACGTTCATCAGCCGGGTCGTTTCATCGTCGACCCGGCCGATGCCGAAGCTGATCGCGGCATCGCCGTAAAACCCGTCGTAGATCACGCCGAAATCGACGCTGACCAGATCGCCTTCCCGCAGGATGCGCTCTTTCGACGGAATGCCGTGCACCACCTCTTCGTTGAGCGAAATGCACAACGCGCGCGGGTAACCGTAAAGCCCGAGGAACGCCGGTTTGACCTTATGCCGGTGACAAATGTCGACCGACAGGTCATCCAGGTCCTGGGTGCTCATGCCCGCCGCCGCCCGCTCCTTCAACTGCTGGAGCACCTCGGCGACGATACGGTTGGCCCGGCGCAGTTTTTCCACCTGCTCGGGTGTCTTGAGACTGATAACCTTACTATTCAAAGATCGATCCGACCCGCTTGGCAATATCGGCCGGAGTTCCCAACCCGTCGACTTCCCGCAGCAGAGTCTCGTTGCGGTAGTAGTCAATCAACGGCTTGGTGTTCGCGTGGTACGTGGCCAGGCGCTGACGAATGGTCGCTTCCGTGTCGTCGTCGCGCTGATACAACTCACCGCCGCATTTATCGCACACGCCTTCCTGCTTGGGAGGCATGGTCTTTACATGGTACATCGCGTTGCAGCCGCGGCAGGTCCAACGACCGGTCAGGCGGCCGACCAGTTCCTCGTCGGGCACTTCGATGCTGACCACGTGATCCAGCCCGATGCTGAAATCCTCGAGCATTTTGGCCAGCGCGTCGGCCTGGTTCACCGTCCGCGGGAAACCGTCGAGCAGAAAACCGTTGCCGCAATCGGCGTTCTGAATCCGCTCGCGAATCAAACCCACGATCACCTCGTCGGGCACCAACTGCCCGGCGTTCATGAATTTCTTCGCTTCCACGCCCAGCGCGGTTCCTTCTTTCACCGCGGCGCGCAGCATGTCGCCGGTGGAAATCTGCGGAATCGCGAACTTGTCGATCAGTGCCTGAGCCTGCGTGCCTTTGCCGGCTCCCGGGGGTCCCAACATTACCAGCCGCATGAGTTCTACCTCCGTCCCTTGAACTTGCCCTTGCCACCAAGGAAGCCTTCGTAGTGACGGGTAAGCATGTGACTCTCAAGCTGCTGAATCGTATCCAACGCCACACCGACGACAATAAGCAACGACGTGCCGCCGAAGTAGAAGGGCACGTTGAACTTGGAAATCAAAATGGTCGGCAATACGCAGATCGCCGCGACATAAATCGCACCACCGAAGGTGATCCGAGTCAGAATCCGGTCGATGTAATCCGCCGTCGGTTTCCCCGGACGACGACCCGGGATGTACGCGCCGCTCCGCTTCAGGTTGTCGGCGACATCCACCGGGTTGAACGTAACAGCCGTATAGAAGTAGCAGAAAAAGATAATTAATGCCACATAGATCAGATTGTACAGCAATCGGCCCGGCGCGAGCTGATCGCCGATCGCCTGCAGCCACGGATGCTCGAAGAACTGCGCGATCGTCGTCGGGAACATCAGGATCGAGCTGGCGAAGATCGGCGGAATAACGCCGGCCGTGTTGATGCGCAACGGCAGGTACGTGCTCGCGCCGCCGTAGATCTTCCGGCCGACCACGCGCTTGGCGTGTTGGATCGGAATCTTGCGCTGCGCGCGCTCGACGTAGATGATCAGGCCGATAACCACGATCATCAGCACGATGATCGGCACGATTTCCAGCACGCGCCGCTGGGCTTCCCACACGTCCATGAACAGTTTGACGATGGCCGCGGGCATCCGGGCAATGATGCCGCCGAAGATGATCAGACTGATGCCGTTGCCGATGCCGAACTCGCTGATCTGCTCGCCGAGCCACATGATGAACGCGGTACCGGCGGTCAGCGTGATCATGGTCATCAGTTTGAAGGTCAGACCGGGGTGCGTGACGACGCCCGGGCCCATCATGCCGCGTTCCAGACCGTAGGCGATCATGAAGCCCTGGAACAGCGACAGGACGACCGTGCCGTAACGGGTGTACTGCGTGATCTTGCGCCGGCCGACTTCACCCTCTTTGCTCAACCGCTCCAGGTACGGAATGACCACGGTGAGCAACTGGAGGATAATCGACGCCGAAATGTAGGGCATGATGCCCAGGGCGAAGATCGACCCGTTTTCCAAAGCGCCGCCGGAGAACATCGACACCATGCCGAAGATCGTTCCCTGCAGGCCTTTGAAGTAATCGGCCAAAGCGGCGCCGTTGATGCCCGGCGTGGGCACCATGCAGCCGATGCGGTACACGGCCAGCAGGCCGAAGGTCATCAGCACGCGCCGCTTGAGCTCGGGAATCTTGAATATATTTGAAAACGCACCAACCACGAGCTTATCCTCGTTTCCGCTTACAGTTGTTCAATCGTTCCGCCGGCGGCCTGGATCTTCTCCACGGCGCGCTTGGTCAGCTTATGCGCCTTGACCGTCAGCGACACATTCAACTCTCCGTCGGACAGGATCTTCAAACCGTCTTTGGCGATCTTCTTGGCCAGCTTGCGCTCGACCACCGTGGCCGGATCGACCGTCTCGCCCGCCGCGAAACGTTCGGCCAACTGGAACAGATGCAAAACGGTGTATTCCTTCTTGAACCGATTGTAAAAACCGCGCTTGGGCAAGCGGCGCTGCAACGGCATCTGGCCGCCTTCGAAGCCGGGGCCCTTGCCGTGACCGGCGCGCGCCCGCTGGCCTTTGTGGCCTTTGCCGGCGGTGCCGCCCACTCCGGACGAAGCGCCGCGACCGATGCGCTTTTTGCTTTTCACCGCGCCCGCGGGCGGTTTCAGATTGCTCAAATCCATCAGGAAACCTCCTCGACACGAACCAGATGAAGCACTTTTTTCACCATGCCGCGCACGCACGGATTATCCGGAAGTTCCACCGTCCGGTTCAGCTTGCCCAAACCCAGCGTCTTGATGATCACCCGCTGATTCTGCGGGCGACCGATCGTCGAGCCGGTTTGCGTCACTTTTAGTTTGCCCATTTTCCAACTCCCGCCGCGCTATTCCGCGTTTTTGCTGCGGCCCATGGTCCGCAGGTATTCGTGCGGCCAGCGCAGGTCCTGCAGACCGGCCACGGTGGCCTTGACCAGGTTGTGCGCATTGCGCGAACCCAGGCTCTTGGTCAGGATGTTGTGAATCCCCGCCGCTTCGAGCACCGCGCGCACCGGCCCGCCGGCGATCACGCCGGTACCTTCGCTGGCCGGCTTCAACAGCACGCGGCCCGCGCCGAACCGACCGACCACCTGGTAGGGGATCGTCTCACCGTCGACCAACGGCACGCGGAACATCGATTTTTTCGCCTTGTCCACGCCCTTGCGAATCGCTTCGGGCACTTCGTTGGCTTTACCCATCGCCACGCCGACTTTCCCTTTGCCGTCGCCGACGACGACCAGCGCCGAGAAGCTGAACCGCCGGCCGCCCTTGACGACCTTGGCCACGCGGCTGATGTGGATAACTTTATCGATGAATTCGCTTTCTTCCTCGAATCGCTGCGGGCGATTGTAATTACTCATCGTCCACGCTCCCTAAAAATCCAGACCGGCTTTGCGGGCGCCTTCGGCTACCGCTTTAATCCGGCCGTGATATAAAAATCCGTTGCGATCGAATACGACTTTCTTCAGTTCCTTGGCCAGCAGCCGCTTGGCGATCAACTCGCCGATCGCCTGCGCCTTGGCGACTTTGCCCTTCTCTTTGGGCGCGCTGTACTCTTTGTCCATCGTGCTCGCCGAGGCCAGCGTGGCGCCGGTCGTGTCGTCGATGGCCTGCACGTAAATGTGCCGGGCGCTGCGGAACACGCACAGCCGCGGACGTTCCGGGCTGCCCAGGACCTTCTTGCGCACGCGTCGCTGCCGTTTCTGCCGCTGCGACAAATTCAACTTCTTGTAGGACACGATTCGTCTCCTTCTATTAACCGGTGGCCTTGCCGACCTTCCGGCGCACCACTTCTTCCACGTACTTGATGCCCTTGCCCTTGTAGGGTTCCGGCGGCCGCACGCGGCGCACGTTGGCCGCGAACTGCCCGAGCACATGCTTGTTCGAGCCGGTCAGGATGATGCGGGTGTTCTTTTCCACCGCCGCGTCCACGCCTTTGGGCAGCTCCATCTCCACCGGATGGCTGTAACCGACGCTGAGCACCAGCGCGTTGCCCTTCACCTCGGCGCGGTAACCGACGCCGACGATATCCAGCTCGCGCTTGAAGCCCGTCGACACGCCGACGACCATGTTGCTCACCAGCGTGCGCACCAGACCGTGCAGCCCGTGCGTTTTACGATCGTTGTTGCCGATCGTGACGAGCAACTGCTTTTCGTCCTGGACCACCTGCACGCCGTCGGGCGCATGATACGCCAACTGGCCCAGCGGTCCCTTCACCGCGATTTCCTGTCCGTTTATGTTCACCGATACCTTATCGGGAATCGGGATGGGAAGTTTGCCCACTCGGCTCATGGTTTTTTCTCCTACTTACCAGACTTCGCCCAGCAGCTCGCCGCCGACGTTTTCTTTCGCCGCTTTCGCACCGGTCATCACGCCCTTGCTCGTGCTCATCAGCGAAATGCCCAAGCCGCCGAGCACCGGCGGAACATCGGTCGAGCCGACGTACCGGCGCAGACCGGGCTTGCTGACGCGACGGATGCCGCTGATCACCGGACGGCCGTCTTCGAGGTAGCGCAGGTACACTTTCAGCACGCCCTGCTTTTCATCCTCGATGACCCGATAGGCTTTGATATAGCCTTCGTCCTTCAGGATCTTGGCGATCGCCTCTTTGATTTTCGACGACGGCATCTCCACCAGGTCGTGCCGGGCTTTGCTGCCGTTGCGAATACGGGTGAACATGTCGGCCAACGGATCGGTCATGACCATTTTCGGTCTCCTCTTACCAGCTCGATTTCACCACGCCGGGCAAATTGCCGGCCAAGGCATGTTTCCGCAAGCACACGCGGCACATGCCGAACTTGCGATAGTACGCCCGCGGGCGCCCGCACAGCGGGCAACGGTTGTACTTGCGCACGTTGAACTTCGGATCACGATTAGCGCGGATACGAATCGATTTCTTTGCCACAGCCTTCTCCCTATCGATTGCGGAAGGGCATGCCCATCAACTTCAACAGGGCCTGACCTTCTTCATCCGTTTTGGCGGTGGTGACGATGGTGATGTTCATCCCCCGGATCTTGTCGATCTTGTCGTAGACGATCTCCGGGAAGATGATCTGCTCACGAATCCCCAACGTGTAGTTGCCGCGTCCGTCGAACGCCTTGTCGCTCACCCCGCGGAAGTCGCGCACGCGCGGCAGGGCGATGCTGATCAGGCGGTCGAACATTTCGTACATCCGGTCCTGGCGCAGCGTCACGCGCGTACCGATGGACATGCCTTCGCGCAATTTGAAGGCGGCCACCGATTTCTTCGCCTGGGTCACCACGGCCTTCTGGCCGGTGATCGTCCCCAGTTCCTCGACGGCGTTCTCCAGAACCTTCACGTTCTGGATCGCTTCGCCCAGACCCATGTTGAGTACGATTTTTTCCAGACGGGGAACCTGGTTGACGTTCTTGTAGCTGAACTGTTTCATCAGCTCGGGAACCACCGTCTCGCGATAAAATTCTTTGAGCCTTGGTGCCATTGCTTGCTCCACACTCTCAGTCCAAGTGCTCGTCGCATTGCCGGCAAGCGCGAACCTTGGTGCCGTCATTGAGACGGATAATCTTGATTCGCGTCGGCTTGTTGCACTTCGGGCAAACGACCCGCACGTTGCTGACGTGAATTGTCCCTTCCTTCTCGATAATGCCGCCCTGGCGGTTGGTGCGGTTGGGACGCGTGTGCCGCTTGATGAAATTCATCCGCTCGACAACCACCCGGCCGCTCTCGTGATCGACCGACAGCACCTTGCCCCGCTTGGCGACGTTATCCAGCGCGCCGCGTTCCTTGCCGGCGACGACATGTACGATGTCGCCCTTGCGGATCCGGACCTTCGGCTGCTCTTGACGCTTAGCCTTCGCCATCGTCTTCTCCTACAAAACCTCGGGGGCCAGGCTGATGATCTTGAAGAATCCCTTGCCCCGCAATTCACGGGCGACCGGCCCGAAAATGCGGTTGCCGATCGGCTCCCGGTTGTTATTGATCAGCACGGCGCTGTTTTCGTCGAACCGAATGTAGGATCCGTCGGGACGGCCCACCCGGTCGACGGTGCGCACTACCACCGCGCGCATGACATCGCCCTTTTTCACCTTGGCGTTGGGGATCGCCTCTTTAATCGAGACGACGATCACATCCCCGATGCGGGCGTACTTGCGCTTGGATCCGCCCAGTACTTTGATGCACTGGAGCTTGCGCGCGCCGGAGTTATCCGCCACAGTCAACAATGTTTGCATCTGGATCATGATGATCTCTCCGCAACGCTATTCGTTCGCGCGTTTGACAATCTTGGCCACCCGCCAGCGCTTGTGCGCGGACATCGGACGGCTTTCCACGATTTCCACCACATCGCCGGCGCGGCACTCGTTGAGCTCGTCGTGAGCCATGTACTTCTTGCTCATGCGAATGTACTTTTTGTACATCGTGTGCTTGAAGAAGCGCTCCACCCGCACCGTTACGGTCTTCGCCGCTTTATCGGAAATCACGATACCTTCCAGCACTCTGCGATTTCCACTTTTGTTGGCCATCGCCTTACCCCTGCAATTCGCGTTCGCGACGTATGGTTTTAACCCGCGCAATATTGCGCTTGACCTGCACCAGCCGCGAGGTGTTTACCAATTGGCCGGTAAAGAACTGGAACCGGAGATTGAACAACTCCTCGATCAGGTCCCGTTCCTTCTGGTCCAATTCTTCGAGGTTCAACTCGCGAAGGTCTTCGCCCTTCATTGCCGTCCCTCCCGAATGATGAATTTGGTTTTCAACGGCAGCTTGTGGGCGGCCAACCGGAAAGCTTCCTTGGCCTGCTCGGGCGTCACGCCCTCCATCTCGTAGAGGACCTTGCCCGGCTTCACCGCCGCGACCCAGTATTCCGGCGCGCCTTTGCCTTTGCCCATGCGGGTTTCCGCCGGCTTCTTGGTCAGCGGCTTGTCCGGGAACACCCGAATCCAAATGCGCCCGCCGCGCTTGATATACCGCGTCATGGCGATACGAGCGGCCTCGATCTGCCGAGCCGTGATGTAACCGCGCTCGATCACCTGCAGTCCGTACTCGCCGAAATTCAGCGAATTGCCGCGATAGGCTTCGCCGCGCAACACGCCTTTCTGCTGTTTCCGGTACTTTGTCCTACTTGGCATCAACATGGTTCATGCTCCAACGCGTCAAGAAGTAACAACGTCGCCGTGGTAGATCCACACCTTGACTCCGATAATGCCGTAGGTCGTATTGGCCTCGGCGAAACCGTAGTCGATGTCCGCGCGCAGCGTGTGCAGCGGCACCCGGCCCTCGCGATACCATTCGCGGCGGCTCATCTCCGCGCCGCCGAGCCGGCCGGCCGTGGCGATACGGATGCCCTTCACGCCCATTTTCATGGCGTTGGTCACCGCTTTTTTCATCGCCCGCCGGAATGCCACGCGGCGCAGCAACTGGTTGGCGACGTTCTCGGCCACCAACTGCGCGTCCACGTCAGCCCGCCGTACTTCCTGGATCTTGATGTACACCTCGCGGTTGAACATCTGCTGGAGATCCTTTTTCAGCACTTCCACTTCCGCACCCTTCTTCCCGATGATGATGCCGGGACGGGCGGTGTGGATGGACACGTCCACTTTGTTGGCGCGGCGCTCGATGTCCACTTTGCTGATCGCGGCGTGGCCGAGCTTCTTCTTGATGTACTCGCGCAGTTTCATGTCCTCGTGCAGGTACTCGCGGTAGTCCGGACCTTCCGCGTACCAGCGGCTGCTCCAGTCCTTGCTGACTCCCAGGCGAAAGCCGATCGGATGGGTTTTCTGTCCCACAGCTCTACCTCGTTTATCTCTGGTCCAAAATGACCGTTACATGGCTCATGCGCTTCAGGACCCGGTCCACGCGACCGCGCGCGCGGAAGCGAATCCGCTTGAGGGTCGGGCCGCCGTCGACGATCACGTTCTTCACGTACAGATTGTCGACGTTGACGCCCTCACGCTGCTCGGCATTGGCCAACGCCGATGCCATGACTTTACGAATCGCCGGCGCACTGCCTTTTTTCGGCGAAAACTTCAGTAATTGCAGCGCCTCGGCCACGCCCTTGCCCTTCACCTGCTGGGCCACCACGCGACCCTTGAACGGCGAGAAGCGCAAGAAGCGTCCCACGGCTCTGATTTCGTCTTTGCGTTTCATCCGTTGCTTCTCCTACTTCGACTTCCGGTCGCCGGAGTGACCGTGAAAGAAACGCGTGGGCGCGAATTCGCCCAACTTATGTCCAACCATGTTCTCGGTAACGAACACGGGGATGAACTTTTTGCCGTTGTGCACCGCGAAGGTCATGTTGACCATCTCCGGGGTGATCGTGGAACGGCGCGACCAGGTCTTGATCACCTGCTTGGAACCGGTCTGATGAGCACGGTCGACCTTCTCTTGCAGACAATCGTCAATAAAGGGTCCTTTTTTCAGCGAGCGGGCCATCGGCTTCTCCTTACTTCCGGCGCTTCACAATGTACTTGTCCGACCGTTTGTTGTGGCGGGTCTTGTAACCCTTGGTCGGCACGCCCCACGGGGTAACCGGGTGACGACCACCGCTGGTGCGGCCTTCGCCGCCGCCGTGCGGGTGATCGACCGGGTTCATCGCGACGCCGCGCACGTGCGGGCGCTTGCCCATCCAGCGCGTGCGGCCGGCTTTGCCGATGCTCAGGTTCTGGTGATCGGCATTGCCCACCTGCCCCACGGTCGCCCAGCAGCGCTCGTTGACCCGACGCATTTCACCGCTCGGGAGTTTCAACAGCGCGTAGCCGCCTTCTTTGGAAAGAAGCTGCGCGTAGGCGCCGGCGCTGCGCACGATCTGACCGCCGCAACCGATTTTCAACTCGACGTTGTGCACCCAGGTGCCGTCGGGAATATTGAACAGCGGCAGCGCGTTGCCCGGCTTGATGTCCGGGTGCTGGCCGGAGATGACCGTATCGCCGACCTTCAGCCCCACCGGATGCAGGATGTAACGCTTCTCGCCGTCGGCATACTGCAACAGGACGATGCGGGCGCTGCGGTTCGGGTCGTACTCGATCGAAACGACTTTGGCCGGGATTTCCAGCTTGTTGCGCTTCCAGTCGATGATACGATAACGACGCTTGTGGCCGCCGCCCCGATGCCGGGCCGTCACCCGGCCGTGCGCGTTGCGGCCGCCGGATTTCTTCAACGTCTCGACCAGGCTCTTCTCCGGCGTCGAGGTGGTGATTTCCTCGAAGGTGGAGACCGTCTGGAAACGGCGTCCCGGGCTCGTCGGTTTGTATTTCTTGATGCCCATAACGTAACTCCTTACAGGCCTTCGAAGAAGTCGATCTTGCCTTCTTTCAGGGTCACGATCGCTTTCTTCCACTTCGAAGAGTAGCCGATGTGCCGTCCCAGCCGCTTGCGCTTGCCGGGCACGACCTGCGTTCTCACGTCGCCAACTTTCACGCCGAACAGTTCTTCGATGGCGTTGGCGATCTCCACCTTGTTCGCATAGGTGGCAACCTCGAAAACCAACTGATTGTTCTCTTCTTTGCTCAGGTTGGCTTTTTCGGTAATCACCGGCCGCTTGATGATCTTGTATGCCTCTTTCATTGCGCCAACGCTCCTTCGATCTTGGCCACGGCGCCCTTGGTCAACACCAGGTATTCGTAGCGCAGCAGATCGTAAACGTTCAGTCCGTCCACCCGCAGCACCTTGGCCTTGGGGATATTGCGCGCGCTTTTCTCGACGACCTCGTCTTTGCTCTCGATGATAAACAAGCCGGACTGCACGCCCAGGCGCGTCATCAGGTCGGCAAAGCGCTTCGTTTTGATTTCCGGCAGGCTCAGCTCATCGACGATCAGCAGTTTGCCTTCGGCCAGTTTCATCGACAGCGCGCTGATCACCGCGGCGCGGCGCACCTTCTTGGGCACGCGGTAGCTGTAGTCGCGCGGCTGCGGACCGAAGATCGTACCGCCGCCCACCCGCACCGGACTGCGACGATCGCCCGCGCGAGCGCGGCCGGTGCCTTTCTGCCGGTACAGTTTGCGGCTGGAGAAAGCGACTTCGCCCCGCTCTTTCGTCTTGGCGGTGCCCCGCCGACGAGCGGCCATCTGTGAACGAACGACTTCCCAAAACAGATGTTCTTTCACATCGGTGGAAAACACAGAGTCGGGCAGGTTGATCTGCTCAACCTTCTGATTTTCCATGTTCAAAACATCGTACTTCGGCATTGGATTGCCCCTTGTCTAGGCCTTCACACTCGGTTTAACCGTCACGAGGTTGCTTTTCGCTCCCGGAATCGCGCCCACGATGAAAATCAAGTTGCGCTCCGGATCCACGGAATGCACGCGCAGCCGCTGAACGGTGGTTTTTTTGTTGCCCATCTGGCCGGGCATCTTGCGTCCTTTGACGACACGGCCGGGATAGGCGCTGTTGCCGATCGAGCCCGGTTCACGCACGTTTTTCGAACCGTGCGTCACGGGGCCGCGAGAGAAGTGGTGGCGCTTGATCGTGCCGGCAAAGCCTTTGCCTTTGCTTTTGCCGCTCACGTCCACCAGGTCGCCGGCGTTGAACTGTTCCACCGTCAGCACCTGCCCAACCTGGAATTCCTCGGGATTGCTCACGCGAAATTCCTGCAGGGTCTTGAAGCCGACTTTGGCCTTTTCGCCCATCACCTTTTTAATCAACCCGGCCTGCGGTTTGTTGAACTTGCGGAGATCCTTTTCCCCGAAGCCCACGCAGATCGCGTTGTAACCGTCGCTCTGGACGGTCTTCACTTTCAGCACCGTGCACGGACCAGCTTCGACGACGGTCAGCGGATAGCGAATACCCGCTTCGTCGAACGTCTGGGTCATGCCCAGTTTTTTACCCAACAGTCCGGTAGCCATCGATATGCTCCAGTCAGATCAATTTGATGTCTACGTCAACACCGGCGGACAGTTCGACGCGGTTCATCGCATCCATCGTCTGCTGCGTCGTGTCGTAGATCTCGATCAAACGCTTGTGGGTGCGAATTTCGAACTGCTCGCGGCTCTTCTTATCGATATGGGGAGAGCGCAGCACGCAAAATTTCTCGATCTTGGTCGGCAGCGGGATCGGGCCGCTGACCTTGGCGCCCGTGTTCCGCGCCGACAGAGCGATTTCGCGAGCCGACTTGTCGAGCAACTTGTGATCGTAAGCTTTAAGCCTGATCCGAATCCGTTGGTTTTCCACGACCAACTCTCCTTTGTTCCTGCTTACTTTATGATTTTGCTGATCACGCCGGCGCCGACCGTGCGGCCGCCTTCGCGGATGGCGAAGCGCA
>DAIMDW010000012.1:41658-143623 GCA_036725605.1 bacterium
ATCGTGCCGACGTTTACGTGGGGCTTGGTACGCTCGAATTTAGCCTTAGCCATGACAATCCTCCCGCGTTATGCGGCGCAATGAGTCCAGATTAGTAAACACCTCTCATCTTATGCACGATTTCGTCCTGGACCTGTGACGGAACCGCGTCAAAACGCGCAAACTGCATGGTGTACGTCGCGCGTCCCTGAGTCGCCGACCGTAAATCGGTCGAGTAACCGAACATTTTGGCGAGCGGCACATTCGCTTTGATGATCTGCACGCCGCGTCGTTGCTCCATCCCCTGCACGTGCCCGCGACGGCTGTTCAGATCGCTGATCACCTCGCCGACGAAATCTTCCGGGGCGACGATCTCCAGCGACATGATCGGTTCCAGCAGCACCGGATCCGCGTTGCGCAGGTTCTTGTTGATGGCCATCGCCGCGGCGACCTTGAAATCGATCGCTTCCGAATCGACTTCGTGATACGCGCCGCCCAGCAAGGTGACCTTCACGTCCTGCACCGGGTAACCGGCCAGTGAACCGACGGTCAGCGAATCGACCACGCCTTCCTGCACCAGCGGCACGAAGTCCTTCGGAATCTCGCTGGCCGAGGCCTCGTTGACGAAAATGAATCCGCCGCCGGAGCCCAGCGGTTCGACCCGCAGGCGAACCTTCCCGTAGTGCCCGCGGTTGCCCAGTTGCCGTTCGTAGGTTTCCTCGAAGGTGATCGACTTGCCGATCGTTTCCTTGTAGGCGACCTGCGGCTTGCCCACGTTCGCGTTGACGCGAAACTCGCGGGTCAGGCGATCGACGATGATTTCCAGGTGAAGTTCGCCCATGCCGGAGATGATCGTTTGCCCCGTATCCTCGTCGGTGTGCACCCGGAAACTGGGGTCTTCCATCGAGAGCTTTTCCAGCGCTTCGCTCAGCTTGTCCTGATCGGCCTGGCTCTTGGGCTCGATGGCGATGTGAATTACCGGCTCGGGGAAATCCAGACCTTCCAGAATGATCGGCTTGTTCTGCACCACCAGCGTGTCGCCCGTGCTCACCGAGCGCAGCCCGACGGCCGCGACGATGTCCCCGGCGGAGACCTCTTTGATCTCCTCGCGCTTGTTGGCGTGCATCTTGAGCAGCTTGCCGACGCGTTCCTTCTTCTCCTTGGTCATGTTGTAGACCATCACCCCGGTTTCGATCTTGCCGGAGTAGATCCGCAAAAACGCCAGTTGCCCGACGTACGGATCATGCAGCAGCTTGAAGGCCAGCGCGGCGAAGGGCTCTTCGGGATCCGCGTGCCGCTCTTCCTCTTTGCCCGTCTTGGGGTTGATCCCCTTGACCGGCGGAATGTCCAGCGGGCTGGGCAGGTAGTCGATCACCGCATCCAAGAGCGGCTGAACGCCCTTGTTCTTGAACGCCGACCCGCACAGGGTGGGCACGATCTGCAGCGCGACGGTCGCCCGGCGAATCGCCTTCCGGATCATCTCTTCGTCGATTTCCGCTTCGTCCAGATACAACGCCATCAGTTCGTCATCGTATTCGGCGACGGCTTCCAGCATCCGGACTCGCCATTGTTCGGCTTCTTGTAAAAGATCAGCGGGGATCGGTTCTTCGTGGAACCGCGCCCCGAGGGTTTCGTCATCCCATCGGATGGCCTTCATGCCGATCAGATCGACCACGCCGGCAAATTCGCTTTCGGCCCCGATCGGCAACTGAACGACCAATGGATGCGCTCCGAGTCGATCCCGCATTTCGTCGACACAACGGAAGAAATCGGCGCCAATTCGATCCATCTTGTTGACGAAGGCGATCTTGGGAACGTGGAACTTCTCGGACTGCCGCCACACCGTTTCCGACTGGGGCTCGACTCCGCCTACGCCGCAGAAAACGGCGATGGCCCCATCCAGGACGCGCAACGAGCGCTCGACCTCGATGGTGAAGTCCACGTGACCCGGGGTATCCAAAATGTTGATTCGCCGATCGCGCCAGAAGCAGGTGGTGGCGGCGGTCGTAATCGTGATGCCGCGTTCCTGTTCCTGCTCCATGTAGTCCATCTGGGCCGTGCCCTCGTGGACTTCCCCGATCTTGTAGGTGATCCCCGTATAGTAGAGGATGCGTTCGGTCGTGGTCGTTTTGCCGGCGTCGATATGCGCCATGATCCCGATGTTTCGGGTGCGCTCCAACGAACTACCTTTTACCTTCGGCTTGGCCACGATTTCGGTTCTCCTCAGGGGATCGCCTTGCGTCGGCGAACCTACGTGCAACCTGAAAAAGAGCAATCGAAAGGACCGGTCGACCACGGTGTGCCGATCGGTCCGTTGCGTCCCACTCGACGGCGGCCTATTGGCCGCGGCCGGGATCTACCAACGATAATGAGCGAAGGCCCGGTTGGCCTCGGCCATCTTATGCGTATCTTCACGTTTCTTGATCGAGGTGCCGCGATTGGCGGCGGCGTCGATCAATTCGGCGGCCAGTTTTTCCTGCATCGATTTTTCGCTGCGTTTGCGCGAGAAGTCGATCAGCCAGCGCATGGCCAGCGCCATCTGACGGTCGGGGCGCACTTCCACCGGGACCTGGTAGGTCGAACCGCCCACGCGGCGGCTCTTGACCTCGATCATCGGCTTGATGTTGTCCAACGCTTTTTTGAAGACCTTCAGCGGCTCTTCGTTGATGCGTTTCTCGATGATGTCGAAGGCGCCGTAGACAATGCGCTCCGCCGTGCTCTTCTTACCCGCCAGCATCATGTTGTTGATGAACTTCGCCAACTGCTTGTCGCCGAAGCGGGGATCCGGCAGAACGATACGTTTCTTTACGGTGGCTTTACGCGGCATAGCTCAGGTTCCCTCTCTTATTTGGGCCGCTTCGTGCCGTATTTACTGCGGCTGCGCTTGCGGTTTTCCACGCCGGTGGCATCCAACGTGCCGCGAATGACGTGGTAACGAACACCCGGAAGGTCTTTCACGCGGCCGCCGCGGATCAGCACCACGCTGTGCTCCTGCAGACTGTGGCCTTCGCCCGGGATGTAGCTGGTGACTTCGATGCCGTTTACCAAACGGATACGGGCCACCTTACGCAGAGCGGAATTCGGCTTTTTCGGCGTCGTGGTGTACACACGCGTGCAAACACCGCGTTTTTGCGGGCAACTTTTCAGTGCCGGCGCGCCGGTTTTATTCTTCACTTTCGCGCGACCCTTGCGGATCAACTGATTGATTGTCGGCATTACTTATGCTTTCCGTCGTCAAATACCTGATATTAGGGCGAATTAAAATATCCCCCTAGCGCAAAGAGGCCGATAGCTATATCAACTTAGGTCAGGCTTGTCAAGACCTTTTTCGACCTCATCCTCAATTTCATAGTCAAACGGCGAAGTTCCGAAGGTATCGATGTCTTCGTCTTCTTCCTCTTCGGGCATATCGACTTCGACGTCCAGATCCTGGTAGTTGGGCACGCCGGTGCCGGCGGGGACCAACCGACCCATGATCACGTTTTCCTTCAGGCCGCGCAGGCGGTCCATTTTGCCGGTGATCGACGCTTCGGTGAGCACCTTGGTCGTTTCCTGGAACGACGCGGCGCTGATGAACGATTCGGTCGAGAGGCTGGCCTTGGTGATGCCCAACAGCATCGGCTCGCCGACCGCCGGACGCCCGCTCTGCTTCATGACCCGCTCGTTCTCTTCCTTAAAGACGGGCTTCTCCACCTGCTCGCCGACCAGGAAGTTGGTGTCGCCCACGTCGACGATGCGCACGCGGCGCAGCATCTGGCGTACGATCACCTCGATGTGCTTGTCGTTGATCTTGACGCCCTGCAGACGATAAACTTCCTGCACTTCGTCGACCAGGTAGCGCGCCAGTTCCTTTTCGCCCAACACGCTCAGGATGTCGTGCGGGTTGGCGGCGCCGTCCATCAGCGGTTCGCCGGCGCGCAGGTAGTCGCCTTCGTGCACGCTGATGTGCTTGCCTTTGGGAATCTGGTATTCGCGCGGCTCGCCCACGTCGGGGGTGATGATCACGCGGCGCTTGCCTTTGATGTCCTCGCCGAACCGGACGTAGCCGTCGATCTCGGAGATCTCCGCGCCTTCCTTCGGCTTGCGCGCTTCGAACAACTCGGCCACGCGGGGCAGACCGCCGGTGATGTCCTTGGTCTTGGTCGTGGCGCGCGGGATCTTGGCGATGACGTCGCCGGCGTGGACGTGGTCGCCTTCCTTCACTTCGATGATCGCGCCGATCGGCAGCAGGTAACGCGCGTCGCGTTCGCTGGCCGGAATCTTCAACGTGACCGGCGTGTTGTCCGGATCCTTGATCGACACGCGCGGACGCGAGTTGGGATCCTTCGGCTCGACGATGACCTTGCGCGACAAGCCGGTAACTTCGTCGAACTGCTCGACCATCGTTTCGTTCTGAATGATATCGCCGAATTTGACGATACCGGTGACGTCGGTGAGGATCGGCGTGGTGTACGGGTCCCACTCGGCCAGAATCTGGCCCGGCGTGACCGCGTCGCCTTCCTTCACGAGCAGCACGGCGCCGTACACCAGCGTGTAGCGCTCGCGCTCGCGGCCCGTCTCGTCGCGGAGAATGATCTCGCCGTTGCGGTTGATGACGATGTTCATGCCGCCTTTGCCCACGACCGTGCCCACGTTGTGGAAGTGCACCAGGCCGTTGCCGCGCGATTCGAGTGCCGAGGCCTCGACCTTCCGCGACGCGGTACCGCCGATGTGGAAGGTGCGCATCGTCAACTGCGTGCCCGGCTCGCCGATGGACTGCGCGGCCATGACGCCGACCGCTTCGCCGAGGTTGACCATCTTACCGGTGGCCAGATCGCGGCCGTAGCACAACTGGCAGACGCCGCGCGGCGCCTGGCAGGTCAGCACGGAGCGGATGAGCACGCGCTCGATGCCGGCCGATTCGATTTTCTTGGTCAGTTCCTCGGTGATTTCCGTGTTGGCCTCGACCAGCACTTCGTCGGTTACCGGGTCGATGATGTCCTGCAGGGTGACGCGACCCAGGATGCGGTCGGCCACGCGCTCGATGACCTCGCCGCCTTCGATCAGGCTGCTGACGTAAATACCGTCGAGCGTGCCGCAGTCGAAGGTGGTGATGATCGAGTCCTGCGCCACGTCGACCAGGCGGCGGGTCAGGTAACCGGAGTTGGCGGTTTTCAACGCCGTGTCGGCCAGACCTTTGCGCGCGCCGTGCGTACTGATGAAGTACTGCAACACCGTCAGGCCTTCGCGGAAGTTCGAGGTGATCGGCGTTTCGATAATTTCGCCCGACGGTTTGGCCATCAGGCCGCGCATGCCGGCCAACTGACGAATCTGCGCGACGCTGCCGCGGGCGCCGGAGTCGGCCATCATGAAGATCGAGTTGAAGCTGGGCGCCTGGATCCGGCCTTCGCGGACGCGGAACGCCTGCGTGCCCATCTCCTTCATCATTTCCTTCTCGATGCGCTCGGTCGCCTCGGCCCAGATGTCGATCACGCGGTTGTAACGCTCGCCGTCGGTGATCAGACCTTCGCGGCGGTGTTCGAGAATGTCTTCGATCGCCGCCTGGCTGCGCTCGAGGATGTCTTTCTTCTTCGCCGGAATGAACATGTCGTCGATGCAGATCGACGTGCCGCTGATCGTCGCGACCGAGAAGCCCAGGGTGCGCATCTTGTCGGCCAGCAGAACCGTGCTCTTGTTGCCCGTTTCGCGGTAGCAACGGTCGATCAGCTCGGCCAGCTCGCGGCGGCCCATCGCACGGTTGACGGTCTTGAACGGAATTTCGTTCGGCACGATTTCATAAAGCAGCACCCGGCCGACGGTCGTGTCGTGCACTTCGTTGCGCACGCGGCACTTGATCGACGCATGCAGGTCGACCCACCCTTCGGCGTAGGCTTTTTCCACTTCTTCCGGATTGGCGAAGATCTTGTCCTCGCCCCGCGCGCCCGGCCGTTCGCGGGTCATGTAGTAGATGCCCAGAACCATGTCCTGGCTGGGCACGATGATCGGCTTGCCGTGGGCGGGCGAGAGGATGTTGTTGGTCGACATCATCAGCACGCGCGCCTCGACCTGCGCTTCGATCGACAAGGGCACGTGCACGGCCATCTGGTCGCCGTCGAAGTCGGCGTTGTACGCGGTGCACACCAGCGGGTGAAGCTGAATCGCCTTGCCTTCGATCAGCACCGGCTCGAAGGCCTGGATGCCCAGGCGGTGCAGCGTCGGGGCGCGGTTGAGCAGCACCGGGTGCTCTTTGATGACCTCGTCGAGGATGTCCCACACCTCGGGGACTTCGCGATCGACCATCTTCTTGGCCAGCTTGAGCGTCTGGGCCAGGCCGCGTTTTTCCAGCTTTTCGTAAATGAACGGCTTGAACAGCTCGAGGGCCATTTTCTTGGGCAGACCGCACTGATGCAGGCGCAGTTCCGGACCCACGACGATAACGCTGCGGCCCGAGTAGTCCACGCGCTTGCCCAGCAGGTTCTGGCGGAAGCGGCCCTGCTTGCCTTTGAGCATGTCCGACAGGCTCTTGAGCGGCCGCTTGTTCGGGCCGGTGATCACGCGGCCGCGCCGGCCGTTGTCGAACAGCGCGTCGACCGCTTCCTGCAACATGCGTTTTTCGTTCTTGATGATGATTTCCGGCGCCATCAACTCCATCAGCCGCTTCAGGCGGTTGTTGCGGTTGATCACGCGGCGGTACAGATCGTTCAGATCGGAGATCGCGAACCGGCCGCCGTCCAGCGGCACCAGGGGGCGCAGTTCGGGCGGAATGACCGGGATCACGTCCAGGATCATCCATTCGGGACGGTTGCCGCTGTCGCGGAACGCCTCGACGACCCGCAGGCGCTTGGCGATCTTTTTGCGTTTGGCTTCGCTGGTCGCCGCTTTCATCTCGACGCGCAGGTCCTTGGACAGCTCGTCGAGTTCCATCTTGGCCAGCATCTTCTTGATCGTCTCGGCGCCCATGCCGGCGGAAAATTCCGGCCCGCCCTGCTCGAAAGCTTCGCGGTACTGCTCTTCGGTGATCAGCTCGTTGATCTTGAACTTGGTCTTGCCCGGATGGAGCACGACGTACTGTTCGAAGTACAGCACCTTCTCCAACTGCTTGTAGGACATATCCAGCAACGCGCCGATCCGGCTGGGCAAACTCTTGAGGAACCAGATGTGCGCCACGGGCGTGGCCAGCGAAATGTGACCCATGCGCTCGCGGCGCACCTTGGACTGGATCACTTCGACGCCGCACTTCTCGCAGACGATGCCGCGGTGCTTCATGCGTTTGTACTTGCCGCAGTTGCACTCGTAGTCCTTCACCGGGCCGAAAATCTTGGCGCAGAACAGGCCGTCGCGTTCCGGCTTGAAGGTGCGGTAGTTGATCGTCTCGGGCTTTTTCACTTCGCCGTACGACCATTCGCGGATCTTGTCCGGACTGGCCAGAGCGATGCGCATCGCCGTGAAGTTCAACGGGTTCTTCGGTTTTTCGAAAAGGCTGTAAAAGTCTCTCACAGCTTTATCCTCCCGCCCGAAGGAATTCTTCGGGCCGTTGCGACAATCGAATGGCGCTTACAGATCCTCGTCTTCCGAGTCCTCTTCGTCTTCCAGGTCTTCGGCTTCGGCCTTTTCATCTTCCTCGAAGACCGAGTCGGGAATTTCCAGGCTGATGCGCTTGGAGAACAACGCCTCCGCCGCGTCGCGGGCCCGGGACGCCTCGTCGACCTCTTCCTCTTCCTGCTCTTTCTCCTCGATCAGATCCACGTCCAGGCACAGGCTCTGGAGTTCCTTGATCAACACCTTGAAGCTTTCCGGCAGGCCGGGTTCGAGCGAGCACTCGCCCTTGACGATCGATTCGTACATGCGCGTCCGGCCGGCGACGTCGTCGCTCTTCACGGTCAGGAATTCCTGCAGGCTGAACGCCGCGCCGTAGGCTTCCATCGCCCACACTTCCATTTCGCCGAGGCGCTGGCCGCCGAACTGCGCCTTGCCGCCCAGCGGCTGCTGGGTGACCAGGCTGTACGGGCCGATGGAGCGGGCGTGGATTTTATCGTCGACCAGGTGGTGCAGTTTGAGCATGTACATGATGCCCACCGTCACCGAGTGGTCCAGCGGCAGACCGGTGCGGCCGTCGAACAAGGTCATCTGCCCCGAGGACGACAGACCGGCGCGTTCCAGCGCCGTTTTGATCTCGTTTTCCGGCGCGCCGTCGAACACGGGCGTGGCCATGTGCACGCCGCCGATCAGCGTCCGGCAGAATTCCACCACGTCCTCGTCGCTGGCTTCTTTGATCATCTTGGTGACCGTGCGGCTGTCCTCGTTTTCGGCGCCGACGATCTCCATCAGATATTTGCGCAGCTTGGACGGGTTGTAATACTTGTTGATGTGCTCGTCGATCTGCTTGCCCAGGTGATACGCCGCCCAGCCCAGATGCGTCTCCAGAATCTGGCCGACGTTCATACGACTGGGAACGCCCAGGGGATTGAGCACCATTTCGACCGGCGCGCCGTCGGCCATGTAAGGCATGTCCTCTTCGGGCAGGATGCGCGACAGAACGCCCTTGTTGCCGTGCCGACCGGCCATCTTGTCGCCCACCGACAGCTTGCGCTTGATGGCCACGTAGACCTTGACCATTTTGATCACGCCGGGGGCCATTTCGTCGGATTTCTTCAGGCGGCCGATCTTGTTTTCGAACAGGGTTTTGACCAGCTCGACCTGCCGGGTCACGTTGGTGACCAGTTCGCGCACGCGCTGTTCCAGCTTGGTGTCGGCCAGCGAAAGGTCGGCGAACTTCTGGAAGTCCAGCACGTCCAGCAGCGCGGTGGTGATCTTCTGACCCTTTTTGATCAGAACTTCGTTCTCTTCCTCGTCCAGCAGCGCGGCGGTCACGGTGCGGCCGCTCAGCAGATCCTTCAGGCTCTTGAGCGCGCTGTCGGTGATGATCTTGATCTCTTCTTCCTGGTCCTTGAGGATCTTGGCGACCATCTCGTCTTCGACCTGCTTGGCGCGCGCATCTTTTTCCACGCCCTTGCGGCTGAAGACCTTCGCGTCGATCACCGTGCCGACCACGCCGGGGGGCACCGTCAGGCTGGTGTCGCGCACGTCGCCGGCCTTTTCGCCGAAGATGGCGCGCAGCAGCTTCTCTTCCGGGCTGAGCTGCGTTTCGCCTTTCGGCGTGATCTTGCCGACCAGAATGTCGCCCGGCTTTACTTCCGCGCCGATGCGGATGATGCCGGAGTCGTCGAGGTTGCGCAGCATCTCTTCCGAGACGTTCGGGATGTCGCGCGTGATTTCCTCTTTGCCCAGCTTGGTGTCGCGGGCGATGCACTCGAAGACCTCGACGTGAATCGAGGTGAACTTGTCGTTTTTGATCAACCGTTCGCTGATCAGGATCGAGTCCTCGTAGTTGTAACCGCCCCACGGCATGAACGCGACGATGACGTTGCGGCCCAGCGCCAGCTCGCCCATGTCGGTGGCCGGGCCGTCGGCGATGATCTGGCCGGCGAAAACGCGGTCCCCGATCGAGACGATCGGCTTCTGGTTGATGCACGTGTTCTGGTTCGAACGCTGGAACTTGATCAGGTTGTAAATATCGACGCCCGCTTCGGTCGGGCTCTTTTCGTTTTCGGCGACCTTGATCACCACGCGGCCGGCGTCGACCGAGTGGACCAAACCGCCCCGGCGCGCCACCACCGCCGCGCCGCTGTCGCGGGCGACGATCGCTTCCATGCCCGTGCCGATCAGCGGAGCGCGCGTCTTGAGCAGCGGCACCGCCTGGCGCTGCATGTTGCTGCCCATCAGCGCGCGGTTGGCGTCGTCGTTCTCCAGGAAGGGAATCAGGGACGCGGCGACCGACACGAGCTGCTGCGGCGACACGTCCATGTAATGGACCTGGTCGGCCGACACCAGCGAGAAGTCGCCGGCTTCGCGCGCGGAAATGATCGTCTTGGAGAAGCGGTTGCGCTCATCCAGCGGCGCGTTCGCCTGCGCGATGTTGTAATTCTCTTCTTCCAACGCCGACAGGAACACGGCGTCGTCGCTGACCACGCCGCCTTCCACCGGCCGGTAAGGCGTCTCGATGAAGCCCAGGTCGTTGACGCGGGCGAAGGTCGAGAGGCTGGCGATCAGACCGATGTTCGGACCTTCCGGCGTCTCGACCGGGCAGATGCGGCCGTAGTGCGTGTTGTGCACGTCGCGCACTTCGAAGCCCGCGCGCTCGCGGGTCAGGCCGCCGGGTCCCAACGCGGACAGGCGGCGTTTGTGCGTGACTTCCGACAGCGGGTTGGTCTGGTCCATGAACTGCGACAACTGCGAGCTGCCGAAGAATTCCTTGATCACCGCGCTGACCGGCTTGGCGTTGATCAGATCGTGCGGCATCAGCGTGTCGATTTCCTGCAGGCTCATGCGCTCGCGGATCGCCCGCTCCATGCGCACCAGGCCGATGCGGTACTGGTTTTCCACCAGCTCGCCGACCGCGCGCACGCGCCGGTTGCCCAAGTGGTCGATGTCGTCGACTTCGCCCCGGCCTTCCTTGAGGTCCAGCAGGTAGAACACGACCGCCAGAATGTCGTCTTTGCTCAACGTCATCTTTTCGACGTCTTCGGTCAGGCCGAGTTTGTGGTTCATCTTGACCCGGCCCACCTTGGACAGGTCGTAGCGCTCGGCGTTGAAGAACAGGTTGTTGAACAACTGTTCGGCGGTTTCCTTGGTCGGCGGATCGCCCGGCCGCAACCGCTTGTAGATTTCGATCATCGCCTCTTCCTGGCCGGACACTTTGTCCTGGGCCAGGGTTTCGCGCAGCGACTGGCTGATGGTCATCGTTTCGGTGCGCAGAATGTTGAAGACGTTGACCCCGGCTTCCAGCAACTTCTCGAGGTTTTCCTCTTCGATTTTCTCGGACGGCTCGAGGATCACTTCGCCGCTTTCCGTGTTGATCACGTATTCGCCGGCGTACTTGCCGATCACGTCCTGTTTGGCCAGGCGGAATTCCTTCATCTTCGCGTCGCGCATTTTACGCAGGTGCTTGCCTTCGATCCGCGAGCCGCGGCGGGCGATCACCCGGCCTTCGGGATCCTTCAGGTCGATGGTCAACACCTGGTCGCGCAGCCAGCGCGGATCGGTTTTGAAGTCGGCGAATTCGCCGTCGATCTTCACCTGGATTTTTTCGAAGTGCTTGTCGTAGTACAGGGTCAGGATTTCGTCGTCGGAGTAGCCCAGCGCTTTGAGCAGGACGGTGGCCGGCAGCTTGCGGCGCCGGTCGATGCGCACGTGCAAAATGTCCTTGGTGTCGAATTCGAAATCGATCCAGGACCCGCGGTAGGGGATGATGCGGGCGTTGTACAACAACTTGCCCGAGCTGTGCGTTTTGCCCTTGTCGTGGTCGAAGAACACGCCGGGGCTGCGGTGAAGCTGGCTGACGATGACCCGCTCGGTCCCGTTGATGATGAACGTGCCGTTTTCGGTCATCAGCGGAATTTCACCGAAGTACACTTCCTGCTCTTTGACGTCGCGAATGGACTTCGCGCCGCTTTTCTCATCGACGTCCCAAACGACCAGCCGGATCACGACCTTGAACGGCGCGGCGAAATTCAGCCCGCGCTGCTTGCACTCCTCGACGTCGTATTTCGGCTCTTCGAGGCTGTAATTGACGAATTCGAGCGAGCTCATGTTGTTGTAGTCGTGAATGGGGAACACGCTCTTGAATACGCCCTGCAAACCGATATCCTCGCGCTGATCCGACATCGTCTGCGACTGCAGGAAGCGCTCGTAGGATTTCTTCTGGATATCGATTAAGTTCGGGATATCGATGATTTTTTTAATTTTTGCGTAGGATTTGCGGAACCGTTTCATTTCGCCGAGGGATGTATGCATCCGAGGGTCTCCTTTACGATAGTCCGAGATCCCTAAGTCCTGGGCCACCCGGGTCGTCCGGCCGGGCCATACCGGACAAAAACCCCTAGCCAAAACCGCGATAGGGGGAGTGGCCCTTACTCCCCCTGTCGCAGAACATTAACAGGCTGTCGGAACTATTTGACTTCCACTTTCGCGCCGGCTTCTTCCAGCTGCTTTTTGACCGCTTCGGCTTCGTCCTTGGGCACGCCTTCTTTGACCGGCTTGGGCAGCGCGTCGACCAACTCTTTGGCTTCCTTCAGGCCCAGGTCGCTGCGGATGCCGCGGACGACTTTGATGACCTGAATTTTCTGCGCGCCGGCGTCGACCAGAATGACGTCGAATTCGGTCTTCTCTTCGGCGGCTTCACCCGCGGCGGCGGCGGCGGGCATCGCGCCCATCATCACCGGAGCGGCGGCGGAGACACCGAACTTGTCTTCGATCATCTTGACCAGCTCGGACAGTTCGAGCACGGACATATTCGCGATAGCTTCCAGAATTTGTTCTTTGGTAATTTCGGCCATGGTCGTTACTCCTTCGTATCGTAAGGTACTGAATTACTTGATTTACGCCGCTTCTTTTTCGCGCTGATCCCGCAGAGCGGATAGAGCCGTCGCCAAGCCGCGCGGAATGGCCGCCAGAGCGCTGGCGCAATTGCGAATCGGCGCGTTGAGCACGCCGGCCAGCATTCCCTGGAGCTCCGTCTTGCTTGGCATTTTCGCCAATTGCTCGATCCGACCTTTGTCGATCACCTCGCCGTTGAACACGCCGACTTTGATTTCCAACTTCGGCATGGTCTTGAGCGAATCGACCAACACTTTGGTCGGCGAAACCGGATCTTCGTACGCGAACAGATACGCGTTGGTGCCCACCATCTGCTCGTCGACTTTGAGCAGGTCGGTGCCGGCAAACGCGCGCCGCGCCAAGGTGTTCTTTGCAATGATCAAATCACACTCGGCGGACTTTCTCAGTTCGCTGCGAAGCTTGTTCATCTGGCCGACGCTCATACCACAGTAGTCGACCAGAATGAGCAATTGGGCTTGGCTCGCCTTCTCGGTCAGCATCTGAACGATTTGTTCTTTGCCTTGGCGATCCAAATTGTCCCCCTTTCGCGTTATTGGTGGAGCGTGCCGCTACCTTACGCAATCGGCCGCCCCACCTGGGGGATCGATCACCCGAAAGCAATCGACCATGGCCTTTCGCGTCTCGGTAGGTCGGCGACGCCGATTAAACCGTTGAAACGGTGCCTACGGTCTTTGACGCATCCGGGCGAACGCCTTGGATCGCCGGCCGCCCGGGGTCCGGCGAGGCGGAAAATCACTAACGCAACAGCGCCTGCAGATCGGACGTATCGACCTTCACGCCGGGCCCCATCGTCGTGCTGATGGTCACGTTTTTCATGTACGTGCCTTTGCTCGTCGGGGGTTTCAGGCGCATGATCGTCTCGGCCAAAGCCAGCAGATTGCCACGCAATTTATCGTTTTCGAAGCTCTTCTTGCCGATCGGCACGTGCAGGTTGCCGACCTTGTCGACGCGAAATTCGACTTTGCCCATCTTGGTTTCTTTCACCGCCTGACCGACGTCGAAGGTGACCGTGCCGGTCTTGGGGTTGGGCATCATTCCACGCGGGCCGAGCACACGGCCGAGCTTGGACACGAATTTCATCGCATCGGGCGTGGCGATCACGCGGTCGAACTCGAGCCAACCGGCGGCGACTTTCTCCACCAGATCTTCCGAGCCCACGTAATCGGCGCCGGCGTCCTGCGCTTCTTTCTCCTTGTCGCCTTTGGCGAAAACGATGATGCGCACGGTTTTGCCGGTGCCGTGCGGCAGCAGGCAGCTACCGCGCACCATCTGGTCGGCGTGACGCGGATTGACGCCGAGGCGGAACGCCACGTCCACGCTCTCGTCGAATTTGGCGGTGCCGGCTTCTTTGCACAGGCCGATCGCCTCATCGACGGAATAACGCTGCTGCCGATCGAATTTGGCAGCCGCTTCCCGGAACTTTTTGCCTTGCTTGGACATTACTCTCCTCCTGAGTCGCGGTCTTATTTGACTTCGATCCCCATCGACCGCGCCGTACCCGCCACGATCCTGGACGCTTGTTCCAGATCGTCGGTGTTCAGGTCGGCCATCTTGGTCTGGGCGATCTCCCGCACCTGATCCCAGGTAACCTTGCCGACGTTTTCCTTGTTCGGGACACCCGAACCCTTGGCGATGTTCGCCGCTTTTTTCAGCAGCACCGACGCCGGCGGGCTCTTGAGCACGAACGAAAACGTACGGTCCGCATAAATCGTCACCAAAACCGGAATGATCAGGCCTTCAGCGGCCTGCTTCTGCGTCTTGGCATTGAACTGCTTGCAGAACTCCATGATGTTCACGCCGTGCTGACCCAACGCGGGGCCGACCGGCGGCGACGGCGTCGCTTTGCCGGCGGGACACTGGAGTTTCACATTCGCTAACACTTTCTTGGCCATTGGCTGCCTCTTTAACTATTCGCTTCGTTGGCGTTGGACTATGCCTTTTCCACCTGGAAAAACTCCAACTCGACCGGCGTTGAGCGGCCGAAGATGGAAACCATCACCCGTAATTTGCCTTTTTCCGGCTTCACTTCCTCGACCAGGCCGCTGAAATTGGCGAACGGGCCTTCGATGATGCGCACCGTCTCGCCTTTCTCGAACTCGACCTTGGGCACCGGCCGGATGGCGCCCTCGCTGATCTGTTTATTCAGGCGCCGCACTTCCTCTTCCGGAACCGACGGAGGATTCTGCGAGCCGCCCACGAACCCGGTGATCTTCGGAGTCGATTTCACGATGTGGTAGGTGCGTTCGTTCAACTCCATTTTCACCAGAATGTAACCCGGGAAAAACTTGCGGTTGGTCGTCCGCTTCGAACCCTTGACGACCTCCACCACGTTTTCCGAGGGGATCAGAATCTCTTCGAGATACTCGCCCAACCCGTGCGCGCGCATGCGGTCTTCCAGCGCCAGCTTGGCCTTGGCCTCATATCCCGAATACGTGTGCACCACGTACCATTTCATGTCAGCCATGGATATTTCCTAAAGCTTAAGGAATCCGGTGATGACTTTGCCGACGAGCAAATCGACGACAAAAAAGTACACGGCGAAAATAAAGCACACCGTGATCACGACCCAGGTCGAACCGATGGTAATGTCGCGGCTGGGCCAGGACACTTTCTTCAGCTCGACCTTCACTTCCCTCAGAAACTGTTTGATCTTGGTCAGCACAACGTTTCCCTACCGTGAAAAAGGTCTACGGCGCCTTGGCATAACCAAGACGCCGAAGACATTGTATTGTGCGCTGTCCCTACTTGGATTCCTTATGGATCGTGTGCTCACGATCGAAGGGACAGTACTTCTTCATTTCCACTTTGGCCTGCTGCTTTTTCTTGTTGCGCGTGGTCGTATAGTTACGGCGTTTGCATTTGGAGCAAGCCAGAATCACAGTGTCTCGTGCGCCCATCGTCTTGCACTTTCTATTTAATGATCTTGCTGATCACGCCGGCGCCGACCGTGCGGCCGCCTTCGCGGATGGCGAAGCGCAGGCCCTCTTCCATCGCGATCGGGGTGATCAACTTCACGCTGATCTGAACGTTTTCACCGGGCATCACCATCTCGATGCCTTCCGGCAAGGTCACCACGCCCGTCACGTCGGTCGTGCGGAAGTAGAACTGCGGACGATACCCGTTGAAGAACGGGGTGTGACGGCCGCCTTCTTCCTTGCTCAGCACGTACACGCCGCCTTCGAATTCCGTGTGCGGGGTGATCGAACCCGGCTTCGCCAACACCTGGCCGCGCTCGATGTCGTCGCGCTTCACGCCGCGCAGCAAGCAACCCACGTTGTCACCGGCCTGGCCCTGATCCAGCAGCTTGCGGAACATCTCCACGCCCGTGACCACCGTCTTGGTCGTCTCTTTGATGCCCACGATCTCGACTTCTTCGCCGACCTTGATGATGCCGCGCTCGACGCGACCCGTCGCCACCGTGCCGCGACCCGAAATCGAGAAAATGTCTTCGATCGGCATCAGGAACGGGCCGTCGATCGCGCGGACCGGCTCCGGAATGAAGCTGTCGATCGCGTCCATCAGCTCCCAGATCGCCTTGCAGTCTTCGCCGTTGGGATCGTCGCTCTCCAACGCCTTGAGCGCGCTGCCCTTCACGATCGGAATGTCGTCGCCCGGAAATTCGTACTTGCTCAGCAGCTCGCGAAGCTCCAGCTCCACCAGCTCGATCAACTCCGGATCGTCGACCATGTCAACTTTGTTCAAAAACACCACGATCGTCGGCACGCCCACCTGACGGGCCAGCAGGATGTGCTCGCGCGTCTGCGGCATCGGACCGTCGTCCGCGCCGACCACCAAAATCGCGCCGTCCATCTGCGCCGCGCCCGTGATCATGTTCTTGATGTAGTCCGCGTGACCCGGGCAGTCCACGTGCGCGTAGTGGCGATGTTCCGTCTGGTATTCGACGTGCGCCGTCGCAATCGTGATCCCGCGTTCCCGCTCTTCCGGGGCTTTGTCGATCTGATCGAACGGCACGAAGCTCGCCCAGCCCTTGCTCGTCAGCGTCTTGGTGATCGCCGCCGTCAACGTCGTCTTCCCGTGGTCGATGTGACCGATCGTGCCGACGTTTACGTGGGGCTTGGTACGCTCGAATTTAGCCTTAGCCATGATTATCCTCCAACTCTGATAATCGAAATATTGCCTATATTATCTTTTGCAATCGACGAAACCGTTTATAGCCCGCCATCTATCCTTTTTTCGGGATCCGCTTCAGCAGCGAGCCTTTTTCCTTCGCTCATGAAAAGAGCGAAAGCGGGAAACGGGATTCGAACCCGCGACCCACAGCTTGGAAGGCTGTTGCTCTAGCCAACTGAGCTACTCCCGCTTAAGTTGCCGGCACGTGATAGGTCCTGGAGGTAGCAAACCGCGGCTCACGCCCGAAAAACCGCGTCCCTCCGTTGAAAAGCTTCACATGCGGTCCGACCGAATCGGTCCGCGTAGGCGCGAAATCACTTTGGCGAGAGGTGGATTCGAACCACCGTAGGCGTCCGCCAGCGGATTTACAGTCCGCCCCCTTTGGCCACTCGGGTATCTCGCCGTAAAATACCGAACAGTAGATTGCAAAAGAACGTCTCAATGGAGCTGGCGAAGGGACTTGAACCCACAACCTGCGCATTACAAGTGCGCTGCTCTACCAATTGAGCTACGCCAGCGCATACCTTCCCCGCTCAGTCCGAGGGAAGCGCAATTATATGTAAGCGAAGTTGCTTGTCAAGCCCTTTTTTCACACTCTTGTTTTTCAATCATTTCGGTCACTTATATTCCCCGCTGCAAACGCGCGGCCAAAATTTCGCCATAAGGTAACTTGACCGCCTTTTCCACTGTTTTTTCCACATCATAAGGCGTAATGCGAAATTTCACAGTGTCGTCTTCGAAAAGGATGTACGGCGCGCCGACGATTCCGTCGCGCGGCTGGCCTGAACCACCCGGATTTATTAGGAAAAATTGCTCAACGGACACGTCGATGTCGTCTTCTTGCGAATAGAGCACCTCATCGCCTTCGATCAGCGTGAACGCGGCGCGCCGGTGGGTGTGGCCGAAAAAGACGATGCGCACGCTGGCCATCTCGCGCATCAGCGTGAAATTCGAGCGAATCGCCACCTTGGACATCAGGTATTCGTCGCGATCGCGCAACGATCCGTGCACCCCGCAGCATTCGCTTTGAAATTCGATCTTGGTCGGCAGCGAAGCCAGCCAGTTGCGGCTTTCCGGCGAAAGACGATCGTGCGTCCAGCGGATCACCTCCGAAGCGATGGGGTTGAAGCCGGTTGGGCCCTCCATCCCGCTGGCCACCGCATCGTGGTTGCCCTGGATGCACAGCACGTTGCGTTCGCGAATCAGTTTCACGCAGGCTTCCGGGTCGGCGTAATACCCGACCACGTCGCCCAGGCAGATGATGCGGTCGACCTGCAGCGACGCCGTCTCCGCCAAAATGGCCCGCAGCGCTTCGAGGTTGGCGTGAATGTCCGAAAAAATTACGGTTCGCACCTGCCGTCACTCGTCATGTTGGAGTTGCTTGACCATCAACATCGCATCGATCTCGTTTCCGTAATAGCCGGGCAGAACGCCCACCGGCCGATAGCCTCTTTGTTCGTACAAGCAGCGCGCCGCGTAATGGGGAGTGTACAGGTGCAGATAAACGCGTTTCACTCCCTGCCGGGCGATTTCGTTCTCCGCCTTTTCCATCAGCGCCGAACCGATGCCTCGCCGACGAAAATCGGGATCGACGTCCAGCGTGATGATCAGCGCGTGATTGTTGGCCCGATCGAAGTCGGCCGCCACGAAGCCCACCATCCGGCCACGATGCTCGGCGATCCAGTACACCGGCGCCAGCTCGCTCAGCTCGTCGAAGCTGTTCTCGTCGTAAGCCACTTCCGGCGGAAAACACTCATGATCCAATCGATGACAAACCGGCCCATCTTCCGGTCGCCCTTGTCGTAGTTCGACTTTCACCGCAAATGATTCCTAACGTATTGCGCGTCGATCACCATGTGTTGCCCCGCTCGCTCCGGAGCATGAAACGACAGATCGGCGAAGGTTTCCTCCATTATCGCCCTCAGGCCGCGCGCGCCCAATTTCCGCCGTCGCGTCTCGGCGACGACGGCCCGCCGGCCGTCCTCGGTCAACTCCAGGGTGATGCGTTCGGGCGTGAACAGCTCCAGCATCTCGCGCCAGATGGCGTCGGGCGGATCGGTCAGAATGCGACCCAGCTCCTCGTCGCTGAGTTCATCCAGTTCCACCACCACCGGCAGACGGCCGAGCAACTCGGCGATCAAGCCGTATTCTTCCAATTCTTGTGTGGTGACCTTTTCGCGCCCGGCGCCCGACTTCCGCCCCAGGTAACCGATGTCGTTCTTATACCGCCCTTTGCCCAGGTCCGAAAAGGTCCCCGCGCAAATAAATAAAATGTTGGTTACGTCGACCAGAACGAAGTCGTGCTTGGCCCAATGCTGGGTCACGTTGAGCGGCACGAAGATTTCGTTGGCCTCCAGCAGCTTGAGAATCGCCTGCTGCACGCCCTCGCCGCCGATGTCCCGCGCGCCCGCGCCGGTGCGGGCCCATTGCGCGCGGCGGGCGATCTTGTCGATCTCGTCGACGAACACGATGCCGCGTTGCGTGGCCTCCAGGTCGCCCTCGGTTTGGAAAAGCAACTCGGCGATCATCACCTCGGCGTCTTTGCCGTAATAGCCCGCCTCGGTGTACTCGGTGGCGTTGACCACCGTCATGGGCACCTGCAGCACGCGCGCGAGTTGACGAGCCAGGTGCGTTTTGCCCGAGCCGGTGGGGCCGATCAGCAGCATGTTGGATTTGCGCAGCAGCGTGCCCGGACCGGCCGCGACGCGCTTGAGGTGATTGTACGCGGCGACGGCCACCGCGCGCTTGGCGGCTTCCTGGCCGATGACGTAGTGATCCAGCTCCGCGTAGATTTCACGCGGTGTTTGGATCGTGAACTCGTCGGATCGCTCGACCATCGTGTCTACATTTTATTTAAAAAGTCTTCCAAACCGTCTTCGTCCAACGCCGGGGTCGGTGTCGGCTTGGGCGTCGGCGTCGGTTTGGCTTCCGGCGTCGGTTTGGCTTCCGGTGTCGGTTCGACGACCTCTTCCGGCGTCGGTTCCGGCGTCATCTCTTCCAGCGCCCGTCGTTGCGCCTCCTCGTCTTTAAAATGTTGGTCGATCGCCACCCCGATTTCGTCGGCGGTTTCCACCGCCTTTTTCGGGCCGACCGGCCGCCAGTCGTAGCGATATATTCCGATGGCCAGCACCACGGCGACCACCGCCGCCAGCAGCGCCACGCGCCACAACACGGCCAACGGAACATTGCGCGGCATCATTCGCCTTCGTCCTCCTGCGCCAACACCAGATCGAGCAGATTCAATTGTTGCCGGTCGACGTTGTGCCGTTTCGTCGTTTCCGGCGATTTCTCCGCCGCCGCTTCGCGCTCGGCCTTGCGCGCCAGTTGAGCCATCTCTTTAAAGATGCTCGAGCTCTTGACCATCGCCAGCACCTGAAACACCGTCGCGTTGCCCAGGTCGTCCGCGTTCACCTCGGCCAGCGCCCGCGCCAGAATGTCCTCGAGGTACACCACGCGAATGCCCATCTCGGTCAGCTCGGCTTCGGCCTCGGCGGCCAGCGACGGACTGCGCTTCGAATAAAAGAGCACCTTCTCCGGCGGCTGCGTCAACGCGAAGCGCTCTTGCGCGACGGCCAGCAATTTGTCATCGAACGCGCGATCAAGCAAGCCGCGATCGGTCTGCAGATGATTGCGGATCAGACTGGGCGTCAGATACGCGCCGCCGTGCCACCAGCCGCGCACCACGCCGAACACCGCGGCCCGCGCAACCGCGCCGGCCGTCAACATGCCGAACACGTCCACCGTGCCCGCGCCGCCCAGGTCCACCTCGATCGCCGCCAGATACGCTTCGCGCTCCAAATGCCACTTGGCCAATTGCCGATCGAACATTGTTCCCTCCCGGATGCTGTCTGCATCGTAGCTTTCCGGGCGGCGGCGATCAAGTAACCCTTGCCTTAACGGTCAAATCGTTGCATCGTACGTCCTTCGGACAGCAAAGGAGGAAACGATGTTCCGTCGCACACTGCTTCTCGTCCTGGCCCTGAGTATTTTCCTGATGGTCACCGGATGCTTCTCCAACAACAACGTCAGCCTGTGGCCCGAAGTCGACGACGAGCTGATCACCATGATGGTCAAGAAGCCCCAGGACGACACCGAGAACCGCGTCCTGCTGCTGGATATCGAAGGCATCATCAGCGAATACGGCAACTCGTCGTTCTTCTACGACCTCGAAGCGACCACGACGCTCGTGCGCAAGAAGCTGGAAAAGGCGCTGCGCGACGAACGCATCAAGGCCGTCGTTTTGCGCGTCAACTCCCCCGGCGGCACGGTGACCGCCAGCGACATCGTCTACCACGAAATTCTCAAGTACAAGAAAACCGCCAAGGTGCCCATCGTCGCCGCGATCATGGGCGTGGGCGCGTCCGGCGGCTATTACGTCTCCTGCTCGGCCGACAAGATCATGTCGCACCCGACGGCGATCAACGGGTCGATCGGCGTGATCATGCACAGCTTCGGCTTCGCCGGTCTCTTCGAGAAAATCGGCATGGAAAGCCGGGTGATCAAATCCGCCAAGCTCAAGGACATGGGCAATCCCTTCAACGAAATGACCGACGACGAACGCGCCGTGTTGCAGAAGATCGTCGACACCAGCTACGAGCGCTTCCTCGAAGTGGTCGCCACCGCCCGGCCGCAGATGACCAAGGAGCAGATCCGCGCCGCCGCCGACGGGCGCATCATGACCGCCGCCGAGGCGCAGGAACTGGGCCTGATCGACAAACTCGGCGATCTGGAAGACGCGATCGACGAGGCGATGACCATGGCCAACATCCGCGACGCCGGCGTGATCCTCTACACCACCAGCAAAAAGCCGGATCAGAACATTTTTTCCGCCACCTCGGCCCAGGCCCCGGAGATCAACCTCAACCCGATGGGCGTCGACTTCGAAACCCTCGTCGACCTGAGCCGCCCGCGCATGTATTACATGTGGATGGGATACTGAGATAATCGACGAGAACCGCAATGCCGGCCGGCGAGCGATCGCCGGTCGGTTTTTTTTACGCCAGCGTCAGCCCCGCCAGCCACAGGGCGTAGCCGGCGACGAAGACCAAGCTAGAAATCATGGTCGGAAATCGGCGCAAAAATATCTGGTTTGTCAACATCGATAAGCTGAATCGTTATACCGAAAAAACGACACTTTTTAAAATGATACATATTTAGGGAACGCCATAATGGATGTCGATTCTAAATATTGGATGACATCCATTTTCAGTTTTTCCTTTATCTCTTTTTGATACAAGGCTTCATCAAATTGTGTGCCAGTAAAGAACCTTGACCCTGGCTTCATCGCTTCACAGTAAAGATTTACGGCATCAAGGCTTGGTTGAGTGAGCGGAAAATCTCCAATAATGTGACTACCAGACCACGCCTTTGGTGTCGGTCGGCCATCGAGATCCTTGCCGTCGATCGAATAATATCCATGACCGATAATATCATTGCATCCACGATGGTGAAGTAATAAATGGACGAACTCCGCATTGCGCGTTTTCTTTTTAAAATCGATCGCCGCCGCACGCATCGTCGGTTCAATTTGATCATTTGTCACTACCGACAAATCGACCTCGATATCGATAATATAAAATTCTCTATAGTTATTTAGTTTGTTTCTTATTCTACTATTAGAATTAATTGTATATTTGGAGATTTGCTTGGCATTCGGTTGTTCAATCTCATCTCTAGTAGTCCGATCACATCCACATTCGTTTACAATCATAATCGTGAAGAACAACGCCAGAGCTATAAGAATGATTGATAATATTGATACGCCAGCGACTTCCCAAAAGCTTTTACGTGTGATCGGTTTAGGTTCGATCGGTTCGTTATTGTCAACCATGACAACCTCCAAAATACTTTAGCTCCCTCTGGCCCCCGGATTTTACCTTACACTTCCTCCATTCCCCATGTCACTTTCATCAGTTTCCATTCTTTCTTCTTTATAATCATTGGACTCGATTCGTCTTTTGGAAAAAAACGACGCCGACAGGTGAACAGATTTACTCGTCGTTTTTTTTACGCCAGCGACAGCCCCGCCAGCCACAGGGCGTAGCCGGCGACGAAAACCAGGCCCCAGACCATCGCCGGGCGCGTCAGCAGCTTGCCGTCGGGCGTCAGCGCGCGCCATAAAAACGCCAGCGCCGCAGCTATCCACAAGGCGAAGCCCAGCAGCGCCAGCATCGACCACCCGCGCTGCGGATCGTGATTCTCGCGCAGCAGCGCCAGGTGCTTGGCGGCGACGCTTTCGTCCTGCGCCTGCATGGCCACCAGCGCGGCGATGCGCTCCTCGCTCGCGGCGATCTCCGCGGCGTAGGGCTGATACAATCCGCGCGCGGCGTACAGCCCGCTGCGCAGCACGCGCCGCACGTGCAGTTCCGCCTCGAAATCGTTTTGCGCCGCGAAGTGGTCGGCGATGCGCTGGAGCGACGCCACCGCCTGCGCGACGTCGATGCTGCCCGGGAAATACATGTGCAGCGCGCGATCGTAATAGCCGATCGCCTCGGCCGTCTGCCCCTGCGCCAGCAGCCGGTCGGCCATGACCCGCGCGCGGAAACCGCCGACGGCCACGCGCACCCAGGCCATGAACAGCACGATACACACGATCAAAACGCCCGCGCCGATTTTCCGCATCGCCCTTCCTTTGTTGAAACAAAGTGAGTGTAGCCGATCGCCGCGCCCTCGACAATCGTTCGCTCGACTTTATAATGAATCGACTTTCAGAAGGAGACGCGATTGCTGATTCAGGTGCTGTTGTTTCTCGCCGGCTTGATCGTGCTGGCCGTCGCCGCCGAATTTCTCGTGCGCGGCGCCACGCAGATCGCCCTCGTGCTCGGTCTGCCGCCGTTGCTGGTCGGCCTGACCATCGTGGCCTACGGCACCTCGCTGCCGGAATTCGTCGTCTCCGTCCTCGCCGCCACCAAAGGATCGAGCACCCTCGCGTTGGGCAACGCGCTGGGCTCGAACCTGCTCAACACCGGGCTGATCCTCGGCCTGGCCGCGATCATCTTCCCGCTTGCCGCCGACCGGGTGCTGTTTCGCCGCGACCTGCCGATCCACCTGGGTTTCGTGCTGCTGTTCGCGGCGGTGATTTACAACGGCTTCATCGGCCGTTACGAAGGCCTGGTGATGATCGCGTTGATGCTCGTGTACATCGTGGGCAGCGCCGTCTTCGAATGGCGCGCGCGCAACGCCAACAACGCGGCGGCGGCCCTGGAGGAAATCGAAGAGGAAGTCGGCGAGCGCCCCAAATCCATCTGGGTTGCCGTCTTCTTCGTGCTGCTGGGCTCGGCCGGCCTGTACTTCGGCGCGGATCTGATGGTCAACGCGGCGATCACCATCGCGCAGGAATTCGGCATCTCCGAACGCGTGATCGGCCTGACGGTCGTGGCCTTCGGCACCAGCCTGCCGGAGCTGGCCACCACGCTGGCCGCCGCGCGCAAGAAACACGCGGACATGATCATCGGCAATCTGCTGGGCTCGAACATCTTCAACCTGATGCTCATCGTCGGCACCGCCGGCGCGCTCGCGCCCTTCGCGATCAATCTGCGCCAGGTGCTCGTCGAGTACGGCTTCCTCGCGCTCAACGCCGTGATGATCTACCTGTTCATGTGGACCGGCCGCAAGCTGACGCGCATCGAGGGCGTCGTCCTGAGCGCCTGCTATCTTGCTTTTGTGGGATACCTGCTGGTGCGCTAGTTACTGGCGGACGGCGAAACTGTAGATGTAGCCGTCCGAGGAAATGGCCACCTTGTCGCCGATTTCATAAAAACTCGCATCCACGCGACTGCCCAATTTCTGCTGCAGGAGCACCGTGCCGTCGCCGTCCAGAAAACGCGCCACGTAGAACATCCGCCGCTGTCCCGGACAACTCAGCAGCAGCGCCAGGATGCGGTGCTTGGGCAGGTAACGGCTGGAGTTGACCTCCATCTTCTGGCAATGGCCGGCGGGCATATCATTGACCGCGTGCGTCCAGCCGAATTGCATCGTCGGCAGATCCAGCCCGGTGATCGCCGGACCGTTCTCTTCGGCAACGGACAAAAACAAACGCTGCCGGCGTTCGTCGTGCCCCACGATTTTCGCCAGCCCCTTGGTCGGCACGATCTTCAACTCGCCGTTCGCGCCGGTGAACAGGTACAGACCGTCGGCGGCGGGCATCGCCACCGTATCGGCGGGCGGCAAGACGAACAGGTTGCCCAGGTTGGTCACCGATTTCTCCCAGACCGTCTCGCCCTGGTCGTTGAGCACGCGCAGCGTGTTGCCTTCCTTGCGCTTGAGCAACACCGCCACCGAGCCCTTTTCGCCGACCGCCGCCGAATGCACGCCGATCAGGTTCACCTCGCGGATCACCGTCAGCAGATGATTGTAGAAAGTGACTTCCAGGCCGGAGCCCTTCTGGGCGAAATTGATCAGGCGACCGTTGGCCGTCAGGTACACGCGGCCGCTGTAAAACTTGCGGTTGACCACCGTGTAGCCCGCGTTGTCGCGCACGGTGTAGATGGCCGAATCGTCGCGGTTGACCCCGCAGCAGGTGATCAGTTGCGCCATGTTGCCGTCGGCCAGTTTGACCGAGGTCGTCGACTCCAGCGGATAGCCTTCGCCGGCCGCCTGCCGCTTTTCCACCAGCACGACGGTCACGCCGTACGCGCTGCCGGCCAGCAGCGTCAACACGATCAACACGGCGAACAATCGACGCACGCAATCTCCCCCGCTTACTTGAAAAACAATGATATCACGGGACGCAGGCCCGAACCATAGCCCCGCGCGAAAAATTTGCCTCAGCAGCCGCATCCGTCGTCGTCATCCTCGTCGTCCTCGTCGTCGTCGACCGGCGCGACATCGTCGTCCGCCGCATCGTCATCGACCGTGTCGTCGTCGTCCTCGTCGGTCTGCGTGCAGCCGTCGAAGCCCACGTACATCCGCCCCGCCGCCGTGAAACAAAGCTGGTTGATCCGGATTTGCCGGTCCCAGCCGATCGTCGGGGCCACTTTCGTGTGATAGACGATTTGCAGCGCGCCGTCCGGATCGACCAACGTGCCGTTGTGCCCCGGCCCGTAAAAACCGGCGACGACGTCCTTGTACAAAATCGGGTTGTCGGCGTACTCGGCGAAGGGCCCCAACGGATCGTCCGCCGTCGCGTAGCCCACCGCGTAGTTGACGCGATCCGCGCCGTAGCCGCTGTACATCAGGTAATACACGCCGTCGTGCTTGACGATCCACGGCGCTTCGGTGACGAACAGCTCCCAGTTGACGATGCCCGGTTTCACCAGCGTCGCCGGCTCGCCGTCGATGGTGACCATGTCGCTCATGCGCGCCACGCGGACGACCGAAAACGGCTGATAGCCCGCGAAGTAAAAATACAATCGATCGTCGTCGTCGCGAAACACGTGCGCGTCGATCGCCAATCCGTTCACGCCGCCGTAGCCGCCGCCGACGAACGGATGATCGTACACGTCCGAAAACGGGCCGGTCGGCGCATCCGCGCGCGCCACGCCGATCATCATGTTCGCCGCATAGTACAAATAGAAAGACTCGCCGTCGGTGTGCACTTCCGGCGCCCAGACGTCCTGATCGTTCCACGCCCCGGCCGGCGCCTGCGCCCACGCGACGCCCTCGTAGCGCCACTGGACCAGGTCCTCGCTCGCCCAGCATTCGATGTCCACGTACGACGAGGTGACGTACAGGTAGTACGTTCCGTCCACCTCGATCACCGCCGGATCGGCCGCCGTCTCGGCCCCGGGCAGCGCCAACGGCGCACCGTAATCGGCCGCGGCGATCGAAGTCGTCAACAACAACGCCAGCAATACGATCGTCGGTCGCATGATCATTCTCCGTCGTTCGTTTCGTCCACGGTTCCCAACGGCAGACGCACCGCCCCGCATCCCGCACCGACCAGCAGATAGTCGCGCCCGTCTTCGGTGGTCAGGCGCAACCGGCGCGGCTGCGGCCCGACGGGAACCGTGCGCACCGTCGTCAGGCTGCGCGCGTCCATCTGCACGATCGTCCCGCCCAGGAAATTGCTCAGGTACAGACTGCCGTCGTGCGGATTGTACACAATATAGCGGCTGCCGATCGGCGCGAACTTGAGGCGCAGCGTCTCCAGCGAATCCAGATCCAGCTCGTACAGCAGGCCGGTGAAAAAACCGAGGATGTACAGCCGGCGATTAGGCACGTCCAACGCGAAGCGCGCCTCCCACGAGGCCAGCGGCTTGCTTCTCATGATCTTGCCGGTGGTCGCGTCGATCGCCATCAGCCGCCATTCCAACACCGACAGCAAGCGGTGCTGCGGCGGATCGTACACCAGCACGCGTTTGCCCACGTCGGCCAGCGTCTTGCGCAATCGCAAGCCGTCGCGGTCGACCAGTTGGATGTCGCTCCCGTGGCCGGTCACCACCGCCAACGCGTCGGGCAGTTCGATCACGGCGTCCGGGTGCGTCGGCGCCAGCGCCAGTTCGCCGCTCGCCCGTCGCTCGCGCAGGTCGAAACGCACGAGGTTGTTTTTCTCCCACGTCACGCCGACGGCCTGTTCGCGCGCGCAATCGAGCGGAAAGCCGAACACTTGCCCGTCGGCCAGATAGGTCACCCGGTTGGGCGTTTCGTCTTGCTCCAGGTAGTACAGGCCGTGTCGCCGTGAGGCGATCAGATACTTGCCCGGCGCGCACGCGGGCGCGGCGAGGTTCACCGGCAGCGGATACAGCGGCGGCAGCTCGGGCGCCGGCCGGTCGCTCTGTAAAAAGATCTCGCGCTGCGCCGGCGGCAACTTCGTGCACGCGGCGGGCAGATCCTGATAGTAGTACCCGCCGAACAGCGCCATCCAACCCACGGCGAAAGCGAACAGCGTCGTGGCCGGAATCGACAACTTCTCGGCGCGCGCCGGCAGGAAAAACACCGCGCCCGCCGCCATCGCCGCGAGCGTCAGCAGCAACAGCTTGCCCGCCGCCACCCCGACAAGCACCGCCGCCAACGGCGTGGCCAACATGGTCAGCACGGCCCATTTCGCTTGCGGCTTTTTCCAGCGCAGCCACGCGTGCCCCAACGCGCCCACGGCGATCAGCGACCAGCCCAGCGCCGAAACGGCCAGCGCCATGCGCGACAGATAAAGCTGCCAGACGCCGATAAACGCAAAATAGACGATCGCCGCCGGCAGCAACCGAAAACGGATTTTCAACAGGCGCACCAGCGCGTACGCGACCAGCACCGGCGGTTGAATCAGCAACAGCGCGCCCAGCACCAGGTGCACGCACACGAGCACAAACACCGCCGCTTCGGTCCAAAGAGAAACAACGATGTGTTTCAGCCGCGTCACCGGTTATCCTCCCGCCATGCGTCGAGCGCCACGCGCGCCGCGCCGCACCCCGCGCCGATCAGCAGCGCGCCGTCGTGGTCCGTCCGTAACCGACGCGGCAACGGACCCAGGTAAACGCGGCCCTCGATCCGTCCGCTCGCCGGCGCAAAGCGATAGACCTCGCCGGACAGAAAATTGTCGATGAACAACGTCTCGCCGTCCGCCGCCAGTTGCACGAAGCGGCTGCCCATCGGCACCGCGTGCACGTGCTCGATCGACAGATCGTCGAGGTTCAGCGCAAACAGCAAGCCGGCGAAAAACGACAACGCATACACGCGCCGCCGCGTTTCGTCGACGGCCAGACGATACTCCCAAACGCCGGGCAGAAAGCGTCGTTGAACCGCGCCCGTCTGCAAATCCACCGCCTGCAGCCACCACAGGCGCGCCGAAAGCAGCCGTTGCCGCGCGGCATCGTAGGCCAACACGCGCCGTCCGGCCGCCGGATACTCACGCACCACCGCGCGCCCGTCGGCGTCCAGCGCATACAAGGTTTCCTCGCGGACCGTCGCGACCGCCAAACCATCGCCGGCGTGAATGACCGCATCCGGTTCGAGCCCGGGAATATTCGCCCCGACCCGCATCGTCCCGGCGTCTTCGTCGACGATCACCGCCTGATGCCGCTCGAACGACACGCCGATCTGCTGTCGCTTTTCGCAGTCGGCCGCAAAACCGAAATACTGTCCGCGCGCGATCGGCCGTTCGTCCAAGCCCGTGCCCGCCGGCAGCAGTTGCGACAATCCGGCGTATTTGTACGCCGCCAGATACGTGCCGGGCGTGCAGCCGGGCGCGAGCAGGTTCGCGTCGCGCCGCCCGTCGCGCGCCTCGTCGAGCGGCAGATACAACGCCCGCGCCGCCGCCGGCAACTCGTCGCAGACCGGCGAGGGATCGGCCAGATACGCCGCGCCGACCACGGTCATCCACCCGGTCGCAAAGGCCAGCACCGTCGAAGCCGCCGCGTTGATGCGTCGCGGGGCGGCCCCAAAAAACAACGGCGACAACACCACCAGCAACGCCGCCGTCAACGCCGTCAACAGGGCCGGCGAAAGCAGGTGCAACGCCGCGACGATCACCGCCGGCCACAACGCCGACCACACGGCCCAACGCGAATCGGGCCGCCGCCAACGCCACGCGGCATGCCCGGCGGCCGACAACGCGGCCAGCAGCCAATACGGCGCCGACACCGCCCAGGCCAGCCGCGAGAAATGAAGTTGCAACAGACCGAAGACCAGCGCGTACCCGATCGTCGCCCACCGGCGCGGCAAACGCAGGCCGATCAAACGCAGCGGCGCATATAGCAGAAGGAAGGCGAGCAACACCACCGTGGACGAGCCGAAGGCGAACACCGAAAACGGCGCGAGGTTGATCGTCGTCGCGACCAGAAGCGCCGCTTCCGCGGCCAGCAGCGGGCCGAGACGGAAACGAACGTCTTTTGTTTGCGGCGCTTCGGTCACGATTTTCCCCAACGGTGTGCCTGCTACTAAATCAAATTGTCCGCCGGCTGTCCACGCAATCGTGCGCCGGCCGCCGGTTAAATGGTTATTATAATGATAGGTCAACGAATCGCTTGCAATCCTCCGCCAGTTTTTCTACAGTTCGTACGGAACCGATGCGGCAAAGATCCAAATAATATCACCTGATCGTCGACACAAGGAAGGATAACCGATGAGCGGATTGTGTGGAGTCGTCTCCAAAACGCGCTGTGCGGAACTACTGTACTTCGGCACCGATTACCACTCGCACCTGGGCGACCAACTGGCCGGGATGACGATCCTGGGCGACACCTTCCGCCGCAAGATCCATGACATCACGCAAGGTCCGTTCAAATCGCGCTTCCAGGATTTTTATCCGCAGATGGTCGGCGACTTGGGCATCGGCATCATCAGCGACCGCGACGCGCAGCCGCTGCAGATCCGCTCGCGCTTCGGCACCTACAGCCTGGCGATGACCGGCCTGGTGGAAAACAAAAACGATCTGGTCGACCTGCTCTTCCATCGCGGCTCGGTGTTCACCGAAACCAGCCGCGGCGAGGTCAACTCGGTCGAGTTGATCGCCAAGGTCATCGAAACCGGCAACAGCCTGTTGGACGGCATCGACCGCATCTACGACCTGATTCAGGGCTCGGCCTCGATCCTCATCCTGACCCCGGAAGGCATCTACGCGGCGCGCGACCGGCTCGGGCGCGACTCGCTGATTCTCGCCGAAAACGATGGCGACTACATCGTGGTCAGTGAAATGCACGCTTTCGCCAACATGGGCTTCCGTCACGTGAAAGACCTGGGGCCGGGCGAAATCGTCCTGCTCAAGCGCGAGGGCGGCTACGAGATCCTGCGCCAACCCGGCGAGGTCAAGCAAGTCTGCGCCTTCCTGTGGATCTACACCGGCTACCCCGCCTCGACGCACGAGGGCATCAGCGTCGAGCGCGTGCGCGAACGCTGCGGCGAATTTCTCGCCAGGCGCGATGACGTCCAGGCCGACTTCGCCGCCGGCGTGCCCGACTCCGGCACCGGCCACGCGATCGGTTACGCGATGGGCGCGGGCCTGCCCTATCGCCGCGCCTTCATGAAGTACACGCCCGGCTACGGCCGCAGCTACACGCCGCCCAGCCAGGAGGAGCGCGACCACATCGCCAAAATGAAACTGATCGCCGTGCCCGAGGTGATTCGCGGCAACCGCATCGTGCTGTGCGAGGATTCGATCGTGCGCGGCACGCAGTTGAAGAACTTCGCCATCCAGAAACTGTGGGAAGCCGGCGCCAAGGAAATTCACATGCGCCCCGCCTGTCCGCCCTCGATGTTCCCCTGCAAGTTCGCCCTGTCCACGCGCGCCAAGGAAGAGCTGATCGCGCGGCGGGCGATCAAGGCGCTCGAAGGCGAGGAGCCGGAAAACCTCGACCGCTACATCGATCAGGATTCGCCGTCGTACCAGCGCATGCTCGATAAAATCGCCGAACTGCTCAACGTCACCACGCTGCGCTACCAGCGCATGGAGGATATGATCGCGGCGATCGGCCTGCCCCGCGAACAACTGTGCACCTACTGCTGGACCGGCCAGTCGCTCTCCTACGAATACAACCCCCGCCAGCGGGAACTGAGTTTACTGTAAGCATCACCGCACAAAAAAAGCCCCCGGCATTGCCGGGGGCTTCGCGTTCAGCAATGAACGGGCGAATTATTCGCCGACGGACATGCGGGCGTAACGGGTCAGTTTGACGCCGTTTTCGCTCAGCACTTTTTCCACCGACGTTTTGCCCTGCGGATCTTTCACGTACATCTGCTTGAGCAGGCAGTTATCCTGATAGAACTTGTTGAGCTTGCCTTCGGCGATCTTGTCGACGACCTGCTCGGGTTTGCCGGACTGCAGCGCCTCGGCGCGGTAGATTTCCTTTTCCTTCTCCAGCACCTCGGTCGGCACGTCGGCCGGCTGGAAGTACGCGGGGCGCGCCGCGACGATGTGCATGCCCAGGAACTTGCCCAGTTCCGCCACGTCCTTGCCGCCCACCTCGGTGAACTCGACCAGGCCCACCGCGCTCGCGCCGGTGTGCACGTAGTAGCCCAGCAGGTTGGCGTCGTCGGCGCTCCACAGCAGCACTTTGCCGATTTTGATGCTCTCGCCGATTTTGGCGATCGTGTCGGCGATCGTGTCGCCGATGGTCTTGCTGTCGTCCATGGCGAATTTTTCCGCGTTCAGCGCTTCCAGTTCGGTCGTGCCCGTCTGCGCGACGTGCTGCGCGAACTGCTGCGCGGTGGCGGCGAAGTCGTCGTTCTTGGCCACGAAATCGGTTTCGCAATTGAGCTCAACCAGCGCGACCTTCTTGGCGTCGTCGCTGACGAACACGCCGATCACGCCGGAGCTGGTCGCCCGGTCGGCGCGCTTGGCGGCCTTGGACAGGCCCTTTTTACGCAGCCATTCGACGGCCTTTTCCATGTCGCCTTCGCTCTCTTTCAGAGCCTTCTTGCAATCCATCATGCCTACGCCGGTTTTCTCGCGCAGGTCCATTACCATTTTTGCGGTGATTTCCATCGTTCACTCCTTACCCATATATCGCCGGCCGAATCGGCGCCGGCAATCCGCTCGTTATTCGCCGGCTTCCTCGTCCGCGGCGGCCGCTTCGACTTGCGCTTCCTCGGCCGGAGCGGCTTCCTCGTCGTGACGGCGGGACCGTTTGATCTCGATGTCCACGCCCGACGGCGGCGGCGCGTCTTCCTTGAGCTCTTCGAGCTTTTCGCGGACCGGCTTGCGCGCCAGTTCCTCGGCCTTGCTGCGCTTCTCGCGCATGCGCTCCTCGAACTGCCGCTGGCCTTCGAGCACCGCTTCGGAAATTTCGTGCGCGAAGATGCGGATCGCGCGGATCGCGTCGTCGTTGCTCGGGATCAGATAATCGATCGGTTCCGGATCGCAGTTGGTGTCGGTGATCGCCACGACCGGGATGCCCAGGCGGTTGGCTTCGTGCACCGCGATGCGCTCCTTGCGCGGATCGACGATGAACAACACGGACGGCAGCCCGTCCATGTTCTTGATGCCGCCGAGGTTCTTGTCGAGCTTGTACATCTCTTTTTCGAGCTTGAGGCCTTCCTTCTTGGTCACCAGGCCCCAGTCGCCCTTGATCTTCATCTGTTCCAACCGCTTCAGGCGGTCGACGGAATTTTTCACGGTGACGAAGTTGGTCAGCGTGCCGCCGAGCCAGCGATTGTTCACGTAGTACATGCCGCAGCGCAGGGATTCTTCGCGGATCGTGTCCGCGGCCTGCTTTTTGGTGCCGACGAACAGCACCTTGCCGCCGTTGGCCGACGCCTGCACGACCGCCGCGCGGGCTTTCTTGAACAGATCGACGGTTTTCTGAAGATCGATGATATAGATGCCGTTGCGCGCGCCGAAGATGTAGGGTTTCATCTTCGGATTCCAACGCTGGGTCTGGTGCCCGAAGTGCACGCCGGCTTCGAGCATCTGCTTCATGGTCAACATTCGATTTTCCTCCGGTTGACGTCGCCGCCGGTCGTCATTCCCCGCCAGGACCGTCAGCGGGCGCGCTCTTTCGTCCCAGAACGCGTTGCCTCGCGGCAGTGTCACCGCGAACCCGCCTTCGGCACCGCCCGCGTGGGTCGGACCGTCGGCCAAAATTGGTTAAAAGGTTAAATACCAAGCCTTCCAAAAAGGCCCGAAGCTATTACCATGGCCGGAGTTGGAATACAACCCCCCCAAAAACTAGGCGAAATCCTCCTGGGTGACGCGCAAAACCTCTTCGATCGAGGTGATGCCTTCGCGCACCTTGCTCGCGCCGTCGAAACGCAGGGTTTCCATGCCCTGCTCGATCGCCTTGCGCTTGATCGTCGTCGAGTCGACGTTCTGCAGCACCATGGCGCGGATTTCGTCCGAAACCATCAAAATCTCATAGATCGCCGTACGGCCGGTGAATCCGGTGTTGAGGCAACTGTTGCAGCCCACCGCCCGGTACGCCTGCTTGCCGTCCAGGTCGGCCGGTTTGAGATTGATCTTTTGCAGTTCTTCGTCCGACGGCTCGTAGGCCTGCTTGCACTCGTTGCACAGCACGCGCACCAGGCGCTGCGCCAGGATGCCCACCAGCGAACTGGAAACCAGGAACGGCTCGACGCCCATGTCCACCAGACGGGTCAGCGCGCTGGCCGAGTCGTTGGTGTGCAGCGTCGAGAAGACCAGGTGGCCGGTGAGCGACGCCTGGATGGCGATTTCCGCCGTTTCCAGGTCGCGGATTTCGCCGACGAGAATGATGTCCGGGTCCTGACGCAAAAAGCTGCGCAGCCCGGAGGCGAAGGTCAGCTCGATCTTCGGATTGACCTGCATCTGGCCGATGCCCTTGATCTGATACTCGATCGGGTCTTCGACGGTCAGGATGTTCACGTCCGGCGTGTTGCGCTCGACCAGCGAGGCGTACAGCGTGGTCGTTTTACCCGAACCGGTCGGGCCGGTGACCAGCAAAATGCCGTGCGGACGATTGATCAGGTTCTTGAGCACTTTCAGCTTGTAGCCGCCCAGGCCCAGTTGCTCCAGGTCGAGGCGAACCGACGATTTGTCCAGCAAACGCATGACCACCCGCTCGCCGTGCGAGGTCGGGATGATGCTGGTGCGGATGTCGATGTCCTTGCCGGCGATCTTGATGCGGATGCGGCCGTCCTGCGGCAGACGCTTTTCGGCGATGTTCAGGCTGGCCATGATCTTCACGCGGCTGGCGATCGAGTTCTGAAACCGCTTGGGCGGACGCATGATCTCGTAGAGCACGCCGTCGATGCGGAAGCGGATGATCAGTTCGGTTTCGAACGGCTCGATGTGAATGTCGCTGGCCCGCTCCTTCACCGCGCGAAACAGCAGGTGGTTGACCAGGCGGATGATCGGCGCTTCCTCGTCCTCGACGTCCAGCAGGTCGGGCGCTTCCTCGTAGATTTCGCCGTACCCGTCGGTGTCTTCCAGGTCGCTCATCACCTCGTCGGTGGTGTCGCCGATTTTATCGTAGGTCAGGTTGATCGCGTCGAAGATCGCGCCGGCCGGGGCCACGACCGGATCGATTTCGTGTCCGAGGTAGATGGTCAGGTCGTCCAGCGTGCGGTAGTCGAGCGGATCGGCGCAGGCGCAAACGATCTGCCCCGTGTCCTCGATCCGCTGCAGCGGAATCACCAGCCGCCGTTTGGCGTAGGCGATCGGCAGCCTGGTCACCAGGCTGACGTCGACCTCTTCGGTGGCGATGGACTCGCGGAAGGGCAAACCCAACTGCTGCGCCAGCGCCTGCAACACCTGCGCATCGGTGACCAGCTTCATTTTGATCAGCAGTTCGCCGATCCTGCCGCCTTTTTCCCGCTGCGCCTCCAAGGCCTGGTCGACCTGCTCGGCCGTCACCAGGCCCATGTCGACCAGAATCTCTCCCAGACGTTTGCGCATCGGTTATTCGCCTCCGCCGGGCGCGAAATCGCCGTCATCGGCCACCGGCTCCTCGGCCGGTTCTTCCTCCGCCGCCGGCTCCTCGATCAGCGGAGCTTCGTCCTCGCCGGCTCCCGCGCCGGTTTCGTCATCGGCGGGCGGTTCGCTCGTCCGGCCGCTTTGCTCGCCCTGGCGGGCCAACGGGTCGGTCTCGATGGCGTTGGGATCCTCGCGACGGAACACGCGATCCTGCGGCGTCATGGTCTGTTCCTCGGGCTGTTCGTTGCGCCGTTCGAGGCGGTTCTGCTCGCGGAACTGCTGCAGGCGGAAGTTCGCCCGGCGCGTCACTTCTTCCAGGTCGCCCGTATCTTTAATGATGTAAGGCGTGATGAAGAACAACAGGTTGGTTTTCTCCACCTTCTTTTTGCTGGTCTTGAACAGGTAACCCAACAGCGGGATGTCGCCGAGCACCGGCACCTTCGCTTCGGTGTAGGTCACGTTGTCCTGCATCAGGCCGCCGATGACCACCGTCTGACGGCTCTTGACCACGACCACCGTGTCGGCGCTGCGCTTGGCGGTGGTGATGCCCACGTCCGACGCCGACAGGCCCGATGGGCTGTCGGTGACCGACGAACTTTCCTGGTAAATGGTCAGGCGCACCATGTCCGACTCGTTGATCGAGGGCGTGATGCGCAACGTGATGCCCACGTCCTTGCGTTCGATGGTCGTCGTCGGATTGTTGAAGTTCTGCGAGAAGATCTGCCCGGTGATGAACGGCACGTTGTTGGCGATGACGATTTCCGCGTCCTCGTTGTCGGTGGTCAGGATGTGCGGCGTCGCCAGAATGTTCACGTCGCGGTCGGACTGCATGGCGCGGAACAACGCGCCGATGTTGGGGAACGTTTCGCCGGCGTAGGTCAGCGTGCCGTCGGCCGCGCCGATCGCGAAGCCGGTGATGCCCAGCGGGTTGGCCGCCGCCTGCTGAATGCCGCCGTAGTTCGATCCGCCGATGACCTGCACGCCCTCTTCGCCGGCGTCGTTGGTCGACCGGAATTCAAAACCCAAGTCCAATCCGCGTTCGACGGTCAGCTCGGCGATCATCACTTCGACGAACACCTGCGGCCGCGGAATGTCGAGCTTGGCGATGACCTCGCGCAGAATCTGGAAGTCGCGGTTCGAGGCGATGATCACCAGGCTGTTGGTCGCCGGGTCGGAGGTGATGCGCACCGCGCCGTCGAAATCGGCCAGGAAGCGGCCGGTGGTCTGCGTGATGCCGCGTCGCGGATTGCCCGCCGTGCCGCCCGTCGAGCCCAGGCCGGTTCGGCTGCTCAGGCCGCTGGTCGAGCCGCCGAAACGGCTGCCGAAGGCGCTGGCCACGTTGCCCGCCCGCGAGGACGATAAGCGGCTGGAGCGCGCCGACGTTGCGCTGGTGCGCGAGCTGCCGACGCCGCCGCCGGAGCCGGCCAGGTCGGCCAGTACGCCGGCCAGTTCCTCGGCATCGGCGTTTTCGCAGTACACCACGTGGATCTTGCCTTCGCCGCCGGGTAGCGGCGCGTCAAGCTTGGCGACCACATCGCGTACGCGCTTGATCACCAGTTTGTTGGCTTTGACCACCAGACTGTTGGTGCGCGTATCGGGGATGATTTTCAGTTCGCCGCCGGCGGCGATCGACTGGCTGAACGACGAAGTGCTGCCCAACCGGGCCGCCGCTCGCGCACCGCCGCGCCGGGAGGCCAACCGCTGACGCAACTGGCTCATCTGCGCCTGCCGCGAGGACATCGCGCTGGTGGAGCTGGCTTCCTGTTCGAACAATTGCATGACCACGTCGGCCAGCACGTCGGCCGCGGCGTATTCGATGGGAATGACGTCGATCATCTGCTCCGCGCCTTCCACGTCGAGCTTCTGCAGGATGCGGATGATGCGGTTGATGTTGGCCGCCGAGTCCATGATGATCAGCATGTTCGCCGGTCCGTAGGCGAACAGATTGCCTTCGCCGCTGACCAGCGAGCGGAAGGAATTGGCGATTTCCACCGCGTCCAGGTTCTGCAGCGGAATCAACTGCGTGATGTAGCGCTCGTTGCTGCGCGTCATGGTCGAGCCGGTCAGCGTGGGCACCGGGCTGGACTGCGCGTCGGAGCGTTTGACGATCTTGATCACTTCGCCGACCTGCACCGTGGTCAGGCCGTTGAGGTTGAGCACCGATTCGAAAATGTCGTAGGCCGCCTCGGGCGTCATGCAGTGATCGGGCGCGATGATGCTGATCGTCCCGGAGATCGACTTGTCCAGCAGCAACGACTTGTTGAGCTTCTTGGCGATCATCTTGACCACCAGACGCACGTCCATATCCTCGACGAAATCCAACGACACCAGGCCCGCCGGACATTCTTTCGCCGGAGCCGCGGCCGGCTCGTCCAACTCGACTTCCGTCGTTTCCTCTTCGTTCTGGTCGTCCTCGTTTTCGTCCTGCGCGTAGGCGTTTTGCGTCGACCACAGTCCCGCGGTCGACAGCGTCAGGCCGATAATCATGAAGCCGATCAATAGCCGCCGAAGCGATCTCCCAAGTGCCATGCTCTCTCCCAGTTTACCGCTGCACCGCGCCCGCAAAGCGCGGAGGAATGTTCATCGCACGTTGTAGTTCAAGGTGGTGCGTTGTCCGCCGCGCGTCAGATCGATGCTGATGTTCTTGGCCGAACGCAATTCCTGGAACAAACGCAGACCGTCTTCCGGTCCCTTGATTTCCACGCTGTTGAGGCGATGGATGATATCCCCGTTCTTCAGCCCGATCTTTTGGTACAGGCTGTTTTTCTTGATGCGAAAGACTTTGAAGCCGTTGATGTTGCCGTTTTCGATCGACGGCACGATGCGCGCGCCGCGCATCAGGCTGCCCATGTTCTCGAAGGCTTCGTCGATCAGCCCGCGGTCGATTTCGAATTCGCCGTCGGCCAGCTTCTTGATGCCCTCGGCGATCGCCTCGGCCGTGCCCTTCTTCGACCAACGCGACGCCAGACCGGCCATCGACGGCATCGGCGTATCCGGCATGCGGATCACCTTGCGCTGATCGTTGTGCATCAGCTCGACGATCCGCGGCTGAATGGAAATCACCTGCGCCACCTGCTTGCCGATCCACTCGCCCACTTCGTACACGCCGGTAAAGCCGTCCGAACGCGTGCGGATGATCGCCATGCTGTCGAGTTCGCCGCCGGCCAGCGTGCCCAGCAATTCGAAATCCTCGGCCGCGATCAGCGCGCTTTGGTTCTTGCTGAAGCCGCCCTGCATGTTCACCGTTTCCGAGTTGAACAGGCTGCGCTTGACGACGACCTCGTAACTGTCCAGCGAGGTGAACGCCGAAGTGGAGCCGGAAACCTGCACCAGATCGACGGTCGGTTGTTGCGTCAGACGGCCGCGAATGCCGATCGATACGGCGTTGGCCGACAAGAAGGCCACCAGCGCCACGGCCAGAATCCGGACGACCACGAAGTATTTCTTAACCAGATCCAGGTAGTACATTATGAATCCTCAGGATGCACTCACCCTGTAGTCCTTACTTGAAAAACCGCCGAACAATACCAAGATGCCGCCGCATTTGCAAGCATTTCGGGTTTATACCGGGCGCACGATTCTCCCACGTTCGCCTCAGCTTGGACACCCCCATCCCGCGCGGGTTCAAAGCGGCGATCATTTGGGCGCCTTCCGCGCCATCTAGCCGCGGTCACATTGGGAGAATCAATATGAAATACGGTATTATTTCAAGCGTTTGTCGATCACCGCCTACGGCTTGTCATCATGACGCGACCCCTTTATAGTACGCCAGACAATTCACGGGGTGTAATCATGCAATCGATCGCTTCAGCTCATGGATTTCAAATCACCCTGGTGGGCATGGGCGCGGTCTTTTCGGCCCTGATCCTCATGGCCCTGTTCACCTTCATCTTCAACAAGATTTTTACGCGGCAGCACACCGATGACGAAACCGTCGCCGAACCGCCCCCCTGCCCGCCGCCGGTCGATACCCAAACGCCGGCCAAGGCCCTCGAGGCCGGCCGGCGCAAGGCCGCGGCGATCGCCGTGGCGGTGGCGTTGGTGGAAATGGCCAAAGCGCAGGCCGTCTTCAAACCCATCGATGCGCCCGGCAACGCCTGGCGGATGGACGGACGGCGGCGCCTTTCCGATCGTATGGGGGCATCATGAACACGTATCGCATCAAGATCGGTGAGGTGACTCACGAAGTGGTGGTCGACAGTATTACTCCGCCGACGGCGCAGGTGACCGTCGACGGTCATCCGTACACGGTCAGTCTCGACCAGGCGCAGGCCGCCGACGCGCCGCGCCCCGCCCAACCGGCCGCATCGGCGCCGGCCACCGCCGCGCCCGCGCCCAAGGCCGCGGCGCCGCAGCCGGTCGCCTGCGTCGGTGAAGGCGACGTCGTCGCGCCGATGCCCGGCAAGCTGCTCAAGTTCCTGGCCCAGGTCGGCGACACGGTCGAGGCCGGGCAGCCGGTCGTCGTGCTCGAAGCGATGAAGATGGAAAATCAACTGCCCGCGCCCATCGCCGGGAAGGTCGTCGCCCTGCCCGTCGCGGAAGGCGCGGACGTCAAACAGCGCACGGTTCTCATGCGCATCGAGGCCTTGTCATGAGTGGATTGCAACACTTTTTAAGCACAATGGCGTTGGCGCGCATGGACGATCCGCGTTACCTGATCATGATCGTCATCGGCCTGGTGTTCATCTACCTGGCGGTCAAAAAGGGCTTCGAGCCGCTGTTGTTGCTGCCGATCGGCTTCGGCATACTGCTGTCGAACATTCCCTGGGACATCAGCGAGACCGGCGAGGTGCTCACGCTGCTGACCGACGAGCACAGCCCGTTCAAATTTCTCTACCTGGGCATCAGCCACGAAATCTATCCGCCGTTGATCTTCCTGGGCCTCGGCGCAATGACCGATTTTTCGTTCATGATCTCCAATCCCAAGCTGGTGCTGTTGGGCGCGGCCGCGCAGTTCGGCATCTTCGGCACCTTCCTGGGCGCGTTGCTGTTGAAATTCTCCACCGCCGAAGCCGCGTCGATCGGCATCATCGGCGGGGCCGACGGACCGACGGCGATTTATGTGACGAGCATTCTCAATCCCGCGTATCTGGCGCCGATATCGGTCGCCGCGTACAGCTACATGGCGCTGGTGCCGATCATCCAACCGCCGATCATGCGGCTGCTGACGACGAAAAAAGAGCGGCGCATCAAAATGGCCATGCCCCGGCAGGCCGCGCGGGTCGAGCGCGTGGTGTTCCCCATCGCCGGCTTCCTGTTGATCTGCACGATCGTGCCCAAGGCGATTCCGCTGCTGGGCATGCTGTTTCTGGGCAACCTGCTCAACGAATCGGGCGTCACCGATCGGCTGGCAAAAACGACGAAGACCTCGTTCATCGACATCGTGACCATCCTGCTGGGCGTGTGCGTGGGCGTGTCGGCCAACGCGACGACCTTCCTCACGGTCAAGTCGCTGATGATCTTCGGCCTGGGCGTGATCGCCTTCTCGATCGCCACGGCGTCGGGTTTGCTGTTCGCCAAGCTGATGAACGTGGTTTGCAAGGAAAAGATCAATCCGCTGGTCGGCGCGGCCGGCGTGTCGGCGGTGCCCATGGCCGCGCGCGTGGTCAACACCGTGGCCACGCAGGAAGACCCGTCGAACTTCCTGCTGATGCACGCGATGGCGCCCAACGTCGCCGGCGTGATCGGCTCGGCCATCGCCGCGGGCGTGTTGCTGGCCTTCCTGGGGTAGTCCTATTGTTGACGAGCACAGGTAAACAGTTATGAGTTATAAATTGATGTAATATTATCATATTTTCACTTATAACTCACCGTTTATTACCAACTCCGCCTGTGTGCCACACTTTTGGCGAAGCCAAAGGTGTGTTGGTCAGATAATGGGCGACCCGGTTTTATTCCGTGGATACATGTTGCCCCCCACTATCATCATCTTTGATGATGAGCCCCTATCTATGGTTATTATTTGGGATAATAGTATATCTTTGGCAATTATCGCCCTTGAATGGAAACCCTTCAACGGCAATTGTCGGTTACGGGCTGTGCGTAAAGCAAATATCTTCCAGCAGATTGGAAAAATGCGCGCCGTTGTCGGTGGCCTGCAGGGTGTAGCAATACTCGCCGGCCGGCAACAGGTCCGGATTGCTTTGCAGCCCCAAGAGGGTCGTCAACCGCACCGTCGCGGGCGAGGCGCAATCGCCGACCGCCTCCAGGTCACCCTGCAGAACATCGAGATCCCGCCAGGTGGGGTTTTCAAACAACGGTTCCGGCCCGATAAAAATATTGCCGTTCGGCAACAGATCGTTATCCGGGTCGCACACCTCCCACACCAGGTTGGTGTACCAACACAATTCGCCCAGGTCGAAATCACCGAGTTCCGGTGGATTCGGCGTAAAGAACGCGTTGCTTAACACCGGCGCCGCGTCGTCATCGTCCGCCTCGTCATCAATCACATCGTCATCCGCATCATCGTCGACGCTATCGTCATCCGCCGCATCATCGTTATCGTCGTCGCCGTCGTCAGCCGGCCCTGAGCTTGTCGAAGAGTCGTCATCGTCGCCGCAGGCGTTCAGCGACAGGGCCGGCAGAAGCAACAAATAAAGGATTATAAACAGGCGGCGCATGGGAACCTCCGATCCGTCATCTCCAATGCCGGCGGCGGCAAATAACTTTTTTACGATAGCAAGGAACCCGCCGGCGCAAAAGCGCTTTCCCGGCAGACGATTAAATTGCCTGTGAAAAAATCAACGTTTCGACGATCATGGAAAAAATTCTTCGCCAGACCGGCGGTTTTCGCCGCGCACTGAATGAACCCTCATTCAAGTATTTGTTTGACTTCCCGCCGTGAAGCAAGGATAATGTTTAACAGCAACGATACCGATACGTATTGAAGCCATTGGTTTTTTTACGGGAAAGCAAATTAATGACCTCAAACGTACGACGCCTGCATACTCCGGTCACGCAATATTACTTCACACCCTACGATTATCGCGTGATCATCGAGAAGATCCGCAACGAGTTTGCGCGCGTCTCGGAAAAGGTCATCGGCCGCGAATTGATCATCCTCCAGTTCGCCTGCGCCCTGCTCACCCGCAACCACCTGCTGTTGCTGGGCCGCACCGGCATCGCCAAGTCGATGCTCGCCAACGAACTGTTCGAAATTTTCAAGGCCTCGGGCGCGAAGACCTTTACGATCAAGGCCTCGGTCGAGGACACCAAGGACAACTACTTCGGCCCGATCGACATCCCGCGCTATCGTGACGAGGGCGTGAAGATCCGCCGCATTAAAAGCTCGGTGCTCGAAGCCGACTTCGCCTTCATCGACGAGCTGTTCGACACCAACGAGCAGATCCTGCGCGACCTGATGCTGCTGCTTTCCGACCGCATGCTCTTCGAAGGTTCGGAGCGCTACCACGCGCGGTTGCACACCTGCATGGCCGCCTCCAACTACCTGCGCCTGAACGAGGTGACCGAAGCGGTGGTCGACCGTTTCGCCTATCGCAGCGTGATCACCGCCGAAACCGACGCCTTCACGCAGTTCCGCATCGACCGCAGTTTCATCAGCAAGGGCACCACGCCCAGCGGACCGGTGCAGCCGATCAGCCGCGATGAAATCGATTATCTCTCGCGCATCGCCTGCGGCCTGGAAGGCGACCTGAACATCGAAATCAGCGACGATGTGCTGTACCTCAAGAACATCATCCTGCGCTACTTCATCGACCGGATGAAAAAAGCCAAGGGCAACTACTACATCAGTCCGCGCCGCCAGGCCGGCGTGATCAACCACCTGCGCGCGCTGGCGATGCTCAACGGCCGCACCAAGGTCGAGGAGCACGACCTGCCGCGCATGGGCCTGATGCTGTGCATGGTCGGGGCCGAGGGCAACGAGGTCGAGACCTTCACCAAAACGGCGGAAGAGACGATCCGCTACATGCATTCGGACGAAACGTTCCGCAAGCAACTGGTGCTGCTGACCACGATGCTCAACGTCATCGAGGTGCTGCACGCCAATCCCAAGCGCGCCGAGTCGATCGACCTGGACGTGCTGGGTCTGGTGCCGCCGCAAAAGAAATGGCGCGAGGAACTGGCCGAGAAGATCGCCCACAAGGACGACTTCGAGGTGACCGTCGAAAAACTGCGCGCCGTGCTGGCGGACATCAAACCGACCAACCTGTACATCCAGGAGTTGGCCGAGGGCTGCCACAAGCAGTTGCAGGATCTGGCCCGGATCAGCGCCACCGGGCAAGAGCCCAGCCTATGGACACGCTAGAACGCCTCGCCCGTCCGGAAGCCGCCAAACAGCAGCCGGATGTCGCCGAGCAACTGCCCCTGGACGATTCCTTCGACGATTTCCTCGACCTGTTCGACGAACTGCGCGGCCTGGTGCCGCTCTCGTTTTTCATCCTCTTCAAAATCGCCCGCGTGCTCAAAACGCCCGACGGCAAGCTGGGCGGCGAACTCAAGGGCTTTTTCGACATCTGCCGCGACGCCGATCGCACCGCGCTGCTCGACGAAAATTCCAACTTCTCGTTGTCCGAGCAGGTGCCGGTTTTCAACGGCCACGATCCGTACATGGGCACGCGGCGCATCAAGAGCGTCGAGGAAATCAGCTCGGTGCTGCCCAACGACGTGGCCATCGAGGAGTTCACCGACCTGATCCGCAAGGCCGAGGAACGTCAGCTCGACGTGCGCGTGCTGCTGCACGAAAATGAAACCAACGCCTCGAAGGAAACCGCGCCGATCACCGATCGCGGCAGCCGCCAGATGTCCAACGCCGCCGAACAAAAATTGTACATCCTGCTCGACCGCAGCTATTCGATGTGGGAGCACCACCGGCTGCTGTTTGCCAAGGTGCTGGCCATCGAGTTTCTGCGCCGCAAAAAGGGCACCGGCGCGCGGCTGTTCTACCGGCCCTTCGACTTCGACGTGTACGCGCTGGAGAAGGTCGTCAAGCGAACCGATTACGACGCGCTGATCCGCAAGCTGCTGTTCATCGAGCCCGGCGGCAAAGGCACCGATATCCAAACGGCGCTGCTCACCGCCGTCGAGGACATCAAGTTCGACGGCATGTTCGAGGGGGCGGAAATCCTGCTGATCACCGACGGCTGCGATCGCGTCGAGGTCGACGTGCTGCGGGAGGCCTTCGCCGACAAGGTCAAGCTGCACATGATCAAAATCGGCCGCGACGCGCAGGAGCCGGGCAGCGCCGAAATCAAGGACATGATCGAGAAGGACCAGTCCATCGCCGGCATGGACCGCGACCGGATCGCCGCGCTGTATAAAAAGCAGTTGCTCACGCAGTGGGACGAGCTGACCGAAACGATGATCGAAACCGACGATCTGGACGGCGCGGACATGAACGTCGGCGCCGAGGAAATTCAGTTCGCGCTCGAATCGGCCGACAAGGTGCTGCAAACCGACATCGCCGGGCTGACCTCCACCGAGGTGGAAAGCACGTTTCGCCGTGCCTCGTTCATCGAGGGCTTCCTCACCTTCCTCGCCGAACGCGGGGAAACCTCGCCGGCCGTCGCGGCGCAGGCGGGGGAAATCAAAGCCAAACGCGAGGCGCTGGCTCAATTCAAGCTGCGGCTGGTCGCCAAGAACCAGACGCTGGCCAACCTGCTGGCCAACAAGGATCTGAAGTTCGTCACCGACCGCAAACTGCGACGCGAGGCGAAAAAGGCGAACCTCACGCTCGAAGACCTGGCCAGCCTCAACGACAGCGACGACCTGTACCTCAAACTGAAACTCACCGGCCAGAACAAGCCGGGCGAAGGCGAAGGGCTCTCGCTGCTCAAACTGCTGGGCTTGATGGCCAAAAGCGCCGTGCGCGCGGCGACCGGCTGGCTCACCGGCGGCGAGGAAAAGGAAAAAGAGGAGCCCGAGCCTTCGCCGAACAAGCAAGACCAATAGCTGAAATTTCATTCACTGTTTTTCTATAAATTGCTATCCGAGAGCAATGGATCCTTTCTTCGGCGGCTCATTTTTTGACTATCGACTTCAATACCTTCTTCCCTTTGGACTGCCTTTGTCGGCTCAGTGAACTCAATAGCTTGTTCAGGTTGTTGCGCTTTATCCAATCCATCACGTATTCGCGCTGCATTCGCGCGGCAATGTGGAATTGCACAAAATTCGAGTCGGCGAAATTGTCTTTCGGTTCGGCTTTGAGCATGTGCTCCATGCCGACTTCATAAGCGCTCGGGAATTGGATCGCCTCGTCCATCCAGGCGTCATCGTCATAGACCAGATTTATTGCCTCGGACTTTTTCACGAACATGGTTTTCGGCAGCACCTTGCGCCAATTCTTCATCCGATCGTCGGAGTTCCAATCGTCTTCCAGAAAGAGCTTATAGTACACGTCATACAAGCCGTACTTCCCCTGCTCGGCGTGCCAGATCGCCCTCTGCTGCGCCTCCGACAAACCCAGGTGCGCGGCGATCATGGCGAACAAATCCTTGAACGCCGTCATGAAGCGTTCATGGTTGCTGATCGTGTACGGATCGCCCTTCCAGTCGTAATACTGCCAGTGTAAAAACGGCCGATCCGGAAAGTGAACCGCTTCGGCGTGGCCGATGTTGGGAATCACGTCGAGGCCGAGAACTTTCTTTTCCAAATACTCCTCGATCTCGTTCGTAATTTTCTTCCACAACGACCGGTCCGCCGCTCGGGAAAAAGAGAGCATCGCTTTGGTCGATACTCCGTTCTCCGGACCCTGCCGACCGCTGAAGAACTGGTGGCTGTAAGTGTCCAGGAACGAATGGGCGGCGATGCCCAATGCATGATAACCATAGGGCCGCCCATCGCCGATCCACTTGAGCGCCCGCTTGACCAGCGCCTTGGCCGGGCCCTTGCCCGGGCGCGTCAGCAACGGACTGGGCGGATACTTGCCCTTGATGCCCGCGGGCAGGAAGTGAAAACTCATCCAGATTTCCTGCGCGACCAGATTCATGTTCTTTTTCTTGATCAGATTCAAATCCAATCCGTAATGGGCCGTGCGCACCGGATCGAAATTCGGCGTGTTGCCGCTGAACTCGATCTCGTCGCTTTGTTTGGAATCGTCCGTGTACTGGTTGGCGTAAGCCGCGATGCGCGCCTGTTCGGGCGTAAAGCCCAGCGCGCGCATCAACAAATACATGCCGTAATAATGGGCGTCGATTTGCATGATTATCTCCCTATTTATTGGCAGATCGACAAACCCCCGCATTGGATCTTCCCATATCTTCGATGGTCGTAGCGGCGGGGATTCTCTATCGATACCTAGCAAATCGGCGGGAGGGCGACAAGGGCAAACGTTTATAAAATATCCTGCTTGGCGCGGGCGACCTTCGCGCCGAGCGCGGCGAGTTTGTCGTCCAAGCGTTCGTAGCCGCGGTCGAGGTGATAAATGCGCAGCACCTCGGTCGTGCCCTCGGCGGCCAGCGCGGCCAGCACGAGGCTCGCCGACGCGCGCAGGTCGGTGGCCATCACCGGCGCGCCGGACAAAAACGGCGTGCCGCGCACCATCGCCGAGCGGCCTTCGATCTTGATCGACGCGCCCATGCGCTGCAGCTCCAGCACGTGCATGAAGCGGTTTTCGAAGATGCTTTCCGAAATCACGCTCAGCCCGTCGGCGACGCACATCAACGCCATGACCTGCGCCTGCATGTCGGTGGGAAAGCCCGGGTACGGACGCGTTTTGACGTCCACCGCGCGCACGCGATGCGGACCGACGACGCGCACGCCGCCGTTTTCCGGCTCGATGGTCAGGTCGGCCTGCCGCAGCTTGTCGACCACGGTCGTGAGTAGATCCAGCCGCACGTTGTGCAACAGCACGTTGCCCTGGGTGATGCCCACCGCGACCATCAGCGTGCCGGTTTCGATGCGGTCGGGAATCAACGGCTGATCGACCCCGCCCAGTTCCTTGACGCCGCGCACGGTGATCACGTCGTCGCCGTCGCCCTCGATGCGCGCGCCCATGCCGCGCAGCCATTCGGCCAGCGCGACGATCTCCGGTTCGCGCGCGCAATTTTTCAGCACGGTTTCGCCCTCGGCCAGCGCCGCGGCCATCATCAGATTTTCCGTGCCGCCGACGGTCACCATGTCGAAGCTGATTTCCGCGCCGTGCAGACCGTTGGGCGCGTCGGCCTCGACGTAGCCGTGCTCGAGCCGGATGCGCGCGCCGAGTTTTTCCAGGCCCTTGAGATGCTGGTCGATCGGCCGAGCGCCGATCGCGCAACCGCCGGGCAGCGACACCCGCGCCCGCCCCAGCCGCGCCAGCAGCGGCCCGAGCACCAGCACGCCCGCGCGCATCGTCTTGACGATCTCGTAGGGCGCTTCGTGTCCGGCGAGGTTTTTCGGATCGATGACGATATCGCCGTCGTCGGCGTTCATGTTCACGCCCACGCCTTCCAGCAGCCGCCGGGTGGTGCGGATATCGCGCAACGCGGGCACGCCGCGCAGCGTACACGGTTCCTGAGCGAGGATCGTCGCGCACAGCATCGGCAGCGCCGCGTTCTTACTGCCGCTGACCCGCGCTTCGCCCAACAACCGTTCGCCGCCGGTGATGACCATTTTATCCATCGATCACTCCTTTATCCGGGCCGTCACCACGCGCTGGATGCCGGCCAGATCGCGCCGGGTCTCGCCCGGTCGATATCGTCCGTCCTCGGCCAACAGGGCCACGATCGCCGGGGCCTGCCCCGCGCCGCATTCCAGCGCCAGCAGCCCGCCGCGGTCAAGCACCTCGGGCGCCTGGGCGATCAAGTGCCGGATGACGTCCAGGCCGTCCGCGCCGCCGTCGAGCGCCGTGCGCGGATCGTGCTGCGCCACCTCGGGCATCGTCGCCGCGCATTCGTCGTGCGGGATGTACGGCGGGTTGGACACCACCGCCGCCACCGGCCCCGTCACGCCGGCCAGGCAGTCGCCGGCCAGCAATTCCAAACGCGGCGCAACCTGCAATTCGTGCGCGTTTTCCGCCGTCAGGTTCAGCGCCTGCTCGCTGATGTCCGTGCCCACCGCCGTCCAGGCCGGGCGCTTGACCAGCAGCGAAACGACGACGCAGCCGCTGCCCACGCCGACTTCGGCCACGCACAGCGGCTCGTCGGCGGGCAGTTCGGCCAGCACGGTTTCGACCAGCAATTCCGTCTCCGGCCGCGGCACCAAGGCGCGTTTGTCCGTACGGTACGACAAGCCGAAGAACTCCTTGGTTCCCACCAAATGCGCTACCGGCACGCGTTGTCCGCGTTGTTTGACGATTTCACGGAGACGTTCGAGCTCGGCGGGCGTCAGGGGCTGATCGTAGCGCAGGTACAGGCCGAGTCGATCCACGCCCAGCACATGGGCCAGCAACACTTCCGCATCCAGACGCGGGGTGTCGATTCCCTTGGCGGTAAAATACTCACGGCACCACGTCAACAAACGCAATACCGTCCAGGTTTCGGCCATCGGTCGCCTTCGTTTGCTCAAAGTAATTCGGGGCGGCCGGATTTGAACCGGCGACCCCCTGCGCCCAAGGCAGGTGCGCTACCGGACTGCGCCACGCCCCGAAAAACGCGCCGGAAAGTAACACGAACCCTCGCGGACCGACAAGGGGGTAACGTCATTCCGGCGACTCGCGATGTTCACTTGTTTACCGGCACAGCTTTCGCCTGGCGGCAAAAACTGTGGCACATGGAAAAGAGCTTCACTTTCATGTGTGCCACACTTTTGGCGACAGCCAAAGGTGTGCGATTGGGTTGCTTGGACTCATCTAGAACACGAAAAGGGATTCCTCCAATCGACACGCGTCCCGCATGTCTCCGTCGGAATGACAAATTTAATAATTAAAACATAAAAAAAAAGCGGCCCGCCGAAGCGGACCGCCCGATTGATTTTTCTCAGCTAATTATCAGCAGCCGCAACCGTCGTCGTCGTTGTCGTCATCGTCGTCATCGTCATCGTCGTCATCATCGTCGTCGTCATCGTCGTCGTCATCGTCGTCCGCGCCGGCGCCCACGGTGATCTGCACTTCGTCGGTGTCCTCTTCCATACCGTCACTGACGGTCAAGGTGAAGATGGCCACGCCCTCTTCGGTCGGGGTGAAGGACGGTTTTTCGGCGGTCTCGTCGTCCAGCGTGATATCCACGCCGCTGGTCTGTTCCCAATTGTAGAACAGGCCGTCGCCGTCGGGATCCGAGCTGCCGGAGCCGTCGAGGTTCGCTTCCTCATCCACGGCCACCACCAGGTCTTCGCCCGCGTCGGCGGTCGGCGGCTCGTTGGTGCCTTCATACTTCATCAGGTTCAACGACACGCCGGCGGAGAACGCCACGCGCTTGTCGACCCACGCGAGGTCCATCTGACCGGCCACGAAATCGACGACCGATTCGTCGACCGTCCAGGAGTCGCCGCCGTCTTCCGAGTACAGAATCGCCGGGCCGTAGGTCATCAGCTTGCCGCCGATGCCGTACATGATGCCGAAGTTCGGATTGACGAAGTTCACGCCGACCGGATACCAGCCCTGCGCGAAACCGGTGATGTTCGCCGGCAGCAGGTCGGAGGATTCGACCCAGTGCTCGCCGCCGTCGGTGGTGCGATACAGGTACATGTAGTTGGCGTCGTCGCCGATCAGCCAGCCGTTGTTCTTATCCACGAAGGAAACGAAGTCGAAGCCCTTGGTCGCATCCTGCATCTGCGTGGACCAGGTCGCGCCGCCGTCGTCGGTGAACAGCACCATGCCGTTGAACATCTTGGGCGCTTTGTCCGGCGACAGGCTGGCCCAGTAGTCGTGACGATATTGCGGGTCGGAGCTCAACAGCACCTTGTGGTAGTGCTCGTTGATGATGCTGCCGCGCAGCCATTCTTCATTTGCACCTTTGGACGAATCCCACTCGCCGACGCTCACCCAACCGGTATCCTCGTCAAGGAAGAAGATGCGGTTGATGTATTCGGCGCCCGCGGGCAGCGTATCGATCTTGGTCCAGGTCTGGCCGCCGTCGGTCGTTTTGATCAGGTAGTTGCCCAGGCCGCCGGCATAGCCGACCTGGCTGTCGACCATCGAAAGCGACTGCACCGAGCCGCCCGGATTGGCCGGGAGGGCGATTTCCTGGAAGGTTTCCGCGCCGTCGTCGGTGTACCAGATCGACGGGCCGATGGTCAGCGCGCAGGCGATCATGCAGATCATCTGCTGGCCGATGTCCGGACCGTAACCGTCGATGCACTCCTGGCTGACGGCCGAGCCGGCGAACAGCGCTTCATCGGCGCTGAGCGCGGCCACGTCCACGCGGGCGTCGGAGATGTGCAGCATGTCGCACATCTTGCCCGGATCGGTGCTCATCACGAACTTGTACTTGTCGACCATGTGCACGCCGCCGTCGTGGCTGGCCCAGATGAACTTGAAGGTCGAAATGTTGTCGGTCCAGATGCCGACGCCGTAGACATTGTCATAATCCGGCGCGTCGATCGCGATATATGTGTTGTTGTTGCTGCGGTCCGAGGACAACAGCGACCAGGTGCCGTAATCGGCTGCCGCAAAGCCGGCGAGGCCGAGGATCAGCGCCAGGCTGAAAAGGAGCATCGCACGTTTCATCATCGCTATCCTTTCACCAGGTTGGTTTGTCATCGTTCAACGGCCTGCATTTCCTCTCGCAAGCAAGGGCCAAGTGTAATGCAAAGGAACTCGTTAGGGCAAGAGGAAGAAATATCTCTGGCGACGCGGCGTCAACCTGTTACAATGCGCGCACAGACATTCATTCGACAGGATACTATATGTCCGCTGCGGAGCGTCCAACGAACCACACCGATCGTCTGCGCCTGTTCGCTTTCGTGCTGCTTTTTTCCGCCGCGGCGATCGTCACTCACCAATATTACCGGCAGGTGGAGTTAATCAACCTCAAAAGCCGCGCGATGATGCACAACCAGATCCTCGCCGGTCAGGCGGAAGCGCCGTACCGTTACCGGGTGCTGCTGCCCCTGACCGCCGAGGCGCTGCGCCTGGTGCTCAAGCCGGCCCTGGGCGGTGACGATGCAAAGGCGTTTCTCGCCTCGTTCGCCGCTCTCAATTTCCTGATTGTTTTCGCCGGGTTCTGGCTTTTTTACCGGTATTGCAATCTCTGGTTTTCCGAACTTTACGCTCTGTGCGCCGTGCTGTTTTCCGCCCTGAGTACGCTGATCGGATTCAACTACCATTTTTATCAGCCCTGGTCGCTGTTGGAGCCGGCGCTGTTCACCGGCGGCTTGCTTGCGCTGTACCATCGACGCTGGCTGACCCTGGGATTGCTGATCGCCGTGGCCACGCTGAACCGCGAAACGTCGCTCATGCTGGCGCTCGCCTATCCGGCCGTCTGGCTGTTTCTGCCCGCCGACCGGAGCGAGCCGGCGCCTCCCGCCGCGCAACGTTTTCTCCGCTCGTTGCTGTACATCATGATCTGGGCGATTGTGTACGGCGGCCTGCGCATCGTTTACGGCCACGCGCCGCACGTGCATTCGCTATCGTTCATCTGGGGGCACAATCTCGAACGGTGGGCGCTGTCGATCGTCTACCTGGGCCTGTTTTTCGGCCTGGGCTGGGTGTTCGCCGTCGCGGGCATCCGCCGAGCGCCGTGGTTTGTACGGCGCACCTGGTGGCTGATCGCGCCGTTCGCCGTATTGTTTCTGGTGTTCGGCAACTGGTACGAAACGCGCTTGCTGACCACTCTCCACCCGCTGCTGCTGCCGGCGCTGTTGGCCTACTTCGCCCCCTTAAAAGAAGAGCGGCCGGCCTGAGCGGACCGCTCGAACCAACAAAACGTGTTACCTATGTCCTGACAATTGAATGTGGTGATCTGGACACCTGATAGCCCTCACCCCCAGCCCCTCTCCCACGGGGAGAGGGTCGGGCGCCAGCCCGGGGTGAGGAATTTTTCCGGCCTATGCCGGCCCCCCTGCTATTACGGAATAGAAAAAAGGGCGGCACGCTCGGCCGCCCTCATTTCGTATTTTGCATTCAAAAATTCCGCATTCCGCATTCGGAATTCGGCGTTATCAGCACCCGCACCCGTCGTCATCGTCGTCATCGTCGTCGTCGTTGTTATCGTCGTCATCGTCATCGTCGTCGGCGTCGTCGTCTTCGCCGTCTTCAGTCACGCTGACGACCACCGTGTCGGTGTCATCTTCGCTGCCGTCGCTGACGGTCAGGGAGAATTCCAGGTCGCCCAACTCGCCGGCGTCAAAGGTCGGCGTCGCCGTTTCCGCGCCGGTCAGTTCCACCGGCACGCCGCCGGTCTGTTCCCAGTAGAAGGACAGCGTATCGCCGTCCGGGTCGACCGAGGCCGAACCGTCAAGCTGCACCGCGGTATCGAGGGCGACGGTCTGATCGTCACCGGCAACGGCGGTCGGGCCGGTGTTGGGCTGCGTGTATTTGCCCACGGCCTTGTCCATGCCCGCGCCGTACAGGACGTGATTGTTGGCCCACTTGAAGTCCATCAGCACACTGGCGATGTCCGCGGTATAGGACGTGTCTTCGGTCCAGGTCTGGCCGCCGTCCTCGGTGTACAAAACAACGCCGTACGCCGCCATCCCGCGCATCGCGGCCCCGGCGAGGAAGCCGATCTGGCCGTTGCCGGAGAACATGCTGCGATACAGCTTGAACCTCGTGCCCGCCTCCACCGAGGTCGGCAGACGATCCGAGACGTCTTCCCAGGTGTCGCCGCCGTCGTTCGTGTAGTAGAGGGAGGAAAGCTTGCCGGCGACCTGCGCGTGCGGCTCGCCGATGATCCAGCCGATGTTCTCGTCGACCATCGTGATGTCCGCGAAGCCGTCGTGCACTTCGTCCAGCACCAGCTCCCAGGTGTCGCCGCCGTCGCGCGTGCGATACACCTTGCCGCTGGACATCTTCGGGTCGTCCTCGCCGCGCAGCGAATCTTCCTGCACCTGCCAACGGTAAAGCGGATCGCTGAGCATGCGCTGACGGTGCAGCAGCCACTCGAACATTTCCTCGGGATCGTCGGTCGACGACGGCGCAAATCCTTTTTCCTCTTCGGGAAGGCCCGCCGCGAGGAAGCCGACATCCTCATTGATGAAATCCAGGTCATTGTAGAAGGTCATCAGGTTGCCCGGCGCGTTGCCGTCTTCCCAGGTCTTGCCGCCGTCGGTGGTTTTCCACAAAACGTTGGGCGCGCCCGCGGCGTAGCCGACGTTCTCGTCGACCATCTGAATGCGCATCACCATGTTCAGGAAGGTCGGCGCGTTGACGGTCGCTTCCACCAGCGTCTCGCCGCCGTCCTCGGTGTACTTCATCCGGCCGTGAATATTGGCCATGCACAGAAACAGGCAGGCGGGAAATTCGTGCTGTTCGATGCACTCCTCGTCGATCTTGAAGCCCGCGAACACCGCGTTGTCCGGCCCGCCGGCGTCGGCAGCCATGAAGATGTCGAACATGTCCAGCATGTCGCAACCGCTGATCAGATCCATGTTGATCGAGTAGATGGTGCTCCAGTGTTGACCGCCGTCTTCACTCTTCCAGGCGGTGTCGATATTCAAACCGCTGGTCTGATGCACGCCGATGGAATACAGGTTGTCGATGTCGCCCACACCCAGCGCCATAATTGCCGCGTTGCTCAGGCCGGGCGTGCCGCCCAGACCGTACAATTTTTCCCACTCGCCGTACTCGGCCGTCGCGGTCGCCGCCGTCAGCGCGAGCAAGGCGATCATCAAGATGAACAGTGTTGTTTTACGCATGTCTACTTCTCCTTGGCCGCGAGAGGCCAATAATCTTCGCCGGTACAATCCACGACGGATTTCCGTCGTCGCCGAGGACGAATTGTAAGGTGAGCGGCAAGAATGGTCAAACGGTTCGAGCGCTCAATAACGATACAGCAACGCCAGGCGGTAGGTCGGTCCGCTGGCGACGTTGCGCCCGCTGATCGGAACGAGGGTTTGGAATTCCAGCGCCCAATGTTGGGCGAAAAACACGCCCAAATTTAGGTTGCCGGTCAGCCGGTCGTATTCCGGCCCCTGGTAGAAGAAATTCCATTCGGCCTCATCGTCGGCTTCGCCGGCGGCCGTTTCCCCATTAAGGCGCGCCCCGCCGAACACGATGCTGTAAGCGAAGTTGACTTCCGCGCCGTAAATCCAAACATTCGCCGGATCGTCCAGGCGCAGGCGATACCCGCCGTCGATGCCCGCGGTAAACAGCGAAAAACGCACCGCGGCCAGCAACCGGCCGTCGAAATCGATTTGTCCGTCACCCGCGGGCAGATCCTTGCCCTTGTCGTAGAAAAACGGCAGCTTCATCCCGCCGGCCAGCGACAACGCCGCGCGGTTGCCGCCCAGCGCCATCCACTGTACGCCCAGGTTGATGTCGCGCAACGCCCAATTGGTTTCGTCGAGGCCGTCGTCGCCGGTCAGATGCTGCCAGCCCATGATCAGGTTCACGTCCAGTTCGATCGTCTCGGTCACGCCCACGGCCAATTCGCCGAAGCCGGCAACGTCGCGGTAGTACATATCGTTGAAATATGTTTGCAGCTTGCCGTCGTCGTCGCGGAACTGCGTCGAAGTGAAATAATGCACGCCGAAGCGGCCGAGAAACTGGCTTTCGGGCATGTTGAACGCGTCGGCCCACGCCCCGGTCGTCCACAGCAACAACAGCAACGCCGCCAGGCAACCAATCTTCGCTTTTCGCATCGTTTTCATCCCATCCATCTTTTGTGCGTCAAATGATTTGAAGCTCAAGGCAAGAATAGGTCCGCTATCTGCAGTATCAACACCAGCGTCTTTTTCAGGCCGTCGTGCCCCGGTTCGGCGTACATCGCGCCCAGGTCCAACGTGAGGAACGACCAGTCGGGAATCAGACGCGGCCAGCCGAGCGCCGCCAGCAGCTCGTTGAAGTACGACAGGTGGAACGGATCGACCGTCTCCGGATCCGGATCATACTCGGTGTAATCCAGCAGGCTGCCGCGCAACTCCTCGGCGAGGAACTTCACCGCCGCGGCGATTTCCATATCGTTGTCTTCGAACACGCCGATGACCGGCATGCGGTACGGCTCACCCTCAGTGTATTGATGATCGCCGTTGAGATCCTCGTAGGCCAGGATGTCCTGCGTCTGGTCGTCGGTGTCGGCCTCGATCGCCTCGAAACCCTTGATCAACTCGTCACAGGCCAGCGCCAGATGCAGACCGGCCAACTGGAACTGCTCGGCGTTCTCGGTCGGCAACGTCAGCAGATTCGGGTACTGCGGATCGGTCAGCATATACAGCAGAATGTCGACCAACTCGCCGATCGCCTCGGTCAAGTCGCCGTCCCAGTCGATTTCGGCGATCGACCAGGCCATCGACAAATCCAGATCGAGCGAAATGGCCGCCAGGTGTTCGAACAGGCCCAACATCGCCAATGACGGCGCCTGGAAGGCGTGCAGCTCGGCGTCGTCGAAATGGCCGTACACTTCGTCGAGCAATTCGAAGCGGATGATCAGCGGAATCCACAACTCCTCTTCCTGCTCGAACTCGCACCCCAGCGACAGGCACTTTTGCGCCACCAGCCGCTGCTCGCTGGTCGTGGTGAACAGGATGCCTTCCAACGCCTGATCCAGGAAGTTGTCGAGCAGATTGTCCGGATCGTCGTCCTTCACCGGGCTGCCGTAATCGAGGATCGTCTCGACGTAATCGACCATCACGCTGACGAAATCGAAGATGTGCAGTTCGTGGCCGATCACCAAACCGTACAGCGCGTCGGGATTATCCGGGGCCACTTCCGCCGCGGCGAAAAAGTGCAGGTTCGCGCGGTCGCCGTCGCCGTAGTGCAGCCACAGCTTGCCCTGCTCGATTTCCTCGGCGGGATCGATTGTGTCGTCGTCGAGCGTATCGTCGTCGTCGTCGTCGACGGTGTCGTCGTCGGGCGTGGCGTCGTCGTCATCGTCGTCATCGTCGCTCGAATCGTCGTCGTGATGATCGATGTCCGCATCGTCGTCATCGTCGCCGCAGGTGCACCCCGCCGACAACAAAAGCAACAATACCGCCAACAGCGCCAAACCATAATGAGCGCGCAAACGCATAGCTTCCTCCGCAGACGAATTGAATTAATTTACCAGAGGATGAGCCCGATCACAAACGGAACATGAAAAAACCGACGCCGATCGAAGCCGCTTGGGTGGTCGCCGCGCCACTCCCCAGGGATGGACCGCCTTTTTTTCGGCCTACCGGGACGTTAAAAACGAAGGTCGACGAAACCGTGCTTTTCGTCGACCACTCGGACTATAGGTTGGCTGGGATGGGGATGACCTTGAAAAGTCCAGGTTTTTACCAAAAGGCCAAAAGCGGTATTACCTTTTCGCAGCAGACCCCCAACAGTTGCCGGGAACCAAGGTGCATCCCCATCCAACCGTATTTACTATCCTTCCAATTGAATTATAACCAAAAATTATGTTTTGTCGAACAGAAAAATGACATTTTCGACAACTGCGAAAAATCCGAGTTCATCGTTATTCCAAGCCCGTCTTCTTATCTCGAATGCGCCGCCCTCGTCGCATTATTCAATCAGCTTCATATCGATATTCGCCGGCAGCCGATTGTTGCCGCTTGGATCGCCGGGCCAGAAGTAAGCATCCTCACCGACCATTTGGAGCAAGTAATACTGATATACTGAATTATTTTTATAGTAGCACCGAACGCAAATCGTCCATAACTCGTTTTCATTGACAACCGACATTTTTCCACACCGGTCATTCGCGCCTTGATAACCATACTCCGAGTAGTTTTCCGGTAGCGGCGGTTGCGGCTTCTCAATTTCCGTCCAGACGCCGGCAGTGTATTTGTACAATGACGATACGGTAACCCAACCTTCGCCTGTATGTTCCTGCCTGTAAACCACTGCCCAACCGTGCTGCGCATCGGTAAAGTCCCAATCCAGACCGACCTCAAAATCGCCAAGATCGCCCTCGTAAACGATCTGCGTCTTATCCCAGGTCGCGCCGTCCCAATGTGTGAAGACAAGAGGAGAATAACCGCCATTGGACATCGCCACCCAGATGTCGTCCAACGCATTGTATTGAATGCCGGCGATATACAACGGCAAAATGTCCGGCGAAAACTGCTCGTACACCGGATGATCGTCCAGGCAGACGATGGTTTCGGTTTCGCTGCCGTTCCAGTGCGCCAGGCAGTAATCGTTCTCCACCGCGACAGCGTCGTCAGGTTCTCGCATGTCATAAGAGAATATCGGCAATTCCAGCCACTGATCGCCGGTGTATTCATACTTGCTGAAATACCCGAGGTCACGCGCAAAAAAAGTAAAAACATCCAATTCATAATATGATTTGTCTTTGTTCCACAGGTGCCCGATTTGCTCGAGCACGCCGTTTTCCAGTCGATACACGTCGCCGCTGTTGTTCTTATTTAAAAAGAACGTGTTCTCATCCAGGGCGAAGCAGTGACCGAAGTGCTCATGTTCCGTCTCCTGCCAGACATCGCCGGTCAGCAGGAAAACCTTTTCCCCGCACAAAATACCAAGCCGCTGCCCGTCGTCCTGATAAGGGTCCAGATTCAGCGGCGGCGGTGGCCAGAAAGGATCGTCGTCATCGTCCACCGTATCGTCGTCGATCGTGTCATCGTCGGTTGTATCGTCGTCGGCGTCGCCGGCGTCATCATCGTCGTCATCGTCACCGCAGGCGAAGGAAAAAAGAAAGGCAAGAAGAAAGGCAATCGATATCCAAGACAACAAAGCTTTCATCGCGTAGTCCATCCAATATTGCAGTTATTAACTATTCTATTCATTCATTAATGTCAATGGAGAAACAGTAATATTTTTAGAACATCAATTTTTTCCCAGCACGCGACGAAAAGCTTCCAGCGCCAGGTCGATGTCCGCGGCGGACACATCCAGGTGCGTCACCGCGCGCACGATCCGCTCGCCGAACTCGACCAGCAACACGCCCTGCTCGGCGAGGATCGCGTTGAGCTCGACCGCGTTGAACGGGCATTCCTCCTCCAGGTGAATAAGCACGATGTTGGTTTCGGTCGCCGGCGGATCGACGTGCACGCCGGGCAGGCCGACCAGTCCCTCGGCCAGCCGCCGCGCGTTGGCGTGATCCTCGGCCAGCCGCACGATGTTGTGCTCCAGCGCGTACAATCCCGCCGCGGCGAGAATCCCCACCTGGCGCATGCCGCCGCCCATCCGCTTGCGGATCGTCCGGCAGCGCTCGATCGTCTTGGCGTCGCCGGCCAGCACCGAGCCCACCGGCGCGCCCAGCCCCTTGGACAGGCAAATGTTCACCGTGTCCGCCAGCGCCGTCCACTGCGTCACCGGCACGCCCTTGGCCACCGCCGCGTTGAAGATACGCGCGCCGTCCAGGTGCACCTTCAGGCCGCGTTCCCGGGCGACGTTCCACACGCCGCGCATCGTCTCGACCGGATAAATGCGGCCGCCGGCGCGGTTGTGCGTGTTCTCGACGCAGACCAGCCGGGTGCGCGCCTGGTGGATATCCTTGGGCCGAATGCGCCGGGCGATCGCCTCGCCGGTCAACGCGCCGCACACGCCCTCCAGCGGACGCACCATGCACTGCGCGTGCACCGCCGGGCCCGACGATTCGTAGTAGAAAATGTGACAATCCGCTTCGAGCAGAATCTCGTCGCCCGGCTGCGTGTGCGCCAGCAAGGCCGTCTGGTTCGACATCACGCCGCTGGGGAAAAACAGCGCCGCCTGCTTGCCGAGCATCTCGGCGACCTTCTCCTGCAGCGCATTGACGGTCGGGTCGTCGCCGAACACGTCGTCGCCGACGGCGGCGTTGGCGATCGCCTCGCGCATGGCCGGCGAGGGTTTGGTGACCGTATCCGAACGCAGATCGATTTTCTTCATGACTCTTTCCGCTCCAAAGCCCGGCAGGCCATCACGCACACGCCGCAGATGTCCTGACCGATGTTGTATTTGTTGCGCATCTCGCGGAGGGTCCGCGCGCAGCCTTCGCGGTCGAAGTCCGCCGGATCTTCCTTGATGTGCCCGCCGGGGCAAACGGCGATACAGGCGCGGCACGAACCGCAATCGCCTTTAAAAGGTTCGCCCACCGGCAACGGCGCGTCGGTCAGAATGCTGATGAGCCGTACGCGCGCGCCGAAGCGGCGATGCACCAGCAGGTTGTTGCGCCCGCGATGCCCCATCCCCGCCGCGACGGCCAGGTGGCGATGGCTGATCATCCCCAGGTGTTTCTCCCAGTCCAGCACCTGGCTCGAGGGCACGGGCAGCGCGCGAAAACCGTCTTCCATCAGCAGCGCGGCCACGTGCAACGCCGCCTGGTCGAGCATCACGTTCACCCGGCGGTAGTGGTAGTAATACAGCCTGGTCGGATGATCCACGATGTCGTCGAGCACCGGATCGGCCAGCCGCGTCGCCAGCACCACGGCGCGCTCGAGCCCGGCCACCGCTTTTTGTTGCACGCCGATCATCCCCGGCAGGAAGGGCGTCGCGTCGGCCACGCCCACATCGTGCATGCCCGTGCGGCGCGCGGTGGCGCGGATGCGTTCCAGGAGGTTCATGCCTGATCCAGTCCGTACTTTTTGAGTTTCTCGTAGAGTGTCGAACCGGCGATGCCCAACAGCCGCGCGGCTTCCCGCCGATTGGCCGCGACGGCCAGCACGCGCTCGATCGCCTTTTTCTCGGCCTGTTCCAGCGACAACGCGCCGTCGCCGGGCGCGGTCGGCCCCGTGGCGTCCAAGAGCAGATCGCCCGGTTCGATGCGTCCCCGACCCGCCGCCAGAATCAACGCGCGCGCCAGCACGTTGGCCAGTTCGCGCACGTTGCCCGGCCAGGAATGAGCGCGCAACACATCCAGCGCGGCGGACGACAATGTCGGCGCGGGCGCGCCCTGCCGTTCGCTTTCGCGTCGCAGCAGATGTTCGGCCAACGGCGGCAGATCCTCCGGCCGCTCGGCCAGCGGCGGCAGGTGAATGGGCATCATCGCCAGCCGGTAGTACAGGTCCTGGCGGAATCGTCCGGCGGCGACCTCGGCGGCCAGATCGCGGTGGGTGGCGGCAACGATGCGCACGTCCACCGGTCGTTCGCGGTCGTCGCCGACGCGCCGCACGGTGCGCTCCTCGAGCACGCGCAGCAGCGCCGGTTGCAATTCGAGCGGCAGTTCGCCGATTTCGTCCAGCAGCACGGTGCCGCCGCGCGCCATCTCGAACACGCCGCGCCGGTCGGCGGTCGCGCCGGTGAACGCGCCGCGCACGTGGCCGAACAATTCGCCGGCCACCAACTCGCGCACGATCGCCCCGCAGTTGACCGGCACGAATGGGCCTTCGCGCCGTTTGCCCTGATAATGCAGCGCCCGCGCGGCCAGTTCCTTGCCGCAGCCGGTGGGGCCGGTCAGCAGCACGGTCGCGTCCAGATCGGCCAGGCGCGCGATCAGGGCGAACACGCGCCGCATCGCTTCGCCCACGCCGACCATCCCCGCGTACTCGCTGCCCGCCGGCAACTCGAGTTCGCAGGCGTCGCGGTTCTGTCGCAGGATGAGCGTCGTGCGGCCGAGGGTCAGCGGCTTGTCGGGCGGCCAGACAGACTCGGTGACGCGCGCCCCGTCCAGGTGCGTGCCGTTGCGGCTGCCCAGGTCGGCGATCGTCCAGCCGCGCGCGGTCAGCGCCAGGCGGGCGTGGCGGGAGGAAACGTAATTGTCGGTGAGCACGATGTCGCAGCCGGCGAGCTTGCCGATGACGAACCGGTCGCCGTCCAGCTCGATGCGCCGGGGCGCGTCGACGCCCTCGACAATCTCCACCGCCGTTTCGATCTGCTCGACCAGCGCGGTTTCCGGATTGAAAAACAGCGTCTTGGTCGGCAGCGACGGTTGCGTCGCCGGCGGCTCGTCGATCAGCCGGCAGCAGGTGATGACCACGCCGTCGCCGGTGAACGAATCGCCGGGCGTCAGCGTCTGGGTTTCGCCGTGTTTGTGTTCGATCCACACGCCCCGGCGGAACGGCACGAAGCGCACCGGCGGATCCACGCCGGGCAGCCACAGGTCGCACGCGTCGCTTTCGCCCACCAGCAAACCCTCGGCGGGCAGACGCAGACGCATCCGTCGCCGTTGCCGGTCACCGATCTCCAGGTACCACATGATCGATTAATCTTTCCCCAAGCGCACTCAGCGCGTCATCACCACATTTCCGCCCACAGGACCCGCGATTTGCCCGCCAGGCGGCCGGGCAGCCAATCCCACAGGCCATGTTTTTTCTTGGCGTATTCGTAGGGCGTCATCCCGCTGGCCGGGGTCCAGGCCAGCGGCGGCTGATGGTCGTGATCGACGATCACATGCATGATCTGCCCCAGGTACAACCCGTCGTCGACCACATCGATCGGAATCACCGTGCGACCCGGCGGCAGGTTGTCGGGCGGCACCAGACGCACGTCCTCAGTCCACAGCGTCAGGCTCTTGGCCCGCGCGCGGATGATGCCGGGCGACTCGATGAACACGTTGCGGTCGGTTTTGCTGCGCGTCTGCAACTGTCAGCCCGGCGGCAGCACGAAACGGTATTGCGCGTTGAGCGGCCCCTTCTTCGCGTTGCGGGCGATGATCTTGATGCGCTGCTGATTCGGCGGGCGCAAGGTCATCTGGAACGGCACGACCGCGTGGCGCGCGTCGGGCGCCAGCCCCTCGCGGTAGGTGCGCGAGGCCAGCAGCGGCAGCAACGTCGGCTCGATCGCCGCGGCCCACTTTTTGTACTGCGCGATGCTCTCGGGCGTCAGGTCGATCACGCCGTCGCGCATCGTCGCCGCCTTGCCCGGCTTGAGTTTTTCCAGCCACTGCGCCGCGTCCAGGTAGGTGTGCCCGGGCGCTTCCAGCGCGTTGTAGCAGTTGAAATCGCCGATCAGCGGGTCGGCGGCGCGCACACTATCGCCGGTGAACATCACCTTCTTGCCGTCGATCACCGTGAAAATGCCCATCTGGTGGAACGAATGCCCGCCGAAGGGCAGGAAACGCAGCAGGTAGTTGTCCCACTTCATGATCGCGTTCACGCCCGAGCCGGTCTCCACGATGTTCACGCGCACCCGGCCCTCGTACTGCTGGGCGAGAAAATTCGCGAACGGATCGGGGCCCATCGAACGCAGGCCCTGCGCGACCTGGACGCTGGTGTAGATCGGGCAGCCGAAGGTCGTGGCCACCGCCTGCGCGCCGGCGATGTGATCGTCCTGATAGGAAAGCAGGAACACCGCGTCGATGTTGTTGAACACGCCGTTCTTGCGCAGGTGGTTGAGCCACTCCGGTCCGCCGTAACCGTCCACGTCGATGCCCGACTGGCCGATCAGAATCGCGTTGCCGTCCTGGCCGGTCAGCAGGTAGCTGCCCTTGCTCCAATACAGGTGCGGCAGCGGATGATCGTTGTTGCCGAACAGCGAGCCCGACAGCGGCTTGACCGCGAACAGGTCGAGCACCTTGTCGGCGCGCTCGTCGAACGCCGCGATCGCCTCTTCCGGATCGGCGATCACCGGCCCGCGACTGGGTAGCAGCAAAACGGGATCTTCCTTGCGCACGCGCTTCAAGCTGCGTTGCGTCGCGCGCAGTCCCGGCTTGCCGTAGTCGCCGTAGGTGTATTGCATGTTCCAGTAGTTGGGCAACTGGCCGTCGTTGACGATCAGTTCGCCGGTGAACACCACGCGGCGCCCGTCGATGGTCGCGGCGATGCTCACCGCCCCGGCGGTCGGCCCCGGCGTATCGATGATCTCGAACTTGATGCCTTCCCAGGTGAGCGTCCGCCCGCCCTTGAGCTCCTTGGCGATCTTCACCGGCGTCACCGGCGTCACCCGCGAAGGCTTGAAGATGTACATGTCGCGCAGCGGCGCTTCGTTCCAGAAGCGGTCGGCCTCGGCCAGCAGCTTCGCCTCGTCGACCGGCGCGGCGATCCACGCGCCGTGGGCGATCGCCGCGGGCAGGCCCTGCGTCGCCGGGCGCAAATGGTGCGTGACCAGCACGCCGTCGACCTTCTCGACCTCGGTGGGGGCCAGGTCGTCCAGCGACCGCCCCGCGCCGACGTTGATCATCAGCGCCTTGCCGTTGGACCGAATCAGGTAACACACCGTGGCGTCGTCGATGCGCCACAGGTTCTCGCTCAGGTGGCTCCACACGACCGGCGGCATGCTGCGGATCTTCACCTTGCGCTTGCCGCCCGCGAGCGACGAATCGCCGGTCAGCAGCAACAAAACGAGCGCCAGCGCCACCGCGCACAAACGGTGGCCCAGACGCAAACGGTCATGGTTACCAATGGCAAGCATAGTGAAAAAGTGTAACAAGGTAGGGCGCATCGAAGCAATAGGGATTCACCGCCGGATACAATGCCGATCCTTTTGATGTTTCCGGGAAAAAGGATTCATCCCCTACCCGGTGTCGGTCATCTTACTGCACTCTGGCCCACGATGCGCCGTCGATCAGCAGAATCCCGGTCGCGGGGTCGGCGTCGCAATAGGGCACGCCGTCGACGACCAGCACGTGGAAATTCACCAGTTCATCCTCCGGGCACGCCAGATCGGGAGGCGCGTAACGGCAGCGGAACAGCACCGCATCGCCGGGCAGCAGGCTCGCACCACAACCGCTCGCGTCGAACCAATCGAGCGGTTCGGCGCCGCCGCCGACATAGCGCAGATAGTAGAGACCATCGTCCGTCTCATTGGCCAGGAGCATATCGCCCTCCACGTCGGTATAAATCCGCGGATAGGCATCCTCGAGCAGCGTCGACCACTGCGCGCCGTCCCAGAAGACGGTCGTGTCCTGCGTGACGACGAACAAGCCGTCGCCCAACGGCCCGACGGCGCGAATCTCCCCCGTCGGCAAGGTCGCGACGGTCGTGAGCTCGACGCCGTCATAACGGTAAATCGTCTGCGCATCGTAGGCGTAGGCATCGCCATGGAAGCCGGCGAACACGCCGCGCGGCTCAAGATCCTGGTTGATCCACTCCAGCTCGTCCGTCGCCGGATCGTATTTCACCAGCCGGTCGGTGTTCGGCTCGTTGTAATGGTCGTACAGATAGCCGATGAACGTGTCCTTGGCGTAAAAGGCGATGTCGGGCATGTGCGCATCCTCGCCGCTGCCTCGATACACTTCCTTCCATCCGTTGCCGAGCCGCCAGACGGCGCAATCGCTTTCTTCTTGCCACGTGTAAACCGCGTCACCGTAACCGGCAATACCTCCCCTGTCGAACCTGAAGCCGGGGGGAATGAACAGATCCTCCCACACACCGTCGGTGATGCGATAGATAACCCCTTCCAACGGATCGGGGATCTGCCACCCGTCAAAATCGACCTGGGGCGGACCGTCGTCGTCATCGTCGTCGTCGATGTCGTTGTCATCGTCATCGTCATCGTCGTCCGTGTCGCCGCAGGCGAACGCAAGCATCGCCAGCGCCACAATGACCAATAATGTCGGGAAAATACGTCTCATGGCCGGTTGTTCTCCATAACAAGGCCTTCATCCACTCCGGGCCAATAATACTACAAATGTTTTGTTTTACAACAAGTTAAACCGCTTGCGGTTCGTCGGCCGGGGTTTTCTTTTTGACCAGATATTCCCACGGGAACCACCAGACGGCCAACAGGGCGAATCCGGCCAGGACCAGACCCGAGGTCAGCGGATCGCGCGCGTTCGCCGGCGAAAGCAATCCCGGCCACGGCAGCCCGCCGACCGGCAGACCCATCATCGGTCCGCAGACAATGTTGAAAAACAGATGAAACACCACGCACGCGCCCAGGCCGCTACGCACGTACAGCGAGCCCAGCGCCACGCCGGCGATCAAGGCCGTCAGGCCGGAAAAATACGACGCCTCCAGGTGCAGCGAGCCGAAGACGATCGCGCTGAGCAAAATCCCCCAGATAAATCCGAAGCGCTCCGACAACGCCGGCAGCAGCGCGCCGCGAAAGAGGATTTCCTCGCCGATGGCGATGGCCGCCGAAGCGATGATCGCCGCCGGCAGAAAGGTCACCGAGCCGTTCATGCCCGGCCGCGTACCGATCATCGCGATCAGACACATGGCCAGCGACGCGGCGATGACGGTCAGTTCGGTGATCGGGCTGATGTTGCCGCGCACGGTGAACACCGTCTTGCGCAGGCCGAAGGCGACGATCGGCAGCGGCAGCATCATCGCCAACGCGAATTCCCAATCGCCCGGCCGCGCCGGCAGCACCGAGGTGGCCACGCCCATCACCACCAGGTAGATGAACAACAGGACGGCGACTTGTCCCAGATTGGTCAGCTTGATCAAATCTTCTTTAAGGTAGCTCATGCCAATATCTCATTGCGGGATCTCCATATAGATTGAAACCGAAGAAGTTCCGCAAATACAAGCCCGTATCGTAAAAATGCCAGGGGAAGTACAAATTCATGTAACGCTCTTTGGCGATGCCCAGGCCTACCGCGAAGGGCGTATTCTGCACGAGGGTATGGTCGACCATGACCAGAAACACCAGGCTCGCTTCGCCCACGTCGCCCGGATGCGTTACGTCGGTCGAGGCGATGACGTTCACCGCGCCGTTGGTCAGCAGCGAGGGCGTCAGGCCGGCGGGATCCTCCAGCGAGCCGTTGGAGCACGCGGTGCTGAACACGACGCTCGGTTCGTCGTCGCCCAGTTCCGGCGCGTCGGTGTTGCAGAAAAAGGCGTCGTCGGCGAAGGCGCACGTTTTGCTGCCGTGGCAGGCCCACATGACGAAGCCGGTTTGATTGGTCGACCAGCGTTCGATGAACGAATCGTGATTCAGCAGTTGATCGGGCCACAGCCAGCCGTTGAGCTGGTACATGCGCCAGGAAAGCAGACCGGCCGGTTCGACGACCCAGTTGTTGATCATCTGCATGATGATCGCGCTGTCGCCCGGAATCTGAATCGTCCCGGCGGCCAGCAGCGCGTCCCACTTGTAGTCCGGATCGTCCACGCTCCAGTTGACGATCTTGTCCACCAGGTTGGCCAGCGTCGCCGGATCGTCGAAGGGCAAGCGACCCACGTACATTTCCGGCGTCCAGTCGTATTCGTCCTCGCCCCACTCGCCGTAGTATTGGTCGCCGTCGGCGTTCATGTCGCCGCCCAGGTCGGAATAATACAAGTCGCTGTAGGTCTGGTATTCGCGATGGTCGTCGGGATCGTGATGCAGCAGGCGCATCGGCAGCATCTGATGCGAGCCGACCAGCAATGCGTACTGTGTGCGCGTATCGTCGAGCAGGCTTTGCAGATACGTGCGGATCTTCGCCTGGATGTCCTCGCCCTCGTACTCCACCAGGATTGACTCGGTGTCCTTGAACCACGCGTTCATGCCCTGCCCGGCGTGATAGGCCAGCAGCGGCTCGACGGTCTCCTCGTGCGTCGCCGCGCCGACGACCACGTAGTCGGCGTCCTCGATGTACGTGTCGTCGTCGGCCGTGTCGTCGTCGACCGTATCGTCGTCGCCGGTGTCGTCATCGACCGTGTCGTCATCGACCGTATCGTCGTCGATTACGTCGTCATCGCCGGTATCGTCATCGGTCGTATCGTCGTCAACGGCGTCGTCGTCGATCGCGTCGTCGTCGACTGAGTCATCATCGGATGAATCGTCGTCGGTCGCGTCGTCGTCCTTTGCGCCGTCGTCGTTGTCGTCATCGTCGTCGCCGCAGGCGACCGCCACAACCATCAGCAGCATCAACACGAAACAAATGGGGAGGATGTTTCTCACGCTTCGCCGCCCTTTCCCGCGCCCTGTCGGGTTTGCCTCAATCGGCAAACGCCGGATTTTTGATTTCGAAATCGAACTTGTGACAAACCTTCATTTTCTCTTTGACCTGCTTGAGGTCGGCCTGAATGTCCGGATCGTTTTTCCAATAACGAACCGCCTTGATATATTGATCGTAAGTCAGCCCATAACGTTGAGCAATTTCTTCCTGCACTTCCACGGCGATTTTCATCGCGGCCAGCGAATTGTGCGCCTTCTCGATACGGATCAGAAACGCCGGCTCATCGTAGGCTTTGATCGTATTCTGAAAAATCGCCAGCAATTTTTCCTTGTCGCCCGGTGACGGCACACGCTCGCACCCCAGCCAGGTGGCAAGGCAGAAAAGCAGCATAAACAGGGCGGTTATCCGACGAATAGACACGTTCGACCTCCGTTGGCCCAATCCTTTTAGCATAAAATTCAACGCGTTGGAACTTCGCATCCGATCCGGTGTCTCCCTTGACAGGGGCGTGAATGGTATTTACCTTTCACGCCCGGATTACGTTGTATTCCGTTCAATGTTTTTTCACGCACGCGGCGCCAAACGACTGCGAAGAGGATTGTCATGATCCAAGTCAAAAACCTGGTCAAACGGTATGAGGATTTCACCGCCGTCGACGACATCAGTTTCGAGGTCGTCAAGGGGAAAATCCTCGGTTTTCTCGGGCCAAACGGCGCGGGGAAAACCACGACGATGCGGATCCTGACCGGCTTCATGCCGGCCACCAGCGGCGAGGTGAAGATCGCCGGATTCGACATCTTCAATCAACCGATGGAAGCGCGCCGGCGCATCGGCTACCTGCCCGAGCATCCGCCGCTGTACCCGGACATGAGCGTGCGCAAGTACCTGATCTACGTGGCCCGGCTCAAGGGCGTGAGCAAAAAGGACGTGCCCGCCCGCGTCGACGCGGTGGCCGGACAATGCGGGCTGACCGAAGTGCTCGACGCGCGCATTCAGGTGTTGTCCAAGGGCTTCAAGCAGCGGGTCGGCCTGGCGCAGGCGTTGGTCAACGATCCCGAGGTGCTCGTGCTCGACGAGCCGACCATCGGCCTGGACCCGAACCAGATCCGCGAGATCCGCGATTTGATCCGCTCGCTGGCCGGCAACCACACGGTGATTCTGTCCACGCACATCCTGCCCGAAGTGACCATGACCTGCGACGAAGCGGTCATCATCAACCGGGGCAAGGTGATCGCCGCCGATACGATCAAGAACCTCACCGAAAAGACGACCGCCGAAAACCGCCTCTTCCTGAAGCTGGCCGAGTTCGACAACGAAACGCTGTCCCTGCTGCGCGCCACGCCCAACGTCGAAAAGGTGGTCAAGGGCAACGATCGCGGCACCTTCATCATCACCGGGGACCCGGGCGCCGACCCGGCCTCGGACATCAGCATGTTGGCCCTGCAACACGGTTGGCGGTTGCTCGAACTGCGGCACGAGCGACCGAGCCTCGAAGAAATCTTCGTCCGCCTGACCAGTTAAAAGGAGATTGCGGCGATGGGTAACCTGTTCACGATTTGCGGCAAGGAATTCCGGCAGATGTTCAGCGGGCCGCTCGCCTACGTGGTGATGACCGCCTTCCTGATGCTGACCGGGTTTTTCTTTTACGACCTGTTTTCCAACTACAGCCAGATTCTCGGCTACGCCGGCATGTACCAAAACCCGGCGATGATGCAGCAGGTCAACGTCAACGACATGATCCTCACCCCGCTGTTTCACAACATCAACATCATCCTGTTGATGATCATCCCGTTTCTGACCATGCGCCTGTACTCCGAGGAAAAGCGCCAGGGCACCGACGAGCTGCTGCTGACCAGTCCGCTGGGCATGAGCCAGATCGTCATCGGCAAGCTGCTGGCGGCGGTGTTGTTTTACGCCCTGTTGCTGCTGCTGACGTTCCACTTCCCGGCGATCCTGTTCAAGTACGCCCGCCCCGACCTGGGCAAGCTGGCCGCCGGCTACCTGGGATTGTTTTTGATGGGCTGCAGCTTCCTCGCCTTCGGCCTGTTCACCAGCACGGTGACCTCCAGCCAGCCGATCGCCGCCGCGTCGAGCTTCGGCATGCTGCTGATCTTCTGGATTTTGGGCTGGGTGTCGGAAAGCACGGCCGGGACGATCGGCGATCTGCTGCGCTACATCGCAATGACCGAGCATTTCGAAAAATTCGGCGAGGGCGTCGTGCGCACCGGCGATCTGGTCTACTTCGCCAGCTTCATCGCCCTGTTCACCTTTTTGGCCACCCGTTCCGTCGAATCGACCCGGTGGAGGTAAGCCATGAAATCAGCCAGTCGCATTTTGATCTACGAAGGGTTGGCGTTGTTCGTCTTCGCCGCCCTGGCCCTGTTCTTCACCGGCCTGACCACGTTGTACCCCATCGTCTTCGGCGGCATCGGCCTGCTGAGCCTGGTGATCGGCTTCGCCATCGACTTCAACTCGATCCTCGAAGGCTTCAGCCAACGCACCGCCCGCTACGGCACCAACGCCGTGCTGTACACGGTGATCTTCCTGGGCATCCTCGCCGCGCTCAATTACCTGGGCCACAGCTACAACAAGGACTTCGACCTGACCAAGGCCGGCGTCAACACGTTGTCGGAACAAACCAAAAACGTCGTGGCCAACCTGCCCGACGGCGCGCGGCTGGTCGGCTTTTTCAAGGCGGCCGAATCCTATGAATTCAAAAAGCTCGCGCAGCGCTACGCGGCCCTGGGCGACAAGGTCGAATACGAAATCATCGATCCGGACCTGCATCCGGAACTGGTGAAGAACTTCTCGATCACCGAACGCGGCGCGGTCGCCGTCGTCTGCCAGGATCGCACGAACATCACCATGGACGTCAGCGAGCAGGGCCTGACCACCGCGCTGCTCAAGGTCAGCCAGCAGGCCCTGGGCATCACCTATTACCTGGAAGGCCACGGCGAAGTGCCGCTGGACGGCAAGGAAGAGCGCGGCTTCGCCCTGCTCAAGGAAGGGCTGGCCAACGAGAACATCCCCGTGCAGCCGCTGCTGTTGCTGACCGCCGGCACGATCCCCGCGGACGCGGCGATGGTCATCGTCAACGGTCCGACCAACGCGCTGCTGCCCGAGGAAATTCAACTCCTGCGCGCCTACCTGGAAAACGGCGGGCGGTTGCTGGTCGCGCTGGATCCGACGGTCGCCACCGGCCTGGAAGACCTGCTGGCCGAATACGGCATCAAGGTCGACAACGACGTGGTCGTCGAAAAACAGATGCGCCTGTTCGAGGGCGCGGTGATGGGCTTCGACCCGCTGATTCAGGATTACGGCATCCACGAAATCACCAAGGCGCTGGGCGAAAATCCCACGCTGATGCACTTCGCGCGCTCGCTGACCATCGACAACGAACACAAGCTCGCCGGCGCGATCGTCGATCCGCTGTTGCGCACCGGCCCCGGCGCGTGGGGCGAAACCGACTTCACCGTCCTCAGCAGCGGCGAAGAACCGGTCTATAAAAAGGACGAGGACCTGGGCGGCCCGTTGGTGGTCGGCGTGGCCATGGAGCGGACCGTCGGCGAGGGCGACGCCCGCAAAGCGGCGCGGATGGTCGTGCTGGGCGACTCGGACTTCAACACCAATCGCTACGTCGCCTACGGCTTCAACGGCAACCTGTTCCTCAATACGATCAACTGGCTGACCGGCCAGGAAGCCTACATCTCCGTGCGCCCCAACACCTTCGCGCCCGACGTGTTCACGCTGACCGAAAAAGACAACTCGATCATCTTTTTCGCCTCGGTCTTTTTGCTGCCGCAGCTCGTGGTGATGCTCGGCATCGTCGTGGCCTTGCGCCGCAAGCGGTAAAAGGAAAATGCGATGAGCTCGAAAAAAACGTTGATCGCCGCCGTGGTGCTCGCCGCGCTGGCGTTGCTGGTGTTTCTGGTCGTGCAGCCGGCGCAGCAAAAAAAGCAGCAACGCGAGTTGGAAGGCGAAAAGATCGTCGAGCTGTCCTTCGAGGCGGTCGAGGGCCTCACGCTGCAGCGCGGCGACGAAACGATGGAGCTGGTCAAGCGCGGCGACGACTGGTTCATGACCGCACCGTTCGAGGATCCCACCGACCGCTGGGCGGTGCAGGCGATCGTCAGCGCGTTTCGCTACGCCCGCCCCACCCGCACCCTGACCGATCTGCCGCCCGACGCGCTCAGCCGTTTCGGCCTCGAGCAGCCGCGCGAAAAGCTCACGTTGATCACGCCGGATAAAACCGCCACCGTGCTCGTGGGCGACATGCACCAGATCGGCAATTCGGTATACGTGATGGTCGAAGGCGAAAAGGTCGTGCACCTGGTCGCCGACAGCACCATCGGCGCGCTGAAGAAAACGGCCGAGGAGCTGCGCCGCAAACAGTTGCTCGCGCCGCTGGCCGGCAAGCAGCCGATCCGCCGGATCGAAATCGACCAGGTCGACCGCCCCTCGCTGCTGCTGATCGCGAACAAGCCGGAGAAGACCGGCGACGAAAACGAGGTCGACGAGGTGCTGCCCGCCGACATGACCTGGACGCTCAACGCGCCGGCCGGTCCGACGATCGACGCCGAAACGATGAAAACGGTTCTCGACAAACTGGCCAACGTCAACGCCGGTCAGTTCCTCGATAAAATCGGCGATTCGACCGATCTGGCCGCCTACGGCCTGAACAAACCGCAGCTGACGGTCACCGCCGTCTACGGCGAAGGCGAGCAGGCGCAGACCCTCTCGCTGAAAATCGGCGGCGTGCACCTGGGCGCGGCTTTTTACGCACAAGCCTCCGACCGCGCCTACCTGATCAGCATCAACGTCAATGAATTCAAGCCGTTCCTGTTGACGGCCGCCGACCTGCGCGACCGGCGGCTGGCGCCGGATTTCGTCGCCGACAAGGTGGCGTTTCTCGACTTGCAAAGCGCGGGGGGTTCTTATAGAATCTCGCGTTCCGGCGACGGCTGGGCGTTTGTCGACGAAAAGCCGGCGAACAAGGAGCGCATTGACAATCTGTTGGCGCAAATCGGCTCCTGGCGCGCGGCCGAGCTGATCGACGGCCCGCGGGCCGCCAAATTATTGCGCCGGGTACGCGGACCGCAGGTCGTTACGCTCGCGTTGTTCGATGCGGACGCCAACGCCATCGCCCGGTTGCGTTTTTCCGCTCCGTTGGATCCGGAAAAGATCGCGCCGACCAAACCCAAGGTCAAAAGCAAGGCCAAGGGTCTGCCCCCCGCGGAAGTGATCGAGCGGGTGGTGGTTCAGGTCGACGGCGGTTACGCGGGCGCGGCCTACCTGGTCGAACCGGAGCTGCGCGAGGAGATTCCCACCGCGCCCGAGGAGTTGAAAGGCGAGGAAAAACCGGCCGCAACGCCGGAAGAGCAAGAAAATCAGCCCTCTATGGTAGAGGGCGAGCCGGATAATGATTAATTTTCGTAAAAGGAACGGTTAAATCGTTCAAGGAGGGTAACCGATGGCTCGTGTTACCGTTGAAGACTGCATCGAGAGAATCCCCAATCGTTTCGCTTTGGTGTTGACCACGGCCTACCGGGCCAAGCAGATGATGAAGGGCTCGCGGTATCTGGGCGATCCGAACGACAACAAGTTCATCGTCAACTCGTTGCGTGAAGTCGCCGCGCAGAAAGTGCGCCTGACGACCGATCTGAACACCATCAAAACGATCCAGAACGAAGATTAAAGGGATAAACCGATGATCGAACAGGAAAAGAGCGAATTCATCTACGACGTGCGGCTGGTGGAACGGCACATCGCCGAAGGCAAAATCACCAAAAAAGATTACGAAGCCTATCTGCGCTCGTTGGATAGCGTGGAAGAAAACTCGGAAACCATTTCCAGCCGCGCTTTATTCGATCTGCCGGAAGAGCCGGAAGACTGTGACGCTAACTCCGCCGACGAATAATCGTCGGCCTCTTTCCGGGTAAACTCCGGGGGCGATGATGGTCCGCAGGGACTACTACGAAATTCTCGGGATTGCGCGCGAAGCCGACGATGCGACCATTAAAAAAGCGTATCGCCGCCTCGCGCTGGAACATCATCCCGATCGCAACCCGGACAATCCCGAAGCGGAAAAAGCCTTCAAAGAAGCCAGCGAAGCCTACCAGGTGCTTTCCGATCCCGAGAAAAAGCGCATCTACGACAACTACGGCCACGACGGCCTGAAGGGCCAGGGCTTTTCCGGCTTCACCAACTTCGAAGACATTTTCTCGTCGATGGGCGGGATCTTCGAGGAATTCTTCGGCTTTTCCTCGAACCGCCGGCGCGGCGGACCGCGACGCGGCTCCGATCTGCGCTACGACCTGTCGATCAGCTTCGAGGAAGCGGTGTTCGGCACCACCCAGACGCTCAACCTGCAACGCTACGAACCGTGCGTTTATTGCCAGGGCACCGGCATCGAACCGGGCACCAACGCGGTTTCGTGCCCGACCTGCGGCGGCGTGGGCCAGGTGCGGCGCAGCCAGGGCTTCTTTACGCTGACCACCACCTGCCCGCATTGCAACGGCTCGGGGCGCATCATCCAGACGCCCTGCAAAACCTGCAGCGGGCGCGGCAAGACGCTGGAAAACGTGTCGATCACCGTGAACATCCCCGCCGGCGTCGAAGACGGCAATCAACTGCGCGTTTCCGGCAAGGGCGAACCGGGCGCGGCCAACGGCCCCAGCGGCGACCTGTACGTGTTCATCCGCGTCGAGCCGCACGACTACTTCACCCGGCGCGGCAACGATCTGTACGCCGAACTGCCCATCAGCTTCTGCCAGGCCGCCCTGGGCGCGACGCTGGAAGTCCCCACCCTCGACGGCGACGCCAAGGTGCGCATCCCCAAGGGCACGCAGCCGGGCAACGTCATTCGCGTGCCGGGCAAAGGCGTGCCGCACATCCGCGGTTACGGGCGCGGCGACATCCTGTTGCACGTCAACGTCGAGGTGCCCAAAAAGCTCACCAAGCAGCAGGAAGATCTCCTGCGCGAATTCGCCGCCTGCGAAACGCCGCCTCTGAAAAGCAAGAAGGAAAAAAAGGACGGCGGCGTGAAGTGGTACGAAAAAATCAAGAACATCGCCCTGGGTGAATAACCGCCTCCGTGCCTTCCTCGAAAAACAAATCGGCCGCAAAAAAAAGAAATCTTCATTTGCGCAAATTTCGCGACAATGCTAGAAATTGAACTGTCAGTGAATTAGCCGGTTGGAACAATAAATTCCCCAGTTAATTCTAAACAATCTACACGATTCGACCGAGACAACCTTATAAGACAAAAACGACGGAAGCTAGACAATTTCAGCCATGTTTTCGCTTTAATCAGCGAACCGGAAGCGACACCAACGAAGGGGAGAACGGATTCTCATGAATGATAGCGTCTCGGAAAACGAAGTATTCGGCAACGAAACCAAAGTCAATCCGCAGTTCGCCGTCGGCCTGCCGATCTTTTTCGAATTGACGATGAAAAACAAGCGGTTGCGCGCGCAAGCCGAGCTGGTCGGCTGGGTGCGCCCGAAAATCCTGATCACCTCCATCCCGCTCGACAGCCGCCTGGTGGTGGTCCAGCGCGGCACGGAAATGATCGTCCGCTATCTGTTCGAAGGACAGGTCTTCGGCTTCCATACCCGGCTGTTGCATAAACAAAACGAACCGATGACCCTCTGGACCCTGGAATACCCCGAGCTGGTCGAAGTGAAAAACCTGCGTCGCAGCCCGCGCATCCCCCTGCTGCTGGAGGTGCGCAACCATCGCGGTGAAAGATGGTACACCGTCGACATTTCCGCCCATGGCCTTTGCGTGACCGTCGACAAGGAACCACGCATGGGCGATCCGGTGCTGCTGACCTTCAACCTGCCCGACGGCAATAAAATCGAGAACCTGGAAGGCTCGGTCGTGCGCATCAACAGCACCACCGAGGAAAAGCAGGTCGGCATCAATTTCACCGAAGACGATCCGGAACAACTGAACCTGCTGCGGACGTTCCTGGAGAATATCCAGAAACGGAAGTACACATAATCGATATTTTTGAATTTTTTGACATCTTCTCATATTTCGAAAACAGCAATGAAAATCGAGGAAGAAAACAGACGTAACCGGCTGGAACTGAAATAGTTTTCAAGAACTTATGGAAATCAGCCGATAATTACCACGAAACAGTAAACTTGGCTTGCTGTTACGCTTGTTTGAACATTGAATGCCATTGCGGCTGCAAAGATGATGGATGAACCTATCTTCACTCGGAGAGCATGTAAATGAACGTTGATTTCATCAATCCGTTTTTGGATGCCATTCTTAACGTTCTGGCCACCATGGCCCAAACCGAGGCGAAAGCGGAAAAGGCGTACGTGAAAGAAAGCGTACAGGCGATGGGGGACATCACCGGCATGATCGGTTTGGCCGGGCATCAGGTCCGCGGCTCCTTGGCGATCACCTTCACCGAATCCGCCATTCTGGACATCGCTTCGAAAATGCTCGGCGAAACGCTCACCTCGCTGGATGGCACCGTCAGCGACGTCGTCGGCGAAATCACCAACATGGTCAGCGGCGGTGCGAAGAAGGCCCTGGCGGAAAAGGGCTATAAATTCGAAATGGCGATCCCCTCGACCATCGCGGGAAAAAGTCACACCATCACTCACAAAACGCGCGGCGCAATCATCGTTGTGCCTTTCACCACGGAAGCGGGCAGCTTCTGCGTCGAAGTGTGTTTCGAGAATTAGCATCCAACGACCGAAAAAATGGACCTTCCGCCCCTCGTAGGCGTGTTCGGCGTTAAAAGCAATGATGCGCGAGCGAGCGGGAGTGGCGCTTGGAAGTGCGAGAGGGGTAAGCGTCCTGTTCAGATGTCTGAACACTTCTTTTTAACCCGATGTGTGCATATATCGCCTTTGTAAGTCGTTTCGTAAACAGATATCCCTGTACTCGTATAGATTTGTAAGTGGAATATGCTTCATTAGCGATAATTATAATTTGGAAACGTTTTAGGATTTTGTACCGCAATCAAGAGAAAGAAGGGCAGGAATATGACGTTTCAAGTCTTCTTGTAGTTTACCGAAACTCCCATACGAGATATATATCCAATCGGAAAGATCCGTGGGAATTTCTGAATCTTCCTGCTTTAATAAAATCGCCTGTTTCTTAAGACCAGTCATAAGTCCTAATTCGAATAAGACATTCGGATTAAGTTTCGTTATGTCGAAAATACCAATGCTCGATTGTAAAACACCTTCAAGTATATTTCCCAAAATACGTAAAGAGTCCGTTCTTTCATCCGCTATCCATGGTTCAAGATTCAGGTCGTTTAACGCCGGTAAAATACCAAAATCGTAGACATTCTTGGATGAGGCCGAAAAAGGAATTCCAATAAATACCATTTTTGGATTTAACTTAGGAATCTTAATGTCTTGGGAACCAATAGTAATATGACCTTCCTCCTTCTCAAGAGGAAAAACTTTCGAAAGGAAAAGTTGCATTTCTTTCACTTCATTTTTAAATTTTTTCCCAAGCAATTCAATTTGATTTCTGGATTTTTCAAGATCCTTTGATGCAGAGTCTCTTTCTGTTTGTAGGTTAGTAAAAAGCACGTTATTTTCTACAAGAACAGCCAGTTTATCACAAAAGTTCTTAAGGAACCTTTCATCTGAAGATGAAAAAAATCGTCCTTCATTTTCTTTAGCAATTCGTATCACTCCTTTTACATTACCCCCACGACTAATCGGAGCAGCCAGAAAAGAGGAATTCTTTTTTACATACTCTTCATGTTTGCCCTTGTGATTCAATTCAAGATCAATTTTTTCCAACTCTTTTTTATCATCAACATCTTTGATTAGAAGAGACTTATTGTGTTTTGCAACCCATCCGGTCAATCCTTCTCCTGATTTGTAATAAGCTTTTCCGACTTCTTTTGTTAAGGGGCCCAATTTTGTTGTGAACCGAAGTTTGAATATTGTACCGCCATCAGGAGCCGCTTCCGAAAGAAATATTGAGCACCCTTTTGCTGATAGAGACTGAGGGATTTCATCGGCAACCCGCTGTAAATATTTAGCAAACTCCTTCCTCTCAAAACTGACTCCAGAGAGATACAATTTCTCCCAGGAATCCTTCTCTTTTTGTTCTTCGATTTGAACAATGATTGTGGAAACATATTTGGCAAATGTTTCAAGCAATACCTGACCGGACTCTTTGATTTTGCCCGATAATTCAACAACTTTTACAATCCTAATGACTCCCATCACTTCATCTTGAATTTTAACTGGAAGTGAAAGAAATGCTATTTGATGCTTTTGTTTGTTTAAATCTCGATACTGGGGAAATTCATCTCTCCACTTTATATTATTACCTATCGCTAATAACTCATCGCTAAATATGTCGTTTACATTCAATGCAATTCCTGTTTTTGCCACCCAGCCCGTTAGTCCTTCGCCGGGTTTATAAAAAGTTTTACTTTTTAATAGTTTACTCTCCTTGGTGAATGCTCGTTTATAGAAATCATCCGGAGATCCAAGATCGTTATTCTCAATATCCTTTTCTCGCCATGGACCGTTTTTCCAAAAAATAGAACATTCCTCAGCACCGACTAATTTTGGCGCTTCATTTACAATTAATTCAAATAATTTATCAATATCACTTGTGGCGCCTATCTGAGTCAGTCCAATGATCATCTCTTTTGTTTGAGAAGATTTCGCCATTTTTGAATGCCTCCGTATTTAAAACCAGTATTTCCAGTATTAAACTCAGAAACAAATTCCACGCATAAATCCCCAAAAAAGCCATATTATCCCTCTATATCTCGCCAAAATAATTGTTTCAATAAAAATCGTAACCGTCGGGAGAGGAAATCAATAATCCTATTCCAAAATACACATACATGGATAGACAAATATCTTGACTATTGAAATATGAGATGTGGGATAGAAAGATCGTTTTACCCTGTCCCCTACCCAAGGCGAAACCATGTGCTTTTGAACCGGACAGTAACTCCAATGTTACCTATGTCCTGCTTGCTCCCGCATCGGCAAAATTCCGTATTCGCCGTTCCGCATTAATCAACAGCCACAGCCATCATCGTCATCATCGTCGTCGCCTGCCGCATCGTCGTCCACGGCATCGTCGTCGAGCGTGTCGTCGTCCACGGCATCATCGTCGACCGCATCGTCGTCCGTCGCATCGTCGTCGATTTCGTCGTCGTCCCCCGTGTCATCATCGAGCGTATCATCGTCGAGCGTGTCGTCGTCGACGGTGTCGTCGTCGACCGTATCGTCGTCGACCGTATCGTCGTCGGCCGGCCAGACGGGCGGGTCGTGCTCGAGCGTGAATTCGTCGATCAGCGTGCCGTCCAGACGGAAGGCGCGCAGGGTGGCGATTTCCGGCTCCAGGTCGATCACCATGTAGTGGTTGCTTTTGTCGTGCGCGTGATAGCCGGGCATCGTCTGGGGTTGCGGCCAGGTCTGGAAATCATACAACGGCGCGCCGCCGCCGCCGGTGACGATATGGTTGATGCCGCCCATTTCGTGGCGGGCGTAGAAGTGGTCATGGCCTTCGAACACGGCATCCACGCCGTAGTCGCGGAAGATCGGATTCAAAATGAGCAGCGTCGCCGTGTTGCCCGTGCGCCCCGCCTTGTAGGAAAACGGCGGCTCGTGCAAGAAGGCGAAGGTAAAGTTGGTTTTCGGATTCTCATTGGCGGCGTCCAGATCGTCGCGCAGCCAGCCGTTCTGCAGGATGTCGGGCACCAGCAGCGTCTCCCACTTCTCCACGTCGATGACCACGAAGTGCGCGTTCAGGTAGTCGAAGCTATAATACGTCGGATGACGATTCGCATCGGGCGGCGCGAAATATCGCCCCCAGTTGTCATCGCCGGTCAGACCGTCTTCCTCGTCGTCCTCGTGGTTGCCGAAAATCGGATACAGCGGCACGTTGGCCATCAGGTCGTGTTCGGCAACGAAGAAATACGCCCAGTTATCCAGGCTGGCGCCGCCGCTGACCAGGTCGCCGGTATTGAAATACAGCGCCGGTCCCTCGTCGATGATCGCCGCGATCGCCGCTTCGTGCTCGATGTTGGGCGAGCCGATCGCGCCGCCGCGCGAATCGCCGAACACCACGAAGCGAAACGGCGTCAGATGATCGGGCTCGGTGACGAAGGAAAAGTCCTCGGTCGTCACCCCGCCGTGCACCACACGATAGTGGTACAGCGTATCGGCGTCGCGATCGTCGATGGCGATCTTGTATTGATAGACCGTCACGCCATCGTGCGTGAAGGCCGTGCCCTGACCGGTGAACGTCTCGCCGTAGCCCGTATCGGTACCGACCTCCACCGCGCCCTGCCCGTCCAGATCGGTTTCGAAACAGATCGTCACCCGGTCGATGTCCAGGTTTTGCAGGTAGGGTCCCTTGGTAAGATCGGCGGCGGCAGGCAGCGAAATAAGCAGGCACAGGCCGACGATCCACAACATGATTTTTCCGGTCCGCATCGTCTCTCCCTTTTGCGGTCGGCTAATGGTAACAAGACTCGGCGAGCGGCGCAACAAGTCTCTGGTGATTAAATGATTATTTTTATATTACGATCGCCGCTCCTCGTCGCCGGGTTTGAGTTCGGCGCGCACAACCTCGGCCACCTCCGCCGCGGTGACCGACTCCATTTCCTCAATCTGCTTTTTCCATTCGCCCGATTTGGTCTCCCACGCATTCTCGGCCGCCGCGCGCACGTCGGCGTGGATGCTGCGGTCCAGCATCACCTCGCGCAGGTCCTGCTTGAGCAGCGTCGGCACCAGCGCGATGGCCAAGTGCGGCGGCGTGTACGGATTGCGAATCAGCGCCAGGCGCACCTGCGGCCGCGTGCGCCACTTGGGTGAATTGTAAATTTCGCTGAGCACCTCGGGAAAATTCGGGCGGCGCGCGGCGATGATCACCACGTCCTGCTCAGTCAGCCGCGGATTGAGCAGCAACTGATGAATGACCGAATTGTCCAGGTCGTAGCCGACGCGGTTGAGCAGGTCGCGATCGAGGCTGCGCGCGGCCGATTTACGTTCGCCCAGCGTCATCCCGCTCAGGCCGTACTGCTGGAAAGCGTTTTCGTCCCCGGCCGGATCCTTCACCGGACGGATGACGCGAAACAGGTTGATCACGTGCGCGTAGTTTTTTTTCTTCGCCTCGGCGACCAGGCCGTGCAAGCGCTTCTTGCCGAATTCCTCGCGCAGGCGCTGGGCGTCGACGGCCGAGGTGATCACCGCCTGGCACGCCGCATCGCCGCGAATCGCCCCCATCTGAAAGAGATGCAGCACCTCGATGACCGTTTCATCGTCCATCTCGCTCAAGCGCCGCGCGAGAAAATGCTTGCGGATTGTCGCGTCGACGATCTGCTCGATCGTACGCCCCAATCGCTCAACCAATTCCGCCGAATCGCGCTCGTTGCGCTCCGTTTCCACTTCGACCTCCAAGCCTATGGTAACACCGGCCGTGCCCGGTCGTCAAAAAATGTCGCGGATGAATGAGTTTATGAAAAGAGTTTCTTCAACGCGTTCTTCACGCTCTTGATGTCGAATTCCTTGCCCAGCAGGTTGTCCTTTTCCCGCTCGGCCGCGGCCAACTCCATGCGCTCGCGTTCGCGTTCGGCCTGCAACCGGCGCAGTTCGTTTTTGGCCTCGTCGTTGTTTTTGTTGTAGCGGAAGGCCAGCGCGAACATCCGCCGCGCCTTTTCTTTCTGGTTGTGGAACGCCAGGATCTTGCCCAGAAAGAAATACGCCTTGTCGCCCTTCGGATTGATTTTGATCGACCGCTCGATCGACTCCTTGGCCTGCGCCGTGCGTTCCTGCGCGGCCAGGTTCGGATTGTTCCACTGCGCCCAGCCCAGGTAGGCGTGGTATTCGCCCTCTTCCGGGAAGAGCTTGCAGGCTTCGGCGAAATGGTTCTGCGCGTCGGCGAAGGAGTGGCGGCGCATGGCCAGCACGCCCTGGTTGAAAGCGCGTTCGGCCGCGAGGATCGTCGTGATGCGCCGTTCCTTGATTTCCTCGCCGTCGGGCGTCAACCGCCGGTCGTATTCGCCGCGCTTGGCCGGACTCGACAGCGTTTCATAAGCGGTGGTGATCGCCTGCATCACCGCATTGGCCTGCTGTTTGGCCTCCGCGTCGGTCAACGCCGGACCGATTTTGTCCTCGTGGTATTGCTGCACCAGGCGATGGTACGCTCCCTTGATCGTCACCGCGTCCGCTTTGCGTTCCACGCCGAGAATTTCGTAGTGGTTGGAGCTTTCCAGCTTCAGATACATGTCCATGATCCGTTGTCGCAGGTCGTCGGGCGCGGCGCCGGCTTCGTCGATCGGCACCAGTTCGTGCTTTTCCTCGCCGGATTCGAAGGCGCGCAGTTCGCGCTCCAGTTCGCTTTCGGCCTCCTCTTCGCCGGCGACCTCCTCGGAGGGCATCTCGTCGAAGACGACCACATCGTCATCGTCCATCAGCGACGATTTTTTCGCCGGGGCGGGCGCCGGCTCTTCCTCGTCGTCGATCAGCACGTCCTCGTCCTCGTCCTCGTCGACGAGCACATCTTCCCCGTCGTCGGTCGGCGTCAACTCATGGGCGCGGGCGGTCGGACGCCGGGGCGGCGCGGGCGTCCGTTCTTCCTCGATGAGGATCTCCTCCTCCTCGTCGAAGGCCGCGAGTTCCTCTTCTTCCTCGATCTCTTCCGGCAGTTCCTCGGCCGCTTCGCTCACGCTTTCGTACAGACGCAGGATGAGCATCGCGTACAGCAGCGGGAAGGTGTGCTCCTCGTCCAGCGGCGACGCCTTGACGACCTGGTTGATCGTCCGCTTGCCGTCGATCAGCTTGAGCAGCGTCCACACTTCCTTGCTCAAGCCCGCATGGCGCGGCGAAAACGGCGGCGGCTTGATCGGCGCGACCACCTGTTCGCCGACCTCGGTGAACATCTCGCGTAGCGATTCGGCGTCGTAGGCCTGCAAAATGCCGTCGAGAATCAACCGCGGCATCGGCAGCTCGAAGACGGTCAGGCTGTTGATGTCGAAGGGCGTTTCGTCGAAGTAGAATTTGCCTTCGAACCAGCCGAAGAGGTTCAGTAGTTTTTCGCGCATCTGGAAGCGCAGCGCCTGGTAAAGCTGCATCGGCGTCAGCCGGCCCATGTCGACCAGTGCGTTGCCCTGCCGCTTGCCGTTGGTCGCCATGCTTTCCAGGCTGGTCAGCACGTCGTCCGAATCGATCACGCCCTGCTGCACGAGGATCTGCCCCAGGCTCTCCTGGCGTCCTTCGCTTTCCACGTACACCGCACGGCCTTGATCGAAGTAGACGTTCTTGGTCATGCCCTGGTGCTGCACTTCGAGGATGCCGGATTTCTCGGCGAAGAACAGTTGCGCGAACAACTCGGGGATGCTGATTTCCTCCAGGTCGCCCTCGCGCGTGGTTTCCTCGTCGCCGCGGGCCGCTTCGGGAGCGTAAAACGACCAATCGTCCTTTTCGACGTTGTCGCCCAACGCGATGCTGGTCACCTCGTCGAGCAATTCGGAGATTTTATCGCGGTCGTCCTCCTCGGAGGCGGCCCGTGTCGGCTCGCGCTTGATGCCCTCGTCGATCTTCGCCACGCGCGGCGAGCGGTCGATCAGCTCCTGCCCGTCCAATTCGGCCAGCGTGCGCGACAGCAGATCCTCCAGCGACTCTTCGCGCTTGGGCGTGGGCGCGGCCGGCGCGGCGGGAGGCTCGGCCTCGATGATTTCCTCCGGCTCATCACCTTCATCCTCTTCGATCGCCGGTTCTATCGACTCGGCGACGGGCTCCGCGACGGCGAATTTTTCCGGCGGCAGCAGTTCGTGCAGCGTCTCGATCAACTGCGCCGGCGTATAGGGCGCCTGAATCAACCGGTCGGCCTGCCACGATTCGCGCGCCACCTTGTGCAGATCGGTTTTTTTGAACAAGCCGGAAATGAGGATGACCGGCACCGCGGCGTTTTGCGGATCTTCTTTGATCTTTTTGCACAATTCGCCGCCGGCCAGCTTGGGGATCAGCAGGTTGACGATCACCGCGTCGGGACGTTGCTCGCGGAACAGTTCCAGGCCCTGCAGGCCGTCGGTGGCATAACGGACGTTGATTTTCTCTTGTTGCAATGCGCCGACGATCCGTCGCAATTCGCTTCGGTTGTGCGCCACCACCAGAACTTTCGCCACGAGCATATACCTCTACTTTTTGTGTTCCTCACATATCCAATCAAGGTAAATGCTTAGTGCGCTGATGTCAAACAAAGAAATCTTCCGTAACTTACCGAGATTCAATAAAAATCATCCATTTCGCGGCTTTTATCTTGACACCGGCCGCGCCCGACTCGTACTTTGAAGTTATGAGTGATTCCCCGCAACGCTTCGATTCGACCGGTTCGCTGTCCTGGCTCTGGCGGCCGTTGGTGACCGTTGTGCTGCTGGCCTCGGTCCTGTATGCGGGCTACAGCGGTTACAAGGTGCTGTTCAAGAAAGAGCCCGTCGAAGCCACGCCCGAAGTGGTCGACGTCGGCCGCAACTTACCGGATTCCAACAAGAAATACAAATACGAAGAAGCGCGCCAACTGTTGATCGAGGGGCAGAAGCTGATGCGCTCGGGCAACCTGAACGGCTCGCATTTGCTGGAAAGAATCCTTCAGGACCACCCCGACTCGCCCCAGGCCAAGCGCGCGATGATCATCCTGGCCGCGACCTATCGCTACAACATGCGCCGCCCCGACAAGGCCCGGCGGATGTACGAGAAATTCCTGCATACCTATCCGACCGATCGCCTCGTGCCCGAAACGATCGAGGACCTGCGCACGCTCAACAAGGAAACCAACGCGCCCGACCAGACGCAGGCGATCATCCGTCGTATTATGCCGTTGGTCGAAAACGATCCCGCGATGAAGAAAAAATTGGAAGGCTTGCTGGTCAGCCGGTAACCGACGCCGGTTGCCGGTGCATCTCGACCTGCTGCAGCCACAGCCGCGTCACCTCGTCGATCATCTTGTCGCGCAGCCGCTGACGATCGTCCTTGCTTTCCGCGTGGATCTTGCCGCCCGCCGCCGCCGCGTGTCCGCCGCCCAGTTCCAGCTCGTCGAAAATCGCCGCGCAACTGTGATCGGCCAGGGTCTGGTCGATGAACGGATTGAGCGAAAAGCTCAGCCGCAGATCGTTCGTGCGCCGGCCGCCCTGCACCACCGGCGTGATCAGGATCACCGCGTACACGCCGGGGAACACCTGGTAGGCCAGGTTCTTCGAAAAACGCGGCGTCACCTTCATCTCGCTGAAGTCGATCACGCAGATCTCGTCCTGCGCCACCAGCCGGCCCACGCGCTCGATCGTCTCCAGCGCGCGTTTGCCGTGCTCCTGCTGCAGCTTGTAGCGGTCGCGCACCTCGCCGTGCTCGGCCACGTCGCTCAGCGGCCGGTTCTGCATCATGTGCACCAGCCGCTGCAGGTACCGCCGCGCCTTGCGGATGTCCTCTCCGGGCAGGAAGATCGTCGCGTTGATCACGTTTTCCGGATCCTCCGCCAGCCACGCCTCGATGTTCGGATAGTCCATCGAATCCACCCGGTCGGTGGCCTTCACGGTCCGCTCGATGAAATCGGGGAACGCCGCCGTCGCTTTCAGGTGCTCATAAATGACCCGCGCCGCCGAGGGCGCTTCGAAGGCCGCGCCTTCGCCCGCCGACCAACCCATCACCTTGGCTTCCTCGATGTTGCCGGCGTGATGGTCGAACCAGGCGCGCACCTCGCGGGCCGGATGCGGCAAATCGCAGACGATGTCCTTCGGACCGATCTGCGTGCGGCGCACGTTTTCCGGCCCGGTGAAAAACACGAAGCGCAACCGCGACCAGATCCCGACCAGCGCGGCCGAGACGATCCCGTCGAAATCTCCGTGCGTGACGATCTGCGTTTGCGACATGCCGCCTCCTTCGAGTTGCTTCTATGTAACAGATGGAACCGCGCCTGCAAAGGGGCAAACCCGTCGTCTTTTTTTGCTCGTCGTCGTGAATCAGAAGCGCACGAACTCGACCACCGGCCCCGGCGCCAGCTCCAGCGTGCGCGCCCGAAATTCTGTTGCATGAATTCCCGCCTTCAACACCATCTTTTTGTCGTCGAAATTGGATCGTTATATGTCTCATTTTTCGCCCTCACCCCGGGCTGCGCCCGACCCTCTCCCACCGGGAGAGGGTAAAAAAATCGGGGACTCGATTCCTTCGTGTCCCCGCATTTTTAAAAAAAAGGCAGCCTGGTCTCCCTTCTCCCCGTGGGAGAAGGGCCGGGGATGAGGGCCGGATCGCGATTTCCCCTTCGATGCTGACCATCCGCTCCGGCGGGGCTTGTCGGCTCGGGGTGTCCTGATTTTAAGTCAGAAAATTCCGTTGCGTGAATTTGCTAAAAACGCACGAACTCGACCACCGGCCCCGGCGCCAGCTCCAGCATGCGCGCCCGGTACAGCTCGCCGTCGATCGTGTAACCGAAATCGTCCTCGCGCTCCAGGCGCACCCGGGCGGCCAGCCGGTCCAGCAGGTCGCGGCCGCGCAAACGGCGGTTGAGCAGCAGGTTGGGAATGTTGCGGATGATCGCCAGCCGCGAGGGGCTGCCGCCTTTGATGTGGATGCGGTCCAGGTAATCGCCCACGCGGAAGGCACGGAAAAAGACGATACGCGCGTCGATCGCCGAGACCGCCAGCATCTTGTAATGCGATAGACGCTGCCGCGTTTCGTCCAGTTGCAGCCGCGCCTCGACCGCCGTCAGCAGCCGCTGCAGATACGGCGTGCCGGTGAACAGCGAGAGCAGCATCCGCGAGAGAATTTTTAAAAACTTGAGAACGCTGTGACGCTTGCCGCGATAGTATTCGAGGAAGAAATTGTGGATCAGCCCCACCCCGGCGATGAAGCCGAAGCGCTGCTGTACGCCGTCGGACACCGCCAGCAGCTTCTGCCGGATACGCGGGATCTCTTCGCTGCTGCGCACGCGATCCAGCAACGCGAACAACCGGGACAACGCCTCGCGCGGTTTGCCGCGACCGCCGAGAATCCCCGTGACCAGGTTGGCCGTGCCCGTGCGCAACGTGGCGAACAGCGGCAGCTTGCGCAACTCGCCCGCCTCGTCGCGTCGCTCGCCGTACACGTTGACGAAGGCCGACATGAACCGGTGCAGGCCGCCGTCGCCGGTGGTCAGCAACACCACGTCGGCCTGCGACTCCCAGCATTCCTCGACCGCTTCGAGAATCTCCTCCACCGCATGGGTCGTGCGCACGATCACCTTCTCCGAAGCGTAGCTGCGAAAAAGCTGCTCCGGCGCCTTGCGCGATTTCACCGCGCGCGCGTTGGAATTGATCAGGATGCGAACCTTCATCTCTCTCCCACGGTTGCCAAACGGCGGCGGATGCTATTGAATCCACCTAACCTATTAATCGTCCATTTGGAGGATTACCATTATGCCGGATTGCGCCGCGTTCATTCCCACGAGTTTCGGACGGGTGATCGTCACATGGAATCCGGCGAGATTCCCGCGCGTCAACCGTATCTATCTTCCCATGTCCAAAGAAAAAATGCACGAGATTCTCGCCGATTATAAGTGCGTGGCGCTCAACCTGCCGCCGCTGGCCGACAAACTGCGCGACTATTTCGCCGGGAAAAAGGTGAAATTCAGCCTCAACGAGCTGGATTTAACCGGTATTACGCCGTTTTTCCAGGAAGTCTATCGCGCCGCCTTCAAGATTCCCTACGGCACGGTGAGTACCTACGGCGCGCTGGCCCGGGCGGCGGGCAGCCCTCTCGCGTCGCGGGCGGTCGGCCGGGCGATGGCGAAAAATCCGCTGCCGCTCGTCATCCCCTGCCACCGCGTCGTGCGCGGCGACGGCCACCTCGGCGGCTTCGCCGGCGGGCTGGACCAAAAACGCGCCCTACTGAAACTGGAAGGCGTAACGGTAAACAACCGTCAAAAAGTCGAGACTTAACAAACGACGACATCGCCGATCTCTGCCGACGATGTCGTCCGTTATCCGATTTACCCGGCGGTCGCCTTTACCCGCTCCTCCTGAGTCATCGCCGCCAGTTTTTTCACCTCGTCCGCTTTTAGCTTCAGACCTTTGGCTATGCGCAGACCGTAATCGGCGTCGGCTTTGAAAAACAATGCCGTTTGCCGCAGTTGCAGACGTTTTTGCGCCCCGCCGAGATGGGTGACGATATTCTCGATCAAATGATCCCGATCCGTATCGGTCATCACCTTGCGATACAGATCGCCCGCCTGGACGAAATCGATGTCGCCCAGTGGATAAACATGACGCGCGGCTTCGCCGGCAACGTCCACCGGCGGCATGGCAAACGCGGCATCCGGCCCCGGCCCGCCGAAGCTGTTCGGCCAATAATTGGGATCGCCCGCGCCGTTGGCGTCGAAACGCATCGCCCCGTCGCGCTGATAGCTGTTGATCTTGGCCGCTTTGGGCGCGTTGACCGGCAGCAAATGATAATTCGTCCCCAGCCGGTGCCGGTGCGTGTCGTGATAACTGAACAGCCGCCCCTGCAGCAGTCGATCCGGCGACGGACCGATGCCGGGAACGAAATTGCCGGGCGAAAACGCCGCCTGCTCGACGTCCGCAAAATAGTTCTCCGGATTGCGATCGAGCACCATGCGGCCCAGCGGCTGCAACGGGAAATCGCCGTGCGGCCAGACCTTGGTGATGTCGAACGGATCGAACCGGTATTTTTTCGCCTGGGCCGGCGTCATGATCTGCACGGAAACGTTCCATGCCGGCGGTTCGCCCTTGGCGATGCTCGCATACAGATCGCGCGTGGCATGATCCGGGTCGGCGCCGGCCAGACGCACCGCCTCCTCACGCGTGAGCGTCTTGACGGTCTGCGCGGTCTTGAAGTGAATCTTCACCCACCAGTATTCGCCTTTCGCGTTGTACCACATGAACGTGTGACCGCTGTACCCGTTCATGTGGCGGTAACTCAGGGGCGTGCCGCGGTCGGAAAAGAGCACCGTGACCTGATGAATCGACTCGGGCGTCAACGACAGAAAGTCCCAGAACATATCCGGATCTTTGAGGTTGGTGGCCGGATGTCTTTTCTGGGTATGGATGAAATCCGGGAACTTCATCGCATCGCGAATGAAGAAGACCGGCGTATTGTTGCCCACGAAATCGTAATTGCCCTCTTCCGTGTAGAACTTGACGGCAAATCCGCGCGGGTCGCGTTCCGAGTCGGCCGAACCCTTTTCGCCGCCAACGGTGGAAAAACGCGCAAAAACCTCGGTCCGTTTGCCTACCTTGGATAAAAACTTCGCCCGTGTGTATTTCGTCAGATCGTGCGTCACCTCGAAGTAGCCGTACGCGCCGGCGCCTTTGGCGTGCACCACCCGCTCGGGAATGCGCTCCCGGTCGAAGTGCGCCAGTTTCTCCAACAAATGAATGTCTTGGACCAGCGTCGGTCCCTGCGGGCCCGCCGTCATCGATTGCAGATCGTTATCGACCGGCATTCCGGTTCCGGTGGTCAATACTTTCTTGTTTATGGCCATGATTTACCCCCTATCTTCTGAATTATTTAATTCTTCGTTTTTTTATTTGACGTCGTTTTTCATGTATCGGTTGCCCGCTACTAGTACAGACATACCATTCTTTTTAGGGATATCGTTTTCACCCATTTAAGAAAATCACGATCACCGTGGCTGTCAAATCGCTCACCAAAATTTTGTATTGGATTACGCGGTTGGTTGGTTGGTTCGCGCGACCATTGTCACCGCTTCTTGCGGGCACACGTCGGCGCACAAGCCGCACCCGTAGCAGCGTTCCGCCTTCACTTCGGCCAGCAATTGTTCGTTGATCGTGACCGTGTGCCGCACGTGGAAATGGCACACGCGCAGGCAGTCGCCGCAACCGGCGCACTTGTCCGTGTCCGTCGCCGCGACCATCCGTCCGCGCACGATTACCTGCGATTCCCCGCCGATCGCTTCGTTGGCCAGAAACGGCACGCAGGTGGCCGACGAACAATGGCAGATGCCCGTCTCGCCGCCCACCATCGAATAAACGTTGGCGACCAGCCCCATGTTGTGGCACTCGCGCTCGAGGGCCAGCAGCTCGTCCTTGGAAATGACCTCGTAGGCGTCCAGCTTGGCGAATTGCTCGCCGCTCACGCCGATCTGAATGTCCACCTTCTCCGTCGTTTGGCGGCAGAAATTGAGGTAGCCGCCGGCCAGATCCATCGCGTCGGGCCCCAGCGCCTCGGCGGTGTATTTCCGGCACGGACACGGCCCCTTGGCGATAACCCAATCGTCGGGCAGTTCCTCGATGAACCGCATGATCTGTGCGTGCGTCATCACCTGCGTCGCCGTGGTGATGCCGGCCAGGCGGTCGATGACCCGGTGCGCGAGGTTGAGCGGCAGATGCTTTTCCACCTCCAGAAATCGATACAGCGAGCGCATCAGCAGCGGTTCGTTGGGCGCATAGCAGCCCAGCACCGTTTCCTGCAACGTCCCACCGATGAGATTGTTTTTGCGCTCGTGCATCGTTTCCTCCCGGCTGTCGTCCAGCGGTAACGCGAAACCCGGGAAATGTAAAGACGGCGTTCCCGGGTACGACCGGCACACCTTTGAGCTATCGCTCAAAAGTGTGGCACACAAGCCAACGACGATCCCTCGTTCCGGGTGCCATAGTTTTGGCGAAGCCAACGCTGTGATGAAACGGCACACAGACAATCCCCGCCCACGCGCGTCAGCGCCGGCCGAGGCTCCGTACAATGAAAGCAAGTCATAGGTGCAGGAATTATTCCTGCCAGGGATTATCCCCGGCGCTCTTGCGTAACCCTTCGGGCGCTGCTACAAACCCGCTCATGAAACCATCAGTCAGCACTCATTTATTCGCCTTTGATTTGCTGCGGGAAAATCACCTGCGCCTGATCGCCGAGGCCGGTTTCCGTTACGTGGAACTGTGGGGCGGCACGCCGCATTTCGACTTCGACGACGACGCCGAGGTCGCCCGCGTGCAGGCGTGGCTGCGCGACGCCGGATTGTCCGTGCGCACGGTGCATTTGCCGTTCTACGAACATTTCGGCCAACCGAACTTCCGCTACATCAGCTTCGCCGACGCCGATCCCGAAGGCCGGCGGCTGATGGGCGAGCGCTCCCGGCGCCTGATCGACCTATGCGGCGTCTTCGACTGCGACTGCGTGATTCTCCACCCCGCCGGCGGCCAACTGGAAGACGCGTGGGGCTTTGATCACCTGCGCCGCGAGTTGGATTGGTTCGTGCCCCATTGCGCCGCGCGCGGCGTCACCGTCGCCCTGGAAAACATCATGATGCCCGGCACGCGCACCGGCGAACTGACCGCCCTTTGTCGCGAGTACGGCCCCACCGTCCGCCTGTGCCTGGACCTCGGCCACGCGCACGTCGACGGCGGCGTGGTCGCCGAAATCGTCGATGGCGGCGAACAAATCGTCGCCCTGCACGTCCACGACAACGACGGCGACGAGGACGAGCACAACCTGCCCGGTCGCGGCTCGATCGACTGGCCGGCGGCGCTGGCCGCGTTGGCCGCGCATGCACCGGGCGTTTTGCACTTCACCTTCGAATTGATGTTGCCGATCACCGGCGCGGCCGACGGTCGCTACCGGGAGATGCTGGCCGAAGCGCGCACGTTCTGGTCAACGCACTACGGGAAGATGGCATGACGATCACCAGCACCGAAAAAGCGAAGTACGCGGTCGCGAAAATCGAAATGACCGCGCCCTACGACCTCCTGCTGCACCGCATGTCCGGCGACGCCTCGGACCGCCGCTACTACCGCGTCACCTACGGCGCGTTCGGCGAGGCGAAATCGGTGGTGATGATGGAGCTGGCCGATCCGGCCCAGCAGCTCAAGAGCGAGGAAGTGACGCTCTACCACGACGAAAGCGAAGAGCTGCCCTTCTTGAACATCCACCGTTTTCTGTCCGACATCGGCGCGCCGGTGCCGCGCGTGCTGGTCAACGATGCCGAGCACGGCGTCCTGCTGCTGGAAGACCTGGGCGACACGCTCTTGCTCGACGTCGTGCGGCGCGGCGACCACGAGGAAATCCGCAAGCTCTACAAGCGCGCCCTGGACATTCTGGTCTATTTGCAGACCAACGGCGCCGAGCAGTTGACCGACCGTTGTCTGGCGCGGCGGCTGACCTATTCCACCGAGTTGTTCCTCTGGGAGTTCCGCCATTTCATCGAGTACGGCATCGAGGCGCGCCTGGGTCCGATGCCCGCCGACGAAAAGCTGGCGATCGACGATCTGTGCCGGCAATGGTCGGCGCACCTGGCCGGGCTGCCCACCGTGTTCGTCCATCGCGACTACCACTGCCGCAACCTGATGGTCGTCGACAATCGCCTGGTGATGATCGACTTCCAGGACGCGCTGCAGGGCCCGGCGACCTACGATCTGGCCTCGCTGCTGCGCGACAGCTACGTCGACCTGGGCTGGGATCTGGTCGACGAACTGGTCGAGTATTACCTGGCCGTGCGCGAAAAGCGGACCGGCGAGAAAATCGACCGCGCGCAGTTCGCCACCGACCTGTGGATCACCGCGATGCAGCGCAACCTCAAGGCCGCCGGGCGCTTCGTTTTCATCGAGCGCGTCAAAAAGAAACCGGGTTACGAGAAAGACATTCCGCGCACGCTGTCGTACCTGAACGGCTACAAGAAGCGCGCGCCGCAGTTGGCCCCGTTGATCGAAAAACTGCGCCTTTGGGCGCCGGAAATCGAGTAGCCGCCATGCGCGCGATGGTGTTGGCCGCCGGCTTCGGCACGCGCCTGCGTCCGCTGACCGAGCGCCGCGCCAAGCCCGCCTGCCCCGTCGCCGGCCGTCCGTTGATTCACTTTCCGCTCGCCCGTCTGGCCGCCGCCGGCGTGACGCACGCGGTGCTCAACACGCATCATCTGCCGGAGACCGTCCGCGCCGCCGTGGGCGAAAAGCCCTTCGGCCTCGACGTCGAGTTCATTCACGAGCAAACGATCCTGGGCACCGGCGGCGGACTCAAGCACGCACGCGATCGGCTGCCCGACGACGCGTTCCTGCTGCTCAACGGCGACACGATCAGCGAGGCCGATCCCGCCGCGCTGCTCGCCGATCATCTGGCCCACGACGCGCCGGCCACGCTCGCGCTGCTGGACGATCCGCGCTGCGCCCACTACGGCGCAATCGAGGTGGACGAAGCCGGGTGCGTGGTCGACATCGCCGGGCTGTTGGGAAGAAAGGGCGTGCGGCGCGGTCTGTTCATCGGCATGCACGCGCTGCGTCGCGACATCTTCGCCGCCATGCCGCCGGATGATTTCTTCTGCATCGTGCGCGAAACCTATCTGCCGCTGCTGCGCGAAAAGCCCGGCGCGGTGCGCGCAACGTTCGTCGACGGCCGCTTTTTCGACCTGGGCCGTCCGGTCGATCTGCTGGCCGCCAATAGTGCCCTACTACGCGAACCGGGCGCGTTTTCGTTCATCCGTGACGGCCTGACCGCGCGCGCCGAGGGCGTGTGGATCAGCCCTTTCGCCGCCGTCGATGAAACCGCGCAACTACACGGACCGCTGATCGTCGCCCCGCACGCGCAGGTGGGCGCGCACGCCGTCGTCGGCCCGGAAACCACCGTGGGCGCCGGCGCGATCGTCGCTCCGCACAGCCGCCTGGAGCGCTGCCTTGTCTGGGAAAAAACGCCGGTCGACGGCGCCTTCGCCGACGAAATTCTCACCCCCGATCATCGCGTGCGCGCGCACGGATAATCCCCCCGCTTATTGACCCCAAGCCGATTTCGCGTTATGCGAAAGGAAATCAAGTGGTTTCGGTCTTCATTCGGCGCGACGCCATTGGGCGCAACCCCCGGGGCGTCGCCGCCCGCGAGGAACAAGATGTCCGGACGAATCGGCTTATCGATCGCGTTTGTCTGCCTGATCGTGCTGGCGATCGGCTGCAGTTCGACGCGCGTGCCCACGGTCATTCCCGGCGAACATGACGACGCCGGCGTCGAACCGGTCGACATGGCGCAGTCGGGCGCGCGCTTCACCACCGGCGCGCTGCCCGGCGGCTGGAACCGTCTGCGCGGCGGCGGCGCGACCGTCGCCTTCACCCGCGCCGACAACCGCCAGTCGATTTTCATCAACGTCATCTACGCGCCCAACCGCAAGGCCGACGTTCAATCGCTGCGCAACCATCTGCTGTTCGACATCACCTCGCGCGAAATCAGCGAGCAAAAGACGATCGAGGTCGACAACCGCGAGGCGTTGTGGACCGTCGTCGAGGGACGCCTCGACGGCGCGCGCGTGAAAATGGCCGTGGTCGTGCTGCGCATGGACGCGTGGATCTACGATTTTTGCTACGTGTCCGTGCCCGAGTATTTCGACGAGGCCCTGGCCGACTTCAAGCGCTTCGTCCATAACTTCCACCACCATCGGACCTATCCGCCCGGGGAGTAGAGCGTGCGGTTTTTGATCCGGCTGTCCCAACGCATCGGCCATGGCGTGGCCGACTTCCTCGAAAACTTCGGGGCGATGATGCGTTTGGGCGGCCAGACGATTGCGCACAGTTTTTCGCGCCCCTTCGAACTGCACGAGGTCTTCAAGCAGATCGAACACCTGGGCCTCGGCTCGATCTCCATCGCCCTGATGACGTTGTTCGCCACCGGCATGGTCATGGCGCTGCAATTCGCCGTCGGCCTCGACCGCTTCGGCGGACGCGACTACGTCTCGGTCGTCGTCGGCCTGGCCATCCTGCGCGAACTGGGCCCGGTGCTTTCCAGCGTGGTCGTGGGCGGCCGCGTCAGTTCGGGCATCGCCGCCGAATTGGGCTCGATGGCCGTGACCGAGCAGATCGACGCCATCCGCGCCCTGGGCAACAACCCGGTGAAGAAACTCGTCGTGCCGCGCATGTGGGCGATGATGATCGCGCTGCCCTCGCTGGCGCTGTTCGCCGACATCGTGGGCATCCTGGGCGGCATGGCCATCAGTTCGCTGGAACTGGGCCTGCGCCCCACGACCTACCTGAGCGACACGATCGACGGCGTGCAACTGATCGACCTGGTGACCGGGTTGGTCAAAACCTACGTCTTCGGTTTCGGCATCGTGCTGATCGCCTGCCACAACGGCATGCGCACCTACGGCGGCACCGAGGGCGTCGGCCAGGCGACGACCAAGACGGTGGTCGCCAGTTTGATTTTCATTTTTTTGGCGGACTTTTTCCTGACCAGGCTCTTGCTGGTCTTCGGGTAACCATGAGCGAAACAGGCGCCGGACAAATCGTCGTTCGTTACGAGCACGTCGCCAAAGCCTTCGGGCCGAAGGTGATTTACCAAGACGTGTCGCTCGAGGTGCGCCGCGGTGAAAACATGGTCATCATGGGCGGCTCGGGCACCGGCAAGTCGGTGATGCTCAAGTGCCTGATCGGTCTGATGCAGCCGACCGCCGGCAAGATTTTCTACGGCGATCGCGAAGTGACCGCGATGGACGAAGCCGAGCTGATCGACGTGCGCCGCAACATCGCCTACGTCTTCCAACAGGCCGCGCTTTTCGACTCGATGACCGTCTTCGAAAACATCGCCTATCCGCTGCGTACGCACCTGAAGCTCTCCGAAGAGGAACTGGCCGCGCGCGTCGAGCTCAACCTCGATCGCGTCAACCTGCCCGGCGTCGGCGACCTGATGCCCTCGCAACTGTCGGGCGGCATGCGCAAGCGTATCGGCCTGGCGCGGGCCATCGCGCTCGAACCGGAAATCATCCTCTGGGACGAGCCGACCACCGGCCTGGATCCGTCCAACACCAAGCGCATCAGCGAACTGATTTTGAAGATGCAGTCCGAACTGAAGGTGACCAGTTTGATCGTCACCCACGACATGACCAGCGCGATGATGGTCGCCGACCGCGTCGCGCTGTTGCACGGCAAGCGCATCGAAAAGGTGCTGCCCAAGGCCGATATCCAAAAAGAACCGCGGGGGACCCTGCTCCGCGATTTTATCGAAGGGAACCTGGACATCTGACGGTTCCCGAGGAGGCGCACGATGCCGATGAAACGCGCGAGCGAAATCAAGGTGGGCCTGTTCGCCATTCTGGCGATGGTCTTGTTTTTGGTTTCGGTGATGGTGCTCACGAGCAAGTCGAGCTTCTTCCGCGAATCGATCGTCATCCACACCAGCTTTCAGAACATCGGCGGTCTGATCGAAGGATCGGAAGTGCGCATCAGCGGCGTGCTGATCGGCTTCGTCAAGCAGATCAGCTTCGCGCCCGAGGAAGGCGCCACGACCGTGCTGGTCGACATGACCGTCGACGACCGCGGCATGGACCGCGTGATGAAAGACAGCAAGGCGACCATCGGTTCGCTGGGCCTGCTGGGCAAGAAGTACATCGAGATCATGCCCGGCCTGAAAGAAGCCGGCTCCGTGCAGGACGGCGATTTCATCGAGGGCATCGATCCCGCCTCGCTGGCCGACGCGCTGGACAAGGGCGGCAAGATCATGGATTCCATCGGCGCCACCGCCGACCATCTCGAAGTGCTCTTCGCTTCGATCGCCGGCAAAGGCGACACCGAAACCGATCTGTCGCGCACGATCAGCACGATCAAGCGCATCGTCGGCCGCGTCGAAAGCGGCGACGGCGTGTTGCACGCGTTGATTTACGATCCGACCAAACGCAAGCTGGTCGACGATTTCGCCGTCTCCGCCGCGCACATCCGCGCGATGATCACCGACGTCCACGAGGGCAGCGGCACGTTGCACGAGCTGATTTACGGCGACCAGTACAAACAGTTGATGACCAACCTCGCCGACACCAGCGAGGCCCTGCGCGCGATCGTCGTGGATCTGCGCACCAAACCCGGCGTGCTGCACGCGTTGATTTACGACGAGGAACAGCTCAAACTGCTCGAGCACATCGTGGACACGACCGACAATCTGGCGCGCATCACCGAGCGCATCGAGCGCGGCGAAGGGACGATCGGCGGGTTGATCGTCGATCCGTCCATTTACGAGGACCTGAAAAAATTGACCGGCGAAGTCGAGCGCAATCGCGTCTTGAAGACTTATATTCGGTATGTGGTCCGCAAACGCGAAGAGGATCTGGAAAAACGCGAAGAGCCGCCGGCCAATCCCCCGGCGGAGGAAACGCCCGAACCCGTCGAGTAACCGATGAGCAAAGTACCGCAGCCCGATTACAACCATCTGCTCAGCCCACGCCTGATCTCGGCGCAGAACACCTTCCAGTACGGCAAGGGCATGGAGCGCTTCAAGTACTACTTCTTCGGCGCGCTGACGATGCTGTTCTGGGTCGGCCTGCTGGTCGCCGGCATCTTTCTGCTGGGCCGGCTGGCCGCCGAGGAACCCTTCGGCGCGCTGCTGGTGCACAAGCTGCTGGGCTTTTTGTTCATGATCTTCTTCGCCGTGCTGACCTTCTCCAACGTCGTCACCGCGCTCAACACGCTGTTTTTGACCGACGACCTGTACCTGCTCATCAGCGCGCCGGTCGCCGTCGATCGCCTGTTCCTGTCGCGCACGATCCAGGCCGCCTCGGCGTCGAGCTGGATGGTGCTGCTGTTCATGATGCCCATCCTGCTCGCCGCGGGCATCGTCTTTGACAGCCCGATGTGGTACTACCCCTGGATGATCGTCGTGCTGGCGATCTTTCTCATCTTGCCGGCGGTGCTCGGCGCGGTGATCACCACCGTGCTGGTGAAGGCCTTCCCCGCGCGCAAAACGCAGGACGTGCTGATCATCATGGCGATCGTTTTCGTCGTCGCCGTCTACTTCATCATCCGCTTTTTGCAGCCCGAGCAGATCTTCAACCCCGACATCTTCCACGGCTTCACCGAATATTTCGCCACGTTGCGCGCGCCCAACTCGCCGCTGATTCCCTCGGTCTGGGCCACCGAGGCGCTCTGGGCCGGGATCATCGGCAAGCTCGACCACGAGGCGCTGTTCATGACCGCCTTCGGCCTGATGACCGGCCTGGCCGGCGTCGCGTTCACCGCCTGGCTCGCCGAACGCACCTACCCCGAGGCCTTCAGCAAGGCGCAGGAAGGCCGCAAGGCGCAACTGACCTCCGCGCCGCTGGCCGACTCGATCTTCGACGGCCTGTTCCGCCTGGCCAGCCCGTTGCGGCGGATGATCATGATCAAGGACCTCAAATCGTTCTTCCGCGAAGCCACGCAATGGACGCAGTTGCTGCTGTTGCTCGCGCTGATCGTCGTGTACCTGTTCAACTTCCGCGTACTCAAACTCGAACGGTTTTCCGGCATCGATTTTTACATCCGCAACATCGTCGCCTACGTCAATCTGATCCTGGCCAGCTTCGTGCTCAGCGCCGTGTGCGTGCGTTTTCTGCTGCCCGCCGTCTCCGTCGAGGGCCGCGCCTTCTGGATCCTGCGCGCCGCGCCGATCAAAATCCGCGACGTTCTGCTGGCCAAGTTCATGCTCTACCTCGTGCCGATCATCCTGATCGGCCAGATGCTCGTGGTCGTCAGCAACTACTTTTTGCGCACGCATTTCTTTTTGACCTACATGTCCAGCGTGCTGATGTTCTTGGTGTCGATCGCCATCGCCGCGCTCGCCCTGGGCATCGGCGCGATGATGCCCAACTTCAATGAGCGCAACGTCGCGCGCATGGCCACCGGCGCCAGTTCGATCGTCTACATGGTCGTCGCCATGGGCTTGGTCATCTTCGTCGCCGCCGTCGCCTACATTCCGGGACGCATCGGCTTCATGGCCATCGTCGGTCACCAGGCGTTGACCGCAACGCAGACGATCACCATCGTCGTCGCCGGCGTGCTGATCCTCGCGGCGGTGATCTTCGCCACCGTCATCCCGCTGCGCATGGGCATCCGCGCCCTGGAAAACCGCGAGTAACCCCCGAGTGGAAACCGGCCGCCGGGTGCGCTATAACATGGGCATGTCCAAAACCGTGACGATTATCCTGTTGTGCCTTTGCCTGTTGGCCATCCCCGCGCTGGCCGACGGGCCGCCCGTGCTGGCCAAGAAGGCGCGCGCCGAACTGGCCGACTTCGAGCGCCTGCCCGAACGCAACTATTCGTTCCAGACCGAGGGCGACGCGGACACGGTGTATCGTCTCGTCTACGCGTTGATGCTCGAGCTCGATTACACCCCCACCGCCAACGCCGTGCAGCGCGGCGATCTGATCGGCCCCTTGCTCTCCCGGCACCTGTTCCGCCGTGACAAGCTGGCCGAAGCGGCGATGGTCCGGCTGACCGAAAACGAACAGGGCGTACAACTGACCATCCGCGGGCTTTACGTCGTGCCCGACAAACAGAACCTGCTGGACCAAAGCGACCGCCAGCCGTCACGTACCGTGCGTAAATTCAAAAGCCTCTACGAAGCCAAGCGCCAGCTCTACGAGCAAACCGAAAATATGAACACCTACGAGCTGCTGGCCGGCGCCAAGCAGAATCTCGCCGCGCGCACGAATCTGGAATCCACCCTCTCGCTGCTGGAACTCATCGAGCAGGCGACCACCGCCCGCTGCCTCGCCGGACGGCAGGCGCGCGAGCTGGCCCACGCGGTGACCGCGGAAATCGCCCGCCAGAAAAAACTGACCGAAGCCGCCGAGCAGATGCGCGAGGAAATCAAGCAGGCGATGGCCGAACGCGACTGGCTGGCCGCGCACCTGGCCGCCGACAAGCTGCTGCACACCTGTCTGGGCAACGAGGTCGACAAGGAAGACGCGCTCTACAAAGAGGCGCTCAAGGCCCGCGACACCTCGCGCCGGCGCCTGGCCGCGCGGGGCTCGCTGGTGATCTTCAACGAGCAACTGGCCCCGGCCGAGGAAAACGACATCGCCGTGGGCTTCTCCATTCTCAACGTCGGCCGCGGCACGGTATCCTCGGTCAAGGTGATCGTCACCACGACCGACGACGCCGGCAAGCCCACCGAAGGGCGCATCGGCCGCAACCACGCCTACACGGTCGAACTGTCGCCGCCGCTCAAGAGCAACGAATACGCCACCGCGACCGTCCGCCTGCGCTTCGAGCATCCGGCCACGCCGGTGCACGCCAAAGCGCGCGTCGTCGGCATCAAACGCTAACGTAAAATATCTTCCAAAGCGCCCGTCAGGGTCGGGAAACGGAAGGTGTAGCCGGCCTCCTGCAGACGTTTGGGCAGCGCCCGTTGGCCGTTGAGCAGCATCTCGTCGGCCATTTCACCGAACAGAATTTTTAACGCGAATCCCGGCGTCGCCAGCCCGGCGGGCCGCCCGAGCGCGCGCCCCAGTTCGCGCGCGAACTCCGCGCTGGTCGTCGGCTGCGGCGCGACGAGGTTGAACGGCCCGCTCAGATCGTCGCGGTCGATCAGGAAGCGGATCGCGCCGACCTCGTCGGCCAGGTGGATCCACGGCAGGCCCTGCGTGCCCTTGCCGATCGGCCCGCCGACGAACAGCTTGAACGCCGGCAGCATCCGCGCCAGCGCCCCGCCCTTGCCCAGAACCATCGCCGTCCGGATGATCGCCCGCCGCACGCCCAAGGCCTCGACCGCCGCCGTCGCCGGCTCCCACTGCCGCGACACATCCGCCAAAAAACCCGCACCGAACGGATCGTCCTCGGTGAAGATTTTCTCGTCGTCATGACCGTACGCGCCGATGCCCGACGCCTGAATCAGCACGCGCGGTCTGCGCTCGACCTGGTGCATCGCCTCGACGATCGCCGCCGCCGCGTCCAGTCGGCTTTGCAGAATGTACCGCTTGAGCGAGTTCGACCAACGCCCCGCGCTCACGTTTTGCCCGGCCAGGTTGACCACCGCGTCCGCGCCTTCCAGGTGCGCCGCCCAACCCGCCGCCGTGCGCGCGTCCCAGCGCACCAGCGTCGCCCGGTCGTCCAGGGCGCGCGCGCCGCCGATCGGATTGCGCGTGAGCGCGACGACCTCGTGCCCGTCGGCCAGCAACGAATCGGTCAGCGCCCGCCCGATGAATCCGGTCGCCCCGGTGATCAGTACTTTCATGATTGTCCCCCTGCCTGGGATTCAACACAATTTAAGCACACGCCGCCGTGGGTCAACAACCGCGGGGGATGACAAGGTGGATACTTCCCGGCGTGTGCCACAGTTTACGCCGCCCGGCGTAAGCTGTGCATTGTTTGAACCCGCACACCTTTTTTTGCGTATCCGCCCCTTTGCTCGCGGCGGCAAGCTGTGCCAAGATAGGGCCATTCATCAACCAGCCGGGAGGAAACGATGGCCGGAGCCTATAGCAAAGCGGAAAAACAGTTTCGTACGGCGATGATCGTTTTTTGCGTGGGCTGCGTGGGATTCGCCGCGCTGTTCGCCTTCGCGCCCGACGGATTCGTCTCGGTGATCAACTGGATCGGCGGACTGTTTTCCGAAAAAAGCATCTCGCCGCTGATCTCCAAAATCTCGCTGGATAAATACCTGGATATCTTCTACGACGAACCGCTGGGCCTGGCCGGCGAAACCAAGCTGCCGCCGCACGGCCTGTACATCATCCACTCCGTGTCGCTGATGCTGCTCATGGCGCTCGTGTGCGGCCTGGCTGCGTACGATCCGCGCAAGTATCGCGACCTGGCGCTGCTGCCCGTCGGCTACCTGACCTTCGATTTCCTGCTCGGCCTGGCTTTCTACTTCTGGAGTTATCCCTACTTCGCCAACCTGGGCGTGGCGTTGATGGACGGCCCGCTGGCCATCGTCGTGCTGGTCTTCTACCTACGCGCCCGCTCGGCCAAAGCGCCCGCCGCGCCGACGGTCGCGGGAGGCGCGCACTGACCATGGCCCCGTTCACCACGACCACCGGCGACGGCATCCGCATCGCCGGCGACCTGTTCATGGCCCACGGCTCCAGTCGCGGCACGCTGGTGCTCGCGCACGGTCTGCCCTCGGGCGCGGCCCCGCCGTCGGACACCACCGACGAAGGTTACCCCGGGCTGGCGCGCCGGCTGGCGCAACGCGGTTTCAGCGTGGCGATTTTCAATTTTCGCGGCACCGGCATGAGCGGCGGACATCTGATGATCGACCGCTGGGCCGACGACCTGGGCGCGGTGCTCGATTACCTCGACCGCTCCGAGGCCAAACGCAAACGTTACGCGGTGATCGGCTTCAGCGCCGGCGGCGCCGCGTCGATCATGCGCAGCGCGCTCGACGAGCGCATCGACCCGCTGATCACCATGGCCGCGCCGGCCGATTATTCGTTCCTGCCGATCAACACCGACGCCGAGGCGTGGTACGCGTGGTACCGCGAAATGGGCATGATCCGCGACGGCTACGGTGAAAATCCGCAGCAGTGGGCGCAGCGGTTCCGCGAAGTCAACGCGCGCGAGGCCATCGCCCGCTCGAAGGCCGAGGAGATTTTCGTCATTCACGGCACGGCCGACGACACGGTGCCGGTGACCCACGCGAACATTCTGGCCAAGGCGGCGGGCGACAAGGCGCGGTCGATTCTGATCGCCGGCGGCATCCACCAGATGCGCCGCGACGAGCGCGCGGTCGATACTTTGTTTGACGTTCTGCAACGCGTTTTTCCGTGAGGGTGCACGATGATTGACGGTGTGAAAACCAAGCGACTCAAACCGATCCCCGACGAACGCGGACGGCTGATGGAAATCCTGCGCCGCGACGACGAGCTTTTCTCCGAATTCGGCCAGGTGTACGTCACCACCGCCTACCCCGGCGTGGTCAAGGCGTGGCACTACCACAAGCTGCAGGACGACCATTTCTGCGTGCTGGTCGGCATGATGAAAATCGTCCTTTACGACGCCCGCGACGACAGCCCGACCAAGGGCGAGGTCAACGAGTTTTTCCTCGGCGTGCACAACCCGCTGGTCCTGCGCATTCCGCGCGGCGTCTACCACGGCTTCAAGTGCATCAGCGACACCGAAGCCCTGTGTCTGAACGTGCCGACCAACACGTACAATTACAGCGATCCCGACGAATACCGCCTGCCCGCCCACACCGATAAAATCCCCTATGACTGGAGCCGGGTGGATAAATAGGCCGATCGGTCTTAAGCTCTTGGCAATCGATGAAACCGCCGGCCAAGTGAGGTTAACGACAGGTACATGGGTATCATTACTAAAATATTCGGCACCGCCAACGACCGCGAGTTGAAGCGTCTCGGGCAGATGCTCGAACGCGTCAACGCGCTGGAACCGCAAGTCAAGGCGCTCAGCGACGAGCAGATCTCCGCGCGCGCGCAGGAAATCAGAGACGACATCCGCGCCGTAGTCGATGAATACGAAGACGACGAAAACATGCCGGCGATGGTTTTCGCCAAGGAAGCCGAGCACCTGGAAGAGGTGTTCGCCCTCACCCGCGAGGCCGCCGTGCGCCGCCTGGGCATGCGCCCCTTCGACGTGCAGATCGTCGGCGGCATCGTGTTGTGGGAAGGCAAGATCGCCGAAATGAAAACCGGCGAAGGCAAGACCCTCGCCGCCACCATGCCCCTCACGCTGCACGGCATGTCGGGCCTGGGCGCGCACCTGGTGACCGTCAACGATTACCTGGCCAAGCGCGACGCCGAGTGGATGAGCCCGATTTACGAAATGATGGGCCTGAACGTCGGCCTGTGCGTGCACGAGGTCGAGCCGGACGAGCGCCAGGTCAGCTACCGCGCCGACATCACCTACGGCACCAACAACGAGTTCGGCTTCGACTACCTGCGCGACAAC
>DAIMDW010000013.1:0-143418 GCA_036725605.1 bacterium
TAGAGGCTAAGAGAAGATCCCCGCAATGTGGCTGTTATCGATGTCCTGGTTGCTCCGCAAAATCCCGTGTTCCGCGTCAGGAATTCTTACTGTTCCCGATCGGGTTGCAGCGCCGGGCTGAGGAACAGATACCCGCCGAACAAGGCGATCAGGTATTCGTCTCCGGGCTCGGCGATGAACACGTTGTCTTCATCGTCACTTTGCCGTTCATAAGTCCACTCTTCCCGTCCATCGCAATTATATTTTATGATGTAGTTACGTGTCTTTACGCACTCTTCCGTATCATACGAAACGGCATCACAGACAGATCCAATTAAATAATTATTGTCATACTTGTCCAACTCGAGATTCATAGGACTAATCCTATGGCTATAGTTTTTGCCATAATATGTTTCCCAGATCATGTTGCCTTCCGTGTCATATTTAACTATCACTATAGTGTGCTTGTCACCTATTTTCGCTGTTTCCACATAAACAACCTGTTGTTGGTTGTCGATTTTAACATGCTGATGCAATGGATACATGAAGTCTGGGTCGGGCTTGCGCACCCGATGCCATTGGTAATTGCCTTCGGCATCGAATTTGATCAAACACGATTCATAATCGCCACACCTGGCCGCGACATATACATTGGCGTCCTCGTCCAGCGCCAATTGATTGCCTTCACATACTTTGGTTGATGTGTCCTCCGGTTTGAACAGCACTTCCCACAACGTCTCGCCGTTCGGATCTATCTTCGCCACCGCACAGGAACGCAATGTGGTATTGTATAATAAATATACATTTTTCGAATCATCCGTTTTAACGTCTCCGGGCCAATCGCTGATGTACTCGCTCTGCCATTGCCAATTTAGTTCACATTCATCCGAATATGAAACGATGATCACATATTCCTTGGGTGATCCATTGGTAAAATCTCCAGATCCGATAGCCAATAACTCATCTTTATTGCTACTCAGAAACCGAATGGCTGAAAAGTCAATCTCAGGAGCATAAACCGAGGAGCATAATTCGTTCCCGGCCGCGTCGGCTTTGACAACAATATGTTTATCCAGATTACTCTCTGACGCCGACCAATACAGCACATTGCTTTGACTAAGAATATTATCGATATGATATTGTATATCTACTTGAACAGATATCATTTTTGACCACGACAAAGAACCGCTTTTCGAATAACAATATAAATTATTTGTGCTCGGATATTGATAGTCGGTAAAATAAATATTTTCTTCTTCCGAATAAGTAATCGTCTCCCAGTATCCATCGATCATTTCATTGGTTTTCCACAAGAGCTCACCCGACGGTTGTAATGCGGCCAAGTGTACTTGATCACCTTCCTCCACAGTGTCATCGTCCGCGCTGTCGTTGTTGTCGTCATCGTTGTTGTCGTCGTCATCGCCATTACATGAAAAACAAACAAAGAGAATTACGCCTAATAACGCAATTCCTATTATGTGTAATTGCCATCCACTTTTTGTTTTCATTTCACCTTGTCTCCCATTCGAGATTTAAAGGATTTTTTGTTCCATCTGTGCGACAAAATCCATGATATAATCTATATCCGTCATGTAATGTTTGATTCATATCTAAGTTTTCATGTTCAAACCAGGGGATAAACTTGCCATTCTCAACACCCTTAAACCAATCTCTTACATCTTTTTTTTGATCATTATAGTCTCCCAAACGAATTACCGCGCTGACGCCAATGCGCACCCGATCGCCGGACGAACCGGAAATGTGGCAGAACCAGTTCAAATCGTTTTGCGGCTGAAAATGGCCGCGCTGAAATAAATTACCGTCACCGATTTTCTCCGGGCAATGATTTTCCAGCACCATTTTATAACGCCGCAATGATTCTGTAATATTGCTTTCATCATACAACCTACTATAGGAAAATTCTGCCGAAGGCACGGGAGGCACCCAATAAAGAAAAAATGTGGCGTGTCGGTGAGGATTGGCGTAGTAGCCAGGTTTTACATAGTTTCTCAGCAAAGGATATGGTGTGTTATATGGCAATATGAAATAATTATTTTCAATCAACCGTTCGGTCATGACATCAATGTCATGGTACCATGAAGAATAGTTCTCAATTTTTCCGTTCGTAAACATCGCCCAGTTCGCGAAATCATCACACCAGTTTCTTGGATGCGGCGTAAAAACGAACCTGTCAGGATTATCAAAATGGAATTTCAGCCATTTGGAACCATATTTCGGACTCCACGCCTGGCCTAATTCCCCCGCCAGCAATTTCAACATGGAATTCGGATTGTCACGATAGCGAAGGGCATCCTGCCGATCGCGCTCGATGTGCGGACTGAGATCGAGATAGTTGCTCACGGTATTGTAACGAGGCCAGACGACCCGACAGATACAAATTTCATTTAGAACGATTTCGACTTTTTTTATCAGCAGTGGTTCGCCGGAATTGTCGTCTGCCCGTTCAAGCCAAATATGGTCAAAAATGTCGCTATTCAACTGATCCGGCCAAAATATTTCCATATTCTCCCGATTCGTTGTGCCGCCGTTCATGGCGCCTTGAAAAAACCAAGCACTAGCTTCTTCAAGATCGCTGTGATCACTCATTTTATTAAATTTTAAAGGTTTAGTTTTTGCCAACGGTTGACGTCGATTGGGACCAAATAATACTCGGCAGCGAACATCACAATAATCTCTTTTCTTGACAATACGGATCTCCGTATTGCGCATGAATCCATTATACCATCCCGGGTAGCTCACTCCACGCATCGAGGATAATGGCGCTAATGGTAATTTTGAAATATCCACCCCAAACTCTTCATGAACAATATCACTACCGCTCAATTTGCCGACAAGATATGGATGAGTTATCAATGGATGCGCCTGCGCGGTTGTGTCGGGACTGCTTTTCCTCTTTGCCGGAACAAATGTCGTTCCCGACGCCGGGCGCTTGGCCGGCACAAAGACCTGCCCCTTCGACGACGACCTCTTCGCGGGAGTGAAACCCGGCTCGCACTGACGAGCCGGGCGGATCGCCGGAATAAACACATCGCGCTTGCCCTTTTTAACCGCGGGAATGAACTTGTCGCGTTTGCCGGTTCTGCGTGCGGGCGTGAACGTGGACATCGAATTTCCTCCCTGCCGAGAAATCCATTCCCGGCAATTATTTATATGACAAATACAGCGCTCAATCAACCATTGTCGTGTCGCCGCCTTCCTGCTGCACCACCTGCTGACCGTGCGGCATCTCCACCGTCTCGCCTTTGGTGTTGCGCACGGTGAACTGAATCTGGTCGGCGTCGGCCAGCAGCGATTTGCTCAACAGCTTCACGCCGTAGTACTTCTCGTACAACTTGGCGTAGTCGTTGTCGATCACGAGCACGCCGGTGAACGACGGCTCCGCCGAGGCCGCCGCGTCCAAAGCCGCCGGGGTGGAGCGCATCCAGGTCTACAATCTGGGCGGCGTGCTCAACCAGACCAACCCCGACGATTGGCATGCCGCTTTCGACGCCGCGCCGCTCGAACCGGCCCCGGATTTTTCCACCTGGCTGATGCGCGAAGGATTGAAACTGGCGGATAGTTTGTTTTAGCCGGTTTAGAGGCTAAGAGAAGATCCCCGCAATGTGGCTGTTATCGATGTCCTGGTTGCTCATTTATTCACATAATTCAATTTTTGAATTAGTTACCACTTTGTATTCATAACCTGTTCAATTGCCGCCATTTCCTCTTCGAATTTTCCAATTGATTTCGCATACGAGTTGAGAACATCTGGTCTTTCAGGACCCTTTCCACAAATATTGTAGGCTGCATCAGATCCTCGCTCCGCTACAACATCTTCATAACGATCTTCCCAATTATAATATGCCTCATCATACTGCCGTTCCAACTCATTCGACATTATTTCCAATCTTTGAATTTCACGCTGTCTTTTTTCATACTCAAAGCGTAAACGATCAATCGACCAATTTGAAATTTCCTGAATCCATGGTCCTCCAATTTTTCCCAGGCCATCACAATGTTCACAGGGGATCACGTATGATCCGCCACAGATTGAACATGAGTCAACATGAAGGCTTCCGTTACAATCTGGACATACAATCAACCCCGTGTGATTGCACGTTTTGCAATATAGTGTTCCTGTGCCATAACATTTAGGACATCTCTTCATTTTCATACCAAATAATCCCTTTTGGGGAATTTTGCCTACTCCTTTGCAAATATCACATTCGATAAGGCCTTCTTTACAATCCGGACAAGTAATTTTTCCTGAACCATTACATGATGGGCATAAGCATTCAACGCAGGGAATAGATCCTTTTCCCTTACAGTGCGAGCATTTTTTATAGAGCCCCATCTCCCCCTCCTTTATAGCTTTTATTAGTCCATTTATTGTCTATATATATTTCCTTTTTATCAAGTTTTTATTGTAGGATTTTCATCAAAGGTCAGGAAAGGTAACGGCTGGTCCTGGATGCCCGCCTGCGCGGGCATGACAACGAAGCCCCCCATGCGGCCCGGCCGCCGACAAAGGCTTCACACAATAAATGAAACATAGGTCCAGGAATTATTCCTGGTTATCCCTGCCGAGCCCAGGCGACGATCTGGGCGACGACCTGGTCGATGGTCAGGTTCGAGGTGTCCAGCAGGTGGGCGTCGGGGGCCTGGATCAGCGGGTTGAGTTCGCGCCGGCTGTCGCGTTCGTCGCGTTCGAGCTGATCGGTCAGGACGACGCCGTACTCGACATCCTCGCCGCGCGCCTTGAGTTCCTCGTAGCGGCGACGTGCGCGCACCTGGGCCGAGGCGGTGAGGAACACCTTCACCTCGGCGTCGGGAAACACGTTGGTGCCGATGTCCCGCCCTTCCATCACCACGCCGCCGCCCGCGCCCATCGCGCGCTGCATGGCCACCAGCCGCGCCCGCACCACCGGCAGGCTGCTGACCTTGCTCGCCGCCTGGCTGACCTCGTGCCCGCGAATCGCCCGCGTGACCTGCTCGTCGTTGCAGAAGACGTGCTGCCCGCCCTGATGATCGCGCTCGAAGGAGATCGTCAGGTTGTCCAGCAGCGGCTGGAATTCGTCCTCGGCGAGCGGATCGACGCGGCGGCGCAGGGCGAGCAGCCCGACGCAGCGGTACATCGCGCCGGTGTCCAGATACACGAAGCCCAACTGCTGCGCCACCAGTTTACTGACCGTGCTTTTGCCCGATCCGCTCGGGCCGTCGATCGCCACAATCGGCTTGGCTCGGCTCATCGCTTCCTCGCTTGTCCCGAAAATGGATATGCCTTCATGATTACCCGCATCCGGGCGTTCTTTCAACCGCGCCGATTGCCGCGCTTGCCCGCTCGCACCGCGGCCGGTATTCTCGACGGGCAACCACGGAGGAAGATCATGCGGCGCACCATCGCCCTGCTTTGCTTTTTCGGCCTGCTGCTGGCGGCCTGCAATTCGCCCGCCGAAGGGCTGTGGCCGCTGCACATCGGCAAGAAAACCCTATACGTGGAAATCGCCCGCACCAACGATCAGCACCGCATCGGCCTGATGTACCGCGAGTCGCTGCCGAAAAATCAGGGCATGTTGTTCGTCTATCAGGATAAGCGACGCTTGTCGTTCTGGATGAAGAACACGAAGGTCCCGCTGGACGTGGCCTTTCTCGGCGACAACGGCGACATCCTGCAGATCGAGCCGATGAAGCCGCAAACCACCCAACTGCACGACAGTCGCTACCCGGTGCGTTATGCGCTGGAGGTCAACCAGGGCTGGTTCACCCGCCACGGTTTCAAGGTCGGCGATACAATAAAAAACCTGCCCACGCCTTGATCGCCCGTCGCGTCCGTGCCTACAATCACTCGGTTTTCCACCAACGAAACGAGGTTGAAGATGAAAATGCGATCGCTGATCGTTTTCCTGTTGCTGGCGATTCTGTGCACGTCCTGCGCGGCGAAGATCAAAAACGTGGTCATCGAGGACGACGATCCGGAGCACATCTGGCTGCAATACATGGTCGATAAAGACGATCAAATCATGAAGCAGGGCTTTGCGCATCCGGCGCAGATCGCGCCCGAGCGGATGCGGGACATGCTCAGCGAACTGGCTTACGAAGAGTATAATTTCATGGCCTGGCGCAAGGCCGGTCCGGTGTTCTCGGAACGCGAGGCGTCGCGTCTGGCGACCGCCCTGACCGAGGCGCTGGCCCAGGCGACGGCCGATCAGTGGGTGCACTTCGCCGTCACCGACATGAAGCAGGAACTGCTGTTCAAGACCAAGCATCTGACCGACGGCATCTGCTACGTGAAGGACAACAAGCTCAACATCGTGCTGGGCAACATGAACCTCGAGCTGATCAACCCGGATCGCGACCTGTACCGCGCCGATCCGCGCGATCGGGTGTACACCGATTCGAAGCGTCTGGCGCTCAAGCCGGACCAGGGCATCGACGCCCCGCCGATCGTTCCCGGCGACAAGTGGCTGGAAAAGGCGCGGCGCAACTGGGTGCGGATCGACCTGGCAACCTTCGCTCCCACCGTTTCGGCCGAAGAAGCCACGCCGACGCCCGAGCCGGTCAAGGACACTGCCGCACGTTTGCAGGAGCTGAAGGATCTGCTGGACAAAGGGCTGATCACGCAGGAGGAATACGAGCAGAAACGCAAGGAAATTCTCGGCGATCTCTAGTCGTCAAATCTCGAAGACATCACCGTCGGCGGCCGCGCTTACCGGGCCGCCGAACGTTTTTTCGGTCGCCTGCCGCAGCATTTCAGCCTGGGGCGGAATGGCGAAGTGCGTGAGGATGATCCGCCGCACGCCCTTTTCCGCAGCCATCGCACCCAGGGCACTGGGCGTCACATGGCCCGGGCGTGGCGCATCGTCGGGCGTGCCCGCCTCGGCCAGCAACACATCGGCGCCGGCGGCGAGTTCAACCAATCCCGGGCACAGTTCGGTATCGCCGGAAACGGCCAGGATTTTCCCCTCCGCTTCCAGGCGATAGCCCACGCACGTCAGCTTCCGCGAATGCACCACCTCGACGCAACGCACGCGCAGTTCGTCGTGCAGCATAACCGTGGCGGGCGGCGCGACTTCCCGCCAGTCGAGGGTGAAGTCCAGTTCGTCGAGCCAGTCGCCGAAGGCCATGGGCAGCCCCAGGGCCAGCCGCGACAATCCCGGCGGACCGACGATGGTCAACGGCTTTAGCCGCCGCTTTTGCGCCCACAGGCCGAACAGCAGCGAGGCCAGACCGCCCGTGTGATCCAGGTGATAGTGGGTAAGCAGAATGCCGTCGATTTCGTTGCCGTCGTAACCGGCCTCGGCCAGCGACCGCCAGGCGTCCTCGCCGCAATCGATGAGCCACTGTCCGCCGGCGCAATCCACCAATGCGGCGGGCGCTTTGCGTCGCGGCGTGGCAAAACAGCCGCCCGTGCCCAAAAGAATCAAACGCATGATCCATCCATTCGTTGTTGCAATCGTTTCTTCCGCTCAATGCCCTCTATTTACCGCACAACGCCCCTCACCGACAATTGGCCATTTTTCGGCCGAAATTTCCCATTGCGCCCCTTTTTTCTTCCCGATCGCGATTTCCTAAAAAAAGTTATGGAAAAAGGCAAAAAATCTTTGCGAAAGTTGCACTTACCTCTTGCATTCTCATTAATAAACGGGTATATGGACACCGAAAATTATCGCACGCTTGGTAGCGGGCGGCCTTCGGGCACCCGCTATTTTTTGTGGTTGAAACGATACTCAAAGGTTATTTGCTGTGGATTTTCTCCGCACCAACACGCTGAGCAAAAAGATCGCCGCCCTGGCCGAACCGGTGTGCGCGGCCTGCGGCGTCGACCTGTATATGGTTGAGGTGCTCGGCGATCGGGCGCACGGCAAGACGCGCGTGCGGGTGGTCATCGACGCGCTCGACGGCGTGGGTATCGACGACTGCGCCAAAGTCAGCCGGCAATTGTCGGCCGTGATGGACGTCGAAGATCCGATCAAAGGTGCGTACAACCTGGAAGTGTCGAGTCCCGGCCTGGATCGTCCGTTGCGTAATCTTGATGATGTGCGTGCGGCGATCGGCAAGACGATCTTCCTGGAAACGCGCGAGACCATCGAGGGCCGGAAGCGTTTTTCCGGCCGGGTGGAAGATGTACTGACTGATGTGATAGCCATCCAAGTCGACGGCCGTTTGTTTCATATCCCGGCCTCGGCGGTGAGCAAGGCGAAGTTGCAATACAATTTTAGTGACTAACACACGTAAGGAGATTAGGGAGATGTACTCAGATCTGAACCGCGTAATCGACTCGGTCGTCAAGGAACGCGGTCTCTCCCGGGCGGTGATCATCGAGGCTTTGGAAGCGGCGATGCTCTCCGCGGCGCGCAAAAAGCTCGGCCTGGAGTATGAAATCGAAGCGCAATTCAGCGAAGAATTGGGCGAAGTGGAGCTGTTCCGCTTCCGCGAGGTAGTCGAGGAGGTGGAGGATCCGGCACGACAGGTCACCTTGGATGACGCGCGCAAGATCGACGCGGAAAGCGAGATCGGCGACGAGTTGGGTGAGAAGATCGAAACTTCCGAATTCGGCCGCATCGCCGCGCAGATGGCCAAGCAGGTCATCTTCCAGAAGATTCGCGACGCCGAAAAGGAAAACATCTTCAACGAATACAAAGATCGCGAACACGAAATCGTCAACGGCATCGTGCGCCGGTTCGAGAAGAAGAACATGATCATCGACCTGGGCCGCGCCGAGGCGATCATGTACTTCCGCGATCAGATCCCCACCGAAAACTACAACGTCGGCGACCGTATCCGCGGCTACGTGACCGAAGTGCGCAACACGACCAACGCGCCGCAGATCGTCATGAGCCGCACGAGCACCGAGTTCATGCGCAAGCTCTTCGAAATGGAAGTGCCCGAAATCGCGGAAGGCACCGTTTCGATCGTCGCCTGCGCCCGCGAACCAGGGGCCCGCGCGAAAATCGCCGTGAACAGCCGCGACGCGAACGTCGACCCGGTCGGCGCCTGCGTGGGTATGAAGGGCAGCCGCGTGCAGGCCGTGGTTAACGAACTGCGCGGCGAAAAAATCGACATCGTTCCCTACAGCGAAAACCCGGCCACGTTCGTCTGCAATGGCCTGGCGCCGGCGGAGATCACCAAGGTTATCATCGACGAAGACAACCGCAAGATGGACATCGTCGTCGCCGACGACCAGCTCAGCCTCGCCATCGGCAAACGCGGCCAGAACGTGCGCTTGGCCGTCCAGCTCACCAACTGGAAACTGGACATCCACAGCGAAAGCCAGATCAAGCAGATCGAGGCGCAGGCGCGCAAGATGTACAAGCGCCTGACCAAGGTCCCCGAAAAGCAGCGCGAGATCCTCATCAAAACCGGTTACACGACCATCGAGGATCTGGCCGAGGCGGAAATCGAGGATCTGGCCAACTTCCCGGGCATCGACGAAACGCTGGCCGAAGAGATCATCGACGAGGCCTATGCGATCAAGGTGACCGGCGAATGGCCGTTGCCCGAACCCGAGGACGAGGAAGACGACCTCGGCCTCGATGAGGATTTGACCCAGGAAGAAGCGCTGGCCGCGGCCGAGGGCCTGTTCCGCAAAGCCGACGAACCCGCGGCCGCCGAACCCAAGACGGAGGAGCCGGCCATCGAGCTGCACGACGAGGACGACTTCGAGGTCGATCTCGAATCGCTGCCGGGCATCGCCGGCAAAACCGCGCAGTTCCTCAAGGACCGTGGTTACGGCACGCGCAACGCGATCCTGCGCGCTTCGACCACCACCCTCTCCCAGGTGCCCGGCATGGGCATGGCTTTGGCGGAAGACCTCAAGGAAGCCGTCCTGACCATGGAAAAGCCGGAACCGGAAGAAGACGAAGAACCGGAGATCGTCGCGGAAGAGCCGGCCGAGGAGCCGGCGGAAACCACCGACGAAGAGCCGAAGGAAGGAGAATAAAAATTACCATGGGTCATGCCGTACCGTATCGACAGTGCGTCGCCTGTCGCACGCGGCGCCCGCAAGCGGAACTGATTCGCTTGTGGCGCGCGCCGGACGGTCACCTGGCCCTTTCGCATGAGCCGCGCACGGGGCGAGGAGCTTATTGCTGCCCCCTGGAGGCCTGCATGCGAAAAGCAGTGCAGAAAAAGCTCTATCAGCGGAGCTTGCGCGCCACGGCGACGGTGGCCGATCCCGAGGAACTTCTACGCCAAATGGCGACAGCGGCGGCAAGGCTGGCATAAACGGAGAGAAGTACGATGGCGAAAATTACGGTAGAGGCAGCGGCGAAACGATTGGGGATGGACCCGGATAGCTGCCTGAAGCGCTTACAAGAAATGGGCATGCTTGTCCGCGACCAGTTGGACCAAATTGATTTGGAGACGTTCCGGCAGGTCAAGGCACGCCTCGAGGAAGAGAAAATGCGCGCGCAAAGCGTCGACGCGCATACTTCCAAGCGCATCGGATCCCGGGTCATTCGCCGACGCCGGATCAAAACCTCCGAAGCCGATTCCGCGGCGGACATCGACGAAGGTGCGGAAGCCGAAGCCGCCGCCGAACCGGAGGAAATCCCCGCTCCGGAAAGCCAGCCCGTGGTTGCCGCCGAAGAATCCACGCAGGAAGTTCATGTCGCGTCGGAACCGGTCGCCGAGCCCGAGCCGCAGATCGAAGAGCCTCCACAGGCCGAAGCCGCCCTGGAAGCGGCGGACGTTCCGCCCGCGCCGCCGACGGAAGAGCCGGCCGCCCAGGTCGAAGCGCCGGCCGAAGAGACGCTCGAAGCAGGCCGGCAGCAGGAGCCGCAGGTCGAAAGACGAGAAGGCAGGAAACCGCGCCGCAAGAAGGGGGCGGAAGGTCCGCGCTTGAAAAAAGTGCAGATCCGCGAGGTCACGCACGAGCCGGCCAAGATCATCTCCAAACCGGCTATCCCGATCGAATCGCTCAAACCGCCCGCCGAAAAGCGCCCGGCGGCCGCCAAGCAGGGGCAGCCGCAGGAAGAAGCGCGGCCGGGCGAAGCCGCGCCGCCGAAACCGGAAGGCGAAGGTCGCGGCCGCAAAGGTCGGCGCGTGGTGGACTTCGCGCAACGCGGACGCAAGAAGGAAGACATCAAGCGCGAAATGGGCTTTTTGCGCAACCGTCGTCAGAAGCGCAAGAAGGGCGTCAAGCAGACCGAGATCACCACGCCCAAGGCGATCAAGCGCAAGATCAAGATCGGCGAGCAGATTCAGGTCGGCGAACTGGCCAAGCGCATGGGCGTGCGTGGCGGCGATCTGATCAAGAAACTCATGTCGCTGGGCATGATGCTGACCATCGTGCATGACATCGATTTCGAAACGGCGGTCATTCTGGCCAGCGAATTCGGTTATGAAATCGAGCGGGCGACCGCCGAGGTGGAAGACCTGCTGCAGGTCGTCGAATCGCGTCCCGAGGACATGGAATCGCGCCCGCCGGTGGTCACGATCATGGGTCACGTCGACCACGGCAAAACCACGTTGCTCGACGCCATCCGCGAAACCGACGTCGCCAGCGGCGAAGCCGGCGGCATCACGCAGCACATCGGCGCCTACAGCGTCACGCTGCCCAACGGACGGCAGATCACCTTCGTGGACACGCCGGGTCACGAATCCTTCGCGGCGATGCGCGCTCGCGGCGCTCACGTCACCGACATCGTCATCCTGGTCGTCGCGGCCGACGACGGCGTGATGCCCCAGACGATCGAGTCGATCAACCACGCCAAGGAAGCCGGCGTGGCGATCGTCGTCGCGGTCAACAAGATCGACAAGGACAACGCGAACATCGAGCGCATCACCCGCCAGCTCATGGAATACGGTTTGATTCCGGAAAACCTGGGCGGCGATACGCTGTTCACGCAAATCAGCGCGAAGCGGCGCAAAGGCATTGAGGACCTGCTCGACAGCGTCCTGCTCCAGGCCGAGATGATGGAATTGCAGGCCAACCCGAGCGCGGCGGTGATCGCGGTCGTTCTCGACGCCCGCCTGGAACGCGGTCGCGGTCCGGTGGCCGACGTGCTGATCAAGGAAGGCACGCTGAAAAAAGGCATGCAGATCGTCGCCGACACGCAGTCCGGCCGCGTGCGCATGATGCTCGACGACCACGGCAACGAAATGGCCGAAGCGCTGCCGGGCATGCCCGCGCAAGTCATCGGTCTGGACGGCGTGCCGTCCGCCGGCTCGATCCTCAACGCGGTCGAGGACGAAAAGAAAGCCAAAGCCATCGTGCAACTGCGCAGCAACCAGGCGCGCAGCGAAGAACAGAAAAAACGCGCCAACCTGCGTCTGGAAGACCTGTTCACGCAGATGAAGGAAGGCGACATCAAGGAACTCAAGATCGTGCTCAAGGGCGACGTGCAGGGCTCGGTCGAAGCCGTGCGCGAATCGCTGGAGAAGATCGAGCACCCCGAGGTCAAGGTGCGCGTGATCCACAGCGGCGTGGGCACGATCACCGAAACCGACGTCAATTTCGCCAGCGCGTCCAATGCGATCATCATCGGCTTCAACGTCCGGCCGGAAGTCAAATCCAAGGAATCGGCCGAGCAGCAGAAAGTCGATATTAAAATCTACAACGTCATTTACGAACTGCTTAACGATGTGCGCCTGGCCCTGCAGGGCATGCTGGCGCCGCAGTACCAGGAAGTGCTCAACGGCGTCGCCGAAGTGCGCGACACGTTCCACATCAGCCGGGTCGGCACGGTCGCCGGCTGCATGGTGCTCGACGGGAAGATCATCCGCAACAGCCAGGTGCGGCTCGTGCGCGACGGCAAGGTGATCTACACCGGTTCGCTGGGCAGTCTGAAACGCTTCAAGGACGACACCAAGGAAGTGGCTACCGGCTTCGAATGCGGCATGAACATCGACGGCTACAACGACATCAAGCTGGGCGACCGGATCGAGTCGTTCACCATGATCGAGGTCAAGCCCACCTTGGACTAGCCGGGCGGGACGAAGGTGCGTCATGACGATCGGAGCATTGGTTTTGACGTTGCGCTTGCACGGCTGCTTTTCGCTGAAGGAAAAGCGGATGCGCATCAAACCGATTCTGGAACGCACGCGCCATAAATTTCACGTGTCCGCCGCCGAGGTCGATTACCAGGACGTATACGAAATGGCGCAGCTCGCCTTCGTCACCGTCAACGCCAACGACCGCATCGCCAACAGCACCTGCGATAAAATTCTCGACTTCGTCGAATCGCTGGGCCTGGCCGAAATCAGCGGCCAACACCTCGAACTGATCAGGTTATAGCCATGCACAAGACCGCCCCATTCAAACGAGCCGACCGCGTCGCGGGGGAGATTCTGCGCCTGCTGGGCGAAATGCTCATCGGCGGCGAGATCAAGGATCCGCGCCTGCAAAAGGTATCCTTCACCCATGTGAAGCTCAGCGACGATCTGCGCAACGCGCGCGTGTTTTTCTCGCTGATCGGCGACGAGAAAGAGCAGCAACAGGCCACCAAGGCGCTCATGCGTTGCGGCGGTTTTCTGAAAAAGGAAATCGGTCACCGTTTGCAGTTGCGCTACACACCCGAGCTGCGTTTTCAATTCGACCCGAGCCTGGAGCACGGCGCACACATCGACGATCTGCTCCAGCACATTCATCACGACGATCCGGAGGAAACCGATGACGATTGATCAACGCGACCGAGTGCTCGAACTGCTCGACTCCGGCTCGACCTATCTGGTGGTGACGCACGAAAATCCGGACGGCGACGCCATCGGTTCGGCGCTGGCCATGACCCTCGCCCTGCGCGGCCGCGGCAAACAGGTAACGACCTGCGACGTGCACGGCTGCCCGCAATACCTGCGCTGGCTGGCCGGCGCGACCGAGATCGTCAGCGAAGCCACCCTCGCCGACTACGACGTCGTGGTCGTCATCGACTGCGGCGAGGCCGCGCGCATGGGCAAGCTGGTCGAACAGTTGAGCGGTCATCCCTGCGTGATCAACATCGATCATCACGGCACCAACGACGGCTTCGGCCACGCGAACATCGTGCTGCCCAAGGCGAGCAGCTCCTGCGAAATTCTCTTCGCGCTGTTCGGCCGGTGGGGCGTGACGATCACGCCGGACATCGCCACGAACCTGTACGTGGGCCTGTACACCGACACCAACATGTTCAAGAACATGAACTCCACGCCGGAGGCCTACCGCGCCTGCGGCGACCTGGTGGCGGCCGGCGCCGACTTCCATACGGCGGCCAAGCGCATCTACATCGACACCTCCGCCGCGCGGCTGCGGTTGCTGGCGCGCGTGCTGTCCACCTTGCGGCTGGACGGCGACGGTCGCGTCGCCGGGATGATCTGCACCGGCGAGGATCTCAACGAGTTGGGCCTGACGCCCGACGCGCTGGAAACCTTCGTCGAATACCCCCGGGCGATCGTCGGGGTGGAAGCGGCGTATCTGCTGCGCGAGTTGAAGGAAAAGGGCCAAGTGAAAGGTTCGTTGCGCTCGGCCAACAACGCCGACGTGGCCGTGGTGGCGCAACAATTCACCGGCGGCGGTCACACGCGCGCGGCCGGTTTCCGCGCCACCGGCACGCTGGCCGAAGTGCGCGAGCGTCTGGTGGCCGCCCTGCTTGCCGCTTTGGAGGGCTAGTGGACGGCGTACTGCTGCTCGACAAGCCCATCGGTCCGACCAGCCACGATTTGGTATACAAAATCCGCCGCCTGTACGGCACGCGCAAGGTCGGCCACGCGGGTACGCTGGATCCGTTCGCCTCCGGCCTGCTGGTGATGCTGATCGGCCAGGCGACGAAAATTTCCAATTTTCTGCTCAACGCGGACAAGACCTACGAGGCCGAACTGAAGCTCGGCGAAGCCACCGACACGCTGGATCACACGGGGCGGATCACCGATGCCGCGCCCGTCACGCCGCTCGTTCGGCGCGATGCGGAACGCGTGTTGAGCGCGATGATCGGCGAGTTCGAGCAGACGCCGCCGATGTTCTCGGCGATCAAGGTCAACGGCACTCCGCTGCACCGCGCAGCCCGTCGCGGAAAAGAGGTTGAAAGAAAAGCGAAAATCGTGCATATTCACGCGCTCACTCTGTTGGAGTGCGGGGAAACGCGGCTGCGCTTTCGCGTCGTTTGTTCCAAAGGAACCTACGTGCGCGTGTTGGGCTCGGCCATTGCCGAGCGCCTGGGCACGCTGGGACACCTGAGCGCCCTGCGGCGCACGCACAGCGGGCAATTCTCCGTCAGCGACGCCGTGATGTTGGAAGAACTGATCGCGGCGACGGAAAAAGGCCGAGGAGAAGAATATTTAATTTCTCTCGATCGGGCCTTGACGAACTACCACAAAGTGAAGTTAACTCCGTCGGCCGGTTGTGGAGTGACCCACGGAGTGCGTCCGCCGGCGATCGAGATACTCGCCGCCGACGATTTTCATTGCGGCGACGTGGTGCGGTTGGTGGACGAAAACGAACGGTTGCTGGCCCTGGCGAAAGCCGTGGTCGACGCCGGTGAAACGAATGACGAACAAGCAAGTTCTCCCTTCGAACTGCTCCGGGTTTTCACCGAATCCGGCGCGTGAAAGGGAGCTTGCATTTTGCCGGTGCTTTGCGTCAAATTGACGTAGAAAAGCATCAATTAGTATAGTACGAAACATAAGCTGAAAAGCAGTACGGAAGGAGTTGGAGAGAATGGCTCAGGATGCCAGCCGAAAATCCCAAATCATCGGCAAATTCGGTAATCACGAGCGTGACACTGGCAGCCCGGAAGTTCAGATTGCGTTGCTCAGCGATCGCATCACTTACTTGACCGAGCACTTCAAGACGCACAAAAAAGACCACCACTCGCGTCGTGGTCTGCTCAAGCTCGTCGGTCAGCGTCGCCGCATGTTAAATTACTTGCGGAACAAGGATTACGATCGTTATCGCAAAGTCATCGCTGAACTGGGCATTCGGAAGTAAAATTATTTCTTCAGATGTCACAATCAAGGATACGAAACGAATCATGGGCGGCGTTCGCCTATGCGCCTCAAGTGCCCGTACGGTCGTGCGGCTTGAGTCGTCGCCTACGAGAGGAATGGTATGTTAACCGACAAAAAAGTGTTTGAAATCGATTTTTACGGCACGCCGTTCAGCCTGGAAACCGGCCGCATGGCCAAACAGGCAAACGGCGCCGTCATTGCCCGCACCGGCGACACCATGTTGCTCGCCACCGCGGCGATGGCCAAGGACCCGCGGGAAGGCGCCAACTTCCTGCCCCTCACCTGCGATTATCAGGAACGCACCTACAGCGCCGGAAAAATTCCCGGCGGTTTTTTCAAGCGTGAGGGTCGTCCGAGCGAACGGGAAACGCTGACCAGCCGCCTGATCGACCGGCCGCTGCGTCCGTGCTTCCCCAAAGGACTGCACAACGAACTGCAGGTCATCGCCTCGGTGCTGAGCAAGGACGATCAGAACGAAGCCGACGTGATGGCGATCACCGCCGCGTCGGCCGCGCTGCACATCAGCGAGATCCCGTTCGCCGGGCCGCTGGCCGCGGTGCGCGTCGGCTTGATCGACGGCAACTTCATCATCAATCCGACGCACCAGCAGATGGACGAATCGGAACTGGATTTGGTCATCGCCGGCAGCGCGGACGCGATCGTCATGGTCGAGGGCGAAGCCAAGTACGTCAGCGAGGAAACGCTGACCAAGGCGCTGACCTTCGGGCATCAGCACATGCAGCCGTTGATCCAGTTGCAGAAAGACATGCGCGCGGCGGTCGGCAAGGAGAAGATCGTCTTCACCTCGCCCGAACCCGACGCGGAACTGCTGGCCAAGATCGAAGAGCTGGGCGCGCAGCGCATCCGCGAGGCGATCACCGTCAAGCAGAAGCAGGCGCGCTACGCGGCCGTCGATGCGGCGCGCGATTCGCTCTACGAAGAGCTCAACGCCGGCCGGCCGGAAGACGATCCGCTGAGCATTCCCGCTTTCCGCGAGTGCTTCGAAGAGGTCGAGACCAAGATCATGCGCAACATGGTGCTCAAGGAGAAGGTGCGCCTCGACGGTCGCGGCTTCACCGACGTGCGCCCGATCGAGATCGAGGTCGGCGTCCTGCCGCGCACCCACGGCAGCGCGCTGTTCACCCGCGGCGAAACCCAGGCGCTGGTCACCATCACGCTGGGCACCAGCTCCGACGAACAGAAGATCGACGGCCTGCTCGGCGAAACCTGGCGGCGCTTTTTGCTGCACTACAACTTCCTGCCCTTCTCGGTCGGCGAAGTGCGCTTCCTGCGCGGTCCGGGCCGCCGCGAAATCGGTCACGGCAACCTCGCCCGTCGCGCGCTCAACGGCGTGCTGCCGCCGGAAGAGGAATTCCCGTACACGATCCGCGTGGTCAGCGACATTCTCGAGTCCAACGGCAGTTCGTCGATGGCCACCGTTTGCGGCGGCAGTCTGGCGCTGATGGACGCGGGCGTGCAGACCACTGCGCCGATCGCCGGCGTGGCCATGGGCCTGATGAAGGAAGGCGACGAATACGCCGTGTTGACCGACATCCTCGGCGACGAGGATCACCTGGGCGACATGGACTTCAAGGTCGCCGGCTCCTTCAAAGGCGTGACGGCCATTCAGATGGACATCAAGATCGCCGGTCTGACCGAGCAGATCATGCACGACGCGCTGATGCAGGCCAAAGAAGGCCGCTTGCACATCCTCAACTGCATGAAGCAGGCGATGGGCAAGCCGCGCCCCGACCTGTCGCCCTACGCGCCGCGCATCACGACCATCACCATCCCGGTCGACAAGATCCGCGACGTGATCGGACCCGGCGGCAAGGTGATCCGCCAGATCATCGAGGAAACCGGCGTGAAGATCGACATCGAGGACGACGGCCGCGTGATGATCGCCTCGAACGAAGGCGAAGCCGCGAAGCGCGCGATCAAGATCATCCGCGATCTGACCGCCGTGCCGGAACTCGACAAGTTCTACCTGGGCACGGTTCAGCGCATCGAGAGCTACGGCGCGTTTGTCGAAATCCTCCCCGGCACCGACGGCCTGATTCACGTCAGCCAGCTCGACAACCACCGCGTGGAGAAAGTCGAAGACGTGCTCAGACTCGGCCAGCAGGTGTTGGTCAAGGTGATCGAAATCGACGAGGAGCGCGGCCGCGTGCGCCTGAGCCGCAAAGCCGCTCTGGGCGTCAAACCGGAGGACGTCATCGAAGGATACACTCCCGAGTGAGTTCAACGTGAATAGGTAATCCCGGACAGGCGCCCACGCGGCGCCTGTTTTGTTAAAGGAAGCCGATGCAACGCATTCAAGTCGTTCTCAAGCAATTGCCGCACGCCGCCGGGCTGCCGCTGCCCGCCTACCAATCGGCGCACGCCGCCGGCATGGATCTGCCCGCGGCCGTCGACGAACCGGTGACGATCGAGCCGGGCGCGCGCGCGTTGATTCCCACCGGGCTGGCGCTGGCCATTCCCGAAGGCTACGAGGCGCAGATTCGTCCGCGTAGCGGGCTGGCGCTCAAGCACGGCATCACGCTGCCCAACACGCCGGGCACGATCGACGCCGATTACCGCGGCGAACTGAAAATCATCGTCGCCAACATCGGGCGGGAACCGTTCGTCGTGCAACGCGGCGAGCGCATCGCGCAGATCGTTTTTGCGCCGGTCGTGCAAGCCCAGTGGGAAGTGCGCGACGAGTTGCCGGAAACCGAGCGCGGCGCCGGCGGCTTCGGCTCGACCGGACGGTGAGATGAAGCCGGTCATCGCCCATCGCTGGGATTTGTCTCCCGCCGAGGCGGTGGCCCTGCAAAAGGAACTGGCCGCGCGTGTCGTGCTCGCCGACGATCTGCCGCCCCCGCGCACCGTGTGCGGGCTGGACGTTTCCTACAATCTGCGCAGCGACCGTTTTTACGCCGTCGCCGCGCTGCTCAGCTATCCCGATCTGGAGGTGATCGAAATCGCCGAAGCGGCCGACCGCAGCGCGTTTCCGTACATTCCCGGTCTGTTGAGTTTTCGCGAGATCCCCGTCCTCGCCGCCGCGATGGCCAAGCTGACCGGCGAGCCGGACCTGCTGGCCTGCGACGGGCAAGGCCTGGCCCACCCGCGTCGCTTCGGCCTCGCCTGTCACCTGGGCGTGCTCTACGACCGGCCGAGCATCGGGCTGGCAAAAAGCCGGCTGGTCGGCGAAGGGCGCGAGCCGGGCGCGGCCAAGGGACGCTGGACCTGGTTGACGCACAACGGTGAACGCATCGGGCAACTCGTGCGCACGCGCGACAACACCGCGCCGCTGTACGTCAGCCCCGGGCATCGCGTGGGCTTCCACACGGCGCGCGCTCTGGCGTTGGCGTTGTGTCCGCGATATCGGATTCCGGAAACGACGCGCGTGGCGCATCAGGCGGTCAATCGGTTGCGGCGGCGGGAGACGGTTTAGCTCTTGTCCGCTTTTTCGTATTCCGCCAGTTTGGCTTCGAGTTCCTCGATGCGCTCTTCCAGGTGCGTCACGTCGCGGCTGAGCGTCGCGAGGGCTTTGAGCATATCCAGCAGATCGTTGACGTGCCCGTCGACGCGCGTGTAGGCGTCCTCCAGGCCTTTCTGGCTGGTGCTGAACCATTCAGAGATCATCCGGCGGCCTTCCTCGGGCTCGATCTTGCCGCGGCGGATGAGCTTGTTGACGTATTTTTCCATTTCAAGGCGCGCGTTGCTCAGGCTGTTGAGGCCGGGCACGATATGCCGGTCGACAAATTCGCTGATCGATTCGCCGCCGCTCTGGATGATCCGCTTGAGCACGGCCAGCGGCAGAATGCTTTTCTGCTTTTTCTCTTCCTCGAAAATGATCTGGGTCAGCGTCAGACCGGTGAGATCTTTTTTCGTCTTGTTGTCGACCACGCGCACGTCTTCGCCGTCTTTGATCATCTGCGCGATATCGTCCAACGTGACGTACGTCGAGGCCACCGTATCGTATAGTTTGCGGTTTTGATAACGCTTGATCACCCGCTGTTTCGACATGTTAACTCCGAATAACACTAAATAGGCATGAGCAATCAAGTAACACGGTGCGTCGTTAAAGTCAAGGGACGTACCGGAAAAGCCCTTGTACATGGTGAAATTATCGGCGTTCTTTCGTGTAGCTTGCGTTGACACAACGCGCGGCTTTCAGCTATTCTTAGGCGTTTTTTTCAGGGCTCGCAACAACGATCGGGGACCGATGACAAGCGAACAACGCCAAACGCACGAACCGGAGACGAAGCACGCTTCAACCGCGCCGGTGGATGACGAAACTTTCGATTTCGTCGACGCGGAAGAGGAAGCGCCGCATCGCTTCTCGCGCCTTTTCTGGTTGCAGTGGATCGTGCTGTTTTTTGCCGGCTTTTTTCTGCTGTCCATTCTCAACAACGGCTTTGCCGCCATGCATCGGTACGGCTGGAGCGAAACCGGCATCAGTTGGTCGATCCTGATTCCCAAGAGCGAAAAGGTGTTCGCCCTCGCCCTGCTGGCGATGTTGCCGGCAGCCGTGTTCATGATTTTCGCCTTCGAGGATCTGCTGCGCAAAACGGTGGTCAAAGTCGGCAACTGGTTGTTCGCTCCCGGCCGCGTTCGGATCCTGCTGCCGACGTTGCTGGTCGTCGCCGCGGTGGCGATTTTCTGCTGCGGCCGTTTCATTCTCGACGACCGGCCGATCACCGACGACGAAAACGTCTACCTGTTCCAATCGCGCATTCTCGCGGCGGGGCATCTGACCTTACCCAGCCTGCCCGACCAGGCGCCGCTGCAGGATCGGCTGTTCGAAGACAACGTGTTTTTCGTCAACAACGGCAAGATCTTCGGGCAGTATCCGCTGGGGCAAAGCATTTTGTTGCTGCCCACCCTGCTCATGGGCTACCCGCGATTGATGACGCTGCTGGCCGCGTTGGCGACGATCGTGGCGATTTTCCTTTTGGGCCGGCGGTTGTACGGGCCGAAGCTCGGGTTCATCGCCGCGTTTCTGCTGACGATCAGCCCGACGTTCCTGACCACCTCGGCCACGCTGCTGAGCCACCCGGCGACGATGTGTTTCCTCGCCTGGTTTTATTTCTTCGCGCACCGCACGTGGAAAGACGACCGTTGGTGGGACGCGCTGCTGGCCGGCGTGTTTTTCTTCCTCGCCTTCCAGGTGCGCTCGACGACCGCGTTGCTGGCGGCCGGTCCGGCCGGGCTGGCGCTGGCGTACGTGCTTTTCCGCGACGTGAAAAAGCAGTGGCCGAAGATCGTCATCCTCGCCGCGCTGGTGGTGCTGACGCTGGCGGCGACCTTCGCGCTCAACTACGCGATCAACGGCGACATCTTCAAAACCAATTACCACGCGGCCTGGGGCGAAGGCCGCACGCCGTTCAAGCATCCGTTCGGTTTCGGCAAAGGCACCTGGCACATCGTGCACGAGCCGACGACCGGTCTGACCAACATGGTCAACAACCTGCTGCGCCTCAACTGGTGGCTGCTGGGCTGGCCGGTCAGCCTGCTGTTCGTGCTCGCCTGGCTGCTCAAGCGCGATAAAAAGACGATCGAGTGGATCGGCTTTTCCAGCGTGGTGCTGACCTTCGGCGTGTATTTTTTCTACTTCTGGCCCGGCGTGTCCGACACCGGCCCGGTGCTCTATTACGAGCTGAGCATCATTTTGCTGCTGCTGACCGTCAGCGGTTTCGAGTCGGCCGTGCGCCTGCTGATGTACTGGATGCCGCGCGCGAAGGCCCGGCGGCGCCTGGCGTTGTTCGTTGTGTTTTCGTGCGTGATTTCCTTTGTTACCTTCCATCAGTACCAGGCGCGCGCGCTGGCGCGGGTCGGCAACAACGTCGGCCAGTTCGAGAAGGTGCTGGAGCAATACGACGTTCCCGAACGGGCGGTGGTGTTCACCAACTACTACCTGAAGGGCACGAAGGATTACAATTTCCAGGACAGTTGGGTGGTCGGGCGTCCGGCGACCAGCCGGTTGCTCAACGACCGGCGGCTGTATTACGTCAATTACGGGCGGAGTCGCGATGAAGAGTTCATGAAAAAATATCATCCCGACCTGCCCGCCTACGTCATCACCTGGTTGCCGTCGCCGAAAAGCGCGGAGGACGGCGTGGCCGAGGTGGTCAAGCTGGCCGAGTACACGGTCGACTTTTTGCCCGACAATTTCCCGGATTCACGCTGATGCGCAAGCTGTGGCATTACCTGCTGGCGACGCGGCCGATCGAATCGATGTTGATGATCGGTTTTCCGCTGATCGGCATGCTGATCGGCGCGGATAGCCTCGACGGCCTGGGTTGGCTCGCGCTCAAGTTCATCGTCGCCACCTACCCGCTGGTGATGTACGTGTATTGCCTCAACAGCTACGGCGGACTGGAGCACGACCGCGTCAACCAGCGCCTGAACCGCAATCCCGCCGTGACCGGCGAAGTCAGCGACAAGGAGATGATCGGCCTGATCTACTTCGGCGCGTTCGTCTCCGGGTTGCTGTATTTCCTGTGGTTCCCGCATTGCCTCGTGCCCTGGCTGTTGATCATGGGCAATTGGACGCTGTATTCGCATCCGCACATTTACGCCAAAGCGCGGCCGGTGTTCGGCACGACGGTGCACCTGATCGGCGGCGTGCTGCAGTTCGTGCTCGGTTACGCGGCGGTGCGGCCGATCGACGAAAAGGGCTTGCTGGTCGGCGCGTATTTCGCGCTGGTTTTCGCCGCCGGGCACCTCAATCACGAAGTGAAAGATCATCAACCCGACAGCGAGGCGGGCCTGCGCACCAACGCGGTCGTCTACGGCCCGGAACGCGTGTTTCGTTTCGCCTTCGGCGTGTTCACCGTGGCGTTCGTTTATTTGTTCCTGTTGGCCGCGACCGGCGTGACGGGCTGGCGCGAAGCGGTGCCGTATTTGCTGATTTATCCGCCGCACGCGGTGTTGCATTGGCGGGCCGTGCGCGGCACGTGGATCGGCTACGATCGGTTGTATCAGACGGCGTATCGGCTGTTGTTCGTCGCCGCCGGCGCTTTGTTGTTCCTGCTCAAGTGGTGGGCGTGAGAGGTTACGCGATGAATTGCGAAATGCATGATGTGGTGGTGGTCGGAGCCGGGCCTTGCGGCTCGACGGCCGCGTATGAGATCGCCAAGGCCGGTTACGACGTGCTGTTGCTGGAGCGCGACAAAGTGCCCGGACAGTTCAATTCCTGCGGCGGCGGCCTGGGCAATTTTCTGCTGAAAAAATTCGACCTGCCCGACTCACTGGTGCACAAGCGCATCAACAAGGTGCAACTGGACATCGCCATAAAAAAGAAACTCTACCAGGCCGACAAACCGATTTACGTCAGCGTCAAGCGCACCGAACTCGATCCGTTCCTCGCCCGGCGCGCGGAATCGGTCGGCGCGCACCTGCGCTGTTATCAGAAAGTCGTCGACTACGATCCGTTCCACAAGCGCGTGAAGGTGCTGGATCGCGCCACCGAAACGCATTACCAGGTCGGCGGTAAGATCGTCATTTTCGCCGACGGCGCCCGCTCGATGGCCTGGCAGGTGTGCCGCATCGGCGTGGACCACAAACGCGAATCGATCGTCGGCGTGGCCTATGAGCTGGATTATCCCGACAATCCGCACGAGGCGTTCGAGTTTCTGTTCAACGGCGAAAAACTGCCCTACGGCTATTACTGGGTTTTCCCCACGACCGACACGCTCAACGTGGGCATGGGCGGACCGACCGCGCAACTGGGCGGGCGCATCGGCAAGCTGCTGCAGGAGTTCATCGACAGCCGCGACGATCTGCGCGGGCGCAAGATCGTGCGCAAAACCTCGGGGTTGATCCCCTCCTACGTGGCCGACCAACTGCACGGCGACGGCGTGTTGGTCGTCGGCGACGCCGGCGGGTTCGTCAATCCGCTGACCGGCGGCGGCATCTACCTGGGCATGGTCAGCGCGCAGATGGCCGCCCGCGCGGCCTGCGAAGCGCTCGCGGCGCAAACGTTCGACGCCTCTTTTTTGCAGCGTTACACACATCGCATCAAGCTTTCGCCGATCTACGCCGGGCTCAAAACGTTCCATGCGCTGGTGGCGTATTGCGAATGGCATCGTCGGCGCACGGGCAAGGCGATTCTCGGTCGCGTTTTCGAACTGTATTCGGACGTCGGCGATTTCGCGTTGCGGCGGCTGTAAAAATAATTTTTCCGCACACCTCCCGGGGGAAAGCGGCTGATGCGCGTTCGGCATATCCTCTTCTGCCTGTTACTCATCGTCGCGACGGCGGCCTGCACACAGAGGCGGGAGGAGATTTTTTCCAACGTCAACATGGTTTGGAACCGGCACACGCCGGCGGCCGTCATTTTCCACATGCACGCCACCTCGGGCGGCATGGCGCAGACGCAAAAGCTGGAGATCAAATTTCGGACGCCCAAAAGCGACGAGGAAATGCTCGAGTCGCTGACCGCCGAGGAAATCGACACCGCGTTGCTCACCGAGGCACAGGCGTTGATTTTGCTCAACGCGAATCCGACCTGGCGGATCATCGCCGATCTCGGACCGACCACGCCGCTGGCCATCCTCAGCCGTGAAACGGACTCGTGGCGCGAACGGCGCGAATGGGTCAATTTCGCCGGACTGGCGGGGCAAGTGCTCCTGGCCTATTGGATGACGCAAAACAACATCGACTTTTCCGCGTTGACCATGCACGAGGCGCTGCCGTTGTCGAGCCCGGCCGGCAATACCGGCGCGACGTTGCTGCAACTGGCCTGCACGCCGTTGGACCGGCAATCGGCAACGCAGGCCGCCCTGCAAACGGTCGCCGCGATTCCGCAACGCCTGTTGCTGCTGGGCAAAGCCGAGTACATCAAAAATCATCCGCAGGGCGTCGAGCGCATCCTGCTGGCGTGGGATAAATCGTTGCAGCATTTTCGCGACCATGCGGCCGATCCGCTGCCCAACCTCGCCGATCAAATGCACACCGACGTCGACTATCTGCGCAAGCTGCTGGAAGATTATCCCCTGCCGAGCGCGAGCGAAACGGCGGCGGCTTGCGCGCGGCATTTTCCGGCGGACGTTCATCGAACGTTGGAAGAAATGGCGAAAGCGGGAAAGGAGCGCGGTCTGCTGCGCCGTTCGTTCAATCCGCGCGAAGCAATTCCTTGAGCTTTTCGAAAATCAGCGGCACGGTTTGCGAGCCCGGCGACATGGCTTGCTCGTAACGATAATTGCGCTGCAGCCAATGACTCTCGGGCAATAAATACCCCAGTTCGTCACAGGCCAGATTGAGCACCCAGGGATACGGCGCGCCGAGCATCTGCTTGACGGCGAAGCCCACTTCGGGCAGCGCCTCGCCGGGCAAGGTGGCCATGACCACCGGCCCCAGGCGCGCGATATTGACCTCGGTGATGACGGATTTTTTATCCTGCCCCAACATCCAACGCGGGAAAATATTGAGCCGCGCGGCCAGGCGGAACACCTTGTTTTCGATCGGCAGCAAAAACGCGGCGTGCTCGGTGGCGATCGTGTCCACCTTGATCGGCCGACCGTTCTCGCGCAGGCCGCACTCCACATATTCGGCGATGCGCCGTCCGAGCCGGCCGACGAACGGAGCGCCGTCGCGCGGATCGAAGGCGCCGTCGTCGCGCGAGGTTGCGCCGGTGACCATTCCGCCCAGCGCGTTTTGCAACAAAAGCGCCGTACCGCCGAACGTCTGCTCCAATAGCTCGTTGGCGACGCCGGGCCAGCCGGCGCTGATGCGGCGATGATGGTGGCCGAAAAATTCGGGGTGACAGGCGTAATTGTAGACGGTGGCGATCACCGGTCCGCTGAGCGACGTAACTTGCAGAATCTGTATTTCGTCGTCCTTCATGCCCTCCTGCCGCACGTTGCGCGTCAAGCCGATCGACGGCGTGAGCACATGCGCCGCCGTCGCCGTGGCCGGCGACAAATCATTCACCGCCTCGTCGATGGCCATGGCCGTGCGTTCGAGCAGGAAATCCATGTAGTCCGCGTCCAGGCCGGTGCGCAACGGAATCTCGCGGATCATCGGCCCCCAAAAGCCGATGGTGTCGGGCGCGTCGTGGGTGTGTGTGCAGCAGATCCACAAACGGTGCGGCGCGTATTGCGGCAAGCGGGCGCGGATTTTCTCGACGTAGCCGCGCATCAACCCGATCAGATCCAACCCGACCAACACCAGCGGCGCGCCGCCGTCCGACAAGGCGACGGCCCGCGCGTAGAGCGAATCGCGCACGCCCACGGCCACGCGATTGACCGCATGACCGCCCAGGCGCAAACCCATTTTTTCCGGAGTGATATCGACCTTGGCCGCGCCGGCCAATAAACCGCTCATGACGCCTCCACCCACGAGATGCCGATTAACTTCGCCGGCCCGCTTCGCGGTTCACTCATGATCATTCCTGCAAATGAAACCCTATTTCAGAATCGGACCGGGTTGTGGTATTGTCAAGCGCGAATATCCAATTCAAGGCCAATGGAGGTTGCGATGAATCGGAGAGTGTTTTGTTCGTTCTGCTTGATTTTCCTGCTCATGCTCGGCTGCGCCGCCACGCCGAAACCGGTGTCGCTGCCCGATTCCCCGGTCGAACCGGTGAACGTGATCAACTACTTCATGGTATCCGACGCGGTACTCATCAAGGCAACGCTGAATGATATTCCCGACGAAGTCACGTTGCTGATTTCGCTTTGCCAGGGAACAACCCTTTTCCCCGACTCGGTCGAGCGATTGGGAATACAGCAGATTCCCAATAATCCCCCGAATTGGAAAGAAGGCGATCCACGATTCTTTCAGTTGGCCGAACCGCTGATTTTTCATCAAAATAATTGGCAATACCGCTTTGACAGATTTACCGCACGGGATGCCCCCGAAAGTTTATCCGGTATCGGCACCGAATTCGACGGCTATCTGGGCTCCCAAATTTTTCAGGATTTCATTGTGACTATCGATCCGGCGAAGCTCGAACTGCGGACTTACGCGAAGGACAGCCGGCAAACGCAAGCGGAAGCGCTCCTGCCGGGAGCGACTATTATGGACACCGGCCTGTATGATAATGCTTTCCAAATGTTCACCATTTACGCCACGCTGAACGGACAAGCCAATCAGAAATTCATCTTCGACACCGTGATGACTACCCGGCCGAGCTTGACGATGGAAACGGCCAGACAATTGGGATTCACCCCCGAATCTCCCGATGTCATCACTTTTCGGTCCAAAATCGGTGAGAATGAATACGAGAACTCGTATTGGTATCGGGTGAAATCGCTCAAGATCGGTTCGTATGAATTGGGACCGATGGTCTTCACTATTTCCGAATCGAGCGAATACAACCACCTCGGCATGTCCGTCATGCAAAACTTCCGCACCACGATCGATTACCAGAACAATAAAATGGTTTTGGTTCCGCTATCCGCGAAACCCAAACCCAACTCGCAATTGGCATATGGCGTCGGATTCTCCTATATAAACGGTAAGACCATTATTACGGGTATAAACAGCAATTCATCGGCGGTAAAAGCGGGAATACAATATGACGATGAGGTGCTGTCCATGAACGGTATCCCACTCAAAGAATTGGGGTACGATATATTTATAGGGAAGTTAACGAACCTCTCCCAGGACACGGTAGTCCTGGAAATCCGCAAACCCGACGGAACGGTGCGCAAAGTGAAATTGAAAAAGACCAATCTGTTTCGCTAGGATCCTTGACAGATGTGTTCATTGGTGCCAAGTAAAACCAACGAACACACAACTCAGCGGATCATGAACCAATGCAGATCAGCACCGATTTAACGCGCGGAATTCGCCAGATGGAAATACCTGCCCTGACCGAGGCGCGCCTGGGTCCGGTGGATGTCGCCTGCCGTTTTCGCGTCAAGGGCGAAGCGCAAACGCTGCTTAAATCGCGGCCCGACGCGATCGTCGAGGAAAATGGCCGGATCGTTCTCACGCAGATCTGGCGCGGCGCAACGCCGGCCGAGCGGTTGGTGTTCGCCGCCGAATTCACGCCCGACGCCGACGACAACAGCCTGCGGATCGTCACCCGCGTCACCAACGAGCTGCACGAGCCGATCGCGCTGGACTCGCTCGACCCGTTGATCGTCCGCGCCGATCTGGACGGTAAATTCAGCCTCGGTTTTTCGGCCGGCGAATGGTCGATTTTTCGCAACGGCTGGCAGAGTTGGTCGGCCACGCGCACCTTCCGCCTGATCGAACGCGACCCGCGCCCGCTGTTCAAGTTCATCCGCGACCAGGAAGAAAATCCGGCGAACCTCAGCCCGAACAAATACGGCGTTTTCGTTTCCGAGCAGGTGCTGGGCCTGCGCAACGTGAGCACCGGGCAGTCGATGGCGTTGGGCTTTGTGACGGCCGACCGCGCCTTCGGCGACGTGCGGTTGGAGATCAATCCGAAAACGAAACAATTCAACCTGCTGCGCGCCCGCTGCCAATTCGACGGCCTCGCGGTGCAACCCGGCGAAACCGTCACCGGTGAAACGCTGTGGTTGAAATTCGCCGGGCGCGGCGTTGACCTGCTGGCCGAATGGGCCGACCTGCACGGCGCGGCGATGCACGCGCGTCTGCCCGAACGCGCGCCGGTGGGCTGGTGCAGTTGGTACTACTACTACACGAAAATTTCCGAGAGCGAGCTCAAGGCCAATCTGGAAACGCTCACGCCGATGCGCGAGGAACTTGGTCTCGAATTTTTCCAACTCGACGACGGCTACCAGGCGCAAATCGGCGACTGGTTGATCCCCAACGAAAAGTTCCCTTCGGGTTTACAGGCGATGGCGGACACGATCGCCGCGGCGGGCTTCACCCCGGGCATCTGGACCGCGCCGTTTCTGGCGCATGCCAAAAGCCGCGTGGCGCTGGAACATCCCGATTGGCTGCTGCGCGACGAACGCGGCAAGGCGTTGCGCGGTTCGTACAATCCGCTGTGGGACAAGCTGCGGGGCATGAAGATTCTCGATCCGACGCACCCGGGCGTACTGGCTTACCTGGAAGAGGTCTTCACCACGCTCAAGGCGATGGGCTGGAAGTTCTTCAAGATCGATTTTCTCTACGCCGCCGCCTTCCATGCGCGCCGGCATGACCCGCTGACCACGCGGGCGAGCGCCCTGCGGCGCGGGCTGGAAACGATCCGCCGCGCGATCGGCGACGACGCGACGCTGCTGGGCTGCGGCTGTCCGCTCGGGCCGGCGGTGGGGATCGTCGACGCGATGCGCATCGGTCCGGACGTCACGCCGCGCTGGACCAATCCGTTGCGCTGGCTCAACCGCGACCATCATTGCCTGGCGACCGTGCACGCGCTACGCAACACGACCCACCGTCAGTTCATGCACGAGCGCCTGTGGTGCAACGATCCCGACTGCCTGCTGGTGCGTCAGAACAAGAACAAAATGACGCTCGATGAAATCCGCACCTTCACGTCGCTGGCCGCGCTGACCGGCGGGATGATGCTGATCAGCGACGACATGACGCAGCTCGCGCCCGAACGTCTCGACGTGCTGCGCACCGTGCTGGCCAATCGCGGACGCAACATGCGCGTGCTGGATCCCGACGCGGGCGAATATCCGACCACCATGCTGGCCGAAACCGACGACGGCTATCTGCTGCTGGTCATCAACCACGAGAAAGAGGAAAGCGGCTCGATCTTCGATCTCAAGCAGATTCTCGACCTGGCGAAACTCGCGCGCGTCGCCGAGTTGCGCGACGTGTGGCAAAACAGCGTCCTGCACGAACACGACGGCCTGGTGCGGCTCGGCGCGATTCCGCCGCACGGTTGCCGCCTGGTGCGTATCCGGTTGCGGGAGAGCGGCAATGCCTGATTTCGACGACTATCGACCGCACACGCCGCGCCAGGACAACATGGCGCGCAACATTTTCATCGTGACGGTCATCGCCATCGCCGTGCTGGCGTTGGTCTTTGTGTTGACCTCCGGCGACAAAGAGCCCGCCGACGAGCCGACGCCCGCCGTTACCCCCGAGGAAATTTCGCCGACGCCCGAACCGACGCCGGAACCCACGCCCGAGCCGACGCCCGAACCGACGCCGACGCCCGAACCGAACTTCGCCATCGACGGCAACCTGCACGCGGTGGCCTTTCGCGTGGCGGGCACCTTGGCCGGCTCGTTGAAAAACGCCCTGCCCGGCGAGGAAAGCAACCTGGCCCTGATCCTCGGCGAGCGTTTGGAAAGCGTGCTGCAATGGAAAATCAATCCGCGCCGCGATTTGCGCAAGGGCGACGAAGCGAAAATCGTCTACAATCCGCAGGCGCGCAGCGAGCGCGTGCCGCTGTACGGCTTCTGGTACAAAAGCCGCAAAACCGGGAAAGAATATTTTTACATCTATTTCCCGGATAAAACCGCCGGCGACGCGGCGTTCTTCAATGAACAGGGCCAGGGCATTTCCGGGCTGATCGAACGGCCGCCGCTGCCGGCGGACGTGCTGGCGTCGGCGAACATTCGCCCCCTGGGGAAAAACGGCGTTTCCTTCAGCGTACCGCGCGGCACGACGGTGATCGCGCCGTTTCCGGCCCGCGTCACCCGCCTGAATTGGGAGATGGACAAACTTGGGCGCAGCGTCGAAATCCGCTATATCGACAGCGGCGCCTTCGGTCAGTTCTGCAACCTGGAGAACATCAGCGATAAACTCAAAGAAGGATCGCTGCTGACCACGGGCATGCAGATCGGCGCCTCGGGCTCGTCGGGGCAGACCACCTACCCGCGCCTGCTGTATCGCGTGGAAAAGGAAAGCGAAAGCGGCGAGCGCATCGCGGTCGATCCGTATGAAATTCATGGGCGTAAACCGCACGAATTGCCCGCGGCCGACCGGGTGCCTTTCCTGGCCGCTTTCGCCAAAGTGGTCAAGTTGTTCGGCGAAATCACGGCGCCCAAGGCAAACAGCCCGCAGGATTGACTTTTTTTCACGTCTTACTAATATGCGATAAGTGAGGAGCCAACCATATCGCCCAGGGGCAAAAAGCGTAAATCTGCTTGGAGAACGAAGATGTCCGGACCGAAACTGGCCGCGCTCATATTGGTTATTACATCGTTTATAGCGGCGGCATGGATCGTCGGCTGCAGCGGGCCGACCGTCATCGATGAAATCGACCAGTGCCAAAACAACGAAGCACCGGTCATCGGCCGATTGCAATACATCGTCAACGATGAGTTGACCGAGGCTCCGCAGATCAAGGAGGGCGACTCGTTCGTCCTGTGGTTGCAGTACGAAGACGACGACTGCAACCTGGGCGGCGGCAACGTCTGGTGGTCGCTGGACGGCGGACAATTCTCCATCGTGGACGCGCTTTCCAAAAAATTGCCCTGCGACGGCACGGGCAACAACGACGGATTTTTGTACGACGTCGAGCTGGCCGGTCTGAGCGACGGCGAGCATGAATTCCGCATCGGCGTCACCGACATTTGCGACGAACCGAGCAACAGCATCGTCGGCACATTCTCGGTTCAAGGCGACATCCCCATCGACGACGACGACGACGATGACGACGACACCACGCCGACCGACGACGATGACGACGACTTCGACGACGGCTTCCTGGAAAACGGCGACTTCGAGGACGGCAACGATCACTGGACCGAAAATCCGTCCGGCATCGTCAAAAACAAGGTGGCGTTGCCTTACTACCCGCCGCCCCTGCCGTCGGGGAATTACGCCGCGCTGCTGACGGAAAATCTGGCCGACACGGTCACGTTGAAACAGCAGGCGGTGGTGCCGTCGAACACGGCGACGATCACGGTCAGCTTCAAGATGCTGCTGATCTCCGGCGAAGCCAACACCGGCGACGATACGTTCTACGTGGCGCTGGCCGACAGCAACGACAACGTGCTGACGACCTTCTTCACCTTCACCGATCAGGATCAGTGGAACGGCTGGAAAACGCGCACGGCGCAATTCGACGTGAACGGATCGCAGGACCTAAAACCGGTCAAGATCGTCTTCCGGCTCAACGCCGACGGCGACAACAACATCACCTACGTGATCATCGACAACGTGTCGCTGACGCGCGACTGATCGCCACTTCGCCCAACCCGCGCCTCGTCGCTCTCCGCGGCGGGGCGTTACTTTTTAAGCACGAGAAAATCGTGGAGCGCCAGCGCGTCCAGGCCGGTGCGCAAAAAGCCGCGGACCGCATCGCGCGGCGAACAGACGATCGGTTCGTCTTTGGCGTTGAAACTGGTGTTGAGCACGGCGGGCACGCCGGTCAGCGCGGCGAATTCTTCAATCAGCGCCGCATAACCCGGTTGCCGATCGCGGTCGACGGTCTGCAAACGGCTGGTGCCGTCCACGTGCGTCACCGCGCCCAGGCGGTCGCGCCACGCCGGGCGCACCGGGAACGTCAGCAGCATGTGCGGCGACGGCCGCCCGCCGGTAACGAACAATTCGTCGGCGCGCTCGGCCAGAACGCTCGGACCGAAGGGACGATACGCCTCACGGTGTTTGACGCGCGCGTTGAGCAGATCCTTCATCGCCACCGTGCGCGGATCGGCCAGGATGCTGCGATGACCCAGCGCCCGCGGACCGGCCTCCAACGCGCCGGCGAAGCGACCGACGAATTTGCCTTCGGCCAGCAGCCTGGCTGTCGCCCGCGCGATGTTTTCTTCGCGGCGATAGGCCAGCCCCGCTTCGCGCAACGTCTGCTCGCATTGGGCATCGGTGTAACGCGGACCGCAAAAAACCGACGGCGCCACGTCGCGCCCGCGCACGCCGAACACTTCGCGGTCAACCCACATCGCCGCGCCGATCGCCGCGCCGGCGTCGTGGGCGGGCGGCGGCACATACAGGCCGTCGAGCAGCCCCGTCGCGGCCAACGCACCGTTCATCACGCAATTGAGCGCGACGCCGCCGGTAAGCACGAGGTTGCGCGTGCCGAGTTTCACGGTCATCTCCTCGACAAGGCGCACCATCGTTTCCTCGGTGATTTTCTGCACGGCGAAAGCCACGGCGCGGTGGCGGTCGGTCAACTCTTCGCCGGGACAACGCGGCGGACCGAATGTATTGACCCATTGTTCGCCGAACCAATTCCGGCGCGCCAGATGATAATCAAAGTAACTCATATCCAGGCGAAACTCGCCGCCGCCGCGGTAGTCGACGATCCGCCGCATCGCCGGCAGCGCCGACGCGTCGCCGAAGGGCGCCAGGCCCATCACCTTGCCCTCGTCGAAATTCTGCCGGTAGCCGAGCCATTCAGTCGCCGTGCACCACAGCAAGCCGAGGCTGTGCGGGTAATACACCCAGTGCAGCGGGCGGATCGTATCACCTTCCAGCAGGGCGATGAGCGTGGTGGCGATTTCGCCGTTGCCGTCGACGACCACGATCAACGCGCGATCGAAGTCGGTCTGCCGGGCGGCGTGATGCGCGTGCGCGAGGTAATGGTTGACGTAGCGGAACGGACCGGCGTAGCCGAAGCGGTGCCGGAATTCGCCGGCGGTGGCGAACATGCTGCGCAGATTGCCGCCCTGCATGCGGCGCACGTTGGCCCAGGTGGCGGGCAGCCCGCGCAAGGTTTGGCCGATCCGCCGCGCGAGGCCGACCCACGGACGCCAGTAAAAACCGACGCCGGCCAGATCGCGGGCGGTCAGGCCGTGCTCACGCAGGCACCAGGAAACGGCGCGATCGGGAAAGGCGGTGGTGTGTTTTTCGCGCCGCAGGCGTTCTTCTTCGACGAAGGCGACCAGTTTGCCGTCGATGATCAAGGCCGCCGCCGTGTCGTGGATGTTGGCGTTGAAACCCAGAACGGCGCGGCCCATGCGGTTACACCCGTTTGACGCGCACTTCGCGCGTGCCGCCGGGAACGAGAATGCGCGTGTCGTTCACGTTGACCGGCTTGCCGTCGACCAGCGCTTCGCCGATCGGGAACGGCAGATTCCACTCGATTTTCAGCGGCGCCTGCCGCCACGCGGCGTCGAGGTTGAGCACGACATCGCCCTCGCGCCCTTCCACGCGGAAGGAAACCACGCCGAAGTGCGTCGGCGCGTCGTTGACCTCGAAATGGTTGCCCCACTCGAACCAATCATAGAGCGGCGCGGGCGTGAGCACGAGATGATCGCCGTCCTCGAACAACAGCAGGTCGCGTAGCGTGAGCAGCCAATCGGCCGCCGCCCACAGGTGCATGCCGTCGCCCATGCAGCCGCCGCCGGTCGCCGGGTGAATCGCCTCGGGCCACGTGCCCACCGAGGTCGCCTTGCCCAGCACGTATTTGATCAGCGGCCACGCCCGCGTTTCGCGCCGCAGCAAGTGGCAATGGGCGATGTGCAAGGTGAGGTACATGTTGATGCCGGCGTGGATCATCTGCGAGAAGAAACCGTTTTCGAACATGCAGCATTCATGCAGGGCTTCGAGCGAATTGGTGATCAGCGGATCGAACGGATCGAGCAAGCGCAGCGGATACAGCGCGGCGATCGAACCGATCATGCCGCAATCGATGCGGCGGTAAGGCCCGGCGGGCATCACCTCTTTGCCGAGGCGATGCTCGACGAGCCGCAAGCTTTCGCGGATGTCTTCGAGAAAATGCTCCGCCTCGCGTTCGAAGGTCACCCAGGTGTCGCGCTTGCCGAGCACCTCGCCCGCGCGGCTGACGTCGCGCAGGCCGGCCAGTCCCCAGAAATCGTCCCAATAGTAGAAATCGTTGGGGCCGAAATGTTCGGCGGAGAATCCCGGCGGCAACAGGCCCTTGGTCGGTCCGGCGGCCTTCTGCTTTTTGCGCGTGCGCACGATCCACTGCCCGCCGCGCACGAGGGGCACGAACATTTTTTCCAGAAACGGCCGGTCGCCGGTGATGCGGAAGTGCTCGACCAGCGTCCAGATCGCCTGCCCGGCGCTGTCCCATTCGCCCGGCTGCGATTGGAAAAAGCCGTCGGAAAGCTGCCGGTGCGGGTAATCCATCAGCTTGCGGCGGGCGTCGATGTGCAGGCCCATGCGATCGAGCGCGGTGATCATGTAGGCGCTGTCGCGGAACCAGTAGTGATGGTAGGTCATCGGCCCGGGCGTGATGCTGTCGCCGTCGTCGGCGAGCATCAAATGGTTTTTGCACAGATAGAACTGGTCGGTCATTGCCTTGTCGGGCAACTCGAGGTTCATGCCCTGGTGCAACTTCTCGCGCCAAACGGCCTTGGCGTCGGCGCGCATGTCGTGGTAGTCGAACGCGCGCAGGCGCGTGGCTTTGTTCGCCGTGATTTTCTCGGGGCGCACGGTGGCGATGCAGACGAAATCCTGCTCCTGCCCGGCCTCCAGGCGCAGCGGGTACATGGCGTAGGCGTTGGCCAGACCGGCTTCGTCTTTGATTGAGGTGCGCGTCTGCTCGATCGAGCGATAAAAGGCGCAATCGCCGTCGTGACCGTCGCTGCAATGGATGCGCTGCGGCGGCGTGTGGAACTGCACGCCCAGCGAACCGTTGATCGCCAGCGTGCGATCGTCGAGGGCCTCGATCGATTTGACCAGACTCGCGCCTTCCGGGTTGAACGGGCGCACGGAGAAATACAACGCCGGGCTGATCGTGCGGCTGGTCTTGTTGGCCACGGTCGCGCGCACGAGCACGCTCTCGATGCCGTCGATTTTGGTGACGAAGGTTTCCAACTCGAAGCGGAAGTCCGGCTGGTCGAAAACGGTTGTCACCAGCGGCAGGTTTTCGACCTGGCGCTGCCGGCATTCCTTTTCGCGGCTGGGATAGAGCATTTTTCCTTCGTAATCGAGCCACGTATCCAGCGACCAGCCTTCGAACCAGGGCGTCACCCACCCGCGCGGATCAACGACCACTTCGCGCGTGGAACCGGGAAGGCCCACGGCGGTCCAGTTGCGTTGCGTGAGGTTGAACTGCACCCAGGTCATGCGCGGGATGAAGCTGGCATCGTGCGGATCGTATTGGCGCACGGCCCAATAAGGCAGCACCCAGTCGAGGTTCGGCTGAATCGCCATTTGGGTAAACACGCCGCGCGTGAACATGCGCCCGGCCATCGGCGCCAGGTCGGTGGGAAACGGCACCTCGGCTTCGGTGCCGATTTTCCCCAGCGCTTCGATGTACTCGACGCTGTCGGTAAAGCCGTATTTTTTTGCCAGGCTACGCAGAAAGTACTCTTTCACACCCATCACATTTCCTCATCCAAAAACCACTGATCCGTCAATTGATCGTGCCATAAAACAACGCGTCGCGACCGCCGATCGCTTACGATGAACCGGGTATAGCGTCGGCCGCTCGCCTGCCACTGGATCGCTTCTTCGGCGATGATCGCATCGATTTCGTATTCCTCTTCGCCCACCGCATATCGCCGCGGCCGCCGATTCCCCCGATGGCCGGCGTAACAAGTTACGCTGACGGCGCGCAATCCGTCGAGGGGCGATTGGTTCGAAGGGCTATTCCCAGGGCGTGTCATTTTGGTCCGTAAAGCCGATTCTTGTCCAGGGCTCACCATAGTTTAATCGAAAAATTATCGAGTTTTCAGAAAAAAATTCCGATAATGCGGATAGTCAAAAACGCCAGTTCCGATATAATGGAAGTATCATGATTTACTTTCGATCCACCGCGGAAACCATCCTGCTCTCCATTTTGGCGTCCGTTGCCCCCGAATCCATGGTCCGACGCCACGTTCGCATCGCCGCCGAAAAGCTGCTGATCGACCATCAGGAAGTGGATTTTTACGGGCGTAAGCTGGTGTGCCTCGGCGCGGGCAAAGCCTCGGCGCGCATGGCGCAGGCGCTGGCTCATATTATCGAACGCGGGTACGACGCGGGCAGTCTGACCTCGCCCGACGGTTATGTCGTGGGCGCGCCCGGCTGCGTGGCGCGCGCGGCGGGTCATCCGTTGCCGGACAAACGGTCGGTGATCGCCGCGTCCGAAGCCCTGGACATCGCGCAGGTGTGGTCCAAGCGCGATCCGCTGGTGTTCGGCATGATCTCCGGCGGCACGTCGGCGCTGTGGTGCGTGCCGCGCGAGGGCGTGACGCTGGAACAGAAAATCGAAACGGGCAACTGGCTGCTGGCCAGCGGTTTGCCGATCAACAAGATCAACACCATTCGCCGGCGGCTGTCGGCGATCAAGGGCGGACAGTTGGCGCGGGCGCTCAACGGCGTGGAAGCGCACATTCTGGTGCTGTCCGACGTTCCCGACGACACGCGGCTGGACATCGTGGGCAGCGGTCCGTTTTACCCCGACTCGTCAAGCAACGAAGAGGCGCTGTCGTACCTGACCGAGGCGGAGCTGCCGCCGCCGGCCTGGTTGGCGGACCTGATCCGCACCGCTCCGGCGTTGCCGGACAGTTCGACATTCGCCAACGTGCATCACTATCAGATCGGTTCGAACCGCGACGCGGTGGTGGCGGCGGCGTTGAAAGCGGCCGAAAACGGGTTGCATCCCATCATTCAAGACGAACCGCTGGTCGGCGAGGCGCGGGAAGTGGGCATCAAGCTGGCGCGACAGGTGATGGGCGCCGACGTGCATCGGCCGACCTGCTGGATTTACGGCGGCGAAACCACGGTGACGCTGTCGGACAATCCGGGGCGCGGCGGCCGCAACCAGGAAATGGCGCTGGCCTTCGCCATCGAAGCGGCGGGAAAAGAGAACGTCGCGCTGCTCGCCTTTTCCACCGACGGCGTGGACGGCATGTCCGACGCGGCCGGCGCCTACGTGCACGGCGCTACGATGAACCGCATCCACGAGGCGCAGATGGACGCGTGCGATTACCTGGAACGCAACGATTCGTATACCGCCCTCTCGGCGGCGGGCGCGCTGCTGTACACCGGCCCGACCGGCACGAACGTCGCCGACGTCGCGGTGGTCATCACCAAATAATTTATTGGTCGGACACGGGTTTGCTGATACACACCTTGCGGATCAGTTTGTCCGAAGCCGCCACCACTTCCACGTCAAAGCCGTCCAAGGTGAACTTTTCCTTGTCTTGAGGCATGCGGCCGATGCGGTCGACGATCCAACCGCCGACGGTGATGTAGTCGCCCTCGGGCACTTCCTGGGCGAGAATTTCGCCGACTTTCTCGATTTCAAAACGCCCGGAAACGGTCACGCTGTTTTCGTTTTGATTCAGGATGCGCGGCTCCTGCCGGTCGTATTCGTCCTCGATTTCGCCGAACACCTCTTCCAGAATGTCCTCGATGGTGATCAAACCGCTGGTGCCGCCGAACTCGTCGAGCACCAGGGCGAACTGCTCGTGCCGTTCCTGAAATTCGCGCAGGAGCGCGTCGATTTTTTTGGTCTCGGGCACGATCATGATCCGGCGCAGCACGCGCTCGAGGGAAAACTCGTCGGGTTTGTCCCAGTAGGCGAGCAGATCCTTGACGTGAATGAAGCCCAGCACGTTGTCGAGGTCGCCTTCGACCACCGGCAGCCGGCTGTGGCCGGAATTGATGATCGTCCGGATGATTTCACGGAGATCGTCGTTGAGGTCGACGTAGGCGATTTCCGTGCGCGGCACCTGGATGTCCTGAACCTCGGTTTTGTCCAGGTACAGGATGCCCTGCATCATTTCGCTTTCGTCGTGGTCGATCAGGCCTTCGCTTTCCAGGTCGTTAAGCGCTTCGGCGGTGGCTTGTTCCTGATCTTTTTGCGCCCTGAATTTGGCAAAGAACCTGCGTAACTGAGGTCGTATGCCGTCGTCCTTGTCGTTCATTCGCTCTTTTCACCCCTATCCAAAGAGACCAGCAAATCCTCCATCTGGTCCTGGCGTTCCTGCATGCGTGCCGCCGCTTCCGGTCCGGACCGCTCGTGATCATAGCCGGCCAAATGCAGCAGCCCATGAATTATATAATATCCGAGGACGTAGTGGATATCCCTTTTTGTTTCCTGCGCCTGGCGCCGGGCGAAATCGACATTGACCATCAACTCGCCGAGCGCGTCGGGCGCGTCGTCGGGAAACGAGATCACGTTGGTCGGCCGGTCGCGGCCGAGAAAATCGCGATTGACCACGCGGATGGACTCGTCGTCGACCAGCGAAATCTCCACGCGCGCACCGGCGCACTCCAGACGAGCCAGCGCCTCGTCGACCACGGCACGCAGCGGATCAGTCGTTAATTTCGTTCGGGTTCGGTTCGACAGGATTGAGGTTGACAACGTTACCCCGTTTGCTTTGTTCCTCTTCCGGATATTCGATACGGCCGTGATAGCGGCCGTGCAGAATCGTGATGTACTGCCCGGCAATGCGGTTGAGGTCGCGCATGGTCAGGTCGCAATCGTCCAACTGCCCGTCGGCGTGAATCGCGTTGATCAGCTCCTTGACCGTCGTTTCGATACGCGCCGGCGTGGGCGCCTTGAGACTGCGCGTGGCCGCCTCGACCACGTCGGCCATCATGACCAGCGCCGCCTCGCGCGATTGCGGCTTGGGCCCCTTGTAGCGGAAGTCGGCCTCGTTGACCTTCTCCCGTTCGGCTTCCTCCTGCTGCTTGGCCAGGTTGAAGAAATAGCGGATGCGCGACGTGCCGTGGTGTTCGGCGATGATCGCCTCGATGCGTTCGCCCAGGTTGTAGCGTTTGGCGTACTCCACGCCCTCGCGCACGTGGTTGATCAGAATCAGGCTCGACATGCGCGGCGGCAGGTTGTCGTGCGGATTGAGGCCGTGCTGGTTTTCGATGAAGTAGCGCGGCTTGTTGATCTTGCCGATGTCGTGGTAAAGCCCGGCGACCTTGGCCAGCAACGGATTGGCTTTGATGCCCTCGGCCCCCTTCTCGGCCAGCGCGGAGACAAACAGGCTGTGGTGATAGGTGCCGGGCGCTTCGAGCATCATGCGCTCGAGCAGCGGATGGCTGAGGTTGGCCAGTTCCATCAGTTGCAGGTTGCTGGTGTAGCCGAACATCACTTCGATCGGATGAATCGAGGCCAGCGCGACCGGGCCGGTCAGCAGACCGCCGATGAACGCGGCCGCCACATTGACCGGCGTGTCGAACGAGGTGATCGAACTGGGATCGCTGATCACCTGGATGGCGAAGGCCACGGCCATGTTGACCAGACCGACGCTCACGCCGCCGCGCATCACCACGCCGCGCCGTTGCGCGTGCGAAATGCTGTGCGCGCCCACCAACGAGCCGATCAGCACGTACAGCGCGTAGCCCAGGGAATTGTCGGCCATCAGGCCGGCCACGGGCGCGGCGAGGCAGATGAGCACCAGCGCCGATTCGCTTTGCAAAATGATGCGCACCGACATGGCGGCCCCGGCGATGGGCATGATGAACAAAAACGACTCGGGCGTCAGCCAGGAGAACGAGGCGGCCAGCGGCGCGGAAACCACCTTGGCCAACCAGGCGAGCAAACTGACCATCACCAGCGACATCGACAGGAAAGCGAAATCGCGCACGCTGGGATTGAACTTGCGGATGTTCACCCGCGCGAAGCGGGCCAGCGACATCTGCGCCAGAAACAGCAGGACGATCGCGGCGATAAACGCCAATAACGTGTGCAGCGTGCCGGCGCCGGCGAGCATCGCCCGGAGGATGACCATGTGTTCGGCGGTGATCTGCTCGCCCTCGGCGACGATCAACTGGTTCTTGCGGAAGTGAATGATGCTCGGGCCGACCTTGTTGCGCGCTTCATCCCGGCGTTCCTCGGTGGCCGCGCGGTTGAAATCGAGGGTCGGTTGAATCAATTGCGAAGCGATGCTCAAAGCGACGGGGCGGATCTGCCCGTTGGCGATCTGCTCTTTGGCCCGCGTCTCGATCTGCTTGAGCACCGTGGCCAGATCGGGAATGCTGTCGAGCTTGTCGTACACGCGCTCCTTGCGCGTATTGAGCTCGCGCAGCGTGATCGCCTTTTCGCCGGGCAAGGACGCCACCTGATCGAGCATCGCCTGCCGGTCGTTGACCACCATGCGGATCAACGCGTAGTTGATCAGATCGGCGACGGCCGATTCCACGTTCAGCGAATAATTTTCCTGCTCGAGCACGCCAAGCGGTTTGGCGTCGAGCTTGACGCCCAGTTCGCTTTGGAAACGCTCTTCCTGCTCCTTGATCGCCTGTGCGCTGATCAGGCTGGCCTTGCCCACCTGCCCGTCGGACGCGCCGTCCGGTTTGCCGTCCGCCGGCACGCCGAAAAACAGGCGCATATCCTCGAAGCTTTTGTGCAACCGCGTGGCGACGCGCTTGCCCGCTTTGGTGTCGTGATCGTAAATGGGATAAATGCCCACGGCGGCTTCGCGTTGGCGCGCCTGCGTGCTGGCGGTGTCTTCCAGGTCGAAATCGCGATCGGCCTTGATGGCGTGGTTGGCGTACATGCCGACCTTCCAATTGCCGATGGACGAGCCGATGCGCGGGGTGATCAAAATGGCCAGCACGATGGCGGCCGCCAGGGCCAGCACCCAGGTCTGGTTGCCCACCAGACGCACAATGCGATTGATTACGCGACGCATCGCCTTGAGGGCCACGGGAGTCTGAAAGCCGTTGCTCAGCGATTTTTTCCCGGAGTCTTGCTTCACGTGGTTTCCGCCCCGTTTTTCTTCTGCTGATCGTACTTGTCGTACGCCTGGACAATAAGCTGGACGAGCCGGTGTCGCACCACATCATACTGGTCGAAGCGCACAAAAGCTATCCCGGCGATATCGCGCAGAATTTTCTGCACGACGACGAGACCGGACTTCTGGCCGTTGGGCAGGTCGATCTGCGTGTCGTCGCCGGTGATCACCGCCTTGGAGTTGAAACCCAGACGGGTGAGGAACATTTTCATCTGCTCGGGCGTGGAGTTTTGCGCCTCGTCGAGAATGACGAAGCTGTCGTTGAGCGTCCGCCCGCGCATGAAGGCCAACGGCGCAACCTCGATCGTCTGACGGTCGATCAGTCGCTGCACCTTTTCGTAGGAGAGCATTTCGTTGAGCGCGTCGTACAGCGGGCGCAGGTACGGGTTGACCTTCTCGGCGATGTCGCCGGGGAGGAAGCCGAGTTTTTCGCCGGCCTCGACCGCCGGGCGCACCAGCAGGATGCGGTCGACCTCGCCCTTGGTCAGATGGCTGACGGCCATGGCCATCGCCAGGTAGGTTTTGCCCGTGCCCGCCGGGCCGATGCCGAAAACGATGTCGTGGCGGCGGATGGCGTCGATGTAGCGCTTCTGATTGATCGACTTGGGCGTGATGACGCGCTTCTTGTTGGAGATGTACACGGTGTCCAGGAAGACGTCGCGCAGCCGTACGCGGTCGCCGGAACGCAGAATGTTCAGCGCGTGCTCGACGTCGGTGGCGTACACCGGGAAGCCCTCGGCGATCAGGCCGTAGAGTTCCTCGAACAGTTCCTTAATCAGCTCGTAATGCTCGGACGGTCCGGCGACGAAGATGCGGTTGCCGCGCACGTGCAGGCGCACGCCGAGCATGCCCTCGATGATGCGCAGATGCTCGTCGGCGTGGCCCAGCAGCGTTTGGGCGATCTGGCCGTCATCGGGAATCAGGATGCACGGCAGATTGGCTTCGGGAAGTTGATCGGTGGCGCTCATGCTCCTCTTTCCTCAATCGCCCATGACGCTGACGATCAATCGCCGGTGTCGCGAACGGTTGTCGCAATCGACCAGGACGATCTGTTGCCACGTGCCCAACGACAAACGACCTTCGACGATCGGAATATGCAGGTCCGGTCCGAGCAACGCCGCGCGCACGTGGCTGTGGCCGTTGCCGTCGCCCCAGCGGCGGTCGTGATCGTAGTGCATGTCGCGCGGGGCCAGTCGCTCGATGGCCGCCCGCAGGTCGCTCACCGCGCCCGCTTCGTATTCGATGGTGGTCAGACCGGCGGTCGAACCGGGCACGAAAACGGTCAATTGACCACTGGTCACGCCCGCTTGCGCCACGACGGCCTGCACCTGTTCGGTGATGTCGACGATTTCCAAGTTTCCGCGCGTATCCAGATGTATCTCTTGCGTCGTTGTCATCATACACCAATACCCTGAGGGTAAGGCATTATCCCTACCCTCAAGGTATGTAGCATAGAGCAAAAAACCCGATTATAAAAGGACCCGTTTCCCTCTCGAATCAGGGGGGAGGAGGGATCAATCGCGGAATGTGTACCTCACATCGCCGCGATTGTGTGTCGTTGCAAACGTATATCCCGACTCGTTGACCGCGGTGAAACTGAAGGTCACCAGCGGATCGTCGGTCAGGTTGGAATCCCATAACAGCATTTGATCCAACGAACTCAGATACGTGTTGTTGTGATGCTTGCTCAGCTCTTCAACGATCTGCGCGTTCTTGCCCGTGGACAGGGCCGAAGCGTTGTAGACCTTCTGCCGCAACGTAGTGTAATTGGGGATGGAGATAATCGCCAAAATGCCGATCACCGCAACGACGATCAGCAATTCGACCATGGTAAATCCTTGCACCCGAAAACTTTTCATCAAACCATCCAGTTGGATACGAATGGCCGATATTTGAGCAAGATAAATGCCAACCGCCCTCGAATGTTCTATCCAGTTGTATTAACATGAATTTTTATTATTCCTCCCCTTAATAGGAAATTATTTGAGAAAAATTCATTACCTTTTTTCCGGCCTTCTGACAATTTTTGTCACTATTCACAATTCCGCACCATTTTCGCGCAGATCATTTACCGGTTGACACCAACCGGTGCGGTTGCCTATCTTTTTCCGTCACGCGTATGACCAGGAGGCCTTTGTGCAAAGCGGTACGGTCCGGCAAAAAGAATCGACCAACAAGCAACTGGCGCTGCATGCTCTTTGGCTGTCGCTGATCGTCGCCGGCATTCTGGCCGTTTACAAAGACCTGCCCAAAAGCATGTTTTTTCTCGACGATTATCTGCACTTGCACCTGATCCAACAACTCAACAGCGTGCTGGAACCCTTTGTCGTCGACATTTTCATGGGCGCGTTTTTCCGTCCGGCCATCACATTGTTTTGGAAACTCGACTATCTGATCTCCGGCTTGAATCCGACCGGCTATTACATTGCGAACCTGGTATACCTGGTTCTGTCGATGATTTTCCTGTATTTCATCATTTTAAATATGACCGGATCGCGCGCGCTGAGCGTGATCATCTCGCTGTTGTACGCGATCGGACCGGTCACCGGTGTGGGCGTGATGTGGTTGTCCAACCGCTTCGACCTGATCGGCACGATGTTCTTTCTGGCGTCCACGTTGCTGTTTCTGCGCTACGTGCGTTATCGGCGCGTGGGCGATTACCTGTTGTCGGTCGCGCTGGCCGCCCTCGCCTTTTTCTGCAAGGAAATCACGATCACGCTGCCGGTCATCCTGGTGCTGTCGGCGGGCTTCATGTTCATGTACCGCGCGCCCAGCAAACTGGACGTCAAATTCATCAAGCGGATCCTCGCGCTGACCACGCCCTATTTCACCATCGCCGCCATCTACATGATCTGGCGCTTCCTCATCATTAAAAGCATGGGCGGTTACGTCGGCGAGACGAAGGCGCCGTTTTCGATCGGCTACGTTTTCTTTCTCTGGCACAGTTTCGCCGAGTACTTCTGGCTGATGAAAAGCTTCATCGTCTTCGGCTCGATTCTGATCCTCATCGGATTGTTTTTGGCGAAGAAGGAATTTTACGCCAACAACAAACTGTTTTTCTACGGCCTGGTTTTCGCGTTGATCACCATGGCGCCGCTGGCGCTGGTGCTGCGCTACCAGAACGTCATGGCGTATATGACGCCCCGGTTTTTTTTCCTGCCCAACATCGGCCTGCTGATCGCGTTGGCGTCGATTTACGATCCGCGTTCGGCCAAGGCGCGGCGGGTGCTCGCGCTGATCGTGCTGGTGCTGGTCGGGCTGTTTTTCGCGCTGAACAATTACATCCTGGTGCACAAATGGGCGCGCGACAAACAGAAGCTGGTCGCCAAAACCGAGCAGGTGCACGAGTACCTGGTATCGCAAGGCGACAAGATCCCCAGCGAGGGGATGATCTACTCGTGCCTGCACGGCATGGACGTGGCGCTGGATACGTCGATCAAGCTGATGCACCCGGAATACCTGGACCGCTACTATTTCCTTAACTGCACCGGGCCGACCCAGACGATCGCCCGCCGGCCGCTGTATTATCTGATGCGGCGCAACCTGAATTTTCCGCAAACCTTCAGCCGCAATCCGTGCGACTATCAGGATCTGGTGTACGGCGTCGTGCAATCCAATCCGGCCAACATCTCCAGTCAGGCGAGCGCCGCCACGAACGTGATGGTCTTGCACCTGGATTGGAAGGGTCGCATGGCCATGCTGGGTCGTGATAAAGTCGTAGGCATCTTGCAGACACTGGGAATTTTGCAATGAGCACTCGTTTTCGTTTCGCCACCTCGTTGATCCTGCTGCTCCTGTTGCCCCTGGCGGCAATGACCGGATGCAAAAAGCACGTCGATTACCCGAACGTGATCCTCATCAGCATCGACACCTTGCGCGCCGATCGCCTCGGCTGTTACGGCTACACCAAGGGCATCACCGGAATGATGGATTTCTGGGCCGAACGCGGCGTACGCTTCGAGAAAGCGTATGCCACCTCGCCGTGGACGCTGCCCAGTCACGCGTCGGCGATGACCAGCCTGTATCCCACCGAACACCGGGCCATCGACGAGAAAATCAACATCGACATCGACGCGCCGATGCTCGCCGAGCAGATGAAAAAAGCCGGCTTCAACACCGCCGCCTTCGTCAGCCATTATTACCTGTCGGCGGAATACGGCTTCGATCGCGGCTTCAACGATTTTTACATCAAGCCCAACGCCAAAGCCGACGAGATGATCGCCAAGACCACCAAGTGGCTCAAGGCCAACAAGGACGAATCGTTCTTCGTGTTTCTGCATCTGTTCGATCCGCACACGCCCTATCAGCCGCCGCCCGATTACGCCAAGAAGCATTACCCCACCGACACCAAGGTGTACGTTTCCGGGGAAACCAAGGACGTGATCGAGGTGATGCAGACCTGGCCGTCGGAACGGGCCAAGGAAATCAAGCGCGCCTTGTCGGCGTTGTACGACGGGGAAATCGACTTCGTCGACAACCAGCTCGAAGTGCTCTTTAAATGGTTGCAGCAAAACAAGCTCGATCAAAACACGGTGATCATCCTCATGGCCGACCATGGCGAAGAATTCATGGAACACGGCATGATGGAGCACGGCTTCACCCTGTACGAAGAGCAGGTGCGCGTACCCTTCCTGTGGTATTTCCCGGCCGGCCTGCCCGGCGGCAAGGTGGTCGACGCGCCGGTCAGCCTGGTCGATCTGATGCCCACGCTGCTGGACTTCCTCGGCCTGCCGCCGGTCGACCAACCGATCAGCGGCAAGTCGCTGATGCCCGCGATCAAGGGCGAGCCGTTCCCCGACCGCTACCTGTTGACCGAAACCACGCGGCAGGGACCCGATCGCGTTTCGATCATCAAGGACGGCCTGAAGTACATGTATTCTCCGGAATTCGCGCTCAACGGGCGCACCTTCGGCGAATTTCTCTTCAACCTGAAAGACGACCCGGCGGAAGAAACCGATCTGATGCCCTCCGAGCCGGACGTGGCCGGCAAGCTCAGCGGCGAGTTGTTTTCCTCCGGTTTGTACATTCAACGCCGTGCCTGGCACGTGCGCTGGGGACAGGCGCCCAAGCCGGTGCGCATTCGCGGGCAGATCGGCGCGACGCCCGGCAAGTTCATTTACATTTACAAGGCCAACACGATTTACGGCACCGACGAGCGCGGCCTGATGACCTCGTTGGAATACCCGCTGGATAAAAAGGATCCGCAGAAGTTGCAGTTCCTCGCCCTGTGCGAGCGCGACAACGGCGTTTCGTTCATGACCGAACCGGAAACCGGCCCGGTCGCCTTCCACTTTTTCGTCGAAGGCCGCGAGCAAACGCGCAACATCCTGTTGGGCAACAAAACCACGCACCCGGGCAGCGGCAACTTCACGCTGAGCAACGAAATCAAGCGCGAACCGGGGCTGAACGCGCCGTCGGGCGGCATTCTGATCTGGAACGAACCGATCTGGGTCAATTCCAAGCAGATCCTGCGCGCCGAGGTGGGCGATCCGATTCAGTTATCTCCAGAGGTTATCGAACAATTGCGCAGTCTCGGTTACTTGACACAATAACGCGTCTAATGGCATAAACTGTCACTGCTGGGACGTTTATGATCATCCAAAAATTTTCTTTCCGGAGGGAAGATGTCGGGCCATAGCAAATGGAGTACGATTAAACGGAAGAAGGGCGCGGCGGACGCGAAAAGAGGCCGCCTCTTCTCGCGGTTGAACAAAGAAATTCTGCTGGCGGCGCGCGACGGCGGCGGCGACCCCAACGCCAACATTCGTTTGCGCAACGCCATCGCGGCGGCCAAAGCGGCGAATATGCCCAAAGACACCATTGCCCGGGCGGTGAAAAAGGGCACCGGCGAACTCGACGGCGGCGCGAACTTCGAGGAAATCACGTACGAAGGGTACGGCCCGGCCGGTGTGGCGGTGTTGGTGTGCACCTTCACCGACAACCGCAACCGCACCACGGCCGAAGTGCGCCACGCGTTCAACAAGTACGCGGGCAACCTCGGCGAAAACGGCTGCGTCTCCTGGATGTTCGACCGCAAGGGCATGATTACCTTCAACACGGAAGACGTCGAGATGGGCCAGCTCGAGGAAACGGCCATCGAGAACGGCGCCGAGGACATCAAAGAAGACGGCGACGTGGTCGAAGTCACCAGCGCCATCGAGGATTTCCCCGGCCTGCAGGAAGCGTTCGACAATTCCGGCATGAAGTACGAGGAAGCGCAGCTCACCTACGTGCCGCAGACGACCGTGAAGCTCGAAGGCAAACAAGCCGAAACCATGCTCAAGCTCATCGAACAGTTGGAAGAACTCGACGACGTCTCGGACGTCTACGGCAACTTTGACATTTCCGACGAGGAAATGGAAAGGCTGAGCTGATCCGAAACAACGTAATTTCCATACGCCGGGTAACGTCATGCGGGTGATCGGAATCGACCCCGGCAGTCGCATTTGCGGCTGGGGAGTGGTGGAAGAAACCGCCGGGCCGCAGAAGATCCGGCACGTCGATTCCGGCGCCGTCTTTACCGATACCAAACAAGAACTGCCCCAACGTTTGCAGGCCATTTACGAGGGGCTGCGCGAGGCGATCCGCGCCTTCGGTCCCAACGAGGCGGCGGTGGAGAGCGTCTTTCATCACAAGAACGCCAAAAGCGCGCTGGTGCTCGGTCAGGCGCGCGGCGTGGCGATCCTCGCTTGCGTCCACGAGGGCTTGCCGGTATACGAATATACACCGATGCAAATCAAGCAGGCGGTGACCGGCTACGGCAAGGCCGATAAACGGCAGGTGGGATTGATGGTCAAAAGCCTGTTGCGCCTGCCCGAGGAAGCGTGGGTGGATACCGCCGACGCGCTGGCCGGCGCCCTCTGCCACCTCAACAGCCGCAAGCTGGCGCAGGCAACCAAACATCTGAACAAGCGGAGCGAAACGTGATCGCGCGACTGACCGGCAAACTGACCGACAAGGATCTCAACCAGATCGTGGTCGACGTGCATGGCGTGGGCTATCGCGTGTTCATCAGCGCGAACTGTTTTTATTCCCTGCCCGAATCGCCGCAGGAAGTTTCGCTGCTCGTTCACACGGTGGTGCGCGAGGACGCGTTTCATCTCTACGGCTTTCTCACCGAGCTGGAACGCAAGCTGTTCACCATGCTCGTCAGCGTCAGCGGCGTCGGGCCCAAGGCGGCGCTGGCCATGCTCTCGGGCTTCGCCGCGCCGGATCTGCTGGCGCGCATCGCCGGCGGCGAAGTGTCCGCGCTGACCAAAGCGCCGGGCATCGGCAAGAAAACGGCCGAACGGATCGTCGTCGATCTGGCCGACAAGGCCGCCGCGCTGGCGCAGGAAACGCGGGTGGACGTCAGCGCGCATCGCCCGAAAACCGGCGTGGACCACGACGCGATCAGCGCGCTGCTCAACCTCGGCTTCAAGGACAGCGTTGCCGAACAGGTGGTGGCGCAAGCCCGCGCGGAACTGGGCGATCAGTCGTCGCTCGAGGACATCATCCGCCTGGCGCTGAAAAAGATGATGAAAGGATAAACGATGAACCGGGGGCCGATCGATCCACTGCGCGAACCAGACGATCTCGCTTACGACCTGACGTTGCGCCCCAAGCGGCTGGAGGATTTCGTCGGCCAGCACGCGGTGAAAGACAACCTGCGCGTGTACATCGACGCCACGCGCGAGCGCGGCGAGGCGCTCGACCACGTGCTGCTCTACGGCCCGCCGGGACTGGGCAAAACCACCCTCGCCCACATCATCGCCGGCGAGCTGGGCGTGGGCATTCACTGCACCAGCGGCCCGGTGCTCGAAAAGCCCGGCGACCTGGCCGCGATTCTGACCAACCTCGCGCCGCGCGACGTGCTGTTCATCGACGAGATCCACCGTCTCTCCAAGCTGGTCGAGGAAAAGCTCTACCCGGCGATGGAGGATTACAGCATCGATCTGATTCTCGGCCAGGGACCGTCGGCGCGCACGGTGCAAATGCCGCTGGAACCGTTCACGCTCATCGGCGCGACCACGCGCATCGGCCTGATCGCCAACCCGTTGCGCGACCGTTTCGGCATCGTCGACCGGCTCGACTTCTACACGCCCGACGACCTGCTGATGATCATCCACCGCAACGGCAAAATTCTCGACATTCGTCTCGACGAGGACGGCGCCGCGGAAATCGCCCGCCGCAGTCGCGGCACCCCGCGCGTGGCCAACCGCCTGCTGCGCCGCGTGCGCGACTTCGCCCAGGTCGAAGGCGACGGAGTCATCACCAAAGCGATCGCCGCCCGCGCGCTCGAACGGCTGAACATCGACGACGCCGGGCTGGATAAAATGGACCAACGCGTGCTGCTGACCATCATCGATCATTTCGGCGGCGGCCCGGTCGGCCTGGAAACGCTGTCGGCCAGCCTGTCGGAAGAGAAGGACACCATCGAGGATGTGATCGAGCCGTTTTTGATTCAACAAGGGTATCTGCAACGAACGCCGCGCGGCCGCGTGGCCACGCCGCACGCGTATCGACACCTCAACCGCACCGTGCCGCCGGGATCGACCGGTACGCTGTTCGAAGGAAGCTGATCGATGCGCACACCGCCGCCCTTTCCCGCTCCGGATGAGATTCACGATATTCTCGTCGTATGCACCGGCAATATCTGTCGCAGCCCCATGGTCACCGCGCAATTGCGCGCCGCGCTGATCGCGTCGGGCGTGCGCGGCGTGCGCGTGCATTCGGCGGGCACGATCGCCGTCGACGGCCACCCGGCCAGCATCGAGGCGATCGAAGTGTCGGCCGAGCACGGCCTGGACATTTCCTATCACCGTTCGACCCCGTTGACCGGCGATCTGGTGCGGCAGGCCGATTTGATTCTGGTGATGGAAGAGCGGCACATCAATTGGATCGTCAACAAAATCCCCAACGCGACGAAGAAGACCTTCCTGCTCAGTGACTTCGTCGACGGTCGCGAAAAGGGATTGGACATCACCGATCCGCTGGGCACAACCATCTCCTTTTACGATCAGGTGTTCCGGAAAACGGAGCAGATGGTCGCGAAGGTGGTGGAATATCTCAAAGCCGGGCAACATGAGTGAGCCGACGACCTTTGCCGTAACCGTGGTGGAAACCAGTCGCGATGCGCGCGGCTGGGCCAGCAACCTGCTTGATTTTCTGCCGCTGCCGCCCGCGCAAATCGCCAACGTGCACGTCGTCTCGATGAAGCCCGGCGCGATTCGCGGCAACCACCGCCATCGCGTGCAAACCGAGTGGATCGTCGTGTGCGGCGGTCCGTGCCGCGTGACGATCGACGACGACCGACGACAATTCAACGAACTGCACGACGGCAACAAACCGTTGCTGCTTTCGCTGCCGCCCGGCACGGCGCACGCGGTGCAATACCTGGGCGACGGCGAGGCTTATCTCGTGTGCGTTACCGATACACCTTACGATTTCGAACGCCCCGACGTGGAGCGGGTCAACCTACTGCCAAGCGAGGATGAATCATGAATCTCGAATTTCACGGCGCGGTGCGGACGGTCACCGGTTCGGCCCACCTGCTGCGGGTCGGCGACAAGAATTTTCTCATCGACTGCGGCATGTTTCAGGGGCCACACTACTTGGAAGAGCGCAACCAACTGCCGTTTTACTTCGACCCGAACATGCTCGACGCCGTGCTGCTGACCCACGCGCACATCGATCACAGCGGGCTGATTCCCAAGTTGTACAAGGACGGATATCGCGGCCCGGTGCACGCCACGCGCGCCACGGTCGACCTGGCGCAGATCATGCTGCTGGACAGCGCGCACATCGCCGAACGCGACGCCATCGACCACAACCGCCGCGCCCGGCGCAAAGGCCATCCGATGATCCGCCCGATCTTCACCACCGAGGAAGCGAGTCAGTCGCTGGAGCAACTGGTGTCGCACAAATACGAGGACGTGCTCGAACTCGCCCCGGGCATCACCGCCGTGTTTCGCGACGCGGGGCACATTCTGGGCAGCGCGTTCATCGAAATGACCGTGCGCACCGAGGAAGGCGAAAAGCGCATCACCTTCTCCGGCGACGTGGGCAACAAAGATCAAGCGCTGATTCGCGATCCGTTCAAACCGAATCGGACCGACGTGCTGCTGATCGAATCGACCTACGGCGACCGTCAGCACAGGCCGCGCACCGACACCCTGGCCGAACTGGCCGATATCCTGATCGAAGCGTGGCGCGATCGCGGCAACGTGATCATCCCCTCGTTCGCCGTCGGCCGCACGCAGGAGATTTTATATCGCTTGCGCGAGTTGTCGGAGGAAGGCCGCCTGCCCGGCTTCAACGTGTACGTCGACAGCCCGCTGGCGATCAACGCGACGGAGATCGTGCGCAACAATCCGCAGTGTTACGACGACGAAACGATCTTCGAAATCACCGGCCTGGGCAACGATCCGCTGCTGGTGCCCAACCTGCGTTTCACGCGGGACGCACGCGAATCGATCGCCATCAACGACGATGAAAAACCGAGCATCATTATCAGCGCCAGCGGCATGTGCACGGCCGGGCGCATTCTGCATCACCTCAAGCACAACCTGTGGCGGCGCGAATGCCACATCGTGTTCGTCGGCTTCCAGGCGGAAGGCTCGCTGGGCCGCATGCTCGTCGACGGCGCGCCGCGGGTGAAGATCTTCGGGCAGGAGATTGTCGCCGCCGCGCACATCCACACCATCGGCGGTTTGTCGGCGCACGCCGATCGCGACGGCCTGCTGGAGTGGATAGCGCCCGCACTGCACAAGAAAACCAAGGTGTTCGTCGTACACGGCGAAGAGGAAGCGGCCACGTCGTTCGCCGCGAGCGTCAAAAAGGAATTCGGCAATCCGGCGGTCGTGCCGACCTGGCACGAAATCGCCCGGTTTTAAAAAGAACCGGCCGGGCAAGCCCGGCCGGAGTCGGTTGCTGTTCGCGAACGTTCAGTGCACCAGGGCGTGCTTGAGCGCTTCGTCGATGTGATTGATGAAGTGCAGCGTCAGCCCTTTGCGGATCTCCTCGGGAATCTCATCCAGATCCTTTTTGTTCTTCTCGGGCAACATGACGACCTTGATGCCCGCGCGCCGCGCGGCGAGCACCTTTTCCTTGATGCCGCCGACCGGCAGGATCTGTCCGCGCAACGTCACTTCGCCGGTCATCGCCATGTCGTGATTGACGCACTTGCCGGTGAACAGACTAGCCAGCGCCGACAAGAGCGTGATGCCCGCCGACGGCCCGTCTTTGGGAATCGCGCCGGCCGGGATGTGAATGTGCACGTCGACCTGCTCGAACTGATCGGGGTCGATGCCGAAGTCCTCGGCCTTGGAGCGCAGATAGGACAGCGCCGCCTTGGCCGACTCCTTCATCACGTCGCCCAACTGGCCGGTGAGAATCAGGTTGCCCTTGCCTTTCATCATCGTCGCTTCGATGAAGAGGATGTCGCCGCCGGTGGGCGTCCAGGCCATGCCGGTGGCCACGCCGGGCACCGCGGTGCGTTCGGCGACCTCGGGGAAGAATACTTGCGGACCGAGATAGGTGGCGACGAGGTTTTTATTCACGCGCACCTTTTCGGCTTCGCCCGAGGCGATGCGCTTGGCCGCGCCTCGGCACAGCGCGGCGATGTTGCGCTTGAGCCCGCGCACGCCGGCCTCGCGCGTGTACTTGTCGATGACCTCGTTGAGCGCGCCGTCGGAAATCGAAAACATTTCGGGCTTCAGGCCGTGGTTTTCCATCTCTTCGGCGATCAGGTGTTTCTTGGCGATGAGCACCTTTTCTTCCTGGGTGTAGCCGGGGATCTCGATGATTTCCATGCGGTCGCGCAACGGCGGCGGAATGGTGTCGGCGACGTTGGCCGTGCCGATGAACAACACGCGACTCAGGTCGTAGGGGATGGCCAGGTAGTTGTCCATGAACGAATCGTTCTGCTCAGGATCGAGCACTTCGAGCAACGCCGAGGAGGGATCGCCGCGAAAATCCTTACCGACCTTGTCCAGCTCGTCGAGCATGAACACCGGGTTGGCCGTGCCGGCCTTTTTGATGCCCTGGATGATGCGCCCCGGCAACGCGCCGATGTACGTGCGCCGGTGACCGCGAATTTCCGCCTCGTCGTGAATGCCGCCCAGGCTCATGCGCACGAACTCGCGGTCCATCGCCCGCGCGACCGATTTGCCCAGCGACGTTTTGCCGACGCCCGGGGGGCCGATCAGGCAGAGGATCGGGCCTTTGACGTCGGGCTTGAGTTTGCGCACCGACAGGTATTCGAGGATGCGCTTTTTCACGCGCTGCAGGCCGTAGTGATCTTCGTTGAGGATGCGCTCGGCGTCGTTGATGTCCAGGTGATCTTCGGACATCTTGTTCCACGGCAATTCCATGAGCGTGTCGATGTACGTTTTGGAAACGGTGTATTCCGGCGACGAGGTCGGGATCTTGCCCAGGCGCTTGAGTTCCTTCTCGACGGTCTTGCGCGCCTCGTCGGACAGTTGCAGCTCGTCGAGCTTCTTGCGCACGTCGGCGATTTCGTCCTCGACCGATTCGTCCTCGCCCAGTTCCTTGCGGATCGCCTCCATCTGCTTGCGCAGGTAGTAGTCGCGCTGGCTCTTGTCCATCTCGCCTTTGACCTGGCGATCGATTTTCTTTTTGGTTTCCAACAGCGAGAGTTCGGTCTGCAACATGCGCAGCACGTCGCGCGAACGTTCTTTGACGTCCAGTTGCTGCAGCACTTTGATTTTCTCGTCGATCGGCATCGACAGGTGGGAAACGACCAGGTCGCACAGCATGCCCGGCTTGTCCATCTCCTGAATGAAGTGCTTGGCTTCCTGCGGCAGCGACGGATTCTTCGCGATGATGTCGATGGCCAATTCCTTGATTTGGGTCAACAGCGCGTGCGCCTCGGCGTCGTCGTCGTGGTAGTCCTCGGGGTATTCCACGTCGACGCGCACGATCGGCGTCATGTCGCTGAAACGAACGATTTTTATGCGGTGCAGCCCTTGCAGCAGCACGGTCTTGCCACCGCGACGATCCTCCGCCGTTTTCAGAATTTTCGCGGCCACGCCGATGTGATGAATGTCGGCGCCGGTCGGTTCCTCGACCTCGGGATCGAACTGCGTGAAGACACCCAGGATGCCGTGCTCTTTTTGCGCAACTTCCAGTGCATTAAGAGAAAAGGCGCGTCCGACGGCCATCGGCGCAATCGTCCCGGGAAACAAAGTCGCGTTGCGCAGCGCCAGAACCGGCACATTTTTCGGACGTTGTGGGTCAGCAGAAAATAGCATCGTATATACCTCGCTTTCTCCTAACGCTGAATATAACCACTCTCCCCCGCCAGACAAGAAAATTCAATGACTCGAACGCTCTTGCCCCTTCCATCGGTTCCGCCTGGATAAAAATTGAGAAAATTCCCTGATATGAACGGCTTCTACATGAAATTTTTCATCGCTTTTTTCCGGTTCCGCCCCGGATCGGTTACTTATTTAATATTATTCATTTCCCCGCCCGGTGCAACCGCGAACCGTCTTTTGCGGACATTTTATCTTGTTTTCGAATGCGCTATAATTTGTTCGCTGCGAAGACAAAACACTTTCCAAGAAGAAGGAGCATTATCATGGGGAAAAGGAAATGGCCCGCCCTTCTATGCGGAATGGCGATTTTGGTCATGGCAGTCTTGCTCTCCTGCGGCAGCAGCACTGAAGAGGACGACGATTACAACTACGTGCCCACGGGGGACGACGACGATCCATTCGACTCGCCGAACGGCGGCGGAGGCGACGACGACGATGACGACGACGATGATGAGGATTACTTCCGCCTGACCTCGACCGCCTTTGTGGGCAACAGTCTGATACCGGCCAAATACACCTGCGACAATGACGATCCCGACAACGGAGTTTCACCGCCCCTGGCCTGGGAAAATCCGCCGGAAGGAACCGTGGCCTTCGCGTTGACCTGCCGCGATCCGGATTCGCCCAGCGGCGACACGCACCATTGGGGATTGATCAACATTCCGGCCGGCACATCTTCGTTGAGCGAGGGCGTCAGTCCGAACGGCTCTTTGCCCGACGACGCGTGGGAGACGCTCAATTACCTCGACGATCTCGGCTATGCCGGACCGTGTCCGCCCGAAGACGACGACGCGCACCAATACAACTTCACGTTGATCGCGTTGAGTGAGGAGATCACCGCGCCGGAGGACGACACCGCGTTGGCCGACGTGCTCGGCGACATCGAGGCCGCGACCATCGAAGAGGCCGTGCTCACCGGTTATTATTATCGGTAGAATGAATGGTGAATTTCCGATTGTTATCCATCATTATTCTCCATTGCGAAGGGCCGCCGCCGGCCGGCCCGAACGAAAACGGAGAATAATGGCAATACGCATGCCATACCCCTTCCGATGATCGCATGATGCCTTGCCGGCAGGCATCGCCCTGATAAAGGTCAAAACATTCCAGACCCGAAATCGGTTCCAACCGGTAGTGAAGATTCGCCGGGAAATGCCTGTCGTTGAAATTGCGTTTTTCCAGTTCAATCGAAAAATAATCGATTTTCGCCACGCTGGCGCTCATGTATAGTTGCTGCTTTTCGGAAGAACGGCTTTCACGACCATAATGACGATAAGGGCCGGAATAGCGCGGTTTATCTAAATTATAGTAATGACGTTCCGGGTACCCCATATCCAGAAGACAATTGAGCAGTTCTTCATTTTCTTCCCGGAATTCGCAAGCGATGTAGCCGTATTCCTCAGCGAGCAACCGTTTGGCTTTGCTTTCGGTCAACGCCCCCCAGTTCGTGCACGACCAATACGCGCCAAAGTATAAAAGGAACAAACAGCCGATAATAATCAAACAGCCGATTTTCCATTTCTTCCGTTTGACGCCTTTTTTCTCCATGAAAAAAAACTAACATTCCGGGCAAAGAAAAAAAAGCGGGTAACCCCGATCGGATCACCCGCTTTGCATTTGGTGCGGAAGGGGGGACTTGAACCCCCACGTCCGTACGGACACAGGACCCTGAACCCTGCGCGTCTACCAGTTCCACCACTTCCGCGAACATGCAATGATCAAAAAAGCGCATTACTATCTACAAGGACGACCCGTTTTTGTCAAGAGAGATTCACCGTCGAAAACAATTAATTATTCCGCTTGAATATCAGGACATTAGACGAGGCCGTCACAACCGCGATTCTTCCCCGACCTGGGGAACGCGGATCAGCTTCGCCGGGTCATACCCCTGAGTGCGCAGACGCTCGAGAATGTTAGTGTACGTTTCCTCGTCCATTTGCGGCGTGCGGCTGAGAATCCACAGATACTTGCGCTCGGGATGGCCCACCACGGCGTAGCGGTAATTTTCATCCAGATCGATGATCCAGTAATCGCCGGAGAACGGCCAGAAAAAGCTGACTTTCAATTTTGCGTTCGTCGCCGGATCGACGATCCAGGCCTTGCCCCTGGCCGCCTTCGGTTTGCCGTCAAGCGTCTTGAGTCGGCATTGGTTGAGCACATCGATCCTGCCGTCATCACGCAACGAATAGGTGGCCGTCGCCGCCACGCAATCTCGCTCAAAGCGATTGGGGTAACGGGCGATCTCGTACCACACGCCAAGGTACCTTTGCAGATCGACCTTTTCGACCACCTGTGGCGGAGGCGACTGCTCGGCCGCGATTGTTCCTGTCATCAGGAGAAACAACAGCATTGACGATAATATTATTTTAATCATTGTTCACCCATTGAATTCGTTTTCTTCCCTCAATGTAAAATCGCTACGCCAAGAAGCAAGGTCGGCAAAAATATTCTCGCCAATTGTAACTTGCGATACGGACCGTTATAAATGGAGCGCCAAGCAGGGAGGATCATGAGTCACGAACATCTGCCGGTCGATCGCAAACAAGCCCGCGCCCGCGGCTGGGACGAGTTGGACGTCGTCATCGTCACCGGCGACGCCAACGTCGATCATCCGTCGTTCCCCGCCGCGCTCCTGGGTCGCGTGTTGGAGGCGGCGGACTTTCGCGTGGGGATCATCGCCCGGCCTGATCCGCAGGATGTGGAATCGGTCAAACCACTCGGCCTGCCGCGCCTGTTTTTCGCCGTCACCGCCGGGGCGCTGGATTCGATGGTCGCCAATTACACCGCGCTCAAACGGCGGCGCTCCGACGATCCCTACGCCCCCGGCGGCCAAGCGGGCGGACGCCCCGATCGCGCGTTGACCGCCTACGGCAACCTGTTGCGCCGCGCTTACGGCAAAGCCGCGTTCATCGTCGCCGGCGGGTTGGAAGCCTCGTTGCGTCGCTTCGTGCACTACGATTACTGGAGCGACTCGGTGCGCCGCTCGTTGCTGATGGATTGCGGCGCGGACATTCTCGTGCACGGTATGGGCGAAGGACCGATCGTCGCCATCGCACAGCGACTGACCGCTTTGCAAAACGAAATCGACGCGCCCGATGCCGCGCAGCGCCTGGCCGCCGTGCGCGACGTGTCCGGCGTGGTGTATCGCGTGCCCTTGCGCGAGCCGGAACCGAGCGACGCCGTCGCCCTCCCCGCCGCCGAGGAAGTCGCCGCCGATGCCGACGCCCACCTGCTCGCGTTTCGCTTGACGGAAAAACATCGCGAGCGACGCCTGTGGCAAAACAACGGCGGCCTGCGGGTGATCGCCAATCCGCCGTGGCCGACGCTGAGCGGCGCGGAACTCGACCGCATCTACAGCCTGCCCTTCACGCGCAACGCCCACCCGATGTACGCCGGCGCGCGCGTCCCGGCGCTGGAGCAGGTGCGCTTTTCCGTCACCTCGCATCGCGGCTGCTTCGGCGGTTGCGCGTTTTGCGCCATCGCCGCGCATCAAGGGAAGATCGTGCAAAGCCGCTCGGTGGACTCCGTGCTGACCGAGGTGGAGCGCATCGCGGCACACCCGGCGTTTCGCGGCACGATCAACGATCTGGGCGGGCCGACCGCGAACATGTACGGCTTGCATTGCACGCGCGAAAATCCGTGCGATCGTCCGTCGTGCCTGTGGCCGCAGCGCTGTCCCGATCTGCACACCGATCATAGCGCGTATGTGGCGTTGCTGGAAAAAGCGCGGCGCGTGAAAGGGGTGCAGCACTTGTTCATCACCACCGGCGTGCGCACCGATCTGGCCGTGCTCGACGAACCGTTCGTCGCCGCGCTGGCCAAGCATTACACCTCGGGGCATTTGAAGATCGCGCCCGAGCACGTGTGCCCCGCCGTGCTCGATCTGATGCGCAAAACCGACATCGCGCACCTGGATCGTTTTCTCGAATTGTACGCGCGCCATTCGCAACGCGCCGGCAAGGAACAATACGTGCTGCCGTACCTGATGGCGGCGCATCCGGGCAGCCGTTTGACCGACATGATCGACGTGGCGCTTTACCTGCGGCAACGCCGCATGCGCGTGGAACAATGCCAGATTTTCACGCCGACGCCGGGCACGATGGCTACGGTGATGTACGCCACCGGCAAGCATCCGCTCACGGGCGAAGCGGTGTTCGTCGAGCGCGACGCGCAACGAAAACAAATGCAAAAAGCGCTCATCCTGGCGCACCTGCCGGAAAATGCATCGCTGGTGCATAAAGCCCTGCGGCTGGCCAAACGCGAGGATCTGGTCGAAATTCTGCTTCCCGCAAGCCCGCGCCGTCGCAAACCTTCTCGCCGGAGCCGGCGCGAATAACTTTTCTATGCATCATGTATGCAGATACACTTTTCTCAACGATAGTAAACCTTTCCCGATCATTTTCCCCGGTTGACAGCGCGGCCTATTCTGTTACAAAGGCACGGAAAATCAGCTCTCTGGGGGTAGGCATGTCCGACGTCAGACCTTTCCGCGGATATCGTCCGAAAACGGAATACGTTAAAGAGATCGCCAGCCCGCCGTACGACGTGTTGAATTCGGCGGAAGCGCGCGAGATGGCCAAGGGCAACGCCCTTTCCTTCCTGCACGTGGTCAAGCCGGAAATCGACCTGCCGGAAGGCGCCGACCTGTACTCCGATGTCGTCTATGCGACCGGCGCGAAAAACCTCACGCGGTTGATCGACGAGGGCTACCTCGTGCGCGACGATCGCCCCTGCTATTACGTCTATCAGCAGCGCATGGGTCAGCACACGCAGGTGGGCATCGTTGCGGCGATGAGCGTGGACGAGTACGAGCGCGACCTGATCAAAAAGCACGAGCACACGCGCAAAGACAAAGAAGACGATCGCACGCGCCACGTGCAGGAACTCAACGCCAACGCCGGGCCGGTGTTTCTGACCTACAAGGCGCGCGGGGACATCGACGCGATGGTCGATGCGATCCGCGCCGGCGCACCCACGTACGATTTCGTTGCCGCCGACGGCATCGGGCACACGCTGTGGGTGGTCGACGACCGGGAAACCATCGACAAGCTGCAGGCGGCTTTCGCGCAGGTGCCGGCGCTGTACGTCGCCGACGGCCATCACCGCAGCGCCTCGGCCGCGCGCGTGGGCAAACTGCGGCGCGATGCCAATCCGCAGCACACCGGCAAGGAAGCGTACAATCATTTCCTGGCCGTGGCGTTCCCGGACAATCAACTCAAAATTCTCGATTACAACCGCGTGGTCAAAGACCTCAACGGCTTGTCGCCCGACGATTTCCTGACACGCGTGAAAGAGAAATTCGAGATCATTCCCTGCGCCACGCCGCCGCCCAAATGCATGCGGCACGTCGGCATGTACGTGGGGAAAAATCGTTGGTGGCGGTTGATCGCCAAGGACGACACCTTCCCGGCCGACGACCCGGTGGGCAGCCTGGATGTGCAGATCCTCTGGGAGAACCTGCTGCACCCCGTGTTGGGCATCGGCGATCCGCGCACCGACAAGCGCATCGATTTCGTCGGCGGCATTCGGGGCATCAAGGAATTGGAGCGGCTGGTCGACAGCGGCGCCTACGCGGTGGCGTTCGCGATGTTCCCCACTACGGTCGATCAGCTCATGGCCATCGCCGACGCGAACATGGTCATGCCGCCCAAATCGACCTGGTTCGAACCGAAATTGCGTTCCGGCATCGTCGTGCGTCTGCTCGTCGACGACTGACCGGGTGAATGTTTTTGGCCTTCGTCATATTGACGGTATACACACGCTCTCGTAAGGAGGCTGGAAAATGTTGATTCTGATTTCCGACGCATTCGACAACGTGCTGCCCGGCAAACTCACTCAATTCGGTGAAGTGACCGACGATCAGGCCCGCCTGCCGGAGGCGGACATCGTCCTGATTCGTTCCAAAACCAAGTGCACCAAGGAGTGGATCGACCGGGCGACCAACCTCAAATTGATCATCCGCGGCGGCGTGGGCATGGACAACATCGACCGCGAATACGCCGCGAGCAAAGGCATCAAGTCCATCAACACGGCGGCGGCTTCGGCGATCGCGGTGGCGGAACTGTCCTTCGCGCTGATGCTGGCCGTGCCGAACCGGCTCATCGAAGGCCACAACGGCATGAAAGACGGCAAGTGGCTCAAAAAGGAACTCAAGCGCACCGAGCTGTTCGGCAAAACGCTGGGCCTGCTGGGCATCGGCAACATCGGCACGGAAGTGGCCAAACGCGCCGCCGCTTTCGGCATGAAGGTCATCGCCTATCGGCAGTCGGACAAGCCGTCCGATTACGCCGAGGTGGTGGCGAACGTCGACGAGCTGTACGCGCGCGCCGATTACATTTCCATTCACCTGCCGCTCAACGACGGCTCCAAGGGGATGATCGACGCGGCGGCGATCGCCAAGATGAAAGACGGCGTGATCATCGTCAACACCGGCCGCGGCAAGGTCGTCATCGAGCCGGATCTGGCCGCCGCCCTGACCGCCGGCAAGGTTGCTGCATACGCCACCGATGTGTGGTATTCTGATCCGCCGGCCGACGATTGTCCGCTGTTGCACGCGCCCAACGTGATCATGACGCCGCACATCGGCGCCAGCACCAAAGAGAACATGGGCCGTATCGGCGAGATCGCGGTGCAGATTATTTCCGAATTTATAAAAGATTAATGGCAAGGAGTGAACGCATGAAACGGGTGCACAATTTCTATGCCGGTCCCGCCGCGCTTCCGCTGGAGGCGTTGCAGGCCGCGTACGACGAGTTTTTCGATTTCCAGGGCTCGGGCATGTCGGTGATGGAAACCAGCCACCGCTCGAAGGAATACGACGCCGTGCACAACGAAGCCGTCGCTCTGGTGAAAAAGCTGCTTGCTCTGCCCGATAACTACCACGTGCTGTTTTTGCAGGGCGGCGCCAGCCTGCAGTTCGCCATGGTGCCGATGAACCTGCTCGGTCCCGAACTCAGCGCCGACTACGTGCTCACCGGCGCCTGGTCGAAAAAGGCGATCAAAGAAGCCAAGGGCATCGGCAAAACCCGCGTCGCGGCCACCTCCGAAGAAGCCGGTTTCACCTTCATTCCGACCGAGCTGGATCTCGATCCGCAGGCCCGGTATGTGCACATCACCAGCAACAACACGATCAAGGGCACGCAGTTCATGCAGTTCCCCGACACCGGCGACGTGCCGTTGATCGCCGACATGTCTTCGGACATGCTGTGGCGTCCCTTCGACGTCAAGCCCTTCGGCATCATCTACGCCGGCGCGCAGAAGAACCTCGGCCCGTCGGGCGTGACGCTGGTCATCCTCCGCGACGACATGCTGGAAAAATGCAATCCCGCGCTGCCCACGATGCTGCAGTACAAAACCTTCGTCGAGTCCAACTCGCTGTACAACACCGCGCCGACCTTCGGCATCTACATGCTGCGCAACGTGCTGCGGTGGCTCGATACGAGCGGCGGTCTGGCGGCGATGGAAGCGCGCAACCGCAAAAAGGGCGACATGCTTTACGGCATGATCGACGGCTCGAACGGCTACTACAATTGCCCGGTGAAGAAGGAAGACCGTTCGTTGATGAACGTCGTGTTCCGTCTGCCCAACGAAGAACTGGAAGCCAAGTTCATCGCCGAAGGCAAAGCCAACGACTTCATCGGCCTCAAAGGTCATCGCAGCGTCGGCGGCTGCCGCGTGTCGATGTACAACGCCACCTCGCCCGAGTCGATCGCCGCGCTGGTGGAATTCATGAAAGACTTTATGAGCAAAAACGGATAACCGATCCGTTACCGCCATACACAATGGGGCGACTTCCTGACGGGAGTCGCCCCAACTGCTTAAAAAGTCATCCCTGACTTTTTATGCTGACGGTCGACGAAAAGCGCGGTTTTCGTCTCCCTTCATTTTCAGCGAATTCACATCGCTGAAAATGGCAATCCATCCATGGATTGCGGCAAAACTGCTTGTACGGCAGCTTTGCCAGGGGCGACTTCCTGACGGGAGTCGCCCCAACATTTTAATTGTTTATGAATATTAGTTACTGTCGAGTTTGTTCAACGTTTCCAGGGTCAGGCGCAACAGTTCTTCCAGCTTGTTCATGCGCCCCGCCGCGTGCGACAGCTTGCCCGAGCGGGCCAGTTTTTCCAGTTCGAAGGCCTGTCCACGCAACGGCGCGACGCGCATGAGTTCGGCCAGTTCCTTGATCTCCTCGCTGAACATCGCGATGCGGTCGATGTCCTCTTCGGCCCAGGCGCGTTTGAGCAGCTCGAATGTTTCGCTCACCTGCGCCGTAAACTTTTCACTGGTGCGGCGCACCAGGTCATCGTTGTGATCGAACGCCTCCAGCAGCATGTTGAGCGTGATCGGCTTGTCGGTCAGCCGGCGTTCGGCGTCGAATACCTCGTCACGATCGAGCCACTTTTCCATCGTCTGTTGCACCTCGCCGATCTGCAGCGGCTTGGGCAACGCATCGTCGGCGCCCGCATCGACAAACTGCAGGCGCTGGGCGGGCTCGGCCCCGGCGTACAGACCGATGATCGGCACGGGCACTTCACGCGCGGTCAGTTTTTGTCGCAAATTTTCGACGACCTGACGCCCCAACGTGGTCAGCGACCGCGCATCGAGCAAAACCAGATCGATCGACGCCCCCTCGATTTCCAACAGCGCGTCTTCCAGGTCGGAGACCGCCTTGGTGCGGTAACCCAATTTATCCAACAGGTGCGTCACGGCGAGTTGACCGACGCTGTCGGCGTCCATGCATAAAATCGTCCGCTGCCCGCGCATGCCTTCCTGCAGCGAATGACGGGTGATGATCTTGCGATCCTCCATCGGCAGGTCGCTGTCCTTGAGCGCGGCAATGTTGATCAGGGTCTGGAAGAACCGCGCCGGCTTGAGCGGATGAGTGAGATAGGCGGTAAAGCCGATTTCCCGCAGGCGCGCCGCATCGCCGCGACGGCCGGTCGAGGTCAGCATGATCAGCGAGGTCTTGTCCAGCTTTTCATTGGCGCGCACGGCGCGGCCCAGGTCCTCCGCCTCCTGCCCCATCAACCTGGTGGCGATAATCAGCGCGTCGAAGGGCGTCTCGTTGGCCACTGCGCCCTGCATCATCGACAAGGCGAGCTTGGGCGACTGCGTCTCGCGCACGATGCAGCCCCACCCGGCAAGCTGTTCCAGCAGTTGCGCCGAGTTGTCCTCGTCGTCGCCGACGATCAACAAACGCATGCCGCGCACCGAGGCGACCGGTCGATGTTCGTCGACCGCCTGGGCCTTGGCGTAAGGCAACGTGAAGCGATAGGTGACGCCCTGCGCGGGATCGAAATCGACGGCGAATTTTCCGCCCATCGCCGCGGCCAGGCGCTGCACCAGGGCGATCTGCAGGCCGAAGCCGAAGCACTCGTTGGACATTTCTTCCAGCGGCAGCGGATCGGTATTGATCAACTGACACATGCCGATGGGAACGCCGCCGCCGGTGGTGTGCACGGAAAATTCGATGCGCACTTCGTCCTCGGTTTCCGCGGCCAGCACCGCGTCGAGAATCGTCTCGACGCCGGTCGCCGTGTGCAACGCCACGCGCGCGATGTTGGCCAGCATCTGCCGCAGACGGCCGGCGTCGCCGAGCAACTGCGCGGGCACCTCCGGATGCACCAGGCTGCTGAGCGTAATGCCGCGCTCGGAAAATTCCGGGCTGAGTTGATCGGCCAGGCCCAGCAACACGTTGCGCGGATCAACCGGCTCGACGGCCAGGCGGAAGTTGCCCTCCTCCAGGCGCGTCAGGTCGAGCACGTCGTTGATGAGCATCACCAGATCCTGCGCGTCATGCAGAATGGTCAGCACGGCCTTGTGGCGCACCGGCGACAATTCCATGCTCAGCATGTGCGCGATGACCTCGATGACCTTGTTCAGCGGTTGGCGCACCTCGTGGCTGAGCCAGGTAAAATACTCGCTTCTGGTTTGCTTGATTTCGTCGTTCATCGGTTTTTCTCCCGCCGCCGCAGCGCGCTACGCGCTTGTTGGGCGGTCGCTCCGGGGACCATTTTACTGTCGCCCAATTTTTTTAAATCCTGCATGGTCAACGTGCCGAGAAAACGCAGCACATAAACCGTTGGTGTTTTCGGATGCCAGCACAGCGCGTTCATGATCTGGTAATTACGGCTCCACTCGCGATTGCGCGCGATCGTTTCGATGATGTCCTGCGGCGTCGAACGCTCTTTGGTCCACTCGAGAATTTCCTGCGTCGACACCCGCGGGTTGCGCATGACGCAGTCGCGAATGATCTTGTTGCTGCTTTTGATCATCACCCGGCGCGCTTCGGAATTGCCGCGCATCGCCAGCAGAATGCGGTCGACCATCGCCATTTTCGTGATGCGCTGCAACATCGAACGGCGCTTTTGATCGTCCAGATCCGCATCGGGCTCTTGAATCAGATCGTCGGCGAACAACTCATCGGTGTCGAACACCTCGCTGAGCACGTCCTCGAAACTGAAGCCGCCGAACAGCCGGTCGTCCTTGGTCGACAACATCCGCGCTTCTTCCTCATCCGGCAGCGGCCGTTCCTTGGGCGGCGGCGCCGGTTCGGCTTCCCGCTGCTCCGCGGCGATGTCCCGCATAAAATCGTGGCCGCGATTGAGCTCGTAGAATTTTTTCAAGCGCTCGACGAGGTTCAAAGGCATGTGCGGATTGCGCGTCAGGCCGTACAGAATTTCCGGGTGCTTGAGAATCGCCGTTTCGTTGCGCGCGATGATGGTCAGCACCTGTTCGAAGGGGTTGGTTTCAGCCAGGTAACACAGCGTTTTCACGTGCGCTTGGGGATGCAGCGCGATGCGTTCGTAAATGTGATTGTTGTCGTATTTGCGCGAGGAGAGATAGTGCAGAACTTTGTAGCTTAGCCCGGCGTCAATGCCGACCAGAGTGAGGCTTTCCGGCAGTTCGTCGAGGCTTTTTTGCGCCGCCTTGCGCACGCGGCCGTCCTCGTCGCCCCACAGAAAATACAGCGCCGTAAGCAGATCCTTGGTGCCCAAAGGAAACACGCCCTGGGCCACGGCCATGCGTTTGCCCAGCGGAGAATTTTGCGGCAGCACCGATTGCAGTTGCGGTCCGAGCTCCTCGAACTTGAGCCGGAGAAACTTCGCCATTTAGGACCTCATGTCGGTCGTAGTGTCGAAAATGTAACGACGCCCCATCCTCGGTCAACTTTTTATCGTGAATTCAGTTATCCCAAAAACGTCGGCAAAGAACAATAGTGGACCTTTAAAATAAACAGCCCGGCCGGGGGCGCCGGGCTGTCGTGCGGTTGTTTTTATCGCTCAGTTATTGCTCTTTTCCACCGGGCGGAACGGATTGAGCCAGAAGGCGAACGGCGGTGCGCTGCGCGTCTGCACCCACAAATCGCCCTGCCCGTTGAAGCGGCAGACCAGGCCTTCGCCGGAAAGGAAGGTGGCCTTGAGACCGCCCACCGCCTGCACGTTGAAGGTCAGTGAATCCTGGAACGCGACGATGTGCGTGGTGTCGACGATGTACGAGCCGGCGACCGGGATTTTCTTCAGGCCGCCGTAGCTGCAGAAGAACACCGTGCCCGTGCCGGTCAGCTTGATCAGGAACAAGCCTTCGCCGGCGAAGAACGACTGCAGGTTCAGCTTGGTGTCGATGTTGATGTCGCCGACGTGCGCGACGTACGCGCCCGACTGCATGTACATCGTGCCGCCGTTGAGCTCGACGGCTTCGACGTCGCCGGGGATCGAGGGCGCCAGCGAAATCGTGCCGGCGTCGCCCTCGGCGGTGAAGTCGTTGGTGAAGAAACTCTCGCCGACCAGCGCGCGTTTGAGACCGCCCAACAGGCCGCCTTTGGCTTTGGTCTGGATTTTCATGTTCGCGCTCATCGCCACCATCGCGCCGGCCTCGGCGGTGACTTTTTCCCCGGCGGCGAGGCTCAGGGTCACCATGGCGAAATCGGGTTTTCCGGTCAGTTCGTAATTCATGGCGCCCCTCCTACTGCTTGCGCGGCGGCAATTTTCCGCCGATCAACTTGCCGAATTCCGGCGCGTTGTGGGTTTGCATGTACAAGCGCCCCTTGCCCTCGAATTCGCACACCAGGCCTTCGCCGGAGAGGATCGTGGCTTTCCAGCCGCCGACCTTCTTGACCTTGTAATTGATGGTGTCTTCGAAGGCGACGATGTGGCCGGTGTCGCAGATGAACTTGCCGTCGATGTCCTTGGCGAAGATGCCGCCGAAGCTGTTGACCAGCAGTTCGCCCGCGCCGCTGATTTTGATCCAGAACACCGATTCGCCGGAAAAGAAACCCTTCATGCCGCCGAACTGCGTGTCCAGTTCCAGCGTCGGCGAGCCGGCCAGATAGCTGGTGCTCTGCACGATCAGGTTCTTGCTGCCGTCCAGCGAAATGTGCTCGATGTCGCCCACCAGCGTCGGCGCGAAGGTAACGTGCCCCTCGCCGCGCGCGGTGAACTTGTTGAGGAAGAAGCTCTCGCCGGTCAGCATGCGCTTGAGGCCCTTGAGCAATCCGCCTCCGCCCCGCGAGAACGTACTGGTTTCGATGTTGACGTTATCGGTCATCGTCACCATGGCGCCGCCTTCGGACACGAAGCTTTCGCCGTCGGCCAAATCGACCTGGGCCATGGCAAAGGAAGGTCGATGCATAATCTCGATCTTCATGTTAACTCCTTTCTCACCGCGCGGGCAGCATCGGGGCAATCCACCCCACGAGGGACGAAACCGTCCGGCTTTGGATGTACAGTTTGCCCTTGCCTTTGAAATTGGCCACGAAGCCTTCGCCGGATAACAACAGCGATTTGAGGCCGCCGACCTTTTTCACCTTGAAGGACAAGCCGTCTTCGAAGGCGACGATGTGGCCGGTGTCCACGATGTATTCGCCGTCCACGTCGATCTCGATGATGTTGCCGTAGCTGTTGAACCACAGCTCGCCTTCACCGCCCGCCTGCAGCAGGAACAGGCCCTCGCCGCTCATCAGGGCTTTGAGGCCGCCGTACTTGGTTTTGAGCGTCACGTCCGGCGTGCAGGCCAGAAACGCCGACGCCTGCAGAATGAACGGCTGCCCTTTCGCCAACGTCTTGGCTTTGATCGAGCCGGGCAACGTCGGCGAAACGATGATCTCGCCCGCGCCGCCCTCGGCCGTGTAGGTGTTTTGGAAGATGCTTTCTCCGCCGACCAGCTTGCGGATCAGCGCCTTCAGGAAGCCGCCGTACGCCTTGGTTTTGATCGACAGGTTGGTCGACATGCCGACCATGGCTCCCGCTTCGGTGCGCACCTGTTCGCCCGTATCCAGATTGAGAAACAAACTGGCGAACGAGGGCCCATGTTTGATTTCGTAGTTCAATGGAATCCCCCTGATCGTTGTTGAAAAACCGATCCCCGATTCTTACGAAGCGATATTTTTTCTATTGATGATCTTCGTTTTAGCACGGCGGCAATCACGGTTACAAGTCAGCATAAATTGAATTTCAATTAAAATCCGCTCAGCCGGACGGTCTTCACGTTGACGAACTCGCGAATGCCCTCCGCCGACAGTTCGCGCCCGTAGCCCGACTCCTTCACGCCGCCGAAGGGCAGCGCCGGATCGGACTTGGTCAGGCCGTTGACGAACACGCTGCCCGCTTCGAGGCGCGCACACAACCGCTCGGCCTGTGCGCGGTCGCGCGTCCAGACCGACGCGCCCAAACCGAAGCGCGTGGCGTTGGCCAGGCGCACCGCATCGTCTTCGTCGGCCGCGCGAAACATGACGGCGACCGGTCCGAAAATTTCCGCGTCGGCGGCGGGCATGTCCATACGTGCATCGGTCAGCAAGGTAATCGGATAAAAATAACCTTTGCCGTCCGGAATGGCGCCGCCGAACGCCAGGTGCGCTCCCTGTGCACGCAACGCTTCGACCTGCGCCTGGACCTCCTCGCGCAGATCGGCGCGGGCCAACGGACCCACGGCGGTCGCTTCGTCTTGCGGATCGCCCACGGTGCGCGCTTGCAAGTGCTCGGTGAACAACGCGAGGAACTCATCATAGACAGCGTCCACAACGATAAACCGCTTGGCCGCGATGCAACTCTGGCCGGAGTTGAGCAGCCGCGCCGTCGCACCGACATCCGCGGCTTGAGGCAGATCGGCGTCGGCCAGCACGACAAACGGATCGTTTCCGCCCAGTTCGAGCACCGATTTCTTCAACGCCTTGCCCGCCGCGCCGCCCACCGCGCGCCCGGCCGCTTCGCTGCCGGTCAACGTCACCGCCGCCACCCGGCGATCGGCGATCAACGTTTCGACGCGCGCCCCACCGGTCAACAAGGTCGTGAACGCACCGCTCGGCAAACCGGCCTCGCGCCACAGGCGCTCGATGGCCAGCGCACATTGCGGCACGTTCGAGGCATGTTTGAGCAGGCACACGTTGCCGGCCATCAGCGCCGGCGCGGCGAAGCGGAACACCTGCCAGAAGGGAAAATTCCACGGCATCACCGCCAGCACGGGCCCGAGCGGATCATAACGCACGCCGCTGTACTGCGCATCGGTGTCGATCTGTCGCGAAGCGAGAAACCGCTCGGCGTGCTCGGCGTAGTACTCGCACACCCAGGCGCATTTTTCGATCTCCGCGCGCGCCTGCCCGATCGGCTTGCCCATCTCCAAAGTCATCAGCAAGGCGTGGGCGCTCGCCTGTTCACGCAACAACGCGGCGGCGCGTCGCACCACGGCGGCGCGCTCGGCGAAGGTCGTCTCGCGCCAGGCGTGAAAGGCGTCACGGGCGACATTCAATGCTTCCTCGACAGCCGCCGGCGTGTGTTCCTCGAATTGCTCGATCAGTTCACCGGTCGCCGGATTGATGCTGGCCTGCGCCATGGTCGTCTCCGTCAGGATAGATAATCGAAGGTGGGCGGCGTCCAGCCACCGAAGGCCTTTTCCAATTCCAGGGCCACGGCCACGGTGAGATGGTCGTTGCCGTGCGTCGCGGCGACCTGCACGCCCAGCGGCACGCCGTCGCGACCCAATCCCAACGGCGTTTGCGTGACCGGCAGTTCCATCACGTTGAGAATCGCCGTGTACACCCAGTTGAACGGATGATACAGCGGCTTGTCGTGCGGCGGCGCCGGATACGGATGCGACGGGAAAATCATGATGCCGTCGGGGCCGATCATCTCGACCATCCGCTCACGCAACGCGCGCCCCTTCGCCGCAAAGCGTTGAATGCGCGCCGGGCCGTTGAGTCGTTCCAGCAGCGTCAGCACGACGGCGGGGAACGTGTGCGGGCTATTTCCGCCGGCCAGGCGCAGCAGTTCGCGCCACCCCTTGTACGGCTTGCCCTGCGCCATCATTTCGGTGAAGGTCGGTCCGTTCGCCGCGGCCAGCATCGCCGACCAGATGTGGAACGAATCCTTGAGTTCCGGCAGCACGACCGTTTTCACCTGCGCACCCATGTTGGCCAGATGCTCCACCACCTTGCGCTGCGAAGACCGCAGCCCGTCGCTTACCGGTTTGCCGGGAATGCCCTCGATCGTCACGACCGACAGCTTGTCGATTGCCACCGTCGCCGGATCGCCCAACTTCCACTCGAGGCAGCCGGCGTCCCGCCCGTCGGGACCGGCAAGGATCTTAAGCAGCGGCCAAATGTCCTCCGCGCGTTTCGCCAGCGGCCCGGTCGTCAGATAACGCAGAGCCTCATTGGCGGCGAACGGGTATTGCCCGAAACCCGGCACCAGCCCGCCGGTCGGCTTGTGGCCGAAGATGCCGTTGAAGAACGCCGGCATGCGGACCGAACCGCCGATGTCGCTACCCAGGCCGAAAGGCGCGCCGGCCGCAGCGATGATCGCCCCCTCGCCGCCACTGCTGCCGCCGACGATGCGTTGCGGATTATACGGATTGTTCGTGCGCCCGTAGACCTTGTTGTTGGTTTCCATCCACATGCACAACTCGGGCACGTTGGTCACGCCCAGGGGGATCGCGCCCGCCTGCCGGTAACGCGCCACGGCGGTGGCGTCGAAGTCGGCGACAACGTCGCGCCGCGCCACCAGACCCGACGTATTGCGCATGCCGGTCAGGGCGAAGCATTCCTTGATCGAACACGGCACGCCGTGGTATGGCGGCAGCGTAGCCGGATCCTCCGTGGCGGTGCGCGCATCGGCCGCCTGCGCTTCGGCGCGCGCCTGATCGAAGCGTTTGTGCACCATGGCGTTGAGGGCGGGATTCACGCGTTCGATCTGCGTGATGTGCCGCTCGACCAATTCGACGGAGGTGATTTCCCGCGCGCGCACCATCCGCGCCATTTCGGCGCCGGATTTCAAAAACAACTCATCCATCAAACACTCCTTTTTTTAATTACTGCGCCCACGCCTCGTCGATTTTTTGCATCAGCAGATCGACCGCCGTCTGCAGCGTCGCGGCGTCGAAAGCGAAGTTCGCCCCGGCGGCGGCGAACAATTCGGGCAGCGAAGCCGTCGCGCCAAGCGCCAACGCCCGCCGATACGCCGCCAGCGCGCCCGCGTGATTTTCCAGCGCGTTGCGCCACACCTGCACCGCGCCCAGTTGCGCCAGGCCGTATTCGACGTAGTAGAAGGGGTACTTGAAGATGTGATGCTTGCGATGCCAGCCGGTCGCCATCGCGTCGGCGAAATCGTCCCAGTCGACGCCGCGCATGAACCGCCGCCACAGTTTGCTCCACTGCGCGTCGCACTGCGCCGGATCGCCCGCCGCCTCATCGTTCTCGTAGACCCAATGCTGGAAGGCGTCGACCACCGCCATGTACGGCCAGAACAGCACGATCGATTCGAGTTGTTCGGCCCGCGCCCGGGCGGCCTGAGCGTTCGTGTAGAAACTGTCTTCGCCGATCAGATACGGCAGGCTGAGCAGCTCCATGGACATCGAGGCCACCTCGGCGAATTCCAGCGCGATGCTCTTTTGCTGCTGGTACGGCAGGCCGCGCATCTCAAAGACGTGGAACGAATGCCCCGACTCATGCAGCAACGTTTCGACGTCGCGCTGCAGACCGACGGCGTTCATAAAGATGAACGGCTGCTGCACATAGTCGAAATTCGTGCAATAACCGCCGGGCGCTTTGCCTTTGCGGTTGTCCAGGTCCAGCAAGCCCTCGCGGCGCATGATGCCGAAATACCCGCCCAACTGCGGATCCATCTTGTCGAAGATCCGCCCGACTTTCTCCTCCATGTCGTCCACTTCGACAAAGGGCCGCAACGGTTCGCGCCCGAGCGGATCGACGTCCAGGTCCCACGGACGCAGCCGCTCGACGCCCAGCAGTTCTTTACGTCGCGTATAAATGCGTTCGGCGGCCGGCACGACGACCTGCTCGATCGCGTCTTGAAACGAGCGGCAATCGGCCGGCGTGTAATCGAAGCGATGCAGCAGCGGCCAGCGATAGGTGCGGTAATCGCCCTTGTCGGCGTTGGCCGCCATTTGCCTGCGCAACGTCAGGAAGCGCGTCCACACTTCGTTGATTTTGCCGCGATCGGCCAGCCAACGATCCATCGACAAACGCCACGCCTTTTCGCGTCGCGCCCGCTCGGTTTCCTGATACACCGGCGTCAGTTGGATCAGCGTAACTTCCTTGCCTTCCCACTCGACGGTTTGCGCGCCGTAAATTTTATTGAGCTCGGTGATCAGGTTTTGCTCCTGGGTGAAAAGCGGCAGGTTGGCTTCGCGGAACAGTTCCGCCTCGGCGCGCATGTGGTGCAACGGCAGCGCAAAGCCGTCCGGCTCCAGACCGGAAGCGAGCAGCTTTTCTTTCAGCTTCTGCTCCATGGCCAACGCGGGCGGATAAATCGCCTCCAGGAAGCGGCGATGATGCGCCTCGGCCTCTTTGTCCTCGGTGTTGACCGTCGTGGCGACGTGCAGGCGCGCGTAGGATTCGTCGATCACATTGCTCAGCCACGACCAGGCGCTCAACCAGCCGGAAACATTCTCGGCGGCGAGCTCGACGGCCAGCAAATCGTTGAAAAACGGCTCGATCGCCGCCCATTCGACGTGCATGAACGCATGTCCGTCACGGGGCGGTTCCTGGGTGAAAAAACGAGCGGCCCGCGCCTGCGTCGACTCCATGTTCGATCTCCTCTGCAAATTTTTTGAGTAAGGTCGATACGGTTATACCAATTGCTTGCGGAAACGCAATGTTGTGTTTGACAAGCGTCCGAAACGGTCTAATCATATCGCCCATGAAAACCTTCAAAGAAAAGTACGGCCCCTGGGCCGTGATTACCGGCGCTTCCTCGGGCATCGGGGCGGAATTCGCCCATCAACTGGCCGCACGCGGTTTGAACGTCGTGCTGATCGCGCGCCGCGCCGAGCGGCTCAACAAGCTGGCGCGGCAACTGCAGGTGCTGCATGAAATTCAAACGCGCACCGTGACAGTCGATCTGACGCAGCCCGATTTTCTCAACGCCATCGAGCCGGTGCTGGACGAACTGGACGTCGGTCTGTTGGTCGCCAACGCCGGCTTCGGCCTGATGGGCGATTTCATTCTCAACGATTATCGCCGCGAACTGGCCATGGTCGATCTGAACGTGCGCGCACCGATGATCCTGGCGCATCGTTTCGGCAACTACCTGGTCGCCAAGGGACGCGGCGGCATGATCTTCACTTCCTCGATGATGTCCGCGTTCCCCTCGCCGCTGATGGCCAATTACGCCGCCACGAAGGCGTACACGCATTTCTTCGGCAAGGCGCTGCATTATGAATTAAAGGAAAAGGGCGTGGATGTGCTCGCGCTCGATCCGAGCCTGACGCGCACCGAATTTCATCAGATTGCCGGCACGCCCTCGAGCCCGATCGCCATGGACGTTGAGCCGGTCGTCAAGGAAGCGCTCGCCGGCTTGGGCCGCAAGGCGGTGGTGCTGCCGGGCGTGTTCAGCAAGATTCTCTTCGCGCTGGCGCACCTGTTGCCGACGCGATTGGTCTACCTGCTTTTCCGTCAGGAATGGCGAAAACGGCAACTGCGCAAATCAACGAGCGGCCAGTAATTCCCGGCGGAACTTTCGATTATTCATCTAAATCATTCGCTTGGCGCTGCCTTAAGGAAATGCTAAAGTACGCCGTTCGGTTGGGAGGACGAAAACAAGGGGAGTATTGCGGATGCGTCGTACGATTTTCTTCTCCATGGTTGTTCTATTCGTATGCCTGCCCACCGTGGCGATGGCTTTCTCGCTTGTTTCCATGCAGCCCAATTACGGCCGGTTCGAGGTGTTCACCGACGAACCGCTGGTGATCGTGTTCGACCAATCGTTGGACGCGGCCACGGTGCAAACCACGGCCATTGCGGTTGAGGATCTGGAAACCGGCACGCCCGTCGCGGGCGCGACCTCGTTGGGCACGACCACGGTCGAGAACGACTCTCTCGTGTTCACGCCCACCGGCGGTCGTTTCCCCTTCGCGCGGCGGTTGCTGGTCGATCTGGACGGCGATCTGCGCGACATGACCGGCGGCGAATTCACCGGCGAGTTGCCGCACAAGGCCGTGTTCGTCGCCAACATTCCCAACGACCTGGAGCGCCCCGATCCGGGCACGGGCGGTTTTTCCACCGACCTGTTCGTCAACTCCAACGTGCTGCTGGGCTTCAATCCGCTCGATCCCGAATCGACCGACCCGACGCAGACCAATTACATTCCCGGCCTGTCGGCGACCGAAGCGTGGAAGATGTCCACGGGCGATCCGGAGATCGTCATCGCCATCATCGACGTGGGCACCGACACGCTGGCCAATGAAGACCTGGCCGACAACCTCTATCTTAATAAAGGCGAACTGCCGCAGCCGCGCATCGACACCACGCCCTGCGCCGATTGGGATTGCAACGGCGACGGCCGCTTCAACGCGCGCGACTACGAAGACGACCCGGACGTGAGCGACTACAACGGCAACGGCCGCTACGATCCCGAGGATATCGTCGAGCTGCTGTCCGACGGCATCGACAACGACGGCAACGGACTGGTCGACGACATCAGCGGCTGGGATTTCTTCCGCAACGTCAACACGCCGCTGGGCGTGAATCAGTTCCCCGAAGGCTGCCACGGCAAAGGCCGTGCCTGCGATGCGGCCTGCCTGGCCAACAACGGACGCGGCAACAAGCCGGGCGTCTGCCCCAACTGCAGCATCCTGCTGGTGCGCGTCGGCGAAGCGATCATGACCGAATTCAACATCATGACCGCCGGCGTCGAATATGCGAAATCCTTGGGCGCGGATGTCATCGAAGTGGCCATGGGCGTGTCCAACTATTCGAGCGAATCCGAGCAGGTGTTCATCGACGCCTACGAGGAAGGCATCTTCACCGTCGCCGCGTCGGGCGACGAGCTGGGCTTCCACCACATCTGGCCGGCCGCCGGCGAGGATGTGTACAACCTGACCGCGATCATGCCCCTGCCCCCGGTGGAATTGTTCGGCCCGATCGACCTGTCGATTCTCGCCTTCGTGCAAAGCTATTGCACCAACTTCGGCGCGCACATCGAAGCGACCGGCGTCACCGGCGCCTGCACCTCCGAGGCTACGGCGAACATGGCCGGCATCGCGGGCCTGCTTCAATCCTGGGCGAAAAAACAAGGCCTGACGCTCACACCCGGCGAGATCCGTCAGTTGATCAACATGACCGCCGACGACATCAAAGCCAACTGCTTCGCCTTCAACATGCAGGGCTGCAAAGCCGGTTGGGAACAGAATTTCGGTTACGGCCGCGTCAACGCCGACAAGGCGCTCAAGGCGATCGGCGATCCGTTCTTCGACATTCCCGAGCGCATTCCACCCGAGGTGCGCATCACCGCGCCGCGCTGGTGGACGACGGTCAATCCGTCCGAAACCTCCTCTTTCGACATCGAGGGTTACATCTACGCGCGCGGGCGTCACTATGAATATGAAGTGCAGCTCGGCTTCGGCGTCGAGCCGAAGGACCGCGACTTCATCGTCGTCGACGACGGCAGCGGCACCGCGCCGACCGAGGGCGTGCTGGCCACGATCAATCCGTACGATTACGTCGACGATGAATGGCTGCGCCGGCTGCCGGAAGGCTCGAACGACTTCACCGTGACCATCCGCGTGCAGGCGTGGTGGTCGCCCGACAAAGACGAGGACGTGCTCGGCGAGTACCGCAAGGCGATCGCCTGGCACATCGACGATCATCCGAGCACCGGCTTGGTGGCCGGCTTCCCGCAGGAAATCGGCGCGTCGGGCGAATCGAGCGTCTTGCTCTACGACATGGACGGCGACGTCGACGGCGCGTTGGAAATCATCTTCGCCACCGCGCATCCGACCATCGAGATGTACAAACGCAACGCCGAGACCGGCGCATACGAACCGGCTCCCGGCTTCCCGGTCGATCTGCCGCAAAACCGCGACTATCGCGACGCGGTCATCGGTTCGGTGGCCGTCGGACCGCTCTTCGGCGACGGCGTGCCTTACATCGTCACCGCCACCAACCACGGCCTGGTGTATGTGCTGCACCCCGACGGCAACAACCACGCGGGCGGTCCCTTCGTGGCCGGCTTCCCGGTTTCGGCCGACGAACCCGACAACACGACCGCACTGACGTTCGCGCACGGCAACGCGTTTTTGAGCAGCCCGGTGCTGGCCGACCTCGACCTGGACGGCATGCTGGAAATCATCGCCGCCGCCTACGATCAACAAGGCTACGCCTGGAAAGTGACCGACGAGGACAACGACGGCGAAGCCGATCGCCTGCCCGGCTGGCCGGTGCCGCTGAACTCCAAGCCCGAATTCGGCCTGGTCGGTCCGGAGAAAGTCTGCGAAACCGACATGCCCGCGCAGGTGTTGGGCACGCCGGTCGTGGCGATTCTCGACCCGGATCATCCCGATGCCGACATCTCCACGCACCCGGCGGTGATCATTCCCTCGACCGAAACGTGCAACGAAAGCATGATCCCCACCGGCCGCGTGTACGCGATTTACTGGAACGGCCTGGAAAACGAAGACGGTCCGTTCTTGCCCGATTGGCCGGCCAAGACGCTGGCCCCGGCGGGCGACTCGCTGCCCATTCCGCCGCTGACGATCGGTTCCACTTCCAGCCCGGCGGCGGCCTATTACCAGGGCGAATTGCTGGTGGGCGTGGGCACGTTCTTCTGGTTCCCGCAAATGATCCACTGGGCCAACAACAAGGTCGAGATGGAAACGCTCGGTTCCGGCGTGAACCTGGGCGTGAGCGCCAACGGAACCTTCGGCAAGTTCGAGGACAACGACGACCTGTGGTACTTCTTCCCCACCGCCGGCTTCCTCAACGCCACCGAGGGCAGCTTCTATCTGGAATCGTTCAACGTCGTCGGCTGGCATCTGGGCGACGCCGCGTTCGATTATCGCAAGCACTTCGAGGACATCAACTTCTTCGTCAATCCGGTCCTCGCCGACCTCAACAGCGACGGCAAGCAGGAGATGATCGCCGGCTCCGGCGGCTACGTCATTCACGCCGCCGACGTCGACCTGGCCGAGCCTGAAGGCTGGCCGAAATTCACGCAGAACTGGTCGACTTCCAGCCCCGCCGTCGGCGACATGGACGGCGACGGGAAAGTCGAAGTCGTGCAGATGACCCACGAAGGCAACCTGTTCGCCTGGGAAACCCTCGGCAACGCGTGCAACGACGACAAGCTCAGCGGCGAATGGCCGCGCTTCCACCACGACAATTACAACAGCGGCATGTACGGCAACGACTCGCTGCCGCCGCGCCTGGTGCGCGACCTCGCCGTGTATTTCACCGACAACGCCGACGTATTCGAAGTGCACTTCACCGCCCCCGGCGACGACTGGGATTGCGGTCAGGCCTCGCTGTACGAGATTCGCTACACGACCGATGCCGGCGACGATCTGCGCGACGCCGACACCTGGTACGCGGCCACGACGGTCGCCGCGCCCGAACCGCTGATGGGCGGCGAAGAGGTCGTCGCCACGATCGAAGCGCCCGGGGCCGTCTCCTTCGCCATGCGCGCCTATGACGACCAGGGATTGATCTCGCCGATCTCCAACGCCGCCGCGCCCACCGAGGCGCCGCCGGTCGACGACGACACCGTCGATGACGACACGACCGACGACGATACGGCGGACGATGACGACGATTCCTCGCACGGCTCGGACGACGACGATGACGACGACGGCTGCGGTTGCTGAGCCGTTGAACACTCGCTGATCGCAACGCCCTTCGCCTCCGCGGCGGAGGGCGTTTTTCTTTGGCGCGGTTGAGCTTTGCCGCCGAACCCGTTATAGTTCTTTCGCGAACAAACATCCACGAACCATCCATCGAAAATCGGGAGACCATTCATGCGGATAATCGGATTCGTTTGCGTATTGCTGATCCTGTTGAGTTCGCCGGTTCTGGCCGACGAAGAAGTGAACGGCTACATGCACGAGGTGGACGGCCAGCGCGTGCTGCACGTGTGGGGCTCGCATTACGAAATGGGCTACGCGCAGGGCGCGCTGCTGGGCGGTGAAGTCATGGACCTGATGCACGAGTACATTCTCGCGCTGCTGCCGCCGTCGCTGTACAACCTGCTGCACCCGATCGTTTCGTTGTTGTTCACCGCGCCGCCCGAGTACCGCGAGGAAGCGCAGGGGATCGTCGACGGCATCCGCGATTCCACCGACGCGCGCATCTACCCGCTCGGGCGCGAGATCGACATGTTCGATCTGCTGCTGGCCAACGCGGTCGGCGACATCGGCGCGATGGCTTGCTCGACGCAGTTGGCCTGGGGACCGTCCACCGACGGCGACGCGCGGCTGCAGGGCGAAACGGCCGTATGCCGCAACCTCGATTGGGCGCTATTCGGCGCGGATCGCTACCTGCTGCCCAAGCGGACGGTCGTCACCGTTTACACGCCGACCGACCCGCCGGGCCACACCGTGGCGATGGTTTCGTTCCCCGGTTATTTTGGCTGCCTTTCCTGCATGAACGAACTGGGCCAGACGGGGGTGATCAACATCGCGCACAACGGCATTGCGCTGTGGGACATCGATTTCGCCGAACGCTACACGCCCATCGGCATTACGCTGCGCGAGGCGCTGCACCGCGACGACTTCAACGGCGACGGCGCGCATGATCTGACCGACGTCATCGAGGCCGTCCTCGACGAAAAACGCAGCGGCGCCACGGTGATCAATCTGGCGATGCCCGCCGCGCAAACGCAGGGCAACCCGGCGGTCATTCTGGAGATCGACAGCGCCGGGGCCGCGTTGCGCACGCCCGCCGACGAACCCGACATTCCTCCGCACGTGCTGATTTCCACCAACGACCTGCGCAAGCTGCGCAAGGCCATGCCCTGCGATCGTTACGAAACGATGCGCGCGGCGCTGCTGGAACGCAACGGCCTGCTCACCCTCGCCGACATGTGGGAGATCGAAACGCTCGTCGAGCAGCACACCTGGTTGTCGACCACGGCACAGACGATTTACTTCCTGCCGGCCGAACGCGAGATGGGCGTGGCCTTCAGCGACAACGAAGTCTGCTCGCCGCAAAAACAACCGGCCGTGCTCGCCTGGGACGATCTGGCCGAATTGCCGCCGGGTGTCGATTTGACCGAACCGGACGACGACGATACGCCGGATGACGGCACGGATGACGATGACGATGACGACAACGACGGCGGCTGTGCCTGATTCGCCGTAATCGCATCTCCACATAACCGATTTCTCGTCCGGCTGCTGGACATTTTCCGCCTGCTGCCTATATTGGAAACGATTCATAAAAACAGTCCGAGGGAGACACGATGTTTCAGTTGCTGGCCGCCTGGCCCATTCCGGTAGTGGGATTTTTAGCCAGCCTGGTTGCCGGGTTGGCGACGGCGTTGGGCGCGGTGCCGATCCTGTTCACGCGCAACATTTCCCAACGCACGCAAGACGTCATGCTCGGCTTCGGCGCGGGCGTAATGCTGGCGGCGACGTCGTTCTCGCTGATCATTCCGGCCATCGAATTTACCGGCGAAAACTGGGGCGGCGCGCTCACCGTGGCCGCCGGCATGATGCTGGGCGCGTTGTTTCTGTTCGGCAGCGACAAATACCTGCCGCACGAACACTTCATCATGGGACCCGAAGGCTCCGACGCGGCCAACATCCGCCGCATCTGGCTGTTCATCATCGCCATCACGCTGCACAACTTCCCCGAAGGCCTGGCGGTCGGCGTCGGCTTCGGCGGCGGCGATCTGCAAAACGGCGCAACCCTCGCCCTGGGCATCGGTCTGCAAAACATGCCCGAAGGATTGGTTGTCGCCCTCGCCCTGGTCACCGAAAAATACTCGGTGGGCAAAGCCTGGTTCATCGCGCTGCTGACCGGTCTGGTCGAACCGATCGGCGGGCTGATCGGCGCGGGCGTGGTGTCCTTCGCGCAGCCGATTCTGCCGTGGGGCCTGGCCTTCGCCGCCGGCGCGATGCTGTTTGTCATCAGCGACGAAATCATCCCCGAGTCGCACCGCAAGGGCTTCGAGAAGGAAGCGACCTTCGGCGTCATGCTCGGTTTCCTGATCATGATGGTGATGGACGTCGCGCTCGGATAAATGTGCCATGAGCCGCTTTTTCACCGCTCCCTTATCGCCTCGCCTGGTGGCGCCCGCGTTGCTGATCGCGGTCGGTGCAATTTCCTTCGCCGCGATTTTCTTCCGCCTGGCCGCGCCGACCCACCCGCTGGTCGCCGCCGGATTGCGTTTGGCGATAGCGGCAGCGATCCTCAGCCCCTGGACAATCCGCGCTTTGTACAAACGTCGTTTGCCGGGCAAGACGATCCGCCTGGCGGTCATCGCCGGCCTGCTGTACGGCGTGCATTTCGGCGCGTGGGTGGCCTCGCTGAACCTCACAACGATCGCCGCGTCGGTCACGCTGGTGACGACCAATCCGCTGATACTCGCGGTCGTCGGCACGTTGACCGGCCGCGACCGTCCGCACAAACGATTGTGGATCGCCCTCGCCCTGGCCTTCATCGGTCTGTTGTTGATCGGCGGCGCCGATTGGCGGCTGGGTTCGCGCGCGCTGCTGGGCGACGCACTGGCGTTGCTGGGCGCGTTGGCCATGTCGGGTTACCTGCTGGTCGGGCGCAGCCTGGGCGAGTCGCTGGATGTCTGGTCGTTCTCGGGCATCGCCACGGCCGTCGGCGCGATCGTGTTGCTGGGCGGCGCGGGCGCACTGGGCATTGCGCCGCTGGCCGCCTCCTGGCACGCCTTCGGTTTTCTGGTGCTCGCCGCGATCCTGCCGCAGTTGGTCGGCCACACGCTGCTGACTTGGTCGCTACGCCACGCGCCACCGTCGGTGGTGGCGATGGCCGTGGTCGGCGAGCCGGTCGGCGCCACGTTCCTGGGCTGGCTGCTGTTGGGTGAAAACGTCACCGGTTTTATCGCCGCCGGTTGTCTCATCACGCTGATCGCCGTGCTGGCGGCGATCGCCCAACAAAAAACGGCCCGGACGATCTAAGCCGCCCGAGCCGTTTTCATTTCGTTAAATAATTACATTTTCGCCGGCGTCATCACCAGCTTGCCGACCGCATTGTCGTCGACCTGATCGAAGTCGAGCGTCAGCGGCGCGCCTTCGCCGGCCTGGAACAGCGGCAGCATATCGTCGTAATGCTCCGACCCCGGACGACCCGACTGCCCGCCGGGCAGCGACATGGTCGAAGCGCTCAGATCGTTGAGATCGACCACCACGCGCATCACCGGACCGTCCTCCACCTCGAACTCGTACATGTTCGCGTGATGATACTGGTGCTTGGCCACCGTGTTGCCCGCGCCCGCCGTCGGCAGCGGTCCGCGATTGAGGTACCCGCCCAACGCGCCCACGTCGCCGAAGGCATGCTTGAGCACAAAGGGCGCGGCGGTCGACCATGTCCACTCGCTCACCACCGGGCCGTAATGCTCGGCCAGCGCGGCGATAGCGCGCGGATACACAGCGGTCACCACCTCCACCGCTTGCTCCCGCTTTTCGGTGCGCCGGTCGTCCCACGCCGGATTGCTCGGATGCGCCAGCACGTCGAACAACAGCGGTTCGGTGTTGAAATAGTGCATGACGAATTTCAGCGTCGGCCGGCTGAACTCATCCTGCACCGCCTCGCGAAACACGTAGGAATTGAGCGTCTGGAAAATCGTCGCGGCCGGCTCGTCGGGGCGCACCGTGCCGTCCCAGGCGATCAGCGTTTTCGCCGCTTCGGCCAGCAACGGATCGTCGCCGTCGGCGAAGGGTTGCAGCGCTTCGGTGTAAAGCACCTTGAGTTCGCTCCAACCCAGGTCGACCGAGTCGAGCTGCAGCGCTTGCAGTTGATCGACCACCGGTTGGCCGTTGCCGCCCGCGCCCAGCACCTTGTGGATGCGCCCGGAACGATGCGGCACGTCGCCTTCCAGCGCGATCGGATAGTTGAACGACTCGGGCAGGATCACCATGTTGTTGGCCGTGCCGACGAAGCCGACCGGCGGATTCTCGAAGTACGGCATGTCGGGGCACTGCACCAGGCCTTCCCACTCGTAATCGTCGGTCCAGCCCGGCACGGGGAACGTGCCCAGGTGTTTGGCGCGCTTGGGCAGATTGACCGAGCCCATGTACACCACGTTGCCGTCCGCGTCGGCCAGCGACCAGTGGCCGTCCATCGCGGTGAAATCGCACAGCGCCTGGCGCGCCTCGCTTACGTTCTTGGACAGATACAGCGAGTGGATCGCGTGCAGCGGCCGGCCGACCTCATGCACGCGACGCAGCGCCAGCAGCGGAAAATCGTCGGGAATGCGGTCGATGAAATCGTTGATGATCACCCCGTGGCGCGTTTCACGCACGGTGCGTTTTTCCGTTTTGAAGGTGCCGTCCTTCTGCCGGATTTTGAATTCCTCCTCGCGCACGACGAACTTCACCGCCTTGCCGTTGTGGAGGTAATGATCCGGTTTGCCCGGCGCCGGTTTTTCGATGTACAGGTCGGTGATGTCCGCCCAGTTCGAGGTCGGCCCCCAACCGACGAAGCCGTTGGTGCCGTGCGCAATCGCCGGCGTGCCCGCGTACGTGCCGCCGATCACCTTGTACCCGTCGGTCGGATGCACGTATTCAAGATGCGCCAAATAACCCATCGAGGGCATCATGTGCGGCATGTGCGGATCGGTCGCCATCGCACCCTTGCCGGTGCCGGTCCATTTCCCGCCGACGGCCCAATTGTTGCTCGCCGAACGTCCTTCAAGCATCCGATTGAGCGGATTGGCCTCGTTCGCCGACAAGATCAACTCTTCGGGAACATCGATGGGCTCATGGCCCTTAAACTTCTGCAGATACTCGGCCACCTCCGGCACGATCAGCGGCCGATCGGCAAACGGATCGCGCTCCGGCTTTTGCCCCAACGCAAAGGGCGGCGCCGCACGGCGGAAGCTCCAGATCTTCGTCGCGCGCTCGATCGTCGAACCGGTCTTGAGCTGATTGACAACCAGTTCCATGCGGCCCAGTTCCATCTCCCAATTCTTGCACAGACCGAACGAGAGCATCGCCAGGATCAACGCCGTGTCGTACGGCTGCCATCCTTCGGGCTGATAGTTGAGCAGCCGGAATTCCAACGGGCGCGGCTCCATGGCCGTCGCCGCGTTCACTCCGTTCGAATAAGCGCTGACCAGCTTCATCGCCTCGGGACCGAACGAATCGAGAATCTGCTGACCCGTGCGATACAGACCGACCATCCGGCTGAACACTTCCATGCGCGCGAGCACTTCGCTGTTGCCCTGCTCGCCGACCAGTTCGCGTAACCGGCCCGCGCCGATCATCTTCATCAGCTCCATCTGGAAGCGGCGATCGCGCCCCTGCATGTAGCCGAGGGCGAAGTACAGCGCCTCTTCATCGTTGCTGCGCACATGCGGAATGGCGTACTTGTCGAGCCAGACCGTCACCGGCGTGTCCAGGCACGGCACGGTCAGGTGAACGTCGCCTTCGGTTTCCGGAATGTCGGGCGCAACGCGGTACCCCAAATACTGCGCCACTTGCGAGGAACAGGAAACAAGCGCGAAAGAACCCAGGATCAACAACACGAACATCAGCCGACGCAACTTCATGACGAACTCCCTGGTTGACGCGATGGATGGAAAACCGCCATCCCTTTCGCAAAGCCGTAGAAAGGCCACAGTGTAAATGGCTGACGTGAGTTCGTCAAATTCACATATTCAAGCTTATATATCGATGTGCAGGTCCGACAGCGGGAACGCCACACATGAATGAATGTAGCCGAAGCGGCGGTCCGATTCACGCACGCCCGCGTGCGCCGGCATGAACACCTTGCCCGCCACCAACCGCACGCGGCAGGAACTGCATTCGCCCGCACGGCACACGGCGGGCACGATCAAACCGTGACGTTCCAGGCTGCACAGCAACGGTTCGCCCGCCTTGACGGCGATCGTCTTTTTGCCTTCGACGACCACCTGGAATTCCTGCGACGCGGCCAGTCCTTCGGGCCAACCCGGTTCGCGCGTCACGTCGTCGGGCGGACCGTACAACTCGCGGCGAATTTTGTGCGCGGGCACACCGAGCGCGCCCAATTGTTCCAGGCAATAGGTCAGCATGACGTTGGGTCCGCAGAGCATGAATTTCTGTCCGCTGAAACCGCCGATCGCCTTTTCGATCGTCGCCGCGTCGAGGAATCCCCGTACCCCATCGTAGCCGGCGGGCGGTTCGGAAACGACGAGCGTGAAGTTCAACCACGGGTAGAGCGCGTCGAGCCGCTTCAACTCCGCGCCGAAGATCACGTCGTCGAGCGTGCGTGTGCCGTACAGCAGATGGATCGTCGGCGGGCACTGTTCGGTTGCCGCCTGGCGGATGATCGACATGAACGGCGTGATGCCGCTGCCGCCGGCGAGAAACACCAACTGCTCGCCGTCAATCAACGGCTCGTAATAGAAGCCGCCACTCGGACCGGTCGTGGTCAGTTCGTCGCCGAAGCGTACCTCGTTGAGCAGATACGGCGCGACGAAACCGTCCGGACGATCACGCACGGTCAGGTCAAGATGATCGTCGCCCGGCCGCGACGACATGCTGTACGGGCGGCTGGTCAGCACGCCGTCGATCTCGACAAACACGTTGACGTACTGGCCGGCGCGAAACGGCGGCAGCGGCCCGTCGATGCGCAGACAACGCAGCGTTTTGGTCGAGGACGTTTCGCCGACGATCTCCTGCACGCGCAAGCGCATGCGCGCCGGGTGCAGCTTGTCCACCGTGCGCCGCACGAGGTCGCGGTATTCGTCGGCGGTGTAGTCGGTGCCCCGCCCGGTTTGGCGCAGTTGTTTTTGCTTGCCGCCGACCTCGACGATCTGTCCCACATCTTTCAACCAGTCGAACAGTTCCAGTCCCACGCCGACCTCCTTACTGCTTCCACGTTTTGAGAATCATACTGCCGGCCATCTGTCCGGAAATCATGCACGGACCGAAACCGCCGCCCGGTTGCGTCCAGGCGCCGACGAAATACAGCCCTTCCAGCGGTCCGCGATGCCCCATGCGGTTGATGACGTTGTCGTGCGGCGGCTGATCGAAACCGTAAATGCTGCCGCCCAGCGTGCCCGCGTAACGCATGTTGGTCAGCGGCGTGGCCACCTCGACCACCTCGGCGTACTCGCGTAAACCCGGCGCGTATTTTTCCGCGACGTCGAGCATCGCATCGGCGACGTCGTTTTTGACCGCGACGTACTTTTCCGGCGGCACGTCGTACCACGGCTCGCCGTAATTGAGCGCCGTGAGCACCACGATCGAGGTTCCCGGCGGCGAAATTTCCGGATACACGTGGTTGTACAGCGTTGCCAGACAGCCGGTCGGCCGCACGATTTTTTTCATCATCTCGTATTGCGCGTCGAAATCATCGTCCGGATTGATGAAGTTCTCGTGGTCGGTCAGCTTGATCTTCTCCGGCGGCAGATTCACGCCGAGGTAAACGTTGACCGTCCCCGGCCCGATCGTGCTGGCCTGCAGGCGCTGGAAAAATTTGTCGGGGACCTCCGCCGGGTCGATCATCTTGCGGCACGTGGCGATCGGATCGGCGTTGGAGACGACCCACCGCGCCTGGTAGTTCGTGCCGTCGTCGGTGATCACGCCGGTCACGCGCCCGTTTTCGACGGTGATGGATTTCACGCCGCAATTGAAACGTACCTGTCCGCCGTGCTCCTGAAGCGTAGCGATGAACGCGTTGCTCAGCGTCTGCGAACGGCCCTTGATGAACGACGGTCCGTATTTGAGGTACGACGCCAGCCCCAGCGCGAAATACATGAAGTTGATTTGCGAGGGAGGCATGCCAAAATAACCCCAATACTGTGAAATCACCGCACGGGCGCGCGGGTTCTTCACGTCGCGATACAGCACTTGGGCCCAGGTGGCGCTCATGTAGCGGAAGAAATTCGGGTAGCGCATCGCCACTTCCATCGGGCCGGGGCGTTTGGGCAGTTTGCTGATCCGCGAAAACTCCTGGTAAAAGGCGACGACGCGCCCGAGGAATTTGCTGATGCCCTTGGCTTCGTCGGGAAACAGCTCGCACAGTTTCGCTTCGTACTCCTCCAGCCCGACCGGCAAGGTCACGTCCATATCGGGGAAGATCGACCGATACAGGTTGGGCATCGTGATGATCTCGATTTTGTCGAGCACGCCCAGGTAGTTCAGGTAGCGGCCGATATCGCCGCGCCCGTCGCGCCCCGCGCCGGAAAGCTCGTGCAGCGCGATTTCGAATTCGTACCGTCCGCGCACGAAGCTGGTGGCGAATCCGCCGGGGACGTTGTGCCGCTCCAGCAGCAACACACTCAGGCCGTTTTTGGCCAGAAACGTGGCCGCCGACATGCCGCCCAAACCGGCGCCCACAACGATCACATCGTATTGGTAAGTCACGGCGAAAATCCTTTGGTTAGCGGTGATTCCGTTCGGAAACGATAGGCCCACCGGCGGGCGACTGTCAAGCAATCGCCCCGCTTGCCGCCGCGCGCGCTCGTCGTTACGGTACTGACGATGAAGCCAAACGAACCGTTGCTCGACAAACCATTTATCGTCCGTACGCGCCGGGCCGTGCGCCGCTGGTTTGCGCGCGCCAAACGTCCGCTGCCGTGGCGCGACGAGCCTTCGCCCTATCGCATCTGGATCGCTGAAATCATGGCGCAGCAAACACGCATCGAAACGATGCTGCCGTACTATCGGCGTTGGCTGAAGCGCTTCCCCGACGTCACGGCGCTGGCGAACGCGCCGCTCGACGACGTGCTGCGCTTGTGGGCCGGACTGGGTTATTACGGACGTGCGCGCAACCTGCACCGGGCGGCGCAGCGGATCGTCGAAAAACATGACGGTCGTCTGCCGGCCGATCCGACGACGCTGCAGACGCTGCCGGGCATCGGGCGCTACACTGCCGGCGCCATCGCCTCACTCGCCTTCGGCGTGCCCGCGCCGCTGGTGGACGGCAATGTGATTCGCGTGCTCGCGCGCTTGTTGGACATCGCCGACGACGTTTCCCGCCCGGCGGTCGTCGAACGTTTCTGGCGCATCACCGCCGCGCTGGTGCCGCCGCGCAACCCGGGACCGTTCAACGAAGGGTTGATGGAACTGGGCGCGCTCGTGTGCACGCCACAATCGCCTGCCTGCCGTCGTTGTCCGTTGCAGCGCAATTGCCTGGCGTACGCGCATGGTGTCGTTGAGGAACGCCCGGTGCGCCCGGCGAAAAAGAATGTCCCACTCGTGTGCATTGCCGCTGCCATCATTCAACGCGAAGATGGTGCGGTGCTCTTGGTGCAAAACGAATACGATCGCTTGTTCGGCGGCCTTTGGCAGTTGCCGCAGCATCCGCCCGATTTCACGCCGGCCGGCGCGGTCGGCAAACGAGCGTTGACCCAGGCGCTTGCCGCGCAACTCGGGCAAGCGGTGACGGTGGGTAAAAAAATCGGTCGCCTGGAACATCTGCTCAGTCATCGACGATTGCGCATCGAGCTGTACACAGCGGCAATGCCCGACCGACCTCTTTCTTTGCACGGTTATCGCGCCTATCGCTGGCTGTATGAGCGTGACGCGGACGATCCGGCGATGGCCTCGTTCACGCGTAAGCTGCTGCGAATGATCGCTTGGCAAACGCCCGCCGGTTCCGGATAATCGCCCTGATGGGAGTCGTTTCATGATCCAAGCGCAACGGCAGTTGGCGGAAAGACTGGCCGCCGCCCGCAAGATCGTCGCGTTGTCCGGCGCGGGTCTGAGCGCGGAGAGCGGCGTGCCGACCTTCCGTGGCGACGGCGGCCTGTGGCGCAATCATCAACCGGCCGCGCTGGCCACGCCCGAGGCCTTCGCGGCCGATCCGCAATTGGTGTGGGAGTTCTACAACTGGCGACGCGAAAAAGTGCTGTCGGTCGAGCCGAATCCGGCTCACTTCGCATTGGCCGAATTGGAGCGCGCCGTGCCCGCGTTTTGTCACATCACGCAAAACGTCGACGCTCTGGCGCATCGCGCCGGCGGCATGAACATTATCGAACTGCACGGCAACCTGATGACCACGCTGTGTTCCGCCTGCCGCGAGGTGCAACCGCACGCGCCGGCCATCGTGTCGTTTCCGACGTATTGCGATCGATGCGGCGCGCTTGTGCGGCCGGGCGTAGTGTGGTTCGGTGAAAGCGTCACGCAATTCGAGCCGGCGCTGGCGGCGATGAACGAGTGCGACGTTTTGCTGGTCATCGGCACCAGCGCGCTCGTGCAACCGGCGGCTTCGCTGGCGACGATCGCCCGCCAACATGGCGCGTTTGTCGCCGAGTTCAATCTCGAAGCGACGCCGCTGGCCGACCGCGTCGATTTGTTCATTGCCGGACCGGCCGGGCGCACTTTGCCGCCGCTGGTGCAAGCGGCATTTGCCTAGCGAAAACGGCGATCCGCGGATCGTTTAAAACCAGGGGGAGATCATGGCGCTCATCGACCTGCGTTCGCAGAGCAAACGGCACACCGCACAATCCTTGATCGAACATCTCGACACGTTCGAGTTGGATTTAAAATTCTCCGCCGGCATCTGGTACATGTCGCCGATGAGTTCGCGCTTTCACGACAAGTACAAACCGGACCTGGACATCGCCGCGCGCCTGGACGCCGCCGCCAAGCTGGCCGACTACGGCCTGGCCGCGATGGAAGCGCACTACCCCAACGAGATCAACGAACACAACCTCGACGTCTGGCAGAAGTTCGTGCGCGACACGGGCGTGCGCATCGTCAGCATCGGCCCGATGGTTTTCTACGATGCGCAATTCGAGTTCGGCTCGCTCAGTTCGCCCGACGAAAAGGTGCGCCGCGCCGCCATCGCCCGCGTGATCGAAACGCTGCAGCTCAACCGCGAACTCGACACCGATCTGAGCGTCGTGTGGACCGGCATCGACGGCTATGAAAATCCCTTCGGCATCGATTTTATCGCCATGCGCGACCGTTTCGCGGGCGGGCTGGCCGAGGCGATGGACGCCGTGCCGGGTGTGCGCATCGGCTTCGAGCCCAAGCCCTATGAGCCGCGCGGACATCATCTGTACGGCACCACGCCCGAGGGCCTGCTGCTGGCCGCAAAAATCGAATCGCTGCTGCAAAACGACGAGAACAAAAAGCTGCTCGCGCAGGGGCACGCGCTGGCCGCGCTCAATCCGGAAGTCGGGCACATGGCGATGGCCTGTGAGGATCTGCCCTATGCCTTCAGCCTCGTGCTCGAATACGGCCGCCTCGCACACTGCCATCTCAACAGTCAGCCGCTGGGCAATTACGACCAGGATCTCAACGTCGGCCTGATCGCGCCCGAGCAGCTTGAAGCGGCGCTGTACGCAATGAAGATGCACGCCTACCGCGGCTATTTCGGTATCGACATCAATCCCGAACGCATGCCCTTCGAGCAGGCGATCCGCAACTCGATGGACGCGGTGCGCGCCGCCAACGAACGCATCAACCGCCTCGATCACGAACAGGTCGTCTGGGCGATCGAACATCCCGACAAGGCGCGCGGTTGGCTGGAGGGGTACCTGATCCGCATGCGGGCGATCCGCCCCGGCAACCTGCCGCCGCTGCCCGATCTGCCGCGAGATTGATGATGAAATACCTTCTGGGCGTCGACCTGGGCACCAGCGGCGTGAAGGCGCTGGTAATCGATCCGAATGGGCATATCGTCGCCAAAACCACAGCCGAGTACCCGTTGCACACGCCGCAACCGCTGTGGGCCGAGCAGGAGCCCGCCGATTGGTGGCAGGCGTTCATCGTTTGTTGCCGCTGCTTATGGAACGAGCACGGCGTCGATCCGCAATCGCTGTTCGGTATCGGATTGACCGGCCAGATGCACGGCCTGGTGTTGCTCGATGCGCACGGCGACGTCCTACGCTCGGCGATTTTATGGAACGATCAACGCACCGGCCCGCAGTGCGCGCGCCTCACCGAACAACTCGGCCTGAAGTGGCTGCTGGCGGAAACGGCCAATCCGCTGCTGCCCGGGTTCACCGCGCCCAAGCTGGTGTGGGTGCGCGAAAACGAACCCGATATTTTTTCGCGCGCCGCGCATTTCCTGTTGCCAAAAGATTATCTGCGCTATCGCCTGACCGGCGAATTGGCCACCGATGTCGCCGACGCTTCGGGCACCTCGTTGTTCGATGTGCGTCGGCGCCGGTGGTCGGAAGAGATGTTCGCCGCGCTGGACATTCCCCGCGCCTGGGCGCCGTCGTGCGGTGAATCGATCGAAATCAGTGGGCGTGTCAATCAGACAGCGAGCGACGAAACCGGCCTACCGGCGGGGCTTCCCGTAATCGCCGGCGCGGGCGACCAGGCGGCGCAGGCGGTTGGATCCGGCCTCACACAAGCGGGCCAGGCGGCCGCGACCATCGGCACTTCGGGCGTCGTGTTCGCGCCGACGATCGCCCCGCAGGTCGATGCACAAGGACGCCTGCACACCTTCTGTCACGCCATACCCGGCATGTGGCACGTGATGGGCGTGATGCTCGCGGCCGGCGGCAGCCTGCAATGGTTCCGCAATCAATTGGGACAAGAGGAGATCGCGCAGGCGCACGCGGAGAACGTCGATCCATACGAGGTGCTGTTGCGCGCCGCCGAGTCGATTGCGCCGGGCTGCGACGGCCTGCAATTTCTGCCCTACCTTTCCGGCGAGCGCACGCCCTACGCCGATCCGTTGGCGCGCGGCGCGTTCATCGGCCTGACCTTGCGCCACACCAAAGCGCACCTGATTCGCGCGGTGCTCGAGGGCGTCACCTTCGGCTTGCGCGACTGTCTCGAATTGATGCGCGCCGCGGGCGTCGAGCCGCAACAAATGCGCGTCAGCGGCGGCGGAGCACGTTCGGCGTTGTGGCGGCAGATCATCGCCGATGTTTTCGACTGTGAAACCGTCACCGTGAACGCCGTCGAGGGGGCGGCCTTCGGCGCGGCGTTGCTGGCCGGCGTCGGCGTCGACATCTGGCCCGACGTGCCCACGGCCTGCGCGCATACCATCCGCCGCGACCGGGCGACCTGCCCGCAACCGGCGACGGTCAACCGCTACCGCGAACACTACGCGGTGTATCGCCAGCTTTATCCGGCGTTGCGCGACATTTTCACGATAATGAAATAATCAGTGCTTGATTTTTTCCCACGACGGCTCGAGCTTGAACGCCGGGCTGCGTTCGGCGTTGTGGCAGCGCACGCAATCCCGGCGCGTGAACGGCATCAACTTCACCCGCCAATTGTTCGCGTGCGCTTTGCCGGGCCCGTGGCAGGCCTCGCAACCGACGTTCGCCAGGTGCGGGCTTTCCTGCTCGCTGTGGAAGCCGCCGGGCTGCTCCCACCCGATAACGTGGCAGGCGATGCACTCGGCGTCGAAATGCTTGTTTACCTTTTTCAAGCTCTCCAGCGCGTGCGAGTGCCTGGCATTGCGCCAAATGCGATAGGAACGTTTGTGACACTTACCGCAAGCATCGCTGCCGACATACGGACTCTTCTCCTTGTCGAAGGCGGGCTTGCCGGCGAGCTTGGCCAGAAAGAGTTTTTTCACTTCGCCGTCGTACCAATCGTATAGGGGCTTGATCAGTTCGCCATCGGCGATTTTGTTATCCAACTCGTAATATTGATTTTCCACGGTCAGTAATTTTTCGTCGCGAAAGGTGAACCGCAGCACGCCCACGCGCGAACCGAAGATCCCCGTTTCCGCCAGCACCTTGCCGTCGGCAAATGAATACTGCGGTTGATCGAGAATATCCTCGGCATGAAAGGCGTTGATGACGATCTCGATGCGCGGATGCGCCAGCACGGCTCGCGCCGTTTCGCGTTTGCCGGCCAGCAGCGCGATGCTCAGCACGCCCGGTTTGGCGTGCTTGTCGAGAAACGTGTCGATCGGCTCGACCTCGATGTCCGCCTGCCGTCCCGTGTACACGTCCGCCGGATCGATCAGCGCGAACAACTCCACCTTCCGCCCATCAAGCTCGACGATCCGCCGCGGTTGCGACAGGCCGCCGGCCGCATCCTTCCAGCGCACATTGGAAACAAACAGCATGTCCGCGCCGTGCTCTTCAAGGAAGGATCGCCCGTAAACAAGGTCGGTCGCGCCGATTGCCACGGCCTGATAACGCAGCTTGCGCAACGCTTCCAGCAACGCTTGCGCGCCGAGTCGGGCCTGCTCGTTCACCTCGTGAAACGTGCCGCCGGCGTCGATCAGCAACGATTGCGGATATTGATTGCGCAAATCGGCGAGCAAGGTGTCGCGGCGCAGCAGACCACCCATGTCGGTTTCCGGGCTGCAGGCGCAGGGCTTGAGTTTGCCGTACGCCGCGCCGGTGTAGATCAACACCGACGGCTCAGGCGCTCCGCTTGCGGCCAACAACACCAGCACCACGCCGGCGATCGCCGGCAGCCACCACCACCGTTTCATTTTTTGTTTGCCTGACGATAGGCGCGCAATCCGTCGATCGTCTCCTTGATCGCTTTGGGCAAATTTTCCGCCGTGACGCCGCTGCTGCGCGGGGTGAGCACCAAAGCCTTTTGGATGACGATGCGCGGCGTGCGCTCGACGCCCTGCTCGGTCAAATACGCCAGCAGCTCATCCATTTTCTTTTTCAATTCGGTGGAATTTTTCTTGCTCTGCCACGCGTCGGCGATGCCCAGCGCACCGGCCAGCGCATCGATGATTTCCTCGTCCTCGATGTTCACCTTTTGCACAAAGGCGGCATCGAAAAGCATGGCCAGCGTTTTTTCCTCCGTCTCCGCGCCCAAGTCGCGCGCCACCAACAGCAGCCTGGTCGGCAGCACGGCGTGGTCGGCCTGATACACATAATAGGTTTTAAGCTCGACATCGGCGGCCGGCGGTTGGCGGTTTTTCCAGAGTAGATAGCAATTCGGGCAGGTCGGAGAAATGAACTCCTCGACAACGATTTTTTCACCGGCCAGCAGGTCGGCCGTTTCACCCATCATCATATACGGGCCTTCGAACGGCTTCTCGGCGGCCGCGACGTTCCACACCGCAAAAGCGGTCAACACGACAAACGCCGCCACAACGACAAACGATTTGATTTTCATGATAGGTCTCCCGCAGTGCTTTTTTCTTTATTCATAAAGCGCACATTATGGTCTTGTCAAACATTTATAATTTTTTAACATCTTGCCTGAATGCCGGTGTTTGGCTATGTTCTGCGCAGGAGATGACAAATGAACTGGCAAGGTGATGAAACTCTGATTGTGGTCGATCTGCAGAACGATTTCTGCCCCGGCGGTACGCTCGCGGTCCCGGAAGGCGATCGGGTCATTCCCATCGCCAACGCGCTGGCGGGTTTGTTTCCGCACGTGATTCTAACGCAGGATTGGCATCCGCCGCAGCACCTGTCGTTCGCCTCGGCGCATCCGGGAAAGAATCCGTACGAGTCGATCGAAGTGTCGTACGGTCCGCAAATCCTCTGGCCCGACCATTGCGTACAAGGAACGCCGGGGGCCGATTTTCACCCGCAGTTGCATGTCCCGCGCGCCGAGCTCGTGCTGCGCAAAGGCTCTCACCCGGCAATCGATTCGTATTCGACGTTCTACGAGAACGACGGAGCGACTTCCACCGGATTGGCGGGCTACCTGCGCGAACGCAACATCAAGAACCTGTATTTCATCGGCCTGGCCACCGATTTTTGCGTGCTGTATTCCACGATCGATGCACGCCAATTGGGCTTTAACGCCTGGGTGATCGAGGACGGCGTACGCGGTATCGATGTGGAAGGTTCATTGGAAGCGGCGTGGCGTAGGATGAGCGAAGCCGGCGTTGAGCGCATTAATTCGCAGGCGATTGCCAATATTTATTGATGACATATCTTCTGGCGGAGGGAGCCGTTGAGCGCACCGCACACGCCGTTGTTCACCGACCTGTACGAACTGACCATGTGCCGCGGCTACTTCGCGCAGGGCATGCACGCGCGGCAATCCTGTTTTGATCTGTTCTTCCGCAAGCTGCCCTTTGAAGGCGGTTTTGCCGTCGCCGCCGGGCTCGCCGATGCGCTGGCGTTTCTGAACGGCCTGCGCTTTTCCGCCGACGACCTGGCGTACCTGTGTTCGCTGAACCTGTTTGACGAAGAGTACCTGGCGCACCTGCGCGAGTTCGTTTTCAGCGGCAACGTCCAGGCCGTGCCGGAAGGAACGATTGTCTTTCCCGGCGAGCCGCTGCTGCGCGTACAAGGGTCGCTGGAACAATGCCAACTGGTCGAATCGGCGTTGTTGAACATCGTCAACTTCCAGACGCTGATCGCCACCAAGGCCGCGCGCGTGTGCCTGCAGGCGGGTTTCGATAACGTGCTCGAATTCGGCTTGCGGCGCGCGCAGGGGCCCGACGGTGCGCGGATGGCCACCCGCGCCGCGTACATCGGCGGTTGCGTCGCCACCTCGAACGTGCAGGCCGGCGCGGACCTGGATATCCCCGTGCGCGGCACCCACGCGCATTCCTGGGTGATGGCGTTTGCTTCCGAACTCGAATCATTCCGCGCCTTCGCCGCCGTGTTTCCGACCAATTCGATTTTGCTGGTCGACACCTACGACACGCTGGCCTCCGGCGTGCCCAACGCGATCACCGTTGCGCGCGAGATGCGCGAACACGGCGAGGCGTTGCGCGGCATCCGGCTCGACAGCGGCGACCTGGCGCGGCTCTCGCGCGAAGCCCGGCGCATGCTGGACGAAGCGGGCTTCCCCGAGGTGAAAATCTTCGCCTCGGGCGATCTGGACGAAACGGTCATCGAGCAATTGAACAAGGCCGGTGCGTGCATCGACGTATACGGCGTGGGGACGCGGCTGGTGACCGCCCACGACGATCCGGCGTTGACCGGCGTGTACAAGCTGGCGGCGATCGCCGACGAACAGGGCGTCTGGCGAAACACGCGCAAGAAATCGGACTCGCTCGAAAAGGCCACCCTGCCCGGCATCAAGCAGGTGTGGCGGCTGCACGATCAACGCGGCATGATCGCCGATTGGATCGAGCTCGAGCCGGCCGCTCCCGATCCGGCGCAGGCGGTGCCCGGGTATTTGCCCAGCGAAACCGCGCCGCACCAATTTTCCGGCATTACACAGACGCAACCGCTGCTGCAAGCGTGCATGCGCGCGGGCGAGATTCTTTCCCCGCAACCGACGCTGACCGACATTCGCGCGCACGCGACCGCGAACCTGTACAATCTTCCCGAGCCGGTGCGGCGGCTGGCCAATCCCGCGCCCTATCCCGTGACCTTGGGCCCGCGCCTATGGGCTGAGATGTAAGGCCGTTTTCTTGATCGAGCGCCGGTTTCATGGTATTGCTGCTTCGCGATCAAGCACCGGCAATTCCTGGGAGACGACGTGAAGACCGAACTGTCCATCGTTATTCCGCTGTTCAACGAACAAGACAGCCTGCCGCCGCTGTACGCGCAGCTCACCGCCGCGCTCGGCGCGCTTGGCCGCACCTACGAGCTGTTGTTTATCGACGACGGCAGCACCGACAATTCCTTCGCCGTGTTGCAGGAACTGCATCAAAAAGATCCGACGCACGTGCGCGTGCTGCAATTTCGCGGCAACTTCGGCAAGAGCGCGGCGCTGGCGGCCGGCTTCAAGGAAACGCGCGGCGAGATCGTCTTCACCATGGACGCCGATCTGCAGGATGATCCGGCGGAGATTCCCGCGTTTCTTCAGAAGCTCGACGAGGGCTACGACCTGGTGTCGGGTTGGAAGAAAGTGCGCCACGATCCGCTGGGGAAAACGCTGCCGAGCAAGGTGTTCAACTGGTTTACGCGTGTGTTCACCGGCGTGAATCTCCACGACTTCAATTGCGGCTTCAAATGCTATCGCCGCGAGGTGATCGACTCGATTCAAGTGTACGGCGAAATGCACCGCTACCTGCCCGCGCTGGCCGCCGAGATGCGCTTTCGCGTCGGCGAATTGCCCGTGCGGCATCATCCGCGCACGCACGGTAAAAGCAAATACGGCCTGGAACGCTTCACGCGCGGCGCGGCCGACCTGATCACCATTTTGTTTCTCACACGCTACCTGCGCCGCCCGGCCCACCTGTTCGGCGCGGCGGGCTTCGGCTTCTCGGGCTTCGGCTTTCTGATTCTGTTGTACATGACCGGTCTGTGGTTCGCCGGCGTGCGTCCGATCGGCAACCGGCCGCTGCTGACGTTGGGCGTGCTGCTGACGATCGTGGGGATTCAATTCATTTCCATCGGCCTGCTCGGCGAGATGATGGTCCGCTCGACCGCCGGACAGCGTCCCGATTACTCCATCAAAAACCGCCTGCAATGAAACGGCCGATTGTTCGCACGCTGCTGAAAATCGCCGTTGTGGCCCTGGTGGTGGGCTTTCTCGCCTACGCGATTTACAAGAACGCCAATCAATTGCGCGAGTTGGAATTTTCGCTTTCCATCCTACCGCTGCTGGCGTCCACGTTGCTGGTGCTGCTTTCGTTCGTCGTGCAGGCGATCGGCTGGCATCGCATTTTGCGCGGACTGACGCCGCAGAAAATCAAGCTGCGTGAATCGGGCGCGGTGTGGTTCGCCAGCCAGGCGGCGAAATACGTGCCGGGGCGCATGATGCTGCCGCTGGTGCGTTTTTCGCTGTGCAAACGCGTGGGCGTGGACATCGGCCGCACGACGATGTCGATCTACCTCGAGCTGACGATGATGACCAGCAGCGCGATTCTGGTGTTCATCCTTTCGTCGATCGGTTGGGCCGACGAACAAACGTGGCAGTTCCTTGCGGCGAAAATGGGCGGCGCGCTCGCTCCCGAACAGGTGAAATACGCGCCGCTGTTGTTGGTGATCGTCAGCTTGATCGGCATTCATCCGCGCCTGCTGCAATGGGCGATCAACCTCGGCCTGCGCCTGCTGAAAAAAGGGCCGCTGACCATCGGGCTTTCCTACGCGCGCGTACTGCTGTTGTTCGGTTGGTACACGCTGGCCTGGTTGCTTTACGCGCTGTCGTGTGTGTTATTGATCAGAGCGTTGGGCGCGATCGGCGCGGCGCAGGTGCTGCCGATCGTCGGGGCGTTCATGCTCTCGTGGGTGATCGGCTTTTTGTCGTTCATCACGCCCGGCGGCATCGGCATCCGCGAGGCCGTCTTGACCGGCTTGCTGACCATGTGGCAGTTTCCGCTGGGCATCGCCATGGTCGCGGCGGTGCTGTGCCGGCTGCAATGGACCGGCATGGAACTGTTGGGCGCGGCGCTGACGATCCGGTATCGTCCGGCGCCGTTGCAGGAGATACGCCGTGAACTGGATCGAGAAACTCCGCAAGCGTGATTACTACGGGCGGCGCCTGTTGTACGCGGCGCTCGCGCTGGCGTTCCTGGTGCGCCTGTGGCACATCGCCGCGCCGATTGCCGACCGGCATTCGTGGAATCAGGTCAGCGCCGCGACGGTCATCCGGCATTTCGTCGAAGACGGCATCGACCCGCTGCATCCGCAATGGGACGTGCTGACCGGACCCGCCGTCGGCCCGCGCATCGAGGCCGAGGAAGCGCCGATCTATCACGTCGCCGTGGCGCTGCTGGCCAAGTTGTACGGCCCGCACGAACCGCTGGCGCGCCTGCTGTCGATCATCGCGTCGCTGCTGGGCGCGGTGTTTTTGTATCGCCTGACCCGCCGCCTGGCCGACGGACCGGCCGCGTTTTTCGCCGCTGTGTTTTACCTGTTTGCGCCCTTTAGCTGGTACTTCGGCCGCGCGATCATGAGCGACGCCTGGATGCTGGCGATGATCATCCTCGCCGTCGAACGCTTCGAATTCTGGACGCGCGAGAAATGCTTCGCCGCGTTGCTCACCGCCGCCGGTGCGGTCGCGCTGGCCGGTTTGTTCAAACCCTTCGCGTTGCACGTGGGCGTGGCGCTGCTGTTGCTGCAACTGGCGCGCGGCGGATTCAAGTCGCTGTTCGACGTGAAGCTGGTCGTCTTCGCGTTGATCGCCCTCGCGCCGCCGTTGGCCTGGGTGGCGTACGCCGCGAGCATCGGCTCGCTGGGCAACGTGGTGGGCAGCGGCGAGTCGATGCTCACCGCGCAGCACATCTGGGGCCCGCCGTCGTTGCTGTGGTCGCCGAAATTCTGGTTCACCATCCAGGCGCGCTTGTTCGATCAGATGGCCACGCCGCTGGTAACCGCCTGCGCGGTGGCGGCCTTCGTCTGGGCCGACGGGCGCAAGCAGACCGGCGTGGCGCTGGCGTGGCTGGCCGGCTTCCTCGTCTACCTGCTGTTGGTGCGCGACGGCAACCAGATGCACAACTACTACCAACTGCCCGCCCTGCCCGCGCTGGCGCTGTTGGGCGGCATCGGCCTGTCGGCGTTGTCGCGCCGCATTCAGGGCAAGTGGATCGCCTTGGCGCTGCCGGTGTTTCTGCTGATCTCCGCGCTGTATGTGCGTACGTCGTTCGAGCTCGATCTATCCAGCCAGAAGGCCGGCGAATGGGCGCGGGCGGTCAGCCGTCGCAATGAGTTGATCGTCGTGCTCGATCCCGGCGCGACGCGCAAGAACCAGGCGATTTACGCCGCGCATCGTCGCGGCTGGCACGAGCGGGCGTTGCATGAAACCACGCTGGCGCAACGGCGCGCGTGGGGCGCGCGCTGGCTGGTCAGTTGCCTGGAAGACGAGCAGATCGCCGCGCATCCGCAGTGGCTGCAGCATATGAACCGCTATCACCGGCTCTTCGAATTTCGGGGACCGTGGGGACGCAACGGGCAGGAACACACGATCGCGATTTACGACCTATCCATTCCCGCCGGCGCGCTGGTGCGATAAAATTTTAATCCTTGCCGCCGCGATTATTCCACCTTCAGGCAGTCGAGATAACGCCGGATGGTCTGCTCCAGGCCGAAGTAAAGCGCATCGGCAATCAATGCGTGACCGATGGACACCTCATCGACAAGCGGGATGGTTTGAACGAAGGTTTTCAGGTTATCCAGGTTCAGGTCGTGGCCGGCATTGATTCCCAATCCGGCGTCATGGGCGCGATACGCGGCGTCCTTGTATTTGGCGAGCAGGGCGTCGCGTCGGGCAGTGTGATAATGGTCGGCGTAAGCTTCGGTGTACAGTTCGATACGGTCGGCGCCGACGGCCGTCACCGCCGAAAAATCCGAGTCGACGAAATCGTCGGGATCGATGAACAGCGACACCCGTGCACCGCAGGTTTTGATGTCGGCGATCACGTCGCTTAAAAATCCGGCCTTCTCGCGCACCTTCCACCCCGCGTTGGAAGTGAGCACATCGGGCGGATCGGGCACCAGGGTGACCTGCGCCGGACGCACATCTTTAACCAGGGCGATAAATTCCGGAGCCGGATATCCTTCGATGTTGAACTCGACCTCGATGTTTTTTGCGATTGCGTAAACGTCGCGGCGGCGGATGTGGCGTTCGTCGGGACGCGGATGCACCGTGATGCCCTGCGCACCGAATCGTTCGATGTCCAGCGTGACCGCCAGCACATCCGGGCGATTGCCGCCGCGGGCATTGCGCAGTGTGGCAATCTTGTTGACGTTGACGCTCAGCATGGTAGCCATTGTCGTTTGCCCATGAAAAATCCGGCTTCGCTTGCCCGAATAATTATTGAATGGCCAAGCCTGGTCAGTCGATGATTTCCTGCGCGCAGGTTGCCGTGGCTTCGTACAGATCGATTGCCTCGTCGTAGTCGGCGCAGTCGATCGCCGCGAGGCAAGCGAAGTAATCGGCCACCGCGTCGCTGTCGACGTCGCTCAATTCGTCGCACAGATCGACCATCGCCTGATAGGCGTCCTCGTCGGGCACGCAGCCGTTCTCGCCGTAGAAGTTGTCGGCGAAGGCCAGGCAGTCCTCCGACCCGTCGCCGTCATCATCGTCATCATCGCCGTCATCGTCGTCGCTGCCATCCCCGGGGCGGTACACCTTGCCGTCGTCGTCGTCATCGTCGTCGCCGCAAGCAAACATCGCCAGGGAGATCGTCAACAAGGAAAGCAAAACAAAAAGAAGGACAAATCGGTTCATCATCGCCTCGTTTAAAAATAGCAGTCCGACAACGCGGATTGGACCGTTTCGTAACAGGATGCCGTATCGCCGTAGGTCATCGTAGCGCAGTCCAACTGTTGCAGGCAAATAAGGTAGTTGTCGATCGCCGTGGCGAAGCAGGCGTTGTCGAGATCATAAAGTTTGATCCACCGACAATACTCTTCCGCGCTATACGACGGCTGTTCGGCGCATTGCATGTACCAGGCGACGCACTGCTCGAACGGGCCGTTGGGCGTTGCGTCGTCGTCATCGTCGTCGGCCGTATCGTCGTCGGCATCGTCGCCGGTGTCGTTATCGTCATCGTCATCGCCGCTCGAGCAAGCGAAAACGAGCGTGACCAGCAACGCCAACAGGAACCAACGCGCGAAAAGGTTCATGGTTCACTCCAAAGAAAAAGGGGCGATCCGTTGCCGGACCACCCCTTGGCGAGCTCGATGCTGATCAATAGCAGCCGGCAACGTCTTCGATGAAGTCGTACACGCACGCCTGGATCGTTTCCGGGTCGTAGGTGCCGCAACCGATGCAATCGAGGTAGTCGTCAAACGCGCTTTCGACGCATTCATTGACACCGTAGGTTTCCAGCCACGAGCAGGACAGCTCGGCCGTGGACTGATCCAGGTCGTAGCAGTCCATGTAGAAGTCGACGCAATCGCCGATGATGTCGCCGCCATCGTCGTCGTCATCATCGTCATCGTCGTCGTCGCCGTCATCGTCGTCATCGTCATCGTCGTCGTCATCATCGCCGCAAGCGATCACGACGGTCAGGCTCATCGCCAATCCCAGAATGAACAACAGCAACAAAAGTTTGTTCACGTTCATTTTATTCCCCTTTCCTTTTCCGTCCGGAAACAGTTAGATATGGGCTGCATGATATGCAAAATCCGGATAAAAAATCCACTGGAAGTTACAAACGGGTGAAAAATGAAGAAAACTCTATGGTTTTTCATCGTTTTTGCATTTCTCGTCGGCTGCCGATGCGGTGCGGCCAAACCGGCGCCGCCAACGTTAAATATCCTGGCTTACGATACGGGCGCGGATGTGATCCTCATTGCCGGCAGCGACCGGCAACACTGGCTGCCCCCCGCGGAGTGCGCCGATAAGGTCGGCGGTTACGTCGGCACGTGGCTGGCCGACCGACAAGGCTTCATCGAGGCGGTCACGCTGACGCCGCTCACGGCCCCCTTGCCGGCCGACAAGATGCAAGCCCGTTTTCAGGTGAAGCAAAAAGACATTCAATCGTATTTCATGGACCATCACCGCTGGCAAAAATCGCTGACGCCCCTCGACTACAATTCACTCGGTCTACGCAAAAAAATCGCCCGGCATCTCGTCGAGGCCGGCGGCGAGGATTGTGCGCCGTGCCTGGGTTTGTTCGGCAGCGGCTCGTTCAACCTCATCGGCGACGATCGTCCAGAAACACTGTACGTGGTCGAAACCGACGAGTGGGTCGGCGTTTTCGTCGAGTTCCCTGCCGGCCAATGGATCACCGTCGACGGGCATGCGACCGCGGCCGCCGATGCGCTGGAAATGGCCGGGGCGGAGGGCGATCCGGCGAAGTTGTGGCATCACACCTACGAAGTGTTGGCGCTGGTCGACCTCGATTACGACAAGAATTTCGAATTGCTGGTGCGCGAGAATCGTTACGGCGAAGAAGCAATTTCACTGTACGCCGTCGCGCCGACGGGGGCGAAATTGCTGGCGCGTCAGGTGGTGAAAATCAGTAAGTAGAGCGCGTATCCAAACGCCGGTGGTAGAAAAAAACAATCGCACTGGCCGCCAGCAGCGAGGAATCGCGCAGCAGGTACCACAGGTCGATCGAATCGGTGCCTTTCGGATCGAAACAGCCGCAACCGATATCCAGATGATGGGCGAGCGCCCAGCCCAAGGCGATCAGAAACGAGATGTACATCAGGCCCGACAGCAGCGCGCCGGCCTGCATCAATCCATCCAAGGGTTTTTCCGGTTCGGGACCGATGATCAACAACACGCCCACGACCACCTCGACCCACGGCAACACGATGGCCCACAGGTTGACCAGGATCGTCGGCAGGAAGTGGTAATTGTCCACCGCCACGGCGAAGGCGTTCGGGTCGAGAATTTTCGGCGTGGCGGCCGCCAGGAACATCACCCCCAGCACCAATCGACAGGCCAGCACGACGATGACGTTGCCCAACAGTTTGTTGACTTTCTCCATGATGCCGCCCTACTCGATTTCGTATAGTTTCGGTTCGACGACCGGCTGCCCAACCAACGGATACTTCGCCTCCGCCCATTGCGGCCAACCGCCGTCGAAGATGAACACGTTTTCGAAACCCACGTCTTCCAATTGATTCGCCACCAGGTAGGAACTATTGCACCCCGCGCCGCTGCAATAAACGACGATCATCGCGCCGAAATCGACGTCGGTCATCACTTCTTCCCAATCCTGCGCGACATGCACGTAATACAGCAGGCGCGCCCCCCGGATATGCCCGGCCGCGAACTCCTCCGGCGAACGACTGTCGATGAAAACCGCGCCCTCGTCGTACAAGCCCTTGGCGCGGGCCAGGGTGAGGATCTGCCCGTCGCCGCCCTCGCCGTTGTCGGTCGCCCGCGGACGAAGCAGCGGAATGCCCTCGGGCCGGACGGCATTGAAGGCAATCGCCCATACGGCCGTCACCGCCACCAGCACGGCCGCGGTAATCAGAATTCGCCAGGTGCGCTGCATCGAAATCTCCATCGAGTTCGAATGGTTGGACACATCCGAACGACGTTTGGTTCCCCGGCAAATTAAGGGCATTTTCACTTGGATGCAAGGGTCCGCCAAAGCACCCGATTCGTATTGACACCCCGGGGGACCGTCACTATACTTCCCTGCAAAATTAGGGTATGACTGCGCCCCGGCGCGAGGAAAGGTTTGCCATGCAAGAAGAAGTCGCAAAAGTCATCGACAAGATCCGTCCCTATCTGCAGCGGGATGGCGGCGATATCGAATTGGTCGGCGTCGAAGCCGAGAAACACGTGGTCAAAGTCCGGTTGCGCGGCGCCTGCCATGGGTGCCCCGGAGCGACGATGACCCTGAAAATGGGCGTCGAGCGCACGTTGCGCGAGGAAGTGGACTCACTGATTACCGTGGAAGCGGTTTAATACGTTTTACCAGCCGTTTCGGCTATCGTATCATTTCGTTATGGAGGATTTGGAGTAATGGCCCATCGTATCACTGATGAATGCATTGCGTGCGGCTCCTGCGAACCGGAATGCCCGGTTGAGGCGATCTCCGAAGGCGAACCCTATAAAATCGATGCCGCCAAGTGCACCGATTGCGGCGCCTGCGCCGAAGTTTGCCCGGTCGACGCGATCGTCGCCGAATAAAACAAGTTAGTATGTCCCGCAAACCGGCCGCTCCTTCCGGGAGTCGCCGGTTTGCCGTTTAATCGCCGTTCATATTTACATCCATCGGTGAATCAACTATAAGATTTTGTCGGCGCATGGCAGCGGCCGACGTAAAACAATCGCGGCGTTGGTGCGATACCGACCGAACTTTCAAGCGCAACAGGAGAATCTCGATGCCGCCGAAGGGCAAATCCCCTCGTCATTCCAAAAAGTCCCCGCCATCGACCCGGGCCAAAAAGACGTCGATGCCCCTGTTCTTCCAGGACGCGGGCGCCACGGGAAATACGCTCGTCCAGTTCGTGGAGAAGGTCATGGACGACAGCGGTCTGGTGTTCAAGCAGAAAAAGACGCTGGCCAGGTCCATCGCCGCCAAACTGGGCGACAACGGCGGCAAGACGCTCTCGGCGCAACAGGTGCTGGCGATGCTGGCCGACGAGTCCGAAGACGCCAAACGCCCCGTGACCGCCGACGGCCTGCCGATGCCCGCGTTTTCGGCCAACGCCCGCGTGGTGCTCAACAAGCGCTATTTGATCAAGAACGCGGCCGGCGAGCCGATCGAGCAACCGTGGGAAATGCTCAAGCGCGTGGCGGCCACCATCGCCGCGATCGATCGCCAATACGATCCGCAGGCGGATGTCGACGCCCTCACCCGGCAATTTTACGAGATGATGGCCCGCCTCGAATTTCTGCCCAACTCGCCGACGCTGATGAACGCCGGACGCGATCTGGGGCAGCTTTCGGCCTGCTTCGTGCTGCCGGTGGACGACTCGATGGAGTCGATCTTCGAGGCGATCAAGCACACCGCGCTGATCCACAAATCCGGCGGCGGCACGGGCTTTTCGTTCTCGCGTCTGCGCCCGAAGAACGACCCGGTGAAAACGACCAAAGGCGTGTCCAGCGGGCCGATTTCCTTCATGACGGTTTTCGACGCGGCCACCGACACAATCAAACAGGGCGGCACGCGGCGCGGCGCGAACATGGGCATTTTGCGGGTGGACCACCCGGACATCCTGGATTTCATCACCGCGAAAAAGGACCTGGACAAGCTCAACAATTTCAATCTGAGCGTCGCGCTGACCAACGCGTTCATGGAAGCGCTGAAGACCGGCAAGGAATACGCGCTGGTCAATCCGCACACGGGCAAGGAACAGGGCCGGCTGAGCGCACGCAAGGTGTTCGACCTGATCGTGCAGATGGCCTGGCTCAACGGCGAACCGGGTCTGGTGTTTCTCGACCGGCTCAACGAAAGCAATCCCACGCCGGAGGTCGGCGCGATCGAAGCGACCAACCCCTGCGGCGAACAGCCGTTGTTGCCTTATGAATCGTGCAACCTGGGCAGCATCAACCTGACGCGGATGGTCAAGGGGCGCGACGTCGATTGGGACAAGCTGCGCAAGACGATCCAACTGGCCGTGCATTTCCTGGACAACGTCATCGACGCCAACCAATATCCATTGAAGCAAATCGGCGAAATGACCCGCGCCAATCGCAAGATCGGCCTGGGCATCATGGGCTTCGCCGAAATGCTCATTCAACTGGACATCGCCTACGACACGCAGCGCGGCGTCGACAAAGGCCGGCAGGTGATGGCGTTCATCCAGAAGGAAGGACGCAAAGCCAGTTGCGCCCTGGCCGATCAACGCGGTCCGTTCCCCAATATCGACCGCAGCGTTTACGCCAAAGAGACCGCGGGGAACCGGCCGCGCAACGCCACGGTGACCACCATCGCGCCGACCGGCACGCTCTCGTTGCTGGCGGGCACCAGCAGCGGCATCGAGCCGTTGTTCGCGCTCTCGTTCGTGCGCAACGTTCTGGACGGCGCGGCGCTGGTCGAAATGAATCCGCTTTTCGAAAAGGCGATGCAGGCAAGCAACGTCGACGACGAAAAGCTGCTGCGTTTGATCGCCGAATCCGGCAGCGTGCGCAACATCCCGCAAGTGCCCGAAACGATCCGCAAGGTCTATTGCACCGCGCACGACATCGACCCGATTTCACACGTGCGCATGCAGGCGGCGTTTCAGAAGTTCACCGACAACGCCGTTTCGAAAACGGTCAATTTCCCGCAGCAGGCCAAGCCCAAGCACATCGCCGAGGCCTTCCTGCAGGCGTACGAGCTGGGGTGCAAGGGCATCACCATTTTCCGCTACGGCTCGCGCGATCCGGTGCTGTCGCTGACCGAAACAAAGACTCAAAAACGCGCCGCCAAAGACAAGCTCGTCGCCCAGCCGATCATCTACGACAAGATTCATCCGCGGCAGCGCAGCCGGAAGCTCGACGGCTCGACCGACCTGGCGACCATCGGGTGCGGCAAGCTGTACGTGACGATCAACTACGACAACATCGGCCTCTGCGAGGTTATGACCTCGACCGGCCGCACCGGCGGTTGCCCCAGCCAGAGCGAAGCCATCAGCCGCCTGGTCAGCCTCGCGCTGCGTTCGGGCATCGCAGTCGAGGACATCACCCACCAGCTCGAGGGCATCCGCTGCCACAGCGCCTTGCGCCGCAACGAACTGATCACCAACGGCGACCGGGCCGTCTCCTGCCCGGCGGCGATCGGCCAAGCGCTGTTGACCTGCGCGGCGATGCTCAGCAAGGAGCGCAAGAAGTCGGCCGATAAGGGACCGGATCTTTCCGCGCCGGTCAATCTGATGCATACGCAAGACGAACTGTACTGGCTGGAACAGGGATTGTGCCCCGATTGCCAGACCGCCATCGAGTACGAAGGCGGCTGCGTCATCTGCCGTTCCTGCGGTTTTTCCAAGTGCGGTTAAGCTGATTCCAACAGTTGATCTAACACAAAACCTTCTTCCATTATTTCTATTTACAACATTACTTATCATATTTTATCGTTAAAAAATCTTCATTCACCCATCCCAAATCAGGAAATCGTCGTTATGTTGGAAATGTACGGATTTATTGAAAAATACCGCATGAAAACACTGAAGTTTTTCGGCTAACCCGTCGATGTTCATAGAGTCGGATAGACGAACATGACTATGTTCCCATCCCCCGGAGAAATAGTTGGATAAGTTACGGGTACTTTACATCAACCATACCGGCAACGTCAGCGGCGCTGAGATTCTGATCATTCGCGTCACCGACGAGCTCGATCCGCAGCATTTCGAGAAAATCGGTATGTGCCCTTTCGACGGCAAGCTCCACGAACGTTTCGCCGAGGCGATGGATCACGTTGAACCTTTGCCCATGCAGTCCACAACTACCGGATTTTACTCCAGATTCAAACAATACGCCTCCTCGATGGCCGCGGTGTACCGGGTGATGGTCAAACACCGCGTTCACCTCGTGCACGCCAACAGTTTCCGCGCCGCGTTGATTGCCGCGCCGGTCGGCCTTTTCTTAGGAAAACCGGTCATTTGGCACATGTACGACATTCTGCAGCCCAAACTGAAAAACGTGTTTATCGTTCGTCTATATTCGCGGTTGGTGAAAAAAATCGTCGCGGTCAGCAACGCCACGCGCGACGCCCTGTTGCGCGTCGGGGCGCAAAAATCGAAAATCAAGCGTATTTACAACTGCCTGGATCGTGAGAAAATCTTCCAAAGCGCGCAAAGCGATCAACAACTGCTCGTCAATCCCGCCGGCGACGGTCCCAAAATCGTCATGAGCGGTCAAATCACCCCCTGGAAGGGGCAGGACGTTCTGCTCAATGCCATTCCGACAATCCTCTCGACGCATCCGAAAGCGCATTTTTACTTCATCGGCGAAAGCCACCTGCCGGCCGACAAGGAGTTTCAGGCGCAGTTGAAGGAGCAGGCGAAAGCAGTTGGAATCGACAATAAAATCAACTGGATGGGATTCCGCAGGGACGGTCTGGCGCTGCTGAAACAAGCGGACATCATCGTTCATTGCAGCGTTTATCCGGACCCTTTGCCGACCGTGGTGATGGAAGGCATGGCCCTGGAGCGGCTGGTCGTCGCCAGCGATATCGGCGGAGTGCCGGAAATGGTGATTGACGGCGTAACCGGCCATCTATATTCTCCGGGCAACTCGGCCGCGTTGGCCAAGAAAATCGAGGAAGTTCTGGCCGATCCGGCCGAGGCCGACCAGATGGCCAAACGAGCCGGCGAGCGCGTGGCCGAAATTTTCACGATGGAAAAGAACATCAAGGAAATCCTCGACCTGTATGAGGACGCCTTGGGAACGAGCATGAAGCAACAACTCGCCGCTCCCCAACATGAGGGGAATGGGAGGATGATATGAAGCGAGCCTGGCCTTGGTTGATTCGTTCCGCGCGAGCGATTATGGACATTATGCCCGCGGAACAGCGGAAAGCCGTCTCCAGCATTTTGTTGTTGGAAACCCTGGGCGTGAAAGACGCGGTGGCCGCCACGCCGGCGATCGACGCGCTGCTCACGACCTTCCCCGGTGCGAAAATCATCCTCGCCGCCACCCCGGCTTCGTGTCAGATGTTGCGGCATGACAACCGCGTTTCCGAAACGATTCCCGTGGCCGCGCCGTGGGTGTTTTCCACCGCCAACCGCAAAGCCTTCGCCGCCAGCGTGGCCAAGCTGTGCGCCAAGACCTATGACATCGCCATCGATCTGGACAACAATCCGGGCAACCGTTTGATGCTCGGTCTCGTTTCCTCGCCGGTGCGCGTGGGCCACGTGGGGCAGAACGACTTCACCCTCACCCACAAGGTCGCGGCGCCGCCGACGGAAATGTCGATCGCCGACCGCAAGCTGGAACTGGCCATCAAATCCGGCGCCAAGATGGTGCACAGCCTGCCGTCGTTGCGCCTGACCTACAGCGATCAGCGTTACATTCAGGACCTGCTCAACGGTCTGAATCTTTCCAATAAATTCCTGGTTGCGATCAGCGCCGACGCCGCCGACGTCAAATGTCGCTGGCCGGACAATTACTTCTCCGAGTTGGGCGACCGCATCCGGGAAATTCGGCCCGACGCCGAAGTGCTCTTTTTCGGCGCGCCCGGCGACAGCGCCAAGCTGGATCAACTCACCAAGCAAATGGCCAATCGCCCCTCGACGCTGCTGCTTTCCCTGCCGCGCCTCGCGGCGTTCCTGGAACGCTGCGATTTGTACTTCGGTTTGCATTCGGGGCCGTCGTACATCGCCGGCGCGATCGGCGTGCGTTCGATTTTGCTGTATCCGCACCAAGAGTTTTTCACCGCGCCGGTCGGACCGAACATTCGCGTACTGGCGCCGCACAACGACCTGGCCGAGGTCAAACCGGCCTTCGCCGCCGAGGCGATCGTGCGCGCCATCGACGAGCTGCCGGCCAAAGCGCCCGAAATGCGCGGCGAGCCGCTGATCGCCAAAGCCCAGAATCTGTATTTCCACGCGGTGCAGGAAGTCACCGAACCGAACCGCTAAGCATATAGGACAAGGAGTCTCTTGGATCATGCGCATTACGTTTCTCACCCCGCCCGTTCTCGTCGGCGATCGGGCCACTGAACGGGTTGCCGGTTGCACTTACACGCTTTATCCGGTGCCCAACATTTACGAACTGACCATCGCCGCGCTGATCGAGCGCGAAGGCTTCGACGTGCGTTACAAGGAATGCGTGCTCGAAGAAATCAACCGCGCCCAGTTCGAGCAGTGGCTCGCCGACGACGATTCGGACGTGTACGCGCTGTACACGGTGAACCTGGGTCTGGAAAACGACCTGGTGGCGCACGAGATCATTCGCCGTTATCGCGGCGGGCAAGTGGCCATCGTGTTCGAAGGGCCGGCGCCGACGCAGTTCCCCGAGCGTTTTCTACTCGATGAACGCTCCTTCGCCGTGCGCGGCGAGCCCGATTACACCATGCGCGATCTGATGCATCACCTCGACGAAAGCAAGCCGCTGGACGACGTGCTGGGCCTGAGCTACCGCGCCGCCGACGAGATGCGCCACAACGGCATGCGTCCGCTGATCAAGAACCTGGACGAACTGCCCTTCCCCGCGCGGCATCTGATTCCGGAAAAAATTCGCTACAATTTCTCCAATCCGAAGCTTGGCGTTTCGCCGTACACGGCGGTGGCCACCAGCCGCAACTGCCCGAACCAGTGCATCTACTGCGTGCCGTCGAGCATCACCTTCGCGCGCGAGCTGGAGTTCAAGAAAAACTTCCAGCACAAACCGCCGATCTCCATGCGTTCGGTCGAGCACGTGCGGCAGGAGCTGGAGATGCTCAAGGCCGAAGGCTACAAGTCCTTCTCGTTCCAGGACGACAACTGGATCTGGAACGACAAGCGCACGCTGGAAATGTCGGAGATGATCGGCAAGCTGGGCATGGCCTGGGGCTGCCAGAGCCGCGCGGACCGCGTGACCGAAGAGCGCATCAAGGCGATGGCCGAGGCGGGCTGCAAGTACATCGACATCGGCGTGGAGAGCTTCAACCAGGACATCCTCGACTACGTGAAGAAAGACCTGACGGTCGAGGATCAGATCCGCGCGATCACGCTGATGAAAAAGTACGGCATGCACACCAAGATCAACGTCCTGCTGGGCACCAGCCCGCTGGAGACGGTCGAAACCATTCGCGCCAACGAAAAGGTCATCAAGGATCTGGACGTCGACCAGGTCATGTTCTCGATCACCAGTCCCTTTCCGGGGACGGAGTTTTACGATCTGGCGAAAGAAAACGGCTGGTTCGTCAATGGCGATTACGAACCGGTCGATGTGCAAAAAGAAGCGATTACCAGCTTCCCCAACCTTTCCAAGGCTACGCTGGAATCGGAAGTTCGTCGTGCCAATCGCCGTTTTTTCCTGAGCCCGCGATTTATTCGCAAAAACCTTCATCGGTTCAAAAGCTTCCGCGACCTCAAGGCCGCCAGCAAAGCTTTGTATCGCAAGTTGTGGGCTTAGGCGACAACCTAAGGGATTAGGAAAATGAGAATTCTATTTGTCACACCGCGGCTGCCGTACCCGCCTTTCAAGGGCGATCAGCTGCGCACTTATCATTTCATTCGGGAGTTGGCGAAGGAGCACACCATCGATCTGCTCTCCTTTACCGACAGCAAAAACGACGACGCTTCGCTCGAGGAACTGAACAAGCACTGCCGCAACATCAACCTGATTCATCTGCCCAAGTGGTGGTCGCTATTGAAGATGTTGATCGGCTTGTTCAGCCTGGTGCCCTTCCAGATCCTCTACTACAGCTCGATGCGCATGCACCTGGCGTTGAAGAAAATGTTGAGCGAAAGCAATTACGACGTTGTGCACATCTCCCTGGTGCGCATGATGGAATACGCGCTGGAATGCGGCGATACCCCGGTAGTGGTGGACCATATCGACGCGTTGAGCCTGAACATGAAACGCCGCATGAGCCAGACGCGCAATCCCCTGATCAAACTGGCGATCTGGTGGGAAGGCGTGAAAATGGCGCGCTACGAGCGCAAATGCGAACTGGCGCAAACGCACAGCGTGATCACCAGCAAAGTCGACGCCGCCGCCCTGGGCTATCACTGGATGGACGTCGTCAGCAACGGCGTCAACACCGACCAGTTCACTCCCCAGGATGTGGAAAAGAAATTCGACACGATCTTTACCGGCAACATGTCCTATTTCCCCAACGTCGACGCCATTCATTTCTATCATGAAGAAGTGCTGCCGAACCTGTTGGAACAGGATCAAAACCATCAGTTCTACATCGTGGGCATCAATCCGGCCAAAGACGTCAAAGCGCTCAAAGACGACAAAAACGTGTTCGTCACCGGGTTCGTCGAAGATCTGACCGGCTACCTCAACAGCGCACGCCTGTTCGTCGCACCGTTGCAGGCCGGCACCGGCATCCAAAATAAAATCCTGGAAGCGATGAGCTGCGGCCTGCCGGTCGTCAGCACCAGCTACGGCAACGCGGGCATCGGCGCCGGCGACGGCCGGGAAATCATCATCGCCAACGACGGGAAAAAGTTCGCCGCCGCCATTCGCGACCTGTTGGCGAATCCGGAAAAGGGAAAAGCCATCGGCCTCAAGGCGCGCGAATTGGTGAAAAAGCGTTTCGGTTGGGCGTCCAAGGCCGAAAAGCTGGCGGACGTATACCGCGAAGCCATCCACCTGAACCGGATCAAGATGATCGAGGAACGCGCCGGCCGCGTGCCGATCGAAGCCTTGCGCTACAAGGAGTGCAACTACCTGACCAACAACGTTTACTATCGCCGGCGGGAAAGCCTGCGCGAGCGCATCTTCGACCTCGCCGTGGCCGGGATGATTCTCCTGCTGTCCTCGCCTTTGTGGATCGGTGCATCGCTGGCGATCCTGCTGACCAGCGGTCGACCGATTCTCTTCCGGCAACAGCGCGTCGGTCAGGGCGGCCGGCTGTTCAATCTCTACAAGCTGCGCACCATGGTCAAGGATGCGGAGAAAAACGGCGCCGTGTTCGCCGTTGAAAACGATGCGCGGGTGACCGGATTGGGCAAATTCCTCCGCAAAACGCGTATCGACGAACTGCCGCAGCTTTACAACATTCTGCGCGGCGACATGAAGATCATCGGCCCGCGTCCGGAGCGACCCGAGTTCGTCCGCAACTTCAACAACGAGCTGCCGATGTATGTCTGCCGGCATTACGTCAAGCCGGGACTGACCGGTTGGGCGCAGGTGATGTTCCAGTACGCGGCGGGCATCGATGACACTTACAAAAAACTGCAATATGATTTATACTATATCAAGAACAAAACGGTCCTGCTCGATTTGTTCATTCTGCTGCGGACGGTCGGGGTCGTCTTGACGGGCAAGGGAGCACGCTAACGGCTGGAGGTTGTCGCGATGAGTAAGATAACCAATCCGATCAACAAGCGCGTTTACCCGCGTCTGCCCACCATGCTTAAAGTGGAGTATTCCCGGGGCGGCGACGTCTTTTCCGACTACTCGACGAACATCAGCAAGGGCGGACTGTTCCTTCATTCCAAACAAATGTTGAACCTGGGCAATCGCATTCATTTGCGCCTGACCCTGCCCGGCGAGCCGCGCCCGATTCAGGCGATCGGCCTGGTCATGTGGACCGACAAAGGCGGAGCGGCCAGCCCCAACCTGCCGGGCGTCGGCGTGCGTTTCGCGCACATCACGCAGGAACACCGCGACCGGCTGGAGTACTTCCTTCAGCAGTTCAACAATTGACGATCAGGAAAAAATCAGACCGAGCACGACGGGGTAGAAGCGTACGCCCAGGCCGAACAGTCCTTTGACGATCGCCCCGGCGCCGAACAACAGCGCAATCAGCAACAAACTTTTCATCAACAGACGGAAAAAACGCAGTTCGTCAAGCGAACCCATCACCGAATCGACGACCTCGTCGAATTCAGGAGTGTTCTTATTTTCTTCCGCGATCAAATTGGTTTCCGGTGTCTCCGCCATCGCGCACCCTCGCTGTTGATACATTTAATATCGGCATTTTAGCCGGTCGGCTTAATCATTCGGCTAAAAAAAAACGGCGACCCGCGCGGGGCCGCCGTTTGTCGCTATCGGCTAGCGATTACCGAGTGATGTTGACGGTTTCCAACAACATTTCGTTGGAGGTCGTAATCGACCGCGAGGTCGCCTGGAAACCGCGCTGGGTCGTGATCATTTCGACGAACTGCTGGGCGATGTCGACGTTCGACAATTCCAGCGTGTTGGCGAAGATCGCGCCGTTGCCCGATTCGTTGGCGACCGAGATGACCGGTTCGCCGGAAGGCACCGTCGAACCGTAAATGTTGCTGCCCAAGTGGTTCAGTCTATCCGGCGAAGTGAAGTTGACCACCGCGATGCGCGCATATTCACGGCTTTCGCCGTTGGCGTACTTGGTGGTCACCACGCCGTCGGAGTCGATGTCGATCGACTCGATGTACGACGAGCTGTAGCCGTCCTGGCTCTGGAAGACCAACGCGGACGTGCTGCCGTACTGCGTCGTGCCGTCAACGCCCGTCCCGCCGTCGGCGATCGAAGTGCCGAATCCGATGTCGATTGCCTGCGCCTGCGCGGGATTGCCGGCGAAGTTGAAGGATGGCGCCAAGGTCACCGTATGGGCCTGCAAGGCGCCGTCGGTCGTAAATTCCAACGTACCCGAAGTGGCGATCGCATCCGCGCCGGTCGTCGAATCATCCGCGCCGACCACGATGTTGTAATCCCAGATCTGCCCGCCGCCCGGTCCGGGCGCGTTCTGCAGCGTGAAGTACGCGGTAACCTGGTGGGCGTTGCCCAGCGAATCGTACACGGTGATCGCCGAAGTGAAGTTCGACGTGTTCACCGGATCGGCCAGGTTGAAGGGACCGACGTAATCGGAGTTCGAATCCAGGTTGGCGTAAATCGTAACTTCGGAAGTCGGTTTCGGCTCCAACGGCGCCTGCGGCACGTGAATGTCCTCCGGCACGCCGCTGATCAAACCTTCCTCGTCCAGCGAGAAGCCCTGGAGACGATACCCGGTCGGGTGAATGATGAAGCCGTTTTTGTCGATGGTGAAATTGCCGGCGCGCGTGTACATGTTGTCGCCGGTAAGCGTGTCACGCACCATGAAGAAGCCTTCACCGGAAAGCGCCAGGTCGGTGACGTTGTTGGTCGTCTGGAAACCGCCCTGCGAGAAGGTACGCGAAGTCGACGTCACCGTCGCGCCGCGACCGATGGTGATGTTGCCGGATAGGGTTTTACTCAACACGTCCGAAAATTCGGCGCGCGAGTATTTGTAAGCCGGCGTGTTGATGTTCGCCAAGTTGTTGCCGATGATTTCCATCGCCGCCGAGTTGGCGTTCAGACCGCTGATGCCGGAAAACATCGCACCAATAATTGACATCTTTGTCCTCCTTCCCACATCAATCGTTCCGTGGGAATGGAGCCTCCCTTGCGGGTCCGGCTCCGGTTAATCGAGCAGCACGGTGCTGTCGATATTCGTCACGATGTGGTCGGCCATTTGCCCGCGACTCATCGCCGTGATCACCGTGCGGTTGGGCACGTTGACGATCAGCGCGTAGTTGTCGGCCAGGACCAGTGTATTTTTTGCTCCTTTGGTTTCCGCTTGCTTCACCGCATTTTCCAACCGCCCGATATCCTGCGCACTCATGGAGATGTTCCGGTCGCGCAACCGCTCGCTGGCGTGTGCGGAAAACCGTACCTCCTGCTGCGCCGAAATGCGTTCGGCCAGAATCTGCTGAAACGGCGTCTGCCCGGCCTCCTGGGTGGCGGCGACGGACGTCGTCTGGCGTGCCTGGGCCTTGCGTCCGCTGAGCACGTCGGGGGTGAATTGCGTGTAGATCCGATTCATCGCTTAGCTTCCTTGCATCACTTCCATGATGTCGCCCATGGTCACTTGCTGCGAACCGATATGCAGCACCGGCGTACCGGAATCGAAGGAAACACCGGTCACGATGCCGCTGATCAGCGTCGTAGCGGTCACGCTGTTGCCGTCGGCGTCCTCGGCCGTAACGGTGAACGTGTACTCGCCGGCGTCCATGGGGCTACCGTCGTTGTTGAGTCCATCCCAGGATAGAACCTGCAATCCTTCTTCGAGATTGTTCTTGGTGATCGAGCGCACGGCCTTGTCGTTGGCGTCGTAGATGGTGATCGTCACGACCTGCGCGTCGCCTTGCAGATCGAACGAAAATTCGGCGTCGTCTTCATCGTCGGTCAGATTGATCGTGTCGCCGGCCGCCCGGATTTCCTTGCCGATCAACGAAACGGATTGCGCATTGTTGATGCTGGCTTGGTAAAGCTGCAGCGTTTCCAGATTGGTGTTGGCGCTGCGCAGTTCCTCGACCGTCGTCAGTTGCGACAACTGGCTGAGAAACTGTTGGTTGTCCATCGGATCCAGCGGATCCTGGTACTGCATTTCGGTCATCAGCAGTTCCAGAAAAACCTCTTCGGTCATCAGATCGGACGTACTGCTCGTCGACGTGGTCGTCGTTTCGTATCCGACTGAAGTGGTTCCCGCCAGATCGGCTGAAGTTATGACACTCAACGTATACCTCCACTTCCGTTCGCTAAGCCAGAATGCTCAGGTTGCCCGCCAAACCGGATACCCGATACGTGGCGGCCGGACGTTCCGCCACCACCTGGGAGCGCGGTTGCTCCACGGATGAGTTGGCGTTGCGTTCGGCGCGACCGTCGGCGGTCCGGTCGAAAGCGAACCGGCTTTGCTGGTGTTGATCCACGGCCTGCTCGGCAACGTCGAACTGATCCAGTTGCATTCCCTGCTGAGCAAGCTGCTGTTTGAGATCGGGCAGATGTTCCATCAGAACCTGACGCACCTGACCGCTCTCCACCACTGCCTGGGCGCGAACATGTTGTTGCTCGACGGTCACTTCCAATTTGACGCGGCCCAATTCGGGCGGATCCAGGCGCAACCGCATGGTGCCGCCGCCATCCGCGGCCCGGCGCACCATCTGCTGATTGACCATCCGCACCACGCGCTCGACGTTCTCGATCGTCACTTCGGTGGTCGCCGCGGGCGCCGCCGGTTTGACCGTCATCGCCTCGGCCTGCCGCGTGGCCATGGTGGCCGGATTGGCGGTCAGCGTCGGTTGAACGGTCGTGGTCGGCACAGCTTCCACGGTCGGCATCGCGGCCATCGGCTGATTGACGTTCGCCATCGGCTCGGCCTTCGCCTCGCTGTTGAAACTCGCCTGGGCAGCCGTCGGAACTTCCTGACGGGCTTGCACGGCCGGTGAGTTAGAACGAGCCGTCTGGCCGTCGATCGGCGGCGCATCGCCCTTGGTCACGGTTTGCCGCTCCGGCATCGTCGATGAGGCAATTTCTGCCGGTCGGTCACTGAAGTTTACCCGCTGGGAAACCGTTACCTGCGGCCGCTCGGTCATACCCTGTCGACTCTGCTTCACATCGTTGATCAGTTTGGCGGAACTATCCCTTAGTTGCAGGTCTGTGTACGGAACGACCTTGCGCGTCGACGTAGCCTGGGTTTCGATCGCCTGACTGTTGAGCGACAAGAGCACCGGATCGATCGCCTTGGCTTGCGTCGCCGTCGTCGCCTGCGCAACCACCGGTTTGGCCTGGTCGGCTTGAGCAATGATATGCGAAATAACTTTTTGCGCCACCTGGCTGACCTGGGGCTGGGCCGCGGTCGTTTCAACGTTTGCGTTCACCGGTTTAACCGCCTCGTTCGTGACGACGATCACCGGTTTCGCCCGCTGAACGGCCGGAGCGACCGACTGGGCTTCCTCCGCTTGGACCACCTTGTTTTCGCTTGTATTAACATGAACTTGAGCTTTAACAGTCTCATCCCGATTCACCGCTTGGGCCGGTTGATTCGGTTGGCGGATTTGCGATTGAGCCTCGGCTTTTTGCTGCGGCTGTTCCGTGGTGTTGGTCGCGGCGGTCGGCTTGGGATTTTCCACCTTTTGGTCGCTGTACGACGTCGAATTTTCCACCACTGTCGCCGGTGTCGACAACTGCGGTTCCGGCTGACTGACCGCCACGGGCATGGCCTGCAACATCACGTTAAACGCGGCGTTGGCGGCATTCTCCTTGGCGCTGTCGGTCCGTCCGGACTGATACGACATGTTCGCTTTGTTGTTGTTACTTAGTATTTCAGTAATATTAAGCACTGCATTTTCACCTCCCTTCTCTTGGAATTTCGTGGATACATTCATCCTGTTTTTCACCTCAAAATTCGCCAACCTTGACGGCCATTAACGGCTCAAGGGTGATTTCGCGGTGAGATGTATTGCGGCGTTCATGCCAACTTCAACGGATGGATACGAAATGAAGGGATGATTGTGTGCGGCCCGGGAACGCGCTTCTATCTATTTGACATTACTTCACATTTTTGTTTAGCAATTTTGTGGAAATGGAGGCGGCCGTGGCCGGATCCATGCGCACGAGCAACGCGCTGACCGATTTCTGCTTCATGCGGGCAAGAACGGCCAGGCGCATGTCTTCGTCCAGTTTTTCCAGCACGGGCACCAGTTCATCCGGGCGCATCGCCTCGTAGATTTTGACCAGGCGGGTAACCTTTTTCACCATGATTTCATCTTCTTTCGCCAGGCGCTTGTCGATATCCGCCCGCAAGGTCTCCAGTTGGACGATTTCCTTTTTCACTTCCTCGCGCAACGTTTCCAGATCGCCCTGTTCCTGCTGAATCTGCTGACGCAGCAACTGCAAATAGGCCAGATGCTCGTCCTCCGGGGTCGGTTTGGTGTCGAGTTCCGGTTCCTGCACCGCGGCGGCGCCGTCTTCGGCCATGGGCGCCGGCGTCGGCTCCTCGTCGTCGGTCAGTGCCTGCTTCAATCCCTGGAGCGGCGGCGTGGGACTGGCCGCTTCCGGGCTTTGCTCGTCCTGCCCCCGCGATGGCGTGACCATAATGCCGACGATCAACACCATACTGATGACGATTATCGTCGTGGCGAAAATGCCCCATTGTTTGAGCTCGAAACGTTTCATCTCGTCACTCCTCGGCCTCTTCCTGCCGTTGCGCCCGCAGGAAACGGTTGAGCGCTATTTCCATTACTGCCTTTTCCTGCTCGCGATTCTCCTCGTAGTCGCGGCGGGCGAGAAACTTGTCCCGCAGGCGGTCGATCACCTGCCGGTCCCGCGAGACGGCCAGGTATTCGCGCCGCTTTTCAGCCAGGCGCTCGCGCACGTCGACTTCCTCCAACTGCGCGAAACCCTGCTTTTCGTGCAAGGCATTGATGTAGTACATCGCCTGTTGCAGGTCCTCGGCCCGCATACCGTCGCGCAGGTTCAGATCGACGCGCCGATGCTCGGCCAGAATGTTCTCATCGATGTCCCGGCGGTCCTGCCGCAGGCGCGTCAACTCGGCCTGCAACTCGCCCAATTCGCGCTTGACCTTCTCCTCCAGCAAGTGCCGAACGCGCCAAACCGCCTCCAACCGAAATTGCCTGCGCGCCATGATCACAACCTCGGCGGATGTTTGCGGAAGATTTGCGCGATGCCCACCAGCGTATCGTGCATGGTCACGCGCTCGGCGATGCCCTGCCGCAGGAAAGCCCGCAGGTCCTCGATCACCTCGATGGCGTAATCGATGCGCGGGTTGGCCCCTTTTTCGTACGCGCCGATGTTGATCAAATCCTCCGCCTGGCTATAGATCGCCAGAATTTCCCGCAGCCAGCCGGCCCATTGCATCTGTTGCGGCTGCACGACGTCGGGCATGACGCGGCTGGCGCTGTTGAGAATATCGATCGCCGGATAATGGTTGCGCGCGGCCATTTCGCGCGAAAGTATGACGTGGCCGTCGAGGATCGAACGCGCGGCGTCGCCGATCGGATCGTTGATGTCGTCGGCCTCGACCAACACCGAGTAGATGCCGGTGATCGAACCGCCCGCCGCGTCGTTGCCCACCCGTTCCAGCAGCGAGGGCATCATCGCGAAGACGCTGGGCGTGTAGCCTTTGCTTGTCGGCGGCTCGCCGATCGCCAGACCGATTTCCCGCCGCGCCATCGCCATGCGCGTCAGGCTGTCCATCATGAACAGCACGTCGGCGCCGCGCGCCCGGAAATACTCGGCCATCGTCGTGGCCAGGTAACCGGCGCGCACGCGGGTCAGCGCCGTGCGGTCGGAGGTCGCGCACACCACCACGCTGCGCTTGAGCCCTTCGGCGCCCAGGTCGCGTTCGAGAAACTCACGCACCTCGCGGCCGCGCTCGCCGATCAGCGCGATGACGTTCACCGAGGCGCTCGTGTTGCGCGCGATCATCCCCAGCAGCACGCTCTTGCCCACGCCCGAACCGGCGAAGATGCCGACCTTCTGCCCCTTGCCCACGGTCAGCAGACCGTTGAGCGAACGCACGCCCAAATCGAGCGATTCGCTGATGCGCCGGCGGCGGACCGGATTGAGCGGCTGACCGTACAACGGCAATTCGTCGGAACCGAATATCGGCGCTCCGCCATCCAGCGGATTGCCCAGGCCGTCGATCACCCGGCCGAGAAATTCCTCGCCGACCGGCACGGTGGCGCTGCGCCGTACTTTTTCCACCCGCGATTTGGGACTGATGTCGTGGATCGCCTCCAGCGGCATCAGTTGCACCGTATCGTCGTTGAAGCCGACCACCTCGGCGGTCACCGGCTCGCCCTCCGAACCGTCGCTCATGCGCGGAAAAATGTTGCACACGCCGCCCACCGGGCTGCGCGGTCCGGTTGCTTCGATGAGCAGCCCCACCACGCGCCGCACGTAGCCGTTGACGCTGAAGGTCTCGGTGTTTTCCAGCGTCTTGAAAAACGGCTGCCAATCGTAGGGCGCTTCGTTGAACACGTTATTCCCCGATTTTCGCCACGCGTTCCAGCGCCGTGGCCAGCGAAGCATCGACGAAGCCCTGCGGCGTTTCGACGATGCACCCGCCCGGCTCGACGGCCGGATCGGCGATCAGCGTCACCAGTTCGGCGTTCTTCGCGCGCTGCCAGTGCGTTTCGCTTTGCTTGATCATTTCGTATTCGTTGGGATTGATGCGGATCGTCGTTTCCCAACGGTCGTCGACTTCCTTGAGTGCGGCTTTGACCACGCGTTGCAGCACTTCGTCGTCCTCGTCCAGCGTGGTGCGAATGACCTTCTCGGCGATCAGGAGCACCAGGCGGATGATTTCCGGCTCCATGGCCGCCAACGTTTCCAGCAGCAGATGGTTGAAGTGCTCGACGAGCACGACGAAATTTTCCACGCTGGGCAACGCCTTGGCCAGGCCCATCTCGATGCCCGCCGATTCACCCTTGTTGAAGCCCTGCTCGTAGGCGCGGCGCTCGATGGCCGCGGCCTTCTGTTTCGCATCGGCGATCAGTTGCTTGTCCTTGTCCTGCTGATCGAACGAGGGAAACGCCAGGTTCTGCACGTTTTGTATCGGCTTATGTTTCGGATTGTCGCCCACGGGCACCTCGCGTTAGACGAACTGTTCCTCGCCGCCGCGGCCGGAGACGACGATCTTGCCTTCCTGCTCCAGACGCCGCGCGACGCGTACGATCATCTGCTGCGCTTTTTCCACGTCGGAGATGCGCACCGGGCCGCGCGCCTCCATGTCTTCCTGGATCATTTCCGAAGCGCGGGCGGAAATGTTGTTGAAGATTTTCTGCTTCACGTCTTCGCTGGCCATCTTCAGCGAAATGGCCAGGTCGTCGTTGCTGACTTCCTTGAGAATCATCTGAATGCCGCGATCGTCGACGCTGAGCAGGTCTTCGAACACGAACATGTGCTGACCGATTTCCTCGGCCAGATCGGCGTTTTCTTCCTCGATCTTGCTCATGATCTCGTTGGCGATGGACTTTTTCATCGAGTTGAGAATTTCCGCCGCCGGTTTGACGCCGCCGGTCGACTCGGCCACGTCGATGCTGAAGGTCGACAGCTCGCGCCCCAGCGCCTCAACCACTTCCTCGAGCGCGCCGGGCAGCACGGTGTCCATCTGCGCGATGCGCAAGACGACCTCGTACTGCAAATCCTCCGGCAACCGCGCGATGATTTCCGACGTGGTGGTCGGCGGCAACTGCGAGAGGATGAACGCGATCGTCTGCGGGTGTTCTTTCTTGATCAGGTTGAACACCGTGCGCGGATCGTAGCGGCGAATCTGGTCGAGGCGTTCCTCGACTTCCAAGCGCGTCAACATGGTTTGGCCGCGCGATTCGCCCATGGCCGTGTTGACCACGCTTTCGATGAAGTCGCGGCCCATGGTGCTCATGTAGCCTTCCTGGGCGATACGCTCGTTGAATTCGTTGAGCACGCTTTCCATCACCTCGGGCGTGATGTCGCCCATGCGGGGGATGGTGGTGACGATCAAACGGATTTCATCGTCGCCCAGGCTCCTGAACACATCGGCGCTGATCTCTTCCCCGAGGAACATCAGCAATGCGGCGGCTTTTTCCGCGCCGTTGAGTCTTCGTTTTACTCCGACCATTTCCTCAGACATGGTCCGCTCCTTTGCTTAGTCTTCTTTGAGCCACTTGCGCACCATCAGGGTCACCGCGTTGCGGTCCATGGCGGCGGTCTCCAGCAAGCTCGAACGTTGTTGCTCCAGCTTGCGCATCCGCTCGTGCAGATCGGCGTGTTCGGCCTTAGGCGCCTCGCCGGGCGCGCCCTCGCCGCCGGCCATCTGCGCTTCCAACTCACCGACGGTCGCGCCGCGCAACATCCCGGCCGGGATGCCCAACTCGGCTTCGAGGCCCGGTTCGGCGGTCAACCAACGCACCAGCGGCCGCACCACGAACATCAGGAACAACAGCACGCCGATGATCGCCATCGCATAGTTGAGGATCTGCAGGTAGAAGCCGGTTTTGTCCATTTTCAGCGCCGCCTCGTCGCCCAGTCCTTCGGGCGCAAAGGCGATGTTGGCCACCTCGATCTGGTCGCCGCGTTGTTGGGTGAAGCCCACCGCTTTCTTGATGATCTCGGTGTAGGTGTTCATCTCGTCGTCGGTGCGCGGCACGTAGGTGCGCTCGGCCTTGCCTTCGGCGTTTTCCTTTTCCTGATAGGAACCGTCGATCAGCACGGCCACCGACAGCTTCTTGATCGTTCCGCCCAACTGGGTGATGGTCGAGGTCGTGCGCGAGATTTCATAATTGATCGTTTCCTGCCGTTTCTCGCCGCTGCTTTGCTGGCTCTTGCCCTCTTCGTAAGCGGTTTCCGGCAGGTTGGATTCCGCGCCCGGGAAGGCGGCGGTGTTGCTTTCCTTGTCCTCGTTCTTGCTGGTGACAACCTGCTCGGAACGCACGACCTGGCCTTCCGGATCGTACACTTCCTGCACCTTCTGGATCTGCTGGTCGTTGAGTTCGACGGTCACCTTGGCCGCCACTTTTTCCGGCCCGATCGACCGCGCCAGCAAGCTGACGATGCGCTGCTCGTATTGGCGCTCCATGCCGTGCGCCGTATCGGTAAGCGAGCCGCCGCCCGCCTCGTCCTGCTTTTTCGAAAGCACGCGGCCTTTCGAATCGATGACCGTCACGTTGTTCGGGTCCAGCCCCTCGACGCTGGAACTGATCAAAAAGACGATGCCGTTGATCTGCTCGTCGCTGAGTCGGCCGTTGGCGGCCAGCTTGACGACGATCGAGGCGGTCGTGTCTTTGCGATCCTGCTCGAAGAGTTTTTCCTCCGGCATCACCAGGTGCACCCGGCAGCCTTCGACGACGTCGATCTGCTGAATCGTGCGCGCCAACTCGCCCTGCATCGCCCGCAGGTAGGCCACGCGCATCTGAAAGTCGGTCATCCCCAATGATTTGCGGTCGAACAACTCGAAGCCGACGCCGCCGCCGGTCGGCAAACCGGCGTTGGCCAGCGACATGCGCACCTCGTAATAGTCCCCCGCCGGCACCGAAACCGCCGTGCCGCCGCGCGAGATCTGATACTGAATCTTGTTGTCCTTGAGATGCGTGACGATCGAGTTGGCGTCTTCGGCCGACAGATCGGTATACAGGATTCGGTATTCCGGCTGCCCGGCCCAGTAAACCAATCCCATAAACGACGCAAAGAGGATGGTAAAAATCAGCAGGAAACTAATTTTTTTACCCAGCGACAACTGAGTAAACATGCCCCGCAATTGGCGGAACGAATCGCCGATCGATGCCATCTGCACCCTTCCCTTTCATTTGGACGGACGATAGGGATTTACACAGACATCCGCATTATTTCATTGTACGCACTGATGATCTTGTCGCGGATCTCCATCAGCATCTTGAAGGAGATGTCCGCTTTCTGCAGGGCCAGCATGGCCTCATGAATGTTGGTCGCTTTGCCCGCGGCCAGTTCGAGGACCTGCCGGTCCGCGTCTTTCTCCAGGCCGCTGACTTCCGCGATCGCCTTCTTGAGGACCTCGTTGAAACTGGGGCCCTGCTCCTCGCCCTCGGCTTTCTTCACCGCCGTCTGCGGCTTGGGCTGCAGCACTTCGAGGGCGCGGAGTTTTGCGTCAAGTGTGATGTCTTTCATCACCTACTCCTACCGACCAAGGCCAAGCGCCTGTTTGGCCATGTTCTTGGCCGTCTGCATCGCGGCCAAGTTCGCTTCGTAACTGCGCGCCGCATTCATTAAATCGGTCATTTCCTCGACGAGGTTGATGTTGGGCATCGCCACGAAGCCGCGCGCGTCCGCGTCCGGGTGATCCGGATCGTAGACCATGAGCGGATCGCGGCTGTCGTCGGCCACTTTGTCCACGGCCACGCCGTACAGCTTGCGCTGCTCGTCGAGGGAATTCTGGAAATCGTTGCCGATTTCCACCGATTCGAAAACCGGCGCCATGCGGCGATAGGGTTCTCCTCCCGGCCCCTTGGTGGTGTTGATGTTGGCCAGGTTGCTCGAAACGATCTGCATGCGCAGACGCTGGGCCTGCAAACCGCTCGAAGCAATTTCCATGACATTCATGAGGGCCATGCTCGTCTCCTTCTCGGGTCACAGATGGCTTGTCCGTCCGTACCCCGGAAGTAGCAATCATGATGCCAATCGTCCCGTCTGAGCATTTGAGAGCCTATCGCTATGATTTTACAACCTTTTTCCTCAGGCGAGTTTTTCCGCTCCTCGCCCGGCATGGGAAAAGTCTGCCCCTTAATCGGTAACACTGTCCCCCCCTTTCGGGAAATCAAAGCCCTCGAGGGCATATTCATTGAGCTTGTTGCGTAGCGTGCGGATCGAAATTCCGAGCACCTCGGCCGTCTTGGTGCGGTTGCCGCCCTGCTCGGCCAGCGCGGCCAGAATGGTGCGACGCTCCACATCGCGCAGGTTGCGGCCGGAAAAATCGCCGCTCGCCGTCGCCGCTTTGGCTTCGCCGAGCTTGCCTTCGAGCGCCAGGTGCTCCAAGTCGATCGGCTCGTCGCCGGCCAGCAACGCGGCCCGTTCGACCACGTTGCGCAATTCGCGCACGTTGCCCTTCCACGGATGACGCTGGATGGCGTCGCGCGCTTCGGGGCTGATCTGCCGACTCTCGCCGAACATATCCAGGAAAAAGTCGACCAGCGGATCGATGTCCTCCGGGCGTTCGCGCAACGGCGGCAGTTCCAGCGGAATCACCGCGAGGCGGTAGTACAGGTCCTCGCGGAAATCGCCCTTCTCGACCAGCCCGCGCAGATCGGCGTTGGTCGTGGCGACCACGCGAATGTCGATGGGAATGGGCATGCCGCCGCCGACGCGGTCGATCTTGCGTTCCTGCAGCACGCGCAGCAGCTTGGCTTGCAAGGGCATGGCCATTTCGCCGATTTCGTCGAGCAAGAGCGTGCCTTTATCGGCCAGTTCGAACTTGCCTTCCTTTTTCGCCGCCGCGCCGGTAAAGGCGCCTTTTTCGTGGCCGAACAGTTCGCTTTCCAGCAGATGTTCGGGCAGGGCCGCGCAGTTGACGGCGATGAACGGTCCGCCGGCGCGCTTGCTTTCCTCGTGCACCAGGCGCGCGACGACCTCTTTGCCGGTGCCGCTTTCGCCCTGGATCAAAATGGTCGCGTCGGACTTGGCGACCCGGCGCGCGATCTTGAGCAACTTGAGCATCCGCGGATTGCGGGTGACGATTTGCAGTTGTTCGCCGCGGGCGTCGCGGATCGAGCCGGTCGGTTCGTCGATGTCGGCCAGGCAATCGTTGATCGCCTGCTCGAGCACCTCGACCGAAAACGGCTTCACTACGTAATCGGCCGCGCCGTGCTTCATCGCCTCGACCGCCCCGGCGATCGTGCCGTAACCGGTAATGACCAGCACGGGCATCTCCGGAAAACGTTCGCGCGTATTGCGCAGCAGGTCCATGCCGTCCATCTGCGGCATCTTCACGTCGGTGACCAGCATGCGATAGGCGCGCTTGCCCAGCAGATCCAGCGCCTGGCGGCCGTTTTCGGCCAGATCGACCGCATAACCCATGCGGCCGATGGACATGCCCAGCGCCTCGCGCATCGAGGGATCGTCATCGGCGACCAGCATCCATTCCTTGCCCGTGGCCATCGTGTCTCCTACTCCCGCAACGTAATGATAAACGTGGTTCCTTCGCCGACGGCGCTTTCCACGCCGATCGATCCGCCGTGCGCCTTGACGATGTTATGCACCAGCGCCAGCCCCAGGCCGGTGCCGCGATCCTTGGTCGTGAAGAACGGATGAAACACGCGCTCGCGCACCTCGCCGCTCATCCCCACGCCGGTGTCGGCCACCGAAAACGCGACCGCCGCGCCGTTGCCGGTTTCGCCCCCGCGCCGGCTGGCGATGGTCAGGCGGCCGCCTTCGGGCATCGCCTGCACCGCGTTGAGAATCAGGTTGAGCAGCACCTGCCGCCACAACTCCGGGTCCACGCGCATGAACGAAGCGTCGGGCGCCAATTCGCGCACGACTTCGATCTTCTGCCGCGTCAGTTGATGCTCCAGATCGCTCAGCGTCTTGTCGACCAGCTCCTGCATGTCGGTCGACTCCATCACCGGATCGGCGCCCTTGGCGAACGACAGCAGATTGCCGATGACGTAATTGAGGCCCTTGATGCCTTCCTGCACCTTGCGCGCCAGGTCGGCGTGTTCCGGCTGATCGGCCAGGTCGCGCTTGAGCATGCTGGCGAACAGTTCGATCGAGCCCATCGGGTTGCGGATCTCATGGACGATCTGCACGGCCATTTCGCCCATCGCCGCCAGCCGGTCGGTGCGCAACGCTTCGCGCCGCCGGGTGACCTGCCCGGTAACGTCCTCGGCCAGCAGAATCATGCCCGCGCCCTGCTCGCTGACGCCGCGCATCTCGTACGTGGACACGCGCAGGACCAACGGATGCGGCGCGTCGGCATCGCCGATCTCGGTTTCGGGAATCAAGGTCGTCGAATGCAAGAGGTCCCCCAACCCCGGCATCCCCTGGAAACGGAGGGAAAACAACTGTTCCATATCCTGGCCGACGATTTGCTCCTGGTCACAGCCGAACAAAGATTGTGCCGCATGGTTCAGCCGGACCACCTGGCCCTTTCCGTCGAAAACCACCACCGCGAGGTGGAGGCTTTCCAACACATCCGTCAACTGATCGCTCACCCGCTGGGTGGTTTTCAATTGCACGGACAATTCCTCGTTCTTTTTTTCCAGCTCGAGATTGAGCTGATCGACCCGCTCCTGCAGGTCGTTGTACGCCTTCTCGATGGCCTTGCTGGTCAGCGTGAATTTCTCAAACGCCTCGATCAGCAGGTCCGGATCGATATCGGTACGAGCGGCCCTTTTTTCGGGGTCCGTCATGGCAAAGTCTCCCAGTCCGGTGTATCGCCAAAGCGTGTCTTGTTTTTCTGCCGCCACACCAAGAAATCATTATAAGACCATTCGCCGCGCGGCCAAAACCATTTCGGTTGCGCCGTTTCACCGGTCTGTTCGGATTCGGTCAGTTTCTCGCCGGCGGCAAGGATGGCCTGCGAGCGGCGAATCTTCGCCATATAGACCAACCGATCGTCCGACGGCGCCAGTTTCAGATAGAGATCGAAATTGTTGCGCGCCTCCTGGTACCGCTTTGCGCGATACAACGCGTCGCCCAAATGGAAAAAGACTTCGGCCCGTTTGGAATTGAGGCCATCGTTTTCGTTGGGCGGACCGTATAAGTTGGCCGCGTTGCTCAGGCTTTCGGTCGCCGCTTCGGGCGCGTTGTCCTTCAGCAGAATCAGCCCCATCTCCTGGGCCAACGTGGCCTTTTCAAACGGATCGACCGCCTCCGCGCCGGCCAGCGCCAGTTGGCGTAGCGCGCGCCGCAAAAAGCCCCGGTCGCTGTCCAGCCGGGCCCACAGCAGATGCGCCTCATGCCGCAACGGATCGAGCGTTTCTTGTTTTTTCTTTTCGGTGGCCTCCAGCAGCGCACGGCACTGGGCGATGGCTTTTTTGTCATCGCCGCGCAGGGCGTAAGCCTTGGCGCGAAACATCATTGCCTGCGTCGGATAGGCTTCGGCCAACGGGTTTTCCCGGGCGATCGACAAGAGCGTGTCGGCCAGTAAATTCTGGTTCAACAGTTCGCCCAGATCTTTGTACATGGCCTGGGGCATGGCCGGCACATCCAGGTACTGCCGGTAACGGATAAAGACCTTGGCGATGTACATCGGATCGTCGCGCTTGGCGGCCATGATCATCGAGAACGCGCTGAGCATCATGTTCAACGCGTTGCTGGCGTAGACCACGTCTTCCGGATTGTCGAAGACATCCATCAGATCCTCGATCGCCGCCAGCGGCCGTCCGATCGTCAGGTAGTACCGTCCCAACAGCAACGCGGCGATCTGGTTAAGCTCGCGAAAATCGTTCTGGTCGCGGACATCGCGCAGCAGCTTCTCGGTCTCCTCGTCGGCCTTGTCGGGAAAGGCGAGCAGGCGCAGTTCGGCCAGGTGGAACTTGGCTTTGACGCCGGCGAAGGTGTCGGGATTTTTGTTCACCAGATCGAGGTAGCGCTCCAACGCGTCCTTGTACTGCTGATTGCGCTGCGCGTTTTCGGCGATATACAACGAGCTGGTCGGGGCGTCATCGCCGTTGGGAAAGCGCTTGAGATAGATCTCGAACGCCGTCATCGCCCGCTCGTATTTCTTGTGCACCAGGAGCACTTCGCCCAAGGTGAACAACTCGTAGTCCTCGAGGAATTCCAGATCCTCCGGCCAGTTGATCGACCGCTCGAACACCGCCAACGCATCCTTGTAGCGCTGCATACGGTATTGCGCGATGGCCAGACCCAGGGAAGCGTGGTAGATGATCTGCGCATCCTTCGCGGTTTTGAGCACCTCTTCGGCCATTTTTTCCGAGTCACGCAATTCGCCGGCGCGCAACTGCGACATGATCAAGCCCAACCGCGCATGATCGGCCAGCGGATCGCCCGGGTACCAGTCGATCAGCAGGCCGTACTCCGCTTCCGCATCATAGACAAAACCTTGACGGTCGTTGAGCGTGGCCAGGCGGAACAGCACCAGCGGTTGGTTTTCCCAACGCGGGTAACGACGGGCGAGCATGTCGTAAATCGGCTTGGCGTATTTGTACTGAAACACCGGCACATCCAAGCCGATGCGGAAATAGCATTCGGCGACCAATAGGTGAAACGCCGGCACCGACCACAACGCCGGATGCCGTAAGGCCATCAAAAACGCATCGTTTAGCGCCTGCACCGGTTGATCGTCGTGCAGCATGGTGGTGACCTGGGCGAATCCGGCTTCGCGAATGATCGCCGCGGTTTCGGCGGGCAGAACGATTTCATGGAAGACGGTTTCGAACGCGAGCAGCTTGCGGTCCTGCTGAGGCGGCATGTTCTGCGCGGCGGCAAAGGTCGGCAAGAGAATCGCCGCGCAAACGATCAGCAGCGTCAAATTAATGCGAATTTTTGCCTTAATCCGGGTCAAACCGCATGCCTTCCTTCACATGAACCACGTCGTTTCTTTCTATAGCAAGGTATATGCCGAGAAGCCGGAAAAAGCAAAAGCTATATTTACTTGATTTTTCATAAGTTTTTCTCAGCAATCGTCCGCCCGAGCCGCGCCGGCTCGTCATTTTCTTGACGCTTCCATGATTAACAGTAATGCCGTCAGGAGGAAAATAGTCAAAAAAAGGTCAAATCGTCTCACCGACCGTCGGCCGGGAAAGCGAGGTCGTCAGTCGGTGTTGAAGTCCAGGTCCTTCTTTTTGATCTTTTCGACCAGGGTGGTGCGCTTGAGGCCCAGGAGCTTGGCGGCGAGATTTTTATTGCCTCGCGCCTTGGTCATCGCGGCGAGAATCAACCGGTTTTCAAAATCGTTGACCATGGTGTTGAAGTCCAGACCATCGTCGGGAATCTCCACCGTGTGGCCCATCACCTTCACCGCGCTGCGCTGGAATTTTTCCGGCAGATCGTCGAGTTTGATTTCGCCGATTTCGTTGAGAATGACCAACCGTTCGATCAGGTTTTCCAACTCGCGGACGTTGCCCGGCCAATCGTAGGTCTGGAAAGCGTCGATTACCTCGATGCTCAGCGGCTTAATTTTGCGCTGCTTCTGGCGGCAGAACAGCTCGAGGAAATAGTTGGCCAGCAGCACGATGTCGTCGGTGCGCTCGCGTAGCGCCGGAATGTGAATGGGAATGACGCTCAACCGGTAATACAGGTCCTCGCGAAACAGGCGTTCGGCCACGCGCAGTTCCAGATCCTGGTTGGTGGCGGCGATAATGCGCACGTCGACCTTGCGCGTTTTGTTCGACCCGACCGGCTCAAACTCCTGCTCCTGAATCACGCGCAGCACCTTGACCTGCAACGAAGGACTCATGTCGCCGATTTCGTCGAGAAACAACGTGCCGCCGTTGGCCGCTTCGAAGCGCCCGATGCGGTTGGTCGTCGCGCCGGTAAACGCGCCTTTGACGTGCCCGAACAATTCGCTTTCCAGCAGCGTCTCGGGAATGGCGCCGCAGTTGACCGGAATCAGGTACCGCTCTTTGCGGTTGGAGTTGTAGTGGATCGCCCGCGCGACCAACTCCTTGCCGGTGCCCGAATCACCCTGAATCAACACGGTGGAATCGGAATCGGCCACCTTTTCGATCAACCGGAAGACGTCCTGCATCGGCTTGGAGTCGCCGATGATGTTTTCGAAACGATACTTGCGTTTGAGCTGCTTTTTAAGCGTGACGTTTTCGCTCTGCAGCACCTGGTATTCGATCGCCCGCTTGATGACCAGCCGGATTTCATCGAGCTCGTAGGGCTTGGAAACGTAGTCGAACGCGCCGAGCTTCATCGCCTGAATGGCGCTGCTGGTGGACGCGTAACCGGTGATGACGATGCCCATGGTCGCCGGCGAAATCGCCTTGACCTCGCGCAGCAGATCGAGCCCGTCCATCTTCGGCATTTTCAGATCGGTGATCAACACGTCGTAGGGATTGACCTGGAACATCTCCAGCGCCGCCATGCCGTCGGCCGATTCGTCCACCTCGAATCCCTCCAGACGCAGAAAACGGCTCAACGCCTCGCGCCCGGTCCTTTCGTCGTCGGCGATCAGTATGCGATTGCTCACTTGTTACCGCCCGCTTGGATGGCTTCTTTGTTGCGGCGAAGCAACATGCGTTGGACATCGAAAACGCGTTTGACGATCCGGTCGCGATCGCTCGAATCCAGATCGACGAATTTTACGGCGACGCGATTGGTCTTCTCGCTGTTCCAGGCCGGGTCCTGCTTGTCGACGCGCAGCACCTCGGCCAGCGTGATGATCGGCCGCGGCGGATAGGTCTGCAGGACGAACTCAAGGCGGATGACATCGCCGGCCGCGAACGTTTCGTCGCTGGGAAAGCGGATGCCCGTGGCGCTCATGTCCACCGGCTCGGGGGCGCCCCAGTTGTTTTCCACGTCTTTTTCCATCAGGTACATCATGATGGCGTCCAGCTTGGCTTCCAACGCCCGTAGCGCGGTGAGGACATTCTGGTTGGGCAGCTCGACGTGCTCGCGCATATCCTTGGCCATGCGCTCGGAGTGATAGACCGAATCGTCCAACCCCGACGTCAGGCGCTCCAAGGCGATTTGATCGAGCACCGCCTGTTTGGCTTCCTCGCTGATTCGGACCACCCGAAGGCGCACGAAATCACGCACACGCACATCCTGGCGTTCCTTTTTGCTGTTCATGATGCCTCCACATCAAGCCAAATCGTTTGACAATGATGGGAGGGAGGTTAGCAGAGCGTCGAAACGTTGACAAGGAAAAAATGCATTAGTTTCATTATATTGCAGCATTCAGACGAAAAACAACATTGCTTTGGAGGGCATAATGCTGTGATTTTTTTGAGGATATCCGTCAATCTTTTGTCAATTTTTCGCTATTTGAGGAAATTGTCGATGTCATCGCCCATGCGATTGCATAAGTTGACGAAAGCCTTGACGATATTGCCGTCGAATTGATACCAGGCGTTGCGTTCGATTTCCGCGATCGCCACATCGTGCGACAAGCCTTTGCGGTACACACGATCCGAGGTCATCGCGTCGTAGGCGTCGGCCAGGCTGACGATGCGCGCCAGGAACGGAATGTCGCGCTCTTTGAGCCCGTCGGGATAACCCCGGCCGTCCCAACGCTCGTGGTGATGGCGAATGATCGCTTTTTCGTGCGGCAGCATGCCCAGCGGTTCGAGGATCCGCGCCCCGATCACCGGGTGCTGTTTGATGATCTCGAATTCGTCGTTGGTCAGGCGCCCCTTCTTTTGCAGGATCGCGTCGGAAATGCCGATCTTGCCGATGTCGTGCAGCATCGAGGCGAACTGAATGATCTCCATTTCCTCGCGCGTGCAGCGAATTTCCTTGGCGATGACCAGTGAAATCTTGGTCACGCGTTCGGAGTGCCGCTGCGTGTAGTTGTCCTTGGCTTCAATGGTGGACACCAGCGAGCGCAGCGTGTTGACCAGGTTGGAATAGATCGTTTCGTACAGCGCGTTGTTTTCGATCACCAGGCTGGCTTTTTTCAGCAGCATGGAGATGAACGTGATGTCAGTTTCCTGGAACGCGTCTTCCAGCCGCTTGTCCTCGATCGACAGCGCGCCGAAGTTCTCGCCGCGCACGAATAGTGGCGCCAGCAACAGCGACTCCACCTCGCGTTCGACCGGCAGCAGTACGGAAAACGGTTTGATGTGTTCGATCTCGCCAAAAACCATCGGCGCGCGATTGATGGTCAGCAGGTCGGCGAATTTGTTCTCCAGCCGGAACGAAGCCGGGCGCGTTTCGCCTTTGAAGGTCGAATAGGTGTTTTTCAGGTAGTAGGTTTTGGTGTCGCGATCGAACAGATAAAAGGCGCTGCTGGTCGCTTCCACGATCTTGCAGGCCAACTCGGTCAGGTTGAGAAACAGTTCGTCGACGCCCTCGATGTTGTCGAGCACTTCGTTGATCGAATACATCACCGACAGGTCGCGCACTTTGCGTTCCAGGCGCTGATACAATTCGGTATTGCCCGGCGCTCCCTCGGTCTCCACGACCTGTTTCTTTTTGCTGAACAGATCGGAGATCGTCTGCTCGACATAATCAAAGCGGAACGGCTTGGTGATGAAGTCCACCGCGCCCTTTTTCATCGCCTCGATGGCGACCTGCATGTCGGCATAGCCGGTGATCATGATGATGTTGGTATTGGGACGGAGTTCCTTGATCGCTTCCAGAAACTGGATCCCGTTCATATTGGGCATCATGATGTCGGAAACGACCACATCGTAGCTTTCGCTCTTGGCCCGGTCGAGGCCCTCGATTCCATCGGCGGCCCCGTCCACTTGATACCCTTTGTGTTTCAGATAAAGCGACAACGAACGGCGTACCGCTTCATCGTCCTCCACAATGAGTACTTTTTTTTCTTCCATTCCGGAACGCCTTCCCTTTACATCGATCAACTATTCAAAATCTTGCGCTTAAGTATCTTAAATTCTTGTTCGGTAATTGCGCCGTTTTTCCAAAGCTTAATCGCTTCTTTAATCTGCGAATAGGCCGGTTGATCCTCTTTCGGCTCTTCCTCCACCGGGCGATTGCTGGCAAATTGAAACGGAAACACTCGATCATGAAACCCACGCAACCGTTTCATATTATCCGTAATTTCCTGCTGCCGCTGCGCCAATTGCTTGTCGATTTCGGTTATCTTGTGTTCACCTTGCCGGCGATTGCGAGTCAGCTCTTCGATTTTGTTATACGCTTCCTCCAACTTGGCCAACAACTCTTCATTCAACCGCTTGAGATTGATCCGTTCGCTGGCGTTCTTCAATGTAAGCTTGATCTCATCCAATTGGAACGGTTTGGTGATGTAATCATAAACGCCGTCGTGAATGGCGGCAAGGGCCGTATCCAAACTGGCGTAGCCGGTGATGATAATGACGACGGTCAGATCGTTTTTATTTTTGGCGGCGCGCAAGACGGCCAGACCGTCGCTGCCGGGCATGGCCAGGTCGGTCAAAACGATATCAAAACTGTGTTGTTGAATCAGTTCGATCGCCCGTTCGCCGTCCTCGGCGATGAGCACCTCGTAGTCTTCCGCCTCCAGCGCTTTTTGCAGCAGATAGCGATACATTCGCTCATCGTCAACCACCAATACTTTAAGTCGAAGCGCTGTTGCCATCGTCTCGCCCCGTTATCGGCGAACCGTCAATACATTACAAAGATACCCTACCTTGGGCCTTTCCCCCAAAGCAGAGAAGATGTGCAAACTCTCTTGAAGCCGGTAAGAGTCTTGCCGTTACTCTTTCCGATAAGGCTCCAAGGCTTGTTCCTTAAACTTTTTAATCGCCTCGTCACCGGCGCGATCCAAGATATGTTTCTTCTTTCCTTCCGATGAGATTTCCACGACATCCTTCGGAAGATTGGCGTTTTCCTGGCCTGTTGGCACATTCTGCGGGCGCCGGGTCTTCAATTGACGATTGTACGTCTGGATGATGTTTTGAATCTGGTAAGAAGAAATGGTCATCTTCGTCGCACGCCTTTCGTCATATCGTACCAACACCTATCCTGGATATCGGTAAAAATGATGCCGCTCTTTAGAAAAGAATGTCGCTATTCGGAAAAATAAAACGACGATTCCAGCACCTGTTGCCATTGTTGCAGCAGGGGAGCCATCTCAAATTCCAAGATATCCGATAACAACACGTAATCACTGGATTCTTGACTCGCAAACAGCGCGCCGATCTGCTCGGCCGTCCGCCCGCCCAATTCCTGCAGGCGTCGTTCGTCGGGAACGGTTTCCAACAGGTTCTTCGAAAATTGCATAACTTCCGTTACGTACTCCAGAAAGACATGCAATTTGTCAAGAACCATGCCCAATACTTCGTTCCCGGTTTCCAATTCACCGAGGCGAAATTGTTCGACGCAGCGGATCATTTCCTCTTGCAGCATCTGTAACAATTCCAGGCCGTCCGCGACGGCCCGACGAATGATCGTCTGCCCTTGCTCGATCACGATCTCGATCGTTTGGCCGGTTAAGCCATAGGGCGGAAACGCCTCGTCCGGCTCGGGAAACTCGATCAAATTGCCGTCAAGCAACACCTGCGAGATGATTCCCTGCCCTTGCAGATCATGTTGGTTAATCATGTCGAACAATTCACTCATCGTTGCGGGTGTTTTATCGGGAACAAAGGGTTGTCCATTGACTAAAATATTCATCTATCTTCGTTTCTCATACGGTTATCGTTGCCGCCGACGGCAATTTGACCCGGAACGTCACGCCCGCGGCATCGTTGTTGGACACCTGAATCGAAGCATTGAGCTTCATGACGATCGAGTGCACCACCGCCAGCCCGAGCCCCTTGGTGCGTCCTTCGAAAAACGACAAGGGACCGCTAAAGGAATAAAACGGTTCGAACAAATGTTCAACCAGGCTCATCGGAATTTGCTCGCCGTCATCGACGACCTCGATCACCGCGCAATCGTCGGCGTCCATAAAGGACCGAATGACGATCGTGCCGCTTTTGGGCATCGATTCGCGCGCGCTCATCAACAATTGCAACACGACCTGCTGCAACTGCCCCACATCGAACTCGATGGCGATTTCGGGCTCGATCTCCCGCACGATTTTGATCTGCTGCTTGTCGAAACGCCGCTCGACCAAGGTGATGACCTGATCGACCATCTCCTCGATTGTGATGTGCTCGATCTGGTTGGGCGGACGTCGCGAGAAGGTCAGCAGATCGCCGATGATCTTCTTGGCGCGCTCGCTGACCTCGAAGACGACCTCCACCGTTTTGCGGTAGTCGTCCATCTCCTCGGTCAGCTTAGCCAATTGCGCGAAGCCAAGGATGCCGCCGACCAGATTGTTGAATTCGTGCGCGACGCCGGCCGCCAGGTTGCCGATGACCGCCATCTTCTCGCTTTGCATCAACGCCAGGCGCATGTAGTGATCTTCGGTCTGATCGTAAATGAGCACCAGCGCCATGGCCTTGCCGTGCGGATCGTCCAAGGGAAACACGGCCACTTCCCAAACCCGGCTTTTTTCCGGATCCGAACCGCAGATGATTTCACCCAGCGGCACCGCGCGGCGCGTTTCCAGCACCTTGTCGATCGCATCGCCGATGCGCCGGCGCGCCTCTTCGCTACAGAAGGGAACGCGGCCGAACGAATGATTGAGCATTTCGTCGCGATGGAAATCCGAATGCGGCGGCATTTTGTTGATCGAGCGGATGATCAGATCGCCGTCCACAGTCATCAGACAAGCGGGAATGGTCTGTAAAATCGTGTCGGCATATCGGCGCAGGTAGTCGGAACGGCTGATTTCCTCGGCCAGCTTGGCGTTGGCGTCCTGCAGATCCTCGTTGGCGTTGCGCAGTTCGATGTTGGCGCGCGCCACTTCCTCCTGCAAACGCTTGTTGGCCGCGACCAAGCGTTTGCGCGATATTTCATCGCCGATCACCGCGCGCAACTGGTCGATGTCCCACGGCTTGGTCAGATAGCGATGCACGTGCCCCTGGTTGATCGCGTCGATCGCCGCGGCCAGGTCCTCGTGCGCCGTGGTCAGGATGCGCACCACGTCCGGGTAACGCTCGAAGATGTGCGTGAGCAATTCCACGCCGCTCATGCCGGGCATGCGCTGGTCGGAAACGACCACATCGACTTCCTGTTGCTCCAGCATCTTCAGCGCTTCGGCGCCCGATGACACGGCCAGCACGTTGTAATCCTCATTGAAGACGCGCCGGAGAATTGTCCGCGCGTTTTCTTCGTCGTCCACCACCAGCAGCGTGGCCGCCACCGGTTTGCCGACGTTCAACTCAGGTTGATTTTCGTTTTTATCCATTGTTTCGTCCTGTCGATGCCATCTTCGAGCGACACCCGCGGCCGCCAATTGAGCAGCCGTTGCGCCAATCGTGGATCGGCCTGAAGTTTCTGAATTTCCGCCTGCGGATGAATGTGCGGCACGTGCTCGATCCGCGCGGGATCGGCGCAGATGGATGCCGCCAGTTCGTTGATCGTCACGTCGCGGCCGGTGCCCGCGTTGAGCACCCGCCCGACCGCCTCGTCGGCCATTGCCGCGCGCACGGTGAACGCGGCGCAATCCTCGACGTAGAGCAGGTCGCGCGTTTGCGTGCCGTCGCCGTAAATGCGCAACGGTTGGCCGGTCAGTTCGTTGTACAGGAAAATCGAAACCACGCCGCCCTCGCCCGTGGACTTCTGGAACGGCCCGTAGGTGTTGAACGGCCGCAGCACCGCCGTGCGCATGCCGTAGGCGTGGTAATAGCTGATGGTCATGTGTTCGGCGGAAAGCTTGGCCCCCGCATAGGGCGAAGCGGGCACGGTCGGATGATTTTCGTCGATGCCCGCCGCATCGGTCGAGCGCGCATAGACCATGCAGGTGCTCATCAACACGAATGCCGCTCCGGCCCGGCGCGCCTGCTCCAGCAGATAGAAGGCGCCGGCCACGTCGGCCTCGAACACGCCGGCCGGTTCGTCGATCGATTCCTGCACGTTGATTTTCGCCGCCAGGTGCAACACCAGATCGAAGTCGTGTTCGGCGAACAGCTCACCGAGCAGCTCGCGATCGCCCACGTCGCCTTCGACCAGCGGCGCCAGATTGGAATCGCCCGCGAACTCCGCCAGGTTCTCGCGGCTGCCGTTTTCCAGGTTGTCGAGCACGACCACCCGCGGCGGCGCAAAGCGGTGCTCGCCGCTGCCGCCGGCCAGCAGTTCGCGCACGACCCAGCGCCCGATGAAGCCGGCGCCGCCGGTTACCAGCACCGCGCGCGGCGTCATGCGTTCTCCTCCGTTTTCGCCTCGGGCAAATGGAGATTCTGCGCCAGCAGCAAGTCGCGCAGCGCCTCTTTGCTCATGGGCTGCTCGCTGTCGCTGGTGTAGGTGGCCACCTTGATCGGCGTGCCCGTTTCGCGGCAGTTGGACGTGCCGATGTGCGGCCGGATCAAAAAGTAATCGCCCGCGTCGAAGGTTCGCGACGATTCCTCGAGCGTCACCAGTTCTTCGTACAGTTTTTCGCCGGCGCGCGGACCGACGATGCGCAGGTGTTCGTCGTCCACCGGCACGCCGTGCATGGACAAGAGCACCTCGGCCAGATCGACGATGCGGATGATCGGCATCTTGCGAATGAGCACCTCGCCGCCGTCGCACAGGCGCAGCGAGGCCATCAGCAACTCGATGCTGTCGGCGAGCGTGATGATGAAGCGGGTCATGCCCGCGTCGGTCACTTCGATCGGCAAACCGCTTTGGATGCGGTCCAGGAACGTGGGCACGACCGAGCCCGACGAACCCATCACGTTGCCGAAGCGCACCGAGGAAAACACCGTGTCGCGGCGGCCCTTGTAGAAATCGGCGGCGATCATCAATTTTTCGGCCATCAACTTGCTCGCGCCCATCGCGTTGGCCGGATTGACCGCCTTGTCGGTGCTGGTGAACACCACGCGCTTCACGTTGTGGTACAGCGCGACGTCGATCACGTTCTGCGTGCCGACGATGTTGGTCTTGATCGCCTCGAAGGGGTTGTACTCGCAGCTTTCCACGTGCTTGAGCGCCGCGAGGTGAAAGACGATGTCCACGTCTTCCATCGCGCGCTTGAGGCGTTCGGGATCGCGGGCGTCGCCGACGAAAAACCGCATGTTCGGCACGTCGCGCATGTGGTGGCGCATGAAATACTGCTTGTTCTCGTCGCGCGAAAACACGCGAATGGCGCGCGGTCGGTACGGCAGCAGGCGCTCGATCAACGCCCGGCCGATCGTCCCCGTGCCGCCGGTGATGAATACGATTTTATCGCGCACCAGATTGTCGTATGCGGCTTCGCTCATGCAGGCGCCCCCAAATGATCGTAGCGGATCGGCGATTACGTTCCTTTTTTGCGCAAGAGAAACATTTCGTCCTCGTTGTCGTTGGCCGTGTACTTGACGCGCTTGCGGGTCACCACTTCCAACTCCGGGAACCGCTCCAGATACAACCGTGCGAAATCGCCCTTCCACATCAGGTTGCTTTCGCCGCGGTAAGGAATTTCCGTGTGCTCCGGCGCGTAGTATTCCATGCCCCACACGTACCGCCGGCTGCAGCGCACGATTTCACTCATCGCCGCGGGCAGATCGTGCGGATGAATGTGAATCAGCACGCCGGAGGTGAACACCAGATCGAACCAGCCGTCGCGAAACGGCAGATCGAACGCCGATCCCTGCATCAGGTTGATGCCCCGCGTATTCTTTTTCCCTTCCTCCACCCCGTACCATTGCAGCTCGATGCCGGTCAGATCGGCAAAGCCCGCCCGCTGCAGCAACGCCAGTTGCAGGCCGACGTTGGAACCGACCTCGAGGATCCGCAAATCGCGCGGCAGCCTGTCGAGAAACTCGCGATTGAGCTCGCTGCGCGACAGACCGTAATGGTCGCGGTATAGCTGATCCATGCCCGCGGGCGTCAGATCGTTGCGCTGCGTATACTGCTTGCCGAAGTCCCCGGACCAATGCTTCATCTGGTCGGTCTGTTTGGACATCTCGCCCATCCCTCAACCACGCGCCTCGGACCTGAACCGAGGATAAACCTTACTCGTTAATTAAATCATAGTAACAAAACCATTTAGGATTATACAAACAATTTTGCAGGTATTTCGCGTAAAATGAGAGTCCGATGAAGATTTATTCACGTGCGCGCAACAGAGCGATCGCCGCTTCCAGTTGCGTATCGACGCCCGCGGCCAGATCGGCGGCGTCCTGCTCGACGACGATATCCGGCTCGATGCCCATGCCTTCGATCTGCTCGCCGGTCGCCAGGAACTTGCGCTGCATCTGCGAATAATAGTAGGTGATGCCCGAATCCGGCAGCGTGTCGTTTTTCGGCGCGCCGGTCGCCCCGCACGAGGTCGTGCCCAACAGGGTGAAGGTCGGCACGTAGGAGGCCGACGCGGCGAAGAAATCGGCCGCACTGATGCAACCGCCGTTGATCAGGAAAACGACATCGACGTCGGTCGGCGCGGCGCCGGCGAAAATCGGCTCGGGCACCCAGGGTGTGAAATCGTCATGCCCCGGCCCGTTCTTGTAGCGCACGGCCACCGGCCAGACAATCTGATCGAGGAAACGCGCCAGCACCTGCATGACGGTCAGGTCCGAGCCGCCGCGATTGAAGCGCGCGTCGAACACGATGCCGCCGCGTCCGGCGAACGAAGCAAGCGCCGCGTCCAGCTCGGCGGTAATCGTGTCGATGTACCCTTCCGACAGCGTGGACAAATGGATATACCCGAGGTCGTCGTCGATCGGCTTGTAGCGCAGCACCGTGCCGCTCGCGTCGGCGAGAAAATCGACCATCGGTTGCGGTTTGCACGTGGAGTACAGCGTGCCGTCGCGATCCAATTCAATATCGACCGCGGCCGTCTCTTGTTCGACGGTGTAGGTGACGGTCTCTTCTCCGGCGCTGAAACGATCCACGTGCGCCAGGTTGTAAAAATCGCAGCATTGCGACGAGGAACATCCCTCCCACGAACCGGCGCGCGCCAGCACGTCGTCGACATCCTCGCCGTCCAGCGCGGTCACCTCGTCGCCCAGGCGCATGCCGGCCGCTTCGGCCGCCGCCGTCAGACGCGATACGTAAACGCGCTCGCCGACGCGCATCAGGCACACGTCGGTGGCCATACGATACGGCAGGTCCTCCAGCGGCACGCCGGACAGATACGACCAGGTGTGACTGTCGTGCAACGAGGCGGTCATTTCGGCGATGAGCAGCGAGAATTCGCCCGGTTGGTCGATCTCATAAGCCAACGGCGCATAGGTGTCGTAAGCGGCGTTCCAGTCGATTTCCTTGAGCGTGAAGTACGCGTAGCCCTCGTCCATCGTCTGCCAGTAGCGCAGGAAATCCTGATAATACGGACCGGCGGGATCGGTGTCGTCGTCGCCCGTGTCGTCGTCGCCCGTGTCGTCGTCGACGGTATCGTCGTCGGTGGTATCGTCGTCGGTGGCGTCGTCGTCGGAGGAATCGTCGTCCATCGCATCGTCATCGACGGAAGCATCGTCGTCCGCCGTGTCGTCATCGTCGATCGCATCATCATCGTCGATGTTGTCATTATCATCGTCGTCGTCATCATCGCCACAGGCAACGCACACCGGAAACATCATCGAAAGTAAAACAAACAGGATTAACAGACGATCCACCGCACACCTCCACACGCCGGCGTTCACTCCATGGTATCAACAATGTTGCGGAAAGAATAACGGATTAGATGTCGCCGGAAAAGATGCGGCTGGGCTTTTTTCCCGGCCCCATGGTCGTCTGGTAACCGGCCAGCGCTTTGCGTCCCTTTTGCAGCTTATCCAAATGCCGTTGGCCGGCGTCCATGATTTCGTTGAGGATCTGCTGGTTCTGCAAATTGATCTCGTAGGCCTGGTTGCCCGCGTCGATCATCAGGTCTTCCAATTTTTGCAAGCGCTCGCGCTGCGCCGGCGGAATCGCCTTCACGTCGATCGACGGGCGCAGGGCATCCATCTGCTGATCCAGCGCCTGCATTAGCCGATAAAGCTCGGCGCAAGCGTCCTGCAAACGCATCGCTTCGTCGATATCCGGCTTGGTGATCGCCTTTTGTTTGTCCAGCTCGTATTGATGAAGTTGCCGCAACAGTTTTATTTTCTTGGCGAAGAGCTCTTCAACTGCGCGATAGTCGGTCATGGAATTCGACACTTATACGCTAATCTGAAAATAATTTGACGCGTTGGCTTTTTTCGTTTCTTCCTTGGCTACCGGTTTCTGGCCGTTGACCGCCAGTTCGGCGTTGGACTTTTTGCTCAACTCCACCCAGGCCGAATGCAGCACCTTGATGATCTTGAGCGCGTCTTCCAGCGCGGCGGCGTCGTTGTTGACGTTGCCTTCCTTCAGGCGATCCTGAATGAACGTGTACAAGCGATCCAGATTGGATGCCAGTTCCGGCGCATGCGAATGATCCAACGTGCTCTGCAATTCGCCAACGATGGCCAACGTCTTGCTGATCATCTCCCCCTTGACCGCAATCTTGCCTTCGTTGATCGCTTCAATCGCCCGCTTGGTGAAGCGAACCGCTCCTTCGTAGAGCATGATCAACACTTTGAGTCGATTGGCGGTGTTGATTTCCGTCGACTGGTATGACTGCAACGTGTTCGGACGATTATAGCTTAACAAGGCCTACCTCTTCTCTAGAATGTCGTCGCTAGAACAACGAGTATGAACCTGTTCCCAGCGAGGACAGATAGCTGCTTTGAGTTTGCAATTGGCTGAGCATGGTTTCCATGTTGGTAAACTGGGTTTTCAGCCGTGCCTCAACCTTGTCCATTCTCTCTTCCATGCGCGCGATTTGATCTTCCGTATAAGTGATGGCTCGATTGATCGCATCTTCTTTATTTTTAATGACACCCGAAGCCGAATCGAGGTAATCGTCGATCAGGTTCGAGAACGACTGCATCACCCCGTTGGAGTACGAAACGTTGCCGTAACTGCCGGTCGTGCTTCCGGAGAAGGAGATCATCAATCCTTCCACCGGCGTTCCGGTCGCCCCCATCAGGATGTTGGTGCCGATGGTCGTGGCCGCGTAGCCGCCGATCGTGCCCGCCAGGCTGCTGCCGACCCCGGTGATTTCCACCGCATAGGTTCCGTTTTCGGTTGCCGAAGAACTGTTCACGAACTGGACATTACTGTTATCGGTCGATCCGTATGCCGTCATGAGCATCATTACGTCGTCAAAATTATCTTCGAGGGCGTCTTCCAGATCGTCCTCATCGATCATCAACTCTCCGGTGGAACTGGTGGAGATGCCGATCTGGCTCAACGCCGTGTAGGCGCCGCCGCTGTCGACGGACGTGTAGATCAGGGCCGACAACTGCCGGCGAATTTGGGTCGCCGTGTAATCGCCGTCCATCGTGTCGCTATCGATTTTGTCGTCGATGTAGGTCATGAACTCGTTGTACGCGTCGACGAAGCCGGTGATCTCCTCCATCAGATCTTCGATGTTGCTTTCCAGCGTAATCTCATAGGTGTTTTCCGTATCGACTTTCTTCAGGTTCAGATCGATGCCGGTCACCACGTCTTCAATTTCGTTGGTGCTGCTGGTGACCGTCACCCCGTCGAAGGTAAAAATGGCGTCGGCGGCCTGCTGGCCCGGCGTTCCGCCGCTGCCGTCGGTGAAGACGGGCGCGGTGCCGCCGCTCAAGCTACTTACATCGATGGAAATGGCGTTGGCCGTGCCGCTTTCGTCGGAGCTGACCACCAAACGATACGGATTGGACGAATCGCCGTCGTTCATGATCGTCGCGGTGACCGCGGCGCCCGACGCGTTGATCGCATCGCGCATCCCTTCGAGCGTGGCGTTGGCCGAGGTCAGCGTGATTTCGGTCTCCTCGCTGCCGACGAAAATCGAAAACGTCCCTGAGCCGACCTCGGAGTTGGTGGCGGCGTACCCCTGGCTGATTTCCTTTTCCGCCACGGCCAACTGCATCACTTTGATGTTGTGCGAAATGGCCTGCGCGGTCGAATCGGCCGAAACGGAGAAGTGCTCGTCGTCCTCGTCGCTCGACGAAATCGACATCATGCGAAATTCGCGCATCGAGTTGAGTTTATCGACCGCCGTCTTCAGGGTGGAAAGCTTGCTGCGGAGGTCGCTGTAGATCGACAACTGCGCTTCGCGCGTTTCGTTCTTCGTCTCCAGCCGGGTGAGAGGACGCCGCTCGATGGCCATCAACTGGGCGATAATGGTGTCGGTGTCGATTCCGGAACTGTATCCTGACAAGCTGATGCCGGACATCTTCTTCTCTCCCTCTTCCTGCGATCAAACGCTGCAAGCGCCAACAAGCTCGATTCAGGTTACATCGTTTACAATATAACCCTTTTGATCCGTCAGTTCAGACAGAACCTTCGAAACATGCACCATTTCTTCCGGTGGAATCTGTCGAATTATTTCGCCGCTTTCCCGGTCCAGAACCTTGATCACGACGCGCCTGGACTCCGAACTCACTTCGAACTGGAGACGAACGTTCTTCATCTCGACACTTTTATCGGCCAGCGCACTGGCCACCTTGTTTGCTTTATTCTCGCGGGCGGAGTCCTTTTCGAAAACAGATTGATTTTGCGGCGATTGTTCCGCTCGCATCTGTGTTTCATCGGGCTTCTGCTGGGCTTGCTTCGCTTCGACTTGCCGCACGCTCCCGGACCGATCCTTACCGACGGTCGGCTTGGGGCCGTACACCGCCGCCACATCGGCTACCGGGGGTGATTTGGTTAACGAAGTCATTTGCCCTTCCTCCACTCAAGCACAATGCTCAAGTGAGGCTGGGTGGGACCGGCCCACCCAGCCAAAGTTTCTCATACTACTGCAGCAGGCTCAAGGCGACCGTCGGGGACTGATTCGCCTGAGTCAGAAT
>DAIMDW010000014.1:0-117759 GCA_036725605.1 bacterium
TCCACCAGGTGGCGTAGGTCGAGAACTTGTAGCCGCGGCGATACTCGAACTTGTCGACCGCTTTCATCAGGCCGATGTTGCCTTCCTGAATCAGGTCGAGGAACTGCAAACCGCGGTTGGTGTACTTTTTCGCGATCGACACCACCAGGCGCAGGTTGGCTTCGATCAGCTCGCGCTTGGCCTGCTTGGCCAGGGTCTGCCCGTAGTTGATGGTCAACACCAACTGCGACAGTTCCTCGGCCCGCAGGTCGATTTCCTTTTCGATGGCCTTGATGCGATTGTCGGCGACGATGAATTTCTCCATCACGCGCACCGCATCTTTTTCTTTGACCTTGAGCTTCTTGCACTCGGCGGTGAAGTCCTTGGGCTTTTTCGCCTTGCGGTACAGACGGCGCGCCTTGGACGCGGTCAGGCCGACCTGTTTGGCCGTCCGGTCCAGCACCAGTTGCGAGTCGGCCACCTGGCAGTTGTATTCCTTCAGGCGGTCGATCACCAGATCGATGGTCGGCGTGTTCAGGTTGATGTCCGACAGCAGCTTCATTACGGTTTTGCGATTGCGCTCGAGCCGTTTTTTCACCGGCATGCGCTCGCCTTTGTTCAGCTTCTGCATCGACATCATACTCATGTCACGCAGGACCCGCTCTTCCAGATCGCGAATGCGGGTCATGGTCTTGAGCACGCTTTCCAGATGCTCCTGCTCGTCGATCTCGAGCATGTTGCCCTGATCGTCTTCCATGTTCTTGATCACGTCGCGCAGTTTCATCTCGCCGCTGATCAAGCGTTCCTGGATCTCCCGGATGACCTTCGTGGTGAACGAGGTGCCCATCACCGCTTTGAGAACTTCCTGGTTGCCCTTTTCGATTCTCTTGGCGATTTCCACCTCGCCTTCGCGAGTCAGCAGGTTGACCTGCCCCATTTCCCGGAGATACATGCGGACCGGGTCATTGGTTTTTCCGATCGTCCCTTGGTCGACGGACTCTTCTTCATCATCACCCTTTTTTTTGTCCGCTTTTTCCCGGTAATCGTTCTCGCTGTCCACGATGGCGATGTCCAGGTCGTTGAACATAATCAGCACGTCGTCGATCTGCTCCGAGCTGACGATGTCCGTGGGCAGATGGTTGTTGACCTCCTCATAGGTCAAAAAACCACGATCCTTGCCCATTGCAATGAGTTCTTTCAGATCCTTGATTTCTTCTTCTTTGGGCATCTGATCTTCTCCAAAAAGGAGTTGTTACCGTATTTCATTCAGTCGCTTGCGTAAAGCGAACCGCTGTCGTTCCAAATTCTCCGCCCGCTTTTCGTCGTCCGGCTTGACCTGCGCCAGTTGCGCCGTCACCGCCGCCAGTTCCTCTTTCAGGCCGCGCACCTCGCGATCGCGGATCGCGTCGGCCAGGGCCTGCGGCGCCGTCTTGGCCTCGCAGGGCGCGGCGAGCATCAGCAGATCGCCCGCCAGGGACCGCACATCCTCGTCGTCGTCGGGCCGCATCAACGTTTCGGCGTCGATCTCCTCGCCCGCCGGCGCACCGAGCATCCGCTCGGCCAGGGTGCGCATCGCCGGTTCCGGCAACGCCAACATCAGCGCCTCGCGTTCGACCTCGCGCCCCGCAGCCGGATAATGCAAAAGCGTTGCCAAAATCGTACGTTCCGCCGCCGGCAGGGTCCGCGTGGCTTCCTGCCGCCGCATCATCGGCCTCGCCTTCTGCCCACGCCGCAACCGCTCGACCTGCTGGCGCACCACTTCCTCGGGCACGCTGGTGCGGTTGGAAAGCTGATTCGCCAGCAATCCTCGACGGATAGGGCTCTGCATGCGCGCGGCGAGCCGACACGCTTCCTCCAGCGCGCGCGCTACGTCCTCGCCGGTTTTCCCCCCGGCCGCAAAAATGCGCTCGACCACGAAATCCAGCAACGAGGGCGCATTTTCCGTCAGTGCCGCGAAGCTTTCTGCGCCTTGGCCTTTCAAAAAACTGTCGGGGTCCTCGCCCGTCGGCAGGACCACCACGCGAGGTTGCTCCTCGCGTTCCAGGTAGATATCCAATAATTTAACCATTGCTTTCTGCCCGGCTTCGTCGCCGTCGAAAACAAAGATCGCATTTTTCGTGTAGCGTTCCATCAGCGTGGCGTGGTCGGCCGTAAACGCCGTACCCAACGCCGCCACCGTCACCGGGAATCCGAACTGGTGCAGCGAGATGACGTCGAAATTCCCCTCGCACACCAGCGCGGCGTCCCGCTTGCCGATCTCCTTGCCGGCCAGATGCAGCCCGTAAAAGGTCCGGCTCTTATGAAAGACGTCGCTTTCGGGCGAATTGATGTACTTGGGTCCGTCGCCGCCCAGCAGGCGTCCGGAAAAAGCCACCGCCTGCCCGACCGCGTTACGGACCGGGCACATCACCCGGTGGCGAAACCGATCGTAATAGCCGTCGCCCTTTTCGCGGGGCGCGATCACGCCCACCGCGACCGCATCCTCCAGCGCCACTCCCTTGCGCCGCAAGTGCGCGGCCAACTGATCCCACGCATCGGGGGCGTATCCGAGCTCGAACCGCTCGATCATTTCTTCGCTAACCTGGCGCTGTTTCAGGTAGTCCCGCGCGACCCGCCCGTTTTCCGGATGCTTCAACCGCTCTCGAAAAAACGATAAAGCCGCTTCGTTGGCTGTCAATAGGCGCTCGCGATATCCTTTCGGCCGCGTGCTGCCCGCCGTTTCCGGCACCTCGATACCGTAGCGCTCCGCCAGCAGGCGAATGGCCTCGGGAAAGGTCAGGCGCTCGGTTTCCATGATGAACCGAAACACATCGCCGCCCATCCCGCAGCCGAAACACTTGAAGGCGCCCCGGTCCGGATTGACATAGAAGCTGGGCTGGCTGTCCTCGTGAAACGGGCACAGGCCGACCATCCGCCGCCCCACCCGTTTGAGGGTCACCGACTCGCCGATGATCTGCACGATATCGGCCGCGGCCCGCACCTGCTCGACTATTTCATCCGGGATAAAGCCCATGTCTATCCGGCTTTCGTTCGCTTCAAAGATCCAACAGCTTCAACAATCCGTTGGCGAACTCGATCAGGTACGGAGCCAGAATCGACTCCTGCGCCTTGGCCACCAACGAGGCAAACAATTTCTGTTCGGTGATCACCGCCAGAAAAATTCCGCAGGCGAAAGCTCCCTTCGCCGCGCCGAACACGCCGCCGAACGCGCGGTTGAGTCCCGACAACTTCAGCGCTTTGGTCGCCTTGGTCAGCATGTTGCCCACCAGCCCGAAAGCGAAGGTGATCAGGATGAAACCGACAATGAAGACGACCACGGAAAGGATCTTGGCGTTCAGGGAAAAAATCGCGCCCACCCAGTTGCCCAACTCCTTGTAGAAGTTGGCCATGATGAACAACGCGACGAAAAAACCGAGAAAGGTCAGCGCCTCGACAAAGAAGCCTTTGACCAGCCCTTTGCCGGCAAAGATCAGAATGACGACGGCAACTAACAGATCGACGTAGGGCACGTTGTTTGGACTCTCTATCCTGTCGGAAATATCAGGATAAGGCCTGGCGGACTTTTTGATTGATTGTTTTGCCGTCCGCCCGACCGGCCACCTTCGGCACCACGACCTTCATGACTTTGCCCAGGTCGCCGGGGCCTCGCGCGCCGGCTTCTTCGATCGCCTCGGCGATCAGCCGGTCCAGTTCCGCTTCATCCAGGTCGGCGGGAAGGTAGGCTTTGAGAATTTCGATTTCCGCGAGTTCCTGGTCCGCCTTTTCCCGCGCGCCGCCCTGCATGAACGCCTCGGCCGCTTCCTGGCGCTTTTTAATCATGAAGCGGACCGCGCCGACGATTTCCTGTTCGTCCAACGCGGTCCGCTTGTCTTTCTCGCGATTTTTCAACTCCGCACGCAGCATGCGCAACACGCTCACGCGCAGCGTCTCTTTCGCCTTGAAGGCGACGATGTAGTCTTCCTCGATTTTTTTTAGGAGAACCATCGTTTCGCCACAGTGGTGGTCTGCTTTTCCTGTTTGCGAATTTTCTTCAGCAAACGTTTCCGAGCAGCCGCCGCCTTTTTCTTCTTCTGGACACTGGGTTTTTCGTAATGCTCACGCTTGCGGATTTCCGACAAAACGCCGGCCTTCTCGCATTGCTTCTTGAAGCGTTTTAGAGCGTGTTCATACGACTCGCCGTCTCGAACTCGTACTCCGGGCAAGGAACTCAACTCCCTTCAATATAATTTTTTCGACGGCCCACTTCGTGACCGAATCGCGCCGTCGCATGTGCCAAGAGAAAAACCGGATCTTAAAGAAAACCGATCCGGAGCGCGAAAGATCATATCGATTGTCCAAAAGAAGTCAACCCCGATTTTTATTAAAAATATCAGGTCATCGTTTTTTCCAAAATCGTTGAAAATTGAGTGGTTGCGCCGGTCGAATCAGCGCCCTTTCGCCAACAGGATTTTGCGCATCAGCGCGATCGCCCCGGCCGCCTCCGGACGGTCGAGAATGAACAACGGCCGGTGCGTCATCCGCTCCAGCGCCGGCGCGATGTTGGCCACCCCCACCGAGAACGGAAAACGCTCCGCCGCGAACATCGGTTCGTCGTTCGGACTGTCGCCCAACGTCACCACCTGCTGCCGGTCGACGATCCCCTCCTGCGCGCACACCGCTTCCAGCGCCGTGGCCTTGGTGTGGGCGCCCGCGAAAAAATGCACGTGGATCGAACTGGCGATCACCCGCAACCCGGCCTCCCGCCCCAGATCATGGATCAGCGCCAGTTGCTCGTTGGACAAAGGATGACGATCGATCGTCCAGTCGGTCAGCCGGCCGATGTTGTCGTCGGTCGCTTCCGCCGCCGGCACGCGCTCGCGCACCTTCGCGTAGAATTCCCGCAACCGCGATCGGTTCTCGCCCAGTTCCGCCGCGTCGGCCAGCAGGCGCGGCTGTTCGCCGGTGAACAACACACCGCCGTTTTCAGCGATCACGCCGTCGACGTTCAGGTACGCGCTCAGCGCCTGTCCCCACGCGGCGCAACGGCCCGTAACCAGCCACACCTTCACGCCCGCCGTGCGCAACCGCTGCAGGCCGTCGAGCACCTCGGGCGTCAGCTTGCCGTTTTCGGTGAGCGTATCGTCGATGTCCGAGGCCAGCAGCCTCACCTGCTCCAGGCGTTGTTCGGGAATGGCGTCAGCCGGCATGGGGCGCATCGGGCGCTTTCTCCTTCTCCAACCGGTCGACCAGCAGCGTGGCTCCGACGGTCGCGGCGGGCAACATCAGGAAATTGAGCAGCGGCACCAGGGTCGTCATAAACACGGCCAGGCCGAAGCCGATCGCCTCGGGCAGATGCTCGCGCACGAACGCCCAGCGACGGGCGGCGGTCAGATCGCGATGGCCGAGCGGAAAATCGAAAAACTCCGCGCCGAAAAACAGCCCGCCGGCCAGCGGACTGAGCACGGCGTAGACGATCTGCCCGACGACCGGCACCAGCCACAACAGCAGCAACGCCAGTTGCGTCACGATAAACAGCGTCAGCGTGACCAGCGACATGACCACGCCGTTGCCCATGTCGGCGATCGCCCCGCGCAAGCCGCGTTCCGGACCCTGCCGCCCGAGCAGGCGCTCGACCTTCTCCGACAGCAAATCCAGGAACGGCGCGGCGATGATGCAGCCCAGCAGCGTGAAGCTGAAAATCACCACCAGAGCGAACGCGACCACCAGCAGCAGAATCAGCAGCACATACACGATCCACATGTACCAGGCATCCGGCTGGTCCATGATCGCGCCGAGCAAATCGGGGAAGAAATGGACGTACGCCCAGATGCCGCCGATGAACAACACGATGTTCAGCAGCACCGGCAGCACGGCCAGCGTCCACAATGAGCTATTGCCCGCCAGGTAGGAGAGCCCGCGAAACGCGGTGAAGAATCCGTCGGTCAGTCGTTTCAAATTACTCGTTCCCGCGCTAGCCCATCAGGAGCGGCAGGAGAGCTTCAATCGTGTTGTACAGGTCGATGACGAAGCCGAGAAGCTCGCGAACGCCGTCGGGTTCGGGTTCGGCGAACCAAGGCCCGATATCGATGGGCAATATTTCCGGAATGCCGGTGATGACGATCTGGAAGTTATCGTCGAAACCGACGTCGCCGATGTCGTTGGGATCCCCCAGGTCCAGCCCGAGTTCCTGCAGCAGCGACAGCAACTGCGGCAGCAATTGCTGCACCAGCGCATCCAGATCGATGCCCAGCAGATCCTCGATGAACGCCTCGTCGATCACCAGCGGCAGAATGTCCAAACCGATCAACAGATCGTTGGCGAAGGAAATGTAGAACGGATTGGCGGCGTAGGGATCGATGTCGAACACCGTGTGATCCCACATCGCCGTGGCGGTCAGCGCGCACAGCACGTCCAGTCCGTTGACCATGCCGGCGTCCAGCGTGCCGAAACCGGGGATGTACAACGATTCGGCCAGCCGGTCGCCCGTCTGGTTGGAGTTGGCGTCCAGGTAATGCACCGTGTTCTCGGTCTGCAGGCTCGTCTCGCGGTACACTTCCTCGATCATCAGGTGCATGCGGTAGAACATCATGCCGAACTGCCGGCCGGCGGCCTGCATGCGCGCCACGCCCTCGTTGCCTTTAAGGTATAGGAAGTCGGGGTTCTCCTCGAAGTTCAGCATGCCCTCGACCATCTCGAAAATCGGCCCCAGGCTGTCGAGCAGATCGACGACGTCTTCGAAGCCCTCGATGTTGTCGAAGTCCAGATTCATCTCGGGGATGGCGATGTTGAAGAAGTCGTAGTTGATGTTGTGCGCCAGCATGAAATTCACCAACCCGCGCACCAGGCCGGTCATCAAGCCGAAGAAATGCAGATCACCGCGATCCAGCCGCCCGCCGAACTGCATGTCCAGCACGCCGGTGATGCCGATGTTGAAGCGGTCGATTTCGAAAGAGGGATCGGGATAGGTCAGCAGGTCGAGGTACAGATCCTCGCAGACCTCGTACCACTTCGCCGCGCTCTCGGCCAGAAATTCCTGGATGTAATCGCCGATCGGCTCGAGCTCGGCCTGCACGATCTGCCCGTTGGGCAAGGTCACTTCGCCGCCGACGCTCTGCGCGTTCAGATTCGAAATCAAGGTGAACAGTTCGTCCAACATGCTCAGGAACTGCAGGTTGCGCGCGATGAGCAAACCGTACTTCGCTTCGCCGCAGGTGGGCGAAAGTTTCATCGCCGCCATGAACGCTTCGGAGGCGCTGCCGCCGTCGCCGGCGCGAAGATAGCCCTTGCCGATCTCGAGTATCTCCTCGAGGGAAGGATCTTCGGTGTAATCGAATTTTTCCTCGCAGCCCAGAAGAAGTGCGGCCAGGATCGCAACCAGGATCAACGCCATGAGAGTGCGGCGCATCCGTCTACCTCCGAATGAATAAGCCCCGAATTGCAGGCAGTGTAAAGAAGATGCCCAAGTGGTGTCAAATGGGTTTGTTCTTCTTAATCTCTTAAATCGCGCGCGGGTAACGCCCGACCAGCCAGTTCCAGCGAATGCGCAGCAATTCCAGCAGGCTGCGCGGCAGATCGACCGCCAGGCGCACCTTGGTTTCCGGGTTGTTGCGCCAGGTGACGGGCACTTCGGCCACCCGCATGCCGTAGCGCAAGGCCAGAAAGAGAATTTCCGCGTCGAAGCTCCAGCGCTCGATCGCGCTGGGCGCGAACACCTTCTGCGCAGCCGACGCGCTGAACGCCTTGAAACCGCAGGTGATGTCGCTGAGCGTCGGCGTGAACAACCGCAAGGTGAATTGCCGAAACACCTCGCCCAGCATCCGCCGGTATTTGGGTTGATACACCTCGACGTTGCTGGCCTCGACCTTGCGCGTGCCGATGACCACATTGTTGCCCGCGCGAATTTTCGCGACGAACCGTTCCGCCTCGGCGATGGGCACCGACAAGTCGATGTCGGTGAACAACCGCACTTCGCCCCGCGCCGCCAGCATGCCCTCTTTCACCGCCGCGCCCTTGCCCCGATTGCGCGGCAGACGCAGCAACCGCGCCTCGTCGCGTCCGGCGATGCCGGCTTCCACCTTGGCGGCCGTATCGTCGGCGCTGCCGTCGTCGACCAGCACCAATTCGCAACGCAAGGAAGAGGCGTCCATAAACGCGAGAATTTGTTGCAGGCCTTCGGCCAGTCGATGCGTTTCGTTGTAAACCGGAACCACAATCGAGAGGTCGGGGTTGTCCATTCGCGCTCACTCTTTCTTCGGTTCGAGATTGGCGGCGCACACCTTCGCCAGCAGCGCCGCCTGTTCGTCATTGGGGCGCAACGCCTGCGCCGCGCGCACCTGCTTGCTCGCCTGCGGGAAATCGTTCATGCCGATATAGGCACGGGCGCCGTACAGATGCAAGAGGAACTGCTCGTTTTCCGCCCGCGCCAACGGCAGCGAAGCACGCACGATCCGCGCCACCTCCGACCACCGTTCGCTTTTCAAGCGCAGGCGCAGCAGGTTCATCGCCGTGCTCAGGCGGTTCGGATTGAGCGCATAGGCGCGCTGCAGCATCGCCTCGGCCTGCTCGTATTGCTTTTGGAACAACAAATACTGCGCGTAACCGTCCAGGCAGACGTCGCAAAGCGGATCGTCCGCCACCGCCCGCCGCAACTGGTCGCGCGCCGGCTCGAACTGTTTTTGCGCCAGCAACAGCAGGCCGACGAACGCGCGATACTCCGCCAGCGTGTCGTTGACTTGCAGCGCCTCCCGCGCCTCGGTCATCGCCGCCTCGGCCCGGCCCGTGTCGAGAAAATACTTCGCACGCAGATGATGCGCCCGGCCGTATACCTCGCGCGCCGTAAAGTCGTAGCCGCGCGGCGCGACGACCGGATCGTCCTGCAGCGGCGCAAACACGTCGCGCCACAACTGCGCATCGCGGGGATCGTCCGCCGCCGCCTCGCCCGCCGGCATCACGCGAAAAACCATGCCATAGGGCGTCAGGCGCGACGCGGCGACGTAATCGAACGTCTCCCATCCGTAATCCCAATAGACGCCCGCGCCGCCGTTGCGCAACAACATCTCCTGCGCCGCCAGCGGCTGGGCCGGATCGTAGCCGCGCAGATCCCACGCCGGAAAACGCCGCTGCAATTCCTCCGGCGCCTGCAAATAAACGCGATGCAAAAACCGCACGTCGTCGCGCCAACGCTCGATCGACTGCTGGTAAAAAGCGTTGTAGGACAGATGATCCTGATAGCCGACCAACACCGCGCCGGTGGGCAGGCTGTCCAGAATCGCCCGCCCGTGCCGATACGCCAGATCGTGCGACGCGCGATTGCAGTAGCCGTGCGAGTAAACGAATCCCCACACGCCCATCGCCACGGCCAACGCCACGGGCAGCGCCACCGCCTTGTCGCCGAGCTTCGCCGCGAGCTTTTCTCCAATAAAGGCCAAGCCGATCGCCCCAACCCACGCCGCCAACAGATACAACGGAATGTAGCCGAACGCCGCCGCCCAATCCTTGATGTACAAATACAGATGTCCCGCCGTCAGCAACGCCACCAACACCAGCGCGCGGGCGCGTTTTCTCGCCAGCGCGTACAAGCCGAGCAATGCCGCCAACGCCAGCAGCGGATTGAGTTCGCGCACGATGTGCCCCGGCAGCACCGACAGATCGTATGCGATGCGCGCCCAGGGAAAACTGTGAATGATGTAGGTATACGTGCGCCCGGTGATGTGCGCGACAAAGGCCGTCCACGTTTCCGGATTGCCGTGATCGTAGGGCAGATCGGCAGCGCTGCGGATCGGCAGGTACGCGAACACGCTGAAACCGACCAGGAACATCAGCGCCATCGCGGCCAGACCGCGCCAGTGAATGCGCAACGGCGGCGCGATCAGCAACGCCAGCCCGAAGGCGGGCACGTAGAGGATCTGCACCATGTGCACGCCGCACGACAAACCCAGCGTCAGGCCGATCATGCCCAGCACGCGCACGTCGGGTTCGTCACGCAACGCCACAGCCGTCAGCCACAACAACCCGGCCAGCAACGCCGCTTGCGCGGAGTAGACCTCGGCCACTTCGCTCCAGGCCCAGAAGCTGCGCGAAAAAGCGAAAGCCAGCGCCGCGCTCGCTCCCCAGGCCCAGGCGGATTTTTTCAGCGTCGGCAGCAGCAGTTCGATCCACCTGGCCGCCGCGCCCCACAACAGCAGCACGGCCGCCACGGCGCTCAGCACGCTGACCAGATTGGCGCGCCAGGCGAGATTGCCGAGGGGAAACAAGCTCGTCAGTTTCGCGACCAGCGCGAAGGTCGGCGAGCCGGCCGGATGACCGATGTCCAGATGATGCCCGATCAGCGCGAACTCCATGCTGTCGCGCCAGAAGATGTTGTCGGCCATCATCAGCAGATAAATCGCCAGCAACACAAAGGCGGTCAGCATCATGGCGCGCCGTGCGGTCATGTCGTCTCCCGTTTGCTTTGTCGACGATCATGCCACAACAAGCCGATGCACAGCAGCCAACCGATCGCGCTGATCGCGATGCCCGCGGTCAGCCCCGACTGCCGATAGCGAAAGACCACGCGATGCTCGCCCGCCGGTACTTGTGTCGAACGCAAAAGACCATAGGCGCGGCGGATCGTCGAGGGTTGTCCGTCGATCGTGCAACGCCAATCCTTGGCGAACGCCTCGGCCAGCACCAACACGGCCGGCGCGTCGCTTTGCACGTCAAGCACCACTTCGTTGGGCGAATGACTGACGAACCGCACCGTGCCGTCGGCGGCGTCCAGCGGCAATTCGCTTTCACCGGCCTGCCGCTCCCACACGACCGTCTTCGCCGGATCGATCGCGCCGGACAACAGCATCTCCCGCGCCTGTTGCCCATCGTCGGCCAACACCACGTCCGAGCGTAAATAGGCGCGGCCGAAGCGGCGATGATTTTCGTACAACTGCTGGCTGCTCATTTTCAGATCGGCGATCTTTTCCCAGGCGGGCTCGTCCAACGTCTCGGTCGACAACAGGTAGCGCACGTCGAGCACGTCCAGCGTTGCAAAGCGCGACGGCCGCTTGTCGGCCAGATAGGCCTTCTCGAACTTGTACAGATCGTCGGTCTTGAGCACGCTGATCGGAAAAATCGAATCCATGCCGTGCAGCAGGCCGTAGTTGGGCACCAGCTCTTCCCAATGCAGATTCAACCGCGCTTCCTCGTAACTGCGATTGGGCCAGTTGGTGAATTTGTTGATGTGCTTGGTCCAGTTTTGCACCTGATAATAACGCGCACCGAGCGGATCGGGCTCGATGTACGCGGCCGCTTCCGGCGTCTGCGCATAAAATTGCGGCGTGATGGTCGGGCACAAGAAGCGATTGGCCAGATACAGGTCGCCGACCGCCAGCAGACAGATGAGCACACCGGCCGCTTGCGCCCACCTCCTCTGTTTAAGCGCCAGGTAGATCAACGCACTGAAGCCCGCCAGGAACACCGCGTCGATCATCAACCGTTTGACCGGCTGCGCCAGGTCGTTGGACAGCCGGATGATATCGACGGTCGTCATTGCTTTCGTGTCCAGATCGAAAAGCGTCTTGGCGAAAAACGAGACGAACTCTCCCAGCGCCACCGACTGCCAGGCCGCCAAGGCGACCAGCGCCAACGCCGGCGCCGCCGCGATCCACAAGCCCCGCCTGGCGCGGGCCGGATCGCTGATCACGCTTTGCAGGCCGAAGCCCGCCAGCACGCACAAGCTGATGGTCGTCAGCAACAGAAATTTTTCCGGATAGCGAAAATGTTTGAAGAACGGCATCGCCTGAAAAAACAGCGGGTACACCGGCAGGTATTTGCCGAACGCCAGCAGCAACGAAACCAGCGCGGTCCCGCCCCACAGCCACCGCTGCCGACGCGGGGCGGCGCCCAAACCGATCATCGCGAAAAACAGCGCGAACAATCCGGGATAGACGTCCAACAGCCAGTTGGGGCGCGTGCCGGCGAAAAGCTGCTGGCGGACGATCGCGGTCGTCCCATCGAAATAATAAAAAAGGTTGGGAATGAAAAAGTTGATCAGCCCGATCGGCCGGAAGCTGACCCGCGTGGATTCCTTCAGCGAAATGGCTTCGGCGTGCATCGACTCGGACATGCCCATCGTCGTAGGCAGCCATTGCGCCGCGGCGATCGCCAAACCCAACAGACCGACGCCGACGACCATTCCCATCGCGCCGGATCGCTGTCGCCAACTTCCGTTTCTCCGGTCACCCAGCAGCGTCCCCACGGCGATACACCCGGCCAATAACCCCGCAAGCAGGGCGTATTGCGCCGAGGTGATCACCAGCATCGCGTAACTCACCGCCCCGCCGGCCACCTGCACCCAGGTGCGGCGACGCCACAGGATGGTCAGCACGAAATGCAGAAAAAACGGCAGCCAGCATGCGGCTTCGAAATAATCCATCGTGTTTTGCAGGCTGAGCATCGCCCCGGAAAACCCATAGCTGATCGCGCCGGCCAACGCGGCCGTCCACGAAAGGCCCAAGCCCCGCAGCAACAACAAGCAACCCAATGCCGCCAGCAACGTATGCAACACCAGCACCCATTGAAAGGCGGTCAAAGCCGGCAGAAAGAAGAAAGGAAAATTGAGTGGATAAAACGCTCCGAATTGGGGATTGGTCAACACCGAAGAACCGATGCCGTCCAGATGACACCACTGGGCGAAAAATCCCTGGTCCAGATGCTGATGGAAATACTGCAAATAGGGGAAGAAGTACCCCGATAGGTCTCCGTAATAAAACAGCTTTTTCCCGAAAAGGGGTTCGTGAAAAAAAACGACAAGCAGGATTGTCAGCGACAACAAGGCAAGGATAAATTTTTTTCCATCCTGCGAACGCACGCGATTACCTGTCCCTATCCGCTTCTTTGGAAATTTCCCTGAAATACCACATCTTCTCTAACACATTCGCCGAAATGGAAACAGAGGCAATAGCGTCAGGTGCCTGTTTTGACAAAAAAAAAGCGGAGCCGAAATCGGCCCCGCCTTTCTTGAAAACTTGGATTAGTCTTCGTACGGATAGCTCTGGTCGCCACGGTTGTGGGACGTGTTGAAGGTGTAACCAGAGTTGTTGCAGGTGCCGAACGTGAAGGTAACCATCGGGTCGTCCGTCAGGTTCTTGTCCCAGACCAGCAGGGTGGCCAGGTCGCTCGCGTAGGTACCAGCACCGGAGATGGCGGTGTTCGTGTTCTGATACTCGAGCTCCTGAGCGATCTTGGCATTGTAGCCGGCGCTCTGAGCCGACGCATTGTAGGCCTTGGTGCGGATCGAAACGAAGTTCGGGATCGCGATCAGCGCCAGAATACCGATAATGGCCACAACGATCATCAACTCAATCAGGGTAAAACCTTTGTTCTTCATAATCAGTTCTCCTCCCGGTTTTGGTGTAATTACCATAAACTCAATGACGGTAAATCATTTTGCAAAGCCTGTACCATCTTGAAAAACTCTTGTCTTTATATTATAAGTACTTGTTTTGTAACGATAATAAAATTTCCGCCCCAACCAAGATGCTCATAATTTTTTAACATTCCCGCCGAAATACGGCACTTAAAATACTTAAAGTGACAATTTTTGTCACTAATCCTCCTCGCTATCCTTGGAATCCTTCTCGATCCCCAGCTTGTCAAGCCGATAACGCAGCGAACGGAAGGAAATCCCCAGCATTTCCGAAGTCTTCTTTTTTGAACCCTCGCTCATTTTCATCGCCTGCGTGATCAACTCGGTTTCGATCTCGTCCATGACGCGATCCAGGCTGATGCCCTGCGGCGGAATGACCAACTTGGTTTTGATCTGCTCCAGGTTCAGGTCCTGCTTCAAGAACTGCGGCGGCAACGATTCGGTCATGATCATGTCGCTGGCTTCCAGCGCCACCGCGCGCTCGATGATGTTCTCCAACTCGCGCACGTTGCCCGGATAGTGATAGCCTTTGAGAAAGTTCATCGCCTCGTGGCTGATTTTCCGGATCGGCTTTTCCAGCAATTTCGCGTATTTTTCGAGGAAGTACTTGGCCAGCAAGGGGATGTCGCTGCGGCGGTCGCGCAAGGGCGGCACGATGATTTGGATGACGTTCAAACGATAATACAGGTCTTCGCGGAACCGGCCGGCGCGGACCTCCTCTTCCAGATTTTTATTGGAGGCGCTGATCAGACGCGTATCGATTTGAATTTCGCCCGTTCCGCCGACGGGCATGATGCGCTTTTCCTGAATGGCGCGCAGCAGCTTGACCTGCAACTGCATCGGCAGTTCGCTGACCTCGTCGAGAAACAGCGTGCCGTTGTCGGCGATTTCGAACAGGCCTTTTTTATCGTTGATCGCACCGGTGAAACTGCCGCGCTTGTGGCCGAACAGTTCGCTTTCCAGCAGCTCGCTGGGGATTGCGCCGCAGTTGATGACGACGAACTGGCTGTTTTTGCGCGCGCTGTGCACGTGGATCGCCCGGGCGACCAGCTCCTTGCCCGTGCCCGTTTCGCCGCTGATCATAATGTTCGTGGGCGCCTTCGCCACGCGGTTGACCATATCGTAGATTTCCAGCATGCGTGGATGGCTGCCGATCAGGTTGCCGAAACCGTATCGTTCTTCCAGTTGCTGCTTGAGGGCGATGTTCTCCAGGCTCAGTTGCCGCTTCTCGACCGCGTTGGCCAGGATGTGCCGGATCTCGTCGACCTTGAACGGCTTGGTGACGTAATCGTACGCCCCTTCCTTCATCGCCGAGACGGCGTCCTCGTGGCTGGCGAACGCGGTGATCATCAGCACGGGAATCTGTGGGTCGATCGACTTGGATTTGCGCAGCACTTCCATCCCGCCGACCTTGGGCATCTTGATATCGGAGATGACCAGGTCGAAACGCTCGCTGTCCAGCAGGTTGCACGCGCTTTCGCCGCCGTTGGCGGTGGTGACCTCGTAGCCTTCCTTGGTCAGAAAAATATCCAAAAATTCGCGCATCGACAGTTCGTCGTCGACGACCAACACCTTGGGTTTCATTGAATCTCCTCGGCAACCAAATCGTTTCCGATCCTAGCGGACAACTTCGCAACCGCGCAAGGGCGCTGGACATTCGTTTTTCACTCCCTATCATGTGAGGGATTTCGCGGAGGAGAATGTTCATGTTGATCGACAGCCATTGCCATCTGGAGATGAACCAGTACAACCAGGATCGCGCGCAGGTCATCGCCCGCGCCATCGAGACCGGCATCGGGCGGATGATCACCGTGGGCACCAGCCCCGATCTGAGCCGCCGCGCGGTGGAAATCGCCCAGGCGCACCCGGCCGTGTTCGCCACTGTGGGCATTCATCCGCACGACGTCAAGGAAGCGACCGCCGACGATTACCGCGCCATCGTCGACCTTGCGCGTCATCCCAAGGTGCTGGCTTACGGCGAGATCGGTCTGGACTTTTTCAAGGACTACAGCCCCCGCCCCATGCAGCGCGATCATTTCCGCCGCCAGATTCGCCTGGCGCGGGAACTCGACCTCCCGCTGATCATCCACGATCGCGACGCCCACGAGGAGACGCTCAAGATTCTGCTGGAGGAAGGCGACCGTTACCGCGGCGTGTTTCACTGCTTCGCCGGCGACGAGGATTTCGCGCGGCGGGTCATCGACCTGGGTTTTCACATCAGCTTCACCGGCACGATCACCTACGCCAAAGCGGGGCAGGATGTCGTCGCGCATCGGGTGATCCGGCAAACGTCGCTGGACAAGCTGCTGGTCGAAACCGACGCGCCGTACCTGACGCCCACACCCTTTCGCGGCAAGCGCAACGAGCCCGCGCACGTGCGCTACGTCGCCGAGAAGATCGCCGAACTCAAAGGATTGTCGGTCGATGAAGTGGCTCGCCAAACGACGCTCAACGCCTATCGCCTCTTCCGCTTCGAAACCAAGGGCATGACGCCGGCCGTCGCTTACGAGCACAAAAACGCGCTGTACATCAACCTGACCAGCCGCTGCACGAATCATTGCTCGTTCTGCGCCAAGTTCCCCGACTTCCTGCTGGGCGGGCACTACCTGTACCTGGAGCCGAAAAACGAACCGACCGTCGAGCAGGTGCTGGCGGCGATCCCCGATCCGGCGGCGCACAACGAGATCGTCTTTTGCGGCTACGGCGAGCCGACGCTGCGTTGGGCCGACCTGCTGGCCATCGCCAAACAATTGAAGAAACGCGGCGCGCGCCGCCTTCGCCTGAACACCAACGGCCACGCCGATCTGATCAACAAACGGCCGGTCGCCAAGGAGATGAAAGGCGTAATCGACGCGGTCAGCGTCAGCCTCAACGCCGCCGATGCCGTCGCGTATCAGCAGCTTTGCGGACCGTCCTTCGGCGAGAAAACGCACGCCGCGATCATCGATTTCATCGGCCAGGCCAAGCGCTATGTGCCCGAGGTGGTCGTCAGCGCGGTGGCCGTGGAAGGCACGGATATCGAAGCGGTGCGACGCCTGGCCGAGACCATGCTCGGGGTCGCTTTCCGCCGTCGCGGATAACCTTTCTTTCCCTTCAAATAGTTGTTATACTTCCACCTAGAGCAACTGTTTCGGGAGGGGCCATGAAAAAGATTGCTCTGCTACTCGCCTTGGCGATGATCCTTTCGGTCGCCGTCGTCTACAGCCAGGAACCGCAAAAAGTTGTCGACAACAGTATGCTGGGTCGCCGGATCAAAATCGTGCTCAACCGTATATCCGATGACGTGCTCGGCTGTTATCAAAAAGAGCTGAGCGCGAATCCGGAATTGAACGGCACGATCAAGTTGAAGGTGACCGTCGACACCAACGGCGGGGCCAGCGCGATCGAAATCATCGAGGATACGCTGCACAACAAATCGCTCAACGCCTGCATCATCAAGATTTTCGCGGATCGTACCTGGCCGCAGAACGGCGAGTCGGTGTACTTCGAGTACACCTACAATTTCATGCCGGCAGCGAAGGAGTGATTACTTCTCGCGGATTTCGTGCGGCGCTATCGTTTCGCCGGCCTTGACCTTCACCCCGCGTAACACCGCGTAGGGGCCAATGTTCGCGCCCGCGCCGATCGTGCAATCGGCGATTTGTGCGCCCGCGCCGATCGTGCAGTCCTTACCGACGCTCGTTGCGCCGCGCAGGGCCACGCCCGGTTCGAGCACCGTGTCGCGCCCGACCTTCACGCCCACGTCCAGATAGGTTGCGTGCGGATCGACCGCCGTGACGCCCTCGATCATCAAATGGAAGACGATCTCGCCGCGAATCATCTCGGCCGCCTCGGCCAGTTCCACGCGCGAGTTGATGCCCAGCACCTCTTCGGATTCGTCCATGATGAACGCCCGCACGGCCTTGCCGCGCGCCCGCGCCAGCTTGATCACGTCGGTCAGGTACAACTCGCCCTGCGCGTTGTCCTTGCCGATGCGCCCCAGCGCCCACCACAGCAGCTTGGCGTCCACCAGATAGATACCCGCGTTGATGATGTCGATTTGCCGCTGCACCGGCGTGGCGTCGCGCTCCTCGACGATCTCGTCCAGCAGCCCGCCCTCGCCGACCACGCAGCGCCCGTAGCCGGTCGGATCGGGCATGATCGTGGCCAGCACCGACATGTCCATACCGGTTTTGTTGTGCAGCCGGCGGAACTCGCGCAGCGTTTCGGCGCGCAGCAGCGGCACGTCGCCCGAGAGGATCAGCACGTCGCCGTCGTAGCCGCGCAGCGCGCGTTTGGCCTGCAACACCGCGTGCCCGGTGCCGTCCTGGGTTTTCTGCACCGCAAAATCGATCGCCGCCTTGGGAAACAGCGCCTGCACTTCGGCGCGCACCTGCTCGCCCTGGTGGCCGATCACCGTCACCAACCGCTGCGGCTGGAGGCTCAGGGCCGACGCGACGCTGTAATAGATCATCGGCCGCCCGCACAGCGGGTGACGCACCTTGGCCAGTTCCGATTTCATCCGCGTGCCTTTGCCCGCGGCCAACAAAACGACGGCGATCGGCTTCATGATGTTCTCCCCCTCTTTTTACAAAGGAATGTTGCCGTGCTTTTTCGGCGGCAGCGTGTCGCGCTTGTTGCGCAGCATGGCCAGCGCCTCGATCAGTTTGCGGCGCGTTTCGCGCGGGAAGATGACCTCGTCGATGTACCCGCGTCCCGCCGCGGCGTACGGATTGCTGAACTTCTCGCGGTATTCCTCGACCAGCCGTTCGCGCTCGGCGTTGGGATCTTCCGCCGCTTTGATCTGCTTGCGGAACACCACGTTCACCGCGCCGGCCGCGCCCATCACCGCGATCTCGCCGTCCGGGTAGGCGTAGTTGATGTCGCTGCGCAGATGCTTGGAGCCCATCACCAAGTACGCGCCGCCGTAAGACTTGCGCAGCACGACGGTGATCTTGGGCACTGTGGCTTCGGCGTAGGCGTAGATCATCTTCGCCCCGTGCTTGATGATGCCGCCGTGTTCCTGGTCCACGCCCGGCAAAAAGCCCGGCACGTCGCACAGCGTGATGATCGGAATGTTGAACGAGTCGCAAAAACGCACGTGCCGCGAACCCTTGAGGCTCGCGTCGATGTCCAGGCAGCCGGCCTTGACCATCGCGTTATTCGCGACGATGCCCACCGCCTTGCCGCCCAGCGTGGCGTAGCCGACCACGAGGTTCTGGGCGTAATGCGCATGCGCTTCCATGAAGCTGCCGCGATCCATCACGCGCTCGATCACCTCGTGCACGTCATAGGGCTGGTTCGGATTTTCCGGAATCAGCGTATCCAGTTCCGGTGCTTCGCGTCCGGCCGGATCGTCGACCTGATAGGCCGGCGAATCGTCCATGTTGTTGGCCGGGAAGTACGACAGCAGCCGCCGCACCGCCTGCAGGCAGGTCGCCTCGTCGGGCATCGCGAAGTGCGCTACGCCGCTGGTGACCGCGTGCGCGCCCGCGCCGCCCAGGTCTTCCATGCTCACCTTCTCGCCGGTGACCGACTCGATCACGCCCGGGCCGGTGATGAACATGTGGCTGGTTTTGTCGACCATGAAGATGTAATCGGTGATCGCCGGGCTATACACCGCGCCGCCGGCGCAGGGACCCAGGATCACGCTGATCTGGGGCACGACGCCCGAGGCCAGCGTGTTCCTTAAAAAGATGTCGCCGTAACCGGCCAGACTGTCCACGCCTTCCTGCACGCGCGCACCGCCCGAATCGTTCAGCCCGACGCAGGGCGCGCCGTTTTTCATCGCCAGGTCCATCACCTTGCAGATCTTCTCGGCCACGACCTTCGACAGGCTGCCGCCGAACACGGTGAAGTCCTGCGCGTAGGCGAAGACGGTCCGCTGGTCGACCATGCCGTAGCCGATCACCACCGCGTCGCCGGGAATGACGCTCTTTTCCATCTCGAAATCGGTGCACCGATGGGTGACGAAACGGTCGATTTCGCGAAAGCTGCCCGGATCGAACAGCTTCTCCAGTCGCTCGCGGGCCGTCATCTTGCCCGCTTCGTGCTGCGCATCGATCCGCTTCTGCCCGCCACCGAGTTTGGCTTGTGTATTCATCCGCTCGAGTTTGTCGATTGCCTTCCTCGTTTCCATCACTGCCTCGCAAAATGTTGGATTGGAACGGGGCTCAGTCTAGCACAATTATTAGCCGCGAAAAGGCCGGTTTTCCGCCGTTTCCCCACGGACGAAAAGGGGGGTTGAACCGCACATTTAGGCGGATTAGACTCGCCACGACTTCGCGATTCGACACGGTACGGAAAGGACGAAAACAGGCCGGTCGCAGAGAAAATCAACAAGGGAGAAATCATGGCCAAGCTGTTCATCACCTGCGCCGTGACCGGCGCCGAAACCACCCGCGAACAATGCCCCGGTCTGCCGATCACGCCGGCCGAGATCGCCGCGGAAGCCAAGCGCGCCTACGATGCCGGCGCGTCGATCCTGCACCTGCACGTGCGCCGCGACGACGGCACGCCCACGCAGGACAAGGCCGTGTTCGCCGAGGCCATCGAACGCATCGCCGACGCCTGCCCGATTCTGGTCGAAACGACCACCGGCGGCGCGGTCGGCATGAGCGACGAGGAGCGCCTGCAACCGATCTCCCTCTCGCCCGCGCTGGCCAGCCTCGATTGCGGGTCGGTCAATTTCGGCGACGAGATTCTGCCCAACAGCCTGCCGCAGATGCGCCTGTACGCCCAGCGCATGCGCGACGCCGGCACCAAGCCGACGCTCGAATGCTTCGACCTGGGCCACGTGCACAACGCGAAGCTGATCATCAAGGAAGGGTTGCTCACGCCGCCCTATCATTTCAGTTTCGTCATGGGCGTGCCCGGCGGCGTGCCGGCCGACATCAAATCGCTGCTGGCGATGATCGACGCCCTGCCCCCCGACAGCCTGTGGTCGGGCATCGGCGTGGGCGGGCGCGGCAGCGCTTTCATGCAGCCGGCGACGGTGCTGCTCGGCGGCAATCCGCGCGTCGGCTTCGAGGACAACATCTACCTGCGCAAGGGCGTCAAGGCCGACAGCAACGCGCAGTTTGTGGAACAGGTGGCGCGCCTCATCGAGGCGATGGGCCACGAGGTGGCGAGTGTTGAGGACACAAAAAATAGTATGCATCTAGTATGAGGAGGTATGTCATGCAAAAACAAGGAAATCGCTACGGAACGCACCGGGTCGTCGAACCTCAGGGCGTGCTTCCTCAGCCGGCGCTGCGGCTGAACAACGACATGAGCGAAATTTACGACAACGAAATCCTCTGCGACGTGATCACGCTCAACGTCGATTCGGCCAGCTTCAAAGCGATCCTCGACCGGGCGGAAGGCAAGGACGAAAAGATCAAGGAGATCATGCTCGACATCGTCGGCCAGTTCGGCAAGCACAAGAATCCGTGGACCGGCTCGGGCGGCATGTTCATCGGCAAGGTGAACAAAATCGGCGACGCGCTCCAAGGCAAGATCGACCTGAAGGAAGGCGACAAGATCGCCAGCCTGGTCAGCCTGAGCCTGACGCCGCTGCGCATCGACGAGATCCTGGCCATTCGCCAGGAAAACGACCAGGTCGACATCAAGGGTCAGGCGATCCTCTTCGAGAGCGCCATCTGGGCCAAGCTGCCCGCCGACATGGACGAAAAACTCGCCCTCGCCGTGCTGGACGTGGCCGGCGCGCCGGCGCAGGTCGCCAAGCTGGTCAAGCCGGGCGACACCGTGCTGGTCATCGGGGCCAACGGCAAGAGCGGCATGCTGTGCTGCTACGAGGCGAAAAAACGCGCGGGCATCACCGGCAAGGTGATCGGCACGATCCGCCGCGAGGACGCGCGCGCCCTGGTGGAAAAATCCGGCTTCGTGGACGAGGTCATCAACGCCGCCGGCGACGATGCGCTGGGCATGCTCGCCGCGGTGGAAAAGGCGACCGACGGCCGACTGGCCGACGTGGTCATCAACTGCGTCAGCCGCGAGAACTGCGAAATGGGCTCGATCCTGCCCTGCAAGGACGGCGGGCTGGTTTACTTCTTCTCGATGGCCACCAGCTTCACCAAAGCGGCGCTGGGCGCGGAAGGCGTCGGCAAAGACGTGACGATGATCATCGGCAACGGTTACACCAAACACCACGCCGCGATCACGCTCAACCTGATGCGCGAGTCGGAATACCTGCGCAAGCATTACACCGAACGCTACGTAAAATAAAGGATTGGATATGCCGAAAACCAAGCCCCTGAAAGCATTTGCCGACGTGGCGCCCCAGGATTGGACCGACTGGAAATGGCAGATCCGCAACCGGATCACCACCGTCGCCAAACTGCGCGAGGTGTTCCCCGCGATCGGCGACGAGGAAGCGGCCGCCGTCGGGCGCGTGCTCGGCCGGTTCCGCATGGCCATCACGCCCTACTACGCTTCGTTGATCGACATCGCCAATCCGCGTTGCCCGGTGCGCCAGCAGGCGATTCCCTCCGGCGCGGAATTGTACGAGGCGGTCGGCGACATGGCCGATCCGCTGGAAGAGGATCGCGACCGTATCGCCCCGGGGCTGACCCACCGCTATCCGGATCGCGTGCTGATGCTGCTGACCGACGTGTGCAACATGTACTGCCGGCATTGCACGCGCCGGCGGCTGGTCGGCGAACGCGACGCGGCGTACAACGACGAAATCATCGACGCGCAGATCGAAGCGATCAGGCGACGGCCGCAGGTGCGCGACATCGTCATCAGCGGCGGCGATCCGCTGACCATGGGCGACCGCAAGCTGGAGTCGATCCTCAGACGCCTGCGCGCCATCGAGCACATCCAGATTCTGCGCATCGGCACGCGCAGCCCGGTGGTCAATCCGTTCCGCATCACGCCGGAGTTGGTCAAGATGCTGGCCAAGTATCATCCGCTGTACGTGAACACGCACTTCAATCATTACAAGGAACTCACGCCCGAGGCCGTCGCCGCGTGCGAGCGGCTGGCCAACGGAGGCATTCCGCTGGGCAACCAGTCGGTGTTGCTGCGCAACGTCAACGACTGCCCGCACATCATGAAGAAGTTGATGCACGGCCTGCTCATGGCCCGCGTGCGCCCGTACTACATTTATCAGTGCGATCTGTCGCAGGGCATCAGCCATTTCCGCACCAGCGTCGGCAAGGGCATCGAAATCATCGAAAGCCTGCGCGGCCATACCTCGGGCCTGGCCGTGCCGACCTTCGTGGTCGATTGCCCGGCCGGCGGCGGCAAGGTGCCGTTGATGCCCAATTACACGATCAGCCGCAGCGACGACAAAATCGTGCTGCGCAACTACGAAGGCGCGATCACCGTGTACAAGGAACCGCACAGCTTCGAGTCGGTCTGCGGACACGATCCGGCCTGCGCCGAAGCGCGCTACCAGGACGTCGACGGACCGGCCAAGCTGTTACGCTGCACGCACGTGGCCATCGAGCCGAAGTTTCGAAAGTTGAAGAAACATTGATCGTTTTGCGGACCATCGCCGGCGAAAGCGGACCGCTGTTTATCGTCGGCTCCTGCAAGAACGCGGGCAAAACGACGCTGCTCAATTTCCTCAATCGCGAATTGAGCGAACGTCTGTCCGTGCCGCCGGCGCTGGCGACCATCGGTCGCGACGGCGAGGCCGAGGATATTATCTGGCGGCATCCGAAACCGCCGGTGACGCTGCGGCCGGGCAATTTGTTCGTCACCACCGACGGCGAATGCGCCCGCCTGGGCGACGGGGCGCAGCGGCTCGAACGGTTGCCCTTTCGCACGATGCTCGGCACGGTGGTCGTCGGCCGGGCGCTACGCGACGGCAACGTGGAGATCATCGGGCCCGACACCAACGCCGAACTGTGGACGGCGCTGGAGCGCTTGAAAATACTCGGCGCGACGCACATGCTGGTCGACGGGGCCTACGAGCGTCGCACGCAGGTCGCCGCGCACGACGGCGCACGGTTGGCGTTGGTCGTTTCGGCCGACGTCGCGCCCGAGCCGGAAGGCGCCGCCGCCTGGCTGGCCCACCAGGTGGAGCTGTACGCCCTGCCCGCCGCGCCGCCGGAGTTGTCGCCGGACGACGATTTGCCCCTCGGCCTGCACTGGCGCGTCGGCGATCGTTGGCGGGCCGAGCCGCGCGACGCGACGGCCGCCTGTTGCGTCGGGCCGTTGACCGACGAGATGGTTGAAACGCATCTGGACGAACTGCGCGCCGTGCCCCTGATCGTCGAGGACGCCACGAAGGTCTTCGTCGACCGCCCGGCCTGGCGCAAACTGCGGCGCAAGTCGCCCGGCGTGTTCGTGCGGCGCACCTTGCGCTTGCTGCTGGTCGCCGCCAATCCGCACGGGCTGCTGCGGCAATGGGAGCCGCAATCCTTTTTCGCGCAATTGCTCGCGGCCGCGCCCCACTTGCCGTTGCTGGATGTGGTCGCCGGCCTGCGGCACGAACCGTAACGCATACGTTTTTTCATCGACGAGGTGCAACAATGCGTCTGGGACTGGACACCGGGAAAATCGCCCACGCGCGCGAATTGGCCCGCGCGGTCACCAAGCCGGTCTTGGAACTGATTTTCGCGCACACCACCGACAGCGTCGAACGCGCCACCCTGCGCCTGATGGGCCTGGAAGGCGCGGACGTCGACGGCGTGCCTTACGCCAACGTGCTGGTCAAGCATCTGCGCTCGCGCCTGGACGAGGGCCTGGCCCCGTTGGTCGCGCAGGCGGCGCAGGAACGCGGTCTGTCGCTCAACGAACTGGCCAAGGCGGTGAGCGAGGAAAAAATCAATCTGCGCGCCTATCGCCCCGCCGATCCGGTCGCCGCGAACGATCAGGCGGAACGGCTGATCCGCTCACGCCTGGCGCGCGTGGACGACATGCTGCAAACGCGCGAGCGTTACCTGGCCGAATTCGGTAAAAATCAGCCTCCGTGGCTGTATGTGATCGTCGCGACCGGCAACATCCACGAAGACGCCGTGCAGGCGAAAATGGCCGTGCGCCAGGGTGCGACGGTGATCGCGGTCATCCGTTCGACCGCGCAGAGCCTGCTGGATTTCGTGCCCGAGGGCATCACCACCGAGGGCTTCGGCGGCACCTACGCGACGCAGGCGAATTTCCGTTACATGCGCGACGCGCTCGACGACGTGGGGCGCGAGGTGCGCCGCTACGTGTATCTGGTCAACTACGCGTCGGGCCTGTGCATGCCGGAGATCGCGGCGATGGGTGCGCTCGAAGGCCTGGACATGATGCTCAACGATTCGATGTACGGCATCCTGTTCCGCGACATCAATCCGCTGCGCACCTTCGTCGACCAGCACCTGAGCCGCATGATCAGCGCTTACGGCGAAATCATCATCAACACCGGCGAGGACAACTACCTGACCACCGCCGACGCCGTCGAGGCCGCGCACACCGTGCTGGCCAGCGACCTGCTCAACGAACGCTTCGCCTACGAGGCCGGGCTGCCCGCGCATCTGATGGGCCTGGGCCACGCCTTCGAGGTCAAGCCCGAACTGCCCGACAGCTATCTGTACGAACTGGCGCAGGCGTTGTTGATCCGCGAGGTGTTCCCCGAGCATCCGATCAAGTACATGCCGCCGACCAAGCACATGACCGGCGACATCTTCCGCGGCTACGCGATGAACACGATGTTCAACTTCACCGGCGTGCTCACCGGCCAGGGCATCCAGTTGCTGGGGATGCTCACCGAGGCGATGCACACGCCGTACCTGATGGATCGCGCCCTGGCGATCAAGAACGCCAACATGATTTTCAACAGCGCGCGCGGCCTGAGCGACTGCCTGGAGATCAAGCCCGGTTCGTGGCTGGTGCAACGCGCCGACGCGGTGCTGGACAAGGCGATCGCCATGCTCGCCACGATCGCCGACATCGGCCTGTTCAAGGCCATCGAACAGGGCATGTTCGCAGACATCAAACGCGCGCCCGACGGCGGCAAGGGCGGCGACGGCGTCGTCAAGAAAGCGGCGGCGTACCGCAATCCGCTGCCGGCCATCCTGGGGGAGAAGATCCATGGACGCCACTAACGTGAAACAGGTCGATCCGACCAAGGTCCGTCCCTACGGCGACACGCTCGACGACGGCGCGCTGCAGATGAGTTTCACCCTGCCCCTGCCCCTGACGCCCGAATCGATTGAGGCGGCCAAGCAGACCGCCCTGGGGCTGGGCCTGCGCGACGCGTCGGTCGTGCATAGCGAAGACCTGGGCGGCTACAGCTTCTTCATCGTCTACGGCCACACGCGCAAGACGATCGACATGACGCAGATCAACGTGCCCAAGGTCGAAACCAAGGTCTACTCGCGCGAGCAGATCAACGAGCAAATCCGCACCCGCTTCGGTCGCAAGTTGGTCGTCGTGGGCGCGTGCATCGGCACCGATGCGCACACCGTGGGCATCGACGCGATCATGAACATGAAGGGTTTCGACGGCCACTACGGCCTGGAGCGTTACGAGATGATCGAGGCCTTCAACCTCGGTGCGCAGGTGCCGCCGGAAAAATTGCTGCAATTCGCCGTCGACAACAAAGCCGATGCGATTTTGATCAGCCAGGTCGTCACCGGCCGCGGCTTCCACAAGCAGAACCTGACGCGGATGGTCGAGTTGGTCGAGGCGGCGGGCATCCGGCAACGCACGCTGCTCATTTGCGGCGGGCCGCGCATCGACCATCGCCTCGCGCTGGAATTGGGCTTCGACGCCGGTTTCGGTCGCGGCACCTACGCCGAGCACGTCGCCGGGTTCATCGTCGAAAAGATGAGCGAACGCGAGTTGCGCTGACCATTCTTCGATTGCCGTCGTAAAAATCCGATAATACAATCACATGGTCAAGAATCGGGCCATCCCTGCCGATGGGAAACATATTGACATAAATCGATTGGATAATTCTCATGCGTTCATTATGGTTGCCGTTGATAATTCTCTTTCTCCTCGTTGCTTCCGCCTGCCAACCTTCTTCCGATTCGTCGTTTTCTTCCCTTGTCCAGGCGCAGGAAACGCTCGCCGAGCGGGCCGACGCCCGGTCGAATTTTCTCCCGGCGATAGACGATGACGCGGACGACGATTACAGCCAGGACGACGATTTCCTCGACGACGACACGGTGCTCCCCGAGCCGCTATGCACCGTCAACGACTGGTGCTGGCACAATCCGCTGCCGCAGGGGAACATGCTGCGCAAGATCGAGCCGATCAACGATAACGAGGCTTACATCATCGGCTATGGCGGCACGTTTTTTCGCTACAACAACGCGGGCGAATATGAAAACATTCCCACCTACACAACAGACCACTTCACCGACCTGGCCGTCATCGACCGGAATGACGTGTACGTCATGTCCGAAACCACCATCTACCACTACGATGGGAGCTCATTCGAAGAAATTTTCAGTCAATCGTTGTTCACGTTCCATGATATTTGGGTCTCGCCGACCGGCGCTCTCTACGCGGGGGGCGGACTGCGGCATTACGACTGGACCTGGTGGGACGAACCGTTTCTGCTCAAGTATGAGCAGGACAAATGGGGTTATGTGGAAATGCCCGACGATTGCTGCCAGATCAAAGCCATCGTCGGCGACTCGACGAACAACATTTATTATTTCTGCACCGGCAACTGGTACGACACGTACGGGCCCTACGGCGGCGGCTTTTTCCACTTGTACCAACTCGTCAACGACGTGCCCGTGGAAATCGAGCAGTACGACACCGAATATTCTCTGGCCGACTCCTGGATTTCGCCTCACGGAATTATATACACGGTCGGCTATACCGGTTTGTGGCAATACAAAAGCGGGTACGAGCGTCTGAACTTCACTGCCTTTGACGATTTCAGCGCCTATGGCGGACACAGCGCCGGCAACGAAGACATCTACCTGGCCGGCGGCGACGGCGCCATCCGCAAGCGAATCGACGGCGTCTGGCTCGCCGAGGAAACCGGTGTCGAAGAGCGTCTGTACGACATCGTCAAGTTTTCTTCGGAAACGTCGCTGGAGCATCTACTGACCGTCGGCAGCTACGGCATCATCATGGAAAACAATTCCGGCATATGGCGCAAACGCCGCCGGGACCGGCTGCTGGCGCCGGTCAACGCCAGTTACGGCAGTCCACCGATGAAAATATTCGGTTTCGGCCCCGACGATATCTATCTCGGCTTTGAAGAGGGCGAGGTTTACCACTTCAACGGAACCGAATGGCGCTATGTGTTTCAAGCGTCCGGCGAGATCAGAGGCATCTGGGGCGTCGATTCGTCGGATCTTTTCATCGCCGATCTTCTGCACGTCTATCACTACGACGGAACCGAATGGGAACTCCAGTTCACCTACCCGTTTGCCACGGCTCGCCTAACCGGTCTTTGGGGTACGTCCGGCCATAACGTTTATACGGTCTCCAATGACGGAAACGCATATCATTACAATGGCGTTTCTTGGGCAAAGCATGAGGGCATCATGGGCTTCTACGGCTCGATATCGTATTTCGACATCTGGGGCACCGCCGGCAACAACATCTTTATCGCGGCCAGTGACGGCAACATCGTTCATTGGAACGGATCATGTTGGTCCTTGATGGGCATCTTGCCGACCGAATACGACTTCGTCGCCATCTGGGCCACCGACAACAATTACGCCTTCGCCATCGACGAGGAAAACAACATTCTCATGTACAATGGCAGAAACTGGCAGCTTGTGTATAACTACCCCTACCATTACTCCCACCAGGAGCTGCATGGCATTTTCGGCACCGGCCCCGACGACGTTTATGTCGTCGGCAGTGAAGGCGTAATTTTGCATTACAACGGATCGACCTGGCGCGAAGAGTACAGCGGCACGCGCAATGAGTTGCTCAGCGTCTGGGCTTCCCGGGAAGCCGGCGTTTTCGTTTCCGGCAACGTCCTGACCATTCTGCATAAACCACCAAAATCAAGCTCACAACCATGATTGAGATTCATCAATTCGGGCCGGTCACGCAATTTCGCCTGAGTCACGAAATTAACGGCACGGCCGTGTATTGGGTTGCCTCCTACCTGGTCGACGGTCTGCTGATCGACGCCGGCTGTCGCTTCACCTGCCGGGAATTTCTGACGACATTGGACGACTTTGAAATCGCCCAGGTGGTCAACACCCACTGGCATGAGGATCATGTCGGCGCCGACAAGTTGCTGCACGAAACGCGCGGTGTGCCCGTGTATGCCCACGCCGATTCCCTGCCGCGCATCGCGGCGAAACAGGCGCTGTATCCGTATCAGGAATTGGTGTGGGGGTATCCGGATTTGTTCACGCCGCTGCCTTTGGGCGACGAGGTCGTCACGCCGAATTATCGATTCGAGGTTGTGGAAACGCCGGGGCACAGCGCCGGTCACGTGGCGTTGTTCGAGCCGCGCGAGGGATGGTTGTTTTCCGGCGACATCTTCGCGCGCGTCGAGCAGAAGGTGCTGCGCGCCGACGAAAACGCGCCGCAGCTCATCGAGACGCTCAACCGTCTCGCCGCGTTGCCGGGTGATTCCCTGACGCTGTTCACTTCGGTGGGGAAAGTGGTGGACGACGGTCGCGCCTCGTTGCGCCGCGCCGCCGAGTACCTGCAAACATTGGCCGACATCATCAAGCCGCGCCTCGACGAGGGGAAAACGATCGACGAAATCGTCGAGCTGATCTTCGGCGGCGAACACCCCTTCGCGGCGATCACCGACGGTCACTACTCGTCGACCAACCTCGTCCGTTCGCTGGCCGGACTCGCCTAAGCGATTTCCCGGCGGACGATCTTCAGCGCATCCTCGATAGCCTGCGCCGCCTGCTGCAAGTCGGCGTCGGTGTGCCGCGCCATGATGTAGCCGTGATGATACGGTTGCAGGAACACGCCGCGGCGAATGACCTCGGTGTAGAAGCGCACGCGCCGCTGCTTGTATTTCTTGTCCTCGTCGGCCGGGAAGGTGATGAACGGCATCGGCGGAATGCCCGACAGTTCGGCCGGCACGCCGCTACGCGCGATGATTTCCTCGACGTCGGCCAACCACGCTTCGCCGCGCTCCCACAGTTTGTCCAGCGCCCGCTCGCGTTCGAGAATCTCGATCGTCTTGAGCGCCGCGGCCATCTCCAGCGAGTTGGGGAAAAAGGTGCTGGAGATGAACACCTTGCCTTCGACCACGTCCATGAACTCGTGCTTGCCGACCACCGCGCTGATCGGATACCCGTTGGCCATCGCCTTGCCGATCGTCGCCAGGTCGGGCGTGACGCCGTAACGCGCCATCGCGCCGCCCAGCGCCACGCGAAAGCCGCTGCGGATTTCGTCGAAGACCAGCACCGCGCCCAACTGCGTCGCGCGCTCGCGTATGCCGGCCAAAAATCCCGGCGCCGGCGCCTGCACCGGATGCCCCAGCGGATGCCCCACCGGCGTGACGATGATCGCCGCAACGTCGTCTTTGTGCTGCGCGATCAGCGCGTCCAGGCCGTCCAGATCGTTGTAGTGAAACTCGTGCGTGTCTTCCCACAGCTTGGCCGGCACGCCGCCTTTGACCTCGACGCACCAGTCGTGCCAGCCGTGATAGCCGCAACGCAGAATCTTCAGCTTGCCGGTGTAGCCGCGCGCGATGCGGATCGCCGCGGTCGTCGCATCCGAACCGGTTTTGACCATCACGACTTTTTCCGCGCAGGGAATCAGCGCGCACAGCTTGGTCGCCAGCTCGTTCTGCAACGGCTGAGCGAGGTTCATGCAAAAGCCCTTTTCCATCTGCGCGACCACCGCGTCGTCGATTTCTTTCTCGCGATGGCCCAGGATGATCGGCCCGTAAGCGGCGAGCATGTCCACGTACTCGTTGCCGTCCACATCCCAGCACCGGCTGCCGATCGCGCGGTCGAGGAAAATCGGATATTCGCCGGGCACGAAGTTATACGGCCGGCGGATGCCCAGGATGCCGCCGGGAACCAGTTGGCGCGCCTGGGCGTACAGTTCTTCGCTACGGGTCAAGGTCAGCTTGTCCATCGGTGAGCCTCCGCGGGATTCGACGCGGGCCGCGTCAATCCTTGATTTTCAGTTTTAACGCGCCGGGGCAGATGGTGAAGGTCACCGGCAGCTTGCCGGGCTGTTCGCCGTCGACGTCCAGCAACACGCGTTCGTCCGACAGCGCCACCACCTTCTTGGCGCGGTATTGTTCCACCTTGTCGAAATGCATGTGCGCGGCCTGATAGATCTTGGGCATCTTCATCAGCGATTCGACCTTGCCCAGATCGCCGATGATGATCACGTCGAACAGACCGTCGGAAAGATTCGCGTGCGGCGCGATGTGCATGCCGCCGCCGAAGAACTGTCCGTTGGCCACGGCCACGGCGAAAATTTTCCGCTCGCCCAGGTCGCGCTCGTCGTCGAGGATCAACCGTACGCGCTTGTTGCGGTACGAAATCATCGCCCCCAGGCTGGCCCAGGCGAAGCTGGCGAAGCCGCCCAGCGCCTTGGACGTGTTGTTGACGCGCTCGTCGACCTCGCCGCCGATGCCCAACGAGGTGATGTTGCCGAAAAAGCGCACGACCTTGCGGTCCCGATGATCGGTCATCTCCATGCGCCCCACATCGATGCGCGTGGTTTTCTCGCCCGGCAGCCAGTCCACCGCCTCGCGAAAATCCTTGGGGATCAGCGCCGTCTTGCGAAAATCGCCGCCGGTGCCCATGCAGATCAATCCGTAGGCCAGCTCCGGATTGACCGGCGTGCCGTCGTCGTTCATCAGGCCGTTGATCATTTCGTTGTTCGTGCCGTCGCCGCCGACGCAGATCAGCAATTCGTACCCCTGCTCCGCTCCTTTGCGCGCCAGTTCCATGCCGTGGCCCACGCGCTCGGTCCACCACGTGTCGAAGGAGCCGATTTTCCGTTTCACCGCGCTTTCGATGACCGGCCAGATTTTCCGCGTGTTGCCGTTCGCGCTGTTGGGATTGACGATGATCAATGATTTGCCCATGAACTTTCCCCTAGAACATCAGAGCGGTTAAGAAGTAATTGGCCACCATCACCGTCACCGAACTCAAGACCACGCTTTGCGTCGTCGCCTTGCCCACGCCCTCCGCGCCGCGCGTGGTGTAGTAGCCCTGGTAACAACCGATCACCGCCATGATCAGACCGAAAACGGCGGCCTTGAGAATGCCGATGTAAAAGTCGTCGAAGTCCACGTAGTAAATCACTTCGTCGATAAACTCGATGCTGGGCACGTTGAGCAGCTTGGTCGTCACGCCCCACGAGCCCAACGCGCCGATCGCCTCGAAGACCGTGGTCAGCATCGGCATCATGATCACCGAAGCCAGCACCCGCGGCACGATCAGGTAATGCACCGGATTGACCGCCAGCACCTCGAGCGCGTCGATCTGCTCGGTCACGCGCATCGTGCCGATCTCCGCGGCCATGCTCGAGCCCACGCGCCCGATGACCATCAGCGCGGTGAGCACCGGCCCCAGCTCGCGCGTGAGCGCCAGCATGACCGTCGGGCCGACCATCGAGTTGGCTTCGAACAGGCTGAACGCATAGGAGCTTTGCAGCGAAAAAACCGCGCCGGTGAAAAAACCGGTCAGCAAGACGATGAACGCCGACTCCACCCCGACAAAGTTAAATTGATACATCAACAGGCGCAGACGGAAAGGACGACGCGGCAGCCAGACGAACATCCGGCCCATGATGGTCATCACCCGGCCGACTTCCTCGGCGAAATCCAGCAGGCCGTTGCCGATGCGTTCGAAGGGGCGAAGCAGCACGCTAGTCCCCCTTCTTCGTGTAAATGCGGCTGACGCGACGGTTGATGTTGCAGAAAATTTCGTAGGAGATCGTGCCGCAGATTTCCGCGACCTCCTCGGCGGTGATCCGCTCGTCGCCCTGCTCGCCGATGAACACCACCTCGTCGCCGATCGCCGCGCCCGGAATGTCGGTGACGTCGAGCATCGTCATGTCCATGCACACCACGCCCACGATCGGCGCGCGTTTGCCGTGCACCAGCGCGTGGCCGCGATTGCTCAACTGCCGGTTCAGCCCGTCGGCGTAGCCCACCGGCAAGGTGGCGATGACGCTCTCGCGCTGCGTGACGAACGTGCCGCCGTAGCTGACCGGCGTGCCGGCCGGCGCCCGCTTGAGGTGGAAAATTTCCGTCGTGAACCGGAAGACCGGCTTGAGGTTGAGGATGTTCTCGAAGCCCGGCCCCGGATACGAGCCGTAGAGCAAAATGCCCGGCCGCACCAGGTTGAACGGCGGCTTGGGCGCGCCCAGCACGGCCGAGGAATTGGCCAGGTGCTTGATCGGCGGATCGACCCCCAACGCGGCCAGCTCGTCCAGCAGCGCGCGGAAGCTGGCCAACTGGTCCCAATAGTCGCTGCCCAGATCGGGGCTGACCGTGGCGAAGTGGCTGATCAATCCCTGGATGTTCAACGACTCTTCGCGCGCCAGCCGCGCGATCGCCGCCGCCGCTTCCTTCACCGGCAGACCGATGCGGGTCATGCCCGTGTCGATCTTCACGTGCACGTTGAAGGTGAGTTTCAATTCGGCCGCTTCGCGCGCCAGTTCCAACCCGTTTTCCAGGCTGATGATCACCGGCGTCAGGCCGTATTTATAGGCCTTGAGCGCCTCGCCGTGGTAGATGCCGCCCAGAATGTAGATCGGCCGCGTGATGCCGCCCTCGCGCAGCAAAATGCCTTCCTCGGCGAAGGCCACGCCGAAGCTGTCGGCGCCCAGTCGTTCCAGGTTGGTCGCCACCGGCACGCCGCCGTGCCCGTAGGCGTCGGCCTTGACCACGGCCATGATGCCGATGTCCGCGCCCAGGCGCCGGCGCAGGGTCAGGAAATTGTGCTCGAGCGCATCCAGATCGATCCAGGCGAATGTCGGTCGGTTGGTATACATCGCTGCGATTTATAACCTATTTATGCGGTGTTGTAACCTGGGCTTTTGCCCGCTGTAATAATCGTACTTTCTGCGACCGCGCGCGGCCGAAAAAGTTGCGCCTATTCTCGTTCCTCGCCGATTTGCCTGATCATCGCGGCCAGCCGGTGATGCTCGTCGCAGCCCAGCACGCTCAGATCGCCCTTGCCCGGCGGCGGAAAACGCAACGCGGCCGCCTCGATGCGCCGGCGCATTTCGGTCAAACGCAACGGCGGCAGCGCGCCCGAACGGTGGGCGTCGTACAGCGCGCGCACCGCCGCTTCCTGCCGCTCCCACTGGCGGCAGACCAGCAGCAGGTCGCACCCGGCCCGCGCGGCCAGCAGCGCCGCCTCGCCCGGTTCGTAATGCGCCGCCACGGCCTTCATCTCCAGATCGTCGCTGACGATCATCCCGTTGAAGCGCAGTTCTTCGCGCAGCAACGCCAGCACGCGCGGCGACAGCGTGGCCGGCAGCGCATCGTCCGCGTGCGCCGGCACGATGTGCGCGGTCATCACCGCCGCCACGTCCGCCGCCACGGCCGCGGCAAACGGCGGCAGATCGACCGCCCGCCACTGGGCCTCGTCGGTTTCGATCACCGGCAGTTCGTGATGACTGTCCTTGTCGGTGTTGCCGTGCCCGGGAAAATGCTTGGCGCAGGCGAGCACGCCGCCGCTCTGCAAGCCCTTGATCACCGCCGCGCCCATCCGCGCGACCAATTGCGGATCGCGCCCGAAACTGCGGTCGCCGATCACCGGATTGTCCGGGTTGGCGTCGACGTCGACCACCGGCGCGAAATTCAGATCGAAGCCCAGGGCGTGCAGTTCCGCGGCCAGCGCCGTGCCCAGCCGGAAGGCCAGTTGTTCGTCGTCGGTTTGTCCCAGTACGCGCATCTTCGGCCAGACGGTGCACGGCGGACCCAGGCGCGTCACCCGGCCTCCCTCCTGGTCGACCGCGAACAGCAATCGGCGATCGGGCGCCAGCGCGCGGATCTCGGCGATCAGCTCGACGACCTGCGCCGGTTCCTGAATGTTGCGCGTAAAAAGGATGAAGCCGCCGACGCCCAGCGCCAGCGCCTCGCGCACGTGATCATTGACCTCGGCGCCCTCGAAGCCGACCATAAGCACCCGGCCGGCGTCCCGCACCCGCATGCCCGCCTCCGTTCGATGAATCGATATATTCAGGTGTCGCCCAAAGCCCTTTGACAGTCAAGGGGCGCGCGGCTACGATCCGCGCCATGGAACGATGGAACATCATCATTGTCGGCGGTGGAGCGGCCGGGTTGGTGGCGGCGGGCGCGGCCGCTGAGGCCGGAGCGACGGTGCTCGTCTGCGAAAAGATGAGCAAGGTGGCGCGCAAGGTCGGCATCTCCGGCAAGGGGCGCGGCAACGTGACCAACGACAAACCGCCCGAATTGTTCGCCGAAGGCTATCGCCACGGCGGCGATTTTCTGCGCTCGGCCTTCGCCCGTTTTTTCGTCGCCGACACCATTGCCCTGCTGGAAAAACGCGGCGTGCCCTGCGTGACCGAACGCGGCGGGCGCGTGTTTCCGGCGTCGGGCAAGGCGCAGGACGTGGTCAAGGCGCTGTATCGCTACGCCCGCGCCCACGGAGCCGCCGTGCGCACCGACGCGCCGATCGCCGAAATCGCGCACGAGGACGACGGCTTCTCCCTGCGCATCGGCCGGCAACGACTTGGCGCCCGGCACGTCATCCTGGCCACCGGCGGCAAGAGCTATCCGGCCACCGGTTCGACCGGCGACGGCCACCGCTTTGCCCAAGCGCTGGGGCACACCATCGTCGAGCCCCGGCCCGCGCTGGCCCCGCTCAAGCTGACCGGCCTGCCGCCCGAGTTGCGCGTACATTTGAAGAACGTGGGCGTCGCGCTGCTGGACGACAAAACGCAAATCGCCGCCGGGTTCGGCGAAGCGCTGCTCGAAAAGGGCGAAGCGGGCGGCCCGGTGCCGCTCAACCTCGCCCGTGATGTCGCCGGATGCAAAAAACCGGTGTTGGCGCTCGATCTGAAACCGGCGCTCGACGAGGCCAAACTCGACGCCCGTCTGCGCCGCGATTTGGAAGCCGACGGCAAAGCCCCGTTGGCCGACGTGCTGCGCGGTTTACTGCCGCAGGTGCTGTTGCCGCTGATCGTCGCGCGCGCGGAACTCAACCCCGAGCAACGCTGTGCGGAAATCAGTAAAAAGACGCGCCTCCGCTTGTTGCGCACGCTCAAGCGCCTTACCTTTCCCGTCGCCGACATCGGCGATTGGCCACAGGCGCTGGTCACCGCCGGCGGCGTGCGGCTGGACGAGGTCGATCCGCGCACGATGGAAAGCCGGCTCGTGCCCGGTTTGTTTTTCTGCGGCGAAGTGCTCGACATCGACGGCGTGAGCGGCGGGTACAATTTGCAGGCCGCCTTCTCCACCGGCTACCTGGCCGGGCGGGCGGCGGCGAAGGCGTTGACGTGAGCAAAACCTGCATCAAAAGCCTGACGCTCAAGCAACTGGCGCGCGAGTTGGAGGCGCTCGGCGAGAAGCCGTACCGCGCCAAGCAGATCTTCCCCTGGCTCTACCGGCGCGACGTCGCCTCGTTCGATGAAATGACCGACATCAGCCAGGCCCTGCGCCAAACGCTGGACCGGCATTTTTCCCTGCTGCGTCTGGAAGTCGCCGAGACGCTGACCAGCGAGGACGGCACGCGCAAGCTGGCGTTGCAGACCGCCGACGGTCACCTGATCGAAAGCGTGCTCATCCCCGAGCCGCGCCGGCTGACGGTCTGCCTGAGCACGCAAATCGGCTGCCGCTTCGGTTGCCGGTTTTGCCGCACCGGCACGATGGGTCTGATCCGCAACCTGACCACCGGCGAGATCGTCGAGCAATTCCTGGCCGTGCAGCGCCTCGCCGGCGAGCGGCGCATCAGCAACCTGGTGCTCATGGGCATGGGCGAACCGCTGGACAACTACGAGAACGTCATGGGCGCCATCTCGATCTGGCGTGACGATTACGGCCCCAACCTCAGCCCGCGCAAGGTCACGCTCTCGACCGTGGGCGTCGTGCCGCAACTGGATCGCCTGGGCCGGGAGATCGAAATCAGCCTGGCGATCAGCCTGCACGCGGCCGACGACGAAACGCGCAATCAACTGGTGCCGATCAACCGCAAGTACCCGCTCAAAGAGCTAATGGACGCCTGCCGCCGCTACCCGCTTTCGCCGCGCCGGCGCATCACTTTCGAGTACGCGCTGGTCAAGGGCGTCAACGACAGCGAGGCCGACGCGCTCAAGCTGGTCAACCTGGTCAAACCGTTGCGGCCGAAAATCAACCTCATCGCGTGCAATCCCTTCGCCGGTTCGGGCTATGAACCGCCCGACGACGCGACGGTCGATCGCTTCCTGCAGATTCTCCTCGACCACAACCTGACCGCGATCGTGCGCAAGCCGCGCGGCCGCGACATCCTCGCCGCCTGCGGACAACTGGCCGTCAAACGCGATTGATTTCACCTCAGATCGGCGGGTGGCGCTGTTTTGCGAGCGAATGAAATGAGTGAGCATAACAGTGGATATTTAAACACGGATAAGCCTCACCGCGTTCGGCGTATCAGCGCCACCGAAATGTTATTTACAGGAGCGGTGTCACCTGCACCCCTTTGGGGTTTGGTAAAAATTGCTCCATCCGATACCAGGGCTGACGCCCTTCGCTACTGACCTGCGCCCTGCGGGCTTGAAGGTCCTGCACAGAATTCTTTACCAGGATTGTCGAGGCTGTCGATTTTCTCGTTTTGAGGTTTTTTTGCCCGACGCTTACGGGTCGGGCTACCCTCTATCGCCGTCGACGGGGCTGTTTGTCGCCTATCGGCGCATTTATCGACAGTCTCTCGGGGCGCGGGATGACAAGGATTGTCGAGGCTGTCGATTTTCTCGTTTTGAGGTTTTTTTGCCCGACGCTTACGGGTCGGGCTACCCTCTATCGCCGTCGACGGGGCTGTTTGTCGCCTATCGGCGCATTTATCGACAGTCTCTCGGGGCGCGGGATGACAAGGATTGTCGAGGCTGTCGATTTTCTTGTTTTGAGGCTTTTTAGCCCGACGCTTACGGGTCGGGCTACCCTCTATCGCCCCGGAAGGGGCTGTTTGTCGCCTATCGGCGCATTTATCGACAGTCTCCGAAGCCCTGCGCGATTGATTAATTTCTAAGCTGGCTGAATTTTTTCTGATCCGGATAGGCGATGCGGTTGTGGTGCATGCCGATGATCACCTCGGTCAGCGCCTGCGAGATGCGCGGCAGATCGCCGATGTGCAGCGGGCTTTCGTTCAACTCGCCCTCGTCGACCAGCCGCTGAATCATCTCGTCGATCATCGCGCGCACCTTGGCTTCGTCGCGATCGGTGATGGTCCGGCTGCGCGCTTCGATCACGTCGCAGATCATCAAAATGGCCGTTTCGCGCGTTTGCGGCTTCGGCCCCGGATAGCGGTAATCGGCCTCGACGACCGGCGCGCCGCCGGCGGCTTCGGCTTTCTGCGCCCGGTCAAGGAAATAGGCGATCATCCGCGTGCCGTGATGCTGCTCGATGAAATCGATGATCCGCTCCGGCAGCTTGTTTTCGCGCGCCAGCTTCGCCCCATCGATCACGTGCGCCTTGATGATCTTCGCCGAATCGCGCGGCGTTTTTTGTTTATCGTGCGGATTGTCGCCCAGTTGGTTTTCGACGAAATAGCGCGGATTGAGGCTCTTGCCCAAATCGTGGTACAGCGCGCCGACGCGCACCAACAGCGCGTTCGCGCCGATCGCCTCGGCCGCCGCTTCGGCCAGCGAACTGATCGCGATCGAGTGATGGAACGTGCCCGATGCGTAATGCGAAATGCGCCGCAACAGCGGATTTTCGTAATTGGCCAGTTCCAGCAGCGAAATGTCGGTCATGTAGCCCATCAGGTTTTCGAAGATCGGCGCCAGGCCCAGCACCAACATGCCCGACAGCACGCCGCCGATGAACCCGGCGATCGGCGTATAGATGATGTCGGCGTTCGTTTCCTTCTGCACCAGCATCATCAGCACGTACGCCGAGGTCATCGCGGCCAGCCCGACGATCAATCCGCCGCGCAAGACCTGCGAGCGCCGTTTCACGTCGCGCATCACGTGCGCGCCGACCAGCGAAATGACGAAGGCCAGCGCGAAATAGTGCAACGGCGCCTGAATGGCCAGGACGGCAAAGGCGGAAATGACCACTGCGAAAACCACCGCGATCTCAAAGCGCATCAAAAAGCGCACCAGCATCGTCGGCGTGGCCAACGGGAACAGGAACACCAGCAGGTACGTCGGCATCGTCGGAAACTGTGCGGTCAGTTTGTCGCCGAACCAGCCGGTCAGTCGCAGGCCCAGCAGCGTGAGCACCAACAGGATCCCCAGGACAAACGTATCGCGCTCGGAGATGACGAACCGCCGCATGTTCGTATCGGTGATCCAGAACGAAAGCGCCAGCGTCAGCAGCGACAGGAGCATCAGCCCGACCAGGGTTTTGATCCAGCCCTTGGGCGCCGATTTCTGCCGCAGGTAATCAAGTACAACCTTTTGCTGCTGCTCGACCGCCTGCCCGTCGCCGATGATTAACTGGTTCTTTTTAAATGTATAAGTGACCGGCAGCACCGCTTCGACCGCCCGCTTGCGCGCATCCTCGGTGGCCTTGTTGTCGAAAACCAGATTCGGTTTGATCTGGTTGACCGCGATCTTGGCCAGCAGTTCCTTGATCGCCTTGGGCTGCGCCTTCCACTGCTTTTCGGCCTGCTCCAGCACCATCAACTCGGCCTGCTTGGGATTGATCACCCGCGCGATATCCTTGAGCGTCCGGTCCTGCGTCTGGTCCTGCGTCTGGCCCCGTTCGTGAATGCGGATGGCCGACGGACCGTCTTTTTCCGAATCGGTCAGGATGTCGCTGATTTCGTCGAACTCGAAGGTGATGTAATAGCCGTACACCTTGGTCAGCGCCGCGTTGATCCGCTCGGCCAACGCGGGCGCGAAACGCGCCTCGATAAGCAGTTCGTATTCGTCGTCGCTCAACTCGGTGGCCAGTTGTTTTTGAAATTCGGCGCGCGCGTCGACCAGCTTGATCTTCAGTTCCTTGTCCAGTTCGGCCTGTCGTTGCGCCTTTTTCTTGGCGGGCAGCTTGAGCTGTTCCACTTCCGCCAGCGGCGCAAACAGCTTGTTGAGGGTTTTGAACGCGGTTTGTATCCGCTCCTGCAACAAGCCCCGCGCCGACGCGTCGTACTCGTAAATCGGCTCCACCCGCGTCAGCGCCTTGGTGCGGGCTTCCTCGGTCGCCTGCGGATCGGCCACGGAAATATCGAAGGGCGCGCGGATGTTGCCGATGACGAAATCGCCCAGATGGAAGCGCGGCGTGCGGCTGATCAGATTGGGCGAAAGAATCACCGAGATGACCACCGAAAGCAGGATGATCAGCAGCAGATGACGGGCGCGAAAACGGGTGATAATCGACTTGGCCGCCGTCAGGCGCGGTTCGGCTTTCCCGGTGTTCGCGTCGTTGCGGTCTTGGCTCAAAATATCTCCCCTTTCGCCCGGATATCCACCGCTTGTCTCCCCATCGCCGGAAGCCGTCGCCCCGGCGTTCGCCCCGGCCTCGTCACTCCGGTTAACAGACGGTAACAATTGAATATATTAATTTAATTGGTAGCAGGCAAAAGACCGTAAAACAAGGGGTTGGTCAATTGACAGTAACCATGCGCAAATGGTAGTGCTAATTCGATCCGAAAACACAAAGTGGGATACCCATGCATACGATTGCGATTGCCAACCAAAAAGGCGGCGTCGGCAAGACCACGGTTGCGGTCAACCTGGGCGCCGGATTGGCGCGGCTGGGACGAAAAGTGCTCGTGATCGACCTGGACGCCCAGTGCAACGCCACGCAAATTCTGCATCGTTCCTTGGAAGAAGACGAACGCGGCGTCTGTGAGGTCCTGCTTGACGAAGGCGACCTGCAGTCGATCGTGGTTCCCGCCAAACAGGAAAACCTGTTCATCGCCCCGGCCGGCGAATCGTTGGCCAACGCCGATCTCAACCTGGCCGCGACGATGGGCCGCGAAATGTTCCTGCGCAATATGATTCGCGGCGTAAAAAAGGACAAATACGACTACGTGCTCATCGACACCGGTCCGTACCTCGGTTTGCTGACGGTCAACGCGCTGGTCGCCGCCGATTACGTGCTGGTGCCCGTCTCCTGCGAATACCTACCGCTGGTCGGTCTGAAGTTCCTGTTGCAGACGGTCGAGAAAATTCAAGAGAAATTGCATGATGACTTGAAAATTCTCGGCTATATTATCACTATGTACGACCGGCGTGAGTCGATCACCTTCAAAGTGGAAAACACGTTGATGGAGAAGTTCGGCTCGGCCGTGTTCGATACGCGCATACGCGTCAATACCAAGCACAAGGGGGCGCCCAGTCGCTCCCAGACGATATTCGATTACGAAGGCAGTGCCCAAGGCAAAGGCACGCGGGATTTCGATGAACTGACGGCCGAAGTCATCGCCCGCATCGAAGGAGGAAACTGATGGCCAAACAGAAAAATGGATTCGATACCATTTTTGAATCGACCGCCGGTAAAAAAACCAAAAAGAGCGCCCCGGTGAAAAAGGCGGAGAAAAAGCCGGCCGCATCGCCCGCGCCCAAAACGGTCGAGGCCCCCGTGGCCAACGGCAGCATCGAATGCGCTCCGGCCGATATTCTTAAAACCGCATGGAAAACCCACGACAACGAAATCCTCTATCGCAAGAGCAAGGAAGATCGCGTGCTGATTTTCTCGACCAGCGTGCTGGTCGCTCTGGTGTTGGGCGCGGCGTTGGTGCTGGGCCAGGCTTTCGAATGGCACTGGATCAGCCGCTTCATCTTCCGCCTCTTCTTCTGCGGCGTGGCCTTCGGCGTGGCCCTGGCCGGCAACGCTCTGGTGGAATTGAATCGTCGGCGCATGCAAGACCTGCTGGCGATGACGATAAAAATTCAGGAATCGCTCGGCTTGTACGAGGAAGGACGCATTCCCGGTGCGGACGGCGCTTTCTTCCCGAATACCTACAAATTCGTCGGCAGCATGAATGACGACGAAACCAATTACGCGCAAATGATCCTCAAGGTTGCCGGCGCCGCGGCGATCTTCGTCATTTTGTTGCTGGCGTAATTTAATAAGGATTCGATTCGGTCGATGGCCAAAATTATTATCGCTCAATACCACACCGAGGTGCGGGGGTTAATGACGCTCCTGCTCCGTCAGCAAGGGTATGAGGTCACCGGCACGACCGATCTGGACGAAATCAAAGGCCTGGCGCGCCGGCGGGAAATCGACCTGCTGATTCTGGATATCATGACTCCCGGCGTGGACATCGACATCCCTACCGCCGCTTTTCGCCAGCCGACCGGCGAGCGCGCGCACTCGTTCCCCATCCTGTTGACCGACGTCAACGGCCTGCTGGAAACGCTGGATCCCGGCAGCCTGCGCGGCGCCGACGGCCTGTTCGCCCCGCGCACCGGCCGCAGCGAAAGCTTCATCAAGGAAGTGAACAAACTGCTCGCCCCCCCGGGACAACGTCCGCACGTTCATTCCTGGCGTCTGGACAAGCAGGAACTGCCATCCTTCCTGTTCGCCTGTTTTCTGTTCGGCATTTCCGGCTACCTGACCCTGCGCGACCAACGCGTGCACAAAAGCCTGCATTTCGTCGACGGCTGGATCCGGTCCGCGTCGTCGAGCCTGGAAAACGACTGGCTGGGCAAGATGCTTCTCGCCCGTCACATGGTTACGCCCGAGGCGCTCAACGAGGTCGAACGCGCCCTCACCAGCTCGCACCGCAAGATCGGCGAAGAGTTCATCGCCCGCGGCTACCTGACCGAACACAAACTGCAGGAAGCGCTCAATCAGCAATACGCTTCGATCGTCATGTCGGTCTTCGAATGGGGCCAGACCGAAATAACGCTCGACGAGGGCAGCCCCAATCCGGCGCCGCACCTGGTCATCCATCCGTTCCGGCTGGTGCTCAGCGGCTTGAACGTCGGCTTTACCGGCGAGGAAATCGATCAACTGTTGCCCGATCTTTCCTTCTTCCTCTCGCCGACGGTCTGGACCGCCTTCCGCTTCACCGACGTGAATCTGAGCCCGGAGGAAAAACAACTGCTGCTGCTCATCGACGGGCAGCGCGACATCGAAATGCTCATCGCCGAATCGCCCTTCACGCCCGAGGCGACGAAAAAATTCCTGCTGACCCTGTTCATCATGCGCGCGGTCATTTCCTCGCCGCAGCCCGAAAGCATTCCCATCACCTTCAGCCGGCAGATCGAAAGCGACAACATGGCGCTGATCGAGGACGAATTTTTCTCCGCCGAAGACGAGGTGATGACCTTCGACGACCTTGATCATTTCACCGTCGACGAAATCGATCCGACGAAGAAGCTGACCTGGCGCGAGCGCTTCGAGCTGCTCGAGCATCTGGCCGCCGCGCGCTATCTGGTCGCGGTCATCGCCATCCTGCTGGGCTTCGGCATCATCTTCGCCGTGCTGCTCAGCCGCGACATGACCCTCGAATACGGCCGTCGGCAGCACGAAATGGAAACCACGCGCACCGAGATGGTCTTCATCCGCAAACCGCATTTCGAAAAGGCCGAAAAGCTGCTGACCGAAGCGCTGATCATTCTGCAGACCGAACGTTGGCGCGGCCTGGACGAAGTGCGCTCGCTGATCGGCGCGTCGCTGGACATCGACCCGGAATACAACGAGGCGATCAACTTCCGCACCTCGCTGGAATTGACGATCAACGCCAACGATCTGCTGCGTCAACAAAACTACCAGACGGCTTATCACATTCTCAGTCAGGCCGTGACGCTCTTCCCGGAAAACCTGCTTGCCGACGAGTTGATGGAAAAGATCCCCGATTCGATCAAACGCAACGCTCCGCAGGCGCCCTGAGATGGACCGCTCCGCCGCCGCTTTCCTTTCTCTATTCCGCACGCGTCTGTTTTGGATTATCGCCGTTTTTTATTTGATCGTCGGAGGGATCCTGGCCGGCTTGCCGCTGACCGATTACCTCGGGCTCGAATTTTCGCTCGTCGTCGGCGTGTTCGCCGGTTTGTTGGGCGGACCGTTGGCGGTCAGCGTTTATCACCGTCGCCTCGCCCAGGTGTCGCCGGACGAACGCATCGACGCGGCGGTCGAACACGGCGCGGTGCACTTCTGGCTGGAAGCCTGGCTGCTGCACACCGTGGCGATTTTCTTCTCGTTGGCGGGTTTGATCGTCGCCGCGTTGATCACCCCGCCGTGCGCGCCGCTGACCGGCGTGGGCTTTTTCATTCTGCTGCCCTGGGTCAGCGCCGCCTACAGCGCCGCCTGGGGGCTGGCCTTCGCCGGCGTTTTGCAGCGACCGCGGCTGGCGCAGGTGTTGGTCGTCGTTTTCGCTTTGCTGACGCTGGCGCTCTCGGGCCTGCAGTTCGTCGCCCAACCGACGGTCTGGTTCTACAACCCCTTCTTCGGCCACTTCCCCGGCCCGATCTACGACGAGGCCGCGCAACCGACCCTCGCCCTGCTGGCGTACCGCATCGGGAACCTCGCCGCCGCGCTGCTGATCGTCTTCCTGCTCTCGGCCTACTGGGGCTGGCGGTTGCGGCGCACCGGTCGGCAAATCCAACCGCGGCTGATGACCGTGACGATGGTCGTGTTTCTGCTGGCCACGATCATCGGCATCGACCGCGGCCGCTTCGCGCTGGGTTTCGACATGGACGAGGCGCACCTGCTCAAGAAACTCGACGGCTACGTGCGCACCGAGCACTTCGACATCCACTACCCGCGCCGCGACGACATCGAGCGCCAGATCGAAATGATCGCACTCGATCACGAATTTCGCTTCAGCCAGATCGAGCGCGAGTTCGGCATCGAGTACCCGCACCGCATCACCAGCTTCATCTACGCCAACGAGGAGATGAAGAAAAAGCTGATCGGCGCGGGCGGCACCGAATACGCCGACTGCGCCAAGCATTACATGCATCTCAATTTCGAACGCATGCCGATCGGAATTTTGCACCACGAAATGATCCACGTCATGCTCAGCGATTACGGAATGCCGCTGGTCGGTTTTTCCACCAAGGTGGCCGTTACCGAGGGCATGGCCGTGGCCATGGGCGGGCCGATTCACTGGGACATGGATCTGGACGTTTGGGCGGCGGGGATGAAGGCCGTCGATCGCCTGCCGCGCATCAAAAAAATCATGGGGCTGCAATTCTGGCGCGAATCCGGCGGACGCGCCTATACCGCCGCCGGCAGCTTCATCCGCTTCCTCATGCGCCAGCCCAACGGTACGCCGCGCCTGCTGGCCGCCTACGCCACGGGCGATCTGGCCAAACAATTCGGCCGGCCGCTCTCCGAGTTGGAGGACGAATGGCGTGACTACCTGACCACCGTCGAGGCGCGCCTGACCGAGCAGCAAATCGAACGCGCGCGTTACCGGTTCGGCTTCAAGTCGATCTTCGAAATGCGCTGCCCGCGCGAGGTCGGCCGCCTGCTGAACCTGGCCGACGAACGCACGCGCAAGCGCTATTACCGTCAGGCCGACAATCTTTACGAACGCGCCGCCGAGCTCGATCGCGACAACGTGCGCATCGCGCGCAACCGCCTGGAACCGCTGCTGCGCGCCGGCCGCTACGAGCAGGCCGCGCAAGTCGCCGACCTGATCAGCCAGGCGCAGGGTACGCCCGACAATCCGGCCCTCGATCGGCGCGGCAACATCGTCGGCAGCCAGGTGATCGCCCAGCGCGCGCAAAGCATCCTCGCCGCCCTGGCCTGGGCGCGCGGCGACGACGAAACGGCCGCCGCGATCTATCGCGCTCTCCGCGACAGCGACCTGTCCAATCCGCTCACGCGCGAGGCCGTCTGTGCGCTGTATGCGATGGAGCATCCGGAGTTCGCGCCCGCCGTGCGCTCGCTGTTGACCGACTTCCGTAATCCGCGCGCCGGCGAATGGGCGTTGGCCGAAGGGCTGCGCGCGCACCCGGACGATCCGGTGCTGCTGTACCTGACCGCGCGGGTCATGTCCGGCGATCAGGCGTACGCGCCGGCGATCGCCACGATGCAACGTGCGCTCGCGCTCGGCCTGCCGCACGAGCGTCTGACGCAAAAGGCCTGGGAGACGCTCGGCTACGCGGCTTTCATGCTCGGCGATTTACCGCTGGCGCGCGAGGGCTACGAGCAGGCGCGCGCATTGTTGATTCCGCACGACGAACAGGCGGAAGTGGAAACCTGGCTGGCGCGCATCGAAGCCTGGCCGGCGTTGCGGGCCCAACTGTCCGCCCGCACGCCGTCGCCCGCTCAATAGTTATCTTACCTTTCTTTTCTTCCTTCAAATTTCCCGTCCAATGCGATACTGTTTTCCAACGTTCGGGTTTCTTGAGGGGAAGCGGAATGACGAGAAAAAAATTCCAGGTGTTGGGTTTGTGTCTGTTCGTGCTGGCAATTCTTTTCTGCGGCTGCGGCGACGACGATGACGATTCATCGTCGGATGCGATGCCCGACGATGACGACGATTCCGCCGACGACGATTCCACCGATGACGATTCGACGGACGATGACACCGGCGACGACGACTCGGGCGACGACGATACCGGCGACGACGACACCGTCGAGCCGCTGGATTTCCCGCCCTATTTGCGCGAACGCCCCGCGCTGACCGACTGGTCCTCCTGGCGGCAGGTGTTCGATCACAGCGCGCCTTATCATTCACGACGCATCGGCGGCTTCGGTTTGGGCAACGGGCGCGTGTTCGCCATGGTCGCCTGCGACACGCCCTTCAACACGCTGCGCAACATCAACGGCCCCAACTACCAACGCAACACCAAATTCTTCGCCGACAAACGCTTCTGGCTGCTGCGCGACGGCGAGCCGCTTGCCTGGGATCGCGAAATCGCCTACCGCGTGCGCGGCTCCGACATCATCGTTGTGCGGCAGGACGCGGGCGATCTGTCGCTGTGGACCGTCGATGTCGCGCCGCGCGGCGAACTGGTCGACGACACCGACCTGCAATATGCGCTGCTGCGCTTGATCGTCGTGCACAATCGTGGCCTGGAGACGATCGGCGGTCTGACGCTGAAAACCGACACGACGATGGGCGGCGTCGACGGCGATCTGCTGCGCGAAGCTTCCCCCGACAATCTCGACCCCGGCGCGCCGCTGCGCAAACTGGTTGCCGGTTTCGCCGACGGCTCCACCCCGACGAAAGGACCGGCGTTGCTGCTGCCGCTGGCCGACCTTGCGCCCGACGGGGAATACGTCGGCGAATATGCGATGGCTTTCGCCCTGGATGACGATCCACTGCCGATCTTCAACGCCTTGCTCGCGGCCGATCCCGACGAACTGATCGATTCCACCCTCGCCGACTGGCGCGCCTTCACCGCCGCGGCCACGCAAATCACTTCCAGCAGCGAACGCTTCGACGATCTCGTGGAAGGCATGTCCTACACCGTGCGCGTGCAGACCACCGACCGCGGCGCCGTCTCGCAAATGAGCGAGTACACCGGCACCTGGGCACGCGACATCATGGGCCCGGCGCGCTTGTACCCGCTGATCGGCCGCAGCGCCGACTTCCTCAAGATGCTCGACTTCTACTGGCTGGGCGCGGTGGAGCGCGGCAACATCGCCAATTCGATCGGCCTGGACGAGCAATTCACGCCGGGGCACCCGCAGCCCGATTGGGAAAACCTGCCCGTCATGGGCGGCCGTACCGCGGCGGAAGGGCCGAGCTACGTTATCCTTCATTATAAGTATTATTTTGACGCCACCGGCGACTGGGCGCCGCTGGAGGAGCGCTACGGGATGCTGCGCCATTCGCTGATCCATCAGCAGTTGCGCGAGACCTGCCTGCTGCCCTTCTCCGGCGACGAAACCTTCCGCATCGCCATGGCCGCCGCCTTCGGGCAGTGGTTTTACGACGAGTACGCCGACACCGATCTGTCGGCCAATTCCTCGTTCCTGTTCGTCGCCGCCGCCGAGTTTCTCGTCCGCGTCGCCACGCACCTGGGCTACACCGACCACGTGCAGCAGTATGAGGATCTCGCCGCGCTCGTGCGCGACTGCGCGGAGCAATACTACTGGCTGGAGGACGAGGGGCACTACTCGCCCATCGTCGACATCGACACGCTCGAGCCGGACCCGCGCCCCTTCGAGGACGTGAACACCAAACCGCTGTGGACCGGCTACCTGACGCCCGACGACGAGCAGGCCAAGGAAAACATCGTCAACATGATGGCGAAAATCGGGCGCGACGACGGCCTGATGTACACGATGATCGACCCCTTCTACAACTGGCTCAAATGGCTGCTGGACATCGAGGAAGCGGCGATCACCGGCATGAATTACGGCTATGTGCTCGACAGCCTCGCGCAGATCGATCACCCGACCGCCGAAACCGCCTTCCTGACCTTCGCCGAATTTTTCCACGAATCGGGCAACGTCAGCGAAGGAATGGTCACCGACGATTTCGGCCGCGCGATGTACCTCACCGAGCCCTTCGGCATCGTCAGCGACCTCACCGCGCGCTTCCGCTCGTGGGAAGGGCCGATCGACGTCGCCGCACAGATTCAATACCTGTTCGGCCTGCAACCGGACGCGGTGAACGATCGCGTGTTCATCGCCCCGCATCTGCCGGCCGATTGGACCTTCGCCGCGATGGAGGACATCCGCCTTGGCGAGGCGAGTTTCGACCTGACCGTCGAGGATGACGGCGCGGTGCGCACGATCACTTTGAACAACGCCACCGGGACGATCGCGGTGGACGCTCAGGTTTCGCTGGCCGGCGACATCGCCGCCGTGCGCGTCAACGGCGCGACCGTCACGCCGACCATCCAGCAGGAATGGGGCCGCTCGCGCGCCCGGCTGTCGAGTTTGAGCGTGTCATCGACCGAGCCGCTGATCATCGAAGTCGTCAGACCGAGCGCCCGCGCGCACTAGCCTCTTTCTCTTTGCGGCGGCTCGTGTTATTTTTCGGCCCGCTTTTGCCCCAGTAGCTCAGCTGGATAGAGCAGCGGACTTCTAATCCGCAGGTCGCGCGTTCGAGTCGCGCCTGGGGTGTTTTTTTCTACAACAATTATCTTACCGCAGCGGAGCCCAGATGATCGCGCGTTTGAGCGGCCGGATGTCGGCGCGTTCGGCGGGCACGGGATACGGCTCGATGCGCTGCGCCTTCTCCTCGAACTCCGCGTAGATTTTCTCTTCGGTTTCGGCCATCTCGTCGTGCAGATTCTCGATATCCGCCTCGAGCGCCGCCAGGTCGTCGGCCAGTTGCTCGTGACGACGATGCGCCTTCTGCGCCATGCGGCGGCTGCGCATGGTCGAAGACACCGCGCGGCCGATGCTGCGTCGGCGGCCGAAGAGGAAACCCGCGGCCGATTCGAGCATGCCCGTCATGCTCTCCATATCGCGCGAACCGGCCTCCTGGCGCTTGTCGTCGAGCTTGCCGCCCAGGCGCCGCCGCTTATCCTCCAGCCGCGTCAGCTTGGTCTGAAACCGCGCCTGGACTTTCTCCAGTTGCTCCTTGGCCCGTTCGTCGGCCAGCTCAGCGCAGCGTTGCGAAAATTGCTCCTCGTTTTCGCCGGGGCGGCTGTACATTTTAAGTTCGCGGTTGACGAACAAAGGCAACATCTTGCTGCGCAGAATATAATCGACGAACTGCCGCTGCGCCTGCTCGAATTCGGCCGGATCGTCCAGCCACGAAGGCAGCGGCAGAAAACGCGCGTTGGGCGGCGCGAAATCGTTGAAAAACGGCGCCAGATCGGCGCGGGGCGTTTCGTCGTCCTCGTACGCCGGCAGACGGTCGAGCGCATCGAGCCCGGCGATTACCCGGCTGACGGTCTCGTCGTAGAGCACCTGCGCCTTGGTGTCGTCGTAGCGCACCTGACAGGCGACGTAGAGCGCCGGCGCGTAAAGCGTGTGATCCGGCGAACTCGCGTGCTGCCCGCCCGCGCGAAACACCGCCAGCCACTCCGGATCGCGCAACGCCTCGGGCGCGAGGAAATGCCGCTCGACTCCCGCAATGTTCGGCGGTTGGAAAAGCCCCTCCACCCGCTCTGCCACCGGTTCCGGCGCCGCCGCTGCCGATGCCGTTTGCGGCAGACGCGTCAGATCCTCTTTGGTCAGCGGACCGCGCAAAAAGCTCATCGCGAAGCGGCTGCCGACAACCGCCGGTTCGGTTGCATGAACGTTGCGCACGAAAAACTGGCGTTTGCCCAAACCGGCCAGCGTCCCGGGCAGATCGTCGGGCAGGCCCGGCAGACCGCGCAGACCGTCGAGCACGCGCCGACGGTCGTTGTCGGTCGAGAGCCGCCCGACCATCCACAGGCCGGCGTTGCTGAAAACCTTGTAGTCGATGTCCATCGGATTCTGCGTGGCGACGACCACGCCCAGCCCGAAAGCGCGCGCCTGTTTGTACAGCGTAACCAGCGCCGTTTTGCTCGGCGGATTGGCCGGGTGCGGCGGCATCAGGCCCATGACCTCGTCGATGAACAGCAGCGCGCGCAGGTTCTCGCTGCCCGCCTGCCGCTTCATCCAGGCGACCAGCCGCGAGGCGACCAGGGCGATGACGAACATCCGCTCGTTTTCGTTCAGATGCGCCAGGTACAGCACGCAGCAGCGCGGCCGCTTTTGCTCGTCCCACAGCAGCGCGTCGATGTTCAGCGGCGCGCCCTGCCGCCAGAGCGCGAACGCGGGCGACGCGAGCAGGCCGTTGAGTTTCAACGCCAGCTCCACGCGCCGGTCGGGGGGGAAGAACGCGTCGACGGCAAACACGCCCAGGCGCTTCATCGGCGGGTCCTGCACGTAAGCGATGATCCGCTCCAGCGACGCGGGCTGGCCGTTGTCCCAGCAAAAATCGACGATGTTGGAAAGCAGAATGAACTCGCGGCCGGTCAGCGGATCGGACGACACGCCGATCAAACCCAACAACGCGCCCACGGCGGTTTTGATCAACTCGCCCTGCGTTTCCACGTCGTCGGTTTCCGGCCGCTCCAGCACGCTGAGAACATTCAACGGCAGCGCGGCGGTCGAGCCCGGCGTGTACAGCACGGCCGGACACCGCTGTTGCATCTGCTCGATCTGCCCGGCGCCCAACCCGGCCTCGGCCAGTCCCTCGCGCCAACGCGCGGCGGTTTTCTCCGCCAGCTCGTCAAGGGTGACGCCTTCCTTCTCGGCCTGCCCCGCCTCGAGCCAGGGCTTGAAATCGCCCGCCGACAACGACGGGAAGCTCAGCAGCAGGTTGGTCATGTCGCCCTTGGGGTCCAGAATCAGAGTGGGAACGCCCGCCAGGCGCAGTTCCTCGATCAGATCGATGCACAGGCCGGTTTTACCCGAGCCGGTCATGCCCACGCACAGCCCGTGGGTGGTCAGATGATTCGCCTTGATCTCGAAGCGGCGTCCGTCCGCGACCGATTTGCCCAGATACAGCATGTTGCCCCCGTTGCGTTGTCGAAAATTTTTTAAAGTTTATCCCAAAGCGCCGGAAAGGCGGCGGAAAAAAATACGGCAAATCGCCCCCTCCAAACTGGACCGATCGTTCGAGTTTTTTCGGTTGGATTGGCTGATTTCTTATGCTATTTTCCGCCGAATAAATTTGCCGTCGGCGGTTGCGATGAACTTCTTCCTGCTCGCTGTGATCGTCTTGCTTGGCTTCACCGTGGAAACGGCGATCGGCTTCGGCTCCACCTTGATCGCCCTGACCCTCGCCGCCTATTTCATGCCCATCGAGCAATTTCTGCCGATTTACGTGCCGGTGAATTACGGTCTGTTCATCTACATCGTCTTGCGGCACCGGCGGCACATCGACGTCCAACGGATCTTCACACACATCGTGCCGGCGATGGGCGTGGGCCTGCCGGTCGGCCTGTTGCTGTTCAACGTCGTGCGCGGCGACGGCCTACGGCTGCTGTATTCGCTGTTTGTCATGGCTCTCACGCTGGCGCTGTTGATTCAGAACCTGCGCAAACGCAAGGGCGAACTGCCCCGGGTGAGGCCCGTGTTTCGCGTGCCGCTGCTGTTTTTCGCCGGCATCATGCACGGTTTGTATTCGACCGGCGGACCGATGGTCGTGTATTACCTGGCCCGGGAAAACCTCGACAAAATGAAGTTCCGCAGCACCTTGTGCCTGGTGTGGATCATGATGGGTGCGGGTTTGCTGATCAACTTCCTGTACAAAGGCATGCTGACCGTGCAGTCGCTTAGCACCAGCGCGCTGCTGTGCATTCCGCTGTTGTTGGGACTGGTGTTGGGTGAGTTGCTCAACCGCACGGTCAACGAACAGTGGTTTCGCCGCATCGTTTTCATTGTGATGTTTATGGCGGGATTGTTCCTGCTGATCGACCTGCTTTAATTCTGCGCCGCCAGCCGCTTCTTGGCGATGAACTTCGGCTTGAGCATGAAGACGATCGTCGGCAGCAGCACCAGACCGCCGAGCATGCTGATGACCATCCAGAACGCCAGCAGAATGCCCATTTCCGCCTGGAAGCGCAGGAAGCTGAACATCCAGAAAACGATGCCCGCGACCATCGTCGAGGCGGTGAACAGCACCGCTTTGCCCGCGGTCGAAATGGCGTTGATCGTCGCCCGGCCCCAGTCGCCGCTCTCGATGTATTCCTCCTCCAGCCGGCCGATAACGTACAGGCCGTAATCCACGCCCAGCCCGACGCCCAACGACACCACCGGCAGCGTGTTGACGTCCAGGCCGATGCCCAGCGCGCCCATCAGCGCATAGGTCAGGTAGTTGGAAATGGCGATCGGAATCATGAACAACAATCCGGCCACCGCCGAGCGGAAGGCGATCATGCACATGATGAACACCAGCGCGAAGGCCAGCGCCGTGACCTTCGCCTCGCTCATGAAAATCGCCTCGTTGATCGCCGCGAGCAAGCCGCCGTAATTGCCCGCCAGCCGGTAGGCCGCGCCTTCGACCGGATGCCCGGCGATGTACTCCTTGGCCGCGGCCACCACCGCGCGCAGCGTTTCACCCTTGTGGTTCTTGATGTTCACCGCCACGTTGGCGTCTTTGAAATCGTTGGTGATGAACCGCGCCAGGTCGCCCGGCTCGGTGCCGGAAAAAAGAATTTCCAGATACAACCCGGCTTCGCGCGGATCGTTGGGGATCAGCTCCCACTTCGGATTGTCACTGTGCATGATGCGGGTGATTTCCGGCAGCAGGTCGGCGATGGATTGCGTGGAGTGCACCTCCTCCAGCTTTTCCAGGTGCCGCTGCAAGCCCTCCATGTTGCGCAACACCAGCGGCGATTTGACCGCGCTGCGCGATTCGCCTTCCAGGATGATCGACAGTTGCTCGGTGTTGCCGAATTTCTCGCCGATCTTCGCCGTGTCCATGTTGTATACCGAATCGGGCCACAGCAGCGGCGTGCCGGGGTGCACGTCGCCGATCTTCAGGTTGCGCGCGAAAAAGAAACCGATCACGAAAATGATCAACGTACCGATGATGATCGGCCAGCGCGCCTTGCCCTGCCCGGTTTCGCCCAGCCAAACCAGGAAGCGGTTGAGCGGGCTGCCGACCTTCGGCTCCGGATGGCGCGGCGGCGGCAGGATCGACAAGATCACCGGGTTGAACAGCATGTCCGACACGATGATCGACAGCACCCAGAAACCGCCCATCAGCGCCAGTTTTTCCATCAGCGGAATCGGCGTGAGAATGACGATGAACACGCCCGCCGCGTCGGTGACGATCGAAAGCATGCCCGGCTTGAACAGGCCGCTGTAGGTGGCCACGGCGGCGCGCTGACGATCCTGATGGCGCACGTATTCTTCCATGAACCGTTCCATCAACTGCACCGAGTGCGACAGCGCACGCGCGCTGATGACAAAGGGCACGACGATCACCAACGGGTTGAAGTGCGCGCCGATCAGGCCCAGCAGACCCAGGCCCCAGCACGCGGAAATGATCATCGTGACAACCGGAATGATCGTCCCGCGAAAATCGCGGAAGTACAAAAACAGCACCAGGATGATCGAAAAGACGGTCAGCAAAAAGATTTTATTCAACTGCGGAAATTGGCGGTGCACCGTGCCCAGCAGGATCGGTCGGCCGATCATGTGGATCTTCGTGTTGGCGTCTTCCTCCTTGCGCACGATGTTTTCGATCGCCGTGTACAGGTTGTCGTCGAGGGTGAAGGGCAGGCCCTCGATCGCTCCCTGCAGCGCCGCGATGTCCTGTTGCGGATCGCGCTCCTCCAAGCGGGCGATGCGCTCGACGATCTGCCGCAGCGATTCGGCGGGCGACTCCAGGCCGCGGTCGAAGAACCCGGCGACGATCAGCGCCGCTTTGTCGTCCAACGACACCAGCGAGCCGTGCAGCCGGCCGGTCGTGTAGATGTCGCGCTTGACCCGCGCAATGTCCTCGGGCGTTTCGGGCACCTCCGGCCACATGATCGGGTCGGACTTCTGATGCGCCAGCCCCTCCGACTGGTCGAGGTACGTTTTCTTGACCTTGCGTTGCGCGATCGAGAGCACCTGGTAGTTGTTCACCGCGGGCAGCAATTCCATCGCCTTGGTGATGTTCTTGATCTTTTTGAGATTCTCGGTGGTGAAAATATCGCCCTTGTCCACGACCACCGCGATCAGGCTGACGTTGGCGCCGCCGAATATCTGCTCGTATTCGACGTACGTTTTGACGTATTCGTGATCCTTGGGAAACAGATCGATCGTCGGCGTCTTCAACGTGATTTTCGTCGCCTGCCAGGCAAAGAACAACGTCAAGAGAATGATGATCGCCAACGTGAAATAACGATAGCGAATGATAAACTCGCCCGTCCGCTCGATTAAGCCTTGCTTGTTCATGTCTCTCTGTTTCGTTTAGCGTTTAATCGGAAATTCGGTCCATTTGCCGCCGTTGTCCTGCGTCGCAAACAACGTCCCCCGTCCTCCGATCACCACGCCCATGCCCGTGGGGGAAAACCCGACCGCGCTCAGCCAGGTGTACGCTTTCAAACCGACGAGGGTCGCCTGCGCGCCGGCGACCTTGATCAACGTACCTTCCAGGCCGGCCACCCAAAGGGCGTCGGGACCAAGCGCGATTTTGTTCAGGTGCACCTTCACGCCGGTGTCGATCGCTTGCCAGGTTTCGCCGCCGTCGGTCGTATGCAACAGCAGACCGTTCACGCCGGTCACCCAGCCTTCACGCTCGTCTTTGAAAACCACGTCGTTCAACACGACTTGATGACCGGTGTGCACCGTGTGCCAGGTCGCGCCGCCGTCGGTGCTGCGAAAGATGTTGCTGAGCGTGCTCATCTGCACGTTCTCATCCAACTGCGCTTCCCACAGCGGATATTCGCCGACAATGAACGCCAGATGCTCGTTGACGAACGACACCGCGTTGATCTGCGCGTTGGCCATCGGTTCGAGCACCTGGTCGATCCATGTTTGGCCGCCGTCCTCCGTACGCGCCAAGACGCCGAAGTTGCCCACGGCGATGCCGTGCTTGGCGTCGGCGAAATCGACGTCGAACAGCGCCTCTTCGGTGACCGGCTGGTCGGGCACCCAGGTCTTGCCGCCGTCGACGGTGTGGATGATCTTGCCCGCGCGGCCGACCGCCCAACCCAGATCCTTGCCGACGAAATCAACGGCGAACAGCGCAAAATCGCCCAACTCGCATTCGCGATCCCAGGTCTGCGCGCCGTCGGTCGTATGCATCACGAGGCCCGGGTAGCCGACTACCCAGGCCTCGTTGTCATCGACAAACGTCACGTCGTAGAGTCGATCGCGGAAAACCAACGTGGGACAAACACCGTCGTCCTCCGCCAGCGCCGCCGCGATCGTCCCCGCGACGATCATCGCCAGCGCGAGCAGGACGATCCACAATGCCCGCTTGCGTACAAATTGTCGTTTCATCATCAGCGGGCCTGTTTACGCAACGAGGTCAGCGTGAACTGCGACGGCTTCAAGCCCACGTTCGCCTTGCCGGAGAACCACGGGAAGGCGGTCGCGTGTTCGGCCTGCAGGTCCACGACCAGCGAAGTCCCGATGCCCAGCGGCTGCCGGCGCGGATCGGGCGACTGGTTGTAGGCGTTGATCAGCACCTTCCACAGCTGCCCCTTCTTGTCGTAAGCCTCCTTGAACAGGAAGTAGTACGACTCGGCGTCGATGTAGCAGATCATCTTGCTGTACGGATAATCGCGGAACTTGGGCAGCGCTTCGACGACGTACATCGGGCGCGGTTCCCACTTGGCTTTGAAATTCCAGTGCGGCGGCGTTGCGAAATCGAAGGTGTTGTTGACCTGGTTGCGGCCGATCGGAATATCGCTGGCCATCGGCGCCAGGTAGGTTCCCTTGGCGATGATCTTCCAGTGCATCCACTCCGGATAGCCCATGTACCCGCGCACGTCTTCGTAAAGCAGGTCGGTGTTGTTCCAAGCGTCGCCGCGCGTGCCGAACGAGAAGCGGATCGGCCGCCGCTGCGCCGGATTGTAAATGTAGCCGTCCTGGTCCTTGGGCTGGGTGTAGCGCCAATACAGCGCGGTGAAGCCCTTCTTGTCCAGCGGTTTCTGGCAGACGGTCATCGAGTAGTACTGAATGTTTTTGCTCGCCGCTTCCGGTTGATGCGGGCGCGGTTCGATGTCGGTGCGGAACATCGAGCGGATGATGTAATCCCACGTCCATTCCTCGTGGCGCTCGACGCCGCGCTTGGCGCTGATCCAGTACACGGCGAATTCGTTCGTGGCGTCGTCGCCGTTGTGGCCGTAGTTGTAGTTCCAGGCCACTTCCAAACCCGTTTTGGGATTGGGGAACGGCAGACCGCCCATGTAATTCTTGATGCCGATCGTCCGCGCGCTGTTGCCCACGTCGATCAGTTCGACCTGCCCGTGGTATTTGTTGGTCGCCTCGATGTAGCTGTCGCTGGGCGCGTAGGGCGAGTAATTTTTCGTCCAGACCTTGAGCCCGTATTTCTTGACCAGCAGCGCCACGCCGCCGGGCAGCAGTTTTTCCACCTTGGCGACGTTGGCCGAACTGATCACCTCGCCCGCCGCAAATCCCGGCGGATTTTTATCCACCGCAAAACCGACGCTGGACGCCCAGTTGGCCCGCGTCAGTCCGCCTTGTGCCATAAGCAACGGCAACGCCGCCATCGTGATCAGAACGGCGACGATCAGAATAACTTTTTTCGGCATTTTCTTTCCCCTCCGAAACGCTATGGATGTTCCCGCTAGAATTGATAGCGAATCCGCATGTTGACCTCGTCGCGATCGCGGAAGAGGCCGAGTCCCTTGTACGGATCTTCACCTTCGATGGCGTTGTACGCCAAGCGAATGCGCCAGTAATCGCCGATCGCGAAGTCGAACGACGAACTCACCAGCCACGACTTGCTGTTCTCGGCGTAGATGCCCACGAACTTCGGGCTGATCAGACCGTGCGCGTAGCTGGTCATCAGACCGCCCGCGTACAGCGTGCTGAACTCGGACGATTTGCTCGAGTCGTAGCCGGGAATGTCGACGATGTAGAAGTTCTTGTTTTCCTTTTTCTCGCCGTTGAGTTCCTCGTCGATGTACGGCCCGCCGGGGATGATCGTCTGGATGACCTGGGCCTGCACGATGATCGAGCTGGTCGGGTTGAGGAAGCGGATCTGATTGGCCCGCAACAGCGAAACGCCCCAGTTGTAGGTGTCGCGTTCTTCCTGGTGGAAAAAGGCGCGCTGCCAGCCGAGGCGGTCCGGCGAATCCTTCCAGCCGTCGCCGCCGTCGGGCGCTTTGCCCGGCCGCAAATGCGAGCTGACCGGGTACAACGTGTCGGGCAGATACGTGCCCTCGAAGCGGATCACCGTGCTGATCGGCCGCGTGGTGTTCAACTCCATCGACGCACCGTAGGTGTCCTGCCGCGGAAATTCCAGAAAGACCTCGGCCTCGTTGTAGCCTTCCTCGTTGGTCTCCTTATTCTGTTCCACGTACTTGGGCACCGGCGGCGTCAACTGATGACCGTGGTAATAAACCAGCGTGTAGGTGAATGGACCGAAAAATTCCTTCCACCGTACGCCCCAGCGCGCATTTTCCAGATTCTTGTCCGGGTACATGCACTTTTTGTTGACGATCCGCAGCGACGAAACGTAGTCGTTCTTGCTCGCCACCGGCAGACCCCAGGCGCCCACGAAGGTCAGCGGCACGTTGACCGTATCCTCCGGATCGTCGATCAGCGGAATGAACACCGCCTCGATGCTCGCGTTGATCGGCGCGATGTCGAAAAGCGTCTTGGCCGTCCACAACGGCACGCGCTGATCTTCGTAGTCCTCGAACACGCCCAGGTGCCAGGTCGAGTCGATCGGGTTGATCACGTCCAGCAACCGCGCGTTGGCCGATTCGCCCCAGGCCACCTGCTGGCGACCGACGCGCCAACTCCACCAATCGGTGGGATAGATGTCCAAATACAACTCGCGGAAATCGGCTTCCTGGTAATACCGGTCGGCCACGCGATTGCGTTTTTCGCGCTGATCGGCCGGGTCGTAGTTGAAGTGCGTGTCGGCGTACATGTCGGGCACCTGCGCGAAATTGTCGGCCAGCAGGCTCGACGAACGCACGCCGCGGAACAAGGTATAAAGCGTCACCTGGCCGATCGGCGTCCAGGTGGCTTCCAACTGCAACGTGTTGCGGAACATCGACGGCTGTCCCCAGTGACCGCCGTGTTCCTTGGGAAATCCTTCGTCGTCGTGCTTGTTCTCGTAAAACGAAGTGAAGATGCCGCCCTGCATCTGCAGAAAACCGTTCAACGTAAACGGACTGGCTCCTTCCTCATCCTGCGCCCAAACGATTCCCCCGCTGAGCAACAACACGCAAAGCGCCGCGATTAAGATAAACCGTCTACCTGCCATTTGGTGCTCCTTACAGCCTTATCGGAACCGAGCTGATAATGACGGGGGCGAGACAAGGCCCGCCCCCGCCGCGTTCTTCAGGTGAGATGGTTCGGACGGCCGATCATTCGGCTTCGCACCCGGGTTTTTCCGGGAAGTCCGTCTTGTTGAAATAGATGCTCGCGATGTTCACGCTGTTGGCCACCACCTTGGGCAGAGTAACCGAGACTTCATCTTCGTCCACGGTGGCCGTGATCGTATACGGCCCGCCCGGATCGACGTTGAGCGCCACGAACTTGCCGTCCAACGGATTGGTGCCGTCATCGTCGCGCCCGCCGAACGGAATGCCCAGGTTGTTCATGTAGTGGATTTCATCCTGCGCCGGATCCATCGTGATCATCGCGCAGCCGATCGGCTCTTCGTCGGTCGGATCGCCCCAGTAGACCGCGCCCGCGGCGTGGCCCTTGGTGTCGTCGATCGAAACACCCGGCAGCAACAGCGCCATCGCGGCCACGATGTCCTCGCTGATGCCGTAGAAGTCCTCGTTGGTTACCCCGATGTTGAAGTGATACTGGTAGGTGTCCATGTACCCTTCGAACTCCACCTTCACGCCGATGGTGGCCAGCTCGTAGGCGGTCGGCACATCCAGAAGGATGTAAGCGGTTTCGGCATCCGAGTTGCCGGAGACGCCCAGCAGATCGCCGGATTCGTCGTCGACCAGGTTCACCAAGGCGCCCTTGAGCAACGCGAGGCTCTTGTTGTCCTTGGTCGTGCCGCCGAGTTTCCCGGGCTCGATCACGTCGTCGTCGCCCGTATCGTCATCGTCGTCATCGTCGTCGAGCACGTCGTCGTCGCTCGTGTCGTCGTCCGTATCGTCATCGCCTTCGTCATCGTTGTCGTCGTTATCGTCGTCATCGTCGTCGCACGCCATGTTGATCCCGATGGTCAGCGCCAACGCGGCCACCAACAGCAACAGCAGCCATAATTTATTGATCTTCGACATGTTCCCTCCCTGCATTCATTGTTTTTGACGACCGGCGCGAAGTTCCTGCAAGTCCGCGCCGATCCTTGTTCATTTATTCGGTGCACCAGCTCTTTTGCGGATTTTCGTCATAATCGTCGAACGGGAAATAGATATTCGAGATCACCACCGTATTGGCGAAAAGCCGCGGGCAGGTGACCGACTCGGACGCGTCGCCGGACGTGGCGGTGAACATCGCCTCGCCCAGGTCCATGTTCAACGCAACAAAATAACCGTTTTCCGGATTGATCCCCTGGCCGTTGGCCGGCGAACCGGGCGTGGTGATCTCCCGGTCGCGCGTGGGCAGCAGGCTCAGGTTGAAGTAGAACACCTCGTCGACCGGCGGATTGGCGGTGACTTCGGCGCACCCGACCGGATTTTCATCCAGCGGATTGCCCCAGTACACGCCGCCGGCGCCCAGGGCCTTGGTGGTGTCCAAGGTCACGCCCAACGTGCCGACCACGATGTCGCGCGTGTCGTGCGCCACGACCAGGAACTCCTCGCTGGTGGAGCCGACATCGAAGTTGTACTGGATGGTGTCCATGTAATCGTCGCGCGAGCAGCGAATCGCCACCTGCGTTACGCCTTCGGGGAAGCCGGTCAGGGTCACCCAGCCGTCATCGGGGGAGGTCACCTGAATGGCCGGATCGAACGGTTCGCCGGTCGTGTTGTCCAATGCTTCGACCAACACGCCCTGCAAGGCCAGATCCTGGTTCTGAAAATCGACCACGTGAGCTCGTAACGAATCCTCACCGCCGTCGTCGTCGCCGCCGCTATCATCGTTATCGTCGTCGTCATCATCGCCGCACCCGATCATGATGACCAGACCCAGGGCCACACTGAGGGCCATCAGCAGGGTCAAGAAGACATACTTACGCATCTCCGCCTCCTGTAAAGTTATCGAAAATATTCGAATTGTGAACTACTCCTACAAGCAGAATCAGATTAGAATCGACACTGAAAAATGTCAAGCATTCATAACCTATGCGCAGATAATTTAAATTGTACTTTAATTAGTTAGCCTTTAATGGTAAACTCCACTCATTTCGTAACGTTATGTTCTTTTATGGGCCGATCGAGACAAACCAAGCCGCCGCCGGCGCTTTGATCGTTAAAATTTTCGTAAACGGAACTATCCAGTACGTCGTTTAGTCTCCGTTTTCACAAGGGTTTTCTGAGCCGACATCACACCACTCACAGGATGAACCATGAGGAATATCCAAATTGGAACAATCGTTCTCGCCGCATCGGTCTTGCTGGTTATTCTTCCCCTCATCGCCCTCGCCCCGGCCACGGAAACAGAACCGCTGACCCGTGCGAATTGGGGGGGCCGCGTCGGCTTTTCCCCCTCCTTGACCGTCCCCGGATACACGCCGGGCGTGGTCATCGACCGCGGCAACGTCGATCAATTCCGCGAAATCGTGCCCGAAGCCGCCGTTACGCTGGTGAAAAAGTCGGGCATGTCCATTGCCACCGCCGACTATCGCCCTTATGCGCCCAGCGACGGCTACATTGCCGCCACCAACACCTATCGCGGGCAGGCGCACCTGGTGGAAATCGGCGATGCGATCAAGGAGCGCGAAATCGAAGGCTACCAGGGGGGCATGCCGTTTCCCGCCCCGGCCAACGGGCGCGAAATCGCCTGGAACTACACCCTCGCCTACTCCGGCGACGACAGCGAAAGCGTCTTCGCCGTCTATTGGATCAGCGCCAAGCGCGGCGTCGAGCGTTCGGAAATCTGGCGCACCTCGACGATCCACCGCGCCAAGTTCCGCACCGACATTCCGCCGCTGCCGGCCATCCCCAGCCTGGTCGACAAGGGCGTCATCGTCGCCACGCTGACCTCCGCCCTGCAGCCGTTGGATAAAAAAGGTTTCTCCTCGCTCTACTTCGGCTACCTCGAACCGAAAGAGCCCGAGGGCTGGCTTTATCTGCCCACGCAGCGGCGTTCGATCCGCCTGACCTTCGGTCTGCGCGGCGAGTCGTGGAACAACACCGATCTGCTTTACGAAGACGTGCGCGGCTACACCGGCAGCCCGGAGTGGATGAACTGGAAACTCTTAAAAAAGATCACCATGCTCGCGCCGATGCACGCCGGCGTGACTATCGGCAAGGGCAACGAGGGCGCCGCCTTCGACCTGCAAAATGCGCCGCACTGGAATCCACGGATGAAATGGGAACTGCGCCCGACCTACATCGTCGAAGCCACGCCCAAGTTCCCCGATTACCCCTATTCGCGCATGGTCTTCACCATCGACGCCGAATCCTCGTACATCCTCACCAAGACCGCTTACGACCGCAAAGGAATGCTCTGGAAGGTCTTGCTCAACGCCGCCAACGAATCGGCCGATCCGACGCGCCTACCCCCGTCGGTCGCCCTGTCACTGGTCGTGGACATCCAAAGCGAGCACGCCACCGCTTTCTTCTGGCACTCGCAAAAACAGAACATCGGCCTCTCGCCGAATCTGTTCAGCCTGACCACGCTGCGCAAACTGGGACGGTAAACCGTACGCCGCCACATTGAACAACGTGTAAATTGCTTGCCTTCCCCGCCGGGGGCCTTACCTTGAAAGTAGGGGGAGGACTGTATCATGTATCGCTTCAAGCGGTTGATGGTCGGGCTGTCGTTGAACGGTTGCGACGAGGCGGTCATCCGTTTCACCAAGGAGCTCTCTCACCTGCTCAAGCCGTCGAAAATCACGTTCATGCACGTGCTCAACAACGATGACGTGCCCAAGTACGTCGGCGAAAAATACCCGATTCTGCTGCAGACGGCCGATGAATTCGCGCGGACCCGGATGATCGACATGGTCTACAAAAGCGTCGGCGACGATTGGCCGCCGGCCACCGAATACGAGGTGGTGGAAGGCTCGCCGTTGCTGGAAATGCTCCAACGCGTCAAGTACAAGGAAATCGACCTGCTGTTGATCGGTCGGCCGCGGGAACCGGCATACGGCGGCGCCTTGGCCGTCAAGCTGGCGCGCTACGCTCCGTGCTCGGTGTGCGTCGTGCCCGAACAAACGCCGCCGCGCCTGCGCTCGCTGCTGGTGCCGGTCGATTTTTCCGACCATTCGCTGACCGCGCTCGACGTCGCCGTCATGCTGGCGCAGGCCGCCGAAATTCCCCAGATCAAATGCGTGCACGCCTACCGGGTTCCCACCGGTTATTATAAGACGGGGAAAAGCTACGAGGAATTCGCCGCGATCATGGAAGGGCTGGCCCGCGACGAATGTACGGAGTTCCTCGACCGTGCCGATCTCAAAGGCGTGAAGGTCAAACCGGTATTCAAACTTTATAAACGCGTCTACATGGCCATCCGCGAGATTTCCCGCGATCATCCGGTGGACCTGCTGGTCATCGGCGCCCGCGGTCGCAAATCGGCCGCCGGCAGCATGTTGGGCAGCGTCACCCAGCGGCTGATCCGCAAAACGCAAATACCGCTGCTGGCCGTCAAACAAAAGGGCGAAGGCATGAGCTTTCTTGATTGCCTGCTGGAAAAGTAAGCCCAATGAATACTGAATAAAAATGAAAATCAATACTATGATGATCAAGGTCCGTAAATTTTAAGACGATAATTTTAATCGGCGGGGGAAATACAATGATGCCAATTTCTGGCATAAATGGAGAAAATTGTTGATTTAAAAATAAAAATTGATTAAACAAGCATGTTCGAACAGAAATTCGAGCAAGACTGGACAACGTGGTTTTACAAAGCGAAGAAGGCGAATGCGACAAATTATGCTCCGGAGAACACAATATGACTACTAGCGAAGAAACCATTGCCCTGCTCGAATCGCATCAAAAACGGCCGAACTTCATCGTCGGCTTGGACCTCTATCTGGATCTCGTCCATCAGTACAAAAAGATCCGCTGCAAGGTCAATGTGCACGGCTGGTATCACGATGATTTCTTCATCATCGACGCCCCGATGATCAACGCGCAGGAAGTCGAATTGCGCACCAATGAATTCGTCACGGTGCGATTCATCCTCGACGGCGTCGTCTATGCTTTCAATACGACTCTGCTGCGTAAAGTGGTTGCGCCTACCCGGCTATGGTTGCTGAGCTATCCGACAATCATGGAAACCAAAACCCTTCGCAAGCATTCGCGCCTGCAAACGCTGATTCCCGTGTCCATCGACGGCTTCGAGGAAAAGGCGCTGATCATCGACCTGAGCAGCGGCGGCGCCTTGGTCGATTGCGCCAACTGGCAGAACCTGCCCGATCTGCAGGAAATCAAAATGTCCTTCAACCTGCCCAACGGCAGGGAAGTTGTCGACCTGCCGGCGCAGGTGAAAAACATCGTCAAGAACGAAAGCCTCAAGCAAATCGGCGTGAGTTTTTCCGCCAGCGAAAACGAGCAGGGGCGGGCGATCAAGGAATTCATCGATACCCTGCCCAATCGGCCGTTGTCGCCGGGCCATCAACAGCTTTAATTTCAGTCTGCTTTACGCTCAGTCTTTACAGGCTTCGCGGCACGCCTCCTCGTATCCCTGCGCGGCGTAAAAAACGGCCCGGTCGAAAAACAGTACGACCCGGTTGTTGAGTTCGAGCGCCTCGATCAAATCCATCGCCGTGTTCAGCAATCCCTCGTGGAGCACCTTGAGCCACAGATGGCGCCGGGTCAGCGCAAAGGCCTGAATCACCTCGGAGAGCGGAAATCCCTCTTGGTAGCGCTTGCGCCCCAACTCAAAGTAGGTGTGTCTGATATCCTCTTTGGTCGTCTCGCGGGAAATCCACTTGCCCAGATTGCTGTACACGCGATAGGCGCGTGTGTACAACTTTTTCTGATCGAATGCGGCGTAAGTCGGCGTCGTTTCGTTTGTTTTAATATCCTTTAACCAATTGTTCGTAATTTCGTCGGCATGATGATGGATCAAATCCAGCAGCTTCTGCGACACAATTTGGTGTTGGCCCATACTCTCCCCCTCTCTTCTTTTATTGGCCTACTAATTAATTAATAAGGCCGCCCGCCTTGCTTGAAAACCGAAACCTGCAAATTATTTCATATAGTTGGCATTTTTCCGGTTTGGGAATCGTTAACGATGCGCCGCCGGTAAATCGTTCGCTCCTTTCTTGACAGTCGGAAATTAGAGACTAAATAAATATTAAGGGAAACGTGCATAAATATTTAGAAAATTAAATGCTGGAAAATATAGGTGCGTCATGCCCGAATCAATCGAATCATTTGTCCGCAAATTGCAGGAAGAAGGCGTTCAGGCCGGTAAGCAAGCGGCCGAGCAGGTGATTGCCCAAGCCAAAGAGCAAGCCGAAGCGATCATCGGGGAAGCGCATCGGCAGGCGCAGGATCATCTGCAACAAACGCAAGCCGAGGCCGCCAAGCTCACCGAACAAAACAAAAACGAGATCGCTCTGGCCGCGCGCGACGCCATTTTGCAGTTGCGGGAAAACATCTCGCATTCACTGCGCGTGATTCTGGAAAACGAAGTGCGCGCCGTCCTGTCCGACCCGGCGTTCCTGGCCGAGTTGATCCGCGACATGATGCGCCAATACGCCGCGCAGGACGCCGGGCGGCAGGAGACCATCGAAATCCGCGTGCCCCCCGAAGCGGTCGAACAGGTGAAAAACCTGGCCCTCGCCCGTTTGCGCGAAGAGAACGGGCCGCTGCAAAAATTCAATCTGTTCGGCACGCTGAAAAGGCAGGGCTTCGAGTACACCGTGCGCGAATCGACCGTGGAAGTGACCGTCGATTCCATCGGCGAATTCCTCGGCAATCTGGTCACCGAGCAGGTGCGCGAAAGCCTGCGGGAAGCGGTGACGAAAAAATAACGACCAGGCGGTCAGCATGAGAGAATTTTTTTATCTGATCACCTCGCTGCCGACCTTGCCCTCGTTGGGCGAGAAGCCGCCCCTGCATCCCGCGCAGATGCAATCGCTCGTCGACGACGAACCGCCCCTGCGCACTGTGGTCGACACCCTCTTTCTCGAACAGGACCTGCTGCATCGCCAGAGCATCCTCGCCGGGGAAAAAATCGCCGCCTCGCCGCTGGTGCTCAGCGAGGAGCAAATGAACGGTGAGGCGCCCCTGCCCGTCGACTTCACGCCCGCCGAAACCGAGCACCGCGTCTTCGCCGCCGACCTGCTGTGGTCAACCTACTTCCAGCGCGCCGATCTGCTCGCCGGCATGCTCGCCTGTCCATTTTTGCAACGCTGGGCCTGTTTCGAAGTCTCGCTGCGCAACGCCGTCGCCGCCGAACGCGCGCGCAAGCTGGCGTTGTCTCCCGACGAATATTTCGTCGCCGAACACCTTACCGAATCCACCGCCTTCATCGACGGGCTCGTCGCCTCCTGGACGGCCGCCGACAACCCGCTTTCCGCCGCCCGCGCCCTCGACCAGGGCCGGTGGGAATGGCTACAGGCCAACGGCGGATGGTTCAGCTTCTCCATCGACGAAGTGGCCGCCTACGCCCGCGCGCTGTTGTTGTTGGCGCGCTGGCACGAACTGCAATCCGCGCCCGGCGGCGGATAGAGGCCGTCATGTTCGAAGGCACGATCACCGCCGTTTTCGGCAACATGGTCACCGCCAAGGTCGAGCGGTATGCCGTGCTCAACACCGTCGCCTACTGCCTGCGCGCCGACGGCGCCCGGCTGCTCAGCGAGGTGATCCGCATTCGCGGCACCGACGTGGACTTGCAGGTCTTCGAGGAAACGCGCGGGTTGCGCGTCGGCGCCAAGGTCGAGTTCACCGGCGAATTGATCCGCGTGACGCTCGGTCCCGGTTTGCTTGGGCAAATCTACGACGGTCTGCAAAATCCGCTGCCCAAGCTCGCCGCCGCCATCGGCGCGCATCTCAAGTCGGGCAACTACCTGCCCGCGCTCGACGACACGAGCCGCTGGACCTTCACCCCCGCGGTCGAAACCGGCGCGGTGCTCACCGCCGGCGAACGGCTCGGCACGGTGCCCGAAGGGTTGTTCGCCCACGCGATCATGGTCCCCTTCTCGTGGGAAGGCGAATGGACCGTCGCCTCGATCGCCGCGCCCGGCGACTACGCGATCGCCGATGAAATCGCCGTGCTCGTCGATTCGGAAGGCAAACGGCAGCCGGTCACCATGACGCAGACCTGGCCGGTCAAAGTGCCGCTGAACGTCTCGCGCGAACGGATGCTGCCCACCGAGCCGCTGGTCACCAAAATCCGCATCATCGACACGATGTTCCCCATCGTGCTCGGCGGCACCTATTGCATCCCCGGTCCCTTCGGCGCGGGCAAAACCGTGTTGCAGCACATCACCTCGCGCCACGCGGAAATCGACATCTGCGTGGTCGTCGCCTGCGGCGAACGCGCCGGCGAGGTCGTCGAGCTGCTGCGCGAATTTCCCGAGCTGACCGACCCGCGCACCGGCCGTTCGCTGATGGAACGCACGATCATCATCTGCAACACCTCGTCCATGCCCGTCGCCGCGCGCGAAGCCTCCGTCTACACCGGCGTCACGCTCGCCGAATACTACCGCCAGATGGGCCTGAACGTACTGCTGCTCGCCGACAGCACCTCGCGCTGGGCGCAGGCGCTGCGCGAATTGTCCGGCCGCCTCGAAGAAATCCCCGGCGAGGAAGCCTTTCCCGCCTACCTGGAAAGCCGCATCGCCAACTACTACGAGCGCGCCGCCTGCCTGCGCCTCAAGGACGGCACGAGCGGCTCGGTGACCATCGGCGGCACCGTCTCGCCCGCCGGCGGCAGCTTCGAGGAACCGGTCACCCAGGGCACGCTCAAGGTCGTCGGCGCGTTCCACGGTCTGTCGCGCACCCGCAGCGACGCCCGCCGCTTCCCCGCGATCGATCCGCTCGACAGTTGGTCGACCTACCCCGGCATCATCGCCGCCGCCGACGTCGACATCGCCCGCCGCCTGCTGCGCGAGGGCAACGAGATCAAGCAGATGATGGCGGTTGTCGGCGAGGAAGGCACCAGCGTCGAAGACTTCACCGCCATGCTCAAGGCCGAATTTTTCGACGCGGTCTACCTGCAGCAAAACGCCTTCGACGAAGTCGATGCGGCCACCACCGCCGACCGTCAGCGGCTGGTGTTCGGCAAGATCCTCGAACTGATCGCCACCGAGTTCGCCTTCGCCGACAAGGATCAGGCGCGGCGGACCATGGTCAGGGCCACCGATCTGTTCCGCAACCTCAACTACCAGGCGACCGGCTCGGAGCGCTTCAACGCCATGCTCGCCGACATCGACGCGTTCATCGCGCATAAGGGGCATGCGCTATGAGACGCTACTACGATCACATCACCCGTATCGCCGGCAGCGTCGTCAACGTCACCGCCACCGGCGTGGCCTACGACGATCTCGCCGTGCTGCACACCAAGCTGGGCGTGTCGCTCGCGCAGATCATCCGCCTCGAAGGCGATCAGGTTTCGCTGCAGGTGTTCGCCGGCACGCAGGGCGTTTCGACGGTCGACAAAATCCGCTTCTTCGGCCATCCGATGCGCATCCCGTTCAGCAAAAACCTTTACGGGCGCATCTTCGACGGATCGGGCAAACCGCGCGACGGCCGCGCCAACCTGTTCGACGCGACGATCGAAATCGGCGGCCCCTCGGTCAATCCGACCGTGCGCGCCATGCCCGACGAAATGGTCCGCACCGGCATCCCGATGATCGACGTGTTCAACACGCTGGTCGTCTCGCAGAAGTTGCCGATCTTCGCCCCCGCCGGCGAGCCCTACAACAAGCTGCTCGCGCGTATCGGCCTGCAGGCCGAGGCCGATGTAATCATCCTCGGCGGCATCGGCCTGCGCCACGACGACTACCTGATGTTCCGCAACACCTTCAAGGAACACGGCGTGCTGCATCGGACGATCATGTTCATTCACACCGCCGCCGAACCGACCGTCGAAGCCCTGTGCGTGCCCGACATCGCGCTGGCCGTCGGCGAGGAATTCGCCCTGGAGGGCAAGCGCGTGCTGGTGCTGCTCACCGACATGACCGCCTTTTCCGACGCGCTCAAGGAAGTGGCGATCATCATGGAGCAGATCCCGTCCAACCGCGGCTATCCCGGCGACCTGTATTCGCAGTTGGCCAAGCGCTACGAGAAGGCCGTGTACTTCGAGCAGGGCGGCTCGGTGACCGTACTCGCGGTGACCACCATGCCCGGCGACGACGTCACGCACCCGGTGCCCGACAACACCGGCTACATCACCGAAGGCCAGTTCTACCTGCGCAACGGGCGCATCGAACCCTTCGGCAGCCTCAGCCGCCTCAAGCAGCGGGTCAACGCGAACACCCGCGACGACCACCGCGCGATCATGGACAGTTGCATCCAGCTTTACGCGGGCACGCTGGAAAGCCGCGAGAAGCGCAGCATGGGCTTCGAGATGTCCAACTGGGACCGCCAACTGCTCAAGTACGGCGAGCTGTTCGAGCGCCGCATCATGGATCTCTCGGTCGACATTCCGCTGGAAAAAGCGCTGGACACCTGCTGGGAAATTCTCGCCGCGTGTTTCGAGCCGGCGGAAATCGGCATTCGCCGCTCGATCATCGACAAGCATTGGCCGCAATCGGCGGCGCGCTCCGTCGCGCGGGAGGCGGGCGATGGCGCGTAGGAAAATCAAACTCACGCGGCCGGAACTCAAAGCGCAACGCGAGGTGCTCGCGCGTTACGAGCGCTACCTGCCGACCCTCAAACTCAAGCAGCAGCAATTGCAGATCAGCGTGCTCGAAGCGGCCGCCAAACAGCGGCGCGCCCAGACGGCGGTGCGCGAATGCGAAAACGAGATCGCACCCTATCGCGCCTTGTTGCGCGCCCCGGCCGGCGTCAACCTCGACGAACTGACCACGCCCGCCAAGGTCGTCACCGAAACGACCAACGTCGCCGGCGTCGGCGTGCCGCTGTTCATCGAGGCCGCGTTCGCCGAACCGCGCTACAGCCTGTTCGCCACCCCGCCGTGGGTGGACCGCGCCGTGCTCGACCTGCGGCGGCTCGAAACGTTGCGGGCCGAGGCCATCGTGCTGCGCGAGGAAGTGCAAATACTGCATCGCGAACTGCGCCGGGTGAATCAGCGCCTCAACCTGTTCGAAAAGGTGATGATCCCCCGCACGAAGGAGGCCATCCGCCGCATCCGCATTTACCTGGGCGACGAACAAACCGCCGCCGTCGGCCGCGCCAAAATCGCCAAGGCCAAGCAGGCGAGCAAGCGTACCGTCGAGCGCATTCCACTGGCGCGGGAGCAAGCGCCATGATCGCCGCGATGGAAAAAGTGACCCTGGTCGTCGACGCGGCGGGCAAGCACGATCTCCTGCGCGTGCTGCGCGACGCGGGCGTCATGCACCTGAGCGCGGTACGGCCCGCCCAGGCGCACGCCGACGAGGCGACGCTCTCCGCGCGGCAACGACTGGCGCGCGCGCGGCAAATACTGACGGGCGTGGCGGCCGCCGGCGAAGCGCCGGAACGTTCCGCGCTGGACGCCGCCGACCGGGTATTGGAGATCGCTTTCCAGGCGCCGGAACTGCAAAACCGTCTGAACCTGTTGATGCGTCAGGCCGACCAACTGGTCCTCTGGGGCGAACTGCGTCACGAGGATCTGCACGCCGCCGGGTATCGTCTCGACTTCCTGCGCCTGCCGCCGGCGGAAATCGACAATATCCGCGCCGTCTTCGTGTACGACCTCGGTCCGTTGGATCGCCACGAACACCTGGTCGGCATCGTTTCGCTGCCCGACCAACCACCAGAATTGCCGACAACGGCCGTCGCGCTGGAGCCGCCGCCCCGCGACCGTCCGACCATTCTCGCCGAGGCGCGGCGGATCGACGAGCAAATCAAGCGCCACCGCGATGAACTGGCGCAATTGGCGCACCTGCTGCCGGCGATGCGGGCCGCCGAAGACGAACTGCGCGCGCACGAACAATGGACGATCGCCGAGCGCGGCGGTTTGGCCACCGACGATCTGTTCGCCATCGAAGGCTGGCTGCCCGCCGACCGCATCGAAGCGCTGCAAGAAACGCTCGCGCGCCGCGGCGTCGTCGCCGCATTGCGCCGTCGCCCGCCGACCGACGACGAATCGCCGCCGACCCTTGTGCGTACGCCGCGTTGGGCGCGCCCGATCGAGGGCATGTTTCGGATTTTGGGCACCGTGCCCGGCTTTCGCGAGTTCGACATCAGCGGCGCGTTCCTCATCGCCCTGCCGCTGTTCGCCGCGATGCTCATCGCCGACGGCGGCTACGGCCTGGTGTTGCTGCTGCCGGCGCTGCTCTTCTACCGCAAGCTCGCCGCGCGCGCCGGTCCGCAATTGGCGCAGTTGGTCATCATCATCGGCGCGTGCGCGCTGCTGTGGGGAATCGCCATCTCCAGCTTCTTCGGCCTGGGCGATACGAATCTGATTGCCGCCGGCGGCGTCTGGGCGCAAGTCGGCGCGGTGCTGGCGAAGCTGAAATTGATCAAAGGTTCGTCGGCCGACGAGATCGTCGTGCGCGACATCATGCGCCTTTCGTTTCTGCTCGGTGCGATTCACATGTCCATCGCGCAGTTGTGGCGCGCGGCGAAACTGTGGCCGCACCTGCGCGCGCTGGCCCACGTGGGCTGGGCGATTTTCCTCTGGGGCATGCTGCTGATCGTCAACGTCCTCGTGCTCGAGGATCGTCCGCCCGCGGCGCTGCCCTACCTGCTGATCGGCGGCGGCGCGCTGACGATCCTGTTCACGTACCCGAGCAAAAATCCGCTCAAGACGATCGCGCTGGGGCTGGCCAATTTCCCGCTCGAAGCGATGGGCACGCTCTCGGACACCATCAGCTACATCCGCCTGATGGCCGTGGGGCTGGCCTCGACGATCCTCGCGACGACCTTCAACGATCTGGCCGCGCAACTGGCCGCCAGCGCCACCTGGCTGGCCGGCGCGCCGGTTCTGTTGTTCGGCCACGGCTTGAACATCGGGCTGGCGATGATCGCCATTTTCGCGCACGGCGTGCGCTTGAACATGCTCGAATTTTCCAAATGCCTGGGGATGTCCTGGAGCGGCTATCCCTACGAACCGTTTTCGCTCGACGGCGCAAAAGGAGGATGACGATGGAACTCTTCGGCCAAATGGGCTTGGTGCTGGCGTTGGGCCTGGGCGCCCTGGGCAGTTCCCTGGGCATCGGCGCGGCCGGACAATCCGCCGCCGGCGCCTGGGCGAAGGAAGCCAAAGCCGGTCAGCGGCTGAGCTTCACCTACATCATTTTGCTGGGCATGCCGATTTCGCAGACGCTCTACGCGATGATCCTCATGCGCAAGATGGTCGCGCTGTCGCCCGAAGTGGTGGCCGCGTCCGGCGGCTTGCTGTTCGGGCTGGGACTGGCCGGCGGCCTGGGCGAAATGTTCAGCGCCTGGATGCAGGGGAAAATCGGCGCGGCGGCCGTGCGTTGTCTGGCCGAGGGCGGTCAGGGCTTCGCGTTTCTGATCATCGCGATGGGCATCGCCGAAACGGTGGGCATTCTCACGTTGGCGTTTTTGTATATCGCCGTGCCGGGCTAAAACAACGCGTAGAGGAATCCGTTGCTGCGTTCGGCGTTGAACAGAATCAGCAGCATCAAGCCGCCGTAGAGCGCCAGGCCGATGCCGATGTCGATCAACCAACGTTTGAGCATCGCTTATCCTCCCAAGCCCAAGAGCGCCAGGTACAAACGCAACGCTTCGCCCAGCGACATGTAAAACAACGCCCACCCCAACGCCACAAAATGGAACGTCACCGCCCAGGCCAGCACCTTGCGCGCCTTGCAATCGGGCCGATGCCAGCCGTATTTTTTGCGTAGCTTGCGCCAGACGCGGTAAACCGTCAGGCCCGCGCCGTGGTACAGCCCCCAGGCGATGAAGTGCCAGCCCGCGCCGTGCCACATGCCGCACAGCCCCATGGCGATCAGCGTGTTCACGCCCGCGCGCGTCAGCCCTTTGCGGTTGCCGCCCAGCGGAAAATAAATGTACTCGGTGATGAACGCGGTCAGGCTCATGTGCCAATGCCGCCAGAACTCGGCGATGTTCGTGCGCAGGTACGGCCAGTTGAAATTCTCGCGGATGCGAATGCCGAACAGCCGCGCCACGCCGATGGCCATGTCCGAGTAACCGGAAAAATCAACGTAGATGTACAGCGTGTACGCGTACAGCGCCACCCACATCCAGCCGGCGCCGTACGTTTGCGATTCGCGCATCAGCTTGGCCCACTCCAGCAGAAAATCGGTGAGCACGACCTTCTTGAACAGACCGGCCGCGATGCGCAACGAGCCGGCGCGCATGTCTTCCAGCGTCGGCCCCGCGCCCGCCGCAACTTGCGGCGCGAAGGCCTCATAGCGCTCGATCGGCCCGGCGGGCAGCGTCGGGAAAAACAGCGCGTACCCGGCGATCGCCCAGGCGCCGCCCGGCTCGTGCTTGCCCTGCGCGACGTCGACCAGATAGCTGATCATCCGGAAGACGAAATAGCTCATGCCCAGCGGGCCCAGCCAGCTCGGTGCGTGCACGTCGGCCAACGCGGGCAGACCGGCCAGACCCAGCAGCCAGTCGCCGTATTTGCCCGCCGCGAGCATGACCAGCAAACCGGCGACGCCCGCGCCCACGCGCCAACGCTTTGCCGACGCTCGATGGATGCGCGCGCCCCACCGGCTCGTCCAGACGACCATCGCGGCGACGACGCCCAACGCGGCCGCGCCCTCCAGCGCAAAGACCGCGACCGACACGAGCGTCAGCCAATGCCCGCGCCACCGCGCCGGCAGCAGGCGATACACCAGCCACGCCGCGCCGACGAGCAAAGCGAAGGTGACGTCCGTCCAGTTCATCGCGTCACCTCGACGGCGATCGGCTCGAGCAGCGCGCGCGCCAGTTGCTCGTGCCCCTCGACCAACAGGTGATCCAGGTCGCCGAACCAGCGCGACTCGACCGCATCGGTCAGGTTCAGCAGCCGGTAACGGTTGTGCCGCACGACCGTCAGCGTTTCATGCAGGAAGCGCGCGTATTCACGCGTCGACAGAATCTTGCGTTCGTCGTTCATCGTCCGGTTGAACGGCGTGATGTATGGCAGCACAGTGAAATTGTTTTCGCGCGCCAGGGCGAGGAACTGTTCGAGGAAAAAGAAATTCGTGTTCTCCGCGCGCGGCGGCAGCTCGGCGTAGGCCTTGTGCAAATAGCCGACCTTCACTTCGCTCAGTTTCCGCCAGCGGTAAGGCTCACGCAGAAACGGCTTGGGACGATTCGGATTGACGAACTCGTCGCCCAACGGTTCGGCCAGATTTTTCATCAACGCTTCGCCCAGCGGATTGCGGTTGCCGCTCACGCGTTCGCCCCACAGCGGCAGCCACCGCGGCAGCGCCCAATGACGGCGGATCGTTTCGTTGACCAGCGCCGACTGCTTTTGCATGAAGGTCAGGCCGTCGTGCGACGCGATGCGCGCGCGGTCCGCCGGCGCGGCCATCCCCCACAGGCGCGGATAACGCACCGCCGCGTCGCCGAACACCTCGCGACAGAAAAACTTCGGGTTGATCGTCAGCACGACCAAATCGGGCTTGTTCGTTTTCAAATACGACAAAAGACAGTACAGATCGCCCGTCGTGGCCGACGGCACGGCAAAGTTGAAGCAACGCACGTCGGCCGTTTCCGGACGCTCGCGCAACAGACGCTCGACGACCCGCGGCGCGGCCTGCTCCGGCTTCGTGTACGACGATCCGTGGGTCACCGAGCTGCCCAGAAACACCACCGACCGGCCGTCGTGGCGTTCGTAGCCTTGCAGCAGATACGGCAGCGCCGCCAGCGAACGGCCCGTCGTGCGCCGGAACATTCCTTCGCGATTAAAATAGCGCGCCAGCGCGACATCGGTGATGATCGTCAGCGCAAGCACCACCGCGATGACACGCAACGGACGCCATAGATAGGTAAAATATTTTCTCACCGCCGCTTGATCTCCGCGGCGATGGTAACGGCGGGCGGTGAACAGCGTCAAGCGAAAACCCGCACCCGCGGCGCTTTACGCTTTCGATGCGCGCTTGCCGGCCTGAAATTCCCGCCCGTAGGGAATGCCCAGCTTCTTCATCTTGCTGCGCAACGTGCTGGGATTGATTCCCAACAGCCGCGCCGCACCGTTGGGGCCGTGCACCTGGCCGCCGGTTTTTTTCAGCACGTATTGAATGTGCTGGGCGACCATTTCATCCAACGGCAACGGCCGATAGCGGTATTCCTCGCTGTCTTTCGGCTTGCGCGCCGATTGCACGATCAACTGGTTGAAGCGCAGCACGCCGTCCTTGTTAAGGATCAGTTCGCGTTCGATCAGGTTTTCCAGTTCGCGCACGTTGCCCGGCCAGTCGTGATCCACCAGGCGCTGCATCGCCATGGGCGCCAGCGTGGGCTGGATCGGAATTTTCAGCTCGTCGGTTTTCTTGTCCAGGAAATGATGAACCAAGGCCGGGATGTCGATCTTGCGTTGTCGCAACGGCGGAATGAGGATCGGGAACACATTGAGCCGGAAATACAAGTCCTCGCGGAACTCGCCCTTGCCGACCATCTCGTCCAGATTGCGGTTGGTCGCCACGATGATGCGCACGTCGGCGCGGATGATCTCGCTGCCGCCGACCCGCTCGAACTCCTTGTTTTGCAGCACGCGCAACAGGCGCACCTGCGCCGGCAACGGCAGCTCGCCGATTTCATCGAGAAAAATCGTGCCGCCGTTCGCTCGGTCGAAACGCCCGCGCTTGCGGCTGACCGCGCCGGTGAACGCGCCCTTTTCATGGCCGAATAGCTCGCTGTCAATCAGCGTGTCGGGGATCGCGCCGCAATTCACTTTGATGAAGGGCCTGTCTTTACGCGGCGAGGAAAAGTGAATGAAGTTGGCGATCATATCCTTGCCCACACCGGTTTCGCCATAGAGAAGCACCGGGCTGTTTTTGCCGGCGACCTGTTGCGCCATCTCGATCACGTTGTTGAGGCCGAACTCCTCACCGATGATCCGATCGCCGGTGATGCAGTGCAGTTCCTCCTGCAGGAACCGCTTGTCGTCCTCGAGCATCGACTGCAGCTTGAGCACCTCCTGGTGCGCCAGGCTGTTGGAAACGGCAATCGCGAACGGATCATTAAGCAAAAAGAACAGTTGGCCGTGCTCCTCGGTATAGCGATTGAGCCCCTCGGCCGCCAGCACCAGGTGGGCGACCGTCTTGCCTTCCACCGCCAACGAGAGGGTCATGTTGCTCATCATGTCTCTTTGGTGCACATGCCTTTCGACGAGCTTTTTCATCTCGTTGAAAATCTCCTCGCCCCAGCGCTTCAGCTCCCCTTCCTCGTTGTTGGCGATATACAGCACCGGTTCGCCGCGAATCAGCGTTTCCTGCAGTTCCTCGCGCAGGACGTCCGGCAGCGGCAGCACGTCGAAAAACGGTTTTTGATAACTGGGATCGCCCACGGCCAGCTTGCGCACGATGTTCAATGCCGGATCGTACAAAAACAGCAGCAACTGATCGGCGGGCATATAGTTGCGCAGAAAAATCAGACAGCGCTGCATCGCCTTTTCAATGTCCAATGTACTCAGAATCTGGCGCGTCGCTTCCCGGTAAAAAATTTTTTCATCAACCGTCATGGCATCCTCCCAATACTAGTGCGATATTTCGCACTATTATACCATATTGTTTTATTTCGCAACCACTTTTTGCGATATTTCACATACCGTCGCGTACCGTTATAATATAACTAATTGTTTATTTTACATATTTATATTTGGCATGGTTGTCGCAGAATAGCCGCATGCTAATTATGGAAGGGAAACAACAATGCCCTGGGTAGAAGAAATCCGAGTACGCGTCATGGATATGAACATCACCTTCCTGCAAAAAGCATTGTTGACCGAACTGGTAAAAACCAAGTTCCAGGAACGGTTTCTCCAGGCGATCCGCATCATGAAACATCATACCGTGGAAACGGATTTCGCCATCTTCCTGGAGTGGAGTTCCGATGAATGTCCCGCTGAAGGCAGCACAATCAGCCGCCAACTAACCCAGATTCTGGCCAGCTACGGCATCATCCACCGCTCCATTTGGGAGGAGTTGAAATAATGTCCTGGTGCCTGGTGATCGTCGGACTTGTCGTTTTCAGTCTGGGCGCCATCGCCATGTTCACCGGCGGTTTTCCGCTTCCCCAAAAACTGCTTGACCGTGTTCGTCGCGAAAAACGTGACGAATTTAGTGTCGCCGTGTTTCTGGTCGGTTCCACCCTGATGTTGATCGGTATTTTGACCACCTGACGGGAATGGAACCACGCGGCGTAATTTACAGGAGGATCCCATGAAAAAGGTAACCTTGCTGACCTTCGCTTTGATGCTCACCCTGGTTTTCAGTAGTTCGGCGTTTGCCTGGGGCGTCACCGCCAAGGATGATCCCTTCGCGGCCGGCAAATGGATGATCAATTTCAACACCGGCTTCGACATCGGCATGGGCACCGATTCCTACGAACTGGAAGATGAAGACGCCGTGGACACCGACATGGTCGAAATGGGCTTCGGCCTCAACGGCGGCTACTACATTCTCAAGGGATGGGAAATCGGTCCGGCCTTCCGTTATGCCTATGAAAAATCCACCGACGAGGACGACAACGCGACGTCCGCCAGCGATTACATGTTCGGCATCCAGACCGGCTATTACTACGCGACGCCGGTGCCGGTTCATCCGTTCATCAACGTGGAAGTCGGTTACGCCGGCCGGTCCGTCAACTACTCGCCGGACAAAGGCGACGAGACCTCCGATTCCGCCGGCGGCTTCGCGGTTCGGCCGTCCCTGGGCGCGGTGTTCTTCTTCAGCAACAAGTTCGCGCTGACGCCCAGCCTGTTCTATCAGTACACCGGTTACAGCGGCACCGACGACACCTCGGGCGACGAGTTGGATTACGATCTGACCTCGAGCCGCTTCGGCTTCCAGATCGGTCTGACCGGCATCTTCTAAACGGTCCCCACACGAGACGAGGGAGGTGCGGACCCATGGCTGAAACGACGCTGCCCAGAGAATACAATCGCTTCCTGGCCGTTACGATTGCTCTCAACTGCCTGGCCATTCTCGGAGCGATAATCGCGGGCCTGCACAAAGATCCTGTATCCTACTATTTCCGGGAAAGAGAAATCATAACTTTCCTTTCCGCCCTCCAAATGGGAATGGCCTCCCTTGTCTCGTTCCTGATCTTCAACTTACATTACCGGCGCGGCAACGAGAAAAGTAAGTGGTTTTGGTTGCTGTGCAGCTTCGGCTTTCTCTGGTTGATGGCCGACGAATGGTTCATGATTCACGAGGGCATCGACGACGGCCTGCTCGCCGCCTTCGGCCTGCATCCGACGGGCAAACACTTCCTGTGGGACTGGCTGGTCATCGCCGCCTACGGCGTCGGCGCGTTGTATCTCTGCCTTCGTTTCCATCGCGAGATCCGCCGCACCTCTCGTCGTTTGGCGCTGATTTGCTCGGCCGCGGTCTTCTACGTCGGCACCACCTTCGTCGACGCCCTGGGCGGCGGCGCGGTACACATGATTGTCGAAGAAAGTCTTAAGTTGGTCTCCGTCAATTTATTTTTCCTCTTTTTCTTAACCGCCTTTTACGAATCGTTGCGCGAACTGACCGTGCCGGCGCCGGCTCTGCCCGCCGACCGCACGCAATCGACGTTCGGACATTGACAACCGATTACCGGGAGACGCGTTGAAGATTTTGTTGGCCATGGGACAATTTTACGAACGATGCAAAACCATGCTGTTGTTGCACGACAAGGGCATGCAGGTCGTCGCCCTGGCCGGCGACGGCACGCAGACGTTCGCCAAAATTCGCCAGCTCAGAGACAAAATCGATCTGTTGATCGTCGACGATTCCATCACGGCGCCGACCGACAGCAACGAATTGATTCAACTTGGTTATCTTATATATAACTTACCGGTGTTGATCGTTTCGCGGCATCCCACCGGCGAGGAAACCTTCCGCTGGCATTACCGCGGCAGGGAAAAATCGCTGACCGCCGATGCCGTCAAAATGCGCATCCAGCGAATGTTGAAAAAGGAAAAATCAGCCAAAGGAGCTCATGCATGATGCAGGTTCGCTGCTTTCTGTTTTCGCTTCTCCTGCTCGTGGCCGTGGCCGCCGACGCCCTGGCCCAGGACGACCTCCGCTCGTTGAGTCTGACCGAAGCGATCGCCCTGGCCGTGCACAACAACGAAACCATCGGCATTGCCGATGCGGGTTACGAGGCGGCCGACGCCGGCGTCTGGCAGGCCTACGGCGCAATGATGCCCTCGCTCAACGCCTACGGCCAGTTCACGCGCAACCTGACCAAACCCACCATGGACAACGAAATGTACCTGCCGCTCACGCCGTTGTTCATGGCGCACGAATACCCGCCGATCGGCACGATCGAGCAGGATCTGGTCTACGACAACGAGTGGGTGTTCGGCGCGCGTCTCGAGCAGCCGTTGTTCACTTCCGGACGCATTTACAACGCGCTGTGCCTGGCCAAGGCCTATCGGCAGATGGCCGACATCGACCGCGGCAAACAGGAAAAAGACGTCCGGGAAAAAACGGAAGAAGCGTACCTCGCCGCCCTGCTGACCAGGGAAACGCTGACGATCTATCGACAAGCGCTCGACCAGACGATCAAACGGCGCGACGACATCAAGTCCAAACGCGATCGCGGTCTGGCCAGCGATTACGAGCTGATGTTCGCCGAAACCGAAGTGGCCAAGCGCCAGTCGCCGCTGATCTCGGCCGAAAACAATTACGAAAACGCCCTGCGCGCGCTGAAAATGCAAATCGGCCTGCCGCAGGAGGCGACCGTCGAATTGACCGACGCGCTGCACCTCGAGCCGCTCGTCCTCGAGCGACAACAGGCAATCGACGAGGCGCTGGGCAACCGCGACGAGTTGAATCTTCTCTCAGCGCAGATCGACGCCCGCAAGTCCGAAGCGAACCTGTATTTGTCCAACATGCTGCCGACCGTCGGCGCGTTCGGCGAAGTGGATCTGACCACGCAGCTCAACGACGATTTTTGGCCGCAGGAGGAAGACGACGAATTCAAACAGTTCACCACCATCGGCATCGGCGTGAACTGGCCGCTGTTCGATGGCCTGCAGAATTACCAAAAACGTCGGCAATCGCGCGCCAAACAACGCGCCGACGAACTGACGCGGCAGCAGGCGCGACGCGGCATCGAGCTGGAAGTGAACACCTGCTTCAACAATCTGACCACCAAACGGGAGGAAGTGGCCGCCCATCGTCAGACGGTGCAGTTGGCCGAACGCACTTACCAGTTGGCGGAAATTCGCTATCAGTCGGGCCTGGCTACGCAACTGGAGCTCAACGACGCCCAGTTGAACGTCACCTCGACCAAAACCGAATTGGCCGCTTCCGTGTACGGATACGCATTGGCCCGCGCGCAATTGCTGCGGGCGTTAGGCAGATAACCTCGACATTCAACCAGTGGGGAACAGGATGAAGGAAGTTACTCGTAAAACGAAAATTCTCGTCGGCCTGATGATCGCCGTGATCGCCGTCGCCGTCTTCGTCTATCGCGTCATTACCGGCGACAGCGAAGCCGCACCGCCCTCGATCAAACAGTTGCACGAGGAATACGGCATTCCGGTCGACGTGGCCGCGGTTGAATTGCGCGACGTAACGCGGACCATTTCGCTCAGCGGCGTGCTCGAAGGCGTCGGCGAAGTCAACGTCAGTTCGAACATACCCATGCGCGTACAGAACCTGCACGTACAGCAGGGCGCGCGCGTGTACAAGAACCAGTTGTTGGTCACGCTCGATCCGCTTTCCTCCGCTTCGACCTACGCCAGCTACGAAGCGGCGCGCATCGCCTATGAAGACGCGCAGCGCAACGTCAAGCGGCTCGAGCCGTTGCACCAGGCCGGCGCGATCAGCGATGCCGATTGGGATATGGCCAAGTCCGGCCTCGCCCGCGCACAGGCCGGCCTGACCAACCTGCGGGCCTCGGTGCAGTTGCGCAGCCCCATCGCCGGCACGGTCACGCGCATCGTCATGAAGCGCGGCGACATGGCCGATCCCGGCAAGGCGATCGTCACCGTGGCGACGACCAACCAGCTCAAACTCGTCGCGCAGGTCAGCCAGAAACAGGCGACCGCCGTGTCCCTCGGCGACCAGGCGACCATCGCGGTGACCACTCCCGCCGGCGAAGCGCAAACGGTCGTCGGCAAGGTCGGCAAAATCGGCTTGTCGGCCGATCCCGGTTCGCGCTTGTTCCAGGTGGAAATCGCCTTCGACAACCAGGACGGTCTATTGCTGAGCGGCACGCTGCAAAAGGCGGAAGTCGCCGTGGCCACGGCCGCGCAGGCGTTGGCCGTTCCCGCCAAGGCGATCGTCACTTCCAACAACCGGACCTACGTGTTTCGCGTCACGGACGATCAGGCGAATTTCGTGCCCGTCACCGTCGGCATCAGCAATGCCGACTATGCCCAGGTGAGCGAAGGATTGCAGGCCGACGACAGCATCGTGGTCAACGGCGTTGTCGCGCTCGACCGCACCAAGCCCACCAAAATCCGCCTTCACCAAGAACCGGCCGCCGGCACGGAATAAAAGGGAGAACGATCGATGATACTCGCGCGACTGGCCGTCAAACGTCCCGTTTTGACCGCTGTGTTCATTTTGATTTTCATCGTGCTGGGCTGGCAGTCTTATCAACGCTTGTCGCTGGAATTGATCCCCGACATCGACTTCCCGATCGTGCTGGTGCAGACCATCTACCCCGGCGCCGGTCCGGAGGAAGTGGAAACGCAGGTCACCAAGCGCATCGAAGATGAAATCAGCACCCTGGCCGATCTGGACACCGTCCAATCGATTACCATGGAGAGCGCCTCGATCATCGTCGTGCAATTCGAATTGGGCGTCGATGTCGACCTCAAAGCCATCGAGGTCAAGGACAAGGTCGACTCCATCCTCTACGACCTGCCCGACGATGTGGAAAAACCCAGCATCGAAAAGTTCAACATCAACTCGATGCCGATCATTCAGTTCTCGGTGACCAGCGATCGTTCGCTCACCGAAACCTACTTCGTCGCCGACACCATCATCCGCGACCGTCTGGCCCAGGTGCCCGGCGTCGGCAACATCGACGTGACCGGCGGCCGCGAACGCGAAATTCACGTGCTCGTCCATCGCGATCTGGCGCAGGCCTACGGACTGTCGCTGCAGACGATCTCCGCGTTGATCGCCGCCGAGAACCTGAACATTCCCGGCGGACGCATCATCAAAGACAGCAGCGAATATTCGATTCGTCTGCTCGGCGAACTCAAGGACTATCGCGACATCGCGAAGATCAAGCTGCCGCTTTCCTCCGGCCAGGTCATCGAATTGGGCGACATCGCCGACGTCAAGGACGCCTTCGCCGAACCGCGCACCGACGCCTTTTACGCTGCGCGCGACGGCAAGGAACTGGCGCCCATTCGCTCGGCCGTCACCATGGGCGTAATCAAGAAAACCGGCGCCAACACGGTTGACACCGTCGACGGTGTGCACAAACTGGCCGCCACGCTGACCAAGGAACTGCCCTCCGGATTCACCATCAACGTGGCCAACGACCGCGGCAAGTACATCCGCAACGCCTCTTCGAGCACGGTCAACAACATCATCATCGGCATCATCCTCACCTCGCTGCTGTTGTTCATCTTCCTGCACAACTCACGCTCGACGTTGATCGTCGCGGTGACTATGCCGGCCTCGCTGGTCGCCACCTTCCTCTTGCTCGACTACGCCGGCTTCACCCTGAACGTCATTTCGTTGACCGCTTTGGGCATCGCCATCGGCACGCTGGTCACCAACGCGATCGTCGTGCTCGAAAGCATCACCCGCCACCTGGAACTGGGTGAAGATCCGCCCGAAGCCGCGATCAAAGGCACCTCGGAAGTCACCATCGCCGTCATCGCCTCGACGCTGACCAACGTGGTCGTCTTCACCCCGATCGCCTTCATGGAAGGCATCGTCGGCATCTTCTTCAAGCAGTTCGGTCTGACGATCGTCTTCGCCACGCTTTTCTCGCTGGTGATGAGCTTCACCTTGATCCCGATGATGGCCGCGGTCATCATGCGCAAACGCGACGCGAGCCACGGCCCGCAATTTCATTGGTTCGGCAAAGCCTTCGACGTGCTGCTCAACACATTGCGCGACGATTACGGCCGCATGCTCGCCTGGGGCATGCGTCATCGTTGGGTGTTCGTCGTCGCCTCGTTGGTCATCTTCGTCGGCGGTCTGTCGTTGTTCGGCCTGCTCGGCTCCGAGCTGATGCCCAAGGGCGACCAGGGCATCGTCACGATCGGCGTCGAGTTGCCGGTCGGCTCGAGCCTCACCGAAACCCAAAGCGTTTTAGAGGAGATGGATCGTCGCCTGCGCAAGGTCGTTCCCGAAATCGAAACGATCTCCCTGACCGTCGGCGGCCAGAGCAAGGGCGTCGAGGAAGGCACAGCCGTGATCGACGTGGGCGACGCCGAAAATCGCGCGCGGTCGATCACCGAAATCGTCAACGCGATCCGGCCCGAGTTCGCGCAGATTCCCTCCGCCGAATTCACCTTCACCATCGGCGAGGAGCGCGGCGGCACGACCGCCGATCTGGAAGTCGACATACGCGGCACCGACATGGCCGAAATCCTGCGCATCGCCGAGGAACTCAAAACCAAGATGATCGCCATCGAGGGCCTGTCCGATGTGCACACCGACTACAAGGAACCCAAGCCGGAGTTCGCCTTCGAACCCGAGCGCGATCAGATCTCGCGCTACGGCCTGACCAGTTACAACGTGGCCATGGAAATCCGCAACTCGTACGAAGGCGAGAAGGCCAGCCGCTACCGCGAGCAGGGCGAGGAATTCGACATTCGCGTCATGCTCACCGCCGACGAGCGCCACGATCCGCAATCGCTCGATTCGTTGTACATCGCTTCGCCGGCCGGTTCGATTCCCATCAGTCAGTTGGGCAAGACGAAACTGTCCTCCGCCGAATCCGAAATCAACCGCAAAGACAAAATGCGCATCGTCAAAGTGCTGGCCAACATCACGCAGGGTGTGTTGGGCGACAAACAAAAGTTGATTCAGGCCGAGATCGACAAGATGAATCTCGGTTCGACCAAGGTGGTCTTCGGCGGTTACGGCGAGATGATGGCCGAAACCTTCGAGTCGATTTTCAACGCGCTGTTCCTGGCGATTCTGCTGACCTTCTTCGTGCTGGCCGGCATTCAGGAATCGATCGTCCACCCGATCACCATCATGATCACCCTGCCCCTGGGCGCGGTCGGCGCGGCGCTGGCGCTGTTTTTGTCCGGCGTTTCACTCAACATGATGAGCCTGATGGCTATCGTCATGCTGGTGGGTATCGTAGTGAACAACGCGATTCTGATCTTCGATTACACCGACCAGTTGCGTAAACAGGGCACGCCGATCGTTCCGGCGTTGATCGAATCGGCCAAAACGCGCCTGCGGCCGATCCTGATGATGAACCTGGCCATCGTCACCTCGATGCTGCCGCAGACCGTCGGCAGCGCCGGTTCCGAATTCCGCCAGAGCATGGCCGTGGTCACCATCGGCGGCGTCATCGTCTCGATGGTCTTCACTCTCTTTTTGCTGCCGGTGCTCTACACCTATCTCGACCGCCTCACCTTGCGCGGCTGGCGCGAGCACAAAATGCAGAAGAAACAAGCGGCGACCTGATCGCTCAAAGAGCGATTTTTTCCCGATCCCTCCGTTGCTGAATACAGTGTCGCGAAAAGCATTGGATGCTTTTCATCGTCCCCCCGCCATGCGGAGCGGAGAACGTCGAGGCAAAAAAAAGGGCGACCGCTCGGCCGCCCTTCTTCGTTGATATTTACCTTGTTCTACTTGCCGCAACCGTCGTCATCGTCATCGTCGTCGTCGTCATCGTCGTCGTCATCGTCGTCATCGTCGTCATCGTCGTCGCCGGTGTCGTTGTCGTCGTCATCGTCATCGGTGACGTCGTCGTCGGTCGCGTCGTCGTCGGCCGCATCGTCGTCGGCGATATCGTCGTCGGCGATATCGTCGTCGATCGCGTCATCGTCCGCCGCGTCATCATCGGCGATATCGTCGTCGGCGGTGTCGTCGTCCGCCGCCGGACCGACGGTAATGTAATCCTGCTTGAACATGATGCCCGGTCCGGCCGCGTTGCTCACGCGCAGTTCGACCGAGAAGGAGCCTTCCGCGTTATACGTGTGCTGCACGGATTCCGAGTTGTCGTAGGTCGAAGAACCGTCGCCGAAATCCCAGTGCCAGACGTTGGGCCCGCAATCGTCGGGAATCGTCACCGTCGTCGTGAACGTCACCGTCAGCGGCCCTTCTTCGGCGGTAACCACATCGGCCGAGAAATCGACGCTCGGGAACGCGCACAGCGGACAATCGTCCATGCACGTATCCAATTGGCCGCAGGTGCCGGTTTGCGGCACGCACTCGAGGATGCACTTCATCGCGTTCGAGTTGTAGCCCACGTCGTTGCACAGCGCGACGGCCTCGGCCTTGGGCAGCGGATTGCCCGGTTCCAACTCCACCGCGAGATCGCAGGTGTCGTACAGATAATCGAATACCATCGAGCACCACTGGTCGGAGCAAAAGCCCACGCACCCGGCCAGTTCATTGCACGCGGCGTGCTGGTCATGACACGAAAATACGCACTGCGGCACGTTGCCCTGGTTGCACTGCAGGAGAAATTCCTCGGCGCTCAGCGACTGGTCTTCCACTTCGTAGCCGTAGCCGCAGGTGCCGTACAGATGATTGGCCAACTCCACGCAATTGCCGCCGGGGCGTTCGCCGGGCTGGAAGGGAGCGCTGCCGACATCCACCACGGTGCAATCCGAGCTGATGCCCGCCGCCGTCCACTTGATGCGGAAGTAGCCGTCTTCGCCGAAGCTCTCCGACCACGAGTTCTTGACGATCCAGCACTGGTTTTCGTCCTCCCACCCGACCAACAGCACCTGGTGCCCGCCGAGCAGCGTACCGAAAACGTGCTCGTACACGCCGTCGATGTAGTACTTGAAATCTTCATAAACGTAGAACGCCGCGGGGATGGGACCGTACTGCAGCATCGCCTGTTTGATTGCGTCCACGCCGCCCCAGATCGAATTGTAATCGGCGATTTTGTACGCGCGCGAGTTCCAGTCCGCGCAGGCGTCGCCGCATTCGTAGTCAAAGCCGGTGCCGCCGCTCATGTAGGGGAAGCATTCCTCGTCGACCACGCCGGTGTACATCACCGAGCTCAGCAGCGTCGACGCGTTCGAGCCGTAATCGCAGCCCGAGAAATAGCAGCAGTTGAACGCATGCTGCTCGCTCAGGTCGACTTCCAGCGCGGGGTTGTCTTCGCGGATCATGATCCCCGATTCGATCGCGCCCACGCAGCCGAAGGCCACGCACGAACCGCAGCGGCCCTGGTATTTGACCGGCGTGACGAAATTCTTGCCGTCGGAGTTGCGCCAGTCGAAGGAAGCCGGCACGTCCTTGACGAACTTGTCGGGGATCCACGGCGCCGCCTGCCGCTGGGGCAGACTCAAATCGACGCCCAGCATCGTCACGAAATCGTCCATCGGCATCTGGGCGATGAACGAATCGCCCGCCCGCCAGTTCGCGTTCGCCGCGGCGATCGCCTGCTTCGTCTGCGCGATCCGCTGACTCGACGACAGGTCGACGGCCTGCGCCGTTCCGACCATCAGGGTTATGATAACTAAAATCATCCACAATCTTTGCCAAGACATGTCGTTACCCCTCGTTTCGTCCCGACGGGACGGATAATAATCCCCAAACGCCGCCCGAGTCTGGCATATTTCGCCATGTTTGGCCAGCCGCCCGCGACGCAATTTTCCTACTTTTTGCTTGACTTTCCCCCGGCGAAAGCGCTAGATAAGCGCCTTTTTAACGGCGCATGCGCGTCAACGGAAAAAAAGGAACCGAACATGGGCATCAGCAAAGCGCGCAACATCGGCATCGTCGCGCACATCGACGCGGGCAAAACCACCGTGACCGAGCGGATTTTGTTCTACACCGGCACCACGCGCAAAATCGGCGAAGTGCACAACGGCCAGGCCACCATGGACTTCATGAAGCAGGAACAGGAACGGGGCATCACCATCGCCTCGGCCGCCATCTCCTGCCGGTGGAAGGACCACACGATCAACATCATCGACACCCCCGGGCACGTCGATTTCACCATGGAAGTCGAACGCTCGCTGCGCGTGCTCGACGGCATCGTCGCCGTCTTCTGCGCCGTCGGCGGCGTCGAGGCGCAAAGCGAAACGGTCTGGAACCAGGCCGACCGCTACCGCGTACCGCGCATCGCCTTCATTAATAAGATGGACCGCCCCGGCGCCGATTTCTTCGACGTCATCGAGCAGATGAACGATCGCCTCGACGCCCGCGCGGTCGCCTATCAAATGCCCATCGGCGCCGAGGATAATTTCACCGGCGTGATCGACCTGCTGTCGATGAAGGCCTACGAATTCGAAAAGGGCGATCCGACCGAGATGACCTTTCCCGAGCAACTGCGCGAACGGGCGAACCAGTTGCGCGACAAGCTGCTGGAAACGTTGGCCGAGGCCGACGACACGCTGGCCGAGCTGTACCTCGAAGAAAAAGAAATTCCCTACGAGTTGCTTCTCAAAGTCACCCGTCATTGCGTGGTGCGTTCGGTCTTCACGCCGGTCTATTGCGGTTCGGCTTATCAGAACAAAGGCATTCAGCTGCTGCTTGACGCGGTGGCCGCTTACCTGCCCAGTCCGCTCAATCGCGGCGTAACCACCGGCGTGGATCTGGACGATCCGCAGAAAATCCACGCGCGTCATCCGGCGACCGAGGAGCCCTTCGCCGGGCTGGCCTTCAAGATCATCCACGATCCCTACGTCGGCCAGCAGACCTTCGTGCGCACCTACTCGGGCAAGCTGAAGGCCGGCGACACCGTGCTCAACGCGACCACCGGCCGCAAGGTGCGCATCAGCCGCATTCTGCGCATCCACGCCAAGGACCGCCTCGAGGTCGAAGAAGTCGGCCCGGGCGACATCGTCGCGCTGATCGGTCTGAAAAACACGCACACCGGCCACACGCTGTGCTCCCTCGACGATCCGCTGCTGCTGGAAACCATGCGCGTGCCCGAGCCGGTCATCAGCGTCAAGGTGAACACCGAGTCGCGCAAGGAAGAGGAAAAGCTCAACCAGTCGCTGCGCAAGCTGGCGCTGGAGGATCCGTCCTTTCTCGTGCGCCGCAACGACCGCACCAGCGAAACGATCATCGCCGGTATGGGCGAGCTGCACCTGGAGATCATCGTCGATCGCCTCAAGACCGAATTCGGCGTCGTCGCCACCATCGGCCAACCGTCGGTCGAATACCGCGAGACGATCACCGCCGAAACGCAATACGGCTACAAATTCGCCAAGCAGTCCGGCGGCCGCGGGCAGTTCGCGCACACCGTGATGCGCGTCGAGCCCAACCCCGGCGGCGGCTTCGAGTTCGTCGACCACATCACCGGCGGCGTGATTCCCTCCGAGTTCATCCCCGCCGTGCGCCGCGGCATCGAAGACACGCTGCAGCAGGGCATCCTCGCCGACTACCTGGTCGTCGACGTGCGCGTCGTGCTCGTCGACGGCAGCTTCCACGTGGTCGACAGCAACGAGCAGGCGTTCCGCACCTGCGCCAGCATCAACTTCAAAGAGGCGTTCAAGCGCGCCGCGCCGATTCTGCTCGAGCCGATCATGGCCCTGGAAATCGCCACCCCGGACGACTTCATCGGCGACATCGTCGGTGACCTCAACCGCCGTCGCGGCAAGGTGCTCAATATGCGCCGCTACCGCAAAGGCTCGCAGAAGATCTCCGCCGAAACGCCGTTGATGGAATTGTTCGGCTACGCCTCGGCGATTCGCTCGCTGTCGTCGGGCCGCGCCAACTACTCGATGGAATTGCGCCGCTACGACTGCCTGCCGGCCAACCTGCAGGACAAGGTCCTCGAAGAGGCGCACAAGCGGATGAAGGAAGAGTCCTAACCGTTCCCGCGCCTGGGCAGCAAATGCTCCGCCGCCGGCGGACGCAAATTGTACTGCGAGCTCATCGCCCGCCCGTACGCGCCGACCGTCGCCACCAGAAACACGTGCCCGTCCGTCGGCTCGGCGATCAGCCGGTCGTGCCCGAGCACGTCGCCCGTCTCGCAAATCGGCCCGACGATGTTCGCCTTGATTTTGCGCGCGCCCTTGACCGCCGAAAGGTTGACGATCTCGTGATACGAGCCGTATAGCGCCGGACGCAACAGCGTATTCATTCCCGCGTCGACGCCGACGAACGTGTAATCCTTCTTGCGCTTGAGCTGGGTCACCTTGGCCAGCAACACGCCGGCCTGCGCCACCAGGAAGCGGCCGGGCTCGAGCCACAACTCCAGGTGCGGGTACGCCTGCCGCACTTCCTGCAGACTCTTTTCCACCTGCGCCAGGTCCAGCGCCAACTGGCCGGGCTTTTCCACCACGCCCAGACCGCCGCCCAGATCCAGCACGCGCACGGTCGGCAGTTCGGCGGTCAACGTCGCCAGAAACGACGCCACCGTTTTCCAGTTGCCCGGCGTGAGAATGCCGCTGCCCGTGTGGGCGTGCAGACCGACGATGCGCACGCGCAAGTCCTTCGCCAGCTTCTTGAGCCGGCCGATCTGCTCGGGCGACACGCCGAACTTCGAATGGTTGCCCGCCGTGCGCACGAAGTCGTGATGACCGCGCCCGCGCCCCGGATCGACGCGCACGAAAATTTCGCGCTCGCGAAACGCGTCCGGCCAGCGCTCCAGCGGATACAGGTTGTCGAGCGTCACGATCACGCCCTGCGCGAACGCCTTTTCGTATTCCGCGCGCGCCGCGAAATTCGGTGTGAACAAAATGCGCTTGCGGTCCAGATCCGGCAACAAGGTCAGAATGTGCTCGACCTCGCCCGGCGACACGCACTCGAAGCCCAGCCCCTTCGCCGCGAACAGGCGGATGATTTGCGGATTCGGATTGGCCTTGATCGAGTAGTAAATCCGGTCGACCGACTTGAGCTTCAACAATTCGTCGGCCGCCTCGTTGAGCGTCTCTTCGTTGTACACGTACAGCGGCGTCGACTGCGCGCCGGCCAGCGCCAACAGGTCGTCGCGGCGCTCGCGCCACCAGACGTCGCCCTTGGCCGGTTCGTGTTTGCCGTTCTCCTCGAACACCTCGCTCCAGGTTTTGCCCAGCAGCGCGTCGTGGCGGTGATGCTCGAACAACAAGCGGTGCAACTGCACCAACAGTCGCGGCGCCTGCTCCTCGTCGACCACGAAGGAAAGATTCAGGTCGTTCGCCGCCTGCGTGAACTGATACACCAGCGCGTCTTCAAAGACCTCGAACACGTCGCCGAGTTTGTGCAGGATGTTGCGGATGTTCCGCCCGACCAGGCTCACCGACGCGCACGAGTCGATCTTGCGCACCTGCCCGTAACGCTTCAGGTCGCCGATCAGCACATTGATCGCCTCGTTGTGGAAACCGCCCTCGATCTTGTCCAGCGAGATCGTCACGTTCGTCTCGGAAGTGGACACCAGATTGATCGACATGCCGTGGTGTTTGAAGCATTGAAAAATATCAGCCAGAAAACCGACGCTGTGCCACATCGCCGGCGACTCGATCGAAATCAGCGTGATGTCGTCCTTGGATACGATTGCCTTGACCTGATCGCCGCTGTGCGGAATGTTCTCGGCGATCACCGTGCCCTTCAGCCGCGGCCGAAACGTGCAACGGATGTGCAGCGGGATTTTGTTTTCCGCCACCGGATGCAAACAGCGCGGATGCAGCACCTCCGCGCCCAGCGAGGTGATCTCCTGCGCCTCCTCGTAGGTCACGTAATTGAGCAGCCGCGCCTCGGGAATCAGCCGCGGATTCGCCGAGTAGATGCCCGGCACGTCGGTCCAGATTTCGCATCGCTCCGCGCTCAAAATCGCCGCCAGGTACGAGGCGGAGGTGTCCGAACCGCCGCGCCCGAGCAACACGGTATCGCCGACGTCGTCGCGCGCGATGAAGCCCTGGGTGATGAACACCGAGTTCTCTTCCGCCGAGAAAAATTCGCGCGCCTTCTCGTCGGGCATGTAGCCGCATTGCGCGTTCAGGTAATGTTGCGAAAAGTGCGCCTGACCTTCGTCGCCGGCGCGCAGCACCCCGCGCACGTCCTTCCAGTGCGCGTTCATGCCCTTGTTGCGCAGGTAGGCCCAGCCCAGCGTCGTGGACATCAGTTCGCCGAAGGCCGTCACCTTCGCCCGCAGGCGCGGACTGACCTCGCCGATCATCGTCGCGCCGCGCGTCAGTTGATCCAGTTCGGTGAAAAACTTGCCGAGCAGCGCGTCGGCGTCGACGTTCAATTCGGCGGCCAGCGCCCGGTATTTGTCCTCGACCCGCGCCAGATGCTCGCGGTAGGACGGGTCCGGAATCGCCGCCAGCAGCTTCACGAACGCGTCGGTGACGCCGCTGAGCGCCGAACAAACGACCACCGGATGAAATCCCTCTTCCAAGCGCCGGGTGAGAACGTAGTGAATATTATCCCACCGCTGTTTCGACGACACGCTGGTGCCGCCGAACTTGATGACGATCCACTTGCTATGCTGCATCGTATCCCTTCTCTATCCTTGGATGCAAAATGTCGGAGGAGAATTTACTGCCGGATGGTGAAAATCAAGGGTAAATTGTCAGTTTCTCTTTTCAAGCGCGGGCCGTGCACCTGGCCGACCCGGAGCGGCAATGTAACAAACTTTTTTTCACAACGCAAGTGAAACGTTATTTATATTTGTATAAATATTACATTTTATCGTATATTATACAAAAACGCCCGCAAGGCGTTCCCCGCGGGCGTCTTGATTAATCGTCTATTCCCAAACGAACAACTGCACGGCGATGCGGTCGGTCGGCGTGGTGTGGAACGTGCTGTTGTAATCGCAGTTGCCGGCGGTGTCGTCGAACACGCACCCTTCGCAGTAGTTGTCGTCGTTGCCCGCGCCGGGACGGCACGTGTTTTCGTAGAGCACGTCCTCGTCCTCCCACACCTCGTAGGAGAACGTGTTTTCCGCGCCGGCCGTCACCTGGTCGGTTACGTCGAAGACCTGCGGCACCACCGGCGCGCCGGGGCACCAACCCGCGCGCGAATAATTCCACGTGCCGGCCTGCCCGGGGCCGTTGGGATTGAGCGCGCAATCCAGCCGCCACGGATCGAACGAGAACGGCGTGCCGTTGACCTTCACCACCTGGTCGAGCAGGCAAAACTCCGCGCAGTTGTCCTTGTTGCCCTGCCCGTGGCCGGTGACCAGCACCCGCACTTCGGCCTTGGAGACCGTCGCGGGCAGCGTCGCGGACTTCACGCCGATCTGATCGTTGATCGGATTGTCCGGGTTGCCCACCTCGATCGACTGGCTCTCCCACAGGTTGAAGATATGATCCGGCGCCGCCTCGTCCTTCGCCGGATGGAAGATAAACTTGATCGTCACGCGCCAGCCGTGGCCGTCGCCCACGCTGTTGGGGCCGACCCATGTGTCGATCTGGCTGCGGATCGTCTGCGTGCCGGTCAGCAGCGGCGCGAAGGCGGTCACGTCGGCGAGCATGCACATGCCGATGTTGTAGGGCGTGATGTAGCGCCACATCTCCAGCGCTTCCTCTTCCGGCTGACCCGCGTTGTCGATGAAGAAGACGTACGCGATGCGATCCCAGTTGTCGCAATCGCCGTCGGCGGGGCAGCTCAGCTCGACGCGCATGGTCACTTGCTCCCAATCGCCATCGGGGAAGGTCACCTGCTTGTCGACGACGCGCTGGTTGTCGTCGCCGTCGTAGTAATGATCGACCAGTTCGAAGGCGGTGACGATCGTCGCGGTCGACGGCTCGTCCTCGTCGGTGCAGCCGTACCACGGCGGACCGGGCCATTCCTCCTCTTCGGTGTCGTCGTCGCCGGTATCGTTGTCGTCATCATCGTCGTCGGTGTCGTTGTCGTCGTCATCGTCGTCGTCATCGTCATCGTCGACATCGTCGTCGTCGACGTCGTCATTGTCGTCGTTGTCGTCGTCATCGTCGTCGCCGCACGCCAGGAACATCCCCAGACCGAGGATGAGGACGGTCAGCGCCAGCAACCAGGTCGGCCATTTCATCGCGTTCTCCCCTTTTCGGTTCACTTCGGACTTAAGCGTTTAGTCTATCCGATTGAACTTCGCATGGGAAATGATCTTTGCCGAATGAAAATTTGACAAACAACGCTCGCAAATCTAAGATTCGTTCGCGACCGGCAGGGGCGCCTGTCGTCCAACGCAATCAGAGACCAGAACCATATGCCTCACTCGCTTCGCCGGCGGCAGCGGGCGGAAGAGCGGCGGATCGTACTGCGAGAATTTCAACTTGTTACGACAAAACCGGAAGCAGGTTTTAAATGTGGTTGCAACTGGCCTTTAACGTCTTTGGCGGGCTCGGCCTTTTCCTGTTCGGCATGCAGCAGATGACCAACGGTCTGCAGGCCATTGCCGGCGATTCCATGCGCCGGATCATCAACCTGTTAACCACCAACCGTTTCGCCGGGCTGACCGTCGGCCTGGTGATCACCGGCATCATTCAATCCAGTTCGGTGACCTCGGTGATGGTCGTGGGCTTCGTCAACGCCGGCCTGATGAACATCACCCAGGCGATCAGCGTAATCATGGGCGCGAACATCGGCACCACCGTCACCGGCTGGATCATCGCGATCAACGTCACCAAGTACGCCCTGCCCATGCTCGCCGTCGGCGTCTCGCTGCACCTGTTCGCCAAATCCGAAACGATACAGTTGTACGGCCAGACGCTGCTCGGTCTGGGCATGGTCTTTTTCGGCCTGCTGTTGATGAAAAACGGTTTCGCCCCGCTGAAGGATTCCGAATCGATCGTCAAGATGCTGCAGGCCTTCGGCGCGGCCACCGTGCCGCGTTTGATGTTGACGATCCTCGTCGGCACGCTGGTAACGATGCTGATTCAATCCAGTTCGGCCTTCATCGGCATCATCATGGCCATGTCCTCCAGCGGCCTGATCACCTTCCCCACCAGCGTCGCCCTGGTGCTCGCGGCGAACATCGGCACGACGATCACCGCGCAACTGGCCGCCATCGGCACCAACGTCCATGCCCGTCGCGCCGCCCGCGCACACCTGTTGTTCAACCTACTCGGCGTACTGCTGACCGTCTTCGTCTTTCATTGGTACGTCGACCTGATCGACTGGCTCGTGCCCGACGATCCCGATTTCGTTTCCGGCGACGGCAGCAAGCCGTACATCATGACTCACGTCGCCATGGCCGCCACCATCTTCAACGTGGTCATGGTCGTTCTCCTGTTGCCGCTGGTGCATCAACTGGGCGCCTTCGTGACCTGGCTGGTGCCCAAACGCGGCAAGGACGAGGCGCACCTGGCGCTGGTCGACAAGCGCCTGCTGCAAACGCCCTCCCTCGCCGTCGAACAAGCGCGCCGCGAGGTCGTGACCATGGGCGACTCGGTGCGCGAAATGCTGACCAAGGGCACCTCGCTGTTCCAGCGCGAATCGGGCCGCACGACCTACTCGCGGGAAATTTTCGCGCAGGAAAATTACATCGACGAGTTCCAGAAGGAACTGACGATCTTCCTCTCCAACCTGCTGCAGGCCTCGTTGACCCAGGAGGAAAGCGAGGAAACGCGCGTGCTGTTGCGCATCAGCGACGAGTTGGAGAGCATCGGCGACTACGCGGAAAACCTGGCCAAGTGTTACATGCGCACCAAGAAAAACGAGGAAGGATTTTCCGCCGACGCCACCGAGGACCTGGACCGCATTTCACGACACGTTATCGAATACTTCGATTTGATCCTCAAGGCGTTCAGCGAGCGCGACCGCACGATTCTTCCCGACGCGCGCAGCCGGGGCGACACGATCAATCACATCGCCGACGAGATCCGCGACAACCATCTCAATCGGTTGGATGCGGGCGTATGCGATCCGGTGATGGGGTTGGTGTACAGCGATATCGTGGTCAATCTGCGCCGCGTGAAAAACCACACCTTCAACATCGCCGAAGCCGTGGCGCACTGGCGCTAGGCGTTTTCGGCGCGATTGATCGGCGTGACCACGCCGCGATCGTTTTTCAGTCGATCCTTGTACATCGCGCCGTCGGCGACGCGCAGCAGTTCCTCGGGCGTGTTGCCGTCGGCCGGATAACTGGCGAAGCCCAGGCTCACTTCCGGCTGCACGACCACCCGCGCCACTTTGACCACCAGTCGTTGAATGGCCGTGCGCAAACGTTCGGCCAACACGCGCGCCGCCTTGTCGCCGGCGCCGTTGGCGATGATCACGAATTCGTCGCCGCCGTAGCGGAAGCAGCGATCCTCCGGCCGCAGCACGCCCTCGATCGTCCGCGCCGTTTCGGTCAGCACGCGGTCGCCGATTTCATGCCCGTGTTTGTCGTTGACCCGCCGCAGTTCCTGCAGGTCCAGCAGACACAGCGTGTACACGTCCTTGCGGTCGGGCGCGACCAGCGTTTCGGCAAAATAGCGGCGCATGGCCCGCAGGTTGCCCAGGCCGGTCAGGCCATCGATCAGTGAATCGACGAAGGTGTCGGAGTACTTCAGCGAATTGACCAGCGCCGGCGTCACCATATTGGCCAATTTGGCCAGCAGGTCTTGATGCGCTTCCTGGTAGAAATTTTCCTTCTCCGAATACAGCGTGATCACGCCGATGGTCTGCTTGTCGAACAACACCGGCACCGACAGCGCCGACCGGTATTCGCCGTCGCCGGTGTCGCGTCCGGCCAGATCCAACTGCGCATTGACGTTGCGCATCGGGTGCGCGTTTTGCGCCACCCAGCCGCTGATGCCGCTGCCGAATTCCAGCTCCAGCCCACGCAATCCCTCGGGCATGCGCGCGTCGATGTAATGCGCCTGCAACCGCCGTTCCTGCTGATTGGCCAGGTAGACGATCGCCGCGTTGTAGGGAATCAGCCGCCCCACGCCCCGAATCAGGCTCGCCGCGATCTCGTCGACGGTCAGACTCTTGCTGACCATCTGCGCCACTTCGTACATCAGCAGCATCTCTTGCTGCGTGTAGGAAATCTGTCCGTACAACTGCATCGCGCTTTTGTCCGGCGACAAGGCGTACGGATCGGTGGACGACGGGGTCGAGTACGTCAGTTCCTCGATGCGGCGATCCTCCTCTTCCGCGGCCGCCTCCATCTCCTCGACGTGCATGATGAACACGTCGGCGATTTCCGGATCGAAGCCTTTGCCCCGCTCGTCGCGAATGATCTGCAACGCCTTCTCGCGACACATGGCGCCGCGGTAAGGGCGATCCGAGCGCAACGCGTCGTACACGTCGCACACGGCCAGCATGCGTGAGAACTTGCTGATCTTATCGGCCCTCACCCCGTGCGGATACCCGCGACCGTCCCAGCGCTCGTGGTGGGCCAGCACGACGTCGGCGATCGGAAAATCGCGCGACACGGCTTTGAGAATCTGCGCGCCGACCACCGGGTGCACCTTCATGCGCTCCATTTCGTCGGTGGTGAAACGGCCCGGCTTGTTGAGGATCAGATCCGGAATGGCGATTTTGCCGATGTCGTGCACCAGCGCGGCGAAGCGCAGGCCCTTGAGCTCCTTTTCGTCCTTGACGCCCAGGATCTCCGCGAGCTTGGTCACGTAGGCCTGCACGCGATGCACGTGACCGTGCGTCACCTGGTCCTTGGCGTCGATCGCCAACGACAAGGTTTCGATCGTGTCCATGTGCATCGATTCGAGTTCCTGAATGTGCGCGTTGTTTTCCTCCTCGCGCTTCAGGTTGACCCGCTGACTGAAATGAACCAAACCGATGATGGGAACGCTGACCAGAAATCCAATCACCCCGACGGTGTAATGCAACATATACAGCATGATCGCCACCGAGAGCGCGGCGAAGAAACCGATGCCCGTCCACAGGAAATTCTCGACCCACAACTTCCACAGGTGCATCCGGGTCTGCAGGCTGATCGCCACCGCGACCGTCCAGGAGTTGAGCAGAAAGTACGCCATCGCCATCGCGCACAGCGGCAGCACGTAATGTATCAACTGCGGATGGGCCGGCAGCAGCAGATAATAGGCTTTGCCCGCCGCGAACACCGAAATCGCGCCGGACGCCACGTTGAACGGCGCCTTGTACCACGATTCCTTTTTAATGTGCGGCAGCGTGTTGATGATCTTGCTCACCGCGTCGGCGGCCATGGCCGGCAACGTGCCGTAGATCATCAAAATGGCGTAGATGAACGCGGTGTCCATCGAGAAGTGCACATCAGTGTAGGGAATGCGCACGTTGACGCGCGCGGTGATCAGCGCCAGCGCGACGTACGCCGCCAGCGCCCATTCGATCGGCACGATCTCCAGCGACAGCAACGGCTGCACGAACGCGGCCATCCCCGCGACGATCAAGAAGAAAATATAAAGCTGAAGCTGTCGTGGCAAGTTTTTCCACGGCATGGCGTCCACTCCTTTGCACGCTCTCTCCCTGCCCGGTCCCCACCGGAACGCCATACCTTATTTTGTGCCGCCCCTCTCCCTTAGCATGGTTCTTTTTTTAAAACAAGCTATTAAACGGATAGTTAGTAATAATTCATCTACGGATACACCCGGAGTCTTTTTTTCGCCCGCCGAAATCAAGTTCTCCAGCAATCCCTTCGTCCGCGCCTTCATCGAAGGCCGCCAGGGCGACTACGAAGTGCTCTAAGCCCCGCCGGAATGTTAAAAATCGTGATTTAAATATTTTTAAAAAAATAATTGACAGTTGTTTTTTTTTTTTTGCAAAATAAGCAATAGAAATTTGGAGTTGACCCACCACTTGGAATTGGAGGTTTAAAATGGCTACCGACGACGAAAATCCCTTTTGTTAGGGATTTTCGAGTGCGGATTTTCGATTTTCGAGTGCGGAATGAGGGCGGCCGATACGTCCCGTATTTGTCGCGGTTGTCGGCGCTGAGCCTGCCGGGCAGCGCGGCCTCGGCGGAGCCGTCGTTCACCGGCGTGCTCGTGATCGACAACGACTACGCCAAGTTGTACGAGAAGTACTACGGCGTGAAGCTGTTGAGCAAATCGCTGCTGGCCGACGCCGATCAGATCCAGTTCACCATGCGCAACACCAAGGGTGAAACGGTGGAGATGACGGCGGAGCAGCAGATCATGATCGGCGAGGGCCAGGACGTGACGGTGGTGGATTGAGCCATGGCGAATTTTGTCCCTTACATCCGCAAACAGAAGTCGCGGCGGGGCGCCAGCTCCGCCGCGTTGGAGGATCGCAACACCTACGCCATTGAGGTTGAGGACGACGACGAGAAAGATATCGTGATCGCTCGGCCGATTCTGACGCCCGGCAGTGCGGTGAAAGCGGTTGTGGAAAGAGAGTCGGTTGTCTGGGCGAAAACGGATGTGTTCATTCCGTATCTTCGAAATCAACACAAATCGGCATCGTCTGTGACCGTGCCTGTCCGCCTGGGAACAAAAGTTCCGCGCTGGTATTGCGGCTTCACCGGCGAAACCAAAATTCGCATCCGAATGAACGGTTATGGATATCAAGGAACCAAGCCGATTCTTTTCTCAATATGTTTTCGCGCCAATGGGATGAGCCTCACTTTTTATCGAACCGTGGAATTGACCTTTGGGCAACCAAAATGGTGCTTTTTCAATTTTGGTGAACGGCAAAGTTATCAAGTATCAATGAACCGTTTCCGAGAAAATTCGACGCTCTACCGTACACAAATTAAAACAATGCAAAAAATTCCGTACTACATGATGGAGTACTTTCATCGCTCCGAATATCCGACAGATGAAGATATTAATGATGCGCGTACCGGCTTGTATATGGATTGCGACGAAACCAAATGGAATTACGGCAATCGCAACCGTAGCGATTTCGACGACATAACCATCATTAATCACTCTGAATACAACGTCGATCTTCGGCGCGTTACCGTGTTTCTCAATGACGTGGACATTCTGGATCGCCATTACGACGACGGGCGGTTGTTGCCGGCGGGTGAATCGATTCATTACAAAGATCGCATTCTCGATCGTCGATATTTATTGGCCGGATACGGTCATGATCACAACAATGAAATCATCCGCGTGGCGGCGACGCATTTGGGTCGAAATTTCCCGACCGATTACGGCGCCGATTGGCCGTATGACGAGGATGCAGGGCTATACATTCATCGTCCACGAGCCTGGTGCTCGGAGTTCGCTTCGTGGGCGATAAGGGAGGGGACGAAGGATAGGCCGTTTCCACTGGATCCAAATGTGACAAATATAGCAGATTTTTGCAATTATTATGAAGATTTAGAAAAAGATGATGGTAGAACATACTGGATTACTGCGAAAAACTGTGACTATGAGGACTTAAATTCGACAATTGAGCCAGGTGATTATTGCTGTTATTATCATAAGATGTCGGATGGCACTCTTGGTCACAATCACAGTATGATTTTCATTCGCTGGACCGACGGATTCAACCCGATGAGAAAAGTCAATAAAATGACCACGATCAGCGGCGTTTCCAGTGGAGTTAAAGTAATTGAGAATTACATGGTCGGGACAGAGTGTAGAGATTACGATAACCGAAACAAATATATCTATTGGAGCAAAATTTATAAGGATAATAAGTATAATGCGTTTGCTAAAACGTATAGGAATCCTCTTAGAACCCCCGGTTCACTTGGCAGGATATTAGGAGCATAAAAATGAAATATAGCCGTTTTGTTTTGATCATTGGAGTGCTATTAATGACAATTTTGTTTTCTTGCTCCAACCACAAAAACGACGATGATGACGATGACGACGACAGCGCGGACGATGATTATGACGACGACATTATTCCGATTCTAAATGAAAACTGGTCATATAATCTAATCGATGAGTATTCTTCTGATTGTTCATTGTCCCTCGACTTAGATAATAATGTTTTTATTGTCTATTATGCCCCATTAAGGGAAGATGGATATGATGAATTATTTTATGTAAATAGTATTGATAATTGGCAAATCTATCCGTTCCCAAAACATGTTGGATCTTGGCACACCACACCAGCGATGGATTCGGTAACGGATGAACAAGACAACCTCCATTTTCTTTATCCCGTTCAACGTGAAGGGGGAAAATTTATTTGCGAATTATATTATAGCAAGTATGATGGAGATTCTTGGAGTTATGATAAAATATCTGATGCAGTTTACACTGATCCATATTCCCTTTCTATTGATAACGTGGGCAATGCGCATATTTCATACTATGATGAATCAGAAAAAAATGGCGATTTAATACATGTTGATAATTCGACCGGCTCGTGGCAATACGAAGTTGTCGAAGAAAATGCTGGTAAATATATGGGGTATTGTCGCGCTGTAATAAAGACATTATCTGATTCATTGTACTTATTATATGTTATAACGGGGGAAAATTATGGTGACAATCATTTGGTGTATGCTCAAAAAAATGATGACGTATGGGAAAAAATAATTGTTGCTGAGAATGTCGATAGCGCAACCATGGACATAGATTCATTGGGTAATGCGCATATCCTTTATCGGAACGATGACATTCTTGTATATGTAAGTAATATGTCAGGCGAATTTATTTCCAAAAGAGCTGCTGATGGGTATTGTAATTGGGCGCAAGAGTTGGTTGTCGATGAAAATAATAATGTCCACATCATACATTCGGGCAGTATGTATAACACGAAAAGTGGTTCTTATTACGTAAATAACATTAGCGGCAATTGGATCTCGGAAGAAATATCGGCTTATTTAACCGATGTGATATCAGCAGAAATTGATTCTGAACAAGTGCTTCACGTCGCAATGAACGCCGGCGATTACCTCTGCCACCTGACGCGGGAAATTCCACAGGAGTAACTCTCAGCAACCGGCGCGCGGTTTACTTGAGCATAAAATGGACTTAGAATAATCGCACGGAACTGGATTGTTTCCGTGTCGGAGGGAAATGCGATGTCCCGTTACGAAGCCGTGCCGCACCCACGCGATCCGAAGTTGGTTTACTACCGCAAAGTGGAAGGCTCCAGCGAAACGAAAGTCGTTCCGGTGAAAAAATCGTCGCGCCAGAGCGCCTCCAGCGTCGTTCCCGCAAAAAGACCGCCGCGTAAAAGCGCCTCCGGCGTTGTCCCGGCGAAGCGGCCCAAGGGCGAAAAGCGAGTCGTGCCCGCCGTTCGCCCCGCCAACCCGGGCAAGGTCGTGCCGGTTATTAGAAAGAATCGTAATTTTCAGTTAGCGACAATCGAGCAACCTCCTTATGATTTTTTTATATATAAAACACCTACGTTTGAACTTGCAGAAATGTATCGTGGCAAAGACTTTCCAAGCGATTATTATGGTTTTATTGATGAATCCTATTTGGAAATTGAAGTGACAAAGGATTCAGGAGATGCGCAGTTACGTTTGGATTTAAACGATGGATACATACATTCGGATTATTTTTCTTCGACGGTTGACCCGATTAGGGGAAGAATTTTTACCATCGAGTTTTTCCACAACGGTCGAAATAGAAATTTAAGACTGTTCGATTGGCCGGAAACAATCATGCCGGCGGAATGTCTTGATCATACGGTTATCCGTCCTCACCCCGGTCATCATATTAATGTAAAGAATGTTCGAATGATCCTGAATGGGACAGTCATCTGTCAGAAACAATTTTCGTCACCGAAGAAAATAACAAATTATCAACCATTGGATCTGACCTCGTATATTCGAGAAACCAGATTGGGCCATTTGCGTAAATACACAAATTCGAACAACCCGATTCTTATCACGGCGGCGCTGGAATGGGGTAAGGCATGGAATATAATGAAATATGGCGGAGTGTGGAGAAAAAGCGTTGTCGGCCGATGGGAAGAAGAACCGGTTAATTGGTGTAGTGAATTTGCTTCGTGGGTGATTCGGCAAGGGAGCAATCTGCATCCGCCGGCAAAATATGGAAGGAATTTAGGCAGTTATGATTTGGCGCGGTATTTTATCGGTCAAGGTTGGGATACGGATTTATTTTTAAAAGGCAAAAAAAATGATATTGGTTTAAATAGATTTATCACACCGAATAATTATATTTCACTTTGGGATGAGGATAAGCATTTGGTTGACCCTAATTATATTAGAAAAAAATATGATTTTGTGGGTATGAAACTACTTGTTGGTGGATTAAACGAAAAATTGAATGAACGAAGAGAATGGTTAGGCACTGAAAATGAAAAAACCTTTACTTTTTTTGCTAGAAATCCACGTCAATGTAGTTACAACAATTTGCCAAATGTAATAAAGCCAGGATTTTATGTGAAAATTAAAAGAGGAACGATAAATGAGCCAATACGAGGCCATAGTACTCTTTTTGTTGATTGGATCCACCAAGAGGATGGCGAATGGAAAAAAGGCTTTGTAAAGAATGGCTTCCGAAATTATTTTTGGGGACTTGGTGGAAACCAGGATGATCGTGTTAAAGTTAAAATTTATGAAATTTCCGAATCGACCTCCACTGCCGATATCTTCTGGAAAGCCAGTTCTGATGCCACCGGGGCTTACGGCTATCAAGACGGATTCGGCGACACTCGTAATTTATCGGTAAAGCCAACAGGCATTAGGGGACGAAGATGAAACGCTTTACTGTTTTATTAATGGTTATTATTGTCGCTTTGTTTTTATCCGTTTCCCAGGCAAATTCTAAGAACACAAATGGAAAAATTTTAGTTAGGTATTCTCCCGACGGTAAAAAAATCAATGATCTGAGATGGGAAACAGACAGTAACTATTCCGCTTTTCTTCCGCTGAGCATCGACCATTTGGGACAGGTTATCGTGTCGGTCGGTAATTTCCTGCTGGTTTTTGATAGCGCGATGGAAACAGTAAGAAAAGGAGATTATTGCGCTCAAAGGTTATTGATTGACAATAACAATAACTATCTCCTTCAAGTGGCAGATGGTATCTTTAAAACTGATGTTGAATTTAATGAAATATGGAAAATTGAAAATATTCATCTAGATCTATATACCGAACCGATAACTTTGGATCATAATAATAATTTTTATTACATCAACAGCACATGTACACCACTAAAGGAATCGGCAACCTTGGTGAAATATGATGAAGCCGGCAATTTTCTCTGGCATATTTCCCACGATGACGAAGAAATCAATCCATGTGTAATGCAGGATATTCTGATATATGATGAATTTATTTATTGGCGGGCCGATGCGCCTAGTAATTTAAATTACAATACGGTTGTTTACAAATATGGCAATGATGCATCTAGTTATTGGCATATAGAAATGGAACATGCTTATAATCTGATGCGATGGAATGAGGTTAATAAAAACCTTGTATTTGCTTCTAAGGATTATCTTACTTTTTATTCGAGTGAAGGAGAACTACTCGATGAGTATTCTATCGACGAGATCGTAGATGCCAGCGGTTCTGCTGTTTGGGTATCCGACCTGGAAATTGATACGGATGGTCAATTCTCCATACTGATTGTTGATCGAGGAGACACGGAAAAAATTATTCTTGAAAAGATCAATCAATTAGGTGAGCCTCTCTGGTCTGCGCCATTTGTTTATTCAGACAATTACCTGATAGACTTTCAAACCCAAATAGATAGTGAAAATAATATTCTCATCAGCGGATTATCTTGTTTTGATGTGAATGATTGCAATTGCGTTCTTTTTAAATTGGATTCAAACGGTAACCATTTATGGGAAAATCGCCTACCTCGGTGTTACTCAAAGGAGTTTACTTGCTCGACTGCCTTGGACGAAGACGACAACATCTACCTTGCCGGATATTACGGTTACGAAGAGGACGATGGCGACGATGATGACGACGAACCCGGCTGCGGGTGCTTCTAACGCGGAAAGCCGAATGCGGAATGAGGACGGTCAATAAAATCCACGTGGCGATGAACGCCGGCAGCTACCTGGTCCACCTGACGCGTGAGATTGAGCCGGAGTAATTGCCACCGGGCGGGCGAAAATATGTTATTCTAAAAAAAAGACCGGCCCACCTGGACCGGTCCTTATGGGGGAATGGGAAGAGTATTTGTTACTCTTCAGGGAACCAATCGTCCGCATTGGACGACATGTCAGGCTCGCCTTCCCAATCGTAGCTGAAGCCACCCAAGACCTCGTTCGTGCCGTCCAGGGAGAACGGACTGACGAACGAACTGCTCCATAAGAGTTTGATGATCGGCGTAAACACGGGGTCCTCCCCGATGATCACGCCCGTCCACGCCAGGCCGGCGCCCCAGATAATGCCCGGTTTGTACGCTTCCTGGTACACGTCCAGCATCGGCGAACCGTAGACGGTCATGCCCGTCCACGCCAGCCCCTGGCCCCAGATCACCTCTTCGCCGGTCAGCGGGAAAATCGTGCTCGACACGAAATCGGGATCGGTCACCCACGGCTCGCCCGGAATCTGGCTCGAGCTTTCCGTCGCCTCGGTCAGATACACCGCGCCCGCCACGTTCAACAAACCGCTGCCCTGCTCGATCGCGTTGAGCGCCAGGCAGTTCGGATCGTCGCGCCACAACGGATCGTCGTAGCACGTCGCCGCGCTGCTTTCGGCCAGCAGCGGCTGCGCGGAGAGCATCAGGATGGCTTTGGCTTCGTTGTTGGTCAGATTCGAATTGGCCTGCACCAGCAGCGCCGCCGTTCCGGCGACGACCGGCGCGGCCATCGAAGTTCCGCTCATCTGGAAGTAGTCGGTTCCGCTGCACGACGTCGCGCCGTAATCGCACCCGTTGACGATCCGGTCGGGATAGATCGTGCCCAGCAGGCTGCCCGGCGCGTAAGGCGCGATGATTTCCACGCCCGGAGCGACCAGGTCCGGCTTGGCCAGCCCGTTCCACGCCGTCGGGCCGCGCGAGCTGAAGAACGCCACGTTGTCGTTGTGCCCCAACGCGTCCCGCTGCCGCTTGGCCGTGCCGCGCATGTCCGACGCACCCACGGTGATCGCCGACGGACTCAAGCCCGGCGAAGCGATCGAACCGTACAGATTCTGGCCGTTGTAGTAGCCGTAGTTGCCGGCCGCGACCACGACGATCAACCGGTTCTGAACCGCGTTTTCCACCGCCTGGCACAGCGGATCGTACTGCCACGGATCCATCGGCGGCAGGCCCAGCGACAAGTTGACCACGCGAATGTTGTAGCGGCCGCGATTGGCCGTCACCCACTCCAGCGCTTCGATCACGTCGCTGATCAGACCGCTGCCGTTGCTCTTGAGCACCTTGGCGATGATCAGATTCGCTTCCGGCGCCACGCCTTCGAACGTCGTGTCGTAACCCAGATCGTACGAACGACGGCCGTTGCCGGCGATGATGCCCGCCACGTGCGTGCCGTGGCCGTAGCCGTCGTTGACGTTAATCACATTGCCTTCGTTGGTGAAGTTGCGCGCGGCCACCACGCGGTTGCCGAACACCTTGGAAAAGTCCGCATGCGTGCGCGCGATGCCGCTGTCCAGCACCGCCACGCCGATGCCCGTGCCGGTGTAGCCGGCAAAGTCGATCGCGCTTTGGCGAACCGCCACCTGATCGGTGCCGATGGTCTTGTTCATCAGGCTCAGATCGCTGACCTGCACGTCGCGATCCGGCGTGATGTACGCAATCCGATCCAGGCTCGCCAGACCGGCGACGATCTTCTCGTCGGCCGACAATTTCATGATGTGCACCGATTCGTACGTGTCGTCGATCGGATACCCGTCGGCCTGCAGTTCCTCGCTCAATTTCCAGATGACCGCCTGATCGGTGGACATCTTCCAGATTACCGCCTGCTCCGCCGACAGCTTCCAGATGACCGCGCCGTCCTGACGCGCCTTCCAGATCACCGCCGGATCCATCATCAATTCGCGGGCCAGATCCTGGTTGATCGCTTCGGCGAAAATCCGCTGCGGATCGGCCTGCACCAGCACGTCCACCCGGCCGTACTCGGCCAGCAGCGGCATCAGATCCGGCGAAATTTTGGCCTGCTGTTGCGGCGTCAGATCGTCGAACGTCTGCGGCGCTTCGTTCATCGTCGCCTGTTCGACATCTCCCCCGCATCCGAAAAATGAAAATACCGTGATCAGCAATACGAACCAAAAGAACCGTTTCATCAATTCCCCCCCATGACGGCGGCCGTTTCCTCCACCTCATCAATCGCGGCCTTGCCGTTGCTGTAAACATGAACTTTGAGCGTGGTCGGATTTTCCTCGTGATCGTCCAATTCCTGAACCAGACGTTGCTGCAATGCAAAAATGGACAGGGCGGTTACCTGATCCAACCGACTGGGCGCCATAACGTGAATTTGCTGTTTTTTCCGCATACGCACAGTGAACCTCGGATTTTATTCAGACCGTGCATTTACAAAGCACATGCCAAGGTCAACCGCTTTGGAAGGAAGTGATGCTATCTGATTGTTTTATAATGCTTTATTATTTCTCGACCGGGTTATCGAATACCCCGCGTCCCCTGCCCCTTTTTGCCGCCGGAAAGCCGTGCATGAGGCAATAATTGCCTTTATTATCAACCGGTTTTTCTTTTAAAACATTGGAACAACCGTTCAAATTCAGTCAAGCTTTTGACTAATTGACGCCCCAATTTCGCAAATTCATCTAAATAACAACCGCATTTTCGGCCAAAATGTTGACACAAATCCACCGCTATTCGCCGCTTCCAGGAATCCCCACCGAAAAGCCATTCTAAATATCCAACATAACATCTTATTATTACACAGTATTATGCAAGTCAAAAGATTGACTACAAGCTCTCGACACTCCGCCCGCAAGCTTGTCGTAATCTTGACAACATTCCGTGTTAATTGAACGGATATTCAGTTTCGGGTGGATCATAAAAAAATGGCGCCCCCAGCAGGAATCGAACCTGCGCACACGGATCCGGAGTCCGTTGCTCTATCCACTGAGCTACGGGGGCGTAAAAGGAAAGAAGTGGACCGTAGCAGATTCGAACTGCCGACCTCTGCCTTGCGAAGGCAGCGCTCTTCCAGCTGAGCTAACGGCCCACATCCGGGATGCGTTATATAATCAATTCCCATGCAATTGTAAAGGATTAAATTCATTGAAGCCAGTTGAATTCAGCGAAACAACTTTTCCGGATCGCCCTTGTGATATCCATAGATCAACACGTCGCCGCGCCGGTAATTTTGCGCCAGTCCCACGTTCTCGAAGCTGATGCCCCCGTGCACCTCGACGCTCGATTTCCAGTACACGAACCGCCCGTTGACCAGCCCCCGCAGGCTGTCGTCGTAGGCGCCCATCGGCTTGCGGAAGTACTGCGTCAACACGCGCCGGTGCGGATACCCGCCCGCTTCCCACGGCTTCTCCTCGTCGGGCCGCGCCGCGAAAACCACGTCGCCGTCGGCGTTTTTGCGCAGCAGGTCCAGCGGAAAGAACCGGATCGGCGCGAAGCCCAGCGCGCGGTAATGCGGCCAGATCGTCCGTGCGTTGAGCACCCGGCCGCGCAGATACACGTCGCGCTGCCGCGTCAGGTTGCCGAAAGTGGACGACAAAACGTTGTAGCGCATCGCCTTGCCGCCCGGCTCGTCGTAGAACACGAACATCGCCTCACGCGGCCGGTCCGGGTAGAAATGCACCAGAAAATACGGGCGCGCGCCGTTGGGAAATTCCTCGCAACGCACCGCCAGCGACATCACCGGATCACCGTTGGCGTCACGCCCGGGCCGCGCGACCTCCTTCCAGGGCGGCGGCTCCTGGTCGCGCCAACGGTCGTAGTCGCGATGAAACTCCGGCGGATAGGCGAATATGCGAATGCCCGGCGCCTTGTCGCTCGGGCTGCGGTCCAGCTCGCTCTGGCCCAGTTCGCCGTCCATAGTCACCGGCGCGACCGCCAGAAAGTTGATGAAATACAGCGCGCCGTCTTCCTCGAAGCCCATGCGCAGCAGGCCGCGCGGCCCGCCCACGTCATCGCGCCCCAGGCCGACACGCGCCGGCGCAATGCCCATCACCATCCCGTCGCGCACGCCCCAAATCGGATAATCCCCCGCGCTCATCGGCCGGATGAACGGATCGTCTTCGCCGAAGCGATCGATCGTCGGCTCCCACTGCACGCCCAGCGGCGACCACGACGCGCACCCTGACGCCGCCGTTACAATGAGCATCAATAGGAAGAAGCGTTTCATTGAAAAACATCATCGCACAAGCTCCGATGTCGCACAAAGGCGAAAGATCCGGCGTTTGAGTACGGCCGTTCGATTGTGTCTTCATTGACCTTGACTAATTGTATCCGCTTCCGCTATACAAAAGGTCCTATTCAAAAAACCGATTGTATTACCCGACGGAAGCCACGTCGGGCTGTGGGTTTAAAATTCATTTCATTCAAAAGGAGGAACCAATGAAGAAAATTCTTTTGATCAGCGCCCTGATTCTGGTTTTCGCGGTCGGCACCGCTCTGGCGTTCGGCATTCCGGGCGTGAGCAAGTCCAACCTGAAGAAAGAAGTCAAGCAGCTCAAGTTGACCGAAGCCGCCGGCACCCTGAAGGATTTCGAAGGCGGCGACCTGGACCCCAACAAGGCCAAGCAGGTTGAGTACACCGTGTACAACGATGCCGATTTCGACGGCTTCTCGCTGTCGGTGGCCAAAATCGAATTGATCCTCGCGTTCGGCAACAACGTGGTCGCCGACATCAACGCCAAGCTGGACACCGCTGAAAAGCAGGAAGACCTCGACGTGCTGAAGAAAAACGCGGAAGCCGCCAGCGCCGCTCTGACCTCCATCGCCACCGAAGCCCCGAAACTGGTCGACTCCTCGAAAAACATCATCAGCAGCATCAAAGGCAAAGTGACCAAGGATCCGTTGGGCTACGGCAAAAACGCGAAAGACATGTATGCCACGCTCGAACACGGCGCCGAAGTGGGCAAAAACGCTCCCGGCCAGATCAAGACCCTGACCGAAAACCTGGTCGAGATCCTCGGCAAAATCAAGACCAAGGGCGACGAACTTAACGCGAAAGCCGCTGAATAATAACTGACCGTTTTTTGATGATATTTTGCAAGGGCGGAAGATTTCCGCCCTTTTTTTTTATGTATTTTCATCGGCCGACCGATTCGTTATACTGCGTAACCAATTTTGGGTCTGAATGATACCAAAAATGATTGTAGGACAATGAAAGCGTTGACGAATACAAAGCGAATTTTCCGGTGGTTGGCTCCCGCGATCCTCTCGCTGTTCTTGCTGACGGCCTGCTCGGGCATCGAGACCTGGTGGGCGGTGCGCGGCTTTTCCAAGCACGCGGGCACGACGATCGCCCATGCCTTGGTCAAGGAAGTAGACTGGGCGGCCGAACGCAAAACCCGCTTGCAGGAAGGCATTACCGCGCGCAACCACGATCACGAACTGTTGCAGACGGTGTACGAGGCGAACGGCTATTCTTATCGCTTCGTCAAGAACCATCAGCCGACCAAGGATCACGAAATCCTCAACGGCCTCATCGACGCGGCCTATCACGAAGGCATCGACCTCGCGCCCTATCAGGTCGACGTGCGCAAGCAATACGAGCAGGATCTGATTAAAGCCGAGCAAACCCTGAAAGAGCTGGAAGCCAACAATCTGGCCGTCAGCGAAAGCGAATGGACCGCCCTCAAGCAAGCCCTGCAAAACGCGCAGATCGACAATCTGTCCGCCGCCGGCATTTTGCATTTCATCCAGAAGACGGAAACCGACGGCAAGTTCCCCACGCTGCAAAAGGCGATCAGCGAAGGCTCCGAGGCGATTCTCGCCCGCAAACGCGCCGAAGCCGGCCTCGAACTGCTGGACGCCATCAATTTCTTCAAGTACTGCCGTGAATACAACGTGGGCGACGACAAGCTTGTGCCCACCTGGGACGCGAGCGTCAAGGACCTCGGCGGCACGCTGACGCAGCTCAAACCCTCGCTGCCGCATTACGACGCGCTGGTCAAGGAACTGGCCCGTTACCGCGCGATCGCCAAAGCCCATCAGCCGATGAGCTTCAACATCAAACAACGCTTCAAACTCGGCAGCACCAACCACGAGATGGTGCGCAAAATCCAGGAACGCCTGCAAATGGAAGGCTACTGGAGCGGCGCGCTCGACGGTCAATACGACGCCGCGCTCGAAGAGGCCGTCAAAGCGTTTCAGACCAATCACCAGGTGCTGGCCGACGGTAAGGTCGAGCGCGTGACGCTCACCCGCTTCAACGTCACCTGGGATGACTACGTGCGCCAAATCAAACTGGCGCTGAAAAAATACCGCCACAGCCACACCAACAACGGCGACAAATATTTCGTCTGGGTCGATGTCGGCGCGCAGGAACTGGAAGTCTACGAGGACGGCGGCAAGCAACTGCTGCGCAAACACCGCGTCATCGTCGGCAACCTGGCCTCCAAAAATCACACGCCGCTGTTCACCGATCAGATCGAAATGGTCGTCTTCAATCCGCCCTGGCTGGTGCCCGAACGCATCATCCTCGAGGAAATGGCGCCCGAATACGCAAAAGACCCCGAGTACTTCAAGAAAATGGGGTACAAGGCCAAAATCGTCGAGAAGAGCGAAGATAAAATCAAAATCGAAGCCGTCACCCAGCCGCCGGGGCCGGGCAACGCGCTGGGCAAGGTGAAGATCCTCTTCCCCAATCCCCATGCGGTGTACCTGCACGATACGCCGAACAAATACCTGTTCAACCGCGCGCTGCGTCCCTTCAGCCACGGCTGCATGCGCTTGCAAGATGCGGTGGATCTGGCCCGGTTCCTGCTCGAAAAAGACAAAAACAACTTCGTTCCGCAAATCGAGGAAACCCTCGAAAAGCGGCAGACGATCAAGGTCGAACTCAATCAGGCGGTGCCGATTTACATCGAATACATCACCGTGAAAGCCGATCAACAGGGCAAGGCCATCTTCTACGAAGACGTATACAAAATGGATGAAGAGGCTCTCGCGCAGATGTCAGTCGATTGATTTCTTCTATTTTTTCGACATCTTATACGCTCTTGCGCAAATTATTGACTTCTTGTCTCGATAATCTATAATTTCCTGAATTTGACGCGCCCGTCAGGGGATTTTTTTAATCTTTCCCCGCCCACCTGGGTCAAAGGAATCGCGTCGCTAATTAAAACAACGCATGCGAGATTAGATGCGCAAGAGACTGAGAAATTCCATCGCCACTTTACTGCTGGCAGTCCTCGTCGTCTGGATGACCCCGACGGCGATCGCCATGGTTCCGGGCCCGACCGAGGAGGACGACAAACCCCCGGTCACGAAAACCGACGCGCCCTCCATCGCCGTTCCCGAATTGGCGCCCCAGGTCAATCTCCCGGCTCCGTCGATCATGCCGCGCCGCCATTACGCGCAGTGCATGTCCATCGGCCTGCCCAACGGCGGCGCCCTGCGCGACGGCGTGTTGTTCCCGCGCGAAAATCCGTTTTATCTGGCCAACCGGGCCGACAACCAATACGCCACGCCGGAAACCATCGACGCCCTGCTTTACGCGGCGGCGAAGGTCAATCGCAAATTCGGCCGCTCGCAAAAATTGGTGCTCGGCGATTTGAGTTCCCGCAACGGCGGCAAACTGCGCCATCACATGTCGCACCAAGCCGGTCGCGACGCCGACGTCGGTTTCTATTTCAAAAACGGCAGCCCGGGATTCCTCTCCGATTTCAATCCGCAGAATTTCGACGTGCGCCGCAATTGGGCCTACATCGAAGCGCTGTTGGAAATCAACGCGGTCGAGTACATTTTCGTGGACACCAGCGTCCAGAAGATGCTCTACGAATACGCGGAAAATCGGCTGCATCTGCCGCCGTCCTACTTGGAAAAAGTGTTTCAGTATCCGCGCACCGGCAGCAACCGCTACGGCATCATCCGCCATGCGCGCGGGCACCTGAACCACTATCACATCCGCTTCTACAGCCCGATCGCCGTCGCCAACGCCATGCGCGCCAACTTCCAGGATGCGCGTTTGGCCGAACTGCAAAGTTCGATGCACGGCTACGTGATGGCCGACATCGGGCCGGTTAGCCACAAAACGACCGAGGCCAAACCGCTGATCGTGCCGACGATGGTTCGGCCGCAGTCGCCGCCGCCGCCGGGCTCGCGCCGGATCGTCTACAACGTGCACAGCGGCGACAGCCTGTGGTCCATCGCCCGCAAGCACGGCACGACCGTCAACCGCATCCGCGAGTGGAACAACCTCGCCGCGTCGCAACGACTGCACGTCGGTCAGAAACTCTACATCTACGTCAAAAATTAGCCCATTCAACTTGACCGGCCGCCGGCGCGCCCGCAGAATATCCGCATGCGTATCAAAATCATCGCGATCATCGTGTGTCTGTTCGCGCTGCCCGCCTGGGCCGCGGCGGATTTGCTCTACCCGCTCAAAGCCAAGCCGGCGATCTCCAGCGGTTTCGGCCAGTACCGCATCGGCCACCCGCACGGCGGCGTCGACCTGTGGACGTTCCTCAAGATCGGCACGCCCGTCCTGGCCGCCGACGACGGCGTCATTTACGAAATTCGCTGTTCGACGGTCGGCTACGGGCGCGTGTTGTATCATCGCCTGCGCGACGGCCGCGTCGCCGTCTACGCGCACCTGAGCGGCTTCGCGCCCAAGATCGACGCGGTCGCCAAAAAGATCCAACAGGCCAACGGCCGCTTCAGCTTCAGCAAGAGCCTCACGGCCGGCGAGGTGATTGCCGTGCAACGCGGCGAGGTGATCGGCTTCGCCGGCGACAGCGGCACCGACGTGGCGCACCTGCATTTCGAAATCCGCGACGGCAACGGCCCGGTCAATCCGTTGCGCGCCGGCTTCCCTTTCACCGACACCCAGGCGCCGATTTTCGCCGCGCTGCACCTGGAGCCGCTGACCTTCGACGCGCACGTCGACGGACGCCATGCCGAGCGCATTTTCCCCTTCTCGCCGACCGTCGGCGGCGCCTACCGCCTGCCGGAGATCGTCATCGGCGGACGCGTCGGCCTGAGCGTGCACGCGTACGATCGCGCCAACGGCACCAAGCGCCGTCTACCGCCTTACGACATCAGCATGACCATCGACGGGCGACCGTGGTTCGAGCACCGCTTCGACCGCTTCAGCTACAACGAACGCTTCGTCAGCAACCTCAGTTACATCTACCGCCTGCAGGTGCAGCGGCGCGGCACGTTCATTCGCCTGTTTCGCCGCTACGAACGCACCGTGTTTCATCCGACCGACCGCACCGGCGATCTGTCGACGCTCGCGGCCGGCAAGCACGAGGCCCGCATCGTCGTGCGCGACGAGGCCGGCAACCAAAGCGAGGCGCGTTTTCCGCTGCTGGTGCGGCCGGCCTGCCGGGTGGAGGATACGCGCTTTTTCGCCAACGAAACCGGCCCGCACCTGGCCTTCACCGCCGAGGCTTGCCGCACCGTTACGCTCCGTGACGACGATGGGCGTCAACTGCCCCTGCAAGTGACCGGCGACAATCGCCGCTTCGGCGCCGAGCTGCGCGACGTGGCGCCCGGCACGCTCTTGCGCGTCGATGCGGTCGATGCCTTCGGCGCGGTTCGCCGGTATCGTTGGCGCATGCCGCGCACCGATCGTCCGCCCGTATCGCTGGTCGTGCTGACCGACGTCCGCACCGATTGGCAGGAGGATAAGCTGCTTGTCGAGGCCGACGGCGGGCCGTACAACGGGGCCATGCCCACCGTGCGCGTCGTCGCCGGCGGGCGTGAACAACCGCTGCCGCGCCACTGGCTGCAGGTGGACAACAATCGCACCACACTGGCCGTGCCGCTCAAAGGCGTTTCCTCGCCCTTGCGCGTCGACCTGCTCTGGGCCGAAAACGACGGCGCGCCGCGCGTACAACGCCTCGACCTGCCCTTCCAGACGGCCGACGGCGGCCGGCGCCTGGTCAGCGACGACGGCGGCGCGACCATCGACATTCCGCGCCGCGCGTTCTTCCGCCCGCTGCCGGTCGCGGTCACCCAATCCACCGCCGCAACGCCGACGTGGCTCAAGGCGGTCAGCCCGCTTTACACCTTCTCCGGTCAATACACGCCCCTGCACAATCCGCTGAATCTGACGATCAACCCGGCGCCCGGCACGTCCACGGCGCACACCGGCGTCTACCTCTACGACAAGGGCACCTGGTGGCACCTGGAGGCCGGCACGCGGGCGAAAATCCCCACCCTCGGCTCCTTCGCCCTGCTGCGCGACATCGCTCCGCCGCAGATCGGCAAATTCTTCGCCGGCAAAAAACGCCTGAAGATCATGGTTTCCGATCAGGGCAGCGGCATCAGGGAAAGCGGCATTCGCGTGCTGCTCGACGGCCGCGCGCGGATCTTCGAATACATGCCCTTGAAAAATCAGTTCGTGGTGGAAATCGGGAAGAAACTTAATCCGGGCGCGCATCGGCTGGAGGTAACGGTAAGCGACCGCGCCGGCAACGCCTCGACGGCGACGTTCACGTTCGATCGTTGATCAGCGCTTGCGGCCGACCGGGATTTTCAGCTTCATGCCGACGCTCAGGTACTTGCCGCGCGCCTTGGGATTGTACCGCTTGATCATCGCGACGCTCGTGCGATAACGCTTGGCGATGCCGCCGAGCGTGTCGCCCTTCTTCACACGGTAATAGATGAACTTGCCCGCGGGGGCCTGCGGGCTTTGCAGCTTTTTCAGGTCGGCTTCGCTCAGATAAATCTGTTCGGCGGGCGTTTCCTTGAGCAGTTTGTCGACCGCCTCCAGCTTTTCCGACGGCACGTTCAGCCGGTAGCCTTCCACCTTGGGCGGCGTGGTCGTGCCCAGCAATTCCGGATTGAGCGCCTTGAGTTCCTCGTACTCGATCTGCGTCAATTCGGCGAACTTTTTCAGTTCGATCACGCCCTTGAGCTCGATCCGCTTCACGTCCAGCGGCGGTTCCGGGGCCACGTACAAGCCGTACAACTCCGGCTCGCGGGCGATGAGCACCGCCGCGAAATACTTGGGCACATAGGCCTCGGTTTCGGCCGGCAGCGCCAGATTCCAGTAGCTCTTTTCGCCGTTGGACATCGCGCGGTTCACGCAAGCCTCGCCGCAATTGTACGCCGCCAGGGCCAGCGCCCAGTCGCCGAGATGGTCGTGCAGATCCTTGAGCAGCCGCGCGGCGGCCCGCGTCGATTTTTCCGGGTCGCGCCGTTCGTCGACCCACTCGTTGATCTTCAGTCCGTACGTCTTGCCCGTCGACGGAATGAACTGCCAGATGCCCACCGCCAGCGCCGGGCTGTACGCGTAGGGCGAATAGCCGCTCTCGATGATCGGCAGGTACGCCAGATCCTCCGGCAGGCCCTCTTCCTTGAGCACGCGCCGGATCATCGGCAGGTAGCGCGTCGAGCGCGCCAGGTAGCGCTGCATGCTCTCGCGGCCGGTCACCGTGTAGTAGCCCAGCCATTGCTCGACCGACGGATGAAAATCGATGCCGATCAGCGTGCGCTCGATGCGTGTGGGCTGGAAGCGCCCCGACAACCGCCCGATGCGCACCTGCGCCAGGCAAACCTCGAAAAACAGCGAATCGATCTTCTTGGTCGCTTCCGGATCGACTTCGCGATTGAACGGCTTCATCAGAATCTGCAACACGGCGTTGTAGGTCGTGTGCGCCTCGTCGAACCGCCCGGCCTGCGTCTGTTCGATGCCCGCGACGTACAAATCGCGCGCCCGCGAGTACAGCTCCGCCGGCGGCAATCCGGGCGCTTCGGGAATGTTCATCGGGGCGGCCTGGGCGTCTTCCGCCGGAGCCGTGGCGGCCTCGTCGGCCTCGTCGACGGTTTGGGGTTCGGCGGTACGTATCCAACTACAGCCGGTCAACGCTGTCAGCAGAAATATTGCCAAGAAAATCGTCAGCCAGTGACGCATGGAACCTCCTTTGGACCTGGATACGAACGGCGGGACCCGATAACCGGGTGACGAGGAGGATGGATGGGCGGTACTGGATTCGAACCAGCGACTTCCACCGTGTGAGGATGGCACTCTACCGCTGAGTTAACCGCCCAAAACGCAAAGTGGACCTTTAATACAGCAAAAGGACGCAAAGTGCAAGAATCAAGTCACGTTGCCGCGCCCTTTTTTCACGATCAATCCGCCGGCCAAACCGGCTGATTTCAAGGCGATCCACAGCAGGCAGACGCCCGGCAGGCCGATCGCCGGCAACAACACCACCCCGACGGTCGCCGCGCCGATCATCGCGGCCAGATGATCGAGCGCATCGACGATCCCCGCCCGCCGTCCGGCCCCGACGCCGCCGTGCGCCAACAACGCCGCCGCCGTCGGAAACGCCGTGCCCGCCGCCGTGCCCGTCGCCGCCACCAACAAAACCAATAGAATTTGCGAAAGCGCGCCCGCCCGATCGCCGATCCACCACAGGAAGATCGTCATCAGCAGCCCAACGCCGGCCAGCGCCGCATCGCCGACCAACAAGACGTTCAGCGGGTCCGCTCCGGTCCGATGCGCCCGGCGCGTCGCCCAGGCGCCGCCCGCCGCCAAGCCGCCCATGTACGCCGCGATCAGCAGCGCGATCTTCTGGTACATCTGCCCGAACAGCGATTGAAAGGCAATCGATGCGACGATCACCGCCGCCATCCCTACGTACCCGCTGGTGGCCACCGCCGTCAGCGCGTAACGCCGCCGCGCCCCGTTTCGCGCGCCCGGCAGCGGCACAAGGGCCGTCAGCAGGCAGACGATCACCCAGAGCGTCCACCAGAACGCGTCGCCGGTCGCGTTCAGCCACTTGACGAATCCGCCGATGCCGCCGCCGGAAAATCTGTCCCAGACGCGCAAAAATGCGAGGTATGACACCGGCCGCAGGTCGCGGTTGAGGCGCCCGGGATACGCGGCCAGTTCGCGCCGCATGGCCGCGATGCGCTCGGGCACCACCCACTGGTCGATCACTTCGGGCGGCACGTCCGGCGGCGCGTCGAAGGCCGACAAATACCGCTCCCGCAATTGCGCCACCTCGCCGCTGAGCACGCCCTCGCCCTTGGCGGCGAACAGGTGAATCGTGTCGCCCGGCAGCGCCAACACATACGGAAACACCTGCCGCAGCGTGTACTCGATCGAGCCCAGGTACGGGCCGACCTCCTCGCCGATCAGGTTGTCCGCGCCGGTCAGCGTCAACGCCAACACGCCGCGCTCGCTCAGCCGTTCATGCACCTCGCGGAAAAACTCGATTGTGTACAGGCGGTTGAGCCACGCGGTCGACGGATCGGGCGCGACGATCACCGCCAGATCGAAAGCGGCATCCCGTTGCTTGACGAACCGCCGCACGTCCATCGTCCGCCAATGCACGCGCGGCCCGGCCAACAGCCGGAAATCCTCGTCAGGCAGTCGGGCCAGAATCTCCCGCGACAATTGCGCGTCCAGGTGCACGACGTCCACTTGTTGAATGTGCGGCGCGGCCAGCAACGCCGCGCCCAGGCCCGTCAGGCCGCCGCCCAGGAGCACGACTTTTTCCGCCCGCGGCTGTTGCGCCAAAAGCAACGCGGCTTCCTGCCGGTAAACGAACGGATCGGGAAAACTGTCGAGGTAGCCGCCGTCGCCGTAAAGCTGCGCCTGTTGCCCCGCCCGCGCGAAGACCGCGTTTTGGTAGCGGGTCTGCACGGCCTCATCGAATTGCGCGCCGGTTTGCTGCGCATCGAAACGATAACGCTCCAGCCGTTGTTCGACGCGATCGTCCGCCGGACCCAGCACGAACAGCGCCGTCAGCACGACGCCCGCCGCGCCGATCCATCCGCCGACGCGCGGCAGATTCCAAAATGCGAGCCCCAACAATAAGACGCCGACGGCGACGGCGATCGCGCCGCTTGGCGGCACGCGGGGGACCAGCACGAAGGCGAAGAACAAACCGGCGGCCAGGCTGCCCACCGCTTCCCAGACAAACAAGCGGCCGACGATGCGTTCGTCGCGCCCGTGCAAGGCGGCGAAATAGGCGAAGACCGCGCCGATCCAGAAGCCCACCGGCGAGCACAGTAGCGCCGCGACGGCCACGGCCGACCAGCCGGGCACCAGGCCGGGCAGCACGGGAAAAATCAACGGCAACAATTTGATGGCGATCAACGAGGCGGGAGGCAACACCGCGCCGGAAAGAAAAACCGTGGCGCTCCAGAACGAGAGGCGACGCAGGCGATCGGCCAGCCGGCCCCACAACGTCGCGCCGATGGCGATGCCGGCGAACCAGGCCGCCCACAGCAGGCCGATGGCCATCTCGTTGCCCTGCACGACCGCCAGGAACTGCCGCAGCAGAACGGTCTGCCCGATCAGCGCATAGGCGCCCAGGGCGACGAACAGGGCCGCCGTGCGTCGGGTGGAGGTGGTGAGCGCATTTGCCATCGCTTTGCCCGTCGATTCGCGTGTTCGCTAGGGCGATAGCATATAAAAAAAAGGGCGGCAAGCGCTACCAACACAGCTTTCGCCTAACGGCGAAAACCATGGCACACGGAAAGAAGCATCTCTGGTTTGTGTGCCACACTTTTGGCGATAGCCAAAGGTGTGGTGTCGATTATTCGACTTTATTCCCACACTGATAAACTCACTTGCTTCGTTCGCTCGTGTATCAGTGCCACCGGCCACGGATGACTTTGTCGGCAATAAAAAAAGGGCCGGCAAGCGCCGGTCCGCGATCCAGGGATGGATCGCCATTTTCGACGACGGCATCCGGCGGCGAAAATGAAGGGAGACGGAAACCACGCTTTTCGTCGACTGTCAGCCGATAAAGTCACGGATGACTTTGTCGGCAATAAAAAAAGGGCCGGCAAGCGCCGGTCCGCGATC
>DAIMDW010000014.1:117859-142847 GCA_036725605.1 bacterium
TTTTCGTCGACTGTCAGCCGATAAAGTCACGGATGACTTTGTCGGCAATAAAAAAGGGCCGGCAAGCGCCGGCCCTTTTAGCGAACAAAAGGTAAGTTTACGGCTCGAGGATCGAACCACCCGTCGCGCGGGCATCACCGAAGTTGATGTCGATGATCGGTTCGAAGAAGTTGTAGTAGCCGTAAATCGAGTTGCCCGACACCGGTCCGAGCGTCCAGCCTTCGGACTCGGGGTCGACCCAGTTGTAGCTGTAGAGAACCAGCCAGAACCAGTCGCCGTCGACGTCGTCGTTGGGCTCGTAGAAGCCGGTGCCGTAGACCACCGTCGTGCCGGAGATTTCACCGACCAGGGCCAGGTAGATCTGGCTCTGCATCGAACCGTCGGCCGCGACGATCTGCATGAACTCATCCGGAACCAGCGGCATGTAGGGCATCGACAGCTTGTAGTTCTGCTGCGCCAGATTGAACTCCACATGGCCGCCCGGCACGAGTTTCCACTGGTCGGTCGGAGCATACAGACCGAGGCGGAGCGCTTCGTCGCCGGTCTTGCTGAGCACATCGGCGTAGGTCTCGTTGCCCAGGTAAGACTGGTCGACGTTGACCCGCACCTTGAGGAACACATCGTCGATGACTTCGCACAGATTCGGCGCGTTGTTGGACGGATCGTCCACGTCGTCCAGGCAATCGCTCAGCGAAATGCAGCCGTTGTTGGACGACTGAGCCTTCTTGTAGCAAGTGAAGGTGTCGATCCAGAACGGATCGGCGCTGTGCGCTTCGCAATGCTGGATGGCTTCCGAACGCGAACCGAAGCCGCGCACCGAGCCGCGCATATCGTCGTAGATGTAGTCGATCCAGTATTCGCAAGGCACCACGCATCCGGTGTACTTGGTGTCGACCTCGTAGATCGGCCAGTACGGAATCTTGATGCTGGTGTTCTCGAAGTCACCGCGCATGAACGGCTGGTCCTCGTTGTCGCCGTAGGGCGATTTCGGATAGATGTTCCAGCCTTCGTCGCCGTAGAAGGTGAACAGACCGGCGCTCATCGGCTGGTCGATGTAGAAGGCCATCGCCTGGATGTCGTCGGTTTCGTCGTACTTGGTCTTGCGGGTGTCATGCGTCGTGGTGAAGATCAGCTTGTTGACGTTGTCCCAGGTCAGATCCGTGAACTTGTCGGTCTGCGAGAAGCCCCAGAAGTAGGCCTGGACGATGGCGACGTCGAACTCCATGAGTTCGTACAGGTAGTTGCCGCCCGTCTGCATCTTGATCGAGCTGATATCCACGAAGCCTTTGCCCAGGGTGTACTTGTCCAAACCGCGATCATAGACTTCGAACATTTCGAAAGTCATCTTGGTCGGCAGTTTGGACTCGTCGATCGACTGGCCTTCGGACGCAAACGAACCGGAGGCCGGCGTGCCCTGGTTGCCGCATTCGCGGTCGACCAGCGTGATGGTGAAGTTGTAGGTTCCCGACGCCAGCGGACCGGCCACGGTGAAGCCCACGTAGACTTTGTCTTCGAAGCTGTTGAACTTGATGCCGCCGTTGGGCATGTCCAACGTCGTCTGGTTGCCGGCGAACGAAACGATCATCTGACCGGCCGCCGTGTCGCCTTCCACGTCCGCGTAGGCGACGAATACGCCCAGCGTATCGCCGTCGAGCAGCGTGAAGCCTTTTTCGACGCGGAACACATCGTTGCCGCGACGCACGATGTAGATGATGTCACGAACTTCCGGACCGTACATTCCGTCGCAGCCGTACACGTCCTGCATACTTTCGTCCACGCAGTCCTGCTGGCAGCTCTGGAAACTGCTCGATCCGCCATTCTTGCATTTCTTCACGCAGGTGAAGTACTTCTTGCCGCGCGGGTCCTTGGTGATGTTGAACAACCGCTGCTTGCAGTCGGTGCGCGACCAACCCTTGGCGAAGAAACCTTCGTCTTCTTCGAACTTGCACAACGAATTGTAATCGTCGCAGCTATCGTCCACATCGCCGACGCGCGCCGGCGTGAAGTCGACATCGTCTTCGTCGAAGGTTTCGATTTCGTCCTCATCCACCTTCTCCGGCGCGTCGACCGAGTTCATCTCGGACTTGGTCGCCGTCACCGTGCCCAGCGAAATGAGGTTGAAGTCGAAGTCTTTGCGCTGACCGGTCAGCGGCGCCTCCAACTCGACGTCGGAAATACGATCCATGTAGACCAGGACATCCAGATCGTCGACGTAACGCGCCGGACGATAGCCGATGGCCCGATCCTTGAGGATCCACGAAGTCAGCGACTCCAGCGGGATCTCGTAGGAGTCCTTGCCGGGACGGAAGCGGGCGAAGGCGACCGGGAAGCCGCCGTCCGCCATACCGGTCTCCGCGTCGAAGGACAACGCCACGATGCCGCCGGAAGGCTGGTTGATCTGATAGAATTCATCCGGTTCGCCGTCCTGGTCCTGATCGAAATAGAACCCGTAGCGACCGGTCGGATTGCCGGCCTCGTTCGGTTCTGCCACCGGACCGACGTCATCGACACTTAATTTCAGCGTACCGTAACCGCGCTGAGGCAGCAGGTCCCCTTCTTCCTCCCCCTCGAGGGTACAACCGGAGAGCCAGAGCATACCGGCTACCAGCAGGGAGGTTAGGACCAGCATTACGGCCGACCTTTTCATCTGATTCCTCCACTTCATTGCAGGCTTCCTTTCTCTGCTCAACGGTCGTCGAAGCCGGTACCCAAGCCGATATAGAACCGCAAGGGCCGCTCTTCACGTTCGTTGTCGTTGAAGCCATGCGCGACTTTCACAAAGCTGTCCCATCCCGAAGAGAACAGGTACATGCTCATACGGACCTCGATACCGATATCGGTCAGCAGGTCTTCGTTGTAGTCGAACTGGCCGTTGCCGCTCTTGTCGAACATCTTGTTCATGTTCCACATATCCTGCTTACGCTGGACATGCGCCCACAAGTTGCCGACGTCGCCAAAGACCGCGCCATACAGCTTGTCGAAGTAGAACGCCCACAGGCCGACGTTGATCTCCCGCAGGATCGGGAAGCGATAATCGAAGCCGGCGATGGCCATCGTTTCGCCGTCGAGGCTGTAGTTTTCGTAACCGAGGAACGCACCGTTGTCCGAGTACGCACCCAGGCCGCTAACCCACATGCCGCCGCCATGGAAGCGATCGTAGAAGTTGACGCGACCGTAGCTGTTGCCCCAGCCGTAGCCTTCGGGCACCGTCGAGTGCGTCAGACCGCCCATGAACTTGAGCACCAGGGTGTGGCGTTGCCGCTTCCACCGCTCGAAATTCAACTTGCTCCAATCCATACCGCCGAGCTTGTCGTTCAACGGCGCCAGATCCCAGAACGGGAAGGGCAAGTAGTTGCGGTAGGTCATCATCGCCTGCCAGTAACCGTAGTCGGGCAGCAGGTATTCCTGATCCGGATACTGCCGCGCCTCGGACAGGTCGATCACCGCCGGGTTTTTGTAGAAGTCGGCCAGATCGGTGCCCATCGGCGTACCGGTGAACGGCTCGCTCAGTTTCGGACTGGCATAGCTGAAGGTGAAGTTGAACTGCGAACCGCCGCGGGGATTGATCCCGCCGTCGACCGCGTAACGATACACCGAATCACGATCCCACGAGAAGTTCAACGCGCGGCCCGTGATCTGGCGTGAACGCATGGACGGCTGTTCCACGCGGATGTCCTGATAGCTGTAGAACAGCGACAGGTTGTTGTCGCCGAACAGCAGGTAGCGCATGCCGATGAAGAAGAAGCTCGCGTCGAAGTTCGCCTTCACGTCGAAGTTGAAGAACTGGAAGTCGGTGGCGATGCTCGGGAAGATGCGGTGCAAGCTCGCGAACAAGGTCACCGGCGACATGTAGTTCTCATAGAACATCGAGTAGCGGCTCTCCTCGCCGACCATGACGTAGAAGAAGACCAGGTTGCGCTCGACGGCGTCGACCATGATCAACTGCGCGCCGACCTGCAAACGGGCGTCGTCGTAGTTGACCAACGGGATCCACACCCACGTGCCGCTGTGTTCGTACAGAATCGGGAAGAGGCCCGCGAACCCGTCGTAGACGCTGTAATCGTTGCCGTGGATCTCCGGCAGCGGTTCAGACGTCGTCAGGTTCAGACGCACTTCCTCGTCGGTCACGTTGAACTCGAAGTCCTCGACCGGACGATCGAGCCATTCGTCCTTGGTGATCTCGTACGGACGATACCCATAGCTGGTGAAGTAGGTATAGGTGATGCTCGTGCCGTCCGCATTCGCCCACGGGAAGAAGGCGCCGGTCTTCACGTTCGTGATCTGATTCACTTTGTGCGTGTGAATGTTCGCGCTGTAGATGTTGAAGATACCGGTCCGATCGCTGGAGAACAACAGCGTGTTGTTGTCCAACCAACCCGGATCGCGGTTGTCGTGCTTGTCGTAGGTCACCGGGCGCAGGCCGGTGCCGTCGGAATTGATAACCCACACGTCCTGCTGCTTCTTGCGATACATCAGGAAGGCGAGTTTCGTGCCGTCCGGGCTCCAGCAGGGGCTGCCGATCTGCGTATCGTCATCATAGTCGATCAGCAGGTAGTGGCCGGAGAGCTTCGGATAGCGCATCACGGCCAGTTTCAGCGAACCGTCGCCGTTGAGCAGGAAGGCGATCTTGGTGCCGTCCGGGCTCCACACCGGCTGCATGGCGCGCTGGTTCCAGGTGATGCGTTCGGTGGATTTCTTTTCCACGTCGTAAACGAACAGATCGCAGTAGTAGTGACCGGTCCACTGATTGGCTTTGTGGGCCGCGTAGACGATCTTTTTACCGTCGGGATGCCAGCCATAACCACCGGTAACCCGCGTGACCTGTTTGATCTTGGTGTCGTTGAGGACCTCGGGGTCCGGTTTCATGTTCTTAAGGTAGAGGTAAGCGCCGCGGCGCTGCGTGCCGTGCGAGGACAACAGGCTGATGTACTTGCCGTCCGGGCTGTACTGCACGAACGAGTTGGTGATACCGATCAACCAACGATCGTTGTCGCTCATTTCCTTTTCCGGCACAATCGGGTCGGTTTCGAACAACCGCAGGAACCGGCCGCGAACTTCCTTGCCGTCCGAAACCGCCAACGCGGCTCCGATCTGCTTGTTGTACTTGTCGTACAGATAGGCTTTCCACTGGTTGTAGAGCGTTTCGCGATCCACACCCAGTTCCTTCTTGAGCATCCGGTGATAGGTCGGATAGGCGCCCACGCCGACTTCGTGCCACATGCGCGCCGGAGCATCCAGACCCCAGGTCTCACCGATCCAGGCATTCATCGAGAAGCCCTGGTTGTACACCATCTCGGCCTGGAGGCTGTTCTTGTCGTAAATGATGTCCATCTCGTCCATCGACAGCAGATGGTCGTCGATGACCGCGCCGCGCACCAACATCTCGCGGTGCGTGTCGTACGGGTCGGCGCCGTAGGTCATCGAGCTGAACTGCGCCGCGCCTTCCACCATCCAGGTCGGCAGCGTTTCGGTGCCGTACAGCAAGCCCGCGCCCATGTCGAAGTTGTACTTGCGGCTGGTGCGCGAACCACCGATCAGGATACCCAGCATGTTCTCGCGGAACACGCTGCCGGCCTTCAAACTGATGATGTGGCCCAACTCGTGGCTGAAGCAGTCGGCCAACCAGTCGGTGCGACCGCGAGTCACGTCGTACAGGTGGCTCGCCCAAATCGTGATCCAGTTGAAGTTGTGCGCCGCGAAACCGTTGGCGTAGTCCTCGGTGTCGAGGAGAACGACAACGATTTTATCGGTCAGTTCATAGTTCCAAATCCGTGAATCGTGCTCATAGATATCCTCGGCGATGGCCAGCAACTGGCGGGCCGTATTTTCCTCTTCCGGATACCAGTAGATCACGAAGTGTTCGGTTTCGGTGTATTTCCAGTCGATCTCCCAGTGGTTGACACCGTCGTCCCACAACAGGAAGGTCGCCTCGGCTTCCTGCGGCACCATGGCGATTGCCATCACGGCCAGTAAGGAGATGATGATCGGTAGCGAAAGCTTAGCCATTGCTTTCCTCATCTGGCTTTGGATTCGTTTGGTCTTATTCATATCGCCACCCCCTTCCTACTGCCACCGCTTGACGAGGCCGATGGAGTAGGTAATGCCTACACCGTCGTAGCTCTCAAGCTCGAGGGGTGGGAGGTACAACGAACGCGAGAAGACCAAGAACGAATTCTGACCGGCGACGGGAACGTCCATCGACAGGTGCAGGTCCCAGCCCGGCTTATAGGAATAGATGAGTTTCGGTTTGACCGAAAGCTCGTAGCCCGGCGAGTCTTCCAACTCATGTTCGTTGCCCAGGTTGTCTTCGATCGTGGTCGGCATCAAGCGGTAGTAGTATTCGGTCTCCACCGCCGCCGCGAAGCTGTTCCAGAACGGATCGAGTTTCGGCATCTGGAACGCAACTTCGAACGTGCCGCGCACCTGGTCGGCCAAGTCCAGCTTGCCGGGGCTGAACTTGGTGTCGGCCGGCATACGGTAGTTGTAGCCCGCGTGCAATTCGAACGCGAATTTCCACGCCTGCTGCTTGGCCGCCAGGCCGGTATACCAGTCCGTGTTGCCCGAGGTCAGGTAGTTGCGCAGCTCGCCGGTACGACGCGGATTGTCGTTGCCGGTCGGCCACTTGATCAACATTTCAACCGCGAGGCTGGTCATCGGATCGGTGCGATTGAAGAACTGATAAGCCGTCCACATATTGATGTCGCCCAATGTCGGCAGATCGGCTTCCCAAATCTTCCAGGGATCGCTGTGATCCAGAAAGTCCAGGAACGATTCTTCGAGCAGCGCACCGTAGGTGTTGGTGCGGCCCGTGCGGTAGTTCTGGTTGCCCGGGAACACCTTCGTCTTTTTGTAGACCAAAGGCCAATTCAAGGAGACCGACCAGTTGTCGGACAGGCCCAATCCCAGGAAAATGTTGAACGTTTGCTTCTTGGTTTTGAAGCTTCCCTCGATCAGCTCTTCATTATCGTTCCAGTAATTGTGAGCGTAACGATAATCGTACGAGAAGCCGAACTCGGTCACTCGTTTCGAGTAGACCAACGGCTGCTCGACGTAGTCGGATGGATACTGCCACCCGGCATTGAGCTTGTGATCAATGGCAGCCTCTCCCCAGGGGTTGTCGTCACCCTCATCATCATCGTCATCATCGTCCTCGGCTGCCGCCATTAACGGCAGACTCAAGGACAAAATAAAGACGACGAGGCAGGATAAAAGCACAATCCTTAGCTTCATCGACCCTTTCCTTTCAAGATGGTGTCGCGGGCGATCATTCGCGCCTTTTTACTGACTTTACCTAGGCGTGTCAAGAATCGATGCAAATTTTCGGTTTCCATCTGATCTTTTCACTCCTTGGACAACCAAATTTATAGTTATTTCTGTTCTACTTAACCAATGCCTTTCTCTGCGTTCATCAACGACTCCAGATGCGCCACTTCCTCGCCCGAGCCCACATACAACGGCGTACGCGTATGCAGTGTTTCCGGAACGATATCCCGGATCGGCCGCTCCCCATTGCTGGCCGCTCCGCCGGCCTGTTCCACCAGGAACGCCAAGGGCGCCGCCTCGTAGATCAGCCGCAATTTTCCCTCGGGCTTGGCCCGGTCGGTCGGATACAAGAAAATCCCGCCGTACAGCAACGTGCGATGGAAATCCGCGACCAACGATCCGATGTAGCGCAACGAGTACGGCCGGTTGGTCGCCTCGTCCGTTTGCTTTAAATAATCAATGTAGGCCCGTGTGCCGCCGTCCCACGTCGCGTAGTTGCCCTCGTTCACACTGTAAATATGTCCCTTCGGCGGAATCTTGATAAATGGATGAGAAAGCAAAAATTCGCCCGCCGACGGGTCGTACGTAAAGCCGTGCACTCCATTGCCCGTGGTCATCACCATCATCGACGAGCTGCCGTACAAAATGTATCCGGCCGCGATCTGCTCGCGTCCCGGCCGTAACAGATCGTCCGCATTGCCCGGCCCCGACGGACTGCGCCGCCGGTAGATCGAAAAAATGCTGCCGATCGAAACGTTCGCGTCGATGTTGGAAGAGCCGTCCAGGGGATCGAACGCGATCGCGTAATTGCCGATCTTCTCCCCTTCCGGCAAATGGATGACATCCTGCTCCTCCTCGCTGACCATCACACACACGTAGCCGGATTCGCCCAGCAACCGCGTCATCACGTGGTGGGCGTACATATCCAGCTTCTGAACCTTTTCGCCCTGCACGTTCATCCGGCCGGTCAGACCGAGGATGTCCACCAATCCCGCCTTGCGCACTTCGCGCTGAATCAGCTTGCCCGCGAAGGCAATCGACATCAGCAGCCCCGACAGCTCACCGCTGGCCTGCGGGTACTTTTTCTGCGTCTGCGCAATATGGCGCTGAATGGTGGTGGTTTCCATGCGTTACCGTTTCGTAAACCGCACCGCCCCCACAGCGGTACTCTGAGAGTAAGGAGCTACTTATAATGGAAACGAACGGGGTTTGTCAAAGGACATCCCCCGGTTGGTTCTCTCGCCTCCCGCCCCGGTTTTATCAATTGCGTCGTTGCGTATCGTCGCGGATATACCGCCGGTCCTTACGGTTCATAGGTCAGGCCGAAGTACCCCGTCCAGTAATCCAGATTCTCTCCGGCCGTCCCCAGCCACAGGGGATCGATTTCCAACCCGGCCAACGGCGGCAGATCGATCGGCAGCGCGCCGAGCACCGAATTGAGCAACGGCGCCACCAGATCGGTCAGCCACTCGGAAAGCAGGTCGAAAATGAAACCGCTGTCGCCCAGCGGATTGTCCAGCATCTTGATGTCGAGCACGAACTCGGGCACGGCCATGAGCAGCGCGTCGCTGTCCACCGCGTTCAAGTCGAGCGAAAAGACCATCATCGCCGACAGGGTCATCGCCCGCCACGGCGCATGGCCCGCCGGGTGCAGGTAGAAGTCGATGCGCATGTCCGGCAGGTAAATGAACATCGCGCCGTTCGCGTCGGTCAACGCCACCGGCGGCACCTGCGGATAAACCTCGACGCTCGCCTGGATCGACGGATCGACCGACGCGAAGCCCGTCAGCAGCGCGCCCAGCACTCCCGCGGTCAGCGTCAGCGGCAGCGTCGCATCGGGGTCGATCGACGGATCGGCCACGGTCAACTGCAGCAGATCGGCCTCGGCCGCGCCGAACAGGAAGCGGTTGAGGAAATCGTCGTCCAACGCCAAGCCCAGCGCAAACTCGGTCGCCTCCGCCGGGCGGCCCGTCAGCATGTCCGGCGCCGCGCCGGTGGTCGTCAGCGAACCGTTCGGCCACGGGTGATCGGCCGGATCGGTCAGCGAAATATTGAAGTCCACCCCGGCGATCATCGCGCCGGCGGCGACGTCGATCGTGGTCAGTCCCAGCGACAGATCGAAGCCGATCAGCGTGGTGTCCAGCGTCAGGTCGGCCAGCAATCCTTCCAGCAGGCCCGGCACGATCGACTTGGCGGCCAGCTCGATGACGCCCTCGACCGCCTTGAGCAGCAGGTCGATGCCCGCCGAACCCAGAAAGCCCAGCGAACCGTCGTAGGTCACGTCGCTGTGCGCCAGGTCGATCGAGGAGACCGTCACCTGCGCCACGCCGTCGATCAACGTCACGTCCATTTTCATATCCAGCGACATCGTGCCGATCGTGATCGTCGCTTCGTCGCTGAGCAACCCTTCGATCGTCAGGCCCAACGTCAGGTCCTGCAGCTCGCCGAACACGCGCACGCCGTCGTCGGCGAATTCACCGTCCAGCGCCGCCCCGCCGATCACCAGTTCCGTGATCGACACGGTCGTGCCCAGCAGGTCGATGATCGGATTGAGTTGCTCGAACAGCGAACTGAGATCGAGCCCGGTGAACTCCTCGTCGAGCATCGCGCCCAGCGAGGTAAACAGCTCGTCGCCCAACGCGACCAGCAAGGCGTCCTCGACGATCTCCGTCGGGTCGGCCATCTCGCCGCGCACGGCCACCACGCGGTCGCCGCCGGCCAGCATGTCGGCCGTCAGCGCGCTCGCGTACACCGGCATGATCCGGTCGCCGCTGTAGGTCACCGTGGTCTGGAAGGTCGCGCCGTTGAGCGCCACTTCCTCGTCGTTCACGTAAACCTTCTCCGCCGTTGCGCCGCCCACGGTGCCGCGAACGGTGAAGGTGTTCGATTCAATGAATTCGCCCGGCTGCGGCGAGGTGATCGTCACGATCGGACGATCGGGTTCGTCGTTCCAGGGTTCTTGGTATCCTTCGTCCGTATCGTCGTCGGCCTCGCCGGTATCGTCGTCCCCGCCGTCATCGTCGTCGTCATCGTCTTCCTCACAACCGATCAGCATAGAGAACAAAACCAGTGCCAAGATGAGCAGCAGAATACGAACTTTCATGCCGGCTTTCCTCCTTCCATTACAAACCTCCTTATGCTACACAAATTATGACTTTTGCAAAGTCACTTATTTCCGAATTTTGACAATTTATCGCCTCGGAAGGAGTACCTGCATGCGTAACTCGATCGTTCTTTGCTTGCTTGTGTTAATCGGGTTGCTCCTGTTCACCGCTTGCGACGAAAAGACCTACGACCTCGACGATCAAGCCAAAGACAGCGTCACCGCCCTGCACGTGGACCATTCGTTTTTCAAAGACGAACAAGGTCGCTATTTCTTTTTGCACGGCACCAATGTGAGCGGCTCGACCAAGTTTCCCGCCACCGACGATCCGATCTCCTACGTCGGCAAGCCCTTCCCCCTGGAAGAGGCGGACAAGAATTTTCAGATCCTGCGCGACATGGGCTTCAACGGCTTGCGCCTGCTGACGACCTGGGAAGCGATCGAGCCCTACGCCAGCGGCGAATACGATCTGGATTACCTCGACTACTTCGAGCAGATCGTCGCCAAGGCCAATGAATACGGCATCTACGTATTTATCGACATGCACCAGGATTTCTTCTCGCGCTGGCATTGCCTGTATTACAACGACGGTACGGATACTCCCGGCATCGCGCCCGCGTCGATCGACTCGATGCAGCCGCCGCTCAACGACGTCGTGCGCGGCGACGGCGCGCCCCGTTGGGTGCTCGCCCTGACGCTGCCGGAAAAGAACGTCTACTCCGACCAGTGGGGCCTGCCGCGCCACATGGTTGCCGATCCGCGCAACACCGGCGATCTGCTGCCGTTGTTCTGGGGCATCAACACCTTCCTGTCCACCGACGTAAGCCGCAGCTTCGCGACGTTCTTCGCCGGCGCCAGCATCTATCCGAACTACTACGTGGACGGCAAAAACATCCAGGACTACCTGCAGGACAGCTTTGCCAACGCCTGGCTGCAGGTTGTGCAACGTGTCAAGGATTACCCGAACGTCATCGGCTACGATGTTATTAATGAACCGCTCGGGTTGTACATCGCCTTCACGCTCTACGCCCTGCTCTACCAGGAGGCGAAATCCGATCCCGCCGGCACGCTGACCCAGCAGCAGGTGGAGGATTGCGTCGACCTCGCGCTGGCCGAGCCGCTGCGCCGCGGCCTGCCGCTGACCGTCGTCAACCAGTGGCGCGAGATTCTGCTCAACGATGCCGCGCTGCCGCGCACGCCCGCCGAGTTCGAGGAAGCGGGCCTGCCCCTGGACGCGGCCGACAACGATCCGCACAAGCCCGACATCCTCGCGGCGCTTGCGCTCAACGCGAACTTCAACCGCAACTACCTGCAGCCGTTCTTCGCCAAGGTGGGCGCGGCGATTCAACAGGAGGATCCGGACGCGATCGTCATCATCGAATCTTCGCTGGGCATGAGCGACGAGGAAGGCATCTTCGGCGCGCTGATCACCCCGATGCTCGCGCCCGAGGGCATCAACCAGATCGCCTTCGCGCCGCACTTCTACACCGACGTGTACTCGGTGCTGGGCCTGGCGCCCAATCCCGATCCGCGCGACTTCACCATTGACGAAATTCAGTTGCGCGATTACTCGGTGGGCATCCTCGACGCGATCAGCCTCGCCGCCTTCAGCCTGGGCAACCCGCCGGTGATCCTCGGCGAGTTCGGCACCTACTTCAACCTCGGCGGCGTCGACCAGGCCGAGGCCACCGACTACATCGTGCCGGCCTACATCATCGACAACTACTACGACGTGCTCGAAGAAAACCTGGTCAACCGCACCATCTGGACTTACTCGCCGGAAAACACGCCCGCCTACGGCGACGGTTGGAACAAAGAGGATTTCTCGATCCTCGGCCCGAACATGGAGCCGCGCGCCACCGACGCCTACGTGCGCGTCACGCCGCGCTTCACCTCCGGCCGCCTCGTATCCTACAAGTACAATTCGCCGCTGGGCTACTACGAACCCAAGCCCGGCGTGCCCACGCCGATCAAGGAATTCACCATGACCATGGAGGGCCTGGAGACCTCCGCGCCCACCGAAGTCACCGTCCCGCGCAGCAAGTATCCCGACGGCTTTTACGTGTACGTCTCCGACGGCCGCTGCACCTACGATCCGGTCCGCCAGATTCTGTATTGGTATCCGGCCGACGACGATCCCGACGTCCAGCACAGCATGCGCATCCGGCCGCCCTGGACGGACTACGGCGACAGCGAGTGGAACTTCTTCTTCAACGGCGACCAGATGTTGGAGGGCAACTGATGAACGCGCGTAGCTTGAAAATCGCGATCCTGGCGATCGTCATTCTGGGTCTGGCCCTCACGGCCGCCGCGGCGGAAAACAAGATCGAGCCGAAAAACCTGCCGTCGATCGACCTGCGTCTGCAAACCTTTTTCCTGTACCGGAACGACGCCGACTTCGACCGCAGCAAGCCGCTGTACGACGAATACGGTCAGTCGGTCGGCTACTTCGCGACGATCTTCGAACCGACGCTGGACTGGCAGCCGATCGACCAGGTGACGCTGCGCTACGGCGCGCGCATCGGCGAAAACCTCTGGAGCCGCAACGACGCCGAACAGAACGACCCCGAGGACGACAGCGTGCAGGTCCTGCAGCATCGCGAAATCTGGGGTCAGGTCATGTTCAACGAAGCCTTCGGCGTGCGCGCCGGCTACCAGCACATCGTCGACCCGACGCGCCTGTTCGTCGACCGCTACATGGGCGCGGCGACGATGTTCTATGAAATGAAGAAGAACAAAATCGAATTCACCGTCGGTCAGTTCCCCGACGCCGTCTACGAAACGACCGGCGCGCAAACGGCCGCCGGCGAATTGCAGCAAAACAACTTCGAGCAGGACATCTTCCTGCTCGCCTTGCGCGGCGAATTCCGCTCCGGCTATGACGTCTATTTCTTCCCGGGCTTTTACGCGTTGTTCGACAACAGCGAAATCAACCGCGAAAAAACCCTGTTCAATCCGTGCCTGCGCCTGGCCTATTTCTTCAACCACGGCACGATGATCGCCACCGACCTCGCCTTCCAGTGGGGCACCTACAAACAGTCCGGGCCCAACAACGAAGACCTCGACCTGATGTCCGGCGCGGCGGAAGTCAGCGCGTTCGTGCCGATCAAAAGGGTTTCGAGCTACACCGATTTGCTGCTGCTCACCTCCGACGACGGCGACCGCAACGACACGCTGGACACCGGTTACGTTTACTCGGGCAAATCCTCGTCGCCCACGTTGCTGCTCACCGAAAACTGGCTGCTGGACCAGTACGACAACCTCGATGAATCCGCCGCCGCGCAGCGCGCCGGTCTGTTCGTCGCCAGCGAGCAGATCACCGTACATGCCGCCGAATCGCTCCAGGTGTTCGGCATCTTCGGCTACGGCACGGCGCTGGACGGCGACAACCTCGACGACGAGCGCACCCTGGGCTACGAGGGTGATCTGGGGCTGTCCTATCACCTGTACGAAAATCACGTGCGCTTCACCGTCCTGGGCGGCGGTTTGTGGCCCGGCGGCGCGGCCGCGTTGCTCAAAAACGAAATTGACGGCAAGGCCAAAGACCCGCAATATCACGGGCAAGCCAATATGCAGATTCACTTCTAGGAAACGTCATGGCGAAAGTTTCGTTTCTCAGCGTGCATAAGCGGTTCGGCGACACCGTCGTCATTCCCGAGTTCGACCTGGACATCGCCGACAAGGAATTTCTCGTCCTGGTCGGCCCGTCCGGCTGCGGCAAATCGACCCTGCTGCGCATGCTCGCCGGCCTGGAATCCGTCAGCGGCGGCGACATCGCCATCGACGACGAATCGGTCGTCGCCAAAGCCCCCAAGGATCGCAACATCGCCATGGTCTTCCAGAACTACGCGCTGTACCCGCACATGAACGTGTTCAAGAACATGGCCTTCGGGCTGAAGATGCGCGGGTACAAAAAGGACGACATCGACCGGCGCGTGCGCGAGGCGGCGTCCATTCTGGAAATTCAGGATCTGCTCAAACGCAAACCGGCCGAGCTGTCCGGCGGCCAACGCCAGCGCGTGGCGATGGGCCGGGCCATCGTGCGCAAACCCAAGGTGTTTTTGTTCGACGAACCGCTGTCGAACCTCGACGCCAAGCTGCGCGTGCAGATGCGCCTGGAGATCCAGCGCCTGCATCAGAAGGTGGCTACGACGATCGTTTACGTCACCCACGATCAGGTCGAGGCGATGACCCTCGCCGACCGCATCGCGGTGCTCGATCGCGGCGTGCTGCAGCAGGTCGCGCGGCCCAACGAGGTGTACAACCAACCGGCCAACCAATTCGTCGCCGGCTTCATCGGCAGCCCGACGATGAACTTCATCCCCGCGCAGATCGTCGAGGAAAACGAACAACGGTGGGCCTCGTGCTCGTCGTTCAGGATCCCCGTCCCGGCGCACGTGACCGAACCGGCCGGCGCGGACGTGACCGTCGGCGTGCGGCCCGAGCACCTGTGCGTCAAAGCGCACGACCGTCCGGAGGTCGTCGTGCCCGCCACGGTGGAGATCATCGAGGAACTCGGCTCCTCGTCGGTCGTCTACGCGCGCGCCGGCAAGCATCTGCTCAGCGTGGTGATCGACCTGGAAACCAAAGCCTTTTTGCACCAGCCCCTGTTGTTGTACATCGACCTGGCCAAGGTGCATCTGTTCGACGGCAAAACCGGCAGGAATTTAACGCTCGCGCCGCCCGCCGGCGCGTGAAGCAAGGAGAAAGACGATGCGGCACACGTGGATCGTTCTTTTAATCGCAGTGGCAATTATCGGTCTGAGCCTCCCGGGCTGCTCCGGCAAAGGCAAAAACGACCAGGCGGCCGATCAGGCGGCTCCGCAGGAACTGACCATCTTTTCCTGGTGGACGGCGGGCGGCGAAGCCGACGGCCTCAACGAATTGATTAAACTGTTCGAGGCGAAAAACCCGAACGCGAAAGTCGTCAACGCGGCCGTGGCCGGCGGCGCGGGCACCAACGCCAAGGCGGTGCTTAAAACGCGGATGCTCGGCGGCGACGCTCCCGGCACCTTCCAGGTGCACGGCGGCGCGGAGTTGATCGACACCTGGGTCAAGGCGCAGTACATGGCCTCGATCACCGCGCTGTTCAACGAAGACAACCTGGGCAGCAAATTCCCCGCCCAGTTGCTGGACATGGTCAGCAGCAACGGCCTGATTTACGCCGTGCCCGCCAACATCCACCGCAGCAACAACCTGTGGTACAACGTGAAAATCTTCCAGGACAACGGCATCGAAGTGCCCAAGACGCTCGACGAGTGGCTGGCCGCCTGCGCCAAGCTCAAGCAGGCCGGCATCACGCCCATCGCCCTGGCCTCGCGCAATAGCTGGCCGGTGACCCACTTGTTCGAAAACCTGTTGGTCGCCGTCGGCGGCGTGGATTTCTACAACGATCTGTTTGCCGGCAAAATCGCCTGGGACGATCCCAAGGTCATGCAAGCCCTGTCCACGTTGGAAAAACTGGTCGCTTACGCCAACACCGATCACAGCACCCTCACCTGGGATCAGGCGTGCGGCCTGGTCAGTCAGGGCAAAGCGGCGATGACCGTCATGGGCGACTGGGCCAAGGGCTTCTTCCTGAGCCAGGGCCAGAAACCCGGCGTCGAGTTCGGCGCGGCCCCCACGCCCGGCACCGTCGGCACCTTCATCGTCGTCACCGACACCTTCGGCCTGCCGGCCAAAGCGCCCAATCCCGAACTGACCATCGAGTTCCTGCGCGTGGTCGCCTCGATCGAGGGCCAGGTGAACTTCAACCTGAAGAAGGGCTCGATCCCCGCGCGCATCGACGTGCCGACCGACCGGTTCGACGAAGTGGCCAAGGCGAACATGGCCGACTTCGCCGCCAACCAGCTCGTGCCCAGTTGTGCGCACGGTTCGGCAACCAACGAGAATTTCGTCATCGCCCTCAACAACCAGCTCAACGTGTTCGTCAACGGCGACGAGGTCGATAAAACCGCCACGGCGCTGGAAGCCGCCGCCAAAGATTCGGGTTTGCGCGGAGAGTAACTCGTGAAGGAATCGGGCCGCGAACGTTGGCTATCGCTGCTCCTGCTCGCGCCCAGCTTTTTGCTGGTGCTGTTGTTCGTGTATGGTTTCATCTCCTGGAGCGGTTATATCTCGATGTCCGCGTGGCGCGGCCTGGTGCCCGACTACACCTTCGTCGGCCTCAAACAATACGCGAGCCTGCTGCAGCAACCGCGCTTCATTCAGGACCTGATCAACACCGGTCTGTTCACCGCGCTGTTTTTGGTCGGCAACCTGTTTTTCGGCCTGCTGTTAGCCGTGTTGCTCGACCGGAAGCTGCGCGGCGAAACGTTCTTCCGCAACCTGTTCCTGTTCCCGATGTCGATCTCGTTCGTGGTCACCGGCACGATCTGGATGTGGGTGTTCAATCCCTCCAGCGGCCTGAACGTATTCTTCAGCGCGCTGGGCTTCGATACCTCCAACTGGCTGTGGATCGTCGATAAGCGCATGGCCCTGTTCTGCGTCGTCATGGCCGCCGTCTGGCAGATGACCGGCTTCACCATGGCGCAGTACCTGGCCGGCCTGCGCGGCATCTCCGACGATATCCGCGAGGCCGCGCGCATCGACGGCGCGAGCGAAACGCAGATCTTCACCCACATCCTGCTGCCGCAATTGCTGCCGGTGACCGTCGGCGCGATCGTCATTCTCGGGCACATCTCACTGAAAATCTTCGATTTGATCTTCGTCATGACCGGCGGCGGACCGGCGCAGCGCACCGACGTGCCGGGCATCTACATGTTCGAGACGACCTTCCGCGGCGACTTTTTCGCCCGTGGCGCGGCCATCGGCATCTTCATGCTGCTGATGGTCGCGGTGCTGATCGTACCGTACCTCATCTACAGCCACCGGATGGACAAATGAACGCGCGCCGTGTGATTTCGCAATTCGTCCTCTATGCGCTGCTGATCGCCTTCGCGCTGTTTTTCATCATGCCGCTGTACGTGATGATCGTCACTTCGCTCAAGAGCCTGACCGAAGCGCAAACGACCAGCATGTGGGCCTGGCCGCAGGCGTTGACCCTCGGCGCCTACGCCGAGGCCGGCGGCAAGCTCGGGCGCGGCATCCTCAACAGCCTGCTGCTGACGATCCCGGCGACGCTGCTCTCGTCGCTGGTCGGCTCGCTCAACGGCTACTGTCTTTCCAAGTGGAAGTTCCGCGGCAGCGACCTGCTGTTCACCGTCGTGCTGTTCGGCATGTTCATCCCCTATCAGTCGGTGCTGATTCCGCTGGTCTACTTCCTGCAGAAAATCGGCCTGTACAACACGATCCCCGGTCTGGTGTTCGTGCACGTGATCTACGGCGTGCCGATCACCACGCTGATCTTCCGCAACTACTACGCGACCATCCCCAACGAGATGATCGAAGCCAGCCGCATCGACGGCGCGGGCTTGCTGCGCACCTACTGGTACGTCTTTTTGCCCATCAGCCTGCCCAGCTTCGTGGTCGTGGCCATCTGGCAGTTCACCAACATCTGGAACGAATTCCTCTTCGCCGTCACCTTGACCAATAACCCCGCCACGCAACCGGTGACCGTCGCGTTGCAGAACCTCACCGGCTCGATGATCAGCCAGTGGAACGTGCAGATGGCCGGCGCGCTGATCGCCTCGCTGCCCACGTTGATCGTTTATATCCTGTTGGGCCGGTATTTCATCGGCGGGATGATGGCCGGGTCGGTCAAGGGTTGATTCGCCGCCGAAAGCCGCTTGACTTTCCGCATTTTCGCTTTACCCTACTATTCAAGTGGTCTTTGCGTTGTTTTACGCAAGCAAGCGAGATGAAAGTGAAAGTAGCTTTGTTTTCAAAACGTTGCACTCTTCTTGCCCCCGGGATTGGTCGTCATCGCCTCGGCATTCGATGTCGTTGACGCCGCGCGGTCCGTTTTCATTCCGTAAAATCTGGCATAAGGAAAGTATCCATGAGCAAAATCGCTGAAAATATTACGCAATTGGTCGGCCGCACCCCGTTGGTTCGTTTGCGGAAACTCTCCGCCGGCCTGCCGGGAAACGTGGTGTTGAAACTCGAATTTTTCAATCCCATGTCCAGCATCAAGGACCGCATCGCCCTTTCCATGATCGAAGCCGCCGAAAAAGACGGCAAATTGACCAAGGATTCGATCATCGTCGAGCCGACCAGCGGCAACACGGGCATCGGTCTGGCCTTCGTCTGCGCCCAACGCGGCTATCAATTGATTTTGACCATGCCCGACACGATGTCGGTCGAGCGGCGCAAGCTGCTCAAGGTTTTCGGCGCGCAATTGGTGCTGACCCCCGGCAGCGAAGGCATGCCCGGCGCGATCGCCAAGGCGGAGGAAATCGTCAAAGGCAATCCCAAAGCCATCAGCCTGCGGCAGTTCGACAATCCGGCCAATCCGCAGATCCACCGCGTGACCACCGCCGAGGAAATCTGGAACGACACCGACGGCGCGATCGACTTTCTCGTGGCCGGTGTGGGCACCGGCGGCACGATCACCGGCATCGGCGACGTGCTCAAAAAACGCAAACCGTCTTTCCAGGCCATCGCCGTCGAACCGGCGGGCAGCCCGGTGCTCTCGGGCGGCAAGCCGGGGCCGCACAAGCTGCAGGGCATCGGCGCGGGCTTCGTGCCCCAGGTGCTCGACACCGCCGTCATCGACGAGATCATCAAAGTCAAAGAAGCCGACGCCGGCGACACCGCGCGCCGTCTGGCCAGGGAAGAAGGCGTGCTGGTCGGCATTTCCTCCGGCGCCGCCGTGTGGGCCGCCTTGCAGGTGGCCGCCCGCGCCGAAAACGAGGGCAAGCTGATCGTGGTCATCATCCCCAGTTGCGGCGAGCGCTACCTGAGCACCTGGCTGTTCGAGGATCTCGATGCCTGACGTCAAGCCGCCGTTGGATCTGTCGGAGGTCGTGCACGCCATCTGCGACACCAACGACCGTCTGGCCAAACAGCTCAGCCGCCGCAACGGGCATCCCCTGCCGTCGCGCGACAAGCTGATCGAGATCGTCGAACGCCTCAAGGCCGTGCTGTTTCCCGGCTACTTCGGCCTGTCGGAGATGTCGGCCGACAACGTGCGTTTTCACATCGGCGCGCTGCTCGATTCCATCCGCCGCGATCTGCGCGAACAGATCAAACGCGGCCTGTGCTTCGCCTGCATCGAATCGACCGGCGAGAAATGCCCCCACTGCGAGCAACGCGCGCTCGAATACACCGACGCGTTTCTCGCCCGCCTCAGCGACATCCGCCACCTGTTGGGGACCGACGTGCAGGCGGCCTACGAGGGCGATCCGGCCGCGACCAGCCCCGACGAAACGATCTTCTGTTACCCCGGCGTGCAGGCGATCACCTATCATCGCCTCGCGCACGAATTGCACCGCCTCGCCGTGCCGCTGATCCCGCGCATCATCAGCGAGCACGCGCACAGCGTGACCGGCATCGACATTCACCCCGGCGCGACGATCGGCGAGCGATTTTTCATCGATCACGGCACCGGCGTGGTTATCGGCGAAACCTGTGTCATCGGCCGCAACGTGCGCCTGTACCAGGGCGTCACGCTGGGCGCGAAAAGTTTTCCGCTCGACGACGAAGGCAAGCCGATCAAGGGCGTTGCGCGCCACCCGATCGTCGAGGACGACGTGATCGTCTACTCGGGCGCGACGATCCTGGGCCGCGTCACCCTCGGTCGCGGCAGTGTGATCGGCGGCAACGTCTGGCTCACCGAATCGGTGCCGCCCGGCAGCCGCGTCACACAGATCCAGGCCGCCGAGGATCGGTTCGAAAACGGCGGGGGCATTTGACGAAGCGGTTGCGGATGATCGACTTTGAAACGGCGTAAAATCCGGTTGCCTGATTAGACAACAAATTGCGATACATTTTCATAACCGAGGAAAAGCCGATGAAAAAGTTGATCGTCACGATTGTAATATTATCATTTATAGGCATAATTGCATTCGCCGGCTATCGTTTTCTGGCGATACACACCAAGGATGCGGTCGTGGATCCGCAAACCTACCTGGGGAATCGCGGCAATCCGGCATCCATCTATGCCGCCGCATCGACCGGCGTGGTTTACTCGCCGTTGAACGTCGATATCGTCTCCATGAACAGCCTGATGCTCATCGACGTGGCGGACGATCCGGAATACCTTACCATCGAATTGCAGACTTTCGACGATTCGCGCGGTCAAGGTGCACGGGTGCTGCTGTATCACCATCAGGGACCCGCCGATTCGTATTACACCGACAAGGCTTTTGAGATAAGGGAGTCGGAAAACAGTCAATCCATCATCGACCCGGACATCCAATACCATTTCGCGGTGACCGCTACCGGATTGAACGCGTCGCTGAGCATGCACGATCGTAACGGGAAGCCGATCGAATTTCGCGTCAACGAAACGCGACGCAAAAAATGGTCGCGGGGTTTTCTCGCGCCGATCGGGGCCGGCGACGCCGTCACCTTCGACTACTTCCCGTTTCTCCACATGAAGAACATGAATTTCGTCCTTCGTTCCGGGACGGAAATTTCGGTGAAGATCGACGGGCAAAAGCGCACGCCGAAAAAATTGCCCGTCCCGGTCGATGGGGAACTTGTGTATCTGACCCGCTACACCGCCGCGCCGATCATTGCCTGCTGGAACCGGCCCCACCAAGGCGTTCTGCCGCCGTTGACGCCGCAACAGTCGACGATCGAGGACGGACAAACGCGCTATGAACTCGTCGACAATGCCGGGCATTATGAAATCAAAAAAATGGTCGGCTTCAATGACCGGCACAGCGTCACCTTCGAGTTCTCACCGCCGCTCCCGGATACGGTCGCCTTAAAAGAGGAAGTCGTCGTGGACGGACGTTTTTGCGCCGGCGCCGACGATGTCGCGGGGATCGTCGCCGGAACGTATCGTCTTGCGCGTCGGGGAAACGTCATCGATCTGGAAATCAGCCCGCAAGAGGGCTGGCAACCGATCCCCGGGAAATCCTGGGTTAAAAAATGGAGATGGCAAGGTTCGGTGACTGTCGCGCCGGATAACGCGGTAACGATGGATTCCGCCTGGATCAGAGTACAATAGTGGCTATTATGTTGGAAACACCTTCACCCGGGAGGAAGGCATGTTCGCTCGCTCGCGTCTTTGGTTGCTGACGACGTTTGTGATTTTGACCCTGACGCTCTCGGCCTGCGCCATGCGGCAGGATCTGCGCCACGAGCCCTCGCCGTTCGATCCGGCGTCCGTCTCCCCGGCGGTGAACGAACCGCCGCAATCCGCCGACTTCCTCTTCGGCGCGGCGCGGCTGGACATCTCGCCGACCGAGTCGATTCCCCTGGGCGGTTACGGCGTGTACGTCGGCTCGATGAAAAACACGCGCCTGAGCCAGGGCACGCACGATCCGCTGTACGCGACCGCCTTCTTCCTGCTCAAGGGATCGCGGGCGTTGGTGCTCATCGAGACCGATCTGGTCGGCCTGTTCGGCGGCGACATCGATGCGATCCGTGACGCGGTGGCGACCAAACTGAAGATCGACCGCAACGGCGTGATCGTCGCCTCGACCCACACCCATCACAGCCCCGACACCGTCGGCCTGTGGGGCACGGCGATCCCGGCCAACTCCGGCCGCAGCGAAGCGTACATGAACATGGTCAAGCAGGCCGCCGTCGAGGCCGCCTGGCAGGCCTACCGACAGCGGCAACCGGCGCGCGTGTTTTACGCCCTCGGCGAGGAAAACGACCTGCACTACAACATTCACGAAGGCCAATGGCCCGACCGCAACCTCGACGGGCGCATCACTTTGTTAAGGTTCGTCGGCCGTGACGGCAAGACGTTGGGCACCTTGACCAACTGGGCCTGCCACCCGACGACCGAAGACATGCCCAACAAGCTGGCCTCCGCCGATTGGGTCGGCCGCTTCTATCAGCGATTGGAACAGGCCGGCGGCTTGCCCATGTTCGTCAACGGTTCGATCGGCGCGTCGGTGCAGCCCTCGATTCACTGGCGCGACGAGCACATCGGACCGGAAGGCTCGGGCCAGAATTTCGAATGGGCGACGAAGTTCGGCGACGTCCTGGCCGATAAAACCATGGCCCTGCTCGACGACCAAATGACTGAAGTGAAATTCGACGACATCGAAATCCAATCGCGCACCATCATCGTGCATCCGAAGAATTTCATTTACCGCTTCGCCAAGGTCATGGGGTTGCTGAGCATGGATTACCCGCTGGAGGGCCAGGGCTATCCCGTGCAGATCACCGCCGTGAAACTGGGCCCGCTGCGCCTGGGCACCCTGCCCGGCGAGATGTCGCCGCACCTGGGTTTGCAGATCCGCGAAGCCCTCGGCGGCGACGCGCAGGTGTTGATCGGCCTGGGCAACGAATGGCTCGGTTACATCCTCGACCGTGAGCAGTACGCCGACAACGGTTTCGCTTACGAAAAGATGTTGTGCATCTCGCCCGAATTCGGCGAGGACATCGTCGCGGCCTACCGCACGATCCGCTTCTGATCATCGCAACATTTTATTGTTTTTCAACGCAATTGCCCTTGAGCCTCGTTGGCGATCCGTGATAATTGTATGCAAATTAATATATTCGGGGCGCCTAACGTCGAGGAGTGCTTCATGACCGCTATCAAATCCCGCGGCACCTTTCTTTCCTTGTTGATTGCCTTGATTTTGCTGACCTTCGCCTCCGCCTGCGTGGAGATCGAAACCGATCCGGAACCGCCGTATCCGATCAAGGATCGCGATTACTCGTATCCGGAACAGGGCGAGCCGACTCCGCCCTGGGAAGATCCCGGCAACTACCCGGCGGTGAAGATCACCTCGCCGGTCGACGGTGAATTCTTCCCAGCGGGCGCGGTGACGGTCACCGGCACCTACCAGGGACCGGACCTGTCGTCGCTGACGATCAACGGCCGCACGATCGCGCTCAACGGCGCAAATTTCTCCACCGAGGTCACGCTCTTTGAAGACGACCTCGCCGCCGCCATCGTCGTCACCGCGACCACGGCCGACGACATCGTCGCCGCCGATCGCGTGACCGTGTTTCAGGGCACGGCGCAGGCCCTGGCCGAACGGGTGGAAGACGCGCTGCTGGTCGACCTGGAAAATCGCGGGCTGGCCGCGATCTCCGGCGTGCTCTCGACCGCGTTGGACGGCCTGGACATCGGCGGCCTGCTCGCGCCCGAAGTCGCCGCCGATCCGCAACTCAAAGCGCTGGTGGAAATCGAAGAAGCCGTGCTGGGCAACATCGACATCAACCTGGCCAGCGTGCAGGACGCGCTGAACCTGACGCTGCTGGGCAACGACGTTTACATTAAAATGTCGCTGCTGGGCTTCCTCGACATCGAGTTGACGATCAACGGTCTGTACGCCGACCTGCTGGCGAACCTGAGCGTCGACAACGAAAACAACCTCGTGTTCGACATCACCGAAGGCGACTTCGCCATCGGCGATTTCGAGATCGCTTCGCCGCTGATTCCCGAGGGCATCGCCGGCACGATCGGCACGGTCGTCGAGCTGCTTTCGCCGCTGCTGTACGACCTGCTGCTCAACAATCTGATCGTCAACGAAGTCAACGGCCTGCTCGACGGCCTGACCCTGGCGATCGACATTCCGCCGTTCTCCTACGAGTTCATTCCCACGACCGCCGAGTACACCGACCGCAATCTGGTTCTGGGTTTGGACACGCTGATCACCACCGCGACCAAGTTGCCGACCGACTTCCAGCCCGACGGCTTCCTGGTCACCGATTCCGACCGGCCGGAGTTCACCGAGTTCGCGCCCAACGACGCGCCCTACGGCGTCGCCCTGGCGCTCAACGACGATATGCTCAACCAGGCGCTCTATCTGGTCGCCGCTTCCGGCACGCTCGACTTCACCGTCGAGGAGGACTTCCTGGACGCCGAAGTGATTTCGCTGTTGTTCTGGTCCTTCGAAAACGTGCCCGACGATATGAACGTCTATCTCGAATTCGCCCCGACCGTCGCCCCCATCGCCGTGGGCGACCCGGTGACGGCGCAGTTGCACATCCCGGCCTACACGATGCGCGTGATGATCGATCGCGGCTCCCTGGGACCGTGGGAAGCGATGAGCTTCGCCATCGACGTGAGCGTGCCGCTGGATATCATCCGCCTCACCGACAACGCCATCAGCCTGGGCCTGGGCGACATCGCCTTCGACCTGCGCGTGCTGCACAACGCGGTCGGACAGGCCAACGTCGCCAACCTCAACCGCCTGCTGGCCGAACTGCTCGGCGGCCTGCTGCCCGAATTGCTCGGCGGCCTGTCGAACCTGCAAATCACCCTGCCCCCGCTGTTGGGCATCACCGCCGACATCGCCGACATCGCCGGCATCGGGCCGTCCAACGACTTCGTGGGCATCTTCCTGGATCTCGAATTCCTGTAAGATTCGCTACGCACCCAACAAGGCGGGGGCCGCGGCCCTCGCCTTTTTTATTAGGGGGGAGCAAGGTCAAGAGGTATTTGGATTCCTAGATCCTCGGGGCAAGGAGACTATCGATTTTCTCGATTTGTGAATGAAAACATCTGCGTCTTCAATGTTCGCGAGCCTCGCCAAAGGCGAAAGAATGTAGCCTGGGGCGTAAGAGACTGTCGATAAATGCGCATTTGAGAGTCGAACTGAA
>DAIMDW010000015.1:0-137270 GCA_036725605.1 bacterium
GAAACACAATTAAAAAATTACCATCGAGAAAATCGACAGTCTCGTAAGCCCCAGGCTACATTCTATCGCCTCTGACGAGGCTTGCGGAAAACGAAATCTTCAAGCCCCTTCAGGGGCGACAGAGGGTAGCCCGACCCGTGAGTGTCGGGCAAAAAAGCGTTGGGTGCCGCATGTTATTTGTAGGGGCAACTCCCCGTGGTTGCCCCGGCCTGGATTGCCCCGGCCCGGGTAGGCACGGGGACCTACCCCGACGGCGGGCGTCGCACTCGAACGCCCATTACATTGGCGTGGGACACTTTTTGCGAAGTGTCCCACGGCTCATTTTCATAACCTGTTGATATCATGGAAAAATACGTGCGGGACAGGGTGGGGCAAACTGTCCCAAAGTGTCCCGTTTGTCCCACAAATCAAGGATAAACGGGGACACGTAACGAGTACATGTTCCTGGGTTTATCCCACGCGCGTCAGCGCCGGCCGAGGCTCCACACAATGAAGGCTAATCAGGGGTTACCGCTGGTTATCCCTGGTTACAGCGCGCGCAGCCACTCGGGCTTGAGGGCGTCGCGATTGCGCGAGCCGACGATCTCGCGGAGCATCTGCAGGGCGGCCGGCTTCTCCTCGGGCATACGCACGCGCAGCGGCACGTAGTTGCTGGCGTGGTTGGACATGAACAGGCCGCGGGTCATGTCGGTGTGGGCGAGGATCAACGCGAGTTCCTCGAGCATGGCGAACTCGTCGGGCAGGCGCCAGATCCCGCGTTGCTGCAGGTCCCACAACGGCGTGCCGGGCACGACCATCACGGTGAGCGCGCCGACGTAATCCGGGTCGATGGCGCTGAGCACGCGCCCGGTGTGGATCGCGTGTTCGCGCGGTCGATCGGGCGACACGCCCAGGAGCACGGTAATCGACAGTTCGATGCCCGCCTGCTTGACCCGCCGACCGGCGGCGATCATCTCCTCGCCGGTGCGGCCCTTGTCGATGAAGGCCAGCGTTTCGTCGTCGCCCGACTCCAGCCCGAAGTAGACGATCCCCAGGCCCAGCGCGCGCAGTTCCTTGAGCTCCTCGACGCTCTTCTTCATGATCGCTTTGGCGTTGCCGTAGATGCCCACGCGCTCGAGGCCGCGGATCGACCCGCGCAGCTTTTCCAGAATGCGCACCAGGCGTTGGTGAGGGATGATCAGGGCGTCGCCGTCGGCGAGGAACACCCGCCGCCACGGACGCAGCGCGGCCATTTCGTCGATTTCGGCGAAGAGCCGTTCTTCGTCTTTGATGCGAAAACGCGTGCCCTTGTACGTCGGGCAGAAGGTGCACTTGTTATGGCTGCACCCGAAGGTCGCCTGCAGAATCAACGAGCGCGCCTCGCTGGGCGGGCGAATCACCATGCCTTCGTATTCCATGAACCTACCAATCGATTTCGTCGACCGTTTCCAGCTTTTCGGCCAGCGTGCGCTCGTCGACGGTGACCTGCACCCGCGCGCGATGGGCGGCGACCATCTCCTCGTATTCCGGCCGCGCGAAATATGTACGCAATGATTCGCATAAAGGCAAGACCTGCTCGTGGGGCGTCCAGGCGAAAGGCTCGCCGGTATGGGCGTCGCGCAGGCATTCGAAGTAAACGGCGAAGGACAACGAAGCGATGCTGTGCCCCTGGGCGGTCAACTGCGCGTAGATCGCCTCCATCGTGCCCTGCATGTGCGGATCGATGAACTTGAACCACTTCGAGTAAAACAGGGCGTTGTGAAAATACTCGGGGATGTTCATCAGGCCGTCTTTGTGGATCATCCGCGAAACCCATTCGAGCAACGCGACGACTTGGTTGCCAACGCCCAGGCCGGGGAAGTTCTGGCCGGGCAGGCGAGGACGATCGGCGGAAAATTCGCCGTGGATGTTCTGCATGAGCATCCATTCGATGCACAGCAGGTTCAGCGCGGGCAGCCCGAACTTTAGCAGGTGGTCGCCGCAGGGCTGGTAGCGACTTTCCTTGAGGATCACCTCGCCCAGTAGTTCGCGCTTGCCCCCCTCGTCATTGTAGATGCGCAGGAAATGCTCGAAAGGCCCACGCGGACGAAATTCAAGGTCCAACGAGTGATAGCCGCGCGACGCCAGTTGCTGAGTGATGCCGAATTTTTTCAAGGCGAAGCGGATGCGGGGAAGATCGAAGGAGCCGAGAAACAGGGCGCTGAACTTGTCGTGCTCCTCGAGTTCGCGCTCCAGTTCGAGCTCGGTCAGATCCATGCCCGCCGGTTTTTCGTGCCCGGCTTGCTCCTCGGGCCGTTTTTTATAAGGTTTATAGCGAAAAATACCTTTGGGCATTCCGGCAACCAGCTTGAGTTTCACTAGTCCTTTATTATCCATTGTTGGGCGAGGGTGTCAATCAATGACGCGTTGCGTTACGAAAAAACGCCGTTCTTTTTTTTGCTTCCGCTGTTGACATGTACTTTGTTGCCCTTTTAGCATCAAGATGTTGAGCAATCATTAACGTCAGAAAAGTTATTATAATATTGTATCCGGGCGGAGGAGAGGATGGCTGCTGAAGAAGGAATCCAACTAGGTCGTGTAATCAAATCGGTAAGTTCGGCGCCGGACGCGCAAAAGCAGGCGGAGATATTGAACAATGCCTTCAGCCGTGTTTCGATTCGCCAAGCGGCGGATTATTGGTTTGAAATTGCCGACAAAGCATTGGACGACCTCAGCTACGCCAAAGCCTTATTAACTTTGTTGGATGTGCCGACGATGACCAAGGTGACCGGCAAAAAGGCGATGGGTCAGCTTGTTTTCACGTTCAAGAGCACCGACAAATACATACGGCTGGTACAAATCTTCGAGAAAATATCGCGGCTGGACGTCAAGTCGGTCAAGGTGATCAAGGCCAAAGCGGCGATGATGTTCCAATTTTTCTACCTGGTGACCGACCGGATCGTCGAAGAGGGGCTGCCCAAACTAAAAATCCATGCGACCGACGTGGTCAACCGCATTCTGGACGATCCGCAGGCGTCGGATAAATTGCTGCACGTGAATCTGAACAATTACGGACGCGCCTACTGGAGCATCATGATCGATCAGCTCAAGGAAGGCGATTTCCGCTCGAAGGACGAAGTCGTTTACGAAGTGCTGCTCAACGATTCATTGATCAACCAGTACGAAGCCGGATCGATTCTGGCCTCGGCGGGCGCGGGCGGCGAAGGCGACGCGCGCTTGTCGGACGCGGTGATGTCGCGTCTGGGCACGAACATCATCAAACGCCTGAACCTGCTGTTGCGCACGACGCAGATGTACCAGAGCGCCGACCACCCCTCGGTGTCGGCGGCGTTGGAAAGCCTGCTGTCGACGATCGAGAACGCGATGCAGGGACGCGAGAGTCTCACCTTCACCCGTTTGGGCAGCGACCTGTTGATCGACGACATCAAGCTTAAACAGAAGGCGAAGTTCATCGAGGATTTCGTGCAGGCGCTGGAAGAACGCAACGTGAACTCGATGACGCTTAAGAGCGGTCTGAGCCTCGAAGAGGTCCGCGTGTTCCTGTTGCTGTTCGCCGAAACGCAGGCGCAGATCAGGAAGCGCGGCGGCGTCAAGACGATTCTGGACGGCAAGGGCGTCAGCCACATTCTGGTCGACCAGTTCAAGTACGGCATCATCGCCGACGACCAGAAGGACGAGGCCGACCAGGTCGCCTCCGACGACAAGATGCTGGAGAACATCGTCTTTACCGAGATCGTGGCCAAGATCCGCAAGGGCGATCTCGGTGAAATGAACGCCACGGAGATCGGCGCGGCGTTCAAGGAGTTGATCAGCGGTCAGTTCGCGGCGGACAAATCGGCGCGCAAATCGCTGGCGCAGATGATCCTCGCCCTCGATCCCGAGTTGGCCGAGGAAGCGGTGTTTTCCAAGGCCGGCGTGCGCGACGAAATGAGTTGGTCGACCGCGCGCAAGATGATCGACAAACTGCTCGACGACCTGGACAAGGGCAGCGCGGACGACCGCATCCACGTGCTGGACAACCTCCAGAAGATGGGCGAATTGGCGATCACCAAGAACAAGGAAACAACCCTGGTGGTCATCATCGACAAGATGACCGAACGGCTGCGCACGCGCGAAAAAGACCTGGACGTGCTGGCCAAGACCTTCGAGGTCATGGGCACGCTGGCGCGCTTCCTGATCCTCAACGGCAAATACGTGCAGGCGTTGAAGATCCTGCGCACCTTCGTCAATTTGCGCAACTACTGCGAGAACCTGCCGGCCGAGCGCAAGAACAACTTCACGCGCAGCGTCTGCGAATTGAGCGCCAACGCCTTGCAGTCGGCGTCGACGTCCGAAACGATCGACGCGTTGATCCGCGAGTTCGAAGGCGATCAGATGAACACCGTGGACAACTCGATGCGCATCCTGGAAACGCTGGGCACCGAGCAGGTCATTTCCTCGCTGCTGGACGCGTTCACCAATCCGTCGCGATCGGTGCGCAACCGCTGCTTCCAGGTGCTGACCTCGATCGGCGAAAAGAGCCTGGTGGTCTGTTCGTGGAAGCTGCGCAACCTGAACGATCCGTCGCAATTCCCGCGCCTGCGCGAAGGCGGCGAGATGTCCGACGAAGCGTATTACGTCGCGCGCAACGCGATCGACATCACCGCCAAGCTGGGCGGCGAGCGCGAACTGGAATTGCTGCGCGAGGTGTCGGACGATCCGGATCCGCGCGTGCGCATCGAAGCGCTGTCGGCGATGACCAAGATCAACAAGCACGAGGCGGCGATTCTGGCCAAACTGCGCTTGCACGACAGCGACGGCAAGGTGGTGGAAGGGGCGATCAACATTCTGGGCCAGTTGGCGCAGCAGGATACGACCGACGAGCTGATCGATCTGTTCTACGCCGAACCGGCGCTGCGTCCGTCGATCATCAACGCGCTGGGCCGCATCGGCGGCGACGAGGCGGAGAAACTGTTGATCGGCGCCACCCGGTTTTACTTTGGCGGCAATGTAGTGAAGATCTTCCGTGACAGCGACGAGCTGCGCCATGCGGCGTTGAAAGCGTTGGGCAACATTGGGCGGGAAACGGCCCGCGCCAATTTGCGGCGCTTCAATCGCCGGGTCGGGATCTTCTTCCTGCGGCTGTTCTTTGTACCGCTGCGATTCAAGCGGAAGGAAGCGCTGAAAATATCGCGCGACGCTTTCAGCCGAATCGAACTGCGGATGACCAAGGGCTAATTTTTCGAGAAGTGGGAGGGTTCATGTTGTTACGCAAAGTTCTCATGGCGGTAGTTGTATCTCTCATCCTGTTCGCGGCGCCGTTGGCCGCGTTGGCGCAGGATGCGCAAACACTCATGCAACAAGCGGACTCGGTTTGGGTGAAACGTTCGGCTTCGCTGCAGAACGCCTACGCGGCGATCAAGTTGTACGAGCAGGCCGCGGCGGCCGATCCCAGCCTGGATACGCCGCATTACCAGATCGCGCGCGCGTATTATTTTATCGGCCGGTTCTCACCGCCGGCGCAGCGCGAGGCGCTGTACATGAAGGGCGTCGAGGCGGCGAAGAAGGCGCTGGCGGCCAATCCCGGCAGTGCGGGCGGCAACTATTGGTACAGCGCCTGTCTGGCGCGGGCGATCGAGGACAAGAGCATCATCACCAAAGGCAAGTACGTCAGCGACATCAAGGGACACATGCTGGCGGCCAAGCAGGCCAATCCGGGATTCTACTTCGGCGGGCCGGCGCGGGCGCTGGGCATGGTTTCGTTCAAGAGCCCGTTCGGCAGCAACGCCGAGGCGATTGCGTTGCTGCGCGAAAGCCTGAAGTACGCGCCTGATTATTCGCTGACGCTGGTCAATCTCGCCGAAGTGCTGATCAAGGAAAAGCAGTACGACGAGGCGAAGAAATTGTGCAACAAGGTGCTCGGCCTCAAGCCGATGGCGGGCTATGAGCGCGAACTCAAAGACGACCAGGCGCTGGCGAAACGGCTGCTGGATTCGATTCCGAATTAAGCGAAGCAATTATGATCGGGGGCACGAGCGAATTTGTGCCCCCGATTTTTATGAAAATTCCGTGACACACAACGAGTGCATATCCCGGATTTTCTTTCCCTGATTTTTCCGCCGCATGGCGACGCGCTTTTTCCTGCAATTTCGATAAGTATGGTAAAATAAAAGTCTCGTGGGGGAGAGCGCTCAAAAGACGGAAAAAACTACGTGGCTAAACTGATCCGCATTCCCATATACCTGCTTGCCGGGTTCGCGCTGTATCTGGTGTTTCATTTCCAGTTGGCGCTGGCGTATTCGGCGTTGGCGCTGGTGTACAAGCCGCTGGTGGTGCTGATTCCGCTGGCGGTGCTGTACGTGGTGTACCGGCGCGACGAGCTGGCGCTGCGCTTCAGCATCCTGTCGAAGCTGTTCAAGTTGATTTACTGGTTGTGGACGTGGGGGATGGTTGCGGCGGCGATGACGCTGGCGCTGCTGGTCGACCCGGTGTTGCTGGTTGTGGCGACCATCGCGGCGGCGGTGGCCATTTACGTTTGGGACCGCGGCGTACGGATCTGGTTTGCGCTGATCGCCTTTGTCGTCGCGGTGACGATCGTCGTGTTGCGCGAGCCGTGGTTGATCGGCGATCTGTCGCGGTGGCTGTTCGGTCTGATAATGCTGCTGGCGCTGATCGCGTTGTTCGCCACGCACGAAACGGCGCGCATCACACGTTTCGATTTCGCGGTGTTCGTGCTGCTGGCGCCGCTGTTCTTTTCCTTTTCGGCGTTCTATCGCGGTCCGGCGAAGGTGGAAAATCCAGATGGCGCGGTCACGTTCTTGTACGAGGCCGGCGGGCACGAGGCGCCCGATCGCGTGCGGGCCGGATTGGATCTGCGTTTTGCATTGCCCGACTGCGACGGCGCGTTGTTGTTGGGCGGGGCGTCGACGCCGGGTTTGGAATTGCTCAGCGAACCGCCGCAAGAGCTTGATCGACGCGCGACGGGCGATAACCTGATTACCTTGTGCGACGGGCGCGGCGCCTTGCTGTACGGCACGCGCACGGGGCAGGTCGTGTTTCGCCCGGCCGACGGCGAGGCGCGCGAATACGAGATGGGCTCGGCGGCGCTGATGGTGCAGGCCGACGTCGAGCATTACCGCGCCTTCGCGATGGACCGTTACGATCACCTGGTGTCGTTGCGGCTGCCCAATCTGTCGCTGCTGGCCGAGCGGCGCGGCGGCGTGAACATCGACATTCACTATATGCCCTACACCGGTTACCTCTATCGTTCGGTGCTGGGACGCGGACTGGAGATGATCGAGCCGGGCACGTTGGAGGTCGTGACGACGCTGGAACTGCCTTACAGCGTGGGCGGCACGATGACGCACGACGAACGCAACGGAATCTTGTATTTGTCCGATTGGCTGGGCGAGCGCATCCACGCGCTGGGCGCGCGCGATCTGACGCGGCTGGCCGAGTTGCCCGCCGAACGCGGCGTGCGGCAACTGGCCTATTCGCCGGAACATCAATTGCTGCTGGCGGGAAGTTATTTTCGTGGGCGGATTCTGGTTTACGATCCGATTGCGGGACGCGGACCGCGGCGGATCGACGTCGGGCGGCGCGTGCGCGGCTTGACCATCGACGGCGGCCAATGTCGCGGGGTGAGCGCGGCCGGCGTGTTCACGATCGATCTGCCGCAATTACAGCGGAGCCTACATAAATGAAGCGCACGGCGGGCGCGCTGGCGATCGAGGCCCTGGGCAAGCTGCTGGCGCACGGTTGCCTGTTGTTGTTCTGGGCGCCGCTGTTGGGATGGGACGCCTGGTTTTTCGCCGTGCTCGGCGTCACGGTGTGGGACGCGGGCGGGCCGTGGCGGCGCATTCCCGCCGGGGCGCAGCGCACGGTGGCGATCGTCTATGCGGTGCTCGTCGGTCTGCCGCTGCTGCTTTCCAACGCACTTCCGCTTTTCTATGCACCCGCCTGGTGGTTGGGCATCGCTTTGCTGACGGCCGCGTTCGCCGCGTTGTTGTGGCGCGGTCTGCCGCCGATGGCGGGGATGCTGGCGGCGGCGACGATCGCCGGGGCGGTGGTGCTGCCGACGCTCGGCCGCGACGTTTCGTTGTGGGTGATGGCGATGGTGGGAGCACTGGGCGTGACGATCGTTTTGGCGATGACCTTCTCGCCGGTCGTCAAACGCGTGTCGTCGTGGCTGCTGGTCGGCTTGTTTCTCTTTGCGCCGACATTCGCGGCCAACGATTGGTTTTACCACGGCGTCGACCGCATCGAGCACACCACATACGAACACGCCGGTTTGCGCACGTTGATGAGCCTGCGCGAGGACGGACCGGGCTGGCGGCAACGGCTGGGGACGGATTTGCGGTTCGCCGAGCGCGGCTTCGACGGAAGATTATTGATCGGCGCGGGGCGCGGCGTGACCGAAGTCGCCACGATGCATGTGCGCGCCCTGCCGCTCGGCCCGGCCGGCGACAACATTACGGTGGACGCGGCGAACCAGCGGGTGATCGCGGCCACGCGCGACGGATTTTTATCGCTGCTCAACGGCGGCGACTTGGGCGTCGTCACGCGGGTGAAGTTGCCGCACGGGGCGCTGGTCACCCGGTTGGCGCCGGAGGGCGTGTACGCGCTGGACGAATGGAACCACGTGGGATTGTACGAACCGTCCACCCTGGGCGAGTTGAAGTCGTGGCGCGTCACCGGCGTCAGCGATTTGCTGCCCGACGGCGAGGGCGGTTTTTTTCTGAGCACCCTGTGGGGCGGTGTGCGGCGGTACGCGGCGGACGGGCAAATCGTGCGTGGGCACGCGCAGCGCACCGGCATTTTTCATCTGCTTGCGTACGATCGCGCGGGCGGTCGCTTGTTCGTGGGCAACATGGCCGGGCGGCGGATCGACGTGTTGCGGGCGAACGATCTGCAGCGCACGCGGACGATCGCAGTCGGGCGCGGTATTCGCAACCTGTTGTGGGACGAGCAAACCAACCTGCTGACGGTGGGCGATTATTTTTCCGGCGCGCTGATCGCCTTGGACGGCGAGACGTTGCATGAAGTGGGGCGGATCGCGCTCGGACGGCGCTTGCGGACGATCGCGGCCGACGGCCCCGGGCGCGTGCTGGCGGCGTCGTCGGCCGGCTATTTCGCGGTGGATCTGGCCGCCGCATTCCGCGAGATTTCCGAAAATAATTAAAAAAAAACGCCGAAGCGGGCTTTCAACAAGCGGCCATCTCCGGCGGGGGAGGGTCTGATATGACTATCGGTCCTTACTGTAATCCAGCGTCGTTCCATTCAGAAGCGGCATGAGCAGAGCCACGACGCTGTAGGTCATGCTTGCCACGGTAATGATGCTTCCGGCCAGCAAGAACTTCATGAGCGGTTCCTTTCGTGGAGGGAAGGTGGTGAAGGGGCAGGCAAGCCTACCTAGTGCAACCTCAAGTGAAACTTGCAGGAATAGAGATGGGAGGGTCGGAATGAACAGGTTAAAGCGAACCCATCCCCTTCACCGATTTCCATTTTTTGCGGGCGGTTTCAAGTTTTTCGCGGGGGAGTTTCGCATTCGCTGCTACTGGAGATCCGCAAGATAGCCCCCGATACCGCTCAACATTCGCATCAACGCTTGAAACCGCCATTATCTCAGGGCCGAAGCAGGTAGCCGGTCAATTTACCGGAGTTTTGCGTGTGGAGGGTTGCTTACGTTGTCGTTACAACATCCCCGCCTCGGCCTCCGTTTCGACGGTGAATCACATTCGGTTTTGAAAGAGCTACTGTTTTATATCGACGCCGTACAGTTCGCACAGCGTGGCCAATCCCTTTTCGATGTCGTGGATGATTTTCTCATCCACGGCGGCCAGACGTTTTTCGACGTCGGTGGTGAAGAAGACCTGCTCGATCCGTTTCAGGATGCGCGTCCCTTCGTCGGTGAGGTCAAGGATGACCTCGCGACGATTGCCGGGATTCTGCCGCCGGTCGATCAGCCCCTTGGCGACCAGTCGATCCGCCACCCAAGCCGCCGATGAAGTCGGCATGTGCTGGAAGTTCTGGATCTTGGTCAGCGAGGCACCGGGGCATTCATTGACCTGGAGGAGAAATTTCGTTTCCTTCAGACTGATGCCGACGGTGGCCTTGACTTCCTTGGCCAGATTTCGTTGTGCAAAGAGCAAGACGTCCAAATAAAATCGGACCTTCTCGTACCGTAGGTAGTTACTGAAACTGGATTTCATTTCCTTTCGGAACCCCCTACGGTTTTCCCAGTGCCCAGGAGAAATCAGAGACTTCAATCTTGGACAATCCAAAGCATCGGACAAATGACGCAAAATGTCAAGAAAAAAAATACACTCAACTCATTGTTTTTTTTCATATTTTAGAAAAATTTCTGCATCTGCGGGGAAACGGAAATTTAAATTGGAGAGTCCCATCTTGGATAATTCGAGATATTTAGGGGGTGTGATTTGGGGCTATATGAGATTGCATCTCATTATATTTCCGGGTATGATTGAACCCCGGAAAATTATTTTTACGGCAATCATGCCTATCTAGGATTTTCAATTTTCGGAAAATCGTTCCCAGCCCGTGGGAATCAGCAACTCGCTCAAGTGAAGGGGGATTTCGTCGTGCTATTTTTCACAGCGCTCGATTTGACGTTATTTCCGCCCCCGGAGCGGGCAACGAAACCGCTCATCTTTTTTTTCGTATTGTGCGAGCGGCACACCGGGCACGCCGGCTTGTCGCTGTCGGAGACACGGCGGATCATTTCGAAGTCTTCGCCGCAATCCTGGCAGGTGAATTCATAAATCGGCATCGTTTCGGTCCTCGTCGGCAGCACGAGAAATCGTGTTCGCTTCATTTTTTGGCAGCTTCTTATCTCCGCCCGGGAGATTGCAGGCGCCGCGCATTCAGGTGGAAATGCCCAGTTTCGGCAGGATCCACAGTTGCATCAGCAGCCAGCCGGCCAGAACAGCCAAAGGAAGCCACGCGTCCAAATTTTTCATCGAGCGTTCTTTTCTTCGTTTTATTTAATCACTTCGTCGCAGGTGCGCAAACAATCGAGCAGCCGCGGTACGTTGGGGTGAGCGATGGTGTAGAAGCTGTGACCATCGCGTTTTTCCACCGCCACCAGTCCGGAAAGCCGCAGCAGCTTGAGTTGCTGACTGGCGATGGCGCTTTTGATGTCGAGCAGTTCGGCAAGATCGCCGACGTTGCGCTCGCCGTCCTGCAGCAGATCCATGATGCACAGGCGAATCGGATGCCCCAGGGCTTTAAGGGTTTCCGCCCGTTTCTCCGCCGTTTCACGATCGAAATGTTTCATCATCACTCCATCGCCAATCGATTATGCTAAATAGGTATATCGCTACATTTGCCGAATGTCAAGAAAAAATATTGCGGAAGGGCATCAAGCGCCGGAATCGTCGTCAGCCATATCGTCGTCGACCGCATCGTCGTCGGCCGTATCGTCGTCGTTGCCGCTTGAGCCGAGGCAGGAGTGCGTGCAGTCGGTCATGCCGCTGCAAGCGCGATAGGTGTTGGCGCAGTCGAAGATGCAGCAATATTGCGGATACTTTTCATTATCCGCCTGGCACATGCCGCAGCCGACGACCGCGTCTTCCTTGTCGATCGGCAAGCCTTGCGCATCGTAGAGGATCATTTCACATTTGTCGTAGAGAAAATCGAAGGTTTCCTGACAGTCGCGGGAGAGTTCTTCCTCTTCGTCCTCGCCCTCGAACTTGATTTCTTCCCGACCGGAGTCCTCGCAGGCGACGTAAAGCAGCAGAACCATCAGGGGCACGGTCAGCATGAGGAGCATCATGCGCTTCTTGCCTGAAACCATTGTGATATTCACAACCTGTTTTTGGTCACCTTATCAATCCATTATCACCGGTACGCGGTACTGTCAAACCTTTGTGTGCCGCCAGCGGCCGCGCGAAAACCAGAAGGTCATCAGTATTCCTTTAAAAAGAGAGCTCCCGCTGATCGCCCACCAGACGCCCTCGACGCCCAGGGACGTGCCGAAGGCCAGCGCCAGGGCGACCGGGTAACGCAGCAGGGTCAGCGGCACCTGGATGATCATCGGCGGCAGCGTGTTGCCCGCGCCGGAGAAGCCGCCTTCCATGACGATCTCGATGCCCATGAACGGCTGGCTCCAGGCGAGAATCATCAGATAGGAAGCGCCGGCGATAATCACGCTCTGGTCGGTGGAGAACACGCCGGCCAGATTGTCGGCGAACAAGCGAAAGGCCAGGCCGACCAAGGCGGTGTAAACGAAGACGATGCCGCCGACCATCCAGGCCGCGCGCATGGCCCGTTGCGGTTGCCGCGCGCCGAGGTTCTGGCCCACGAGGGTCGAGGCGGCGATGGAAAAACCGGCCGCCGTGAAAAAGGAGAGTCCTTCAAAGATATGGCCGATGCGCAGCGCGGCGATGTTCGGCGTGCCGAACTCGGCCGTCACGCGGGTCAGGGCCATGTAGATGCCGGAAAACAAAACGCCGGTCAACGCCTTGGGCAGGCCGATGCGCACGACGTCGAAATATTCGGTCCAGGTAAGGCCGAGCTTGTCGAGGATCTGCAAATGAATGGGGCAATCCGGACGGTGCATCTTGCGCAGGGCCAGGATGGTAAAAACGATGCGGGAGATAACGGTGGCCCAGGCGGCGCCGGCGATGCCGAAGGCGGGAAAGGGCCCGAGGCCGAAAATGAACAGGGGATCGAGCAGGGCGTTCAGCGAGAGGGCGATGATCTTCAGAATCAACGGCGTGCGCGTATCGCCGGACGCGTTGAAAATGCCGACGATCGTGAAATTGAGAAAGATGATCGGCAGCCCGATCACCAGCGGCACGATATAGGCCGTGCCCGCGGCGGTGACCTGCGCCGACGTTTGCATGAAGTTGTAGAGGGTGGGCAGTAGAAAATAAAACGGCACGGCCAGGACGATTGCGGTGCCCAGGGTGTACCAGACGCCGCGGGCGGCGGTGCAATTGGCTTCCTGCCGGTTTTGTTCGCCCACGCGTCGCGACACCTTGGCGGCCACGCCGATGCTGATCAGACTGGCCAGACCGAAAAGCATCCAGAGGATGAAGCTGCCGGTGCTGATGCCGGCCAGCGATTCCGCACCCAGAAAGCCGACGAAATACGTATCGACGAAGTTGTAGGTTCCCTGCAGGAGGAAACTCAACACGGCCGGCATCGCCAAACGAAAAATGGCGGGCAGCAACGGTCCGTCGGTCAGGGTGTGGTTGCGGTTCATTTTCGTCCGGATAAAAAAGGCGGCCGCTATTACGCGACCGCCTCGGTTTTCGCGCGGAGAATCATTGCTCCTTGGTGATGAACTTGTGGTACGCGCTCATCCAGTAGGCGACCAGGTAATCGATGCCCGGGTTGACGACGTTCGGGCTGTCCGAGCCGCACGGGCCGACGTGGAACGGATTGCGCTGCCAGAGGAAGTCCGTCGAGCACTGCTCGGGCACGGGGAACGCCTCGGCCGCCTGCGGATCGACATCGCCCATGAGCTCGGCCAGGAAGGGGAATTGCTCCATCAGATCGTCGAGCCAGACCGACAGCGGATCGAGGTCCGTCGTCTGCGGGTCGGCGTAGTAGCGAAAGTTCGGCGCGTCGCGGAACTCGCTGATGTCCTGCTCGAGCTGCTCCTGGAACGGATCTTCGTCGGTCGGCGTGTAAATGCCCTGGCTCATGTGGATGGCCGTGAAGAAGGCATTGTGCGACAGCCGCGTGAAGTTGTGCACCTGCTTGTCGAAGAGGTTGAGCAGGAAGTTGTAATCGTCTTCGCCCAGGTAGGCTTTGCCCAGGCGCAGCATGGTGTAGGCGTTTTCGTGGCCGAGGTTGTTGCCGTAATACTGCGTGTACTTGTTCATCAGATTGATCGAGGCGATCTGCAGCGCCACGCGTTTTTTGTCGGCGATCCACGTCTGCACGACTTCCTTGAAGCGCTGCTCGCCGGTGACGTGGTAGGCGACCAACCCCCAGGTCAACTGCTGCGTGCCCAGGGCGTTGGGGCCGGCGGTGGTGTGCACGCCGTCGACATCGGTGATCCACCAGTTGGTGGAGATCAGCTCGTCGACCACCTCGGCGACGTCGTCGCGGATGATCTGACGCATGTCTTCGTCGTCGACCAGGTCGTAAGCCGTGGCCATGCCGAAGAACCAACCGGTGTACTGGTCGCGGCTGGTGTTGCCCGTCCAGAAGTCGCCGGCGAAGAGTCCGTCGTCGACCAGGTGGCAGTTTTCCTGTTCTTCGCAGTTGCTCGGGGTGATCAGCGGGCTTTGCTCACCGTGGTAGCGCGCGATGAAGCCGGTCCGGCCGGTAATGTGCAGGTTGCCGCTCAGGCCGTTGACCGTGGCGATGACGTTGGCTTTCGCCTGCGGATCGCCGGTCACGTAGTAGCGCATCGCCTGGCTGACCACGTAGGTGCCCGACCAGATGCAGCTATCGCCGTAATCGAAGTAGCCCGCGACGGTCGTGCGCGTCTCGTCGGTGAACTGCGTGCCGACCGACAAACCGTAAAACGGCTGATGCCATTGGGTGAACCAGGCGTCATAGTCTTCGGCCTTCAGGCGCATGTCGCCGGCCGTGGGCGTTTCATTGTAGTCCTGCACCTCGACGTTCAGTTGCGGCCACTCGGCCACGTAGATGTCGGCGGTGTCGTCGTCGCCGGTATCGTCGTCGCCGGTATCGTCGTCGGTCGTATCGTCGTCGATGGTGTCGTCATCGCCGGTGTCATCGTCGACGGTATCGTCGTCGACGGTATCGTCGTCGATCGCGTCGTCGTCGATCGCATCGTCATCCGTTGCGTCGTCATCGGTGGCGTCGTCGTCGGCCGTCGCATCGTCGTTGTCGTCATTGTCGTCGTCATCGCCGCCGCAGCCGGCCAGGGGCATCAACAACAGGCCGAGGGCGAGCAACAGGAAAAGGTGGCGAATATGCATGGCGTTCCTCCTGATTTTCAAGAGGCGCATATTAACACAAAGAACGTCTCGTTGAAACGGTTCATCGCAGGGGAAGTCGGCGGGGGATATTTAACCTTTGGCGATTGACCCGGCTCCAAATCGTTGGCACCGTTAATCGACGGCCCACAAAGGAGTTGACCGTGAAGGCGCACCGTTTTTCGCTGCGATTGTCGCTTGTTTTGCTGCTGATTGCCGTATTGCTGTCCGGCTGCGGCTATTTCGTCGCGCAGAAGCTGGATCTGCGTCCGGCCCAGTACGGTCTGCAGAAAACGAAAAGTTTCATGGTGCCCATGCGCGACGGCGTGCGGCTGGATACCGACGTGTATCTGCCCAAGGTCGACAAGGCGGTGCCGGTGATTCTGGTGCGCACGCCCTACGGCAAGGGCGACGGGCGCAACATGGTGGCGCGGATGTTCGCGCAGCGCGGCTACGGCGTGGTGCTGCAGGATACGCGTGGGCGCTATGGTAGCGAGGGCGCGTGGTACGCGTTCCACAACGAAGGCCCCGACGGCGAGGACACCTTCGAGTGGGTGAAAAAACAACCGTGGTGCAACGGGCGCATCGGGCTGTGGGGCTTCAGCTATTACGGCTACACGCAGTGGCGCGTGGCCGACCGGGTGGGCGACGATTTGACCGCCTGGGCGCCGGGGTACATCAGCAGCAAGATCTACGACGTCGCCTATCGCCAGGGCGTGTTCTATTACCTGCAAACGGCCAACTGGGCGTTGGGCGCCGGCACGCACACGGCGAACAACGGCATCAACTTCAAGCCGGGCCGCTCCTTCGTGCCGCCGCTGATCAAGACCGACAACAACGCCGGGCGCGACATTCGCTTCTACAACGACTGGGTCAATCATCCGGATTTCGACGCCTATTGGAAAAAGGCCAGCGCGGAGGATCGCTGGAAGAAAGTCAACGCGCCGGCGTTGGTGCTCAACGGCTGGTACGATATGTTCACCGGCTCGACGCTGGAGGATTGGGAGAAACTCACGACCGTCGCCGGACGGCGTGCGCGCAACGAATCGCGATTGGTGATCGGCCCCTGGTCGCACGGCGGGCCGCACAAACTGGCGGGCGTCGATTTCGGCAACGAGGCCGATTTCCTGGCCTTCTCGAAAATCTACTTCGATTGGTTCGACGCCTACCTGATCAAGCGCACCAAGCCCGACATCCCGCGCGTGCAGATCTTCACCATGGGCATCGACAAGTGGCGCGAGTTCGACCAGTGGCCGCCGGCCGACGCGCACAACCGTGCTTACTACCTGCATTCGAGCGGGCACGCCGAACGGATGGACGACGGTTCGCTGGATCGCAAAAGCCCGAGCGGCGAGGACTACGACCGCTTCACCCACGACCCGAAGGACCTGGTGCCCTCGATCGGCGGCGGCATGTTCCCCTACGGCGCGGGCCCGGCCGACGCGTCGGCGAACGGCAAACGCGACGACGTGCTGGTCTTTACCGGCGACACGTTGAACAACGATCTGGAAGTGACCGGGCCGGTCAGCGCGAAGATCTGGTTCAGCGCCGACACGCCCGACTGCGACATCGCCGTGACGCTGCTGGACGTGCATCCCAACGGCGAGGCGCGGGTGATCGCCGACGGCATCGCGCGGGCAAGCGCGCGGCTGATCGACCGCGACAGTTGGCTGTCGCCGGACTATCCGGTCGAGATGAACATCGACATGTGGGCGACCAGCCACGTCTTCCAAAAAGGGCACAAGCTGCGCGTGCACATCGCGGCGTCGAACTATCCGCGTTACGCGCCCAACCCGTGCACCCGGGCGAACCGGGCCGAAACGACGAACTATGTCAAGGCGCGCATCAAGGTGTACCACGACAAGACGCATCCGAGCCGCGTACTGCTGAGCGTGCGTTAAATTTAGGGCATCCGCTTTTCCCGCGTTCGCGAACCTGTTAAGATAGTCCGCTAGTTATTTCTCGCAACATAGAATGTGGAAAACGCATGCGGAGCTCCTCGATAAAATACGGAGTGATGGCGGCGGCCCTGCTGGTGTTGCCCGTATTGTGCGCGTTGTTGTTGCGGCCCGTTCACGGTTTGGCGGGCGCATATTATGTGCCTCATGAGGCGCAAGAGGAATTTTGCGCCGACTCGATCGTGCCGGACCTGTTTTTTCCGCACCCGAATCATTTCGCGACGCCCTGCCTGTATGCCTGGGATACGAGCAGGCACGGCAGCAACGACGAGTTGGGCGAGCTGCTTGCCGAATGGACCGGCTACCTGCGCGTGCCACACAACGGCGTTTATTATTTTTCCTCGGATAATTCGGGCACGCTGACCTTTGAAATCGACCGACGGACGATGAAGTTAGGCCGCTCACGCCGGACGTCGCGAGTGGAACTGAACGCCGGCATGTATCGCGTCAATTTTCAATATCGCGGGAGCAAAGGGCCGCAGTTGATGTGGGGGCCGTCCGAAGAGGCGCAGATCATTCTCGACTGGCGCTTTTTTTATCGAAAGAAACCACTGCCGGCGGCGACGCTGTTGGCGATCGGTGCGTTCATCCTCGTGCTGACGGCGCAGCTTTTCGCTTTGCGGCGCTGGGCGCCGGGAACGTTCGACGAGCTGTTCGCCTGGCTGCATCTACGGCGCGTCGGCCTGACGCTGTTGTTGCTGTTGGTGCTGGTTTTCGTCACGCGCCTGTATCAGGTGGATACGCTGCCGTTCGCCGGACGTTGCGGCGATGAGTACAACGTGGCGGTCAACGGGTTGCATTTGGCGTACACGGGCGTGCCGTCTTCGTGGTCGTCGCTCAAGGCTTATCTGCCGGAGCAGCGCAACCGGCAGCCGATCTTCGGTCATAAATTCACGATGGTCACGCCGTTCCTCGATCATCCGCCGGGACCGGCGTTGCTCAATGGCGCGTGGCTGCGCCTGCTGGGCGTGCGCCTCGACGAACGCTACGAGCATTTGTTCGAGAACAAGACGCGCCTGCTGTCGGTGGGCATGGCCGTGCTCAACGCGCTGCTGTTGTTCTGCTTCGCCGCGCGCGTGTTCGGCCGGCGCGATCTGGCCTTGCTGGCGGTGCTGGTGTTCGCGCTTTATCCGCCGGCGATGATCGGCGGTCGCTTGACCAAGGGAGAAAATTATCTTGTCGCGTTGATGCTGGCGGCGTTGATCGGCGCGATCGATTACGCGACCAACGGCAAGCGGCGGCATCTGGCGTTGGCCGCGCTGGCGGCCGGAACGGCGTGTTTGTTCAAAACGTCCGGCATGGCGGTGATCGCCGGCACGGCGGCAACGTTGATCGCGTTGCGCCGCTGGCGGGGCGCATTGTGGGTCGGCGCCGTGGGCGTGGCGTTCGTCGGCCTGACCTTCGCCTACGGCGCGCTCTACGATTGGGACACGTTCATGCGCGTGTTCGAGGCGCAGACGAACCGGCAGATGATCAGTTACCAGGGCGAGTTGACCACCCAGGGCTTGTGGTCGTTGATCGCCATGATGGTGCCGGCGAAACTCGGATATTCGTATTTCTCGCTGACCTACATCTGGTTTTTTGTCGGTCTGTTCATGCTGTGGCGACAGAACCAAAGCGCGAGCGAGCCGCTGGGCTTTCGCGTGGAACCGCTGGTCTGGCCGCCGCTGATCTACCTGGTGTTCATGGGCGCGACGATCAGCTCCAACGGTTCCTACGGCTGGTACCGTCAGCCGCTGCTGCCGTTTCTGGTGATCGCCGGCGCGTGGTTGATTCATCGCCTGTTGACGCGCGGCGAAACGGCGTTGGCGGCGATGTTCTTTTTGCTGCCGCTGACCGATGCCCTGTACTGGGGCGCGGTGGCGCCGGTGGGGGATAATCGCCTGGCGTTTCGCGCGGCGTTTATTTTGCCGCTGGGCTTGCTGGTATTGGCGCAGGGGCTGGCGCCGGAGCGAAGGGCGCGGGCGACGAAGTTCCTGGCGTGGCCGGCGGTGACGCTCACGGCGGTGTTGATGATCGCCAGCTTGATCCGCTACGGCTACTTTTATCTTCTGCGCTTCTGACGAATTCTTCGAAAAACTTAGCGACCGCCGCCGGCGCAGGCGCACGCGCAACCGGCGCAGGCGCAGGCGCACGCGCAACCGCCGCCGCTGCTGCGCGAGCTTCCCGAGCTGCTGGTGCTGACCGGCGGAGGATTGGTCACCGAGGTGATCGAGTTGGTGAAGGCCGACACCGAATCGACCACGGTGTTGGAGAAGTTGCTCACCGCGTTGGTGAAGGTGTTGGCGAAATCCGCGCCGGGCAGCGATACGTGGCCGGACGAGCCGGCGTCGATCGTTGTGCCGTGCCAGTGCGTGCCGTACCAGCGCGGCATGGCGATGATGTCGCGATTCTGGAAGGTCCTGGCCGTCTTCTCGCCGAACTCGTCGTCGATCATCAGCCACTCGGCGCGCTCGGCGAAGGCGACGCCCAGGTCGGGCGTGGCCGCATCCTGCACGGCCGTCCACGCGGTGTTCATCACGTTTTTGTAATAGGCGCGCGTTTCCTTGCGCGAGAAGCCTTGCAGCTTTTTATTCACGCGCTTGATCAGCGCAATGAACATCTTGCGCAGTTCGGTTTCGCGCACGGTGCCGTCGCGCTTGATCGCCTCGATGAATTGCAGCTCGTAGGCGAGCAACTCCTTGGGTGTGGGCTCGACCTTCTGCAGCTTGAGCGGCTTGGGCGAAACGATCCGCACGGCCTCTTTTTTCACCAGGCCGAACAGGATCATCGTCAGCACGCGGTTGGGTTCGAGCTCGAGCACCACGGCCGCTTCGGGAGCGGTCAGGCCGCGCTTGGCCCCCGCGCCCTCGATGCCCAGCGTCGGCGGCAGGTAGCGTTTCATGCGCCGTCGGTAAACGAAAAAGCGAATGTAAATGAACAGGGCGAGAATGCCGAGGGGCACGACCAGCGGCAAGAGCGACGCGAGCATGCCGAAGCAGGCGACAATACAATTAAGGATGTACGACGGTTTGGTGATCGCGCCTTCCGCCATGTACTTCGCCGGGAAGCCGATGCCGTGCTTGACCATCGTGCTGGGCGAAGCTCCCGGGTGCACCCAGGTGAACACGTAGTGATCGCCGACGCGCTTCATGGTCGTGGGTTCTTCGCGGTGCCAGCGCGTTTCGTCCTTGGTGACGCTGGCGGGGAAGTGGTAGCGCATGGTCAGGTTCATCGCGCCGCGCACGAAGTCGCCGCCGAAGAACGTGTTGCCGAATTCGACGCTGGTGTATAGGTCGTCCTGGTCGTCGTAGTAGACCATCTTGGGCATGGTGAAGGTCACGCGCAACACGCCGCTGCGGTTCTGGCGCAACTCGTGACCGGTCAGCGGAATTTCCACGCCCGGTTTCACGTATTGGCTGTCGCGGATCGTCGGCAGCGTCGTGCCGTTGAACGAAGCGGAGAAGGTCGACAGTTTGTAATTGCCGTGCGGCAGGCCGATGTCGACGATGTCCAGCGCGTCGCCGCTGAGGTTCTTGAAGGTGATCGCGTATTCGATGCGCGTACTGCCGTCGGTTTGCGGCTGCACGTCGATGATCATCGAGGGCACTTCGAACAGGTAGGTCGTGGCCGTCGCCGTCAGGGGCAGTGCGCACACGATCAACAAAACGAGAATGGCCATCAGCCGCGACGTTTGTTTCACCATTTGGGCTGCTCCGTGATTTGATAACTGGTGTCGCAATAAGGACAGGTGACCAGCACCGAGCCGTCGGGCGCGACCTTGATGGCGTTGCCCGGCAGCGGCGCGCCGCAGGATTGGCACTTGAGTTTTTCCAGCTCGGTGTCGCCGGCCAGGTCGATTTTCTGCACGACGGTATGCTCGATCTTCACCGCGGGCAGGAACTTGAGCGTCAGCACGAGCAGGCCGACGCCCAGGGCGGTCAACACCAGGCCGACGATCGCGTCGCTGCCTTTGTTGGTGTTGTACTGACTGCCGAGCGACAGCAGAAAGATCAGGCCCAGGAATAGAAAGATGGCGGCAAAGCCGAAGCCGAACAGGCGTCCTGGTCGCATCGTGTCCTCCGGGGGTGATACTTCATTATATACCGCGCACGTAGCCGATGGACAACCGCGTCCGACATCGTTAATGTGCTCGTACGCCAAACGCAATCTTCATCAGGCGAGAGGGAACGCGATGATCAATTACGCCGAAGCCAAGTGGATCGACCACCCGAACAATCCGTTGATCGAACCGCCGCGCCCGCAGTGGATGATCGCCGATCCGACGGTGCTGCCGCCGGACAAAACGCCCGACGGGCAATGGCACATGATCGCCAACAGCGTGGGCTTTTTGAATCATTATCAATCCGCCGACGGCGTCGCCTGGGAGCGGGTCGGCGGCCGGGTGTGTCGCGGCATTCGGCCGTTCCTGTTTTTGGAAGACGGCGTCTATTACCTGTTTTACGAATTGCACGTGCGCCCGTGGCTGTCGGGCATCGCCGTGCGCACGTCCACCGATTTCCGCACTTGGAGCGACGCGCGCATGCTCATCCAGGGCGCGTGGCCGGTCGATGGCGGCGTAGTCAAATTCCTGGGCAATCCGTGCCTGGTGAAAGCGGGCGACGAATACCGCCTGTATTACAGCAACGGTTGGATCTGGTTGTGGGATTGCCTGTACTTCGAGCCCCGGCACATCGGCGTGGCGACGGCCAAGTCGATCATGGGGCCGTACACGCGCCACGGCGAGCCGCTGCTGAGCCCGCGCAAGGATCATCCGCTGCTGAACTTCGGCGCGGGATCGGTCAAGCTCACGCCCGACGGCGAGGGCGGCTGGTGGGTGTTCAACAACGGCATCTATCACGACGCGCAACGCAAATCGCGCTCGGCGATTTTCCTTTGGCACACGACCGACGGTTTCACCTGGGAGCAGAAAACCGACGTGATCATCGGCCCGGAGCCGGGGTGGAAGAACGCCTTCGTTTACGCTTTCGATTGCGTGAATTACAACGGCGAATTCCGCCTGTACTACAACGCGCGCGACGGCTGGTTCAGGGGCAGCGAACGCATCGGCCTGGCCACGCCGCAATGGGAGGAATAGGAAGATGAAGCTGTTCGATTACTATCAGGAAGTTATCTCTTGGTACAAAGAGATCATGACGCTGGGGCACATCGTCGAGGTGCTGCACTGGGACCAGCGGGTCAATCTGCCCAAGGCGGGCCTGGAGCGCCGCGCGGAGCAACTGGCCTGGGCCGAGAGCCTGATGCACAGCATGCTCACCGACAAGGAAAAAGTGGCCAAGGTCGAGGAACTGGCCGCCGAGGCCGCGCAGATCAACGACGACGCGCAGGTGAACATCCGCGAGATCAAGCGCGAGACCGACCGGGCGACCAAGGTGCCCAACGAGCTGGTCGAGGAAATCAGCCGCCACACTTCGTTGTCCAACGCGGCGTGGGTCGAGGCGCGACAGAACGACGATTTCGCGCACTTCGCGCCGTTTTTGCAAAAGATGGTCGAGTTGCGCCGGCAGGAAGCGGCGGCGCTCGGCTTCGCCGACAAGCCCTATGACGCGATGCTCGATTACTTCGAGCCCTTCGCCGACGAAGCGTCGATCGACGCGTTGCTGACCGATCTGCGCGAGCGGCTGGTGCCGTTCTTCCATAAAATTCTGGGCGCGGAAAAACACGACGCCGGGATGATCGTCGGCAAAAGTTATCCGGCCGCGCAGCAGGAAGCTTTCGGCAAAATGGTGATCAAGCGATTGGGCTTCGATTTCGACGGCGGCCGGATGGACGTCAGCGCGCATCCGTTCACCATCGGCACGTGGGGCGATGTGCGCATCACCACGCGCTACAACGAAAGCGACCTGCGCCAGTCGACCTTCGGCACGATCCACGAGGCGGGCCACGCGATGTACGAGCAGGGCCTGCTGCGCGACCACCTGGACACGCCGTTGGGCCAGAGCGCGTCGCTGGGCGTGCACGAAAGCCAGAGCCGCTTCTGGGAGAACATCATCGGGCGCAGCCTGTCGTTCTGGCGCTTCTTCTATCCGGAAGCGCAGAAGGCTTTCCCGGGACAGCTCGACGACGTGACGTTGCAGCAGTTCTACCAGGCGGTGAATCTGGTGCAGCCGTCGTTCATTCGCGTCGAGGCCGACGAGGTGACTTACAACCTGCACATCATTTTGCGTTTCGAGATCGAGCGCGACCTGGTGGCCGGACGCATCGCGGTGGACGATCTGCCCGCCGCCTGGAACGCGAAGATGAAGCAGTACCTGAACGTCGACGTGCCCGCCGACGCGCTGGGCGTGCTGCAGGACGTGCACTGGAGCGAGGGGCTGCTCGGCTACTTCCCGACCTACACCATCGGCAATTTGTACAGCGCGCAACTGTACGAGAAGATGCGCAACGACCTGGGCGAGATGGACAAGATGATTCTCGAAGGCAACTTCGTGGACATCCTGGCCTGGATGCGTAAGCATATTCATCAGCACGGCAAGCGCTACAAGGCGGCGGATCTGATCGAGCGGGCGACGATGGAGAAACCCAGCGCCGTACCCTTTATGAAGTATTTGGAGGAAAAGTATCTGCCGCTTTACCGGTTGTAACACCGGTCGCCGAAAGCGGCGGCGGAAGCGATCATGCGCATCTTGCTGGTTTACCCGAACGTGGGCACGCACAACGGCCCGCATTATCCGCACGGTTTGGGCGCGCTGGCCGCGGTCGCCGCGCGGGCCGGGCACGAGGTGCGCACGCTGCTGCCGGCGACGATGCCCGACGAATCGTCCTTTCAACAAACGTTGCGCGCATGGCCGCCCGAGCTGGCGGCCTTCGGTTTTTCTTCGCACCAATGGAAATATGCGCGGCGGCTGATGACCTGGGCGCGTCGTGCCGACGCGCCCGTGCTGGCCGGGGGCGTGCACGCGAGCTTCGCGGCCGACGAGGTGCTGGCGTCGGGCGCCTGCGACTGGGTGTGCGTCGGCGAGGGGGAAGGCGCGTTGTTGGAACTGGCGGCCGGACGCGAACCGGCGACGATCGCCAACCTGTGTGGCGACGGCTGGCGCAACGCGCCGCGTCCGCTGCTGGCCAACCTCGACGAACTGCCGGTGTACGACCGCCGACATTTTCCGCAAGACGCCATCAACCGCGCCAACGGCGGCGAAGTGACGGTGGTGGTCGGACGCGGCTGCCCATATCCGTGCACCTATTGCTGCAACGGCGCGTGGCGCGCGATGTACGCCGGGCAGCCGTGGGTGCGCTGGCGCTCGGTGGCGCATCTGTTCGCCGAGCTCGACTTGCTGCGACGCACATACGCGGTCGATTCGTTCTATTTCGAGGATGACATCTTCACCTTGCGCCGCGATTTTCTCGAAGATTTTTTGGGCGAGTATCCGCGCCGCATCGCCGTGCCGTTTCGTGCATATTTCCGCGTGGGCACGGTGGAGCGCGACGACCTGCGCCGCCTGCGCGAAGCGGGATTGGTGATGGCCAACGTGGGCGTCGAGCACGGCGACGAGACGATCCGCCGCGAGGTGCTGCGCCGCGAGATGAGCAACGCGCAGATCGCCGAGTTTTTCGTTTGGTGCCGCGAACTGGGCATTCGCACGCGCGCCTTCCACATCGTCGGCGTACCCGGCGAAACGCCGGCGACGCTGCGGGCCACGCGCGATTTGTGCGCGCAGGTCGCGCCGGACGAAGTGCAGATCAGCCTGTTCGAACCGTACCCCGGCACGGCGTTGTATGACCAATGCCTTGATGCGGGGACGATCAAGGGCGTCGAGCGCGACACGTATTTTATCGACGAGCCGGCGGTGCGTTTGCGCGATTTTCCCGAGGCCGAACTGAGCGCGGCTTATCGCGATTTTTGTGCGCAGGCACGGGAAATCGAGGAGGACGCGTTGCGGCGTTCGCTGGCGGCACAGACGCGCGGCGACATCGATTTGATCGCGCAATGGTCGCCGGAGACGGTGCGGGTGCGGGGCGCGGAACCGGTGACGCGCAAGCGCGTGCGCATCGGTGCGAGCGAGCGATTTTGTTTGTTCGCGCATCCGCGCAGCGAAATCGTTTTTCCGTTGGCGGCGGGACGCTATCGTTTTCGCGCGGAACTGGCGTTGGATCCGCTGTGCCTGGAATGGGGCGGCGGCGGGGCGACGTTCGCGCTGGCGGTGGACGGCCGCGAGGTGTGGGCGCGGTTCGTCGATCCGAAGCGGCGCGTTGAGGACCGCGGCTGGCAGGCGATCGAGGTGGAATTGCACCTGGCGGAAGCAGGCGAGTTGTCGCTGATCACGCGGCCCGACGCGGACGGCGATTTGACGGCGCTGTGGGCGCTGTGGGGCCATCCGCATCTGGTGCGGGAGGGCGGCGCATGAAAATCTGGTGGGTGTACCTCGACGTGGGCACGGGCAATTACATCCACTACAACCACGGCGTGGGACAGATCGACGCGTGCCTGCGCCGCGCCGGTCACGACAGCGAACTGCTCTATCTGCGCGAGCACCTGGAGCGCGACGATTTTCTCGCCCGTTTGCGTGACGTCGCGCCGGACGCGGTGTTCTTTCCGATCAACACGCACCAGTGGGTCGATGCGCCGCGCTACGCGCAGTGGGTGAAGGAGGCGACCGGCCTGCCGTGCGTGTTCGGCGGCATTCACGCGATTCTCGATGCTCAGCACGTGATCGAGCATCCGGCGGTCGACGTGCTGTGCGTCGGCGAGGGCGAGCAGGCGTGCGTCGAGTGGTGCGCCGCGATCGATGCCGGGCAAGAGCCGACGGGCATCGGCAATTTGTGGATCAAACGCGGCGACGGCACGGTCGAGCGCAACGCGATGCGGCCGCTGATCGAGGACCTCGACGCGCTGCCGATTGACGAACGCGCGATGTGGAACCACGACGCGATTCTGCGCGATTCGCTGTGGGAAGCGGGCATCATGGGCGGGCGCGGCTGCCCGTATTCGTGCACCTACTGCGCCAACAGCGCGCGCCGCATCAAGTACAAAGGGCTCGGGCGTTTCGTGCGCATGTGCAGCCCGGAAAAAATGATCGCGATGGTCGAGCACCTCGCCGCGCGCATCCCGTTCAAAAAGATTTTCTTCGAAGACGATATCTTCACGATGGACCACGATTGGGTGCGGCGTTTTTGCGCGCTGTACAAGGCGCGGTTCGATTTTCCGTTCAAGGTGTACATCCACGTGCAGACCGTCACGCGCGAAATTTTACAGGAGCTCAAGGACGCCGGCTGTTACATGGTGATGGCCGGGGTCGAGGCGGGCAGCGAAAGGTTGCGGCGCGAGGTGCTCGGGCGGCGCATGAGCAACGAGGAACTGGTGCGCGCGTTCGCCTGGTGCGACGAGGTCGGGCTGCAAACATGGACCTTCAACATCGTGGGCTTTCCCGGCGAAACCGAGGAGACGATCGCCGACCTGTTCGCGCTGCACCGGCGGCTGCGGCCCAACGGCGCGCAGTGTTCGATTTTTTACCCGTACCCCGGCACGCGGTTGTACGAGATGTGCGTCGAGCGGGGGATGCTCACCGCGACGCAACGCACGACGTACTTCGAAAAATCGGTGCTCGACATCGGTACGGTCAGTCGCGAGCGGCTGGAGCGCGCGTTCTGGGATTTCCGCCGCGAAACGTTGGCGATCAAGGCCGACAAGGAGCGGCGCGGCATTTACGATCTGCTGGCGAATTTCGATTACGGCGCGATCTTGCTGGAAAGCGACGGCGATCCGTTGCGGCTGCACCTGGTGAAGATCGACGGCGATGAGCGGTTGTGTCTGCTGGCGCATCCGCGCAGTGAAATCCGCTGGGAACTGCACGTGCCGGCCGACGCCGTGTGGCGCGTGGCGCTGGCGCTGGATCCGTTGTGCCTGGGGTGGGGCGGCAAGGGCGTGGAGTTTGTCGTGCGCGTGAACGGCGAAGCGGTGTTGTCGCGGTATATCGATCCGAAGGAGAATCCGGCGGAAAATCATTGGCATGAGGTGGAGGTCGATCTGGCCGATTACGCCGGGCGGCGGATCGAATTGTCGTTGCAAACCTTGCCGCACGCGTCGGGCGACCTGGTCGGCGCGTGGGGCGTGTGGGCGGGGCCGCGAGTGGAAAAGAAGTGACAACTATCCCTTGCGTGCGATCCGGCGCTTTCCCTATACTATTCTGTCCGTTGTTTGCGCATGTTTGCGGAGGAGTATCGATGAATTGGTCAGCCCGTGTATTTCTGCTTTTGATGTTGTTCGCCTGCTTGTTCATCGGTGCGTGCGCCGACGATGACGATGACGATAACGACGATGCCGTCGACGGCGACGATGACGACGATGACGATGATACCGGCATCGGCGACGACGATACGGTCGACGACGACACCGCCGACGACGATGACGAGGAGCCGGTCGAGTGCGATCAGGTTCTGCCGTTTTACCTGGGTGCGGGATTGCGCAATTTCCCGGTGCCCAACGACCTGCTGCTGTATGACGATCCGCAGAGCCCGACCGGCAAACGCGCGTACATGACCGCCGAGAACGTGGCGCTGTTCCTCGACGATCTGCTGCATACCTACCGGTTTCTGCCCGAGGCGATGGACCAGTTGAACGGGTGGGGCATGCGCAGCCCGATCATGATTCCGGCGTCGGTCGCGCCGCGCTCGGGATTGCTGCCGTTCGGGCAGGAGCCGAGTAAGGACGACGCGGTCGTCCTGGTGGTCACCGACAGCGATAGCCCGTACTACGGCGAGCTGTGGCCGATTTACGGTTCGTGGAACGACGTGATCGACGCGATCGCCATCGAGCCGAAATACAACCTGCCGGAAGGCACGACGGTTACGCTGGTCGTGCAGGACAATCTGGAGCCGGGCGTCGAGGGTTGCTATGGCGTCGACGATCATTTCCAGTATATGAAGCGAACCGAGATCGATCCGAATCATCCGATGGTGTCGTTGCTGGAGCCCTACCGGCTGCGTTTCGAGCCGATGTTCACCGAGCTGGACGCACTGGGCTTTTCGCGCGACCGGATCCTGGTGGCGGTGGATCTGACGACGCAGAACGTGTCGCACGACATGGAGATGGTCTATCAGCGCGTGCAGGAAGCGGCGGCGGCGCATGCGCCGGAATGGGACGACATCACCATCGAGCAACAGTCGGTGGATTCGCCGATCGACATCATCATCCACGGCACGTTCCTGGCGCCGGTGTTCATCGAGGAGGGTACGACGAATTGGTTCGCCAAGGATGAAAACGGCGATCCGTACATCGTCGATTACTGGGATGTGCCGTTCTTCATGACCATCCCGAAGGTGGACGGCGACTATCCGCAGCCGTTCCCGGTGGCGGTGTTCAACCACGGCATCCTCAGCTCGAAAAACGAAGTGAAGCGCGTGGGCAAGTTCCTGGCGCCGTACGGCATCGCGGTGATCGGCTTCGACGCGAACTTCAACGGCGAACGCAGCTCCGGCAACGATATCGTCGACGCGCTGTCGATGATCGACGTGTTCAATCCCATCCGCATGCGCGACGGCATGCGGCAGCAGATCGCCGAGACGTTCTGGGAAGTGCAGTTGGTGAAGAATCTGGACGACCTCGACCTGGTGCCCTACAGCGCCAAGGGCGACGGCATCGACGACCTGGACACCGTCAACGTCGTCTACGCCAGTCACAGTTGGGGCTCGATCATGTCGGGTCAGGTGATCGCCTTCGAGCATGAGATCGACACGTTCGCCCTGCACGTGCCGGCCGCCGACTGGATGACCATCGCGCTGGAATCGGACAACGTCGAGCCGGTCTGGACGATCATCGATATCATCGAAAGCCAATTCGGCATCGACTTCGTCGACCCGCTGCTGACAGTCGCGTTTTTGCTGGAACACATCATGGACGCGGTTGACCCGGGCGTGATGGCGCAATTCGTTCACGACCGCCGACCGGACGATCCGCGCGGCGACATCAACATTCTGCATCAATTCGTGGCCTACGATTATACGTTGCCCTACAACGCCGACGCCGAGTTCGCGCGCCAGTTCGGCTATCCGCAGGTGGCCGAGGCGGTGCATCCGGTACCCGAAGCCGAGCGCGTCGCCGCGCCGCACGATGGGTCGGGTTATTACATGTACGACACCGACGACCACAACCTGATGTTCGGCAGCGAAAGCGATCCGCTGGTGCAGGGGCAGCATCTTCAGATGGGACATTACCTGCGCACGTGGTACGAATCCGGCGTGCCGGAGATCATCGATCCGCTGGCCGAGTGATCAGTCGATGGAGGCTTGGACGAGCAGCTTACGGTTGCGCGGTCCGTCGAATTCACAAAAGTAAATACCCTGCCAGGTGCCCAGCACCAGGCGGCCGTTTTGCACGAGCACCTGGAGGCTGGGGCCCATGAGGCTCGACTTGACGTGCGCGGTGGAGTTGCCTTCGCCGTGGCGGAACTGGCGCTGGTCGGGCACCGCTTTTTCCAGGGCGAGGAGAATATCGTGGACGACGTCGGGGTCGGCGTTTTCGTTGATGGTCACGCCGGCGGTGGTGTGCGGCACGAAGACGGTAATCACGCCGTCGCGCGCGCCCATCGTCGTGAGCGCCTGCTGCACCCGGGCGGTGACGTCGATAAACTGTTCGCGCGCGGCGGTGGAGACTTCGAGCCGGACGATTTCACTTTTCATCAGAAGACGTAACCGACGCTCGCCCCGATGAAGAAGCCGAAGTAGAAGCCGGTGTCGATCGACAACCGCCAATGCGGATCGGGGTAGAAGCGGCAGCCGGTGAGCACGGAGAGATAGGGAATCACCGGCGGCAGTTCTTTGTCTTCGGGGTCATGGAGACGTTTACCGTCTTCGTCGACTTCATCCACTTCGAGGTCGCCGTACAGCCAGCCGATGCCCAGGCCGGGACCGACGTAGGGTTCGACGGCGCGATGCACGCGCCATTTCCAGATCACGGCCATGTGGAAATCGACCATGCCCAAAGTGGATTCGACGTAGAACTTATCTTCCAGGTCGCCGCCGCGCGGTTTCCAGTAGCCGTCTTCGATCATCAGGTTCCAGTTGTTGAGCTGGAAGCTCAGATCGAAAGCGCCCAGACCGTAGGTCGCCCAACCGCCGTACCCGATCGCGGAGATGCTGGTGTAATCGGAATAGGCGGGCGAGATGAAGGCGCCGGGTAGGAAGGTGTAAAGACCGTGAGCGCCGACAGCCGGCGTCCCTTCTTCCTGAATCGATTGCGCCATAGCCGCAGCAGCGAAAGTGAAGATCATGACCAGAGCAATCACAAACACCCGAACTTTCATCGCGAACCCCATGAAATAAAATAAATAAGGTAAAAAAGAATAAAAGATTGCCGGATAACTGTCAAACGCCAAATGCGTTAAAATAAAACCGGATCCCACTCCGGAGCGGAGAGGAATCCGGCTTTGTCGATGAGCCTTTTTGCGTCCTGCTCAGGACCGGCTACAGCAGCCTTCCGAGCAATGAGCCGTACGGGGGATCGAGAAACGTGTCATCATTTCCTCCGTGTTCATGTTTCTTGCAAAAACTATAAAATCGACCGGATTACTTGTCAACAATTCGATCGGAAATACCGTCGACGATGAAGTGAAAATTGTTCCATACAGATGAAAAGAACCTTTGCATTTTAGGCAACTCCGCTATAGTATCTTTGCGAATATCCGTAAATCGCCACTGAATCAATATGTTAGACGAGGGGTAAAGCGGTGCGAACCATCACTGTCGCTCTGACGTTGCTTATTGTGTGCGGGACGTTTGCCTGGGCCGAGGAGGGGGGACCGACTCTTTATTATTTCGAAGCCCGCGGCCAGAACCTGCTGGCGGCCGATTCGGGCACGGCGACCGATCCGGCATTTCTGATTTTCCCGGATGGAAGCAATTTCAGCGAAGAGTTGTGTCAGGAGTTGGGTGATTTGCTGGCGCCGGGCGAGGCGGCCGCGCGTGTCGAAGCCCTCAAAGCGTTCCAAACGGCCCTGAACGAGCAGTTCGGGGTCAACGCCCGGACCGGCGGCGCGTTCAGCACCAACACGGCTCAGCAGGTGCGGGCGGCGGCGGAGAAAATGGAGATTGTCAACCAGGTCGGTCCGGTGCGGTTGATCAACCTGAACAAGGCGCTGCAGCATCCGGCGGGCAACGAGGCGCTGCGGGCGTTTTTGAAATTGACGACCCTGGCCGACAGCGGCACGAAGGAATTCACCGTCGAGCAACTCGATCGCTGCCGGCCGGTGATGGAACGCAATCTCAACGCCTTTACCGAACAGGGCCAATCGCGGTTGCTGCGCGGACGCGTACGCGGCTTGTTCGCGCTCGCCGAATGCAGCGAGGATCGTTCGGACACCGACGGCGACGGCCTGTACGACGTGGATGAAGTCAACCTCTACGGCACCGATCCGAAATCGGCCGACACCGACGCGGACGGTCTTCCCGACGCCGAGGAAGTGCGCTTGCAGGGCACCGGCTTGAAGCTGGATCCGGTGAAGGCCGACAGCGACGGCGACGGCTTGTCCGACAAAGAGGAAATGGATCTGCGCGCGGCGAACACGATGGTCGATCCGGGGCTGGCCGATACGGACGGCGACGGGCTTAGCGACAAGGAGGAGTTGGACCGGACGATCGACGGACAGAAACTCGATCCGACCGATCCCAACAGCATCGAGGCGAGCCGGAACGACGGCGAGGTGTACCAGGAATACCTGTCGCGGGCCGACCAGTGCAACGTCGGTAAGTTCTTCTTGTACCTGGCGATCGTTGCGGTGATCGCTCTGATCGGGTTCACGCTCCGGCAACGGCGCAAGCCGCGTCGGTTGGCGCAGCAGTACCATCTGCCCAAACAGGTAATTCAGGAAGTCTCGATTCCCAAGCCGGCCGAAACCAGAGGCCCGGACGAACCGGCGCATCCGGCGGCGGCCGAGGAAGAGGAATTCCTCGACGAAGAGGAGTACGAAGAAGAACCCGCCGCGCCCGAGGAAGACGAAATCGTGATTGAGCACGAAGAGGAAGAGCAAGAGGCGGAGGAGATCGTCGGGCTGGCCGACCTCGACTACGACGCCGATCTGCAATCGGTGGCCAACCGGTTGGCGCGCGTGGAGGCGATCGTCACGCAGCGTATTCCTCCGTCGTCCTACGGCGCGATGCCCGACCTGTCGGAGATACACTCCCGGCTGGACGAGATGGGCCGGTTGCTGGCGCAGACCTGCGCGGCGTCGGAAGTGGTGTCCATTCGCGATCGTTTGCGGTTGATGGAAGAGTCGGTTTCCGAACTGGCGCAGAAGATCGACACGATCGAGCAGATGAACGTGCGCTCGATGAGCGAATGGGGCCGGCTGTTGTCGGATATGGAAGAGCGCATCAACCGCGTGATTCGCGAAAAGAACTAAGCGGTCTCCAGTACGCGGCGGCAGAAGGCGAGCGCCGCCTCGGCCAGCGGCTGTTCGTGTCCCCACCAGAAGTGATCGACTCCCGAAAAGAGGGTCAGTTCGTTTTCGCGCCCGGCGGCGTGCAGGACGCGTCGCAACAAGAGTGTCTGAGCGAACAGGTCGCTTGAACCGCTGAGGAACGCGGCGGGCGTTTGCAGTTTCTCGACCGCTCGATGGGAAAACAACGACACCGGCGGACTGACCGCGATCACGCCGGCCAGGTCGGTCCGTTCGGCCACCGCGTTTAAAGTCACCCACGCGCCGAAGCTGTAGCCGGCGGCGAACAGGGGCAGGTCCGGGTATTGTTCGCCAAGAAAGGCCAACGCGGCCGCGACATCCTCGGTTTCCACCTTGCCGCTTTTGCCCATGCCCTCGCTGCCGCCGACTCCGCGAAAATTGAAACGCAACGCGGCGATGCCGCCGGCCGTCAGACCGTCGCACAGGGCGAGAACGACGTTGTTGTCCATGTCGCCGCCGTAGGCCGGATGCGGATGGGCGACGACCGCCGCCGCGACGGGCGTGGCGGACGGTGCGTGCAGGCGCGCTTCCAGGGAGAGGTTCCCGCAGGGAAAACGAAGCGGTTGTCCGCGATTACTCAACGATCCCTTCGTACATGTAGCTGCGCATCGAGCCGGAGATCCAGCCCATTTCATAGGCCGACTGGCCGCCGATGACCACGTTGTCGAGCGAGTCGATCCGTTCGAATGTCGTGGGCGAAGTGGGAATGTACATGCCGGTCAGTTCGGCGGCCGTTTGCGCATATTTATCCTTGGCGGCCGGATTGGCGAAGCCGAAGGGGAACAACGGATTATCGAACTGATTCAGCTTGAGGCTGGCGCCCATCATCCGGGACAGGTAATGGGCGACGATCATGACGTAATAGTCGGTCATGGCCGCTTGTTGATAGGGGAATTTCACGTAGCCGTATTCGTCGGCGAACATGCCCATGTTTTCCACGGCGTCTTCGGTCACGCCGACCGAGGGCGTGAGTTCGACCAGCATGATCAGATCGTAGGCGCTCAGATCCAGACTGCTGATGTCGATGAGTTCCTTGATGTTTTTCTTGAACGCCCGGTCGGCCTTGATCGCTTGATAGCTCAAGCCTTTGGTGCGCGAGGGCTTGGGCACTTCGCCGGGCAGTTCGTAGAGACCGTAGACGTCGACTTCGAGAATATTGATTTCGCCGTCGGTGAGCCGTTCGAACTCGCGTTGGAACCAACCGTCGATTTCCGGCAGCATGTGGATTTTATCGGGCTGATATTTGCCGGGCGATTCGAGGTCGTTCAGGCGGATGTAATAACCGGCGGTATCCTTGTCCATCGTGCGCGACACGCAGACCATCGCGACCTTGGTGGTCGAAGCGGGGGCGAGATAGCGGATCGTACGGATGATCGCTTCGCTGTAGCTGTACCAAATGCCCAACAGCACGAAAACACCGACCAGCGAACTCAGGGCGATCAGCACGCGGCGGCGCCGATACCGCTGGTAGCACTCGGGGCAGAACAGACGCATGCCCGATCCGCGGATGCAGATTTCGCAGATATATTTGTCGCAGCCCGGATCCTTGCAACGAGCGCGCGCGCGACGATACGGGTGAGTGGAACAGAAGCGGCCGGCCGCCGGACCGATGGGCAGTACTTCGATTTCCGCGCCGGCTTCGCGCAACACTTCGGCAAAGCTTTCACCGGCTTCGATCGGCACCGAGGGCAGCAATTCGGAGGGCATATTGCCGACGATTTCATCGGCTTCCTCGAAGGTGATTCCCAATTGGGAGGCGAGGACCTTGACGACCTCGTATTGATCTTTGACCTCGGGAATCGAGACAAGTACGACTTTTGCTTTTTCCGGCGCCTGATCCTTCGTATCCGCAGGCATCGAGACCTCCGTGATGGCGTAACTTTTCATGAAATTTGACCGGTGCAGTGTAACATGTCAACCGGCGTTTGACCATGCGTTCATCGTGACTTTTTTCCGCGCACTGAACGCTTTATCTTTGCCGGGAAAAGGATTACATTGGCGGCAAGACAGTGTGCGGACGGAACCATGAGTGAAATAATTAATGGCGGACCGGCGCCCTTGTTCATCGAGCCGGCAGCCGAGAGCCTCATTCGTCCACAGCAGGAACGCACTTCGCTGGAACCGGCTCGGCGGGACCGGACGGGAGTGGCGCGCCGGCGGCAGGACACCGTTAGCACACACGCGGAAAGTCGGCGGCGAGCGGCGCGTTCGACTTCCGGGACCGCAACCGCGGTCGCCGAAACGACAACCGAGCGCACGAGCCGCACGGCCAGCCCGTGGAAAGAGCAGATCCCGCCCGGCGCCATTTTCTATGACGAAATGGCCGATATCACCGCCGGCATCAATCAACCGGGGATGTTGGTTTCCAAGCGCGTATAAACCCCTTGCATCCAAGCCGCGCATCGGCCAAGATCCTTGCCGAACGGCAAAGGAGGTATCCCTTGCGGAAAATTATCTATGTCGTGTTGTTGCTCGCGCTGATCGCGGGAGCGGTTTGGCCGCTGGTCGTGCAGGCGGAAAACGGACTGCTCGCCGACCTGTCGCTGTATCGCGAAGAGGAATTGATCACGGTGGTCTATCCGGGCGGGCAGCAATCCAGCGACATCACACGCTCCTGGATCAAAGGCGTGAAGATGCGCACCGACGCCCAAAACGGCAACGACGTTCTGATCATCCGGCCCGATCTGGAATTGGTCTACAACATCAATATGCAGCGGAAAATCTACAGCGAAATGCCGATCTCCCTCTATCGTCAGGCGGCCAAATCGGCCATGCCGATGCTCGCGGCCGATTCCACCTACCGGGTGACCGGTCGCAATAAAAAGATCAGCAAATGGAGTTGCCGCGAGGTGATCGTCGCCGAGGAAACCGACCAGTTCGGCCAGAAGATGAAGACCATCTGGTGGGTCAGCAACGATGTGGGACTGGAGAAAAAAATCCTGCGGCACATCATGGCCATCACCTTCGGCACCGAAAACGACGCGATGACCATGCGCTTTTTTGAGAAGCTGACCAACATCGACGGTTATCCGGTACAGACCGAAACCTCGTTTACGCTGCGCGGGCAGACGGTCAAGAAAATCCAAACCCTGAAAAAGTTGGAAAAGCAGGAAATCGACAATAAATTGTTTGAATTGCCGGAAGGCCTGACCAAGCTAAACGTTCCCATTCCCGATGGTTTGCAGCCGACGCAGTAACGGCGAAATCGGATACGCGCCCCGGGGCGAGGGAGGAACCGCATGTATACCAGACGGCCGCGCAACGACAAAGAATTGCAGTTGGACATCTGCATCAACGAGGACGTCAGCCCGTGGCAGACCAGCGGCTTCGACCGCTACTACTTCGTGCATGAAGCGCTGCCCGAACTGGATCGCGATAAAATCGACATCTCCACCGAGTTTCTCGGCCGTAAACTCGCCGCGCCGCTGATGATCGCCCCGATGACCGGCGGCATGGAAACCGGCGCGAAGATCAACAAACACCTGGCGCAGGCGGCGCAGGAACTGAACATCGCCATGAGCGTGGGCAGCCAGAAGGTGGCCATCGAGGAGCCCGAGCTGGCCGCGACGTTCCGCGTGCGCGACGTGGCGCCCGACGTGTTGCTGTTTGCCAACATCGGCGCGGTGCAGCTCAACTACGGTTACGGGACCGAGGAAATGAACCGCGTGGTCGAGATGGTCGAGGCCGACGCGCTGTGCCTGCATCTCAATCCGTTGCAAGAGGCGCTCAAGGAAGACGGCAACGTCAACTTCGCCGACCTCGCCGAGAAGATCGCCGTGCTGGCCAAGGAACTGCCGGTGCCGCTGTTCGTGCGCGAGGTCTGCAACGGCATCAGCCCGCGCACGGCCAAGCTGCTGGTCGACGCGGGCGTGCACGGCATCGACGTGGGCGGCGCGGGCGGCACGAGCTGGATGATCGTCGAGGGGATGATCGCCAAGGACGAAAACCGCAAGCTGATCGCCGAGAGTTTCCAGAACTTCGGCATTCCCACCGCGCAGTCGCTGCTCAACGTGCGCGAGGTCGCGCCGCACCTGCCGCTGATCGCCACCGGCGGCATTCGCTCGGGCAAGGACATCGCCAAGAGTCTGGCATTGGGCGCGGATCTGGCGGCGATGGCCGATCCGCTGCTCAAACCGGCGCTGGTCGGGCCCGAACGCGTCAAGCGCGTGCTGCAGCGGCTGATCGACGAACTGGAAATTCTGCTCTTCTGCATCGCCAAGCCGAACCTGCGGGCGCTCAAGGAAGATCCGGAAGTGCTGCACCAGTACAAGGCGCTGGGGCCGCAATAAGCGAAATCACGGATTGTCGAGGCGGCGGCGGTGCACCTGCCGGCCGCGATGTTGCATCTTCATCGCGAAATCCAGCGACAGATAAAACAGGGCGTTGTTCATCGCCTGCGAAACCGGGCCGCCGGGCACGAGCGCGCCGGTGACGCCCGCGGTCATGCCCAGGCCGGTGTCGGGGTCGCTGACGCGGATCGGCACCGCCGGTCGTCGCCCGGGGCCGCCGATGCCCGACAGCAGCAGGCTGCGCTCGTTGCCGGTCGCCGGCTCCTTGACGACGACCTCCAGCGACAGTTCAATGCTTACGCGCGGCTCGCGGCCTTCGCGCATTTCGAAGTAAGGATTGGTCGGCAGACACACCAGGTCGAAACCGGAGGTCGGTTCCGCTTCGACGATTTGCACCTCGGCGAAGACCAGCGAAGCGCCCGCGGCCAGTCCGGCGATCGTCGCTTTGGCCAGGCGCTCGCCGACGCGTTCCTTTTCGGGAAAGGGCGTGGCGAACGCGCCCATCGCGTCAGTGCGCACGATGGCCACGCGCAACGGAAATTGCGGCATGTCCGGCGGCTGCTCGGCGATCAGGAACGGCTCGTCGGCGACGAAAAACACCTTGGCGCAACCGGCGGTCAACGACCACACGCCGAGCGCGACAAGCAAGAGTAGTCTGACCGAAACGGGGAGAAAATGTTTTTGCATGCGCTTCATGGTAATGGGCGAAAGACGGGGCCGCAAGCCTTGTTCTTGACACGATACGGTCCCCGTGGTACGCGTCAAAATCATGCCAATGGATGAAAAATACGGAGGAAATCCATGAAACGGCACATCACCATTTCGTTGGTTGTTTTAGTGGCGGTCGTTTTGCTCGCGCCGGCCGCATACGCGGCGAAGAAGTCCGGCGGTATGGGCATGACCAGTTTCGACGTGGCGGTCGATTTCGGTCTGCCGATCGCCGGGTTTATTCCCTACGGCTCGATCGATGACGAGGACGGCGAAGACCTGGGCAGCATTTCGGGCATGGGCAACGTGAGCTTCCCCTATCTGGGATTGCACGCGGCGTTGTACCCGGACCGGGGTTGGTACATCCAGTTCGATTTTCTGACCTACCAGCGGCAGAGCGGCGAAGCGACCATGAGCTACGAAGACGAAGACCTGGACGACCAGGATTTCGACTTTGTGGTCAACCGCTTCATGTTGCTCGACGCCGGCCTGGGCAAGGTGTTCGGCAAGAACAAAAAAGTGCGGCCGAAAGCCGGCGCGGGCCTGGGCGTGCATTACATGAGTTTCTATATGGACGTTAAAAACGGTGATGACGAAAGCGCTTCCGGTTGGGCGATCGGCCCCTTCGGTCAGATCGGCGTGGACGTCACCGTGACCAAGATCAAGAAGATGGGCGAATTGTTCGTCGGCGGCAACCTGCGCCTGGACCTCATCTGGAACTGGCAGCCGTACGAGTTCGAGGATTCCCATAGCGAACTCTCGACCGTCTACCTGCCGCTGAGCGCGTTCCTGTCGACCGGTCTGCGTTTCTAAGCGAAAACGAGCGCGATCCATTGGGGCCTTCCATTGCGGGAGGCCCTTGGTTTATTCGCAGGCGAGACGTTGCACGAGCGCGCCCTTGGGCGTGCGGTCGGCGGTGGCGAACACGTCGGCGGGAATGAAGGTGCGGCCGATCTCCAGGCGAATTTCCTGCAACGGACCGGCGGTCAGATCGAGCGGTAGCGCGCCCGACAGCGTGACCAGCTCGGTTTGCTCGACGATCCGCTCGGCCAGCAAATTTTCTCCCAGATACAACCGCAGCGGCACCGGACCGTCGTAGAACGGCCGATGAACGTAGAGCGTCGCGACGGCGCGTTGTTTGTCGGCGCAGGGCAGCAATGCGGCGGCGGTCGCGCCGATCCACGCGCCCTTGTCGCCGGGCGGATACCAGCCGGCGAGCAACTGCCCCGGGTTGTACATGCCGGTCAGATCGATTTCGGGCGCGTAAGCCGCCTGCGCCTCGGCGCGATCGCGCGTGAAAAGGTCGATCGCAAAGCGCTTCACCCCGCGGTCGTAGGCCAGGCGGCGAATGAGAAAAAATCCCTCGGCGCGCAACGCGGCGCGCACTTCGTCCCGCGGATCGTACACCGCGCCGTGGTAATCGATCAGCCACAGGCGCGCGTGCTCGGTCGCGGCCTCGTGCAGACGCGGCAGCACGTGGACGCGACGCTGCGCAAGGTCCATCGCAAAAACCTCGTCGGTAAACAGCGACTGCAACGGCAGGCGGCATGGCTTGGTGTAATAGGCGAAGGCGTAGGCCTTCTCCTCGTGATAGGCCAGGGCCAGATCGCCGGGACGCGCCTGTGCACACACCTGGGCGGCGGCCTCGCGCCAATTCTGCCGCGCGTATTGCGGATCGGTGCGCTCCTGCGCCGTCGCCGCGAGCATCGGAACGAGAATCAAAATCAGCAGCGCCACGCCGGCGGCCCAATGACGCGCGCCCATTTTCACCACGCCGCGCGCGACGATCAGCCAGCCCAGCGGCATGAGCAACAGCAGGTGACGCACGTCGTACAGCGGCTGAAACGCCAGGGCGAGCAGCAGCAAGGCAACCGGCAACGCGAACAGCGCGAAGGTCAGCAGGTGCGCTTCACGGCGCTCTTGATCGCGCAGGCCGCAGGTAAAAGCGACGATCAACGGCATGGCGGCCACGCCGAGGATCATCAACAGGCGCAGCGGATCGTCGAAGGTGAATAGGAACGTCGGCAGCCGATCGGGCGTCGCGCCGTTGGCGAAGTAGACCACGCTCTTGCCCAGCACCTCGGTGAAGGACAGCGCCGGTCGCCACGACTGGCCACGCAATAATTGAAACGCGAAGATTTTGAAAAATGGCGCAAACAACGCGAGCGCGCCCGCCACGCCGCATAGAGCCAACATCAAACCGCGCAACCGTGCCCGATGCGCCGCCGTCGCGCCGATCGCCAACGCGCTGCCCAACGCCTGCGTTTGCGCGTTGCGCTGCCACGAGGCGAGGGCGGTCAATTGCAGCGTCGGCGCGAGATCGGCCTTGGCCCGCCGCGCATCGCGTACGACGAGAAACGCCAGCAGCAGCGCGTGTGCGCCCAACACGAAAAACGCGTAGTAGTGCGTGTGCAGCGCCGCGCCCAGGCACAGCGCGTAACCGAGCGCGTCGCGCTTTTGTCCGCGCGCAAGCAGGCGCAGCAAAGACGTCGTCGCCAGCACGATGCACAACAACGCCAACGTATGCGCGCGCACCTCGCGCGAACAATAGATCGACAATGGATGCAGCGCGGCCAGCAACGCGGCGGCCAAAGCCGTCGGACGATCAAACAGCGTCGCGCCCAGCCAGTACATCGCCAGCACGACCAGCAGGCCGAACAACGCCGACGGAAAACGATAAAACGCCTCGCCGTCGCCGCCGCGCAGCCACGCGTGCAGCAACAGATAAAAACCGAAGGGATTGGAGTCCTTCCGCGCGGATTGTTTGAGCATCGTATCCAGCGGGCGCTGCGCAAAGACGACCGTGTGCATTTCGTCATCCCACAAACTCGGGCCGGCCAGCGCGGCGAAACGCACGACCGCCGCCAGCGCGAGAATGAGCAGCAACAACACGACGCCCTTGGTCTTCACGAAATCTTCCGCCCGCGATGATTTGCCTTACTCTAGCGGATGTCTCGTTAAATAAAAACGGACCCCGGCGGCGGGGTCCGCGTGATGCGCTTGGCGCGGCTATTCCATGTCGGCGGTCAGCTTGAGATTGCGCGCGGCGTATACCTCGTCGACGCGCTTGGCGAAAGCGTGGTGCGGCGCGTGGTGCAGCAGGTCGGGATCGGCCTGCGCCTCGGCGTGAATTTTACGCAGCGCATTGATGAAGCCGTCGAGCGCCTCGGGCTCGAAGGTTTCGGTCGGCTCGATCATCAGCGCGCCCTTGACCACCAGCGGGAAGTAGACCGTCGGCGGATGGAAACCGTAGTCCATCAGCCGCTTGGCCACGTCCATGGTCGCGATCTCGTTGGGCAGATCCTTTTCGGTGAAGACCACCTCGTGCATGCACGGCACGGGGTAAGGCAGATGATACAGATCCTGCAGCGCCGCGCGGATGTAATTGGCGTTGAGCACGGCCATTTCGCTGGCTTGCCGCAGACCCGCCGCGCCCATCTCGCGAATGTACGCGTAGGCGCGAATGAGCACGCCGACGTTGCCGTACCAGGCGCGCATGCGGCCGATCGACTGCGGGCGATCCTGATCGAGCTTGTAGCCGTCGCCGTCGCGCACGACGATCGGCGCGGGCAGGAAGGGCGCGAGATGTTTTTTCACCCCGACCGGTCCGGCGCCCGGGCCGCCGCCGCCGTGGGGCGTGCTGAAGGTCTTGTGCAGATTGTAGTGCAGCACGTCGGCCCCGAAATCGCCCGGCCGCGTGATGCCCATGATCGCGTTGAGGTTCGCACCGTCGTAATAGACCAGCCCGCCGTGCTCGTGGACGATCTTCGCCACCTGCTCGATGTTGGACTCGAACAGGCCCAGCGTGTTCGGATTGGTGATCATGATGCCGGCCAGATTTTCGTCGCAGGCCGCCGCCACCGCCGCCGGATCGAGAATGCCCTGTTCGTTGGACGCCACCGGTACGACCTGGTAATTGCAGATCGCCGCCGAGGCGGGGTTGGTGCCGTGCGCGGTGTCGGGAATGAGCACCTTGTTGCGATGATTTTCACCGCGCGCTTCGTGATAGGCGCGGATGAGCAGCATGCCGGTCAGCTCGCCGTGCGCGCCGGCGGCCGGCTGACAGGTCACCGCGTCCATCCCGGCGATTTCGGCGAGGTCGCGCTGCAGTTCGTAGATCAGTTGCAGCAGGCCCTGGTGTTCGTCGGCCGGATGCGCGTTGGCGAAACCGGACAGACGGCACAGGTCTTCGTTGATTTTCGGATTGTACTTCATCGTGCACGAGCCCAGCGGATACAGGCCGTCTTCGATGTTGTAGTTGTACTGGCTCAGGCGCACGAAGTGCCGCATCGCCTCGACCTCGCTGACCTCGGGCCAGGCGGCGTCGGCGGCGCGGCGCAACTCGGCGGGCGGCTGCGCGGGCGCGGGCACGTCCAGCGCGCCCAGCGAGCAACCGACGCGTCCGGGCGTCGAGCGCTCAAAGAGCGTCGGTTCGCAAAAGGCGATCCCGGTGCTGCCGGGAGTATCACACGGACCGTACAATTTCAACATAGCGGTCGATCTCCTCACGGGTGTTGGCTTCGGTGACACAAGTCAAAACGGCGTTGTCCAAACCGGCGGCGAATCCGGCCAGCGGCAGACCGCCGAGGATGCCTTCGGCGTCGAGCGCGGCCAGGACTTTGTCGGCCGGAGCCTGGGGGATCCAAACGAATTCGTTGAAGGTCGGCCCGGCGAAGGGCAGCGTGCCGACTTCGGCCAGACGGGCTTTGAGGTATTCCGCCTTGGCGTAGTTGGCCTGGGCCACGTCGCGCAGGCCCTGTTTGCCGATCAGCGCCATGTAGACGCAGGCGGCGAGGGCGCACAGCGCGTGGTTGGTGCAGATGTTGCTGGTCGCTTTTTCGCGGCGGATGTGCTGCTCGCGCGTGGAGAGCGTCAGGCAGTACGCGCGATCGCCCGCGGCGTCGATCGTCTGCCCGCATACGCGGCCGGGCATCTGGCGCACCAGCTTTTTCGTGGTGGCGAACAGGCCCAGGTGCGGTCCGCCGAACGAGAGCGGAATGCCCAGCGATTGTCCGTCGCCGCAAGCGATATCCGCCCCGGTTTCTCCCGGCGGCGCATACAGGCCGAAGGCCAGCGCTTCGGTGAAGGACTGAATGAACAGCGTCTTCTTGCCGGCCAGCAATTCTTTGACCGCCTTGGCGTTTTCGATCACGCCCAGGTAGTTGGGCGACTGGACGATCACCCCGGCGGTTTTGTCGTCGAGCAACGCGGCAAGCTGCGCCAGGTCGGTACGTCCGTCGGCGGCCAGCGGCACGCTGACGAGTTGCACGTCCATCCACTTGGTGTAGGTGCGCAACGTAGTCAGCGCCTGCGGATGCAGCCCCGCGCTGACCAGCACCTTGTCGCAGCGGTTCGCGCGCCTGGCCATCAGCGCCGCTTCGGCGACCGCGCTGGCGCCGTCGTACATCGAGGCGTTGGCGACTTCCATGGACAGCAGGCGGGCGATCATCGTTTGAAATTCGAAAATCGCCTGCAGCGTGCCCTGGCTGATCTCCGGCTGATAGGGCGTGTACGCGGTGTAAAATTCGCTGCGTTGCAACAGGTGATCGATCGCCGCGGGAATGTAATGGCGATAGGCGCCGCCGCCGGCGAAGGTCGCGCGACAACAGCCCTGTTCGGCCAGACCGGACAGGCGCCGGGTCAGCGCCTGTTCGTCGAGCGGCGCGGGCAGATCGAGTTCGCCGGCAAAGCGCAGATTCTGCGGGATGGCGGCGAACAGTTCGTCGATATTCTTGACGCCGATGGCGCTCAGAAGACGCGCAACGTCCTCCGAGGTGTGCGGGATGTAACGCATGTCAGCTCCGCGATGTTATTCCGTTTCTTCCGCGAGGTATTTTTCGTAGGCGGCCGCGTCCATCAACGCGTCCAGTTCGGCCGGGTCGGACATTTTGATTTTCACCATCCAGCCGCCGACGTACGGATCGCCGTTGACGGTCTCGGGAGCGTCGACCAGCGCTTCGTTGGTTTCGACCACTTCGCCGGAAACGGCGCAGTAAATGTCGCTGACGGCTTTGACCGATTCGACCACGCCGATCGCATCGCCCGCGCTGAAGGTCGCGCCCACGTCGGGCAGTTCGAGGAACACGATGTCGCCCAAGGCGTCCTGAGCGTAATCGCTGATGCCCATGACGGCGACGTCGCCTCCCACTTTGACCCATTCGTGATCTTTGGTATAGCGCAGGTCCTGAGGAACGTTCATCCTATCTCTCCTTTATTGTTTGATAGGGTTGCGGATAGTTCGAGCCGCACCGGCGATGCGATTGCCGCCGGCGCACCTGTTTTAATTTGGTTACGGAAAAAATTCGAAAGTGCGCCCCCTGGTTTGTGCCGCCTATTGTTGCGTCGGAAACACCTTCAAAAGTGCGCTAAGTCTAGGCGGTCGATAGGCCTTTGTAAAGTCCTGTGAAAGAGGAAACGACGAAAAAAAGAGGGGGTCAGTCGGCTTTGGCGGCCGGCTTGGCGTCGGCCTTCGGCTTGGCGTCGGCGGAGCTTTCCGCGGGCGTGGACGAACCCGAACTTTCCGGCTTTTCGGACGCCGTGTCGCCGTGTCCGTTCCCGTTGCCGTTGCTCGGATTTTTGCCTTTGTAGTCGGTGACGTACCACCCGTTGCCCTTGAGGTGGAAGCTGGAGAGGCTGACCAGTTTTTGCAGCTCGCCGCCGCAGTCCGGGCAGACCGTCAGGGCCGGCTCGGAGATGCGCTGTATCTTTTCGATGTGCGCGCCGCAGCTTTGGCACTGGTATTCGTAAATGGGCATCAGGTGCTCCTCGACAAAACGAACCGGTAACCGCTTACCGGCGAAAAAAATAATCGTTTCTGATTTATTGTCAAGGGGCGCAGGTCATTCTTCCAGCAGGGCGCGCGAGACGACCAGGCGCTGAATTTCGCTGGTTCCTTCATAAATGGTGAGGACTTTCGCGTCGCGAATCAGCCGCTCGACGACATATTCCTTGGTGTAGCCGTAGCCGCCGTGGATCTGCACCGCGTTCTTCGTCCAGACGTTCAGCCGCTCGGTGGCGAAGAGCTTGGCGGTCGAGGCCTCGCGTGAGAATTTCTTCCCGTTTTCCTTGAGCCAGGCCGCGCGCAGGGTGAGGTTGCGCGCCGCTTCCAACTCGGTGGCCATGTCGGCGATGAACCATTGAATCGCTTCGAGGCGGCCGATCGGCTTGCCGAACTGCTCGCGGATCTTCGCGTATTCGACCGACGCGTCCAGCGCCGCCTGGCCGATGCCCACCGCCTGGCTGGACACGCCGATGCGCCCGCCGTCCAGGGCCATCATCGCGATGCGGAAGCCTTTGCCTTCCTCGCTCAACATCTGATCGGCCGGCACGCGGCAATCCTCGAAAATGAGCGATACGGTGTTCGAGCCGCGCAGCCCCATTTTGTCTTCCGACTTGCCGACGGACAGGCCGGGCGTTTCGCGTTCGACGATGAAGGCGCTGACGCCGGCGGCCTTGGGCGCGTCGGAGGTGCGCGCCCAGACGATGAGCACCGACGAGTACGCCCCGTGGCTGACGAAGGCCTTCGTGCCGTTGAGCACCCAGTGATCGCCGTCGCGCACGGCCCGCACGGCCAGCGACGCGGCGTCGGAACCGGCGTTGGGTTCGGTCAGGCAGAACGAGCCCATCGGATAGTCGCCGGAAACGATCTTGGGAATAAACGCGCGCTTTTGTTCTTCGGTGCCGAAGGCGTTGATCGCCTCGGCGACCATGTTGGTCACGCTCATGGTGATTGCGGTGGAGGCGCAGGCGCGCGCCATTTCGCTGATGGCCAGCGAAAGCGCCACCGCTCCGACCGGCGAGCCGCCGTATTCGGCGGGGACGTTCATGCCCATCAGGCCGAGGCCGGCCATCTTCCGCAGGTTGTCCAGCGGGAACTGACCGGCCTCATCCAGGTGGGCCGCCAACGGACGCACCTCGTTGGCGGCGAAATCGCGAACCATATCCACGACCATGCGCTGGTCGTCGGAAAGTTGCCAGTCCATTTAATCCCTCAGCAGGTTGGCGGCGATCACCAGGCGCTGCACTTCGCTGGTGCCTTCGTAGATTTCGGTGATCTTCGCATCGCGGAAGTGCCGTTCGACCGAGTATTCCTTCACGTAGCCGTAGCCGCCGTGCACCTGAATCGCCTTGGTCGTGGCGCGCATGGCCGCTTCGGCGGCGTACAGCTTGGCCATCGCCGAGTAGTGGCCGAAGCCCTTCATCTTGTTCGATTTCATCCAGGCCGCTTTGTGCACGAGCATCCGGGCCGCTTCGATCTCGGTGGCCATGTCGGCGATGAACCACTGAATGGCCTGGAGCTTGGCGATCGGCTTACCGAACTGCACACGCTCCTTCGAGTACTTCACCGCTTCGTCCAGCGCCGCCTGGGCGATGCCCACGGCCTGCGCGGCGATGCCGATGCGGCCGCCGTCGAGCGTGGACAACGCGATTTTAAAGCCCTGGCCCTCTTCGCCGAGCAGGTTGGCGGCGGGGATGCGGCAGTTTTCGAAAACGAGTTCGGCGGTCGATGAGGCGCGAATGCCCAGTTTGTCCTCGACCTTGCCCACTGAGAAGCCGGGCGTGCCTTTTTCGACGATGAAGGCGCTGATGCCGCGATGGCCCTTTTCTTTGTCCTGCTGCGCGAAGACGACGGCGACGTGCGCCTCGACGGCATTGGTGATGAACAGCTTCGTGCCGTTGAGCACGTATTCGTCACCGTCTTTGACCGCCGTGGTTTTCAGTGCGGCGGCGTCCGAGCCCGCGCCGGGTTCGGTCAGGCCGAAGCAGCCGATCCACTCGGCGGTGGTCATGCGCGACAGGAATTTCTGCTTCTGTTCCTCGTTGCCGAAGTTGTAGATCGGATCGCAGGCCAGCGAGCTGTGGGCCGAGCAGATCACGCCGGTGCCGCCGCAACCGCGCGAGAGTTCCTCGACGACGATCGCGTAGGAGAGGTAGTCCATGCCCGCGCCGTTGTATTCCGGGTCGTAGGCCACGCCCATCAGGCCGAGCGCGCCCATCTTTTTGACCACTTCCTCCGGGAAGATGTGGTGTTCGTCCCAGTGGGCGGCGTTGGGTTTCAGTTCGTTTTCGGCGAAGTCGCGCACCATATCGCGCAACGCGTTTTGTTCGTCGTTCAACATGAAGTCCATCGGTTACTCCTTGGGTAGTCGGTCAACGATCTTTGAATTGCGCGGGGCGCTTTTCGATAAACGCCTTCATGCCTTCCTTCTGATCCTTGGTCGAGCAGAGGATGGCGAAGGCCTGCCGTTCGATAAACAGGGCGTCGGCCAGATCGACGTCCATGCCTTTGTTGATGGTGTCGATCGAGGCCTTGACCGCCAGTTGGCCGAAGCCGGCAATTTTTTTGGCCGTCTTTTTCGCGGCGGGCAGCAGTTCCTCGGGAGCGAAAACCTTGTTGATCAACCCGATGCGCAAGGCTTCCTGGGCGTCGATCATCGCGCCGGTGAGCACCAATTCTTTGGCCATCGCCTTGCCGACGAGGCGGGGCAGGCGCTGCGTGCCGCCGAAACCGGGGATGATGCCCAGGGTGATTTCCGGCTGGCCGAATTTGGCTTTTTCCGAAGCGTAGATGAAATCGCAGGCCATGGCGATTTCCGTGCCGCCGCCCAGGGCGAAGCCGTTGACCGCGGCGATCACCGGTTTGGGGCACTGCTCGATGGCCAGCAGCAGTTCCTGCCCGAGCTTGGCGAAGGCCTCGGCCTTCACCGGCACGAAGCGCATCATCTCGCTGATGTCCGCCCCGGCGACAAAGGCTTTTTCGCCGCCGCCGGTGAGGATCGCGACGCGGATCTTCTTATCCTTGCCGACCTTCTCGATCGCGCCGGTCAGTTCCTTGAGCGTTTCGGAATTGAGCGCGTTGAGCGCCTTGGGGCGATCGATGAAAATGACCGCCACGCCGTCTTCCACTTCAAATCGAATATTCTTGTACGCCATCGGGTCCTCCTACTCGACGGATTCAATGATCATGGCAATGGCTTCGCCGCCGCCGATGCACAAACTGGCCAGGCCGCGTTTCGCGCCCTTGCGCTGCATCACGTTGAGCAGCGTGATGAACACGCGCGCGCCCGAGCCGCCGATCGGGTGGCCGATGGCGACCGCGCCGCCGTAAAGATCGACCTTGGCCGGATCGATCTTCAGCGTGTCCATGGTGACCAGCGAGACGACCGAGAACGCTTCGTTGATTTCGTACACGTCGATATCCGCGTCGGTCAGGCCGGATTTGGCGAAGACGTTTTTGATCGAGTCGATCGGGGCCAGCGGAAACTGATGCGGTTCGAGGCTGGCCGTCGCCTGCGCGACGTAACGCGCCAGCGGCTTGAGGCCCAGTTCCTTGCCCTTGTCGGCCGAAACGAGCACCACCGCGCCCGCGCCGTCGTTGATCGACGAGGCGTTGGCCGCGGTGATCACGCCGTCCTTGTTGAAGGCGGGCGAGAGCTTGGGGATCTTGTCGAATTTCACGCGGCCCGGTTCCTCGTCTTTGCTCACGACGATCGGGTCGCCCTTGCGCTGCGGGATCGTCACCGGGACGATCTCCCAGTCGAAGACGCCGTCTTTCTGCGCCTGCAGCACCTTTTCGTACGAATCGATGGAGAAGGCGTCGCACTGCTCGCGCGTGTAGCCGTATTGCTTGGCCGTCTGGTCGGCGAAATTGCCCATGTGGCATTTGTTGTAGCTGTCCCACAGGCCGTCTTTGATCATCATGTCTTCGACGGTGAAGTTGCCCATGCGATAGCCGGAACGCGATTTTTGCAGCACGTGCGGGGCGAGGGTCATGCTCTCCATGCCGCCGGCGACCACCACGTCGGCGTCGCCGCACTGGATCGCCTGTACGCCCAGGCCGATCGCCTTCAGGCCGCTGCCGCACACCTTGTTGACCGTCAGCGCCGCCACCTTGGCCGGCAGGCCGGCTTTGATCATCGCCATGCGCGCGGGCGCCTGGCCCTGACCGCCGGGAAGCACGCAGCCCATGATCACTTCGTCGACCTGGTCGTCCTTGACGCCCGAGCGCTCCAGCGCGCCGCGAATGGCGGTCGCCCCCAGGTCGCTGGCCGGCAGGTCGGCCAGGGCGCCGTTGAACGAACCGATGGGCGTGCGGGCCGCGCCGACAATCCAAACTTCTTTCATTCGGTTTTCCTCCCAAACGGAATATATATAATGGAATATCTTAGTTGCGTCTCAGGTGTTTCGTGCGGGGAAGTTGGCTTGACTTTATAGCAGCGGGGCCGGGGGGTGTCAACGCGGGCGCTGACGCCTGACGGCAATGAAAAGGGCCGCCCTTATTGGCGCGGCCCCTTTTGTCGGTGGATAAATCGGATTGTCTTAATAATCAGCAACCGCATCCGTCATCGTCATCATCGTCGTCATCGTCGCCGGCGGGCGTCGTGTCGTCGTCGTCATCGTCGTCGTCATCGTCGACGACATCGTCATCGATCGTGTCGTCGTCGAGCGGATCGAGGCACTGATCGTTTTCCTCGTCGCAGGTCTGTTCTTCGGTGCACGGATCGCCGGGCGAGTAGCACTCGTCCTCTTCCTCGTCGCAGGTTTCCTCGCCGTTGCAGAAGGTGCCGTCCTGCTCGCAGGGCGTGCCGTCGTGCACGCATTCGCCGGCAGCGCACACGTCCGCGCCGTTGCAGTACAGTTCGTCGTCGCAGCTAACGCCGTCTTCGCGCGACTGCCAGGCGCTCAGGCTCGCCGCCGGGTCGCAGTATTGGCAGGCGTTGGTCGGATCGGCTTGACCGGCGCTGTAGAATGCGCCGTCGATTTCGCAGCCGGTTTCGACCGTCGCGCGCAGCAGGTAGCCGCCGCCCATCGGATACCAGGCGCCGCCGTAGTACCAGGCGTGACCGGTGGGGGTCGCCGTCGCATCGGTCGCGAGGACCGGGCCGTTGCCGTCCATCGTTGCTTCGAAGCCGACGAACACTTCGCCGCCGTGGAAGATTTCATCGGCCAACGCGGTGTCGTGCACGAGCAGCGTGTGCCATTGTCCGGCCGCGCCCAAGGCCAGCGGATCGCCGCGGTAGATCGGTTGGCCGGTCGGCTCGCCCTTGGTCGAGCTGTTGTGATAGACCACCAACCGCACCGGGTTGTGTCGCTCTTTGTCGAGCAGAATGCGGTAACGCACGGCCAGCAAACGTGAGGGATCGCTGGGCAGCGCAAAGCCCTGCACGGCCACGTCGTCTTCGGTGGCCAGGACGATGCCGCCGTCGGCCGCGCCGGTGTCGACCACGTATTCCTCGCTGTCGCAAACGCGAACGAGGATCGAATCGTCGCGCGTGGCGTTGCGCGCGTCGAAGGCTTCGACCGACAGGCCGTACTGTCCTTCTTCCATATCCTCGGGCACGACGCCGGCGACTTCGTATTTGCTCAGGGCGGCCGAATCGTCGAGCGGATAGAGCCGCTTGGTGTCGTCATACAGGTAGCCGACCGCGTCGGTGGTGAAGTCCAGGCCCGAGATGGTGATCGCATCGCCCGGCTGATAGACCACCGCGTCGCTCAAGTCGATGAACGGCGCGCACATCTGCCAGAGGAAGTTGGTGGTGTCGGTGTACTGTTCGTAGTCGGCGCCGCCCAGCACGTACATGCCCTGACCGGGAATGTGGCCGCCCGCCGCGTAGATGCGCGAGTAGGGCATTTCCGTGCCCGCCAGATACCAGCCGTCGGCGGCGTCCCAGCGAATGTCCCAGTAGTCGTAGGCGGCCCATTCGTAACCGCCGCCGGCCGCCCATAAAATGTTGGCCGCGGCGATCATCACCGGGCCGGTACGTTCATCGGAAGGACCGTGTTTGGTCGTCCACGTGTCAGTGGCCACGTCGTAGATGTACAGGCCCTCGTGCTGCCAGCCGCCCATCAGATAGATTTTTCCGTCGATCGTGGCGGTCGCGCCGTAGAGCATCCAGTTGGGCATGTTGCGCATCTGGGTCCAGGTGTCGGTGGCCGGCTCGTAGCGGTAGGTCGACTTGGGCGTCGTGGTGTCGTAGTTGCCGCCGAAGCAGTACAGGTTGCCGTCCTGGCCGTCGGCGCACATGACGCCGGCGAGTTGTTCCGGGTAATCGGCCACGGTGGTCCAGGAGTCGGCCAGAATATCGTAGGCGTACACGCTGGTCAGCACGGTTTCGTCGTAATAGCCGGCGACCGCATAGGCGATGCCGTCGACGATGGCGTGGCCGAAGTTCGATTTCGCCGCCGGCATGTTCGCGCCGAAGGACCAGGAGTTGGTGGCCGGATCGTAAACCTGCACGTCGTTGCGGTAGGTGCCGAAGGCGCTCATGCCGCCCCAGATGTAGACTTTGTCCAGATAAACGCCGCCGCCGCCGCGATAGCGCGAACCGGTGAATTCGGCGAGGGTGGTGCGCCAGGCGACCTGGCAATACTGCGCCAGCGCCGTGCCGGCGGTCAGAAGCAATAGAAGGATCACAAGAACCGCGACCTTACGTTTCATAGGATTTCTCCCCGCAATAATTCCTTATGAAGAACAAGTCCCGTTTGATTTTGCCGCTCAATACTAATCAAACTTAAATAGTGGGACAATCCTCTATCCGCACTCGCTTGACGAGCCGGGGAAATGCCGCAACAGTGGCCGAAATGCGGGAGAATCGATGACGAGCAAAGTGGCGCTGCGCCCCTGCGGCGATTATGAAACGAGCCGGGTGTTTGCCGCGGTGGCCGAGGCGGTAAACGCCGTGTGCGATCTGCCGGCCCTGGTTGGCGGCAAAGCGGTGTTGGTCAAAATCAATCTGCTCAACGCCCTGCCGCCAGAGCGCGCCGTGTGCACGCATCCGGAAGTGACGCGGGCGCTGGTGCGCTTGTGCCGCGAAGCCGGCGCGCGGGAAATTGCCGTGGGCGATCAGCCGGGCATGAACCTGTCGGATAATCCGGAAGAGGCCTTCGAGGCCAGCGGCAACGCGGCGGTCTGTCGCGAGGAAGGCGCGCGCATGGCGCCGTTTTCGCGCGCGGGGTACCGCGAAGTGACCCTGGCCGATCCGCTCAAGCTCAACCACCTGCTGGCGGCCAAGGAGGTGCTCGACGCCGAGGTGGTCATCAACGCGCCCAAGCTCAAGTCGCACGTGCAGGCGCTGTACACCGGCGCGATCAAAAATTGGTTCGGCGTCGTCGCCAGCCGCGACCGCAAACGCAGCCATCACCTGAGCCACCTGGAGCCGTTTTCGGAAAGTCTGGTCGACATCTTCCGCCTGCGCGTGCCGGAACTGACGGTGATGGACGGCATCGTGGGCATGGAAGGACGCGGGCCGGGTGAGGGCGATCCGCGCACGCTCGGGCTGATTCTGGCTTCGACCGACGCGGTGGCGCTGGACACGGTGGCGCTGCATTGCGTCGATTACGCGCGCATGAACGTGCCGCACGTGCGCATCGCCGGTGAGCAGGGTCTTGGCGAGACGGACCTCGCGAAGATCGTCCTCGACGGTCCGCCGCTCGACCTGGTGCGCGTGCTCTTCAAATGGCCGCCGCGCGCGGTGACGGCGCCGCCGCCGTTGTTCATGAAGCTGCTGTTTCGTCTCTGGACGATCCGGCCGCTGATTCTGGCCGAGAAGTGCCAGGTGTGCGGCGCGTGCGAACGCATGTGCCCGGTGGGCGCGATCACCATGGGCGCGGACCGGGCGATCATCGACACGTCGCTGTGCATCGAGTGTTTCTGCTGCCACGAAGTCTGCCCGCACAACGCGATCGGCGAGCGCATGTCGTTGCTGTATCGCCTGCACCGTTGGTACGAGCGACGCAAGCATTCTTAAAGAGAAAAGGGCGGAGCATGGCCCGCCCTTGGTTGAGGTTTTCTTCCGTTACTTGACTTCCAGCTCGACCGGCGCGGCGATCGCGTTGGTGTCCGGATCGTAGTAGTTGTACACCTTCGCCTGCGGCGCAACGGCGTGCATCGGGAACATCGCCTGCATCTTGAAGGCGAGCTTGAGCGCCTTGCCCTGTTCGAGCTTGTCCAGGTAGAAGGTCACCTGCCGCGCGGTGGTCGAGAACTTGCTGATCGTTTTGGCGGCGACCAGTTGCTCCAGCGTCTCGGCCTGGGGCGTGAAGCCGGGCGGCACGCCGACGTCGACCACGACCATGCCGAATTCCCCGCGCATTTTGTTTTCCACCGTCACCGTGCAGGTCACCTCGTCGTTGACCGCCAGTTGCGTTTTGTCGTAGGCGACGTTGATGGAAATCGGCTCGACCTGCTTGCGCACTTCACGCAGTTGGCTCCACTGGATGTAATGCCGGTCGACCACCTGGTACATCACGCTGCCGCGGCCGGCGAAGCTGATGACGATCTCGTTCGCGCCGTTTTTGATCAGCGAGCTGGCGTCGATGAGCCGCAGCACGTCGCTGTTTTCCGGCGTGATCTTGAAGCCGCCGGCCAATTGGCCGTTGACGGTCACCTGCGCTTCGCCGTCGGCTTCGCTGCCGCCGCCGCGCGCCACCGCGAGGAACACCTGCATCGCGTAGACCGTCGCCTGCGTCGAGTAGTAGGTGCCGAAGCTGTCTTTGCTCTTGATGAGGAACTTCACCACGCGGTTGACCACGTCGGCCTGCCGCTTGGCCGTCAGCAGCGCCTGCGCGACCAGCGCGGTGGTTTCGATGTCGGCGCTTCTGCCGTTGGCCTGTACGGCGGTCGGACCGTCCTGCGACCAGTAGGTCATCTCTTCGTCGTCCTTGCGCATCTCGTTGAGCTTGGTGAAGACCTGTTGCAGCGAGGCGCTTTCCTTATCAACCACCGCCAGCGCGTTGGCGATCAGCGCGAGGGTGTAGGCGTCGGTCGCTTCCTGGTAATGGCCTTTGAGGTAGTTGACGCCCTTGTCCAGCGCGTTGCCGTCGTAGCCGGTGCGCGCCAGCGCCCAACTCACGTAGGCCGTGTTGCGCAGCACGCTTTTGCCGAAAGCCGCCGCGACGCGGTCCAGGTACTGCTGATTGGGTTCCCACGAACCGTCGTCCTTTTGCTTGCCGGCCAGCCAATTCTGCGTGCGTTTGATCAACGCCGGGTCGACCTCGTAGACGTTGCTCATGTCGTAAAATTCCATCAGGCCGTAAGCGGTGAGGATGATGTGCGCGGGCGCGCGGCCGAACCATTCGAAGCCGCCGCCGGGCACCTCGAAGGTCACCAGCCGTTGGTAGCCCTGGTTGATGAAGCCCTCGGCTTTCATCTGCAACTCGGGGCTGATCTGCTTGGTGGCCTTCATGTAGTCCAGGACCATGACGTTGGGGTAGGTCGTCGAACTGGTCTGCTCGAAGCAGCCGCCGGGCATGCGGAAGATATTGTCGAGGCCTTCGACCACCTGGCTCATCAGGCCGGGGTAGATTTTCACGAAGAGCTGGTTCGCGCCCTCGATCGCCTCGGCCGGGAAATTCGCCGTTTGTTTGGCCTCGGCGGTGAGCTGTTCGGAGACGTTGTGCTCGAACAGCTTGCCGTCGGGCTCGACGCGCACCGTGCGGCGCACGGCGTCGTTCTGCTTGCTGCCGTAAGCGTAGACGGTCAGCTTGTGTTCACCGACCTGCTTGGCCTTGACGTGAATGTACTCGGCCTTCACTTCGTTCGGACCCAGTTTGACGCTGCGTTCCTTGTCGCCCTCGACCAGCTCGTACCAGTCGTCGTCCTCGATCTTCAGCTTGATCGTCTGCGCCTGGGGCAGGTAGTTGTACAGCGCGATGGGCACCTTCACCGAGTCGTTGCGGGTCAGCGCGACCGGGAAGTTGATGTCGACGAAGAAGTCCTGGAACACGACCACCGGGCCGGTGCCGCTGCCCAACAGACCGCCCGCGCTCACCGCCTGCGCGGCGATGCGCCAGGTGGTGATCGAGTCGGCCATGGGCAGTTCGATGTGCGCCTTGCCCTGCGCGTCGGTGATCAGGGCCGGATTGACGTAGAGCGTTTCGGGAAAGTATTCGCGCACGCGCACCGGTTCGCCGCCGCCCGCTTCTCCATCGGCGATCACCTCGCCGGGCTTGGCCGCCGCTTTGGGCGCCGGGGGAGGAATCGGCGCGCCGGCTTCCTCGGCGAAGACCATGTCGTTATCCTGGCGCGCCCCGCGCATGGCGCCGCCGCCGAATCCCCGCATGCGGTCTCTTTTTTGTTTGATCTCTTGGAGGTACTCGGGATTGTCGATGGCCAGGTCGTCGCGCGTGTTGAAGGCGCGGTCGGGACCGGCGGAGACGAGGCGGTAAATCATATTATTATAATAACCACTCAAGCGATAGGGCGTGGACCACGGGTCCAGCAGATCTTTCTGGTTGAGCTTGTTCAGGTCGCCCTCGACCTTCTTGAGTTTTTTCTCCAGGGTTTTCATATCGGCGCGGACTTTGCCTTCCAGCTTGGCGCGGATTTCCGCCCCTTCGTCCACGGCCTGGCGGCGGTCGATGGGTACGACGACCAGCGGTTCGACGGCGGCGAGCATCGCCTGCCAGCCGCGTTCTTTGACCTTATTGATCGTCGGATCCAACACGATCTGCTCGGGCGTGAAGGAGTGGAATTCATAGCGCGGCTTCATCAATTCACGTTCGAGGGTGAAGAAGATTTTCTCCAGACCGGGTTGCATGTCCTGCAGCGCGAAGACGGCTTCGTCGACGATCGTCACGCCCAACGCGGCGGCGACCGGATGACCCTTGCCGTCGGTGATCGCGAAGTCGATGCGCGCGTCCTCGCCGGGGCGGTAGATTTTCTTGCCCGGCGCGATGGCGATGTTCAGATCCGCTTGCGGATGCACGTAGATCACGCGGTTGTCGCGGACCATGTTGCCGGCCGGCATGAGCGCGTAGGCCGTGGCGACCACGCCGCCGACCAGTTGTTCGCTCACGGGAATCTGCACGGTGGCTTTGCCGTCTTTGATTTCGCCGGTGGTGGTCAACAGTGTCTGGTTGTCGCGCACCAGATCGAAGAAGACCGTCTTGGACGGCGCGTTGGCCGTCAACGCCGTGAGGATGATCGACTCGCCCAGGCGGTAGGTCGCCTTGTCGGCGCGCAACAGCAGCGAACTGACGTTGCGCTCAGGCATGAAGTTGATCGTGGCTTCCACCTCGTTGCCCTGTTTGTCGCGGGCGTGGAAAACCAGGTTGACCGCGTGCTGCGGCACCTTGAGCACGAACTCGGCCAGGCCCAGTTCGTCGGTCTCGGTGACCGCCTCGTGATCGACCCAGTTCTCGACCCTGATCGTCGAGAGATGCGCCATGATCTTGGCCTTGACCGGCGTGCCGTCGGGCGTGGTGACCATGGCGAAAATGCGGTTGGGCAGATCCGCGACCAGGCGGCCGGATTCGGGTACGGCGCGCACGATCAGCGGCGTCTTGGCCACCGTGTAGCTTTTCAGCGCTTCCTGCGTCGAGCCGTCCGGGCCGGTCACGGTGGCATGCAACTGCACGCGCGCCTGGCCCTGATCGACCTGCCGGCCCACGAGCGTTTTGGGCAGATCCAGCGAGAAAGCGAAGTTGCCCTGGGCATCGGTTTTGCCTTTGATCGTGGCGAAGGTTTCGGTGCCGACGATCGAGGCGAGGCCCTCCAACTCGATCTCGCCGCCCTTGACCGGCTTGCCGAAGATGTACATCGCGTTGATCGTGCCTTCAATCTTCTGGCCCGGCGTGTACCACGTACGGTCGGCCTTGATGTCGATCTTGAACTTGGGCAGCACGTAGCGTTTGACCTCGACGGTCTTTTCCGCGGTGAATTCGTCGACCGTCGCTTTGATCGCGAAGTTGCCCATGTTCACTTCCGTGGCCAGGGTGAACACGGCGGCGACAATGCCGTAGTCGTTGGTCTTCACGCTCCGCTTGAAGACCTTGTTGCCCTTGGCGTCCATCACTTCGATCAGCGCCTTTTTACCGGCCAGCGGCTTGCGATTGCCCTGACTCAGGGCGAGGGCGCGAATGTGCATCGTCTGTCCCGGCTGGTACAGCGGCTTGTCGGTGGTCAGCAGCACCTTGGCCGTGCGCTTGACGCGAATGGCGTTTTCCACCTGCGCCATCTGCCCGCGCCGATCGGCGACGACGACCAGGCTCGGATCGACAAGCGGCTTTTCGGGCACCTTGAAGGAAACGTCGCAGGTGCCGGCCTCGTTGGTGCGGCCCTGGAAAATTTGCTGTTTGCCGCTTTTGTCGCGCAACAACACCTTGACGTTCGCGCCGGTCACCGGCTCGTGACTGAAGCGGTCGGCGGCGATGACGCGCACCGCGCTTTGCGTGCCGGCCTGGAAGGTGTCGGGGGCCAGCACGCGCAGTTCCAGCGTGCCGACGATTTCGGCGAGGCTGATCGCGCCGATCATCTTTTCGTCGCCGGCGCCCATCGTGTAGCGCACGACGTACAACGCTTCGTCGCCCGCCGGCACCAAGGCGGCCAGGCGCGCGCTGAAGCGGCCCTCGGCGCGTTCGTCTTGGAGCACGTCGGCCGAAACCAGCGGCTTGCCGTCGAGGTTGGTCAGCCAGATCGACAGCGGTCCGTCGGTCGGCCATTGCTCGCTGTTGCCGCGGGTGACTTCGAATTCGACGAAGCCGTGCTTCATTTCGCCTTTGGCCCCGGCCTTGCCGATGCGCACCGCGTCGAGGCTTTGCGCGTTGACTTCGGGCAGGGAAGAAAAGGCGAGCAGGCCCGCGACCAAAAATACGAATAAGGAAACGGCCAATAAAATATTACGGGATTTCATTTGATCCTCCGCCGAGGTGTTTTGCCTGTTCACTCGCACATGACACCACGTTGCGGCGAATGGTTCCCGCCGCGTTCGAGAATCGCGCCGCCGCGCCGTCTTATTTGTTCATGCGCAGATAGACGAGAAAGTCCGCTTCGGCGATTTTCGTGCCGTCGGCCTTGAACAATTCGACTTTCTGCGGCGCCTTGGCGCGTCCGTTGGTCGTCAATTCGTCGCGCAGTTGCGCGGCCTTCTCCGGCGACATTTCCGCGACGCTGTGCAAATCGCCGTCGCCGCGTTTGAGATAGTTGATCGTGCCTTGCAGCATCAGCAGATCGAACTGCCCGGCCAGATCGGCCAGCGCCGCGAAGGACATCGCGCCCGAGGTCAGCTCGGCCAACGTGTATTGCGCGCCGGCGTGGGCGAAACCGACGTGGTTGTGGTTCGACTTTTTATCGGGCAGCGCCAGGCTCACCTTGGTCGGCGAGGCGTCGGCGACCTGCAGGCCCAGCGTGTGGGCGAAGGGCATCATTTCGCTTTCGATGAAGGTCTTGAGAAAGGACAGATCCATCAGGCCAGCTCCTTGGTCATGATATGCCATTGAATGTCGATGGCGGAAAAAGTGCGTTCGGTTGCATAGCCGCACGCCTCGTAGACGAGCCGCGCGGGATTATCTTCCTCGCATTCAAGTTGCACGACGTTCAACGAACGTTCAAGGGCTTTTTCCTCGAAGGCGGCCAGCAGGGCGGAGCCCAGACCGTTGCCGCGATGCGCATGGTCCACGCCCAGCACGTACAGCCGCAGGCAGGGGCGAACGGGGTGCGAATGTTCGGTCGTCGTGAAAAAGAAATCGCGAAAGGCCAGCCAGCGGCGAAGACCGAGCCGAAAAAAATACCGGGCGGCAATCAACCATTGCTGAGCCAGGGAAGGGCATTGGGTGTCGGCCCAGCCGATGGCCGCGCCGGCCGGCGCGCCGTCGACGAAAGCGCCCAGAACCGTCGCCTGCTCCATGTTCAGGTACATGCCGGCCATGACCTCCCAGTATTTTTTCTGTTGGGAGGGCGTCAGGTGAAGCGCCCGCCACAGGGGTTCGTCGGCGGCAAAGGCCTCGTGGAGCACGCGCGCCGTTTCACTTCCGTCGGCGGCGGTCAATGGGCGGATGGTCGGATTCATCGCGGCGGCGTCCCCCCCGGTCGCGCTTGCGCTTCGCAGGCAAAATGGCCATATTTGGCAAACGTTATACCATATCCGCAGCGAAGGAGCGATTGATGAAACGGATGATCCTGGCGGTTTTGTTGTTGGTTGCCGCGGTCGCCATGGCCGATCAAATTCAAACGGCGGCGGTGCAGGCTCCGCCCGATGCCGACGTGACGTTGAACCTCTCGCTGGAGTTGCCCAAAACACATAAGGTTTCGCCCGAAGCGCCGCTGAAGGTCGAGGTGACCGCCGAAGGGGCGGCGATCGCGCAGGTTCCCGAACCGTTCAAGGGCAAAGGCAAGCAGTTGCCGCACGCGCTGGTGATCAAAACGACGGCGGCGGGCAACGGCGCGGTGAACGTCAAGATGAGCGCGTTCGTCTGCCAGAAAGACAATGAAGGCGTTTGTCAGATGACCAACGTGGAAGCGAAGATTCCGGTACAGGTGACCGCCGACGCGGCCGCGGCGTGGGATATACCGCTGCCCGTTAAATTGATGATTCAGTGATTTTCGGGTTCCATCCGCCGATCGCGTCAGGCCGGCAATTCCTCCGGCTTGATGTAGAAGACGATAATACTCAGGCAGTGGTATTCACTGTCACTCGATTGGCGAACTTCCACGTTCGCGATCTCAATGTCCGGATTCGAACGCATCCAGCGAGTGATCAACTCACCCATTTCCTCGCGTTCTTTGGCTTTGGTGGCGGAGAACACTTTCACGGCATTGAATTTCTGCATTTGATCCACTCCTGCGCTGTGCCCGCTCACAAGCATACTATTCAAGATGGAACAATTATAACACACCATAACCGGTCGAACAAGGCGCAAAGGCCGTAACCTATGCAATATCAATGGATTATTCACTTTTTATGAATATAAAAGCACAAAATCGGCGTGCGTTGACCCTATGCGCGTTTGGTGCCATGCTCCGGAGGATGAAAGTTCTACTGCACATCTGTTGCGCCCCTTGTTCCATCGTGAGCATCGATCGTCTGCGCGAAGAGGGGCACGAACTGCACGGATTCTGGTATAACCCCAACGTTCAACCCTGGACCGAAAACGAGAAACGCCGCGAGGCGGTCGAGACCTACAGCGGCCGGGTGAACCTGCCGATGATCTGGCGCAACGAGTATCGCCTGCAGGAATTCCTGCGGATGGTGGCCTTTCGCGAAGCCGAGCGTTGCCGCCTGTGCTTCCGCATGCGCCTGGCCGCGGCGGCCAATGTGGCCAAGCGCGGCAAGTTCGACGCCTTCACCACCTCGCTGCTGTATTCCAAGACCCAACCCCATGAATTGCTTGCCGAAACGGCCGAGGCGGTGGGGAAGGAAGCGGGTGTGCCGTTTTTGTACCGCGATTTTCGCCCCGGCTGGCGGGAGGGGATCGTCCGCAGTAAGGAAGAAGGCTTATATCGCCAGCAATATTGCGGATGTATCTACTCCGAGAAGGACCGATTCGTCGGCGGGAAGCGGGGGCAGGACGGCTGATTCTGTTGCATTAATGCCACACACGCTGTTGCAAGTTGACTACATGGGCTGTGGATAACGGCGAAGTCCGATTTTTATTTTGCCTTGTGAACGATGAACAAAACCGATTGTTAATAAAATGAAAATCAACACCTAACACATCATTTGGGCGCATTTCCGAAATCTGGCACATCATTTGCTCATTAGCCTTCCAGACGGCTATCCGTCGAAGTGGATAGCAGCGATTTTTTTAGGTTAGGGGCAGACGTTAATGGACAGACAGCGGACACTAGCCACAGCGGTTACCTGCAGCGGAATCGGCCTCCACACGGGTTCGGAGGTCACGCTCACCCTGCGCCCCGCTCCGGTGGATCAGGGCATCGTGTTCGTCCGCACGGACCTGGCCGGTCGCCAGAAGATCAAAGCGCACGCAACCAAGGTCGGCGGCACCAACTTCGCCACCACGCTGATCGGCGACGGGTACATCATCGGGACGATCGAACACTTGATGGCCGCGTTGCACGGCCATGCCATCGATAACGTGCTGGTCGAACTGGACGGCGACGAAGTGCCGATCATGGACGGCAGCGCCGCGGCGTTCAGCTATTTGATTCAAAGCGCGGGCGTCGTCGAACTGCAGGCGCCGCGTCGTTACCTGCAGATCCTCAAGCCGATCGAGATCGTCGAAGGCGACAAGCGCGCCGGGTTGTATCCGGCCGACAGCTTCGCGGTGACGTATGAAATCGACTTCCCGCACCCGATGATCAAGGTGCAGCGTTTCGACGTGATGGTCACGCCCGAGAGCTTCCACTCGGAACTGGCCAGCGCGCGGACCTTCGGCTTCCTCACCGACGTGACAATGATGCGCGACGCGGGCCTGGCCAACGGCGGCGGGCTGAACAACGCGATCGTCATCGGCAACTACTCGGTGCTCAACAAGGGCGGCTTGCGCTACCCCGACGAGTTCGTGCGCCACAAGGTGATGGACGCGATCGGCGACGTGTTCCTGGCCGGCTATCCGATTCTCGGCCGGTTGCACGCGGTCAAAAGCGGCCACGCGCTCAACCACAAGCTGGTCATGCGCCTGCTTGCGGAAAAAAGCTCGTGGCGGATCGTCGAAGGGCGGCCGCGGCGGCAGAAACAGGCCGACGTCATGCCGATGCGCCCGGCGCGAGCCCGCAGCATCTAAGCTAAAATTACGACACAGCTTGCCATTTCCCGGCGATGGATTATTATTTCTCCGCGGACCCACCCGAGGTGCAAACCATGACTGAACCGATCATTCGCGAAGCACGGCCGAACGACGTTTCCGCCATCGTCGCCCTGTGGAAAGAGTTGATGGACTTTCATGCGCTGCTCGATCCGTTCTTTACGCGCGACGAAAACGGGCATTTGTCCTTCGTGCGGCTGCTCACCCAACTGATGGAAAGCGGCAAGGGGCTGGTGCTGGTGGCGGTGGACGGCGACCGGGTGGTCGGCTTCACCCAGGCGGCGATCACCAACTACTCGCCGACGGTGAAGATGCGCCCCTTCGGGCTGATTTACGACACGATGGTCGATCGCGATTATCGTCGGCGGGGCATCGGCGCGCGGCTGTTCGCCATGCAAAAGGAATGGTTCGCCGCGATGGGCATCAACCGGCTGGAGGTGCGGGCGATGGCCGACAACGAATTGTCCAACGCCTTCTGGCGCAAGATGGGTTTCAACGCTTTCCTGATCAACTACGCGCAGAACATCTAATCAATCGGCAGGCAGAACGACGCGCTCGATCGAGGTGTAAAGTGCGCCTTCCGGCCGCAGCTCCGAGCGGTAGAGCACCAGCGCCTCGGCGGTGAATTCGCCGAAGTCGCGGCCGGCCAACCGGTCGTAGACCTTGTGCAGCGCGCCGAGCATCTTCGGCTGCTTCATGCGTCCCAGGGTGAGGTGCGGATGAAAACCGCGCTTTTCGGGAGCAAAGCCCAGCGCGGAAAGTTCCTTGTCCAGCTTGCGCATCAAAATTCCCAGCGGTTTGACGTCGGCTTCCAGCCCGGCCCACAGTACGCGCGGCGCGCGCAGGTCGGGGAACGCGCCCACCTCGCGCACGGCCAGGTGGATCGGCGCGGTGACGGTCGCGGCGGCGGCTTCCATCGCCCGGCGGATGTCGGGGATTTTCCGTTCGTCGGTATCGCCCAGGAATTTCAACGTCAGGTGAATGCCGGGCAGGCCGGTCAGGCGCACGTGCGGATTGGCGCGGCCGATCATCTGTTGTGCGTCGGCCAACGCCTGTTTGACCGGCCCGGGCACGGGCACGGCGATGAATAGTCTCAGCTCGGCCATTTCAACAAAAATTTCCGCAGGCGGTTGAGCGCCGTGGCCGCCGACAAGGTGCGCACGCGCCAGCGATCGCCGAAGCGGAAGGTGTCGTGCCAGGTGCGCACGCCCTGCGGCGAGGCGAGGGCCATGAACACCGTGCCGACCGGTTTTTCCTTGGTGCCGCCGTCGGGGCCGGCGATGCCGGTGACACTGATCGCCAGGTCCGCGCCGGACGATTCGCGCATGCCCACCGCCATGGCCTCGGCAACCTGTTCGCTGACCGCGCCGTATTGGGCGAGCAGATCCTCGCTCACGCCCAGGCGGCTGAGTTTCGCTTCGTTGCTGTAGGTGACCGCGCCTTCGACGAAGTAGTTCGAGCTGCCCGGCACGTTGGTCAGCCGCGCGGCGACCATCCCGCCGGTGCAACTTTCGGCGGTGGCCACTTTCAGACCGTGCTTGGTGAGCAATTCGCCGACCACTTCTTCCATTTCGCGTTCATCCTCGGTGAAGATCGCGTCTTCCAGGCGGCGGCGAATCAGCGCCCGCACTTTGTTGCGCTTGCGTTCGGCGATCATCTTGCTGGCGCCGACGGCGGTGAGCGTGATGTGAATCTCCGGGAACGAGGCGGTGAAGGCCAGTTCCACGTCGCCCAGTTCCATGTCGGCCAGCAGCTTGTCCACCGTGCTTTCGGGCTTGCCGAAGGTCTTGAGCGTCACGCGCGACACCTGGCCCTTCAAGGCGAATTGCTCGTGGATCAGGGGAATGATCTGTTCGCGCGCCATCAACTCGAGTTCGCGCGGCACGCCGGGCGCGAAGATGGCCCATTTGCCTTCATCCTCCACTGCGAAGCCGCAGGCCGTGCCGATCGGATTGGCCAGAATGCGCGCGCCGGCCGGGAACTGGCACTGGCGCCGGTTGTTTTCGGTCATCGGGCGGTTGAACAGCGAGAATTTTTCCTCGAGGTCGCGCAATGCATCGGCGTCTTCGACCAGCTCGCGGTCGAACACCTCGGCTCCGGCGTAGCGCGTGCGATCGTCCACGGTCGGCCCGAGCCCGCCGGAAACGATGACGATCTCCGCCTGCGAGAGCGCGGAACGCAGCGCCTTGGCGATATCGGCCTCGCGATCGCCGACCAGCGTCACGCGGAAGATGTTCAATCCTTCTTCACGAAGCAGATTGGCCAGGAGCTTGGTGTTGGTGTCGATCCGACGACCGTCAATCAGCTCCGAGCCGGTGCAAATCAATTCCAACCGCATCCGAACCACCCCAAGGCGACGAGTAATTGCAAGGCGATGTTCGCGTAAATGCCCGCGGCGACGTCGTCGAGCATCACGGACCATCCACCGCTTTTTGCGCGGTCGATCTGCCGCGCGGGCCAGAACTTGACTATATCGAAAAAGCGAAAGAGGAAAAACGCCCAGACGATGTTCCAGAAAGTCACCGGGATGAGAAACATCGTCACCAGATAACCGACGACTTCGTCGATGACGATCTGCCCGGCGTCCTTTTTGCCGAAGTGCGCTTCGGCCGCCGTCGCCGCCCACGCGCCGATGAACAGCAGGCCGACGGTGCACACCAGGTAGTTGAAGGGCGACAGCGCGGAAAAGAAGACCGCCAGCGCGACGCCCGGCAGCGTGCCCCAGGTGCCCGAGGCCGGCTTCATGTACCCCGTACCCAATCCGGTTGCGATAGCCAGGATGAATTTATTCACCGTGTTCTCCCGTCGTATGATTCTGCGCCAAGGTTGCCCAACCGCGCGCCCAACGTCAAGGCGTCAGCGGCTCCAGCGCCAGTTCGCCGACCAGCACCGTGCGCGCCCGCTCGCGCGGCAGGCGCTCATGGGTATCCTGGAAGATGATCTTGTCGGCCCCCACGCGCAACTCCAACGCCGGCCGGTCGGCCAACGCGGGCGGCAGCGGCCCGGTCAATTCATATTGATCGGTACGGTCGATGAAGCGTTCGGTGATCGTTTCACCGTCGGCCGCCAGGCGCACCGTCACGCAACGCTCGGGGAACAGATCGACGTTGACGAAGATCAACGCGCGCGCCCGCTCGTTGGGCGCTTCATGTTTCAACCATGCTGACGCCTCGCCGGTCGCCCAGCGCCACCCCTCCTCGGTCGGCAGCCAGCGGCCGCGTAGGGCGTGCTCGGCAAGCGGCCCGGCGCGAAAATCGATTTTCCTCGGCAGCAACGGCGCGAGGTGCGCGGCGTATTCCCCGCGGTCGGTCAAATACAGCATCAGTTGCGGGCGACGATCGCGGTAGGCGGCCGGCGTGACGGCGAACAGACGCTCGCGCAGGTAATCGGCGGTGTCGTCGACGATGGGCACCCCGCGCATCGGGTTGGGGTAAAACCACACGCGCCGATAGCGCGACTCGACATCGTCGAGATGGGCGAAGGTCTCTTCGTGCGACTGCACGCCGCCGCGCTCCTTGAACGCTTTGAGGTCGCCCGCAATCAGCCGTTCCTCGGGCAACTCGGTAGCGGCGTAGTGGCGCAGTTCGAAGGTCGCGTTGAGCACCACGTCGCCCGGGCGCAGGTCGGCGCGCAACTGCCGCGCCACGCCCCGCCAATCGTCGCGTGCGCAACGCGGATCGGTTCGCTGTTGCCACACGGCCGATCCGCCGAGCACCAAAACCAACGCGAGGGAAACCGCCGCCAACGCGCGCGGCCGCAAGGTGGTCGCGCCCACGCCGACGAGCAAGGCGATAGCGGGCAACGTGGGCAGCAGCAGCTTGGTTTCAAACACCGGCGCGGCCAGCGACAGCAGCAGCAACACGACGGTCGGGAAAAACGCCCAGAGGATCGTCAAGCGTCCCCAGGCTTCGCGGCGCACCGCGTATATGCCGCGCGCCAGCAACAGCAACAACGGCGCGGCGAAAAGAAAGGTCAGCCAGGACAGATCGTCCGGCAGCCCCGGCAACGTCGGCGGTCGCCAGGGAGGACCGCCGATCGTCCAGAACGACAGCAGATCCAGCAGACGATGCGGCGATTGCGCACCGGCCAGCAACTTCACGCCCCAGTTTTTACGCGCCAGTTGCAACGCGAGAATCAACAGGCCGGGTATGAAGGCAAGCAGCGGAACGATCAATGTTCGCGGGCGTACGCGGCGCTCGTCCCGGGGCAACGTCGCCAGCCACAGCCCCTGCGCCGCCAACAAAAACAAGAACAGGTAATGCGTGTACAGCCCGGCGATCGTCGCCGCCGGATACAGCCAGCGCCGGCGATTTTCATGCCGGTCCCACAGGCCGATGAACGAAGCCAGCGCCAGGCAGGTCGTTAGCGTCTGGTAGCGCAACTCGCCGCTGTAATACACGTGCGCCGGCGCCAACGCGAGCACCCCCGCCGCCAGCAATCCGGCCGCCGCGCCCGCCCAACGCCGCGCCAGCGCATAGGTCAGCGGCACGGCCGCGACGCCCAGCAACGCGGGCAGCAGGCGCAGGATGAATTCCCCGTGCCCCAGCATCTGCCAGTAGTGCGCGAGCGCGTAAAACAGCGGCGGGTTGATGTCGAACAGGACGATCGTGCCCAGGGTTTTGCTCAAGGGCTTGGCGCAGGTGAGCAGAGTGCCGATCTCGTCGCTCCACATCGATTGCGCGGTCAGACCGGTCAGACGCAGCCAGGCGGCGACGGCGGTGATGATGGTCAGGAAAAAAAGTCCGCGACGGTCCGGGCGCTCCACTACCGTTCCACCAGCAGGATTGCACTGGACATGGGGCGCGGCGGGCGCGCCGATTCGCCGTCCAGCACGATATCCACGCTGCCGCGATCGACCAATTGTCCGCCGACCAGCATGCGCGCGCTGGCGCCGCCGTCCATGTTGACCGCGCGCACGCAACCCAGGTCGGCCAGCAGACGGGCGAGGCCGTCCAGATCGAGCCCGACGCTCTCGGCGAGGTTGCGTCCGTCGACGGTGATGGCGATGAGCCGAAAATCGGCGGTGATGCCCCAGGCGGTGCGCGGCAGCAACGCCGTGGCCGCGCGGGTGAACGGGCTGAAGGTGGTCGGCGGCAATAGACCGTCGAAGCCGTCGGCTTCCAGATCGCCGTCGCGTTGACCGTCGGTCAGCAGCGCCGGTCCGCCGGCGACGGCCGAGACGATGCGCCCCAGGCCGCGCATGGGCGGCAGTTCGTAAACCACCTCGTGGTTGGGTTCGATGTTCGCGAGCGCGCCCAGCGGCGCGGGGCCGTTATTGACCGCCAGCAGCAGGCCATTGACCGGCACGGTCAGCGAATTGTCGCCCGCCACGTCGACCACCCGCCGCCCGACGACGGCGATCTGCAACGGCGCGCGCGGCAGGTCTTTGCCGTAAGACGAGGTGTACAGCACGATTTCGCCCGGCTGCACCGTGTCGCTGTTGATCTTGTGCGCGTGAACGCGCGCCTGGCCGATGCGCAGCTTCAGCCCGATCGGCCCCAGGCGCCAGATGTCGATGCGCCCGGTTTCGTCCATCAGCAGGGCGGAGCGTTTGATCGTCGGCGGGTTGAGCACGCGCCCTTCGCTGACCAGCAGGCCGATCGGCTCGCCGAAACGCGCCGGCGACACCTGTTCGTGTTCGGCCAGCAGGTAGAAGCCGCCGTTGGTGCCGTAGCGGGCGCCGTGTCGCTCAGCCATGGCGCGCAAGGTGCGTTCCTCGGGCGGCAGATCGTGTCCGGCGACGATTTTGAGCCGCCAGCGTTTGGGCGAGATCTCCAGCAGGTTGGCGCGCAACGGACCGAAGCGGTATTGCCCGGCCAGCACGCCGTGGCGCAGACCGTTTTCCAGCTTCGTCCAGTTGACGTCGCGCGCGGTCGGCTGCTTGGGCGCCTGCGGATGCAGCGTGCGATTGCGCAGCAGCACGAACTGCGAATAGAAGTGGTCGATGCGGTCGGTCACGTCGCGCACGGCGACGACGGCCTCGCGCTCCAGCAGCAGATCGAGCTCGTTGAGAAACGCCGCCTTGAGCACGGTGACGGGCAGCGGCTGCATCTGCTCGGCGATCATCCGATCGGCCAGCTTCAGCAGCGTCAGGCTGCGGCGCTCGCAGGCGCCGGCGATGTCCTCGTTCGAGTGCCCGATCAGCGCGGCGTACAGATCGACCTTGATCCGCGCGGTCATGCGCGTGATTTCGTCCTGCAACTGGTTGAGGTCCTCGCCCTGGTAGAGGATGAGGATCGTCTGATCGGCCAGCCGCAAGCGTCCTTCGGAGAGCAACTGATCGCGCACCTGCGCGGTCATTTTGCGCGTGTCGGTGCCGGCCAACGCGAGGTAGACCAACGCCTGCCAAATCAGCGATTCGGCTTCGCGCACCGGCCGGCCTTTGCAGGCCAGGTAGGCGCAACGGGCGATGAGGCGGTCGGTCAGACGGCGAAACACGGATCGTCTCCTTGCGTTTGAGGTCGTGAGTATAGTAACGTTTGTGCCTCGGATGCAAACCGCAAGCGCCAAATTTTTCCTGCTCTGCGCCGCGTTGCTGCTGTTGATCGGTTGCGCGAGCGATCACGTTGTGCGCCGTCCGACCGGCTGGTCGCAGACCGGCTACGCCAGTTGGTACGGCGAAACCTTCCAGGGCCGCCGCACCGCCAGCGGCGAAACCTTCGACTACCGCAAATTGACCGCCGCCCACAAAACGCTGCCCTTCGGCACCTACGTCGAGGTCACGCGACTGGACAACGGACGCAAGGTCGTGGTGAAGATCAACGACCGCGGTCCGTTCGTGCACGGACGCATCATCGACCTGTCCAAAGCGGCGGCGCAAAAATTGGATATGGTCCGCGACGGCGTGGCCAAGGTGAAGATTTCGGTCGTGCGCTGAGCCTTACTTTTTCTTGAAGTGCAGATCCAACAGATTTCTCGACGGGGCGGTGCGCTTGCCCTTTTTCGCCGCGCCCAACGGCTTGGGCTTGGGCAGCGTCGGCTGCGGCGTTTTTTTCGTCGCGGCCTTGGGCTTGGCGGCCCGCCCGCGCGTTTTGGCTTTGGGCTTGGGCTTGGGTTTGGGTTTAGGCGCGACGAGCGGCTTGGCCGCGCCCAGCGGGCTGTCGGCGATGGCCTTGGGCGGCATGACCTTGGGCGCGGGACGCGTGTGGCGCACCGGTTTTTTCTCGACGGGCGCTTCCTGCGCGCGCCGGGCGGCGCTTTGCTCCAAGCGCGCGAGCGCCTGGTCCAGCTCGTCCAGATCCTTGCCGAGGCTGCGCAGACGCCGTCCCTGGGCGTCGATGGCCTGCGCCACGGCCGCTTTGTCGGTAAGGCTGGGCAGGCCGGCGAGGTGATAGAGCGCATCCAGGCGGCGGTCGGTGTCCTGCTTCGTTTTGAAGATGGCCTTCATCGTGGCCATGCCGCGTTCGCCGGCGAGGAATTTCATCGCGCGTTTGATCGCCTTCTTCCGCAGTTTTTTCAGGGTGTCTTCCACGCTTGTCTCCCCGGATGATTCTACCACCGGAAACCGATGGTTACGCCTCCGGCCAAGGTATACCCGCGCGCGCTGATCTCGTCAAAGGGGGTGTCCGGATCGATCAGCTTTTTGTCGAAGTTCACCGGCACCAGGTAATAGTATTGGCCGTAAAAGTCGAACGAGATCGTCTCGTTGAATTTAATGCCGAGCCCGGCGGACATCTCGTGTTGATCCATGTCGATCAAATTGGTGTAGCCGCTGTCCAGATCGAAGGGGCTTTCGCGAAAGCTGTAGCCGGCGCGCAGGGCGGCCTGCATATCGCCGATCCACAGGAAGCTGCGCATCGGCGGCAGGCGATGCTCCACGCCGAAGCGCGGCACGAAGATGTCGTGCGTTTTGGGTTTCACCAGCGACTTGAGCGGCGCTTTGATCGTAATTTCGGTTTGCAGACCGGGCAGCGAAACGTTCACCGGCGGCAGCGGTCCGACCGCGCCCAGCAACGGCACGGTCAGCGACTGAATGCGCGCGCGCACGCTGGTGGGCAGCGTCGACAGGTTCAGGCGCAGATCGTCGATCTTGATGTACATGTCCGGCGAGGGATAGGCCGACCAGTCGTACCAGGTGACGTCGCCGGAGAAGGTCCAGGCGTCACCCAGATCGGCCGACGCGCCGAAGGCCGCCTGTTGCGGTTTCCAATGGTCGCTCACGTCGACCAGGATGCTCACGGGCAGGCTTGCGTTGAGGGCGATCTTGCCTTCCAGGTCGCTGAGTTCGACCGGCACGCGCAGCTTCTGCGAACCGAGCGCCGGGGCGGACAATTCCACCGTGCCCTTGAGCGGCAACACGCCCGGGGCGATGGAATCGAGCTCGGAGAGATCGACCACGTAATTTTCGAAGTACACGCCGACGTCGGCGTCGATGGTCACGTTCCAAGAGAAGCTGTCGCGGTACGACGCGCCGAAACGCAGCCATTCCTTGGGTCGCCACATGATGCCCGCGAAGGGCGTGGCGGTCAGCGGAAAGTCGAGGTTGAGCGTGGCGTCGACGTCCAGCGGTTCCTGCGACTCTTGCTCGGGATTGAGCGAGAGATTCCGGTTGTTGGCATGCAGCGGGAAGGTGAAGGTGCCTTTGCTGTCCGACAGGATGCTCGCGCCGCCGCCGATGCTCAGCCCGGGCAGCAGCAACACGCTCGCGCCGACGTGGGAAACGATGCGCTGCGAGCGGTTCTCGTGCATGATGAACGTGGGAATGTGGCTGTCGTGCGGCCGCAGGCGAATGACCAATCCTTCCGGCAGATAGATGCCGACGCCCAGGTGGAAATACTTGTTGAGCGGAATGGCCACGCCGAAGTTGTAGCCGTTGACGTCATCGACGTTGACTTGCCGTTTTTCCAGTTCGTGCAGATTTCTGGCGTCCTGCCGCGTCGCGCCGTCCATGGGATGCAAATCGAGATCGAGGAACGGCTTGGCCATCATGAAGCCGAAGGAGAAGGAATTCTGCTGGATTTGCGACAGACCGGCGACGTTGTAGTAGATCGCCGAGAAATCGTCCGCCAGACCGGTGTAGGCGCCGCCCATGCCGACCGCGCGCGCACCGAACCCGTAACTGTCCATCGGATTGCCGGCCGCGGGCAGAGGAGCCAATACGGTCAACAAGAGCGACAACGTGAAGAAAACCGCGATGCGTTGCGTGTAACTTCCCATGAGAATTGACAAAATCCCTCTGCTTCGGGTGAGTGAACGGTGAACTATAACTCACGAAGCCGCAGACCCGCAAGGACATTTCCCGAAGCGGTCAAAAGTGGATTTTTTTGGCTTGATTTGTCGAATGGTTCCTGCTAAACAAGGGTGTCTTTGCCAGGGGGCAAAGTATTTTCGTACACACGGTAACCACGGAGATACATTAATGAAGCGTTTTCTTTTGGTAATCATCCTGGTTTTGCCTTTCGTATTGGGAATGTTGCTGATTGCCTGTGGTGATCATGATGAATACCATCATAAACCGCTGCAGCAGAATACCGGCAGCGTCTATGCCAAAGACATGACCGAAGACATGACTTGCGACAGCGCCGACGTGATCGTGGCCGATTGCCTCGACGCTTGCACCTGCTGCTATTACGGCCAGCCGGAAAACACCGAAAACTGCGTCGAATATTGCGACAACATGTTGCTCAAGGGCTACAACATCGACCAGGAACCCACGAAACTGGACTACACGCGGTTCAAGGAATGCTTGGTGGGCTGCGTGAGCCTGTGCGACCAGCGCGAAAAAGACCTGACCTGCTACAACACTTGCAAGATCTATCTGGGTCTGTAATCGCGTGCACCCGACGGCGCCGGCACGCGCCATGACGATTCAAGTGCTGACTAAGGCCCCCGTCTTTGGCGGGGGCTTTTCTTTTGGTTGCGGTGAGGGAGGAAACGTTGGCCAGTAAAATTCGGGTGATGCCGGAACAGTTGGCCAACCAGATCGCCGCCGGTGAAGTGGTCGAACGTCCCGCCTCGGTGGTCAAGGAACTGGTGGAAAATTCGCTGGACGCCGGCGCGCGGCGCATCGTGGTCGAGGTGCATAGCGGCGGACGGCAGTCGATCCGTGTCACCGACGACGGCGAGGGGATGAACTCCGACGACGCGCTGCTGGCCCTGGAACGGCACGCGACCAGCAAGATCCGCACCGAGGCCGACCTGTGGCGGGTGGCCTCGTTGGGCTTTCGCGGCGAAGCGCTGCCGGCCATCGCCTCGGTGTCCAAGCTGACCATCGCCACGCGCCAACGCGACCAACTGAGCGGCGTGACGGTCAAGGCGACCGGCGGCGAGGTGCGCGAGGTCGTCGAATCGGGCCTGCCCGAAGGCACCTCGATCGAGGTGCGCGACCTGTTTTTCAACACGCCCGGCCGGCGCAAGTTTCTGCGTTCGCCCAAGACCGAAACGGCGCACATCGCCGAAACGCTCGTCCGGCTGGCGCTGTGGCAGCCCGGCGTCTATTTCGAATTGCGCGAGGGCGACAAGACCGCGTTGCGCGTGGCCGCCGCCGAATCGATTCCCGAACGCATCGGCGCGCTGCTGGGCCGCGAAGTGCTCGGCGCGTTGTTTCCCTTCGAGTTGCAGACCTCGTTTTTCCACCTGCACGGCTACGCCTCCAATCCCGATTACAGCCGGTCGAGCGCCAAACACATTTTCCCCTACATCAACCGGCGGCACGTGCGCGACCGTATTCTGGTCGGTTCGGTGACCGGCGCGTACGAGGGGCATCTGATCAAGGGACGCTACCCGGTGGCGGCGTTCAACCTGGAGATCGACCCCGAACTGGTGGATGTGAACGTGCATCCGGCCAAGGCCGAAGTGCGTTTTCGGCAGCCGGCGGGCGTGTTCGAGGGCGTGCGGCGGGCGTTGCGCCAGGCGCTGGCCGACAAGTTCGGCGTGGCGTCGGTCGGCGCGGGATTTCTGGCCCAGGTCGGGCGCACCGCGATGCCCTTGCCCGAGCGCGCGCCGGCAAACGATCCTCCGCCGGCGATCTTTCCCGAGCGCGCGACACAACCGGAGCGCGAACCGGTGCGCAGCCAGTCGCCGCTGTTTCACGAGCGCGTTTCCCACACACCCACGAAAATGGACTGGGATGTCGGTATTCGCGCCGACGAGCCCGAGCCGGAAATCGGTCGTTTTTCCGGGCTGGCGATCATCGGGCAGCTCAACAACAGTTACATCGTCTGCGAAAGCCGGGTCGGTGCGGGCTCGATGATCGTGATCGACCAGCACGCCGCGCACGAGCGCATCAACTACGAACGCCTGCGTCGCGAGATGCTCGAAGGCGCGGTCAACGTGCAGAATCTGCTGCTGCCCATCGCGCTGGAATTGCGACCGGTGGAGTCGCGCGCGCTGGAGAAGATCATCGACGATCTGGCGCGTCTGGGCGTGGTGGTGACCTCCTTCGGGCAGGACGCGTGGCGCATCGAAGCGGTGCCCGCGATGCTCACCGACGGCGACGCGCGCCTACTGGTGCTCGACTGTCTGGAGCATGTGCGCGAAACCGGGACGATCGGCAAACCGGCCGAACGGCTGGAGGCAATCCTCATTCTGGCCGCTTGCCACGGCTCGATCCGCGCCGGGCAGGCCTTGACGATGACCCAGATGCGGGAGATATTGCACGGTCTCGACCACTGTGAACAACCAATGAATTGTCCTCACGGCAGACCGACGGTGCGGGAATACCCACTGGATGAAATCGAACGCGCTTTCGCGAGGAGATAGAGGTGGAATTAGTCGAGCGCATGCGGGCCGGCGACGTGCGGGCGCTGGCGCGGCTGATCACGCTGATTGAAAGCCGGCATCCCTCGTTGCCGGAGATCATGGAGCGGGTGTACGAACACGCCGGCAACGCCTACGTGCTGGGCATCACCGGTCCGCCGGGCGCGGGCAAATCGACGCTGGTCGACAAGCTGATCAAACAGTATCGCAAGCAGGGCAAACGCGTGGGCATCGTGGCGATCGATCCGTCCAGCCCGTTCAGCGGCGGCGCGCTGTTGGGCGACCGCATCCGCATGAGCGACCACGCGATGGACGAGGGCGTGTTCATCCGCTCGCTGGGCACACGCGGTTGTCACGGCGGTCTGAGCCTGGCCACGCGCGAAGTGGTGCGGTTGCTGGACGCGGCGGGCTTCGACCTGGTGCTGGTCGAGACCGTCGGCGTGGGCCAGACCGAACTGGACATCATGGAACTGGCGCACACGGTGGTCGTCGTTTTCGTGCCCGAAAGCGGCGACACGATCCAGACGATGAAGGCCGGTCTGACCGAAATCGCCAACATCTTCGTCGTCAACAAATACGACCGTCAGGGCGCCGATCAGCTCGTGCGCGAACTGCTGACGATGATCGACCTGTCGCGTCCCACCGGCTGGATTCCGCCGGTGCTCACGACGATCGCCCGCGAAAATCAGGGCGTCGACGAACTGATGGAAAACGTGGAAAAGCATCGCGCCTATCTGCAGGAAAACGCGGGGCACGACGAGTTGCTCAAGCTCGGGCACGTCACCGAATTCACCGAGGTGCTCACGCGGGAGATCAGCGAGCGCATTCACGAGGGATCGACGACCGGCGCGCTGGCCGACCTGGTGCGCCGCGTGCGTGAGGGCGAGGTCAATCCGTACCTCGCGGCGCTGACCGTGCTGCGCGATCCGGACATGCTGCGCGACCTGGGCAACAATCACCGAAAAGAGTAGAACGACGATTGATCCGGGCGCGCGGGCCGTGTACCATCGGCGCCTGACGATGCACAAGGAGACATTCGACGCTATGCGACGCGACTATACGATCATCGGGCTGATGCTGCTGTTGCTGCTGGTTTTTGCGCTCAGCGGCTGCCCGGAGCAGATCGAAGAGGACGACACGACGGTGCCCGACCACGTGCCGCCGCAGACCGTATTTTCCTTCACCGCCAAGGCCGAAGTCGACCGCGTGACGCTCGAGTGGGATACGCCCACCGAGGACGATGCCGAGATCAACAAAGACCTGTACGGCGTCATTCTGGTGCGCGCGGAAGGCCGACGCCCCGACGCGTTCCCCGTGCGCGAGCAGGACTATCAGACCGGCGACGCGCTGGGCTACGGCACGGTGATCGCCAACCTGGATCCGTCGATCGAGGTATTCATCGACGAAACGGTGGAGAAGGGCACGACCTATTTCTACGAGGCGATCAGTTACGACGAGGTGCCCAATTACGCCGAGTCGGCCGAACTCAACGCCACGCCCGGTTCGCTGGTGCAGGGCCGCCTGTCGCACGAGCAGACCGTGCTCGCCGACGGCCGCGTGCTGCTGACCGGCGGCATCGGTTACAGCGGGCCGCTGGATACGGCGGAAATCTACAATCCGACGACCGGCGTGTTCACCATGTTGGTCGCGCGCATGTCGCTGGAGCGTTTCGCCCATACGGCCACGCTGCTGGATGACGGGCGCGTGCTGATCGTCGGCGGTTACCGCGAAGGCTTCGCCAAGACGCTGGCCGAAGCGGAGATTTTCGATCCGGCCGACAATTCCTTCACGCGGCTGGAAAGCGAAATGAACGTGGGGCGCGCGTTGCACACCGCGACGTTGCTGGACGACGGACGCGTGCTCATCACCGGCGGCACCGATTCGGTCGACGCGCTCGATTCGCTGACCGTGTTCGATCCGGAGACGGAAACATTCACCGATCCGACCGACGCCCTGCTGCGCCCGCGTTACGGCCACGTCGCCGTGCTCGGCGAGGAAGCGGTGTATCTGATCGGCGGTTTCGACGGCAATGAAATGCTGCCTTACATCGCGGCGGTGCAACTGGACGACCTGTCGCTGACCGACGTCAGCGGACGCGTCGGCTATGAAACCGAGATGCTCGAAGCGCGCCTGTATCCGACCGCCAGCGTCCTGCCGGACGGCGGTTGGCTGATCGCCGGCGGGCAGACCGGCACGTTGTCGGCCAACGAATTTCTCGTCGCCAGCGAAATCTTCGACCCGGCGGGCGAAACGTTGTTCGCCGCCACGGGCGATCTGGCCCGGCCGCGCTCGGGCCATCGCGCCACCGTGTTGGCCGACGGCTCGGTGCTGATCACCGGCGGCATCGGCGACAACCAAACGATCCTCGACGACGCCGAGGTCTACCAGCCGGAAAGCGGCACGTTCATCGCCACCGCTTCGATGCGTCTGTCGCGCACGGTGCACGGACAGTCGCTGTTGCCCGACGGCCGCGTGCTGGTCACCGGCGGCAATCGCTCGACCAACATCTTCCAGCCCGAACCGGCCTCGACGGCGGAAATCTACGATCCGGACACCGGTCGCTTCTCGGTGGTCGGCGTCGATTAAAGTCGTCGCCGGTCTTGAACGATACGGCTCCCGCGGGAAATAATGCCGGCATGCCCCACGCTCGACCTCAAATCGTGATCGTTTGCGGCCCCACGGCCACGGGAAAAACGCAACTGGCCGTGCGCCTGGCCGCGCGCTTCGGCGGCGAGATCGTCAACGCCGATTCGATGCAGGTCTATCGCCACATGGACATCGGCACGGCCAAGCCCGACGCGGACGAACGGCGCGCGGCGCGGTTTCATCTGGTCGACGTGGCCGATCCGGACGATACCTTTTCCACCGGACGCTTCAAGGACATGGCGCAGGCGGCGGTCGAGGAAATCCTCGCGCGCGGCCACGTGCCGATCGTCGCGGGTGGTACCGGGCTGTACATCAAGGCGCTGACGCAGGGGCTGTTCGACGGGCCGAGCGCCGATCCGCAATTGCGCGCCGCGTACAAGGTGCGGGAAGCGGCCGAGCCGGGCAGCCTGTATCGCCGCTTGCGCGAGGTCGATCCGGAGCGCGCCGCGCAGGTCGAGCCGGGCGACTACGTGCGCATCGAGCGTTCGCTGGAGGTGTTCGACCTGACCGGCAAACCGCTCAGCCGCTGGATCGCCGAACACCGCTTCGCCGAGGAACCTTACGAAACCTTGAAGATCGGCCTGCACCGCGAGCGCGACGATCTGGCCGCCGCCTGCGACCGGCGCGTGCTCACGATGATGGACAAGGGTTGGCTCGACGAGGTGCGCGCCCTGCGCGAGCGCGGCTACGGCCCGCAACTGCCCAGCCAGATGGCGATCGGCTACAAGGAACTCCATCAGTTTCTGGACAAGCAATTCTCGCTCAGCGAAGCGGTGCGGCGGGCGCAGACGTCCACGCGCAAATTCGCCAAGCGCCAGCGCACCTGGTTTGGCGCGGACAAGGGAATTTTATGGCACGACGCCGCCGCGACCGGGGAGCAAGTTCTGGAGCGGGTGGCCCGCTTTTTACAAATATGATTGCCCCGGCCCGTTGCGGTTGGTATAAAGAGAACGTTATTCATCGATGACCGTGAGCCTTTTAATGTGGAGGATCGTTTAATTATGGCGACTTTCAATCGAGATAAATTCCGCGTGAAACCCACTTCGCTGCGCTGGCGCTGCAAACCGACCTGCTTCGGCTTCAAGACGACGAAAAACGCCAAACCGCTCGACGGCGTGCTGGGACAGGCGCGGGCGGTCAAGGCGATTGAAGTGGGGCTGAACATCGATTCTCCGGGTTATAACATCTACGTGGCCGGCCTGTCGGGCACGGGCAAGATGACCACGGTCAAGGCGTTGCTGGGCAAGCTGGAAAAGGCCAGCGAGCCGCCGAGCGATATCATTTATGTCAATAATTTTGCCGACCGCCAGAAACCGCGCTGCATCAAGCTGCCGGCCGGCAAGGGCTCGATGCTCAAGAAAGACATGGAAGAGCTCGTCGAGTACTTGAAGAAGGTCATTCCCAACATTTTCGAAAACCAGGAGTACAAAGACCAGCGCGACGCGATCATCGAGAACTACCGCGAATTGCAGAAGGAGCATTTCCGGCAGCTCGAGAACACGATCAAGAACGAAAATTTCGCGATGGTCCAGGTGCAGATGGGCCCGTTCACGCGGCCGATGATCCTGCCGTTGATCGAAAGCCAGCCGGTGCAGTTCGAGCAGTTGGAAAGCCTGGCGGCCGACGGCAACTTCCCGCCCGAGAAGCTGACGCAGCTCAAGGAGCAGCACGCCGTGTTGCGCAACGGGCTGGAAACCACGATGAAGAAGGTGCGGCAGATCGAAAAGGAGATGAAGGAGGCGCTCAACAAACTCGAGCACGACTACGGCATCCAGATCATCGCCGATCTGCTGACCGACATCCGCGAAAAGCACAAGTCCAAGGAGGTCAACGCGTACCTCGACGAAGTGCTCGACGCGGTGCTCGGCGACATGTCGCGCTTCAAGGAAAAGGACGATCAGCCGCAGGCCGCGCCGATGATGATGATGGAAATGCCGACCAAGGACGAATTCACCGACTTCATGGTGAACGTCGCGGTGGACAATTCCAAAACGAAAAAGCGGCCGGTGGTGATCGAAAACACGCCGTCGTACAAGAACCTGTTCGGCTTCATCGAAAAGACGATCGCCAAGAACGGCAGTTGGGCGACCGACTTCACCAAGATTCACGCGGGCAGCATCTTGCAGGCCGACGGCGGCATTCTGGTGATCAACCTGCTGGACGCGATTTCCGAATCCGGCGTGTGGAAGAACCTCAAGCGCATGCTCAAAACGCGGCAACTCGAAATCGAGGGTTGGGACGCGTTCTACTGGATGATGATCTCCAGCATCAAACCCGAACCGGCGCCGGTGAACGTGAAGATCGTCGCCATCGGCGAGGACTGGCTGTTCCACTACCTGCACTATTACGACGAGGACTTCAAGAAGATCTTCAAGATCAAGGCCGACTTCGACTACGAGATGAAAAAGGACGAGGAGATGATCGTCCGTTACTCGTCGTTCCTGCACAAGATCGTCACCGACGAAAAGCTGCTGCACCTGACCAACAAGGGCGTGTCGGCGTTGGTCGAGGAAGGCGTGCGCATGACCGGCAAGCAAAAGAAGCTGTCCACGCGGTTCTCGATCCTGGCCGACATCGTGCGCGAAGCCAACTACTGGGCGGAAAAAGACAAGAAAAAGCTGATCGACGAAAAGCACATCATGCAGGCGCTGCAATCGCGACGCGAGCGGCTGTCGCTGTACGAAGACAAGCTGCAGGAGATGATCGAGGAAGGCAAACTGCTGATCACCTCCAGCGGCGGCACGACGGGGCAGGTCAACGGCCTGGCCGTTTATTCGATCGGCGAGTACGCCTTCGGCAAACCCTCGCGCATCACCGCCGAGGTCAGCCTGGGGCAGGGCCACATCGTGAACATAGAGCGCGAGAGCAAACTCAGCGGCAAGATTCACGACAAGGGCATGCTGATTCTATCCGGTTATCTGCGTGGTAAATATTCACAGAATAAGCCGATGTCGATTCAGGCCAGCATCTGTTTCGAGCAGAGCTACGGCGGCATCGACGGCGACAGCGCCAGCTCGACGGAAATGTACGCGTTGCTCTCCGCGCTTTCGGGTTTGCCGATCGAGCAGGGCATTGCGGTGACCGGCAGCGTCAACCAGAAGGGCGAGATCCAGCCGATCGGCGGCGTGAACGAGAAGATCGAAGGCTTCTTCGAGGTCTGCAAGGCGCGCGGCCTGGACGGCAAGCAGGGCGTGATGATTCCGCATACGAACGTCGACGACCTGATGTTGCGCGAGGAGATCGTCACGGCGGTCAAGAACCGTAAATTCAACGTCTGGGCCGTCAAGACGATCGACGAGGGCATCGCGCTGCTGACCGGCGTGCCGGCCGGCAAGAAGAAGGACGACGGCACGTATCCCAAGGGGACGATCAATTGCCTGGTCGACGCGCGCCTGGACGAGATGGCCCGCGCGCTGCGCAAATTCGGCCGCGAACGCGACGGCGAAAAGAGGATCGAGCGGATCGGCGAGAACGCGAAGAAGAATCCCGATCCCGGCGACAAAAAGGTCAACGGCAAAAAGCGGGCTCCGGCGGGCAAGGGCGGCAAAAAGTCCCGCAAATAGTCTCGACGCAAAACCATTAATCAATCGGCGAAGCGATGAAACGACGGGCGCTCCGGCGTATTCTTCCATTTTTGTTGAGCTTGATCATCGTGCTGGCGGCGGCCGGTTGCGGGCAGGAGGCGCCGGCGCGTCCGCGCGTTTTGCTCATCGGTTTCGACGGCCTGAGCTGGGATCTGCTCGGCGCGATGATCAAGGCCGGTGAAGCGCCGAATTTCGCCCGTCTGCAGCAGGAAGGCGCCTGGGGCGTGTTGGAAGACAATCAACCGCGCTACCCCGGCGCGTTCTGGGCTTCGGTGGCGACCGGCCGCCCCGCCGAGGATCACGCCATTCTCAAGCCGATTCAATTCGACGTCGAAACCGGCGAACTGCGGTTGCCTTCGCGCACCGTTTCCACGCTGTGGGAGATCACCACGCGCTACCAGCGGCCCTCGGGCGTGCTCGGCTGGCCGCACAGCGCGCCGGTGGACGAAGCGGTGCAGACGGTCGTCGACGATCTGGCGTTTTATCGCGGGATGGGTCTGGCCGTGCCGTTTCCCGGCGCGACGCTCAAGGCGCCGCCCTTCAAGGCGATCAAGTCGCCCTACGTCGGCGAGCCGCCGGCGGGGCCGAACGTGGCCGCGCGCATCGAAGCGGCGTCGTTGTCGCAGTTTCCGCCGATGGCCGAGGACGCGTGGGCCAGACTCGATGTGCTGGCCGTGTTTTTCGACGGCGCCAACAGCGCGCGCCATTACAGCGGCGCGGCGCAGGCGCTCGATCCCAAGGTTCGCTGGCCGCGATTCGGCAAGCCGGCGCGCAAGCACATCCGGCATATCGACCGCGTGTTGGGCGATTTGCTGGCCTTGGCCGACGAGCAGACGCTGGTGATGGTCGTCGGTTGCGATCCGCAGTTTCGCGCGGGCCGCAACGAGGAGGGCGATTTCGCCTCGCCGGTGCGCGGCATGGTCGGGTTGCTCGGACCGATGATCGTCAAGGGGCGTAATTTCGAGGGCGGCGGCGCGTTGGATTTCGTGCCGCTGGCCTTGACCCACCTGGGCATCCCACATAGCGAGCAGATGCCCGGATCGCCGTTTTTGGCGGCGTGGTCGGCCAAGCCGCCCAAGCTGCCGCCGGTGGCGACGCACGATATTTTCATCCGCCGGCCTTATCCGCGTGACGGGCGCATCAACGATCCCGACGCACTGGCGCGCATTCGCTCGCTGAAAAAGCTGGTTCGGTCGGGGGCGGCGCTGATCAACGAACGCAACGCCTATACGCTGGAACTGCTGGCCTCCGGCAGCCTGCGCGGCGCGTGGAGCGAAGCGGCGATCGACCTGGAGGCGCATCCGGATAATCCGGTGTCGCTGTACGTGCAGGGGGAAATTCTGCTGCATCGGCGCGACGGCGCGCCGGCGGCGCAACGCTTCAAGCAGGCCGCGCGGATTCTGACCGACCGGCCGACGACCGATTCCGGACGCGCGCTACGCGTGGCGGTGGGCATCGCGTTGGCCGAGCTCAACCTGGACGGCGGGCAGGCGGCCGAGGCGGCGGCGCACCTGCGACCGGTGGTGGAAATCTGCGACGAGTGCACCGGCGCGGTGACGATGCTCGCCCGCTGCCATCAACGCCTGGGGCACGCCGAGCGCGCGGTGACCATTGTGGAAAACGCTCTGCGCCGCTGGCCCAACGACACGCAACTGCTGCTGACGCTGGGCCGGATGCGTTTGGAAAACGGCAATGCGGACGGCGCGCGTGAAGCGTTTCGGGCCGTGCTGGCCGCCAAGAACGGCGATCATCTGGCCGAAGCGTATCTGGGGCTCGGACGCATCGCGCTGCAAGGCAACGAAACCGACAAGGCGATTCGCCATTTCGCCAAGGTCACCGAGCTGACGCCGTCGCTGCCGGACGGTTGGTTTTATCTGGCCGAGGCGCGTCAGCGCGCGGGACGCAACGACGAGGCGGAACAAGCGCTGCTCGCCGGCCTGCGCCTGGCGCCGGGCGATACGCGCGCCTGGATGTTGTGGCGGCGCATCCAAATCGAAAACGGTCAGCCGATGAAAGCGCGCCGCCTGCTGCAAGCGGCGATGGAAAGCGTGGCCGGCAACCGGCTCGCCTTTTAGATATTCAAAAAACTCAACAACCAGAACAGCGGGGCTTTGAAGTAGGAGCGTTCGTAGGTCCAGGCGCGCAGGTACGCCGTGCGCGCGGCCGCCTGGTCGCTCTCGGCGGACGATACGCGGCCCTGCACGAAGTACAACTGCCGAAGACGGCGCGTGAGGCCGATGACGTCGCGCGGGGCGATGCCGAAGTCGGCGATGGTTCGTTCGATGACCTTGGCGGTGGCGGCGAACATGGGCGCGATCTTCGTCTGCAACTGGCCCTCATGCTCGCGGTAGGTGGCCAACGGTTGGTTGATCTTTACTGCGCGACCCTGGCGGCAGACCTTCAGCCACAGCCGGTAGTCCTCGGCGGGGCAGAAGTCGGGCTCGAATCCGCCGGCCTTGTCGAAGGCTTCGCGGCGCAGCAACACGGTGCTGGTGACGATCCAGTTGTCCAGCAGCAGTTTTTCGAAGACGGCGCCCTCGGCCGTGTCGTGAAATCCCAGTTCGCGCTCGCCCTCGGAGTCGACCGTGTCGCCGTAGATCAAATCGATGCCCGGGTGCATGGCTTTGGTCTGCGCGGCGAGGCGATGGGGCAGCCAGATGTCGTCGTCGTCGCAAAAGGCCAGCCAGGGATACTGCGCCTCGCGCACGGCGGCATTGCGCGCGACGGCCGGACCGCCGGCTTTGGTGAACACCAGGCGCACGGGGAACTTGTCGGCCAGATGCCGCGCGCTCTGGCCGCGGCTGTCGTCGGCGACGATGATTTCGTCGGCCGGCGTCGTCTGGGCGAGAAGCGAAGAAAGCGCTTCCTCGACCATCTCCGGCCGGTCGCGCGTGGCGACGATGACGCTGATTTTATCCATGCCATTCCGGGAAGAAGTTGCGGAACCACAACTCCAGGCACACGCGGGTGTACAAGCCGCGGTCGAATTCGCCGCGGTCGGTGGTCGGCGGAATCGTCAATCCGCGCGTGAGCAGCGATTGCTCCAGTTCGTTCGCCCACTCGCGCAACGGCCCGGTCAGCCACTGCATGAAGGGCACGACGAGCCCCTTTTTGTCGCGGCGGTCGATGATCGCGTCGGGTATCAATCCGCGCGCGGCGCGACGTAGGATCGACTTGGTGGTCAGTTCGTTGATCTTGGCCGTCGGCGGCAGGCGGAAGGCGAACTCAACGATGCGGTGATCCAGAAACGGACAGCGATTTTCCAGCCCGTAGGCCGAAGAGGCGCGGTCGTTCATCGTGATCAAACTGGGCAGCGACAGGTGGATGTCGGCCATGCCGATGTTGTCGATCACCGGCCGATCGGTGTGGAAATGAGCGCGCACGCGATCGATGTGCGGCGTCGGATCGTCGGTTTGCGCGCGGTGGATCAAATGATAGTAGCGCACGGCCGGATCGCCGAAGATGTCGTCGCGCCAGAAGAAGCGGGCCAGCGGATAATACGCCGCCAGTTCCGGCCGGCGGGCGAGGTCGTTTTCGATGGACATGAGCACGTAGCGGATGTAGCCGCCGAAAATTTCGTCCGCGCCCTGACCGCCGAGCACGACGGTGACGAATTCCGACGCTTTGCGCGCCAACAGGAATTCGCTGATCGACGAGGCGGTGGCGATCGGCTGATCCAGATGCCAGAGGATCCTGGGCAGGTGTTCGCGAAAATCCTCGCAGGTCGGCGTGATCACGTGGTGACGCGCGCCGATGTGTTCGGCCATGATCTGCGCGTAACGAAATTCGTCGAAGGCGCCGCCCAGCGGGAAGCGGCAGGAGAACACCTCCTGCGGGCGCATGGTGCTGGCCATGACCGCCGAATCCAGCCCGCCGGAAAGGAACAGGCCGACCGGCACGTCGGCGACTTTGCGCAGGCGCACCGCGTCCTTGATCAGTTCGCGCAGTTCCTCGACCAGGTCGTCTTCGTTGCGATATTGCTCCGCCGGTTCGGGCAGCGACCAATAACGGTCGATCCGCAACGCGCGGCCGTCGTAGGTCAGCCGGTGGCCCGGGGGCAGTTCATAAATGTTTTCAAACAGGGTTTGCGGCGCGATGGCGCAGTCGAACACCCAGAACGATTCGTCGATGCGCGGCGCGCTGTCGATCTGCGTGAGGATCGCCTTGATCTCGCTGGCCAGAAAAAAGCCCTGGGCGGTTTGCGCGTAGTAGAACGGCTTTTCGCCCATGCGGTCGCGTGCGCAAAACAGCTTTTCGCCGTCGTAGATCGCGAAGGCGAATTGTCCGTTGAAGCGCTGTACGCAATCGACGCCCCATTGGCGATAGGCGTGCAGAATGACTTCGGTGTCGGTTTGCGTTTTGAAGGGAAAGTTGTTTTCCAACTCGGCGCGCAGTTCGCGGAAGTTGAAAATTTCGCCGTTGTAGACGATGACGAATTTACCGTCTTCGCTGGCGATCGGCTGCGTGCCGGTCACCAGATCGATGACCTTCAGGCGCCGGCTGCCGAGTTGCACCGGGTCGGCGCGGAAGAAGCCTTCCTCGTCCGGGCCGCGATGTTCGAGTATCCGGGTCATCGCGAACATGTCGCCCTGGCCCCAGATGCCCGCGATGCCGCACATCAGCCTTTTCTCCACAGTTTGGCCAAACGGAACTCCCAAATGGCGCGCGGCATGTCCAACGCGGCGCGCATGGCGAAGCGCCACGGCTGCCGGATGAAACTTTCGCCCGCATGGCGCGGCGCGAACACGATGGGCACCTCGTAAATGCGATACCCGGCCGCGTGCGCCGCCACGCCGATGAAGTGTTGAAAGTATCGAAATTTATCGGCGATCCGCAGTATATCGTGCAATACCGCGCGCCGATACAAAATAAAACCGCTTTTGTTGTCCTTGAGATGCATGCCGAACAACAGGTTCAGCACGCCCGAAAGGCTCCCGGTGAAAAAACGGCGGATCGCCGAACGCTCCTGCTCGACCACCCGCGCGCCCTGCACGAGGTCGATGTCGTGTTCGCGGAAGGCGGCGAACATCGCAGGAATATCCTCGGGTTTGTACTGGAGGTCGGCGTCGATGGTCAGCACGTATTCGCCGGATGAGGCGGCCAGGCCCGATTTCCACCCGGCGACGATCCCGGCGTTGCCGTAGTGGCGCACCGGCACGATGAAGGGATACTCCGCGCGCGCGCTTTGAATCGCCAACCAGGTATCGTCGCGGCTGCCGTCGTCGATGAGCACCAGTTCGCAACGCACGTCGGGCAGCGAACGGTCGACCAGATCGATCCGGCGCGCCAACTCGGCGACGTTGTCCTGCTCGTTGAAGCAAGGGGCGATTATCGAGAGCGTTTGGCCGGCGGTCATCGGGCTCCCTTGAGTATTTCTTCGTACATGTGCAGGGTTTGATCCACCATGTGCCGTTCGTCGAATCGGTCGCGGCAGCGCTTGCGGCCTTCGCGCGCCATCGCGCGCCCTTGCGCGGCGTTTTCAAGCAACCAGCAAACCTTGTCGGCCATCTGGTGCGGATCCTTGGGGGCGACCAAAAATCCGGTTTCGCCGTCGTCGATGATTTCCGGCGAGCCGCTGGTGCGCGTTGCGACGGTCGGGCACTCCATGGCCAGCGATTCGATCAGGCTCAGCGGGTGGCCTTCCCAGAGGCTGCTGAGCACGAACACGTCCAGCCCGGCGTAGCAGTCGGCCATCTGCTCCTGCGCGCCGGCGAACAGCACGTGACCGTCCAGGCCCATCTGGTCGGCGCGTTGCTTGAGCGTGCGCTCCAGCTCGCCTTCGCCGATGACCACGAAGCGCACCTGCGGGCAACGTTGTTTGACCAGTCGCGCCATTTCCAGGAAATACTCGACGCCCTTTTGCGGCACCAGCCGCGCGACGGTGCCCACCAGGAGCGCGTCGGGCGTGACGTCGAGCTGATGGCGCAAAAAGCCGTTGGCCCGTTGCGGATCGAAGGCGGAGAAGTCGATGCCGTTGTAGATCGTCTCGATTTGCGCCGGCGGGCACACGCCCAGGCGGATCGCTTCGTCGCGGTCGGTGCCGGAAACGGAGATCAACCGGGAATGGGCGCGCGCGCAGAAGCGTTCGACGCCCAGGTAAAAGGCGCGTCCGCCGGGACCGATATCCTTGTGAAAGGAAAAGCCGTGCACCGTGTATATTGAGTGACGCACGCCGGCCAGGCGTTTGGCCACCGCGCCGAAAAAACCGGCGCGGGTGCCGTGCAGATGCAGCAGGTCGGCGCCTTCGGCGCGGGCGAGCCGGGCGATGCGCCAGACGGCCGCCGGATCGAAACGGCTGCGCATGAGCGGAATGAAATGGATGGGAATATCCAACCGGTTGATTTCATCGACCAGGAATCCGCCGTTCTCGGCGACCACCGCCAGGTGATAACGGGCGCGCGGCAGGTGCTGCAACAGGGCGTATAAATGCCGCATGCCTCCACCGATGCGCGCGGTGTTGATCACCTGGAGAATGGAAATTTTTCCGTTTTTCATGCAAACTCGCCAACGGCCGAAGTGTGGTACGCAACTTAGCATAGGGGTTGGAGCGCCTCAAGTGTCCGGTTGACGGAAAACGTTAGTTTGCATAGGTTCCCATACATGCCCAACAACATGAAAGCATCCGGCAATCGCCGGGTCTATATCCTGCTGGCGATCGGTCTGGTGGCCGTTGCTCCCTATTTGGGCAATCTCACCGACGGATTCATCAGCGATGATTGGGTGCATCTGGCGCAGGGGCAGGCGGCTTCGCTCGGCGGGATCGTTAGTGGCGACGCTCTGGCCGTCGGTTACTATCGGCCGCTGCCGCTGGCGCTCATGTGGATCGAAACGCGTCTGTTCGGCCTGCAGCCGGTGGGCTATCACGCAGTGAACCTCGTGCTGGGTTTGCTTGCCGTGCTGTCGGTGCTCGCGTTGTTGACGCGTCTGCTGCCGCCGCGCACGGCGATCTGGGCCGGCCTGGCTTTCGCCGTTTCGGCCGCCCACGTGGAAAACGTCGTCTGGATCAGCGGACGCAGCGAACTGCCGGCGACGATATTTTTAATGTGGGGCCTGGTCGCGCATGTTCAATGGCGCGCCGGCGGGCGGCGGCTTTACCTGTTCTTATCGCTGCCGGCGTATTTTCTGGCGTTGGCCTGCAACGAGATCGCCTTGGCCTTTCCGTTGCTGGTGCTGGCGATCGACCGGCTCCTGCCGTCGAAGCCGACGTGGAAGGCGAGCGTGACGGCGACCTTGATCGCCGCGACGAGTCTGTTCGTCTGGTTGGCCGCGAAGGGCTTCGCGATGCTCGGGCACAACGGCGGTCCGATCATTCCGCACGCCTTCGGATTGCACTGCCTGCGCGACCTGCTGCGTTTCGTCCAATTGTTTTTCGTGCCGTTCGGTTTCACCGAGGCGATTCCGACGATCATGAATCATAAGATCCTCGTGCCGGCGGCGGTGCTCGTGGGCGGCGGGGCGCTGGCCTATGGCGGCAGAAACTTGTGGCGACGGCCCGGCGTGCGCCTGGGATTGATCGGCGGGCTGTTGTGCCTGTTGCCGGCGGCGCATTTGTATCCGCGCCGAATGCATTTGTATCTGGCGGGCGCGTGGTTCGCGATCGCGATCGCCGATGCGGTGGCGGCGGCGTGGGAGAGCGGCCGGGAAGGGCGCAAACGCGCCGCGACGATTGTCTTTGCCTGCTGGCTGCTGTTGAACGTGGCGGTGGCGTTTTCGCTGGCGCAAACGTGGCATCGCGCCTCGCGCCTGGCCGCCGCGGTGGTCGACGATCTGACGGCGATCCCCTTGACGCCGGGCGAAATGACGCACGTGCTGGTGCTGACCACGCCCGATTCATTGCGCGAAGCGTTTGTTATGCGCAACGGCTTGCACCAGGCGATGCGTCTGCGCCGGCCCGAAACGCAGGCGATCGTGCATCCGATGACGCTGGTGAGCATGAAGGAAAAAAGCGCGGCGGGTTTGAATGTGATGCCCGCATATCCGCCGCGCATCTACGTCGAGTTCAAAGGGAGTTCGCAATACGACTGTCTGCTGCCGCCGGACGCCAACCAAGGGCTCAAGCCGCAGGATATGTATCCGTTCGACATCGCCACTTATCGACCGCTGAAAAAGGATCGGCCGTTTTGCCTGACGGCGATGGAAATGATCGTCGACCCGACCATCTTATGGGGCGAACATACCGTCGTTTTGGCGTACAATGACGGGCGACTCGTCCCCTATAAAACCGGGAGTAAGCAATAGTGTTTCGCCAAATCATAAAAATCATCCTGATCGGGCCGGTCATTTTCGGCGTGCTGTGGATCGTGTTTTCCGACATCGAGATCCAGGAGATTCTGCCCAGCGGCGTGGGCGCGGTTGTGATGTTGCATCATCCGATCGACTCGGTGGAAAAGGCGGTCGGCAGCGAGTTCGTCGGCACGCTGAGCAAAAGGCAGGGGATGGAACAGCTCAAGGACCTGCTCAACTTCTGGGAAAATGTTCGCGGGCGCGAGCCGATCTTCACGCTGTATCAGTTGTTGTTCAAGAAGGTCTATTTCAGCGTCCCCGCCGATTTGACCAACCTGGCCAGGAATCAGTCGATTTACACGATGTACGTGGAAATGGGCTTCGTCGGGCAGTTGGTTTCCTTCTTCGGTAATCGAGGCTTTTTCCGCTTTTCCGATCAGGTGGCGCAACATCGCGGCTACGCGTTGATCCGCCGGAAAAACGATGTGGTGGCGTACGTGCGCAACTTCATGATCATCGGTCAGATGACGCACGTGGTGCAGTCGATCGACGCTTTCGAGGGCGGCATTTCATCGCTGCAGGATATCGAGGAGCGCTACCACAAATCGTTGCAGGTGGTGGACGAGACGGCGGACGTTTCGGCCGTGTTGTTGTCCAGCGCCTATTTCCGCAAGGGCGACAGCGACGCGCATTTGTTCGATCCGCGCCTGTTTTTATCCGCGCCGGCCATCGAACGTGCGGTGCTCAACCTGTACCTGGAGGAGGACGGTCCCAGCGCGCGGTTGGTCGTTCAGGCCAAGCCGGGCAAGCTGGTCAGCCCGTATACGATCGACAAACCGGGTGAGTTCCGCACGATTACGCTGCCCGACGCGGACACGTTCCTGTATGCCGCGCTGCGGTTGGAGCGACCGGCCGATTTGAGCACGACATTGTTCGATATGTTCACCGCCGATCAGGAAGTCTCCAAGCTGCGGCAGAAACTGACCGTGCTGTTGTTCAATTCCTTCCTCGAGCACATGGGCTCGGAAATCGCCGTGGTTATGGCGTATGACGAGTTGACCGGTTTCCCGGTGGTCGTGTTCGAGGTCAAGCAGACCGAGGCGGTCAAAAAACTGCTCGACAAGTACGCCAAGGTCAAAGATGCGCAAATGGCCATGCACGATCTGGTGATGGATGACGCCGGCAAGAAACTGGTCGAGACGATTCTGACGACCGAAAACCCACAACAGGCCGAGGCGCTGCTTGCCAAAGTGCCCGCCGACCAACGGGCGCAGGTGGAAATGTTGGTCGACAAAATGCGTTCGGAAGGAACGACTCTGGCGGAGCTGGAAAACGATCGGCGGCAGATCAGCCTGTTCGGCCGGACGCTGTACTATCGGCTGGTGGACGATCATCTGATCCTGGCGCCGACGTCGGAGGCGGCCAATCGCTACGAAAAGAATTTAACGGCCAAGGTCGTACAGCCCGAGTTCGGCGCCGATGCCCGGCTGGCGCCGATCGACGGTCCGTACCTCGGATATCTCAATCTCGCGGTGCCGCTGTCCAAGAGCGATCCGCAACGCGAAAACTATGCGGGCTGGTTGGCGACCCGAAAACCGCATTTGCTGATCGGCAGCCAGGTGAATGACGGAAAGTTGATCGTGACGGCTCATGTGCCGTTCGAAATGGGGCTGACCTCGGTCGAAGCCAACGCGAGCATTCCCTGGTTGTTTATATTAATCGGCGGCGCGCTGGTGTTGACGATTCTGTTCGTCTTTTTGGTTTATGTTTTTCTCAAGGCCGTCGCCGCTATCGTCCTGCCGCGGGAGAAACGGCCGTAAGCGGGCGCAGCGAGGCAATCAACGCGCTGACCTGAGCGGCGGCAGCGGAATCGTCCCAACGAGCCAGCAGCAAATAGGTTCTGCCCGGCGCGGCCCAGGCAAGGGCCACCACGCGGGTGCGGCCGACCTTTCCCGAACTCTTGCGGCCGAGAGTGTCGGCCACCATGAAAGCCGTCGCCGGCGCCGGTACATCCACCCCGGCCAGACGCACGGCGACGAGCACCGCCTCGTCCGGTGAATACGGATAATTTTCCTGGCTTACTAAGGTTATTATAGAAGACGAATCGTCCGTGGCCGGTCCGCGCCATTCATAGGCGTCCGGCGAATGGTCCGCGAGCGTCCATTGATCGGGGAGCGTGACCGTCAATCCCAGATCGGGTAAAACCTGGGCGTTTCCAGGCAGTTCGCCAACCGGAGGCAAGGCGACGACCGTGGGCATGGTCGATGCGCATCCGGTGAGCAACAAAAGGACGATCAGAATCCCGCACCGCTTCATCGATGTTCTCCCGCATAAAAAATGCATGTAATCATTATAACATAGAACGGTGAAAAACGGCCGAAATCGGGGAAATACTTGCAAGAGTCTTTGGTTCGTGATTTATTCTCGAAAGAAATTTCGGTTCGGTGGGAATTTCTTACAATATTTGTGTATTCACCATGACTGAGTTCGATGCAAAAAGGGCGATATTGGCCGACATCGAGACATAGTGGACAGGGATATGGAGAAGGACAATGACCCAACCAGTCAACCGCGAAATACTCGATACACGCCTGGCGAACGGTGAGATCAACGCCGAGGAATATCGGCGCCTGTTGAGTGAAACATTGCCGGCCGACGATTCCGCCGACCGGATCGTCAAGCCGGACGAGAAAGCACTGGTTGAGAACCTGAAAAACGGCAAGCTGGAAGGCGCCAACCTGACCTCCATCAATTGGAAAAAAGTGGGCGCGGCCGGCGGCCATTTTGCCGGGGCCAATTTAAAGAAAGCCAAGCTGATCAAGCAGGATCTGCGCGACGTCGATTTGGCCGGCGCGAACCTTTCCGGCGCGAATCTGACCGGCGCCGATCTGACCGGCGCGAATCTGACCGGGGCCGATTTGTCCGGGGCGAATCTCAAGGGCGCGACGTTGGACAAGGCGAAGCTGTGCGGCGCGGATTTGTCGCGGGTGCGCGCGGTCGGATCCGAATGGAAGGACGTCGATGCGCGGCGGGCGAATTTCACGCAGACCGATTTCATCGGCGCGAAAATCAGCGACGTCTCCATGACCGACGCGATCCTGACCGAAGCGGATTTTTCCGACGGGCATTTTCTGCAGGTGGACATGTCCCGCGCCGATTTCAGCCGCGGCACGATGCAAAACGCGGAAGTAAACGAATCGACCTTCGCCGGACTGGTTGGCGAGACAAGCAGCTTTGACGGGTCGGAATTCCGGCAATGCTCTTTTCACGGCGCTCGTTTGCCGCAGGCGAATTTTTCCGAATGCCGGCTGACGAACGTCGATTTCGGCGAGACCGATTTGACCAAATCGGTGTTCACCCTCAGCGAGCATAATGCGGTCGAGCTGACCGGCGCGACGTTGACCGGTGCGATTTTCAAATCGCTCGTCGGCTACAAAGAGGAAGAGCTGCAAGCCCTGGCCGAACGCGGCGCGAAGGTGAATAAATTCCTGCTGCGTCGTTTGGGACGCCTGATCCTGCAAAGCACGGCGGCCAAGATCGTCGCCCTGGTGATTATCCTCGGCATTGCGGGAAGCATTTATTACTACATCAAAACGCCGGCGTATTGGTCGTTCGACACGCTGACCGCCGAGGCTCGGCAAGCGGCCGGCGAGCAGAAATTCGATCGCGCCGAAAACCTGTATCGCATCGCCATGAAGAAATTCAGCGACAGCCCGGAGCGGATGTTTTCCACGCGCCTGGAACTGGGCAACGTGTTGTTGTCGGCGAAAAAGTATGACGGGGCGGCCGAGCAGTTCAAATACCTGGTCGACACCTATCCGGCGGACACCGAGGTCATTTACGCGCAAATCGGTTTGGCCGACGTGAAACGGATGCAAGGGAATTTCCAGGAAGCGGAAAACATTCTGTTGCAGGTGACCGACCAATACAAAGACAGCCTGGAGGTCATCGACGCCTGGGCCAAGCTGGCGATGTTGGCCTATACGCAGGGGAACGTCGAGCGGGGCAATGAGATCTACCAGAAGATCGTGACGCTGCCGGTGCTGGACAAACGGACGCTGCGGGAAATTCAAAACCGGCTGGCCGAAGTGCTGCGCGGGAAAAACGATCTGACCCAGGCCGAAGCGATTTATCGGGATATCATCGAAAACGCCAAAACGGTCGAGAACAGCCAAAACGCCTTTTTCAGCTACGCCAACATGCTGCTGGACAATCAGCGGTTCGACGACGCGGAAAAGCTGGTCGACAAAGCCGTGGAGAAATTCCCCGAGAACAAAGAGTTCACCGGCTCCGTGAAAATCCTGGTTTACTCGCGGCTGCTCGACAGTCACCAGAACGTCAAAAGCACGATCGAAAAATTGAAGGAGATCGACCGGGAAGCGCCGGATTCGCAACCGGCGTTCCGCGCGATGATGTCCTTGGCGCAGTACTATCGCAACGACAAACAGGACGACAAAGCCGAGGCGATTTATGTCGATTTGCTCAAACGGCCGCTGACGGAGGGCGAACTCGGTTACGAAGTGCTCATGAATTATGCCGAGCTGCAAACGTTTCGCGGCAACCCCAAAGAGGCGATCAAGCTGATCAAGGATCTGCCGGACAAGTTGGAGGATCCGGGGCGTAAACTCAGTGCGACGTCCATCTACGCCGAAGCGCTGGCAGCGGACCAGCAATACGAAGAAGCACTCGATGTTCTGCGCAAAGTGCGGCGAAAATTGGGCAACGACAAGCAGGCGGAAATCATCACCTATTACAGCGAAGCGGGCATCCATCGTCGCTTCGAGCATTATCCGGAGGCGATTCAAAGCTATCGACAGGTGCTCAAAGTCGCCACGCAACCGGAGCAGGCGTTCCAGGCCTATATGGAAATTTTGGCTACCTACGCCGTCACGCAGAATATGACCGAGCGGATAAAAGTGCTCGCGGAAATGGAAAAGCGTTTCAAGGATTCCGTGGAGTTTGCCGGCGAAGTGTCGCTGCAAAAAGCGCAGGCAATTTTCCAACAGGGAAAAACGGCCGAAGCGATCGCCTTGCTGGTTCCGCTGGTCGATCATCCCAAGGAGCGCCTGGCGATGGATGCCGCCAATACGCTGGCTTCACTCTATGGAAACGAGAAAAAAGAGGCGGAGTTGCTGACCCTGCGGGAAAAGTTTGCCGCACGTTTTCCCGACAATAAGCAGGGGCTCAATCGAATCGACTATACGCTGGGCGAAATGTATCGGTCGTTGGAGCAATTCGACAAGGCGGCGGAAATTTACCAGCGCATCGGTGCGGATAGTCCGCTCAACGACAAACGGCAGGCCCAACTGTCGTTGTTGCAGATTTTGATCGACCAGGACAATGCCTCGGGCGCCGAAGCGCAGTACCGGCAGATCGTCCAAACCGAGAGCGCCGACGCCGGCTTCGTCGGTCAAGCCAATTCCATGTGGGCGAATTACCTGCGGTCGAAAGGCCGGAATCAGGAAGCCAAAGAGCTTTACGAACGGATGCTCAAGCAATTCGCGGGCATGACTCAGGAAATCGATATCCTGTTCGAGTTGGCCAACTTCAACATGGGCGCCTCGCAGTGGGGCGAAGCGGAAAAAATGTATCAGGCCATTATCGAGAAGGCGCCCAAGGTAAATCGCGAAGACGCGGTGGGCTTCGCGGTGCAGGGATTGGCGGAAATCAGCATGATGCGCCAGGACGTCAAATCCGCGCAAAGCTATCTCGAACAGGCGATGAAACTGAAACGGGACCAGGAGCGTGATTTCTGGATCGAACATATGAAAATGCGCATCCTGCTGTTGCAGAAGCAAAACGTCGCGGCCGTCGCCGCCTTCGAACAGCTTTATCAACGATTCCCGCAGCGGCACGGCGAACTCGAGGGCGTGGCGTTCCCGCTGATCTCGGCGCTGACGCAAAACCGGCAGTATGAGGAGACGATCAAGATCTATCGGATGATCATCGACGGCAGCAAAAACGACATGAACAAAGCCAACGCGATGGTCGGTCTGGCCCACGTGTATTTCGAAATGAAGCAAGCGGACAAAGGGCAGCAGATCATCGAGCAGGCGCGCAATATGATGCCCGAGGATTCGCCGCAGCGCTGGCAAATCGAGCGGGATATCGCCAATCGCCTCTTGCAGAACGGGAAAGCCGACGAGGGATTGGTGGTGCTGCAAAAGCTGTTCAAGCAATCGAACAATGCGCGGGACAAAGCGCAGATTCAGGTTCAGATCGCCGAAGTGTACCAGGGGCAGGGGAAGACCGACGAGGCGATCAAGCTCTATCGGCAGGTGATTGCGGACTATGCGGAGTTTGCCGACGTGCGCGAGCCGGCGTTGAACAATCTGGCCAATTTGTTAATGGGCGCCGGGCGGGAGAAAGAGGCGATGACGTACTATCGTCGGATTCTCGAATCCTCCCGCGATATAGGCTCGCGCCGCAACGCGATCAACGGACTGATCGGCGTTCACATGCAGCGCCAGAATTACAACGCCGCGATGAACCAGTGCAACGAATTGGATAAAATGAAACTCGAAGAGCCGCTGGTGCTCGACGTTCTCCGCAACAAGGCGGAAATCTACCGCCAAACCAATCGCCGGCAGCAGGCGTTGGAAATCTACAAACGCCTGACCGACAAGGCGACGGACAAAAACGAAAAAGCGCAACTGCTCCTGTCGATCGGCATGATCTACATGGAAAGCCAAAAGCCGAAAGAGGCGCTGAGCGTGTATCAGCAGGTGCTGAAAGATCCCCAGTTCGATGAGGGCGCCCATCAGAACGCCAAACGGATGATCGCCGATTTGTATCAGTCTACGGGCGAGAGGGACAAAGCCGTCGCCTTGTGCCGGGAAATCGCCGACGAGTCTTCCGATCCGGGGGTGCGTATCGGCGCGTTGACCAACATTGCGCAAATTTATCTCAACCAGCAGAAGTTCAGCGAAGCGGAGAAAATCTTCCAGGACCTGGTGAGCGACCAGTCGATTCAGGATCCGAATCAGCGATTCGAGATCTATCGCAGCCTTGGCGACATGTATACGCAGGCGAACAAAAGCGAACAGGCGGTTCAAGCCTATCTCAAGGCCCGCGAATTGGGCAAAGACAAGAACCAACTGGCGTCGCTCGATGTTTCCTTGGCGGAAAACTATGTGCGCCTGAGCAAGTACGAGGAGGCGCTGAAAGTATTCCAATCGCTGATCGCGGTTGGCGGAATCGATCAGAACATAGTGGTTTCCGCCTACAACGGCATCGCCGAGGTCTATCGTCGGCAGAACAACACGGATAAAGCGGTGGCCAGCTATCAGGCCATCATCAAAAAATACGCCGATCGTCCGGATCTGGTCATCAATACCTACTTCACGCTGAGCAATTTTTACGGCAGCGTCGGCAACGAAAAGATGGCCATCCGGCAGTATGAATTGGTCGTGGAAAAGTTCCCCAATCATCCGCAAGCCGGTTGGGCGCAGGCGTACATCGTGCAGAATCTGGTCAATGCCGGACAGAACGACGCCGCGGAAAAAATGGCGCGCGCCGCGTTGAAGAAATACCCCGGCCGGCCGGATCTCGCGGAGTTCCTGAACAATATTCTGGCCGGAATCAAAGCGAGCAAGCAGCAGGAATAGAGGAAAATCAATCTTCGGACGGCGTGGAATCGGCGGGCGGTTGGCTCGCCGATTCTTTTTCCATCATCTCCTGGTAAATGGCCTTGGGAACCTTGAAGGCGATCAGAATGGTGGAAGGAACCATCAGCACCATCGAACCGATCCAGCACGGCGTGGACGCCGCCGAATCGCGCAGCCAAAAGGCGCAGGCGGCCAGCACGCCGACCAGCGCGGGGTTGAGCAGGAAGGCGGCCACCAACGCCGGCGAACGGCGGATGAAATGCACGCGCAGCAACACCGCGGTCAGGATCGCGGCCGAAAGGAAAATGCCGATGCCCAGAATATCCTTCGCTTCCATCTCCACTTCCCGTCTTGTGGGCCACCGAAGTTACCAGAGAGGCAGGCACTAGTCAAAGCCCGCCGTTTCCAGTTACAGTACCGTGCAGAAGGAGACTCTATGCGCTGGACGTTATTGACGGTTTTACTGTTGGCTTTGTTGGCGGCCCCGCTGTCGTGCGGTACGGCCAAGGGCCGGTATGACGGCGACGAGCTGGATGACGACGACGATACGGGCGACGATGACGGCGGCGATGACGACGATGTCGGCGACGATGACGACGACGATTACGAGAAGGTCGACGATTTCACCTGGACCGACACCGATGGCAATCAGATCAACCTCTACGATTACGAGGGGCAGGTCGTGCTGCTCAACGTCGGCGCCGGCTGGTGCGCCGCCTGCAAGGAGGAAACGCCCAGTCTGCAGGCCGATCTGTGGGAAGAATACGGCGACGAAGACTTCGTGCTGATCCAGTTGTTGGTCGAGGACGCCGACTACAATCCGGCCAATCAGGACGACGCTCTGGCCTGGCGCGACGAATTCGACGTTACCTACATCGTCTGTCCCGATCCGGACTGGTCGCTGAAAAAATATTTTCTCGAAGAGACGCTGCCGTTCAACATGCTCTTGGACAAGCAGTTGAACATTCGGGAAAAGACGCACGCTTACGATGCGGCCGCGTTTGCCTATTTGATCGAGGAGCTGCTGTAAAACTCCGTCACATTCGCTGCGACGACCGAGGGGGCGGTTGGTGAACACAAGCAAAACAACGGACGAGATACTGCGGCGGCCGATCCGGCGCATCAGCTTCATCTATTCGCCCTACGGGGTGGTGAAGAACGAACCCGGCCTCAAGGCGGTGAAGGAAAACTACGGCGTTTTCCCCAGCCTGTCGCTGGCCTACGTCGCCGCGGTGGCGGAAAAGGCCGGGCTGGAAGTGCAGTTCATCGATGCCCACGCGCTCAATCTGACGCTGGAGGAAACCATCCGCCGCGTCAAGGCGTTCGAGCCGGACCTGTTGGGCTTTACGATTACCACCTACCTGTTTTACCAGACGCTCGCCTGGGTGCGCGCCCTGCGCGAGGCGACCAACGTGCCCACGTTGCTGGGCGGCGTGCACATGGGCATTTATCCGGAAGAGACGTTCTCGCATCACAGCATCGATTACGGTTGCACGGGCGAGGCCGAGGTGGTGTTGCCCCCGTTCATCGAGGCGCTCAACAACGGCGGCGACCTGCACCAGGTCAAAGGACTGATCTGGCGCGACGGCGACAAAATCGTGGTCAACGAATGCGCCGAACTGCTGGCCGACACCAACACCGCGCCGTTTCCCGCGCGTCATCATCTGCCCAACGATCGCTATTTCAGCTTCATCAGCCAGTTCAAAAATTTCACGCCGATGATCACCAGCCGCGGTTGTCCGTTCCGTTGCATCTTTTGCGAGCAGGGCGGGCTGAAGTTCCGGCCGCGCACGCCGGAGAACGTCGGCGACGAAATCGAGGAGTGCTACCACGTTTACAAGGTGCGCGAGTTCGACTTCTTCGACAGCTCGTTCACCGTGCAGAAACAACGCGTGATCGACATCTGCGAGGAAATTCTGCGCCGCGACGTGAAGGTGTACTGGGCGATTCGCAGCCGCGTGGACCTGGTCAACGAGCCGATGCTCAAGGCGCTGGCGCGGGCCGGCTGCAAGCGCATCTATTACGGCATCGAGTCCGGCGACGCCGAGGTGCTCAAGACTCTGCGCAAGGAAACGAACCTCGAGCTGATCCGCGAGGTGATGGCGTATACGCGCAAATACAAAATCGACACCTTCGGCTATTTCCTGGTCGGTTCGCCGGGCGAGACGCCGGAGACGATCAAAAAAACGATCGACTTTTCCGTCGAGCTCAAACTCGATTACGCGCAGTTTTCCAAGGTCACGCCGATGCCCGCCACCGAGCTGTACCGGATGCTGCTGACGGAAAAGAAGCGCGACTACTGGCGGGAGTACATCCTGGACGAATCCAAGGACATTTTCCTGCCGCGTCCGGGCACGGCGCTGAACGAAGAGGAAATTCAGGCGTGGACGCGCAAGGCGTACCTCAAGTTCTATTTCCGCCCGCGTTACATCCTCAAGGCGATTTACCGCCTCAAGAGTTGGCAGGAATTCAAGCGCTCGGTGTTCACCGCCTGGTCGATGTTCACGCAAAAAAGCAAAATCTTCGAAATCATGTGGACCAAGAAGGTGCAGTACTGAGCGCGCCGGGCGCGTAAGAGAAAACCTTTCCTTTGGCGAATTACGACTTATCTTTTCCTAAACGACGAATGGTGGAGGAGCGGTGAACGATCGCCTCAACCTTGTGCCCGCACTGCCCGAATCGCGCCCGCTGGCGTTAGCCGACAAGGTCTGGCTGCAACCGTTGCTGCGCGCGGCGCCGTTGGCCGTTTCGGAAATGACCTTCACCAATCTGTTTGCCTGGAGCAACTCGCATCCGGTGCGTCTGGCGCGCTTCCGCGACAGTCTATTGTTTTGGCGTGGTCCGGCGGAAGAGGGATTGCTGCTGCCGCCGTGGGGTGTGTTGGACGCCGAGGGAGTCGGGCAGGCGCTGGCCTGGTCGCAAAGCTTGGGCGGCATGGCGCAGTTCGGTCGCGTGCCGGCTGCTGTCGCCGAAACGCTGGCCGCCGCCGAACCGCGTCTGACCGTCGTCGCCGACCGCGACAGCTACGATTACGTTTACCGCGTCCGGGATCTGGTCGAGCTGCCGGGTCGTCATTACGACGGCAAGCGCAACCAGATTAAAAAGTTCGAACAGGCCGTCACCGCGCGTTACATGCCGCTGACCGGCGACCTGGTCAGCGAAGCGGCGCTGATGCAGGACCTGTGGTGCGAACGGCGGGCCTGCGAGGACAACCTGGAGTTGAGCGCCGAGGACCTGGCGGTGAAAACCCTGTTGGCCAATTGGGATGAACTGGACGTGTTCGGCGGCGCGTTGCTGGACGGCGATGAGGTGATCGCCTTCACCGTCGCCGAGCCCCTGATCGCCGATACCGCCGTGTGTCATTTCGAAAAGGCCGACACCAATTATCCGGGTGTCTATCAGGCGCTCAACCGGGAATTCGCCCGTGAGGCTCTGGGCGCGTTTGCCTTCGTCAATCGCGAACAGGATTTGGGCGTGCCCGGTTTGCGACAGGCGAAACTCAGCTATCGCCCGGCCATGTTGTGGGAGAAATTTTCATTGTCGTATAGGTAAAAAAATCGGAAAGGAGCATGCAATGGAATCGGTGATTACGCAAACCCTGCGCCAGCGTTTCGCCACCCGCGCCATCAAGCGCGATTCGCCGCCCGAAGAAACCGTCGACGATCTGATCGAGGCGACGCGGTTGACTCCCTCGTGCTTCAACAACCAGCCGTGGCGCTATCTGTTCATTACCGGTGACGTTGCGCATGCCGAGGCGAGCGAGGCGTTTTCCGGCGGCAACAAGCCCTGGGCGTCACACGCGCCGTTGTTGATTGTCGGCTACACGCGTGAGGCGGACGACTGCGTGCTCAAAGACGGTCGCGTGTATCATCAGTTCGACCTGGGCATGGCGACGATGAACCTCATGCTGGCCGCCACCGCGCATGGCCTGGTGGCGCGGCCGATGGCGGGTTTCGATCCGGCGAAAATCAAGGCGGCATTCAATCTGACTGAGGATGAACATCCGCTGGTGATGGTGGCGGTCGGGTATCCGTCCGACGACACCGAGCATCTGCCGGACCACGTGCGCACCAAACACCTGACTCCGCGCGAGCGAAAACCGGCTGAGGAAATCGTGCGGCGTTTGTAACGAAAAGCGAGGCGGAAGATGGAAGTCAACATCCGCATTGCCGGTGCGGCGGGACAGGGCATTCAAACCGCGGCCGATCTGCTGGGACGGGCCGCCATGCGCGGCGGTTTGCATGTGTATCATTATTCCGATGCCGAATCGCGCATTCGCGGTGGCTTGAATTTCAGTCATTTGCGTATTGCGAATCGGCCGTTGGCGGGCGTGAGCGAAACGGTCGATGTGCTCGTGGCTTTGTCCGAGGACGGTCTGCGTGCGTTCGGCGACGCGGTCGATGCGGCGGGGATGGTGCTGTGCAAAGGGCAATGGTCCCATCCGTGCGCTCTGCCGTTTCACCTGGATGAGTTGGCGCGCCAAGCCGGTTCGTCACGCGCGGAAGGCGTCGTGGCCGTGGCGGTCGTCGCGGCGATGATGGGCCTGGCACAACGAACCGTGAGCGAACTGGTCGAGGAGCGCTTCGTCAAACAAACGCAGTTGATGGCGGCCAATAAACAAGCGGTTGAACTGGGCTTTGCCGCCGTGCGCGCCGCCAATCCCGATGAGCGTTTTCGGTTTACGCTCGCCTCCGCCGAAGACAATCGCCTGTGGATCAGTGGCGGGCAGGCGACGGCTTTGGGCGCGGTGGCCGGCGGCGTTTCGTTTCTGGCGGCTTATCCGATGAGCCCGGCGACGAGCGTGATGACCAACCTGGCGCAATGGGCCGCGCAAACCGGCGTGATCGTCGAGCAGGCGGAAGATGAAATCGCCGCCATCAACATGGTGGCGGGCGCGTCCTATGCCGGCGCCCGGGCGATGACGGCCACGTCGGGCGGCGGCTTCGCGTTGATGACCGAAGGCATCTCCCTGTTGGGGATGATCGAAGCGCCCGCGGTGATTGTTCTCGCGCAGCGTCCCGGACCGGCGACCGGTCTGCCCACGCGCAGCGCGCAGGGCGATTTGCATCTGGCGCTGCACGCGGGACACGGGCATGTTCCGCGCGTCATTTTCGCCCCGGAGGATATCGCCGATTGTCTCCACCTGACCGCCATCGCGCTGGATATCGCCGAGCGATTCCAGACTCCCGTACTGATTTTGACCGATCAACTGTTGATGGACAGCCAGACGGCCTTGCCGCCGTTCGATGTTGACGATCTGCCGACCGAGCGGCATTTTCTGAGCGCCACGCAACTCGATGAACTGGCTGACTACCACCGGTTCGCCGTTACCGCCGACGGCGTATCGCCCCTGGCCGCGCCGGGAGCCTCGCGGCATGTGGTGGTTGCTTCCAGCGACGAGCACGACGAAGCGGGGCATATCGCCGACTCGGTCGAGATTGCCACGCGCATGGCGCAAAAGCGTCTCGACAAGGAACGGACCATCGCTACGCAGGTGCAGTTGCCGCTGACGCTTTCGGCTGATCCGGCCGGGCGGCAATTGGTCTTGAGTTGGGGCAGCGCGAAACACACAGTTGCCGAGGCTCTGTCGCTGATCGATAACGGGCGATTCGCTCATCTCAACCTACGCCAACTGTGGCCGTTTCCGGCGGCCGAATTGACCGCGTTGATGGAGCGGGCAACGGGCGTGATCGTCGTTGAAAACAACGTGACCGGCGAACTGGCGCGGCTGGTGCGCGCCGAAACGCTGCGCGCGGCGGATACGGTTGTCACCAAACTCAACGGCCGGCCGTTGACGGTCCAGGAGCTGGTCCGTCGTTTGCGGGGGGAGGTGTAGCCATGCCGGTGACCATTGCCGATTATCAAAACGACGTGCCCAACCAATGGTGTCCGGGATGCGGAAATTTTCCGATTCTCGATGCGGTCAAAATGGCGCTGGTCGAGTTACAGCTTGCGCCGCAGGATGTGCTGTTGGTTTCCGGCATCGGCCAGGCGCCCAAGTTGCCGCACTACCTGCGCGTCAACGCGTTCAACGGCCTGCACGGGCGCGAGGCGGCTGCGGCGACGGCGGCCAAGCTCGTCGCACCGCACATGACCGTCCTGGTGCATGCGGGCGACGGCGGCGGCTACGGCGAGGGCGGCAATCATCTGCTGCATGCCATCCGGCGCAACATCGATCTGACGATGATTGTGCACGACAACAAAGTTTATGGTTTGACCAAGGGGCAGGCGTCGCCGACCACGCCCGTGGGCACGATCACCAAGATCAATCCGGAAGGCGTGACCGCCCGGCCGCTCAATCCGCCGGCTTTGGCGATTTCACAATCGTGCTCTTTCGTTGCCCAGGGCTCGGCGGCGCACAAGGAACACCTGAGCATGTTGCTGGCCGAGGCGATTCGCCACCGGGGATTTTCGTTGGTCAACGTGTTGCAGCCCTGCGTGAGCTGGGAGCGCGTGTACACCTACGCCTATTTAAAGGAGCACGCGTACGAGTTGGGCGGCGGCTACGATCCTCGCGATCGTTGGGCGGCGCTGCGGCTGGTGCTCGAACCGGACGGACGATTGCCGTTGGGCGTGATTTACCGGGAAGAGCGGCCGGTTTATGAATTGCGCGGATCGACACATGAGGATGTGCCCGCGTATGTCCGGCCGGTGCAGCCGCGCTCGATCGAAACGCTATATGAGCGTCTAAGATAATTCATCGGGGAATTGCAAAATCGCCGCGGCGAATTATGGTTATAGGGTCAGCAAAAAATTTGGAGGCATTCATGAGTGAGCGCGCATTGAAAATGTTATCGACCGCTTTGGAAATGGAAGAGAAGGGGTACAAGTTCTATCACAAGTTCGTCGCCGAATGCGGCGTCGGCGTCGCCGGCAAAATCTTCAAGCTGCTTATGGAAGACGAACTGGTGCACATCGAGCGCATCAAGAGCATCTTCGATTTTCTGAACGGCGGCGAAGGGTGGTCCGACGCCTGGAAGTTGCAGGCTGAAGCGCACGAGAACCTCGGCCAGGTGTTTCGCGATCTGGCCCGGGAACACGGCGCGAACATCTCGTGCTCCACGAGCGATCTGGAGGCGTTGAACATCGGTCTGGATTTCGAGAACAAGGCCGTGCAGTTCTACAAAGAGCATCTGCAAAGCGCTCAGGACGAACTGGAAAGAGAATTTCTGGAGGCGATGATTCACGAGGAGCGCCGGCATTACGATCTGCTCGACGACATGAAATTCTACCTCACCGATCCGGATCATTGGTTCATGGAGAAATCGCGCAGCGGGCTGGACGGCGCATAAGCCGTCCGCGCGCGGCTATTGGAACATCTTCTCCGGCGGACGCCGCTCGGGTACGCGCAGGCTCTTGTCGATTTTCCCGTCAAGGTAATCCTGACTGACGTACAACTCGCAATAGCATTTACCGAACTCGTTCATGTCCGGCACCGCGTAGACGCACGGACAGATGATGTCCTGATCCTTCTCCGCGTCGCCGGCGGCCAGCCGGCAAGGACAGCTCGGAAATCCATACCGGTTGCGGTTGGCCAGCAGTCCTTCGATCAGCGGTCGCACCACGCCTTCGTCGGGATTGAAGTTCAATCCTTTGCCGGCGGCGAACTTTTTCAGGATGGCGAAGTACTCGTCGAAAGTTAGTTCTTTTTGGGACATGATCAGACTCCAAACACCTGTTTGATTTCGTCGATCGTGGTGCCGACGAGCACCATTTCTTCGGATTCGATGACCGGAAACGAGACGATCGGATGGTATTTGCGGAGCCGATCGACGATGGCCAGACGATCCTCGCGGGGGATCAGATCGATCTCCACCAGGTCGTAATCGAACTTGATGTCGTTCAAAAAATTTTTCACGCGAAGGCAGCGGGGGCAGGTGGATATCGCGTAGAGAATCGGCTTCTTGGTTTTATTCATGACTTGTTCCACGTTTAATTGTGAAAGTTATTGGAATTAGAAGAGTAATCTGCAAGCATCCCTTCATTGTCAGATCATAGGAATCGAATCCGAACCTGTCAATGATGCGAGGAAAATTCATTTTTCACAGGGGGATGAAAATTTCCCTGCAATTAGTGAAAAGTGACAAAATGGATTGCTTTTGGTTGTCTTTTTCCACTTGACGCTGCGGTGAGGGCTATGATACCTTCGATGGGTGAATGAGGATTCATTCATCCAATTTCATTCAGCAGAGACGTATTCATCGCCGGTTATGAATGTTGGGGTAACAGGTTAACGGTATCTTTTTGTTTTCACCGCTAAAATAGGGAGGAATCCTAATGAGTCACTATTTGGTTGACGAGCGGGATGTCAACTTTGTCCTGTTCGACTGGCTGAACATCGGCCAGTTGGCTGAACATCCCAAGTTCGCGGAAGTGGGATTCGACGTCGAAACCGCCAAAGGCATGCTGGACACGGCGATCAAGATCGCGAAAGACGTCGTTGCGCCTTGCAACGAGGAAGGCGACAAGATCGGCGCGAAGTTCGAAAACGGCAACGTCTATGTGCCGCCTTCGTACAAGGGTGCCATGGCCACGTTCGTGGAAAACGGCTTCATTACGCTCAACGCCAGCCCGGAGTGGGGCGGCTTGGGTTGGCCGTCGGTCGTGAACATGCAGATCATGGAATTCATGTGCGGCGCCTGCACCGCGTTCACCATGTATCCTGAATTGACCGTCGGCGCGGCGCGGATGTTCGATGCCTTCGCCAGTGACGAGTTGAAGAACAAGTACCTCCCCAAGATGTACGACGGCACCTGGGGCGGCACGATGTGCCTGACCGAGCCGGGCGCCGGTTCGGACGTCGGCGCGGTGAAAACCACGGCCAAAGACAACGGCGACGGCACCTGGACGATCACCGGCACCAAGATCTTCATCAGCTCCGGTGACAACGACATGTTCGAAAACATCATTCACCCGGTGCTGGCCCGCGCCGACGGCAGCCCCGCCGGCGTCAAGGGCATCAGCCTGTTCCTCGTGCCCAAGTTCCTGGTCAACGATGACGGCAGCCTGGGCGAAGCCAACGATGTCGTGTGCGGCGGCATCGAGCACAAAATGGGCATCAAGGGCTCGGCCACCTGCACGCTGAACTTCGGCGAAGGCGGCACGTGCAAAGGCTGGCTGGTCGGCGAACTGAACGAAGGCATCAAGTACATGTTCATGATGATGAACGAAGCGCGCCTTTACGTCGGTCTGCAGGCGGCCTCGGTGGCCAACACGGCCTACCTGAACGCCCTGAACTACGCCAAAGAGCGTATTCAGTTCCGTCACGTCAAAGACATGGCCAAGCACGACGCCCCCGGCGTGCCGATCGTCGAGCACCCCGACGTTCGTCGGATGCTGATGTACCAGAAGGCCTTTGCCGAGGGCTTCCGCGCCCTGTTGGCCCGCTGCGCCTTCTACGAGGACCTGGCGAACACGAAGGAAGGCGACCTGCACGACAAGTACCACGGCTTGGTCGAACTGCTTGTGCCGGTTTGCAAAGCTTACTGCTCCGACTTCGCCTACGATGTCTGCGAGCAGGCGATTCAGGTGTACGGCGGCTACGGCTTCTGCGCGGAATACCCGGTTGAACAGTATGCCCGCGACACCAAGATCACCTCGCTGTACGAAGGCACCAACGGCATCCAGGCGCTCGACCTGCTGGGCCGCAAACTTGCCACCAAGGGCGGCATCTTCTTCATGTATTTCATGCAGGAGATGAACGACTTCATCGGCAAGAACGGCAAGCACCCGGTGTTGGGCGAGTACGTGCAGAAACTGCAGCAGATCCAGGCCGTGCTGGCGCAGACCGTGATGAGCCTGCCCGGCTTCATGAAGAGGGAAAGCTTCAAAGAGAAGCTCATCCCGGTTCTGTACGCCACTCCGTTCCTGGAGATGTTCGGTCACATCGCGCTGAGCCAGTATCACCTGGAAATGGCCGTCAAGGCTCAGGAAATGCTGGATGCGCTGTTCGCCGAAAAGGGCGTGGCCGACAACGCCGAAGGCCAGAAAGCGCTGTTGAAGGACAACGACGAAGCTCGTTACCTGTACAACAAAGTCGTCACCGCCAAGTGGTTTGTGAGCAACATTCTGCCGATGGCCAAGACGATCGCCGATTACTTCAAGACCGGCGACACCAGCGCGTTCGACATCCGCTTCTAAGCGTTTGTGCGACAAATCCGAGACCCGGGATCGACCGATCCCGGGTCTTTTTTGTATTGCCGATAAAGTCTTCCCCGTCTTTATCGGTTGACGGTCGACGAAAAGCGCGGTTTTCGTCTCCCTTCATTTTCGACAACGGGAAATTGCCGAAAATGGCGCTCCGTCCCTGGGTCGCGTTTGGCGGGTCAAGCGGCCGAAACGGGCCCAACTTGATCTTTTCGGCAAAAACTGATAGCAGAACCTCTTGTTTTCTGATGAGTTACCATCGGGAGGCCCATGAAGGATCATCTGATCATCTGCCCGCTGTGCACCAACGAGATCCCGTTCGACTCGGCGCAGTGCCCGTATTGCGGCGCGTTGCTCTCGCCGGGGCCGACGCGCGCCACGCCGATCCTCAAAGGCGTGGTGTGTCTCAAGTGCGGCGAAAAGAACTACAGCTACGACGAATGCACGTTCTGCGGCCACCCGTTCACCGTCACCTGTCCCGAGTGCGGCGGCGAGTTGCGCCTGAAGGATCAACAGTGCCCGCAATGCAATTTGTCGATCCGCAAGTTCAGCGCCACGCGGCGCAAGACCGAAAAGGCGACGCACGCGACGGCGCGCCGGCGCAAACTGCCCGGCGATAAATGGACCTACATCGCGCCGATCGCCCTGGCGGTGATCGTGGTGATCGTCGCGGCGATCTTCTCGCTGAGCGGCGGCGAACAGGCCGAACCCGAGGAAGAGACGATCAAGGCCGGTGAGCCCAAGGCGATCGACAGCAACGGCGACGGCGTCACCGACCGGTGGGACGTCTTCAGCGCCAGCGGCAAGGTCAGCGAACGCCGCTTCGACGAAAACAACGACACGGTCGTCGAGAAAATCGAATACTACGACGAAGCCGGAGTGGTCCGGCACGCGCAACTGGACGAGAACGGCGACGGCGTGTTCGACCTGAGCCAGGTGTTCAATCCCAACGGCAAACTGACGATGGCCTACTCGTTCAACGGCGACGATCGCCGGCCGACCAAAATCGACTACTTCAGCGCCGTCGGCAATCTGATCGAGCGTTGGGCCGACACCAACGGCGATTACATTTTCGACCGCTACTATCGCTACGACGCGCGCGGCCGCCTGATGGCCGAAGGCTCCGACACCAAGGGCAACGGCTTCATCGACCTGGTGCTGGTGTACCGCGGCGACAAACAGATCTACCAGCGCGAATACGACGCCGAGGGCGACGGCATTTTCGAAAAGGTCGAAACGCTCAACGGCGAAGGCATCCGCATCATTCTGGACGAAGACACCGACGGCAACGGCATCATGGACCAGCGCACGTTCTTCCACCTGACCGGTAAGACCCGCTGGGTGCAGTTGGACACCGACGGCGACGGCATTCACGACACCTTCAAATCCTACACGCAGGACGGCAAGTACGCGCGCACCGGGCGCGATAGCGACGGCGACGGCAAACCGGATCAGTGGAAATGACCTCCACCTATTTCGAAGAGCAAACCCCGCGCAGCCCGTTGGTTTCGTACGCGATCGGCGCGCTGGTTATTTACCTGGCGCTGTTCGCCGGCTTTCATTTGCTCATCTGGGCCTGGGGGGCGAACGATCTGCCCGCGCAGGCCAGCCCGGCGGTGGAGATCGATCCCGCTTTTCCCGCGCCGCAGGTGCTGCACCACACGCCGGTGACGGTCGGCGATTTCGCCCTGGCCGTGCCGTACCAGGGCGGCATTTATGAAATTGCCGACGTGCTGCCGCCCGAGCTGACCGTCGTCTATCACGATCAGGAGCAAACGCGCGAGGCGCAGGTGGTCGTATTCGCCCGAGCGCAACGCAACTGGTGGCGGATGCTCGCGCCGTTTCCTGCCGCGCGCCTGGCGCGGGACGCCGACTCGGCCGACGATCTGATCGAAATCCTGAGCGTGGGCAATCATCCGAGCGTCGGCGAGCGCATCTTCTTCTGGCGGCTGGTCGGTTGGTTCGGCAAGCGGCAGTTGAAAACGCTGATCGCCAAGGAAGCCGGCGACGGCCGCTTGGTGCGTCTGTGGCTGTTGCATCGCGACGGGCGGGAGATCGTCGGGCGCGAATACGAAAACGCCGCGCGGCCGGGACGCCTGGTGGCCGTGTCGCTGTTGCAGGGCGAGCGCCAGGTGGATCTTCGCTTCGCTTTCGACAGTGCCGATCCCAAGAACATGGCGCTGGTCAACGCCTATCTGGAAGCGGTGCGCCTCGACGAAACGCCGCCGCCCGACAACGAACGCGGCTTGTTGGCGTGCGAGCAATTGCCCGCCGCGTCGCTGACCGCCGCCGCGCGGTTGTGCCGCGAGGTTTTTCTGGCCGCGCAATGGACCGTCGAGGAGGGCGACTTGACGATTGCCCGGCGGTTGTATGATGTGTACCGACAGTTTCACGTGCCGGCCGGTCTGGCGGCGTTGCAGGATGTGCTGACGCTGACGCGCGACGAGAGTCCGCAGATCGGACGTTTGGTGCGGGAAATCGAGGAAACCCGCGAACGCTTCGCGCGCGAACAGGCCGCCGCGGCGTTGGCGGAAGCCAATGAGAACGAGCAAGAGGAAAAGCCATGAGCGATGCAACGTATGATCTGGCGGTGATCGGCGCCGGGCCGGGCGGTTACGTGGCCGGCATCCGCGCCGCGCAACACGGTTTGTCCACGGTGGTCATCGAGGCGGAAAATCTGGGCGGCGAATGCCTCAACCACGGCTGCATTCCCAGCAAGGCGCTGATCCACGCGGCCGACCATTACGCGGGCCTGGATAAACTCAAGACCTTCGGCATCACCGTCGAGAACGCGGCGATCGACTACGGCACGGCGGTCAAGTGGAAGGACCGGATCGTCAAGCGCCTGACCACCGGCGTGGGCACGTTGCTCAAGGCGGCGGGCGCGACGATCATCGAGGGGCGCGCACGGTTCGTCGCCGGCGACGTGCTGGAAGTGGAAACGGCCGAGGGCACGCAGCGTATCCAAGCCGCGCACACGATCATCGCCACCGGCGCGCGGTCGATCGAAATTCCCGCGCTGCCCTTCGACGGGCGGACGATCATCGACAATCGCGCGGCCTTGGCGCTCACCGAAATTCCGCCGCGGTTGATCGTTATCGGCGGCGGGTACATCGGCCTGGAAATGGGCATCGTGTTCGCCAAACTCGGCAGCCGGGTGACCGTCGTCGAGTTGACCGAAGCCCTGCTGCCGACCTCGCCGAGCGAAGCGGTGAAGGTGGTCGAGCGCAACCTGCGGCGGATGAAAATCAAAACGATGCTCGGCGCGAAAGCGGCTGGCGTGACGATCGACAACGGCGTCGCCGCGCTGACCGTGCGCGACACCCAGGGCAATGAACAAGTACTGGAAGCGGAGAAAATCCTGGTGACCGTCGGGCGTCGGCCGAACACCGAAAATCTCGGGTTGGAAAACACCGGGGTCACGCTGGACAAGCGCGGCTTCGTCGAGGTCGATCCGCAGCGGCGCACGAGCGACGAGAAAATCTGGGCCATCGGCGATGTTGCGGGCGGTCCGCTGCTGGCGCACAAAGCCAGCGCCGAGGCGTTGGTGGCCGCCGACGCCATCGCCGGCAAGGAAACGATTTTCGCGCCGCAAGCGATCGCCGCGGTGGTCTTCACCGATCCGGAAATCGCCACGGTCGGCCTGACGGTCGAGGAGGCCAAGGAGCAGGGGATTCCGGCGGCGGAAGCCGAATTTCCCTTCCTGGCGCTGGGGCGCTCGCTGACGATGAACAACAGCGACGGTTACTGCAAGTGGATCTTCCGCGGCGACGATCACACGATTCTCGGTTGCGAGATCGTCGGCCCGGAAGCCTCCAACCTCATCGGCGAGGGCGCGTTGGCGGTGGAAAAACAGTTGAAGCTCGAAGATGTCGCCGGCACGATTCACGCGCATCCGACGCTGCCCGAAGGGTTGGCCGAAGCCGCCGACCTGGGCCTGGGGCATCCGCTGCATTTGCCGAAAAGGTAGACAAAAAAAGGGGGCGAGATCGTCGCCCCCTCTTTCATGAACAGATAACCGTTAGAAAGCGTTCCACCAATCCAGCGGCCCGAGACTCGTGGTGCGCATGTTGATCGTGGTGGGCACCGGCAACGGCAGCACCCAACCGACCAGCGGGATTTCCAGATTCATCGTCATCGAAGTGTTGGCGTTGATGTCGGCCAGCATCTTGCCGTCGTCGGTAAAGCTGAGTTCGCCCACGGCGTCGAGGTTGAACTCGTTGACCAACGCCTCGTTGAAGAAGGCGTTGTCGAGCGTGAGCACCTGCGTCATCGAGATGTTCATCTGCGGCGAGCCGTTGACGCCTGTGACCGTCGGCGCGTTGCCCATGCCGACCACGTCGATCAAGATGCGGCCCATCGGATCGAACATGCCGTTTTCCTTTTCCTTGGACAGCTCGTCCGGATTGATCAGTCCGCCGATGAAATCGAGGATCGCTTCGAGCGTCAGCCCCGTGCTGGTGGCGTGCATGAAGTTGCCCGAAATCAACTCGATGTCCATGAAGGGCTGGCCTTCCAGGTCGTAATCGAGTCCGTGGATCCAGGAAACCATGTAGCCCGCCGCGTAAGCGTTTTCCGGAATCAGCGAGCCCATCATATTGAAGTAATTGCAGTCGGGCGTCGGCTTGACCTCGGTGTTGTCGATGTAGCCCGAACCGTCGCGGTCAACCAGCGGATCGATCGCCAGCACCAGCGGCACCCAGCTATTGGCGGCGGCGGCGACGAAGTCGATCCAGATTTCCTCCACGCCTTCCATGCCGCCGGGCGAATGATCGTAGTCGAGATCCAGCCCGATGCCCATGTAGTTGGTCACGTCCTTGGAAATCGCCAGGCGATAGTAGTGACCGGGAATCAGGTCTTGGTTCGGATAGAACGAATAGCGATACCACTGCTTGACCAGCGTGCCGGGGACATTGGTGATGCCCGCGGAGAGGTCGAGCACGCGGAAGGTATCGCCCAGAATGATCGTGTCCGGGTCCATGATCTGGCTGAAGAACACTTCGACGGGGAAGTGCCCCGGCATCGACGGACTCAGGCCGTTGCCCGGGTTGGTCGTGCCCAGATACGGCGGTTCGCCGGACCATTCGATCGCCCCGGTGCCGAACAGCACGATCTTTTCTTCGCTCAGCACGTTGCCGTGCAGATCGGCCAGACCGGCGCCGACGATGATGCGGTAGGTCGTATCGGCCTCCAGCGGCGCGCGGGGAATCAACAAAACCTTGGGGCCGTTGACCAGCAGGTCGCAGGCAATCGGCGCGCCGTTGATTTTACGCAGGCCGATGAAGGAGCGTGCGCTGACCGATTCCACCGGCTCGTCGAACACGAGAGAAATCGGATCGCCCAGGCGCACGTTTTGCGAACCCGGCGTGGGTGAAGTCACGCGAATGGAAGGCGGAGCGGTGTCGACCGGCATTTCGAGGAACTCGATCGCGTCGTGCATTTCCAGGCTCATGCGCGTGGAGATGCGCTCGCCGAGCACGAAGATTTCCGCGACGCCGGCCATCTGCATGACCAGCCGTCCGCTTTCCTTGTCGACGAAAACCTGCCCGTAAAGCTGCGTGCCCAGAATGTTCTGCGCCATCATCACGTTGGTGTTGTCGTCTTCGGTGGTGATGGCCGAGTCGAACAGCAACGTCAGGTAGGTCGGTCCGCCGACGACGGACGTGAACGCGTCCGAGCGCGCCATGAAACCGACCGCGTCGGTGAGCACGTGAATCGTAATCGCGCCGGTTTCCAGACCGGTGTCGATCTGGCCGCCCAACGTCGCGCCCAACGAGGTGGCGCGCAGTTGCTGGCCGGCGCGAATGACGATGGGGATGAAGTCGGGATGATCGGCCGTGGCGCACTGCTCGGCTTCCATCTGCCCGCTCATGAAGACCGAGCTGTCGCCCAGCAGATCGCTGTAGGTCTTCATCGAGTTGGTGTGGTTGCCGGTCAACGGATGGTAGGGCAGATCCTCGGGCGAAGCGGCGGGTTCGCAGGAGCTGAACTCGCCGGTCGTCGGGCAATTCTCCACGCGCAGCACCGCGTGCGGATAGCTGTTGCGCACATCGTATTCGTAGGTCTGATCCTCGCCCAGATTCTCGCCGTTGATGTCGGTCAGGCCCGCGCCGAAGGTCATGACGTACTTGCCGGCGGGCAGATCTTCGGCCGGGTCGAAAACAATCTGATTGCCGTGGAAGAACAGGTTGCCGGCCACCAGGGCGCCGGCGGCGTCGGTGAAGGTCACCGTCTCGCCGTAGACGATCGAATCCTGCGCCAGCGGTTCGGAGAAGAAGGCGCGGAAGGTTTGCACGTCGAACACCAGGTCGCTGGCCGGATCGGGCATGACCGTGGTGATCGCCGGACGCAGGCCGTCCAGCGGACGATCGGCCATCGTGTCGAACGCCAAAAAGAGACCGTCGGTCGGAATGTCGGCCTTTTCACCGTCGGCGCTGTAGATTTCGGAGGAAACCCACAGCTCGTAGCGGTGCATCGGCAGCAACTGGTTTTGCGGCGTGATGATCAACGACGGTCCCTGGATGCGCACCGCAACCGGAATGACGGTCAGTGTCTGGTTGTCGTTCACGACTTGCAGGCGAACCATGCCGAGGTTGATGTTGTCGGCCAGCGTTTTATTGAAGCGAATGACCATCGCGCCGGTGAGCGGAAACTCGCGCATCATGTGCGGCGGATAGGTGTACGTCGCGGTGAAGGGCAGTTCATCGGATGCCGGCCGGTAGGTGTCGTCGTATTTCGTTTCGCAACCGGCGACGACTATCGCCAGAGCGAAGGCCAAGAACAGGAAAAGAAATACACGATTTTTCATGCGTACCTCCTTTCCTCGGTTAGAAGCGTAGCGTCATCGAGAACACGCCGCCGTTCATGATGCCGCTGCTTTCGTATTCTATACCGTCCGAGGTCTCGAATTCGTTCTCGACCAGGTAGTGCATGAAGTACGCCGCGTCGAAGCGGACGGGGAAGGCCAACAGCACCGGATCCTGCCAGTCGTAACCGACGCCGGCGCTGACCATGTGCTTGTCGTTGTCGAGAATGACGTTGCCGTTCGAGCCCGGTTTGTCGAAGGGATTGGGCTCGTAGCCGTAACCGGTGCGCAGGAAGAAGTACTCGAATGGTTCGAATTCCAGACCGACGTGCGGCACCCAGATGTTGACCAGATCGATGTCCAGACCGGCGCGGGCCAGGTCGTGTTCGCCCATCTGATCCTGCACCTGCTCGTAGTTGTACCAGACGATGTCGCTGTGCAGCGTGAACCAATCCAGCGCGCGCCAGGCGAAGCCGAACGCCGCGCGGGGCGGGTGGACGCTGTCTTTGAACATCAAGGTCATCGGCAGATCGGCCAACGGGCTCTCGCCCACCTGCGCCGACGCGCCCACGACGATCGGGTCGAACTGACCGTGCGTCGCGCCGTGGTAGGTCAGGCCCAGGTCGATCGGCTCGAAGTGCAGCAACAACGCGGCCACCGGCGCGCCGCGCAGGTCGACCGTAACCGCCATGCCTTCGTTGTTGGTGTTGCCCGACATGTCGGTGCGCAGGAACATATCGTTCTTGGTGTGCAGCGTGGTGAGCACGCCGCCGCCCAGGTACAACCAATTGAACACCTTAAAACCCAACGCGCCGTTCAAGGTGAATGAAGATACGCCGTAACGCGAATAGTGTCCTTCGGCGTACTGAAGATCGTTGAAGCGGATGAACGCGTTCATGTTGTCGTCGAGGCTGATGTTCACGCCCAACGCCACCGGCCATTTGGATTTCAGCAGGCTGTTGAGTTTGATCACCAGGTTGGTCTGCACCACTTCGTTGGCTTCGTCGAAGGTGAACGTGTCGCCCTTGGGCCCGCCTTCGAATTCAGGCTTGCCGTACAGGTAGCTGAGCATGATCTGCGAATTTTCCATCATCGCCATGGCGGCGGGATTGAAGAATGCGCAGGAAGCGTCATCGGTCAAAGCCGTATAGGCCGATCCGATTCCGATGCCGCGAGCGCCGAAGCCGAAGCCATACGGTATGTTATTCAAACCGGCGAAAGCGGTCAGGGGAATCAACAATAATACGAACGTCAATCCCCAAGTAAAAATTCGTTGCTTCACAGTGCCCTCCTTGTCTGTTCCGTTCAGAAATAGACGAATTGAGTACGAAATGGATTCTCCCCATACGAACTTGAGATTGCACGTTGTGTCGTCTGTTGCTGGATGTATTTTCTTAGAAGATGTTGAGATTGCTGAAAGAAACGTTACATTAGGTTTCTGTGAGTGTCAAATTAAAGCCGGTTGGAAGAGAAAAACTAAAATTTCCGGATTATTACGTTGCGCACGTTGGGGAAAAATCGATCATTTTTCATTTTTTTCATAGTTGACTCGGTAACACTGGAAGTATTACACTCCAATGTCTACTATAATGGTAGACAATGGTGCGTTAAGTAGGTTTTGCGGAGATAAAATGAAAAAAATCTATCTCGATCATAACGCAACGACGCCGGTGGATCCTCTGGTCCTGGAGGCTATGTTGCCGTATTTGCAGGAATCTTTCGGTAACGCCAGTTCCATTCATGCCTTCGGTCGGGAAGCCGCCGAAGGGCTGACCGCGGCGCGGGAAACCGTCGCGGGCATCTTGGGATGCACCACCAAAGAGGTGCTCTTCACCTCGGGCGCGACCGAAAGCGACAACCTGGCGTTGCGCGGCGTGGTGGCGGCCAACCGGAAAAAGGGCAACCACATCGTCATCAGTTCCATCGAGCATCCGGCGGTGCTCAACACGGCGCAGGCGCTGGAAAAAGAAGGCGTGCAGGTTACCTATCTGCCGGTCGACAACGACGGCCTGGTCGATCCGGCGCAGGTGAAGGCGGCGATCCGCCCCGATACAATTCTGGTTTCGGTGATGTACGCCAACAACGAAACCGGCGTGATTCAGCCGATCGCGGCCATCGGCAAGATCGTGCGCGAGGCCGGCGTGCTGTTTCACACCGACGCGGTGCAGGCGGCGGGCAAGCTGCCGCTGAACGTCGACGAACTGCAGTGCGATCTGATGAGCCTGTCGGGACATAAAATTTACGGCCCGAAAGGCGTCGGCGTGTTGTACGTGCGCCAGGGCGCGAGGCTTGCGCCCATGATCACCGGCGGCCATCACGAGTTCAACAAACGCGCGGGCACCGAGAACGTGCCGAGCGTCGCCGGTTTTGCCAAGGCGCTGGAGTTGGCCGAACAACGGCGCGAAGAGGACGCCCGACGCATCGGCGAAATGCGCGACACGCTGGAAAAACGCCTGCTGGAGCTGCTGCCGCAAATTTTCATCACCGCGCAGGGCGCACCGCGTCTGCCCAACACCTCCCACCTGTTGCTGCACTTCATCGAGGGCGAGGGGTTCCTCATGCGCCTGGCGCTCAACCACGGCATCGCCATCAGCACCGGCAGCGCCTGCACGAGCGGCACGCTGGGCACCAGCCACGTGCTGGACGCGATGGGTCTGCCCAAGCAATTGGCCAACAGCGGCGTGCGCATCTCGCTGGGACGGGGCAACACCATGGAGGAAATGGAACTGGCCGCCGCGGCCATCGCGCAGGAGGCTCAGCGGCTGCGCGACATGAGCCCCTTATACGACAATTACCACAGCGGCCGCATGGCCGAAGAGGACCGACGCCGGTACGACGTTTGGGCGTCAAAATAAAAAACGGGGAGGAACTGTGCGAATCTCGACCAAAGGACGGTACGGCTTGCGGGCCCTGGTGGATCTGGCCGCTCACTATCAGGAACGGCCGGTGTTGCTTAGCGAAATCGCCGATCGCCAAACCTTGAGCAAACGCTACCTGGAGCGTCTGTTCACGCAATTGCGCGACAACGGTATCCTGCGCAGCGTACGCGGGGCGTCGGGCGGTTACATGCTCAACCGCAAGCCCAGCGAGATCACGGTGACCGAAATTCTCGAAGCGCTGGAGGGCTCGTTATCGCCCGTCGAGTGCATTGTGGATTCGCAATTGTGCCGGCGCACCGAACGGTGCGTCACCCACGATTTGTGGAACGAACTCAGCGCGACCATCCGCGAAAAACTCGACAGCGTTTCACTCGAGCAACTCAAAGACAAACAGTTGGCCGATGAACGCGAAAACGCCAACATGTATTACATTTGACGCCTCCGGCGGCGATGAGAGGACGACATGTACAGCGACAAGGTCATGGATCATTTCACCAATCCGCGCAACGTGGGCGTGATCGAGAACGCCGACGGCATCGGCGAGGAAGGCAATCCGATTTGCGGCGACATGATGACCTTCTACATCAAGGTCGAGGACGGCCGGCTGACGGAAGTGAAATACAAAACCTTCGGCTGCGGCGCGGCGATCGCCGTGTCCAGCATGATCAGCGAAATGGCGCTGGGTAAAACGCTGAGCGAAGCCATGGCCATTTCCAACAAGAGCGTGGCCGAGGAACTCGACGGTCTGCCGCCACGCAAATTGCACTGCTCGAATTTGGGCGCCGACGCGCTGCACCTGGCGATTCAGGATTACCTGTCGCGCCATCCGCAGGAAGCGGCGTCCTTGAAGATGCCCGAGCGTTCGCGTGAGGACGTGTATGAAGAACGGTTCGGCCGTTTCGGGCACGGTCCGGCGCCGACGGAGAAAACCGATTAATCTTCGCCGCGCGCTTTCTTGAGCAGATTGGTCGTCGACTGACCCCGCACCAAATCCACCCGCAACACGCGTCCGCCGCGCGCCTGCACGGTGTCGCTGCCCACGATTTCATCGGGGCCCCAATCGCCGCCTTTGACCAGCACGTCGGGCTGGATTTGCACGATGATCTCCTGCGGCGTCGGTTCGTCGAACACGGTGACGTAATCGACCGCCGCGAAGGCGGCCAGCGTTTCGGCGCGTTCGGCTTCGGGATGAATCGGCCGGTCGTCGCCTTTGTTCAACCGGCGCACCGAGGCGTCGGCGTTGATCGCCACGATCAGCACGTCGCCTTCCGCCTTGGCCTGTTGCAACAAACGAACGTGACCGACGTGCAAAATGTCGAAACAGCCGTTGGTGAACACGAGCGTGCGTCCCGCCGCGCGTTCGCGCTCCAGGCGCGGCAGCAGATCGGCGAGAGCGAACACCTTGTCGTAAGTCAGTTTCATGGCAGATAGATGATGAAGTCGATGCGGTCGTTTTTCATGCGGCCCGCATAGGTTTCGTTGTCGGCGACCGGCCGCGTCGCGCCGAAGCCCATCGGCGTCAGGCGTTCGGTGGCGATGCCGTAGCTGACCAACAGGTCGCGCACCAGCTCGGCGCGCTGCTTGGTCAGCGTCAGGTTGGCCTCTTCGTTACTGTGCGCGTAGGTGTGGCCCTCGATGCGCACGTGCAAATCGGGGTTGCGTTTGAGCGCGTTGGCGAAGGCCTGTAGATTGGCGATCGACGCGGGCGTCATGTACAGCGAGTCGCCGAGGAATTCCACGTCCGGCAGCAGGATGAACTTGCGGCGCGTGGGAATCCGGTCGGGGCACCCGTCGTCGTCGAGGAAGCCGTTGATCGTTTCCGGATGATTGGGGCAAACGTCTTCCGAATCGGCGATGCCGTCGCTGTCGTTGTCCGGATCGGGGCAGCCGTCCAGATCCTGGTAACCGTCGACGTCCTCGGGCTCGTTCGGACATTGATCGAGCTCGTCGTTGATGCCGTCGAAATCGTTGTCCGGATCGGGGCAGCCGTCGTTGTCCTCGAAGCCGTCCATGTCCTCGGGATCGAGCGGGCATTCGTCTTCCGCATCCAGGTAGTTGTCGCCGTCGTTGTCGTCTTCGGGAACGCCGTCCTCGTCCTGGTAATTGTCGAAGTCCTCGGCGCGGTAGGGATCCTTGTCCTCGATGTCGATGATGCCGTCGCCGTCCAGATCGGTGCGGCAATCCTCGCAGGCGGCGAGGGCGATTTCCAATTCTTTGTTGGCGCGTGAGAGGTACACGTCGGCGTCCATGCGGTTGCCCGCCTTGGCCGAATTTTCCGCGAAGTCCAGGTAAGCCTCGGCGGCGGCGAAATGCTCGGGGGAACAAAAACGCGCGCCGTGTTCCTGCGCGATGTGCAGTTTTTCCTGCGCCGGTTTCAGTTGATTGGCGATGTTCGGTCCACAGCCGATCGTCGCCGCGAGCAATATCCCGGCAAGCGCGATGGCGAGGATGGCGACGGCTTGTCTCACGGAGCCTTCCGGAATTTGATCGCGTTGTTGTACGCGAGGTTCGCCTGATCGTAGGCGCGGTTCAGGTACAGCCGCGCCGCTTTGCGATGTCCATTTTCCTGCTCGACCAGCGCCCGTTCGTAATACAGTTGCGCGCTGCGGAACTCATAAGGGCTTTTCAATTCCGCGCCGGACACCTTGGCCGCCTGCAACGCCTCGCGCACCTGCACGTCGGTGATGTCCGGCACGGTCGGCACCGAGGCGCAACCGCTCCAGACCGCCAGGCACAGCAGCGTAAGGACAAACAAAAACAAACGGCGAACCATCGATTCAACCTCGGCGGATTTATCTGAAAACTATACGCTATGGCAGCGGTCGGCTGTCAAGCGATTCTCCTGTTACGGCAATTCGACGGCAAAACCGCCCGGCGCGGCGATAAAGCGCCATTGTCTGTCGGTCAGACGCATGAGAAATCGGCGGTCGTGGCTCACCAACAACAGTCCGCACTCGCATTCGGCCAGCGCCTCCTCCAGACACTCGATGGACAGCAGATCCAGATGATTGGTCGGTTCGTCCAGCACCAGCAACCAGGGCGAAAGCGACAGGCCCAGCGCAATGAGCGCCTTGCGGATTTCGCCGGGGCTGGGCAGCGCCGTGGCGAGAATGCGCTCGGGATCCGAACCCAGGCGGCGGATCGCGGTCATCACCGTGCCCAGATCGTCGCGGCCGAGGGTGCGTAGACGTTCCATGATTTCGTGCGAAGCGGCGATGTCGATTTCCTGCGGCAGATAAACGAGCTTGTCGTCCGGCAGCGACAACGAGGCGATCAAATGGACGATCAGCGTGCTTTTTCCCGCGCCGTTGGGGCCGGTCCAGGCGACGCGTTCGCCCGGCTGCATCGATAGGGCGGGAAAGCGCAGCGTCTTGTTTGCGCCGAGCGCCAGCGTGCCGGGCGGCAGGGTGAACAGCGTGTCGCGGCGGCATTGCTCGCCGGCCAGCGTGATGCCGTGGCGGAAGACTTTTTTTACGGACAATTGTTCGCGTTGCTGTTCGATGCGTTGCGTGCGCGCTTGCATCTGGCGCAGCAATTTGCCGCCCACCGCATCCTTGCCGGTCAGGCGCGCCGCGTCGATCTTCCCCTTGGCGTCGCGGTCCTTGGCGCTGATGCCCCGCTTGGACACACGCCGTTTCGCGCCGTCGGCCACCGCGCGCCGTCGCGTCGTCTCGCGCTTCAGGCGGCGCATCTCGCGTTTGATCTTGTCGTCCTGCCGACGAGCCCGCGCCCGCTCGGTTTCGCGTAACGCCGCGCCGCTTGAGTAATCGCCGGGGATCAGCGTGACCTCGGGCGGGTCGATGAACAGACATTGCGTGCACAGTCGATCGAGCAAATGCCGGTCGTGACTGACCAGCAGCGCGACGCCGCGATAGTCGCGCAGCGCGGCAATCAGCAGATCGCCGGTTTGCGCATCGATGTGGTTGGTCGGCTCGTCCAAGCCGACCGCCGGCGGATCGAGCCACAGGAAGGCGCCGATTTGCGCGCGTTTGCGTTCGCCGTGGCTAAGGCTGGTCCAGCGGTCCGGCCAATCGTTTTGAATGCCCAACCGCCCGCACAGCATGCGCGCGCGACCGTCGTCGGCCGCGAGCATCTCACGGAAAAACGGCGGCACGTCGTCGGTTCGTTGCGGGCAATACAGTGCGTCCGCCGGCGCTTCCACCGTGCCGCGATCGGGCGCCAGCAGGCCGGTCGCCAGTTGCAGCAAGGTCGTTTTTCCCGCGCCGTTGGCCCCGACGATGCCGGTCCAGCCCGGCGTCAGATGCAGCGTCAGTTCGGTAAATAGCGGCTCGGCCATCGCGCCATAGCCGAAGGATACCTGTTGAAAGCGAATATCGGTAAAACTTCCCATTGTCTCGTCACCTCGCGGAGGATTGTCGTGTTGTACAGGTACGGCTGATTGTCGGGAAGTTCGTGGGCGGCGCTTGCCGCGGGGCATACATGATTTTCGACGGACGATCGCACTCACTGAATTTCCCGGCAACGCGGTGACTAGCGAGCGTCGATCATCATCTTTCCCTCCGGCGGTTTACGGCGGATATTATGACCGTCCGGCGCGGCGGCGTCAACGAGTGCGCGCGGCCGGCCGTCAGACCATCGCTTTCACCTTGTTCATCACGTCGTCGTAATCCGGTTCGCTGCTGATTTCGGGCACGAGCTGGATGTACTGAATCACGCCCTGCTGATCGATGATGAACACCGCGCGGGCCAGCAGGCGCAGGTCCTTGATCAGCACGCCGAACTTTTGGCCGAAGTCCAGATCACGGTGATCCGACAGCGTGACGACCTGCTCGACCTCGGCGTGCCCGCACCAGCGCGCCTGGGCGAAGGGCAGGTCGACGCTCACGGTGAGGATCGCGATGTTGTCGCTGAAGTGCGCGGCCAGCTCGTTGAAGCGGCGCGTTTCCATGTCGCACACCGGGGTGTCCAGCGAGGGCACGAAACTGAGAATGACGATCTTGCCGTGATAGGCCGCCAGCTCGACCGGGCGCAGATCGTTGGCCAGCGCGGTCGCGTTCGGCGCGGCGTCGCCGACGCTCAACGTCGGTCCCAACAACGTGACGGGATTTCCGTGCAAGGTGACCAGTCCGTTTTTTTCTTCCATGGGATGCTCCTTGGTCAACCACAGGTTGTTTTCACGATTTGGTTTTCAAAATTATTCTTTGATGGAAACAATGTAGGCACGCCTGACGCGGCGTCAACCGACGGCGGGAAATATTGCCCCGGCGCGCTTGACGATCGCCGGCCCATCCGGCACCTTGTGGACAAGTCGGGGAGGAATCACGATGCACATCGTCGGGTTGGCGGCCAGTCCGCGCCTGAATTCGAATTCCGAATTGTTGTTGGACGCCCTGTTGGCCGGCGCGCAAGCCGGCGGGGCCGAGGTGGAGAAAATCCGCCTGGCCGAAGCCGACATTCACGCCTGCGTCGGTTGCGAGTTGTGTTCGCTGGAGGGCGTCTGCCAATTCGACGATCGGGCCAACGAAATCTTCACCCAACTGCTTGCCGCCGATGTCGTCGTGCTGGCCACGCCGGTTTATTTTTATTCGGTGACCACGCAGGCGAAACTGCTTATCGACCGCGCGCAGGCTTTGTGGGCGCGCCACAAGTTGCAGTCGCCCGCCGACGATCCGCCGCGCGGACGTGCGGTGCTGCTGGCGGTCGGGGCCAGCAACGGCGATCGATTATTTGATGGAATCGTCTTGACCGTCCGCACCTTCGTGGATACCTTGCACAAGGATTTGACCGACCGACTGTTTTTTCGCAACGTCGATCAGAAGCGGGCGATTCTCGCGCAACCGGAAGCCCTGGCGCAAGCGCGGGCGCTGGGCGAGTCGCTGGCGGCAAACAAGGAGCAACGATGAGCGAATTGAAAATCGGCAACAAGGCGCCGGATTTTTCCTTGCCCGACGCGGACGGCAACACCGTCAAACTGTCGGACTTTCGCGGCAGGAAAGTGATTCTGTATTTTTATCCGAAAGACAACACCTCCGGCTGCACGCGCGAGGCCTGCGACTTTCGCGACGCCACGCCGCAATTCGACGCGGCCGACGCGGTGATCATCGGCGTCAGCCCCGACAGCGAGGCGAGCCACCGCAAGTTCCGCGACAAGCACGACCTGCCGTTCGTCTTGCTGGCCGACACCGATAAAAAAGTGGCCGATCTCTACGGCGTCTACCAGGAAAAAATCATGTGCGGGAAAAAGTCGATGGGCATCGTGCGCAGCACCTTCGTCATCGACGAGAACGGCAAGCTGGCCGAGGAAATGCGCAAGGTGAAGGTGGACGGCCACGTCGCGGCGGTGTTCGAACTGATCAAACCCTGAGCGTCAATCCTCGGCTTCCGGCGCGATCTCCAGCACGTCAATGAGCGTCGCGGGCGCGTTGTAAAAAGGCGCGCCTTCCCCCTGGAAAAAGCCGTGCGTGAAAATCATGTGGATCGTCAGTTCCGAATAGCGCACCGACTGACCGGTGCGCAGGTTTTCCACCGTGTACACCGTTTTCTGATAAACGCCCGGGTGCGGCCAGGGGCAGGGGATCTTGCCGCGGTTTTCGTCGACGACCACCGACCATTTGCCGTCCACCTCAACCGGCGCGCCGAAACCGCCGGCGCCGGCATGGCCGATGCGGCGCATTTCGCGGGCGATTTGCTCGTAGCCGACGCCCAGGCGCAGGCAGGCGGCGTGTTGCTCGTCGAGGATCGCGGCCAGGTCGCGTTCGTCGCGCCCGAAAAAACCGTCGCGCGAGATGTCGCCGGCCTTCATCTTCTCGGCCGCTTTGAGCAGTTGTGGCGTCATCTTCATCGGCGCTACTCTCCTTAGGAGAATTTATCGTAAAAGATCTCCGCTTGCGGCATGCCGTTTTTGGTCAGCACGGCGATGCACGCGTCGATCATCCCCGGCGAGCCGCACAGGTACGCCTGCGAACCGGCGATGTTCTCGCCCAGGCGGCCGACGACGTCGGTGATCAAACCGGTTTCGCCCTGCCAGCGATCTTCCTCGGCCGGCTTGGACAGTGCGGGGACGAATTTGAAATTCGGCAGTTCCTTCTCAAGCTCGGCCATCAGCTCACGGTGGTACAGGTCGCGCTGCGAAACCGCGCCGAAAAAGAACGTCACCTGGCGCGTGCTGTGTTGCCTGGCCAGATCCCGCAGCATGCCCTTGAACGGCGCGAGGCCGCTGCCGCCGGCGATCATGATGGCCGGCTTGTCGCTGTCGCGCAGGAAGAACTCGCCGTGCGGACCGTTGACGGTCACCTCGTCGCCTTCTTTGAGGAACTGATGCACCCAGGTCGTGCAAATGCCCTCGGGCACGAGGCGGATGATGAACTCGACTTCGTCTTTTTCGAACGAGGGCGACGACAGCGAATAGGCGCGGTACACCGATTCCTCGACGTCGCCGTATTCGGGCACGGTCAGTTGCATGTACTGGCCGGTCTGAAATTCGATCGCCGCCGGCTCGAGCAATTTGATGCGCACTTCCTTGATGTCGTGAGTCAGCGTGGTGATGCGCGCGACGCGGCCACGATATTCTTTAATGAGGAACAGCTCGGGCGGGATGTGGATTTTCAAGTCTTCGCGAATCTTTACCTGGCACGACAGGCGCATGTCGTTTTTCTGTTCCTGCGGCGTGAGCCAGGAGGTTTCGGTGGGTAGCACCGGCCCGCCGCCCTCGGCGATCTTCACCTTGCAGTAGCCGCACGAGCCGCGCCCGCCGCAGGCGCTGGGGATGAAAATGCCCTCGGCGACCAGCGAGCCCAGCAGGCTGCCGCCGCCCTCGACGGTCAGCGTGCGCGTGCCGTCGTTGATGTCGATCTTGCATTCGCCGTAGTTGGCGATGTAGCGGTCGGCCAGTTCCAGCACGACGGCCAGGATGGCGCCGATGCCGCCGATCACCCCCATGCTGACGAGAACTTCGATCATCTCATTGCACCTGAATCATGCCGGAAAAGCCCATGAACGCCAGGCTCATGATGCCGGCGATGATCAACGCGATGCCCGCGCCGGCCAGCGGAGCGGGCACGTTCGAGCGCGCGATGCGCTGGCGGATGCCCGCCATGGCCACGATGGCCAGGGCCCACCCGACGCCCGCGCCGAAGCCGTACGCCACGCTTTGCAGAAAATCGTAGCCGCGAATGATCATGAACAAACTCGCGCCCATGATGGCGCAGTTGACCGTGATCAGCGGCAGGAAAATGCCGAGGTTGATGTACAGCACCGGGCTGATTTTCTCGATGAGAATTTCCACCAGTTGGACGAACGCGGCGATGACCACAATGAAAATGATGTACCAGAAATGCTCGAGCCCGGCCGGCATCAGTACGTAAAAATACACCAGCCAGTTCAGCGCCGTGGTCGCGGTCATGACGAAGATCACCGCGAAGCCCAGGCCGTAGCTGGCTTTGACCTCGCGGCTGACGGCGAGGAACGAGCACATGCCCAGGTAATTGGACAGCAGGATATTGTTGGTGAAGATCGCCGCGAACAGAATCACGAAGGGGTTGATCTCGACCATCAGTGCTTATCCTCCCCGGTGCGTTCGGTCCAGCCGCGAATGACCCAGATCAGAATCGCCAGCATGAAAAACGCGCCCGGCGCCATGACCATGATGATCCACTTGGTGAACGATTCGGGCAGCAGCGTGATTTGCAGCGCCGTGTCTTTGAACAATGTGCCGAAGCCGAGTATCTCGCGCGGGATGGCGATGGCCAGCAGGATCAGCGAATAGCCCAGACCGCTGGCCAGCCCGTCGATCAACGAGGGGAAGACCTTGTTGGACGAGGCGAATGCTTCGGCGCGGCCCATGATGATGCAGTTGGTGATGATCAGCCCGACGTACGCGCCCAGGGCCTTGCTGATGTCGGGCACGTAGGCCTTGAGCATCAAATCGAAGAGAATGACCCACGCGGCGATGATCAGCACCTGCACCATCATGCGGATGCGGCGCGGCGTCACGTTGCGCAACAGGCTGACGGTCACGCCGCTCATCACGGTCGTGAAGACCAGGCCGATGTCCATGATGACCGTGTTGATCACCAGGTTGGTCACCGCCAGCGTCGAGCAGATGCCCAGGATCTGCCGAAAGACCGGGTTGTCGACCCAGAAGGCGTTCCAGAAGATTTTTTTCGTTTTACTCCTGGCCATCTGGAGCCTCGGCGGTTGACGGTTGCGGCGCGGTCAATCCCTGTTGCCGCAGGTAGTCGAGCAGCAGCGGCAGATATCTGTGCCACTGCGCGAAATTGTCGTTGAGGAATTTGCCCATGCCCACCACGGTCGTTTGCGTCGCGCCGGTAATCTGGTCGACCGCGTGCGGATCGTCGCCCATCGTGCCCTCGGGCACCACGCGAAAACGCGCCACGGCGGGGTCGGCCGCCTGTTTGCCCTTGAACTTGGCGCGGTATTGATCTTCCTCGATGCGCGCGCCCAGGCCGGGCGTTTCGCCGTGGCGGGTCCAGACGATGTTGCGGATCGTCAGGCCGTCGGGCGCCACGGCCATCAGACCGAAGATCGGCCCCCAGAAGCCTTTGCCGCCGATGGGAAAAGCGAAGGCGCGCGGCCGGCCGGCATCGTCCAGCGCGAGCCACAGCCGATAAAGCACGGTCGCGGTTTTGTCCGGCTCGGCGTCCACGAGCTTGGGACCGCCGTTATCCACGATCCATAGCGGACGTACGCTTTTGGTCAATGCATCGGCCAACTGCGCGCCGGTGGTTTGCGGCGTGATCTCCATCAGCTCGAAAACGCGCACCAGGTTTTTACTGGCGGCGGTGCGTTCGTTGTCGGCGACTTGCTCGGCGGTGACGACCTTGACCAGCGACAACAACCCGGCGAACAGCGCACTAAGCGCGAACATGTACAGCACCGAGTAGGCTCGCGACTTGGTGAAGCTCACGTCGTCGCCCCCTTCCGCAACGCTGCAGCCGCGCGCTTGGCTTTTTTGCGCTCGCGCACCGTGTAGTCGATGATCGGCGCGAAGGTGTTGCCCAACAGCACCGCGAACATGAATCCTTCGGGGAAGTTGCCGAAGCTGCGGATGACCACCGTCGCCACGCCGATGACCGCCCCGTAGATCCATCGCCCGGTGTCGGTCGAGGCGCTGCTGACCGGGTCGGTCGCCATGTAGAACACGCCCAGGCCGAAACCGCCGGTGAGAATCATATACAGCGGATCGACCGCGTGGTGGTCGGTCAGGCCGAAGTTGTCGGTGAGGTAGAGGATCGTCTGCAACGCGATCGCCGTGCCCGCCGTCGCCACGACGATCCGCCAGTTGGCGTACTTCTTATAAAGGATGTAGGCGCCGCCCAGGGCGATCAGCAGGAAGCTCGTTTCACCGATGCTGCCGCCGGTGAAGCCGAAAAACGCCTGCCAATAGGGCACGGAAGCACCTTGCGCCCCGGCGGTCAGCGGCGTGGCGCCGGTCAGGGCGTCGACCAGGTAGTTGTCCAGACCGCGCGGCCACAGGTCGGCGGCCTGACTCCAGCGAGCGGTCATCGCTACGGGAAAGCTGATGTACACGAACGCGCGGCCGGTCATCGCGGGGTTGAACGGATTTTGTCCGAAGCCGCCGAAGACCATCTTGCCGAAGGTCACCGCGAACACGACGCCGACCGCGACGATCCACAGGGGGATTGTGGGCGGCATGATCAGCGCGAAGAGCATCGAGGTGACGAAAACGGCGGCGGTGACCGGTTTTTTCTGGCGATAGACAAAGGCGAACTCGGTGGCGAAGCCGAAAATTTGCGCGACCAGAATCACCAGGAGGGCGCGCCAGCCGAAGTTGTAAACGCCGAACAACGCGGGCGGCAGCAGGGCGAGGGCGACATCGACATTGGGTTTCTGGTACTTGACCCAAGGTTGCTTTTTTGCCGCGCCGGTTGAAGGTTTTTCCGTCACTCGCTCACCTTTTACGCATCCGGGCATCCAGGCCGAAAGAGGAATGGAAAACGCCTTCCGTCTCGATCATTGAAAGACGTCAGGCTACACGAATCCGTACTTTTTCATCCTGCATCGATGCAAAACAGATTTTTATCGAAGCGTTGACTAATCTTATTACTTTTATGGCATTTGTCCAGAAAGACGCACGAATTTTTCCGCTAATTGGTGACGTTTCTTATCACGGCCAACAATTCTTCCACCTTATAAGGCTTGGTCGCCACGGCGTTGAAACCGTATTGGTGCGGTTCGGCCATGATCGGATCGGTGGAATAGCCGCTGGAGACGATCGCCTTCACGCTCGGATCCAGCTCGCGCAGTTTGGCGATGGCTTCCTTGCCGCCCATGCCGTAGGGAATGGTCAGATCCATGATGACCGCCGCGAACGGCCGGTCGTTTTGGCGAGCCTGTTCGTAGGCCTCGATCGCCTCTTCGCCGTTTTTGGTGCAGGTGACTTCATAGCCGAAATGGGACAGCAGTTCTCTGGTCACTTTGAGGATCAGTTCCTCGTCGTCCATCAGCAGAATTCGTTTGTTTTCTTTCGTTGCCGCTTCTTTTTCGCTTCCCAATGACTGTATCTCCAATTGCTGTTTGATCGCCGGGAAATATAAATGAAACGTCGTGCCTTTGTCGAGTACCGAATCGACAAGAATATAACCATCGTGTTTTTTAACGATAGAGTGCGTGATCGCCAAACCCAGGCCGCTGCCTTTTTGCTTGGTGGTGAAGTAGGGATCGAAAATGCGATTCTTGTGATCTTCGGGAATGCCGGGTCCCTGATCGGAGATCGAAAGGCAGATGTAATCGCCCAGGGGCAACGGCAGATGATCGTCCGAGGTGATGTGGCGATTCTCACCGCGTATGACGATCGAACCACCCTGGGGCATCGCCTGATCGGCATTGGCAAGCAGGCTTTTAAGTACTTGGATGATCTGCCCCTTGTCGAATTCCATCAGCCATAAATCTTCGGGAATTTGGATGTCGCACTGCGTTCTGGCATCGAGCATCGAGTGGCGCACCGCATCGACCACCACCTGCTTGATCGCTCCCGGCTTTTTTATGGGCATGCCGCCCAGGGAGAAGGTCAGCAGTTGTTGCGTCAGGTCCTTGGCCCGCAAGGCGGCTTCCTCGGCCTCGGTCAGACTGAGTTCGGCGCCATCGTTTCCCTCCGCCAGCAGCTTGGCCAGCGTGACGTTGCCCAGGATCGAGGTGAGAATATTGTTAAAATCGTGCGCGATCCCCCCGGCGAGGATGCCGATGGATTCCAACTTTTGGGCGCGCAGCAATTCCTCTTCGATTTGCACGTGTTCGGTGATGTCGCGAAACACCAGTACGATGCCGATGATCTCGCCGTCGGCGTCGCGGATCGGAGCGGCCGAATCGGAAATCATCCGCTCCAGACCATGTTGCGTTACCAGAATCGTATGATCGCTCATTTCGAAGGTTTTTCCGGTCCGGATGACCCGTTCAACCGGATTTTCCAAGTGCCGGCGTGTTTCCTGCTGCAGCAGATGAAGAACATCCGCCAGGGGACGCCCGAGGGCTTGGTGTTCCTCGACACCGATCAAATCGCAGGCGACCTGATTGATCAGCGTGATGTGGCTGTGAATATCGGTGGTGATCACGCCGTCGCCGATGGAACTCAGGGTCGTGGCCAGCAATTCCTTTTCCGCGGCCAGGCGCTCCTCAGTGCGGGAATATTCGGTGATGTCGGCGATGAAACCTTCCAACGCCACGAGGTTTTCTTGCTCGTTAAACACGCCGCGCCCTTGTTCCCACACCCGTTTCCATTGATTGTCTTTGGTGTGAATGCGATAGATCATTTGAAACGCGGTGTGCAGCCGAACGCCTTCCTGTACGATATTCCCAATCAAAACCTTGTCTTGCGGATGGATCAAATCTCCGTAAGCCACGCTGTTGTTGTCGGTCAATTCTTCGGGAGTGTACCCGGTTAATGCCAGACTTCCCTCACTGGTGAATTCCATGGTGTAGTTTTCGTCGTTTTTACAACGATAAGCCATGCCGGGCAGGTTGCTGAGCAACGTGGAAAGTCGCCGTTGGCTTTCTTGGAGCTTTTCCAGGGTCGAGCGACGCTCGGAGATGTCGCGACCGTGACCGAAAAAGTAGTCCACCTCGCCGGCTTCGTTCTCGTGAAAATAGCCGTGCCATTCGATTAACAGGGCTTTTCCCGATTTGGAGTAAAGCAATGTTTCGTATTTGATGGTCTCTTTGGTCCGGATAATGTCGGCCATGATGCTTTGGGCTTTGAAGGCCAGATCGGAGGAGATCAAGTTTTGATAATGCCGCCCGACAACCTCTTCTTCGGCGTACTCGATCGCATGTAAAAGAGAAGTATTGACCCGGGCGATCGTCCCATCAATGTTGAGCGCAACAAAGAAGGTCGGCGAATTTTCCACCGCCGTGCGATAAAAATTACATTGTGTACGCAGATGATTTAATTCCTCACCGGATTTCACAACTTTCTCATTCCTTGAGTTGTATGTTTTCTTCAATATTAAATCTATATAGTTGACCGATTCCACCTGATGCAGACAACCCTGTAATCGGAATTCCAATTCGATATCTTTAATCGAGTTTTTTTACAATATACTTTTTTTAATTTTTGTGTTGGATAACTATTCAAACTTGAAGACTGGCAGGAATGATCATAGCCGGAAAGGCAGGCAAGGCTTGCCCGTCCGGAAACGTTATGGGGTGATCATTTTTGCCGTCCCGCAAAAGGGTCGATCTTTCTAACCTGTTGAAAAATAAGAGCAAAGTGAATGGTTGAGTTCTTGGCACCCTCTTTGCTCCTCCGGACTGCGAACCAAAGTGTGCGTGGTGTGGAGGTGTTCATGCACAATGCAATGTGGTCGGCGGTCGCCGGCAGCGTTTTTCAAATGCGACGCCTGGACGTCATCGCCAACAATCTGGCCAACGTGAATACCACCGGTTTTCGCGGGGATCGCATCATGTTCGATTCCTACCTGGCCCAGATCGACGATGAGCGCTTTGCCTCGAATCGCAAAAATGTGGGCAACATCTCGGATTACATGTACACGGCCACCAACTTCCAGCAGGGCGAGTTGCACCAGACTAACAATCCGCTCGATGTCGCGCTGGCGACCGAGGGCTATTTCGTCGTGCAGACCGACAAGGGAACGATGTACACGCGCGCCGGCAATTTCCAGTTCGACCTGGAAGGACAATTGATGACCGGCAACGGCTTTCCCGTGCAGGGCGAGGGCGGCGCGATTCAGGTCCGCGACGGTCTGCCCTTTGAAATCGACGAGCAAGGCAGCGTGTACCAGGAGGGCGAGGAGGTCGGCCGCCTGCAGGTCGTGCAAATTCAGAATCCGGAAACCATGGAGAAGGTCGGCGGCAAAATGTTCAAGGCCACGCGCGCCACGCGCATCGCGGCCAGCGACGATCACCGGGTCGTCCAGGGCGCGCTCGAGGGCAGCAACGTCAACATTGTGCGGGAAATGGGACAGATGGTCACGGCCGGTCGCGCGTTCGAAAGCTACCAGCAGATCATCTCGATGATGGATAACGTCAACCAACAAGCCAACAATCGTCTTTGGCAAGTAAGCTGATAAAGGAGGGGGCAAGCCATGATGCGTGCACTGTGGACGGCCTCGACTGGGATGGGGGCGCAACAGCTCAAGATCGATGTCATTTCCAACAACCTGGCCAACGTGAACACCATCGGCTTCAAGCGTTCGCGGGCCGACTTCCAGGATTTGCTGTACCAGACCATGCGGGCGCCGGGTACGCCCAACGCGACGGGTCAACCGTCGCCGGGCGGCATCCAGCTCGGTCTGGGCGTACGCACCAGCCAGATCCAGGCGATCTTCCAGGCGGGTGATTTGCAGCAGACGCAGAACGAACTGGACGTGGCCATCGAGGGCGACGGCTTCTTCCAGGTACAGTTGCCCAACGGCGAACTGGCCTACACGCGCGCCGGCAACTTCCGCCGCAACGCCGACGGGGCCATCGTCACGCCGGACGGCTATCTGGTGCAGCCGGAAGTGAGCATTCCTTCCGATGCGACCAGCATCACCATCGGGCAGGACGGCACGGTGAGCGTCATCCGGCCGGGTCAGACCGAGGAAGAGGAAATCGGCACCGTGCAGTTGGCGCGCTTCACCAACCCTTCGGGCTTGCGCTCGATGGGCCGCAACCTGCTGTATCCGACCTCCTCGTCGGGCGACGCCACGCTGGGCACCGCCGGTGACGAAGGATTCGGCACGCTGGCGCAGGGCTTCATCGAAATGAGCAACGTCAACCTGGTCGAAGAGATGGTCAACATGATCGTCGGCCAGCGGGCGTATGAAATCAGTTCGAAGGTCATCACCACCGCCGACGCGATGCTGCAGGCGGCCGGAGCGGTGGCCAGGTAACATGAGATGAAAACGACGCGCATTCTATTGATCAACCTCATCCTGTGGCTGGCCCTGTCGCCGGTCGCCTGGGCCGGGTGGTACGTGCCGGCCGAGGTAACCGTGACGGGCGAGCGCATTGTGCTGGGAGATCTGGTGCGCGCCGACGACGGCGGGGCTGCCGTGCCGGCCTGGGCGGAAACGTTCGTCAGCCAGGCGCCGGACCCCGGCCGGTCACGGACGCTGACGGCCGCCTATGTGAACCATCGGTTGCAGACGGCGGGTTTGAGCGAAGTGCGCGTGCCGGCGCAGGTCGTCGTGCGGCGACCGGGGCAACAGATCGATCCGGCGATCGGCGAACAGGCGATTGAAGCGCACATCCGCGCCAACGCACCCTGGGCTGAGAGCGAGTACACGATCGAAGTCGTGCGCCGTCACCCGGCGTTGAACGTCGAGCCCGGGCCGGTCAGCGCGCATTTGATCCACCTGGCCGATCGTTCGCTGGCGGGGCGGCGCACCTACCAGATCGAGTATCGCATCCAGGGGCGCAAGGTGGCGCGGGGCTCGTTCAGCGTCGAGGTGCACGTGATGCAAACCGTGTACGTCGCCGCGCACAAGATCGTCCGGGGCGTGGTGCTGGCTGAGATCGACTTACGTGAAAAGCAGGTCGATCTGGCGACGGTCAAAACGCGGGCGATCGTCGAACGCGGGCAACTGATCGGCGCGCAGGCGTCGCGGGCGATTCGCGAGGGCGAGATTCTCACCGAGGCCAACATCAGCCCGACGCCCCTGGTGCGGCGCGGCGACGTGGTCACGCTGATCGTCGAGCGTGGCGGCCTGGTGGTGTCCACCTACGCGTTGGCGCGCGAAGACGGCATCGTGGGCGAAGTGATCAAGGTCGACAATCTGCAAAGCAAAAAACAGATTCATGCGCGGGTCGTCAACGCGACGACCGTGCAGGTCATCTTTTAAGAAGGGGGACGAAGATGTCACACCCCAAGTGGTTTTTGTTGACGATCGTGGCGCTGGCGGCGTTGCTGGCCGGTTGCGTGACGGCCAAACCGGCGGCGACGCAGCCGGTGCAGGGCTATCAGGCGCTGGATTTCGCCCAGCCCTATCAGCCGCAGGATCAACCGGCGGTCGAAGGGCAGGCCAGCCTGTGGCCCGGCAGCATGGGTCGCAACCTGGTGGCTGACCATCGCGCCGGCCGGATCAACGACATCATCACCGTCAGCATCGTGGAAGACGCCTCGGCCACCGGCAAGGCGAACACCAAGACCAGCCGTGACAGCACCATCGGCATGGGCGTAAGCGGCATGTTCGGCATGGAGCAGTCGCTGGCGCGGTCGAATCCGAACATGAACCTGGACACCCTGGTCGGCGCGAAAACCGCCAACAGCTTTACCGGCGACGGCGAGACCACGCGCAGCACCAAGGTCGTGGCGACCATCAGTTGCACGATCGTGGAGACCTTTGCCAACGGCAACATGCGCGTCAACGGCAAACGGATGATCAAGGTCAACGGCGAGGACCAGGTCATCACGCTGACCGGCATCGTGCGGCCCGAGGACATCGACAACGAAAACACGATCGAGAGCACGCGGATCGTCGATGCGCGCATCACCTACGACGGCATCGGCGTGATCGCCGACAAGCAGAAAGCCGGCTGGTTCACGCGGGTGCTCGACAACGTGTGGCCCTTCTGACGAGGGAGGCGGAAAATGCGGACCCGGCAAATTTGGATCATCGCGGCGGCTCTCCTGGTGGCAATCTTTGCCGCCCCGGTCCATGCCGCCAAGATCAAGGACATCGCCACGTTCGGCGGCGTGCGCCCCAACCAACTGGTCGGCTACGGCCTGGTCGTGGGTCTGAACAAGACCGGCGACGGCAACTCGATGCGCTCGACGACCGTGAGCATCATGAACATGCTGACGGCCATGGGCGTGAAGGTCGACCAGCGCGACATCAAAAGCGGCAACGTCGCCGCGGTGATGGTCACGGCCAGTCTGCCCGCTTTCTCCCGCCAGGGGATGAAGCTCGACGTGGCCTGCTCCTCGATCGGCGACGCGAAAAGCCTGCAGGGCGGCATGCTGATCATGACCCCGCTCAAGGGTCCCGACGGCCAGGTATACGCCGTGGCGCAGGGTCCGGTGTCGATCGGCGGATTTTCGGCCGGCGACCAGGACGAGGGCGTAACCAAGAACCATCCGACCGTCGGGCAGATTCCCTCCGGCGCGTTGGTTGAGCGTGAAATTCCTTTCCGTATCAAAGACTTATCGACCGTCACCATCGCGTTGGATCAGCAGGATTTCACCACCGCGACCCGCACCGCGCAGGCGATCAATGACGAACTGGGCGGCGAGCCGGCCACGGCGGTCGACAGCCGCACGGTGAAGGTCGAGGTCCCCGAGGCCTATAAAAACCAGGTGCCGCAACTGATGGCGCGCATCGAATCGCTGGACGTGCAGCCCTCGCGCATCGCCAAGGTCGTGGTCAACGAACGCACCGGCACGGTCGTGATGGGCGCGGATGTGCGCATCGATCCGGTCGCCATTTCGCACGGCAACCTGCGCATTCAGATCACCTCGACGCCGGTCATCAGCCAGCCCGGCGCGTTGTCGGGCGGCCAGACGGTCGTCGGGCAGCAGAAGGGCGTGGCCGCGACGGAAGAGGAAGCGCGTCTGTTCGTCATGCCCGCGCAGACCTCGATCGGCGATGTGGTCATGGCGCTCAACGCCATCGGCGTGACCCCGCGCGACTTGGTAGCGATTTTGCAAGCAATCAAAGCTGCCGGGGCTTTGCAGGCCCAACTGGAGATCATGTAGGAGACGCAAGTGAGTCTGGTAACGGCCATCGACAACGAATCCTTCCGCTCCCTGCCGACGCAGGAACGCTCGCTCGCCCTGCAGGGCGAGCTGGCGGTCGCCCAAACGGCCGAGGGGAAGGACCAGGCCCAACAGTATTGGGAGGTGGCCGAGGGATTCGAGGAGATTTTCCTGTACACCATGCTCTCGACCATGCGCAAAACGACGATGAACTCCGGACTGCTCGGCGAAGGCAACGACGCGAAAATCTATCAATCGATGTTCGACCAGGAAGTCGCCACGCAAATGTCCCAACGGCGTGACTTCGGTTTGGGCCGGCAGATCTTCGATTGGCTCACGCGCAACAAACCCGAATTGCGAAATGCGGTGGGAACGGCGGCGCAAGCCTACCGGGCCAACCAGACCGATGAAGTTAACTCGGTATTACAAAATTACCGATTTGAACCGATGAACGTAAATGAGTAGGATTCGAAAAGTGTTGATTAATTCGGTAGAAAGGAGCATGTTGGCGGTGCAAATGACGCGGTTGATCCGCGTCGGGGAAAGAAGTGGTCAACGGGCAAAAAAGGGCTAAAGAGATCGATTGTAAAAGCCGATGAAGACATCGTGATGATGATCCAAGAAGGAGGACTTTTATGAAAGTCCAAAATGACCGGCCCATTATTCAGCTAGACCCCAAAGCCGTACAGGCTCAGCGCGACTCGCTGGCCACGCCGAAAGGGGCGGTCACGGCTGCGACGCCGGTTCCCGCTGAAAAAGTATCGATCTCGAAAGAAGCCCTCAACATTCAGCAGCTTGAAAAAGAGATCCAGAACGTTCCCGATGTTCGGATGGACGTGGTGGAGCGCATCAAGGCCGAAGTGGACGCCGGAACGTATGATCGCCCGGCCGACCAAGTGGCCGAATCCCTGCTGACCAGCTCGTTGATCGAATCCCTGTACCGCTGACATCCTTTCCATCGACAGGCCTGTTCAGGGTAGGGCAGGCAGGAAAGGGTGACCGAAATGGACAAGCAATATCAAGAATTGATCTCGATCCTGCAAAAGGAGCTTGCCGTTTTTCAGGAGTTGCGTGACCTGTTAAACGCCGAGACCAAGCCGCTTATCGAATTCGATGCCCAATCCCTGGAAAAGATCACCAAAGCCAAGCAGACCCTGGAACTGCGCCTGAAGATTCTCGAACAGGCGCGCTTGGATCTATTGGTCGCGCTGATCAGGCGTTTCAACATCCAGCCCGAGAAAGCGACGCTCAAAGAACTGGCCCGCTTCGCGCCGGAACCCCAGGCCCAGATCCTGCTCAAAACGCGCGATACCTTCAAACGACTGACCGGCGAGATGCGCAAAAAGGTCGACGGCAACTCGCAACTGGCCGAATCGTCCTTGCGCCTGCTGCAGGGGCTGCGCGGGCTGATCCAGCGCACGATCGAGGAGCCCACGACCTATGAAGGGGCCGGTCAGGTGAAAGCGCGCCGCGATTCGATCAAGGTCGCCGGCAGGAGGGTGTAAGATGGGCATTCTCGATATCATGCGCATTTCCGTGGCTTCGCTCAACGCGAACCAGACGGCGATGAGCGTGGTCAGCCACAATGTCGCCAACATGAACACGGTCGGCTACTCGCGCCAGGAATCGGTGATGTCGCCCGCCATTCCGCGCGAGGACAGCGGCTTGTTGCTGGGCATGGGCGTGGAACTGGATTCGATTCAGAACGTCGAGGATCGTTTCATCGCCTACAACTTGACGATGAGCTACCAGGATTTGGGATTTCTGTCGGTGAAAGCGACCGGCTTGAATCAGGTGCAGGAAGTTTTCAACGAGTCGAACGACGCCGAAGGCCTGTCGGCGGTGATGAACGATTTCTGGAACGCCTGGAGCGATCTGGCGAGCAATCCGGAAAGCAGCTCGGCGCGTGAATCCCTGCGTGGCACGGCCAACATTTTGATCAATGAATTCAACACCGCCAACACCCGATTGAAGGATCTGGCGGACGCGGCAAATATGGAAATTTCCTATATCATCGATGACGCCAACGCCAAGCTGGATTCGATTGCCGAATTGAACGTTCTGATTCGCCAGGCGGAATTGGCCGGGACCACGGCCAGCGATTATCGCTCGGAACGCCAGCAGATGATGCAGGAACTGTCAACGCTGCTCGATTACAACTACTTCGAGGATGAAACCGGGATGGTGACGATCACCGTCAGCGGCGGCTTGCCGCTGGTCGAGTCCGAAACGGTCAACCATCTCGAGTTGCGCGCCGACGCGACCAACTACGGCTATTACAATGTCGTGGCGGTGTCCAGCGGCGGGCAGGAGTTCGATCTGACCGACAAGATGGACGGCGGCGAAATCGCCGGACATATTGCCGTTCGCGACGAATACATCGGTGAAATGAGGGACAAACTCGACGAACTGGCTTACACCATCGTCCAGGAAGTCAACAACCTGCATACGACCGGTTTCAATTTGTCGGGCGCCACCGGGGTGAATTTCTTCGCTCCGTTGGCTTCCGTGGACGGTGCGGCGGGCAGCATCCAGTTGGATGCGGCGATCGAAACCAGCGCCGACAACATTGCCGCCTCGCTGACCGGCAGCGTGGGCGACAACCAGATCGCCAATCAGATCAACGCCCTGAGCGACGAACTGACCATGAACGGCGGTTCGGCGACGTTCCAGGATTACTTCAGCTCGATGGTCAGCAAGGTCGGGTCGGAGGCGCAAAACGCCGAATTGGCCTATACGCACGCCGAGGCGGTCAATTCGCAGTTGTACAACGTGCGCGAGAGCATCAGCGGCGTGGCCATCGAAGAGGAAATGTCCAATTTGATCCGCTTCCAGCAGGCTTATCAGGCGGCGGCGCGGATGCTCAACGCGGCCAGTCAGATGATCGACGTGCTCAACTCGATCGAGTAGCGGAAAGAAACCTTAACTTTGCGGTTGGGTTTCCGATAGGGATAGTTAGGAGGTTCGGATGCGCATTACCAACAACGTCATCTTCGGCAATACCACCAGGTATATCAGCCAGAATCAGAGCGAATACCTGAAGCTGGAAGAGGCCCTGCTTACCGGCCGGCGCATCAACCGTCCCTCCGACGACCCGGTCGGCTCGGCCCGTTCGCTGAACGTGAAAAAGACGCTCTCCGCTCTCTCGCAACTCGAACGCAACCTCAGCCAGGCGGAAGGATTCATCGAGCAGACCGACCTGGCGCTGGGCAACGTCGTCGATCGTCTGCAGCGGGCGATCGAGCTGACCACCGACATCAACGGCGGCACCTCCGGCGCGGACGAATACGCCTCCGCCGCGACCGAACTTGACGGAATCATTGCCGAAGTCGTCAGAAACGCCAATATGAAGTATGAAGATCGCTACATTTTTTCCGGGTACAGTACGCAAACCCAGCCGTTTGACGATCTGGGCGTTTATTCGGGCGGGCTCAGCGGCGAGGAAATCGACATGGAAATCGCCGACGGGCAGTACCTGACGGTCAACATGACGGGGGATTATGTTTTCCAAGGCGGCACCGATGTGATTCAGACCTTGATCGACACGCGCGATGCGATCGCCTCGGGGGATCAAACGTTGATCGCCAATCAGTTGCCCTTGCTCAACGACGCCCTGAACCAGATCCTGAATCGGCAGGCGGAAAACGGTACGAAGTCCAATCGGATTGACATCGCGGTCGACGATGTGGCTGCGCTGGAAGAGGCGGCCACGGCGATCCTTTCCGATGTGGAAGATGTGGATACGGTTGAGTACAGCACACGCTTTGCGCAACAGGAGCAAGCGCTGCAAGCGGCGATGTTGGTGTCCAGTCGAGTGCTGAGTCAAAACTTTCTGGACTTTCTCGTTTAAATCCGGTAGAACGTGTAGTCCAACTTTCGGAGAGGATACATGCTCATTTTAACGCGGAAGTCTGGAGAGATGATCGCCATAGGCGATGACATCAAAATTTACATTCAGGAAATCCGCGGCAACCAGGTTAAGATCGGTATCAAAGCGCCGCCTGAAGTCACGGTCCATCGTGAGGAAGTATACTTGCGAATTCAGGAAGAAAACCGGATGGCGGCCATGGCGACTACCGAGCAAATGCGCGCCGCCATTGAAATGCTGCGTAAGCGTAAAGAGCGTCGGGAGCAAGCGTGAGCGAAAATACCGAAAAAATCGTAGTGGAATCAACTCGCTTCGGCCGGTTGGAAGTCGATGCGGATCGTGTCATCCGATTGTTGGGCGGCTTGTTGGGATTTCCCAACTCGCAGCGCTTCGTGATGTTGGATCACGACAAGGATTCCCCCTTCAAGTGGCTGCAATCGTTGGACGAAGGCGAACTGGCGGTGCCCATCTGCGATCCGCTGGTTTTCTTTCCCGACTTTCATATCAAAATCAAGCGCGACGAACTGGCGTCCCTGCGTGTGAAACGAGCCGACGAGTTGGTGATCCTGGTGGTCCTCAACCTGCGGACCGATCCCGCGGAGATGACCGCCAACCTGCAAGGACCGATCATTGTTCACGCCGAGCGGCTCATCGGCCGCCAGGTCGTGCTCAAGGAATCGCCGTATTCCACAAAACATTATTTATTTCCGGAGCTTAGGGGCAATATCGCCGCCAAGCCCGAAAATGAATAATTTCTTTGTATCTGCCCGCAAAAAAAGCATTTTCTCATAAAGATTAACAATATTTCTGTCGATAAATGGGATGTAGGCAACCGCGACTTTTTAAAAGGAGGGTTCCTAAGTTCTGTAAAATCGGCGCAAGCCGAGATTTTCCACCGGTTACAAGGAACGTAATCGGTCAAACTCAAGGAGGATATCATGCCCCTTCGTATTACCAACAACGTTTCTTCGATGAATG
>DAIMDW010000016.1:0-112081 GCA_036725605.1 bacterium
GATTCAACCGAACGTCACTCTATCAGGTGTCTCGCCTTTTGTGGGGGACAGTATGCCGGGCTGCGCCCGACCCTCTCCCCCGGGAGAGGGTAAGAAGCGGAAAATCACGGGACACGTAACGAGTACATGTCCCGGATTTTCAAAACGCCCTTTTCCCCGTGGGAGAAGGGGCGGAGATGAGGGAAAACAAACCGTAACAAAACACCTCACATCGTTGGCCGTTCAGGGTTGCCGCTTCGCAATTTTTTCTTCCGCCGAAATATTTTCGCTATCCAAAATTATTTTTCGTGCTATAAGAAACGACAGGAGAGGGGCTTGGTGCATTGGAGGTGCGCCATGGATTGCCCTTTCCGTTTTCGTTTAAGCCCCGTTTTTCTTCTCCTCATCCTTTGCGTTTTTGCCCTGGGCGCCTGCGGGCTGGATCAGGATCCGTTTTCCAAACTGATCAATGGCGAGGATGACGACGACGATGAAAGCGACGACGACACCGACGATTGGGACGACGATTACGGCGGTGGCGGCGGCGGTGGCGGGCTGGCCGATCCCGAAATTGCGGCGGTGGTGCAGGAGGTCATCGAGGGCCTGATGGCGCGCGACGCCGACGCGCTCGACCAAAAGGTATATCCCAACCTGAGTGAAGACTTCGCTCACGCCGGCCTGGATCGGGATGGTTATGTCGAATCCCTGAAGTCCGAACTGCGCACCTCGCCGGAGCGGATCATCTCCGACTTCGGCGTGTATGGCGGGATCAGAAAAGACTATTACGAAGCGGAAGTGAACGTGCGCCTTCATTACTCCGGCAACGAGATTCCGGATGACGAAACGGAATTTCCCGTTTATTTTCAAGGCTATCAAGAAATGACGTTCTATGTTTCAGAACATTTCGGTGATGTGGATTCCTGGATGGTCGACGACTTTGTCACCGTTTCGGGCAAGGAAAAACTGTACGGCGGCGAAGATTTCGACATTACCATTTCCGATGGTTTTTTCCCGGATTACACGAATTTTCCCTCGAACGGAATGGTATCCCTGGATGGAATGCTGCACCTGCCGTTGCTGGCGGAAGGGCAACGCCTAACAGCCGATTTCGGCATAGATGTGGGCGATCAACGCGGCCATGCGCGGATGTGGAACCGGCCGGAGAGCTATCTGTACGATTGGGATTTATCGAACATGCGAGGCTCGTTCGTCGATGTCGAACTGACCCTGCCGGTGGATGAAACTCCGGAAAACTATATGATTCCCAAGTTGTTGCCAATGGGCGTCGATTCGGTGAACGTCAACACACGGTTCGTCGTGACTGACGAAAATGGTCGTCGGGTGGGCTTGAAAGGTTATAATTTTACGTTTCCAGCCGAAAATTACAGCAATATGTGCTATTGCAGCGATCTGTTTGGCGCCGATGTCGACGGCCTGTGGCTGTTGCGGGTGGAAGATCCGCAATACGCGCCCTTCGAACTGCTCGATGTGCGCCGCACCGGCGAACAACTGTACGGCGTAAGTCTTTTTCCGGCATCCCGCGACGAGGGGATGGTCGGCGGTTGGGAACTGACGGGTCGGTTCCTGAACGAGGAAGTCAGTTTGACGGCCGATTCGCCCGGCGGGGAGGTCGTCTACCGAGCGCTTTGGCAGGACGGTTCTCTATCGGGCGTTATCGACTATTTGACTGCCGAAAGCGGCGCACAAACCGGGTTTGTCGGCCGTAAACTGGGCAACCGGTGCGTCGGTCTGCCGAAAACCGCCCTGAATGGCGCTTCGCTGAAAATTGTGATCGGCGAAAAGCAACTCGCCTGTCAAACCACCCGCATGGGCGAAAAGGTGCGCCTGACTTGCGGCGGCGAGGCTTTTTCCGGGCGGATGGTTCGCAACGTCCTGGTCGCGGACGACGCCGCCCAGGTGGGTCTGACGCTGTTGCTGGCGTTCGATGACGATACGCGGGGCTATGCGGCCCTGTTGGATAAAACTACGGGGCAACTGGGCGAAGGGGCGTTTTCCGTGCAGTAGACCGAGTGTCGCAGGAGAGGGGATCGGCAAATTGGAGGGTCGGCATGAAAATTTTGTATCTCGTTGTTTTTGTGTGTTGTTTCGCGTTGGTTTTCGGCTTGGCCGCCTGTGAATGCGATCCCGGCAAGGACGGCGAGGCATGGGACCACTACGGCGACGATGACGATGATCACGGTGGCAGTGACGATGACGATGATAATGAAAAAAGTCCAATCGATCTGGTCTCTGCCGCAGTGGATGAAATCGTTGAGGGCTTGTTGGCCCGCACGCCCGAAGCCTTGGAAGAAAAAGTGTTTCCGTATGTGGCCGAAGACTTCAATTCGGCCGGTTTGGATAGTGAAGGATTCAAAAATTACTTGCTGGCCGATTTGCGTCGCGTTCCCAATCTGGTTTATGCCGAATACACGGTGTCCAAAACGATCCTGGAGGAACAAAACTCGATTGGGGCCGAAGTCACAATCGACTATAACGCCGTTCAACTTGCTGGAAACAATAAGGAAATCCCCTGGGGATTGAGGGGGAATGTCGTGCTGAGCATGGACTTTTATTCTTCGAGGAAGGATGAAGATGCCTATAAGATGAAGAGCTTCCAAATGTCCGACGGTTTCGCCGAAATCAGCGGCGGCATGGGCATGGATGTCGTTTACGGAAGCGATTTTATCATCGATACGCAGGATGTATGGCAGAATGAAACGATTACCGTAAAGGGCACGATTCGTCTGCCGCAACTAGCGGAGGGAGAACGGCTGGAGGCGTCTTTTGGCCTGAATTGGGGCGATTGGCGCGGGAATCCTCAGGTCTGGCAATATCCGGAAGCGGTTGTTTTTGCTCAGGATTGGACGGAATTGCAGGGGCAGTTCGTGTTGATGGACCTGATGTTGCCCGACGACGGACTGCCGGAAAACACCGGCATTCCCTATAAACTTCCCCTGGGCGTGACAACGGTGGAATATCGCATGCTGTTCAGGCGGATCGCGGCGGACGGTCGCGTGATGGGAGTCAGCGGGCAGTCGATGTTCCTGCCGATCTATGGAAGAGTCAACCAGCCCTATTGCGCCCAGTCGTTGACCGAGGACGCCGACGGCATCTGGCTGTTGCGGGTGGACGATGGCTCGGTCCAATTGCTGGATGTACGCGAGCCCGTACATTGGCTTTACGGCACGACTTTGTCTTCCGTCACCGGCGACGATGGAACTGTCGGCAGCTTGGATTTTACCGGGTATGAGATTCACGAGGAAGTGACCCTGCGATCGAGCGACGATGATACGCTCGTGTATTATCGGGCCGTCCGGCAGGGCGATCGCCTGGTAGGCGGGACCATCGAAGATTTTTCTTCCGAGATGAAAGATGTGACCGGCTTCGTCGGTCGCAAGCTGAGCAACCGGTGCGTCGGCCTGTCGCCTTACGATCTGGACGGCGCGGCGCTGTTGGTGGATTTCGACGACCGGAAACTGGTGTGTCTGGCCCAGCGCAATGGAGAGGAAGTTTTCATAAATTGCGGTGCGGAGCATTTTGCCGGGCGCATGACCCGCAACGTGCTGCTGGCGAGGAGTACGACGGACAACACCTTGTTATTGCTGGCGTTTGCCGACAACCTCTACGCCGAGGCGCTACTTGTCGATTCGCCGGCCGGCGAACCGCGGCAGGGCGCGGTTTTCGTGCAATAATTAAGTCGGTAAAAGGGAAGTATATTATTTTTATAAGAACGCCTACGGTGCCAATTGGTTTTTCGTAGAAAAGTTATAATATAATTGAATCAATTAATTCCTGTGTAATCTGGTACCTATCATCGCATTCATCCCAAAGCTCTTGATGTGTGGAACTCATACTTCCATGCCATAACGCAACTAAAACTCCATGATTTTTTGCTGCGTGAACAGCAGGAACAAAGTCACTATCCCCGGATATGATTGCGGCATTACTTATTTGCTTTGTCGCGGCCATGCTAACAAGATCAACGCCAAACATGATGTCAACTCGTTTTTGTTGAAAAATAGGCCTCCCTTTATCGTTCATGCCTCGATATGCCAATTTTCCTAATCTGACTTCAAATCTTGGCAATCTTGACAGGGAGGTGAAAAATGTAGTTGCGGAATCTCTCAGTTTTTTCTGATTTGGCGTTGGTCTCGGTCCTTGATATGGAGGGCAATTATAATAATAGGTTCTTAGAATTTCTTTTCCATGTGCAACTGTAGCAGCTAGCTTACCATAATCAATATCAGCAGAATTAAACTCGTTTTTCAAAATTTTATTTAAATATCCACCATCGATAAAAATTGCAATTCTATCCATTTGTTATTCCAATATAGTAATTGAGTAGATATAACAAAAGGGGAAGCCTTGGCTCCCCCTTTTGCTTCCGAATAAATCCCAGAAGTTAAATTTAACTCTGGGGAACATTATGTGTAAATTCTAAAAATATGATGTAAGTTTGTCAAGAGTTTTTATATTTCTGGTTTTTGCCCACCAGGTTAAAACATAACAATTTTGTGCGGCGGAGCGTTCCCGTCACCGTTCCGCCGCTTTCGCTTATCTTATGAAAATCACTCGCCTTTCCAGACAGGCGCGCGCTTTTCGATGCGCGAGGCGACGCCCTCCTGGAAGTCCTTGGACCTGACCAGCAACGATTGCGCCACGGCCTCGAATTTCATCGACGATTGCAGATCCAGTTCGTAGGCATGGTCGAGCACCACTTTGGCCACGCCGACCGCCAGGGGCGCGCCCTTGCCCAACTCCTCGTGCCAGCGCATGGCGGCGGCCATTCCTTCGCCGGCGGGCACGACCTCGTTGACCAGGCCCCATTTCTCGGCCGTTTCCGGGGTGATGGTCTTGCCGGTCATGATCAGTTCCTTGGCCCGCGGCAGGCCGACGGTGCGCACCAGGCGCGTACTGCCGCCGACGTCCGGAATCAGGCCCAGGCGCACTTCCTCGATGTTGATGCGGGTGCCGGTCTCGGCGACGCGGAAATCGCACGCCAGGGCGAATTCCAGGGCCATGCCGATGCAGTAGCCGTGCAGCACGGCGATGACCGGCTTTTCCAGCCGGGCGAGCTGGTGGGTGACGTTCTGCAGCCGCTGGACCAGAGCGCGGAACTTGCCGGTGCCGCTCATGTCGGCTCCGGCGAGGGCGAAAAAGTCGATGCCGGCGCTGAAAGCCGGACCCGCGCCGTTGAGGATCACCGTGCGCACGGAATCCTTTTCGACGATTTCCTTCATGATTTCTTCGAGTTGCGCCAGCATTTCCATATTCATCGCGTTGCGCTTGTCGGCGCGATTGAGCGTGACGATGCGCGCGCTGCCTTCGTCGCGGACGATGACCACGGGTTCGCTCATGAGCCTCTCCTCAGCTATTGATTCCTGCGTGGGATTATTCGATCGATTCCAAGGCGGTTTTGGCCGCCATCTTGGTCTTTGTTTTACCGGTCATCGCGGCGATGCGCAACCGGCTTTTGATCGCCCGCACCTCGCCGGGCGTGCGTTCGGCGATCCCGGCGACCAGGGCCTCGATGGCCGGCACGGCGATTTTCGAGGGCCCGGCCTCGCACAGCAGCAGTTGCACGTGCCAATCGTCGGTGACGCCGAATTTTTCGAGAAACTGCCCGGCCAGCTCGTCGAAGCGGTCCGTTCCCTTGGCCTGCTCCAGTTCTTCGAGCGCGGCGACCTGTTGGGCGTCGGTCTTTTTGGCGAAGAGCTTGTCGGCCTCGCGCAACGCGACCTGCTTGGCATAGGCCTGCTGCTTTTTGGTGCCGGTGAAGGCCGGTTTTTCCTCGCGGCGATAGTTCGACCGGTCGCGCCGCTTGTCGAGTTCCCGCCACGAGGGGCGGTCGTCGTCGCTCCAACTGCGATGATCGTCGTCGGGGCCCATGGTTTTTCCTCCTGCTTGCCGGTCAGGATACCATGTTCCGACGGCGGGTGCAGCAATGAAAAAACCCCCGAGCCTTGCGGCCCGGGGGTTTTTATTACGCAATTATTGCGTTAGCGCCAATTACATCAAAGCGTCTTCGATGCAGGTAGCGGCGTCGTCGCAATTGCCAATGTTGTTCACGAGGCAGTCATAGCCGGTGTCGCCGTAGAAGGCTTCGCCAGCTTCGCACCAGGCGATCAGGTCGGCGACGTCGATGGCGTTGCCGTCTTCATCTTCCAGGTACCAGCCGCAGTCATCAAAGAACGTCCAGGCGGTTTCACAGGTGACCACGTCGTCATCATCGTCGTCGTCGTCGTCGTCATCATCATCATCGTCGTCGTCGTCATCATCGCCACACGCGATAACCACGCCCAGGCTCAGGACCAAAGCAAAAATGATGGTCAGAAGCATCAGTTTATTGGTCATGTTCTTTCTCCTCCGTTTAGGGTGTATTAGGTTTTTAAGGAAACAGTGAAATTGTAAACGAACAACCTCTCTGGCTCTGCCTTTGAGCCAAAATCTTCTATGCCAATAGCACACGACCTAGGGACGGTCAAGCGGAAAATGATTTTTTTCACGTCGGACATACTTGATCAAACCATCTGATTTTGCACTCGATTTCTGATTTTATGGGCATAAGTTGTTGAATTGGTTGCTTTTTTCGTTAAAACCATGCTGTGCTGCGTCAAAACCGATAAAAAACAAATAGATAGAAGAGAAACTTAAGAAATTACCTCTCCATTTTCTCTTTTCTTTTGGAGAGTAAAAAAATCTTGCGGGTTCGCTCGGCGGGGTTGGTTAATTTGATGGATGATCCGGGCGGCGGCATGCGGCGCCGGGGAAACGATCTCGGCCGCGTTTGGGTGAGTGGTATAGTATTATACAGTAGAAATAATCTTAATTTCGTCATGCGGGCCGTTTGCGTGGAGGCAGCGTGAAAGAAACAGGGCGCCGATTTGGAGTTACAAATAACCTAAGCTGCGCAGGCGCTCGATCTCCTGTGCCGACAATTGCTCGGAGCGCGAGAAGGTCTTGCCGGCCGCCGTGCGTTGGCGGATCGCCTCCATCTGCTCGGCCATTTCGCGCCGCAGGATTTCGGCCATTTTCGGATGCGACTGGGCCAGGTTGTTGCGTTCGAGCGGATCGACGCGCAGATCGAAAACCTCCTCGGGTTTGTCGATTTTCAGGTTAGCGCCGAAGTCCAGCTCGTAGGGCGTGACCAGCTTATAATCGCCGTTGCGCAAGGCGTAGCGCGGTTCGCCGCTCATGCTGGTTTCCGCGATCATCGACAGCGGATCGGCCGCGCCGGCGTGGATCATCCCCAGCAGATCGCGCCCGGGCAGGTTGTATTTCGTCGCCTCCAAACCGACCAACCCCAAGATGGTGGGGAACAGATCGAGCGACTGTACTTGTCCTTGTACGCGCACGCCCTCGGGCAGCATCATCGGGAAGCGCATGATCAGCGGCACGTGCAGCACTTCGTCGTACAGCGTCAGGCCGTGGCCGAAATAGCCGTGGTCGCGGAACTCCTCGCCATGGTCGCTGGTGACGATCAGCAACGTGTTGTCGATCGCCTTTTTCTCGTACAAAAATTTGAATAGCCGCCCCAGCTCGCGATCGACCTGCGCGATCTCGCCATCGTACATCGCCAGGCAGAAATCGTTGAGCATGTCCTCGCCGCGAATCACCTTGATGGCGAACTGCGCGTAATCCGTGGTGGCGATCAACTGCCGCAGCGGCGCGACGATCTGCCCCGGCCAGAATTCCTTGGCGGTCGCCTCGTCGGGCTCGTAGGGCCAGTGCGTGTCGTACATGTGCAGGAAGAGGAAGAAATTCTTGGCCAGCCGCGGCTCGATGAACCCGATGGCCTTGTCGACGATCGTCGCGGCCGGCTGCATGTCCTCGTAATCGAAATAGTCGAAGCCCTGGTGAAAGCCGTACACCTTGTCCAGCAGGATGTAACTGGTGACCGCCCCGGTGTCGAAGCCGTTTTCGCGCATGACCTCGGCGAGGGTCAGGGCGTGGTTGTCCAGCCGGTCGGTGACCTTGAACAGGCCCAGGGTGGTCGGCTGCACGCCGGTGAGCATCGCGCCGTGGCCGGGCAGGGTCCAACTGGAATTGGAAATCGCCTCCTCGAAGACCACGCCGTTTTTCGCCAGCAGGTCGAGGAAGGGCGTTTTCGCCGTTTGGCAGCCGTAGCAGCCCAGGCGGTCGGCGCGCAGGGTGTCCAGGCTGATCAGAATCACGTTGCGGCGCATGTCGCGGCCGGTCAGCGCCAGCGCCTTGTTGGTCATGTTCAGCACGATCATCGCGACCACGATCACCGAGAGGGGAATCAGCAAACGCGCGGCCCATTTGCCCAACGGCGCCGGGGCGGAGGCTTTCGACCGGCGCACCAGTTTGCCCAGCGCGGCGCACAGATGGTTGAACCAGACGCCGAAGATCGAGGCCATCAGGATCCCCGCGACCATCCACCAGAAGCGGTTGGCGAAGGTCTTGGCCACCGCGAACAGATCCAGCCGCGACCAGAAGTAGCGGTCGAGATAGATGGTGAATTCGGCGTTCTCGCGGATGATCGCGGGCAGCTTGTGCGTTTCCACGCTCTGCCCCGAGACGGTCAGGTAGGTGAACAGCCAGACCATCGTCAGATACAGCGGGAAGAACAACAGCACGCCGATCGCCGTGCGCAGACTGGGCGCGAAGGGCCGGCCCAGCATGGCCTGCAGGGCGCTGAGGATCATCAGCAGGATCGTCGCGTTGAAGGCGACGAAAAAGCCGCTGTTGAGCGTGTGGGTCACCTGGCCGATCACCGTGCGCCACAGACCGTATTGGAAATCGCCCTGTTCGATCAACTGCAGCGTGGTCACCGTCAGCCCCACGGCGCAACCGATCAGCAACCCCAGGGGCAACAGCAACGCGATTTTCTTCAGTTCGGTGTTCAGTTGTTCGGCTTCCACCTGCTCATCCTTTTGATTCGCGATAGTGTAGGGCAAGGTGCGGTCCGGATCAATCGCTTCCTGACTTCAACACAATCTTCTTTCACATAATTTTAGGGCTTAAAATTACAGGAGGGCGATTTCGATTTTGGGTGTCCCGAGAAGAAAACCCGGCGAAATCGAACAACGTTGAAATGGTTTTCCGCGCCGGCTCTGCAAGCCCGCAGGACGCAGGTCAATAGCGCAGGGTTTCAGAGATTGTCGATAAATGCGCCGATAGGCGACAAACAGCCCCATCAGGGGCGATAGAGGGTAGCCCGACCCGTAAGCGTCGGGCATTTTTCCCCAAGCTCTACACCAAAACGAGAAAATCGACAGTCTCGTCAGCCAACGTTGAAACGGATCTATGCGCCGGCTCTTCAAGCCCGCAGGGCGCAGGTTAGTAGCGAAGGGCGTCAGCCCTGGTATCAGCTGGAGCAAATTCAAGCAAACCCCTGAAGGGGGTGCAGGTAAGCTCGTTGATGCGAATTAGCGAAGATTCCTCCGCCCCTTCGGGGCTTATCGGCTCCGGGTGTCCCAATTCGGAAGTCATCCTTTTGATTCGCGACAGTGTGGGGCAAGGTGCGGTCCGGACCAATCGTTTTACCGAAAAACGCTTGTTTGCGATCCACGGATGGCTTTTTTGACAGTCACTTATAATCTGAAATGATCCAGCAGTTCGGCGGCCGGCACGAAGTTGAAATCCCGCAGCAGGTGCGTGATTTTGTATTCCATCGCGCCCAGGCCGAGGTAATGTTTGATGCTCGCCCGGAGGCTCGCCTTGATGCGCGGCTGGCTGGGCACGATCTCCCACGGGTGGAAGTACACGACCACCGGCGCGCGCTCGTTTTGGTTGATGCGCCGGATGCCGCGTCGGATCATCCAGTACGGATACAGTCGGAAATGCCCGCCGCCGGCGAAGGGCAGCTTGACGCCGAACATCTTGAGCGTGGCCATCGGCAGTTCCTTGATCAGGCCGCCGGTCCCGCGATCGACGTTGTGCGGATGCCGGAAGGCGCCGGCGAAGCCGAAGGGCACCAGCCGGCCGGGGTAGAGGCTGGAGTCGTATTCAAAGCCTTCCTCGATCAGCACGTCGAAGGTCCACAGGTTCGATTCGTTGATCGAGAAACTCGGCGCGCGGAAACCGCGCACGCTGGTGCCGACGGTGTCCTCCAGCAGCCGCTTGGCGGCGCGGATGTCGGCGCGGAATTCGTCGGGGTGCAGTTTGGTCAGCGGCTCGTGGAAATACCCGTGGCAGGCGACCTCGTGTCCGCTGGCGTGAATGGCGCGCACCAGGCGCGGATGCCGTTTGGCCAGCCAGCCGAGGGTGAAGAAGGTCGCGCGCACACCGTTTTCTTCCAGCAGGCGCAAAATGCGGTAGGTGGCCTGCGGCGCCACCTCTTCGAGGTTGTCCCACTGCTCGACCTTGATGTACGGCGAGAAATTGCCGACGTGGAAGTAGTCCTCCACATCGATCGTCAGGGCGTTCACATAGCCGTTTTTCGCCTGGCTCATCGCGTCAGCCGCACTCCGTCAAGATACAACGTAATTCGTTCGTCGGCGGATTTGAAGTAGAACAGCACCCGTTCCATCCGGGAGAGATCCAACGGTCGTCCGCCGTTGCCGTTGTGTACCCGCGTCAGTGGAAGTTGCACATGTTGCCGCTCGCCGGTCAGCTCCACGATCGCCTCGAAGCGGTCGATGAACCGCTCCGAGGAGCCCTGGTCGTCGATGCGCACGAACAGTTCCCTGCCCGCCAGACCGGGTCCCCACACGTCGAACTCGAACCGCGCATAGCGGCTCCAATTCTCCGGAATGTTCCAAAGCTCCAAAGTCGGGTAGATCCCGGCCGGCATCTCGACCATCAATCCGTATTGACCGACGGCGATAAATTCGTCCGTCCGCTCGATCCAGTATGGACACCGCCAGGTCAGACGGTCAAGGTCCGATTCGGTTTCAAAGTCGTTTATCATGCGCACCGGCTCGGGCGAGCAGGCGGCCAGGAGGATCAACGGCAGCAGGAAGAGCGCGAGTCGTTTCATCGTTCGCCCTCCAACAATACGATTTCCGGCGGCCGGCCCAGGCGCAGGGGCAGGATGCTCTCGCCGATGCCGCGCGTGACGAACATGCGCGTGCCGCCGTCGTCGAACCAGCCGTACAGATACTGCGCGCGGTCGGAGTTGAAGACCCAGCGGAACAGGCCGCGCGGGGCGAGGATCTGACCGCCGTGGGTGTCCGCGCCCAGCACGAGGTCCGCGCCGCGCGGGGCGATCAGGCGCAGCGCTTCGGGGTAGTGCGTCAGCACGAGCGAGGGTTTGTCGGCCGGCAGAAATTTCTCGCAGGTCGGTTTCCATTCGTGGCGTTTGTCGGCGTCCAGCCCGACCAGTTCCACCGCGCCCGCGGCGAGCGTCACGGCCTCGTTGCGTAAAAAGGTGACCGGCAGATCGGTGCGCAGTTCGCGTTTGCCCGGCACGTGGCAAAAAGCGCAATTGCGGATTTTCCCCTGATAGTCGGCGTCGCCGAGCACCGCGTAGGCGCCCTTGCGCGCGGGCAGTTGCTTGAGAAGATCGACGCTCGCGTCCACGTTCCCTTCGTACCAGACCAGGTCGCCGCCGATGATCAGGTAGTCCGGATCCAGCGTGCGCAGCGTCGCCAGAAAACGCTTGCGGATCGGCCAGCGCGGCGTGACGTGCAGGTCGGCGACGTACACCACGCGCTCGCCGGCCAGCGCCTCGGCCAGCGGTGCGGGCATCGCGATTTTGGTGATCGTCAAGCGGCGCGGTTCGATCTGCCAGGCGTAGACGAGCACGACCAGGGCGCACACGGCGAGCAGCAACGCGATGGCGCGCCGGCGCTTCATGGACTCAGCGTCGCTTTCGCCAGCGAGGAATAATCGCCGCCCGGCATGATCTCGAAGCCCCGCAGGCGCGCGGTGTGCACGACCACGTTGTCGGCCCACCACAGCGAGACGTACACGCAATCCTCCGCCAGCTTGCGCTGCACGGCGACGAACAGCTCGCGTCGCCGCGCCGGGTCGAGCGCCAGCCGCGATTCCTCCAGCCATTGGTCGACCTGCGCGTTCACGTACCGCCCGCGGTTGGCTCCGTGCGGCGGCTGCATCGAGGAGTGGAAGACGTAAAAGTAATGATCCGGATCGGTCACCCCGACCCAGGTCAGTGTGAAGGTCTGAAAGTTGCCGCTTTTCACGTCCTGAAAAAACGTGCCCCATTCCAGGCTACGCCGTTCCAGCGCGACGCCCACCTGCGCCAGTTGCTCGGCCATGACCTCGGCGATGCGCATGCGCAGCTTGTTGGTGCTGGTTTTGTACGACAGCGTGAAGCGCGGCAGCGGCCCGTCGCCGTCGGGATCGGGGAAACCGGCTTCGTCGAGCAACGCCTTGGCGCGCGCCGGATCGTACGCGTAGGTCGGCACGTCGGCGGCGTAGGCCCAGTTGTCCGGCGAGATCAACCCGGTCGCCGGGCGCGCCATGCCGAACAGCAACGCCTTGATGATCCGCTCGCGGTCGATGGCGTGGGCGATGGCGCGACGCACGCGCACGTCGGAGACGAGCCCTTTTTTATCGGTCAGGTTGAAGCCGAGGTAGCTGTAGTTGATGCCCGTTTCGCGCCGCACGACGTAGCCGTCCATCTCTTCGAAAAACCGCACGGCGTAGGGCGGCACGGCGTTTTGCACCAGGTCGATATCGCCCTTTTTCAACCGCAGCAGCCGGCTGGTGTCGTTGGCCAGCACGACGAACTCCAGCGTCGCGATCGCCGGCGCGCCGCGCCAGTAATCGGGATTGGCCGTCAGCGTGATCATCCGCCCGCGCTCGAACGAGGCCAGGCGATAAGGACCGGTGCCGACCGGCTCGGCCTCCAGCGCCGCCGGATCCTGCCGGTGCGCGGGCACCAACGGCCGGACCATCTTGTCCAGGAACGGCGCAAAGGGCTCGGCGAGCACCAGTTCGACGGTGCGCTCGTCGGGCGTGCGGATTTCCGCGATGCGCTGATACGTGTCCTGACTCGGACAACCGTTGGCCGGGTCGGCGAGATAACGGAACGTCGCGGCCACGTCCGCGCTGCGCAGCGGTTGGCCGTCGTGCCAGCGCACGTTTTCGCGCAGCACGAAACGATAGGTGCGCTCGTCTGGTTGACTGTAACTTTCGGCCAGCGCCGGTTCGACGCCGCCGTCGCGCCGCTGACGCAGCAGCCCTTCGTAGACGAGCGGTACGATGCGCGTGGAATAGGCGTCGGTGGCCAGACGCGGGTCGAGGTTGGTCGGGTTGCCTTCCAGGCCGATGCGCAGCACGCCCGGCCGGCGGGCGTTATGGCCGTCGCAGGCGGCGAGCAGGGCGATCGTCAGGCAGAGAAAAAAAGAGACGACGCGCGCCGGCAAACGACGCGGCCGCGGTGCGACGCAAGCGGCGCCCGAGCGCCTACAGGCCCCGACCGAGATGCATCCCTTCGAGCCGATCCAGCTCCGCCTCTTTGTTTTCGAGGCGTTGGGTGAATTTGTCGGCCAGAACTTTAAGCTCATCGTCGTCGGGTTCCTTCTTGAGCAGCTTGGTGCAAAGGATCGACGCTTCATCCAGCAGACTGATTTCCAACTCGACGCGCGCGATCACCGCCGCGGCGTTGAGCTCCTCGATGCCGATGTTGAGCATCTCGCGCCGGCGTTTACGCGAGGCCTTTTCCTCGTCGGTCAATTCGCGCGGCGCGTTCTCGTCGTTCGCGTCGACGATTTTGTCGGCCTCGGCGTCGATCAGCTCTTCGAGATTCTCCAGCCCGTCGAGCGTGTCGTCGGTGGCTTTGGCGATGCGCTGACGGTCGTACGCGTTCGTCGAGTCGCCGGCGACGATGTCCTCGATGTTCACCACCGCGTCGATGCGCCCGGCCAGATCGTACAGGTCGAGCTCCTCCGGGTCCGCGCCCTGTTCGCGCGCCTGCGCCCGTTCGGCTTCGCGGTGCAGTTGCGTGCCGATGTTGCGCATCTCGAAGTCCAGCGGATCTTTGGCGATGATCCACGCAAGCAGTTCCTCGGCCTTGTCGTGTTCGCCGACCTTGGCGTACACCTTGGCCAGCGCCTTGGACAACTCGAGGTTGTCGGTGATCACCTGGGCCACCTGCTCCAGCTCGCGCCGGGCGTCGCTGAGCTTGCCCTGGCGCAGGTACACCTTGCCCAGCACTTCACGGCAGGCGAGGTAGCGCGGAAAAATTTCCAGCCCGAGCCGGCAGGTTTCGATGCCGTCCTCGAATAGACCGACGCGCCGGTAGCTGTCGGCGAGCGGCGCGTAGACCTTCGCGAACTTATCGCGTTTGATCCGCTTGGCGAATTTCTGGATGTTCCTGAGTATCCGCTCTTCCATGGGGCGTCATTCATCCTGTGCGGCGCGGCGCAAACGGCCGGCGCCAACGGGTTATTTCGATTCGATGCGTTTCTTATAGACGTTGAGCATCTTCGGCAGGTTGACGTCCTGCAGCATCTTGACCACGCTGCCGGGCACCAACAGGCCGAACTCGATGTCGATTTCATAGGTCACTTCGGTGGTGCCGTTGCCCAGATCCTTCAGCACCCATTGCCCGTCGTTCTTCTTGAAGAAGCCTTTGACCAGCTTCCACTTCCAGTACTTGCCGTCCTCGCCCCACAGGTCCAGCGTGTAGCTGATTTCCTTGATCACCTTGACGGTGAATTCGACGCGGACCTTGTCGGGTTTTTCCTCGAGGATGCGCACGCTCTTGAGTTCGTCGAGGAACTCGGGTTGGCTGCGTACGTCTTTGATGATCTCGTAGCATTTGTCGATCGGCGCATTGACCACAATGCTGCGCGCTGTTTTGGGCATGAACACCACCTCCTGCATTCAGGGTTCAAATGACTTTGACCGGCAGGGGCAAAAAGGTCAACACAAAAATAACCAAACACGCCAGCCCCGCCAGCCATCGTCGCCAATTCATCGGACTGCCGATATCGCTCACCGGCGGATGGTCCAACCCGAAGATATACACCAGCAAACCCCAGACCACCCACACGGTGCTGGCCGATTCGATTTCGAAAATCATCTGCATCGCAATCTGCGCCAGCAACAGACCGAGAAAAATATTTCTCTCCAGTTTACGGCGGACCGGCCGGAAACTCAAGACGATTGCCCAAACGCAAATCGCGACGATCAGCGGGATCTGCAACCAGGTTTTGTACTGCAGATCGCCGAGCACGCCCCAGAACACCAGGGCGAGAAAAAACGTGCGCGACACGACGCGGTGCAACGGGCCGAACAGCGCGTAAAACACGTGTCCGCCGTCCAGTTGCCCGGCCATGATCAGGTTGAGCGACGTGACGAACAAGCCGATCCAACCGGCCATGCCGATCGGATGCAGAAACACGTCGTAGCCGATCGGCAGCGGGCCGATGACCCATTCGCGCAACGCGGTGAACAACAGCGATTCGCCGAACTGCAGGCCCAGTCCGTCGGTGGGCACCGGCGCGACGGTCGACAGGTGCAGCCCGACGATCGTCAGCGGCAGCGCCATGAGCATTCCCGCCAGCGGCCCGGCCGCGCCCACGTCCAGCAGTTGATGCCGGAAGCGGATCGGCTCGCGGATGCGGATGAACGCGCCGAAGGTGCCCAGCCCGATGGGAAAGGGCGGGGCGGGAATGAACAGCGGCAGCGTGGCGTCCAGCCCGTGCCGGCGACAGGCGAGAAAATGGCCGAGCTCGTGGGCCATCAAAATGGCGAGCAGCGCGGCGGGGAAGGTCAGCGCTTCGAACACCTGCCAGTGTCCGGGCAGTTCGGGATCGGCCAGCACCAGTCCGGAAAGGAACGTGGTGAAGGTCGTCAGCGCCAGCATGCCGATATAAAAACGCGGGTGCCGATGAGGCGGCACCCGCCGTTTGATTTGCTTATTGTCGAATCCGGGTGTGGATCGAGTTGCGGAAAACGAACCGGCTGGATCGGTGTGCGGCTCGGTCAGTCTGCGAACCCCTTCTCGATCTTTTCCTGTTCTTCCTTGCAACGGATGCACAGCTTGGCGACCGGTCGCGCCTTCAGGCGTTGCGTGCGGATTTCCGAACCGCAATTTTCACAGATGCCGAACGAGCCTTCGTCGATTTTCGCGAGGGTCTTTTCGATCTTGCTCAGCAGCATGGCCTCGCGGTCGCGCAGCCGCAGGTTGAGCGTCTGATCCGCTTCGGAGCTGGCGATGTCGCCTTCGTCGTTCAGATCGTCCAGATTCGGATTGGTGATGTTCTCGTAGGTCTTGTTCGCATTGGCAATAATGCGGTCGCGGTCGGCGATCAATTTCTTCTTGATCTCTTCCAGATCGCGTTTCCTCATTTTTTTCCTCCCCCACTTTTTGGGATGGATGCTTCCAGAAGCTCGCGTGCTGCTGGCGGCAGATAGATATTGTCAAAGTTATATCGGCTCAGTTCCTTGGCTAATGCCGCTGTCTTCTCTTTCGGGCCCAATCGCCGGTCGATGATGATCGTATCCACCCCACGAATCCGGCAGGCGCCGCTGGTCGTCTTCACGTCGCCGGTGGCCAGCTTGTCGTAGCGGATTTCCACCCCGACGGCCGACGCCGCTTTTTCCAGTGCTTCGAGAATGGTTGGTTCTTCGTTGCCGATCGCTTCCGCGCCGCTTTTTTCAACGGGATCGGCTACCGTGTTTGCCAACTTTTAATCCTCCGCCGGAAAAAAAGGAATGATACATATATACCATGGAAATGGCCATTGCAAGAGCGCAACGCAAGCGGTTTCGGCACTTTTTTTTCGAACGATAAGCCGTGTTTTTTCACGCGGTTTTTCCTCGTTCGTTCTTGATTGACGGCGGCGCATTGGGCATCATGCCTGACATGCGGCGCGCAATTTTCCTCCTGTTGATCGTTCTGGTTTTTCCCGGCTTCGTTTGGGGGCAGGACCGGCTCGACCTGCGCCCGGCCGACGGCGAAGGCTATCGCCTGACGATCGGCGGGCAAACCCTGTTCGACGTGTTTCCGCTCGACGAAAACCGCGCGCGCCTGATCGACGCCGACGGGCAAGAGCGCGTGCTCGACCTGCCGCCCGCCGCGCCGTTGACGGTCGACATTCCGCCCTTCGCGCCGCCGGTCTACGGCGAGTGTCCGCGCTTCGCGGTCGAATCCTTCGCCACGCTGCTCGACGGATTGTCGCTGCTGCTGACCGACGCCGCGCAGGCCGGCGACGCGCGCGATCGGCGTTTCGCCGCCACCGTGCGCCTGACCACGCATCCGGGCCGCATCGGCCGCACCTCCGCCGAGGTGCTTGAACGCGGCGCGCGTCTGCCCGACGAGACGCTCGACGCGCAGGTCGAACGCTTTCTCGCCGCCGGTCCGCTGCCGCCCCTGCGCGGCGGGCAGGCGACCGTGGAGGTCGTCGCGACCGTCGCCGGCGGAGAGCGTCCGCTGCTGACCGTCTGGGTGTCGCATCCGCGCGGCGAGGCGTGCTTCGACGATCCGGACGCCGGCGTGTTGTTTCACGAACCGTTGGGCCTGCCCGCGGCGGTGCGGCGTCACCCGTTGGCCGCGGGCGCGGCGGCCGCCTACGCCGACGATTGGGCGCGCGCGCGTGCCGAGTTGCTGACGTTGCTGGCGCAGGAAAAGGACGCGGTGCTCTTCGGCAACTGGCGCATCGACGTATTCACCGCCGAAACGCGGCTCGCCGAAATCATGAGCCGGCGCGGCGCGGGCGAGGTCGATCCGCTGTTGATGATCGAGGCGCGCCTGGCCTTGCTGCAACGGCGCGTGGATGCGGCGATCGCGGCCATGAACGCCGTGGCCGCCGGCGCGGCCGATCGCGAGTTGGCCGAGCAGGCGCGTTTTTGCGCGCGCGCCTGGCAGCGTCGCCGGTTGTCGTCCGCCCGCGAATTTTCCGCCGGCGCGCCGCCGTCGCTCTTCGCGTTGGAAACCGAATTGCTGCGCGACGAAATGAGCGAACGTTCGCTCGCCGAGCGTTTATCGATGCTTCGCACGCTGCTCGCGTCGGCCGGTGCGCGCCTGGATTTCGATCTGCTCGTGCGTTCGCGTTTGCACCTGGCGGCCGAGGCGCTGGCCGCATCGGCGGGCGATCGCGAGCCCCAAGCGCTGTGGCGGGCGATGGACGAACTCGTGCCCGTCGCGCAACCGTTGGCCGACCGGTTGTTGTTCAATGCCGCGGCGCGCTTGCTTGGCCGGGGACGCGACGCGCAGGCCGTCGAGTTGTTGCGCGCGTTGTTGGGGCGTTACCCGACGTCGCCCTTCGCGCCCGAAGCGGCGTGGCGGCTGGTGCTTGTCGAGTTGCGCGGCGGGCGACAGCGCGCGGCGGCGGAACTGGCGCTGACGCTGCACGAGTTGTTCGCGCCCGATAGCGAGTGGGGACGCAAGCGCGGCGCGGCGGGCGACAGCGCGGCCTGGGCGTACGGGCTGCCGCGCACGATCGGCGGGGCGGCGCGGGTGCGCGAGCGCGCGTTGTTGCTGGCGCGCGATTTTTATTTCGACGCTTACCGCGAAACGAGCGACGCGGCGGATCTGCAAGCGGCCGAGCACGCCGCGCGGCTGGCGTTGGACACCGTGTCGGCGCCCACGCTACGCCGCCGGCAATGGCTGACGCTGGGCGATATTCTGCTGGCGGGCGGGAATTTCGCCGCGGCGCGCACGGCGTACGCGCACGTCACCCTCGACGAGCGCGACGACGCCTTGCGGTTGGAAGGATTGCGGCGGCTCGGCGCCGGCCTGACTCCGCAGGCTTCACGCGTCGCCGCCGCCTTGCGCGACGATCCCCAGGTCGGCGGGTTGCTAACCCCGCTACTGCCTTAGTCGGCCTTCTTCGAAATGAAGTAGCCGGGCACCTTGCGCATGCCGCCCTGGATGTACTTGTCCGAAAAGTTTTTCAAAAAGAAGTTCAAAATGCCTTCCAGGTGCTCCAGCGGGAAATAGCGGATCACCGGCCGGCCGACTTCGCTGTCACGGAAGTACAGGAAGCTCACCTCGACCACTTTTTCCTTCTGGTGGTCGCCGTAGGTGGAGTTTTCCTTGCTGTACATTTCCTCGTCGACCCAGAAGGACACCTGCTCGTCGTCCAGGGCGAAGCCCTTGACCTCTTCCATCAGGTAGCGCCACAGCCGGAAGATGTCGCCGGGAATATAGCGCACCTGGCTGTTGGTTTTTTCCGGATTGCGATCGTCCGGATTGGGGCTGGTCACAAAGCAGCGAACCATTTCGACCTTTTTCATGTTTCGCTCCGTCTATTCGTTAACCCGGCAAACGAATCCGGTCAGGTATTCCCCTTCCGGATGGTACACGTTGATCGGGTGATCGTGGCCGTGACCGATGATCTGCAGTATCTGCACGTCGCGATGGGCGTCCAGCGCCGCCGCGTAAAGGATCTTGCGATGCAGGCCCAGCGCGATGTGGCCCGAGCACGAGAACGTCCACAACATGCCGCCGGGCGTCAGGCGCTTGAAGGCCATCATGTTGATGTCCTTGTAGGCGCGCGCGGCACGGTTGATCGACGCCTTGCTCTTGGCGAAGGCCGGCGGGTCCAGCACGATCAGATCGAAGGGCGTGTCGTCCTCGCGCAAATACTGGAACACGTCGGCGCGCACCAAATCCTCCGCCGGCACCTGTTGGCCGTTGAGCGCATGGTTTTCCGCGGCCAGCCGCAGCGCGTCCTCGCTGGCGTCGACCGTCACGGCCTTGCGCGCCCCGCCGGCCAGCGCGTACACCGAAAAGGCGCCGCTGTAGCCGAAGGCGTTGAGCACCAGGCGATCGGCCGCCGCCTTGCGCACCTCGCCGCGCGACCCGCGCTGGTCAAGGAAAAAGCCCGTCTTCTGTCCGCCGTGCACGTCGACTCAGAAGAACAAACCGTTTTCGCGAATCTGCACCCGCTCGGCGGGCGGTTCGCCGTAAAGCACCGCGACGTGATCGCTCAGACCCTCGTCGCGCCGATAACCGCCGACGCTGCGCTCGAGCACCCACAGCGGTTGCAGCGCCTCGACGACCGCCGCGGCGATCGTGTCGCGTTGCGCGTCGGTGCCCGCCGTGGTCAGCGCCACCACCAGCCCGGCGCCGTAGCGATCGATCACCAGGCCCGGAATGCCGTCGCCCTCGCCGTGGAAGACGCGATAGGCGTCGGTGTCCGGCGGCAGCAGCGGCAACCGCCAGCGCTCCGCCTCGGCGATCTTGCGCACGAACCACGCCTTGTCGATCGCCTCGGGTCGCAGCGTGAACAGCCGCACGCGAATCTGGCTTTGCGGATTGTAGGCGCCGCGACCGAGAAATTCGCCCCGGTTGTCCAGTACGTCAATCACGCTGCCCGGCGGCAGATCGTCCGGTTCGTCGGCGACCGCGCCGGAGAAAATCCATGGGTGGCGGTTGTGGACCGACTTCTCGCGGCCCGGTTTGAGTTTCACAAATCGGTTGTTCATGGGGAGGTCTACTTTCTGTTGTTCCGATTACAGTTCCCTGTCGGTTCTGCTCTCGCGTTATCGATCCACGTAAAGCGCCGCTCTGGGCACTTCGTCCGTCGGGAGTTTCGCCGTACCCACGCGGCCGACCACACGAATTTTGTCATCTTTGCGAAGGCTGTTGATTACATCCGTATATAAACCTTCACGTACCAGAATATAGTACTTGCCGAATTCGGTGCGCGACACCAGCGCCACGTACCCTTCCTTCGGCGTCGTATTCAGACGATTGTTGAACGGCAGTTCGAGTTGGATGATCGAATCGAGGTAACGGGTGAAGGTTATGTGCAAAGTGCCGAGTTTCACCTTCTGAATGGCGCCGTTGTTCTGACTCACGTCGCCGATAACCTTCGCCTCGCCGGAACAAGCGGCCAGGGCGATGAGCGCCGCAATGAGCGCAAGCCAAGTCATTCTCGCTCTCATGATCCGCTCCTTTTCTGCGTTAGTACCAGATAATGGAGTTCCCTTGTTTCTGTCAAGCTGGCACCCCATTTTTCTCAAATGATTATTCTAACTTATCCGCTTTCGGAAGAAAAGAAAAAACCATGGGAAGGCGGAATCACTCGGGAAATGCGACCTCAAAATTGTTGTCCAGCGCCGTCTGATATTCCTCTTCGGTGATCGTGCCCCGGTCGCGCATTTTGCTCATGATGAACGCCAGGTTCGAGCGCCAGCCGTCGGTGATCGCCCCGCGCGACTTCATGTAATAGTAGCGCACCGGATTGGCGATGATGCTGGCCAGAAACGCCGACTGCAGCGGCCCCAGTTTGCTTGCATGCACGTGGAAGTAGTGGCGCGACGCCGGGCCGATGCCGTAGATCTTCGGGCCCCATTCGATGATGTTCAAATACACCTCGAACATGCGCTCCTTGCTTACCTCGCGCTCGATCCACCAGGTGAGCATGCCCTCCTGCAGCTTGCGGCCGATCGTCTTTTCCTCGGAGAGAAACAGGTTCTTCACCAACTGCATGGTGATCGTGCTCGCGCCGCGCGCGAAGCGTTTGTCGCGCAGGTCGCGCCGGATCGAATCGTTGATGTGATTGAGCAGAAAACCGTGATGGCCGAAAAACGCGCCGTCCTCGCAGGTGCGCACCGCGCCGGTCAGGTACGGGCTGATCGACCCCAGCGGCACGAAGTCGTCCCCGGCGGGATCCAGGATGATCGTCTTTTGCAGCAGCCCGTGCTTGCGCGCCAGGTGTTTGTATTGCGAACTCTTGATCAGGCGCACGTCGCAGCGCGGCGGCACCGACACCGGCGCGAAATCGTCGACGTCGCCGTGGATCTCCAAGTGCGAGCGCTTGATTTCATCGGTGTCCAGCACGAGCTTGGCCTGCAGGTTGAGCTTGCCGCGCACCTGCGTGCCCTTGATCGCCGGAATCAACTGCTCGGGCAGACCGTCGAGAACGTCCTGCACCGGCACGCCTTCGGCGGCGAGGGTCGTCTCCAGCAGGAACGGTCCGTCGGCGGGCACGCGCAGCACGGTGTCGCGGATGGAAAAATACGCGCGGCCCGAATGCACGCGGATCGACTCGGCGGTCAGCTCGCGCTTGTCGGGCGAGGCGATCATCTGCCCTTCGAGGCCCACCTGCCAGCGATCCAACGGTTGGCCGGCCAGGCGCTTGTGAAACAGGTTGAGCAACTCGGCGTCGGCGTTGAGCGACAGGAACCACTTGTCGAGCTCGCGCGGTTTGTTGACCTGCAAGCGGCCGTTGCAGCGCGTGTGCTCGCTCAGTTGAATCGAGCCGGGCAGGTAGTGCGCCAGTTGGCGCAGTTCGAAGTTGGCCATACGCACCAGGGCGGTCAGTTGCGTGCGCGTGGCGCGGCTGTCGAGGAAGACTTTTCCGCCGCTGCCCGTCTGCCGGGCCGTGCCGCGCAGTTTGAGACTTTTGTCCCGCATGTGCAGCTTGGCGGTGCCGTCGATCTCGAACAATTCGACCAGTGGTTTGGACGCCTGCGGCTTACGCCGATCCAGCACCTGCAGCGTGCCCTGTTCGATCAGCACCGACACTTCCGGCGCCGCCGCGACCAGCGAATGGTTCGTCAGCCCCGTTCCTTCCAGCGGCGCGGCGCTCAGGCGTTGCAGCAACGCGGGCAAATTGGTCGCGCCGTTTTTGTACAACTCGACGGTGAACGCGGGTTTGAGCAGCCGCACGCCCTCGAGCTTGAGCGAACGATGCCACCAGTCGATGTCGTGCAGCACTTCCAGCCGCGGCAGGTACAGCAGCGGCACGGGATCGCCGCCGTTGTCGGCCTGCACGCGGATCTCGCGCACCACGCTGTGCCCGCTCAGCCCCGGCTCGATGCGCCCGACCGAAATGTGCAGTCCGGTTTTCCGCTCGACCTTGGGCAGGTACTCGGCGACCATCTGCGCGGCCAGCTTGCGCGAAGCGCGGCCGATCAGCGTGGTGACGGAGAAATAGCCGATCGCCACAACGGCGACGATCGCCAGCAGCGCGATGAGCCGCCGCCGGCGTCGATACGGCGCGGAAGGATCCTGCGGCAAAGCCGACCTCACGGAGTCGTTGTCGATAACGTTACGCTGTGCGGGTTGTACTGCGGATGCGCCACCTCAAGCAAGACCCGATTGCCGGTCGGCGTCACCTTGACCTCGGCCGTTCCCTGCGCGGAGGTCATCGTCTGGTTTTCGCCGCCGCCCGGGTCCAGCACACTGATGATCGCGCCCGCCACCGGCCGGTTCGAATCGCCGTCGGTGCATTGCAGCCGGATCGTCGCCGGCGTACCCGTTGTGAGCGTTCCCGCGTTTTCTATCTGAACATTGAGCGTGGGGAGGTAAAGCATGTGCTGCGAGGACAGCCGGAACGCGAAGCCCAGCCCCTCCAACAGCTTGATCAGATCGCCCGCGCGCGACTGGTCGACGCCGCGCATGCCGTGGTCGGACACCAGCAGCACCGTCGTGTCCGCCGCCAGCTTTTCGTCGACCAGCAGCTTCAACAAGCGGCTGATCAGTTCCGCTTCCTGCCAGGCGGCGCGACCGGCGCACTGCGTGTACGGTCCGTACCAGCGCGCGGCGGCCAGATAGGCGGCCGGCGACCAGACGATCAACCGTGGACGCGGCGCGTTTTCGCCAAGCAGCAAGCGCACGATCTGCGCGAACAGCGCCCGCTCCTGCCGCAAAAACGGCACGCCCGTTTCGTCGCAGGCGAACGCCGGCAAATCGGCCAGCTTGGGCATCGACGCGGGCCACTCGATGTTTTCCACGTCGCCGTATTCGTCCAGCCCGCGCCGCACCAGCGTGGCCAGGTCGGCCCCGCGCGTCACGGTCAGACCCAGCGACGCCGACAGCATCCGCCCTTCCCGCTGGTCGCCCGCGCGGCGCAGCGCTTCGAAGATCGTCTCGACGCGCGCCGGCGGCGCCATCAGTTGTTCGCCGATCAGCCGGTGCTCGACGAGGTTGAACGCCTGTCCGCGCTTGCGGCGGTAAAAGGCGTTGTCCAGGATGCCGTGCCGGCCCACGTCCGCGCCGGTGGCCAGCGTGAATTCGCCCGGCCAGTCGACGCTGGGGAAGGGCGCGATCAGGCCGTGGGCGTAGCGCGCGCCCTTTTCGGCCAACTCGTTGAAGATGTGAAAGCGCTTCACGTGCTGTGAGCGCAGTTGATCGAACATCGCGTTGGACATGCCGCTCAGGTCGATCAGCAGCACGCGCTGCACCGTCTCGCCGGTGAGGATCTCGTCGAGCGGGCGGCCGTCCTGTCCATTAAGGTGGTTGCCGTTGGGCAACGGCGGCACGCCCAGCAGTTTGGCCACGGTCGGCGCAACGTCGTGCAGCCGCGCGGCCTGCGGCAGCGCGCCGGGTTTGACGCCCGGCCCGTAAGCGATAAACACCCCGCGGCTTTCGGCCATGTTCAACTCGCCGTAATGCCCGCCGTTTTTGCCCACCCCCGCGAAGGGCGCGTAGGAGACGACCAGGTCCGGGCTGTCGGGCGAGTCGAAGACCGAGGCCACGCGCGAATAGGCGTAGGGATACGACACGTCGTTGACGTTCAGAAAGCGCATGCGCGGATCGCCCGGGCCGGTGTAGTCGAGCACCGGCTTGCCGCGGTCCCAGAATTTTTTCGGATTCGATCCGGCCTGGAACATCTCGGCCAGCGTCGGCAGATGCGCCGGATTCTGATTGGCGAACGGATTGTGTTTTTCGATGCGCTCGACGCTGTAGGCGATCGTGCCGTCTTCCATCCGGTAGCGCGTGAAATCGACCGTGCCGCGCGCGGCTTTGACGCGGTAGACGTTGTCGGTAAACGTGGCCACGAAATCGACGCGACGGTCGGAGATCAGCGCGTCGACGATCGCCTGCCCGGCGGCCAGTTCGTTTTCGTCCAGACCGACGTCGGTCAGTGGATCGTCGCGCCAGAGCTGCCCGGGGCCGATGCGCTTGGCGGTCAGCGGCGGCAGGCCCGACAGCATCAGATCGCTTTGTGGCGGTGGGGCCGGCTGCTCCTTGGTGCAGCCGCACCACAGCAGGGTCGGCAACAACAATAGAATCATAACTCGCAAAAGACGCACGACGGTTCTCCGCTCAAGAAAGATCGCGCTATGGTAACGCGTTTTGCCTGGTTTTCTCCAGTACCTTTCCGCGAGCGGCGCCCGGCGGGTCGATCGGGCGCACCTCTCCCTAAAAGCCGCCTGATTCTGTCTTGCAAAAAGGGGGACAGTACGACAGTACGGGCGCAGCCCGGGGTGAGGGGCTTTTCCGGCCCAGACCATGCTTCCGTGAAAACTCCGGGACATGCACTCGCTGCGTGTCCCGCGATTTTCGTTTTCCGGTTCCTTCGTGCCCCCTTCCGGCTTCACAAATCCGCGCTCGCACAACAATATGGGTTCGGTTCAAGAGTTCACGCATCTTTGATTGCAGGGCAGCTTTTTTTGCATGACAATACGCACGCACTTAGGAGGGGAAAATCATGGCCCGCATGACCGCGAAGGAAAAACTGCACAAACCGGCCGAGCGGCAGATCAAGAAGATCGACGAGCGCAAGGGCACCTGGCTGGGCAACTACGACACGATGCTCATTCCCACGCCGCTGGACGTGGACGAGGTGATCCGCTCCGTACCCAAGGGCAAGCTGACGACGGTCAACCGCATTCGCGAAATTCTGGCGGCGAAGCACGGCGCGGCGACTTCCTGCCCGACCTGCGTGGGCATTTTCTGCAACATCGCCGCCGCCGCGGCCGAAGAGGACCTGCTGGCCGGCGCCAAGCGCGTCACGCCCTACTGGCGGGTGCTCAAGTCCGACGGCACGCTCAACCCGAAGTTCCCCGACGGCACCGAGGCCCAGGCGGTCCGGCTCACTGCCGAAGGCCACACCATCGTGCCGAGCAAGGGCAAGAAGCCGCCGACAGTGGCGAACTGGGAAGCGAAGGTCGTCTAGATTATCTTGACAAAGTAGAGGGTCAATCCGGCAGCGGAATGGGCACGCGGTCCAGCGGCCGGGCGAGGGAAACGTGCGCGCAAACCGCCCGCGCTTCCTCTTCCAGGCGCAGCAGGTCTTCGTGCTTGTAACGCGGGCTGACGTGCCCCAGCAGCGCCCGGCGGCAGCCGCTGTCGGCGACCAGTTGCGCCGCCTGCCGCGCGGTGAGGTGCTTTTTCTCGACGGCCTCGGCGGCGTGCTCGTCGGTGAACATCGCTTCGATCACGGCCAGGTCGGCGTCGCGCAGCAACTCGACGACGTTCTCGCAGGGTGCGGTGTCGGTGACGAAAGCGAACTTGCGCCCGCGCCGGGGCTCGCCGAGCACCTGCGCCGGTTCGACGATCCGCCCATCGACCTCGACCGCCTCGCCCAGTTGCAGCTTGCCCCACAGCGGCCCCTCGGGCACGCCGAACTCGCGCGCCTTCTCGACCGAAAACCGGCCGGGACGCGGGGCTTCCTCATAGGAAAATCCCAGCGTCGGCGCGGTGTGATTCAGCGGCAGGTAGCGCAGGGTAAACCCGTCGCCGGCGATCTCGCCGCCCTCGCGCGCCAGGTCGACGTAGTTGATTTGATACGACAGGTAAAAGCGCAGCAGGTGCCGCGTGCCGCGCACGTATTCGACGACCTCGGGCAGGCCGAGAATGTCCACCGTGTGGTCCGGTTCGGCCTGGGCCAGCAGCATCAGCATGCCGGGGATGCCGGTCAGGTGATCGGCGTGCAGGTGCGACAGGGCGAAACGCTCGATGCGCCCGATGCCGAACCCGCTGGCTTTGAGCGGCACCTGCGTGCCCTCGCCGCAGTCGAACAGCGTCACGCGCCCGTTGTGGCGCAACACGACGCTGGTCAGAAAGCGGCCGGGCATCGGCATCATCCCGCCCAGGCCGAGAACCATGACTTCCACGCAACATCTCCCGTGCAAGGTGTTGCCCTGTTGTCGTACGGACAGGGGCGGGGTGTCAAGGGACCAATTAAAGAGAAAATTTGACAATACTCCCCTTGGTTTGCGCGCGCTTCTCACCTATAATCCCACCGCCGGACCCCGCTGCGGGCACAGGGTTGGTTTATCCGTGCGCCGCCGGCGGACGCGATTGAACGAATGGTTCGCCCGCGGGGTCTGAACCCTTGAAGAGAACGAAAGGGAAGCTGTGGCCGTTTACAGTTACAAAGCGATGAACGCCAACGGCAAGACGATCAGCGGCATCGTCGACGCCGAATCGGCCAAGGCCGCGCGGGCCAAGCTGCGCCGCGACGGGATGTTCCCCACGGAAATCGCCGAGGTTTCCGAGGACAAACGGCTGCGCGGCAAGGGCCTGTCGATGGAAATCGACATCAAGTCGATGCGCGGCAAGGTCGGCATCCAGGACCTGGCGATGACCGTGCGGCAGTTGGCGACGATGGCGGGGGCGGGCATTCCGCTGGTCGAGTCGATCGGCGCGCTGTCCAACCAGGTCGAAGACGTGGTGCTCAAAAAGACGCTCTCGCAGGTGCGCGACAAGGTCAACGAAGGTTCGAGCCTGGCCAACGCGCTCAAGGATTTCCCAAAGATTTTCACCCCGCTGTTCGTCAACATGGTCAGCGCGGGCGAGAATTCCGGCACGCTGGACATCGTCCTGTCGCGGCTGGCCGACTTCACCGAGTCGCAGATGACCCTGCGCCAGAAGATCCGCTCGGCGATGATCTACCCGATCATGATGGCGGTCATCGGTTCGGGCATCGTCAGCTACCTGGTCGCCTTCGTCATTCCGAAAATCACGAAAATCTTCGAGGGCATGGACAAGGCGCTGCCGGCCGTGACCCTCGCGCTGCTCTCGGTGAGTCTGTTTATAAAAAGTTACTGGTACCTGATCATCCTGATGATCGCGGGCATCGTCTACGGCCTACGCCGCTGGCGCGCCACCGAACGCGGCCGCGAACTGTCGGACCGCTTCCTGCTCAAGCTGCCGATTTACGGCAAGCTGCTGCTGAAAATCGCCGTGGCGCGTTTCGTGCGCACGCTGGGCACGCTGCTAAAATCGGGCGTGCCGATCATGTCGGCGCTGGAGATCGTCAAGAACGTCGTCAACAACAAGGTGCTGGAAAAGGCCATCGAGAACGCGCGCGAAAACGTCAAAGAGGGCGAGGCGATCGCCAAGCCGCTCGAGCGCAGCGGCATCTTCCCGCCGGTGGTCATCCACATGATTCACGTGGGCGAATCGACCGGCGAACTGGAGAACATGCTGTTTCGCGTGGCCGACGCCTACGAGGTCGAGGTGGAATCGACCATCAACGGTCTGACGGCGATCTTCGAACCGATCATGCTGCTGGCCATGGCCGGCCTGGTCGGCTTCGCCGTCATAGCCATTTTGCTTCCGATTATGGATATGACTTCCGGTTTACAATAAAGGAGAGGATCGATGCGTAACGAACAATTCAAAGCCCGCCGGGATATGATCCGCGCCGCCGCGCGCGACAATCGCGGCTTTACCCTGCTGGAAATCATGGTCGTCGTGATCATCATCGGCACCATCGCCGGGCTGGTCGGCGTCAAGGTGCTCGACCGCCTCGAAGAAGCCAAAATGCGCACCACCTGCATCCAGATTTCCACCCTGCGCGACGCGCTGGACCTGTTCAAGCTCGACAACGGCTTCTATCCGACCACCGAGCAGGGGTTGGAAGCGTTGGTCGCGCCGCCCGAAGTGGGCCGCAACGTGAACTCGTTCAAGCCCGGCGGCTACCTGCGCGACGACATGGTCCCGGCCGACCCCTGGGGCACGCCGTACTATTACATGTCCGACGACGGGTACTTCTATCAGATCGGCTCGGTGGGCCCGGACGGCAAGATCGGCACCGCCGACGACCTGTCGGCCGAAATTTGCGCGTCGGCCCGTTAACGGAGGACCTGGTGCTCGATGCGTCATCGCGGCTTTACATTGCTGGAGATCATGGTCGTCATCCTGATCATCGGATCGGTGATGGCCATCTCCATCCCGCGCATCAATGACGCCTTCGAGGTGAACCTGAAAAGCTCGATGCGCCGCCTGCAAGGGGCGATCACCTTCGCCTTCAACGAATCGGTGATCAAGCAGACGCCGATTCGCCTCAACTTCGACATTCCCACCGGCGAATACTGGATCACCTACCTGATGGTCCAGGGCAACACCGGCGAATTTCAGCAGGTGGACAGCGAATTCACCCAGCGTCAGCGCCTGCCCGAAGGCGTGTTTTTCACCGACGTGGTCACGCCGCACGATACGGACAAGCGCACCGAGGGCGAGGACATTTACATCGGCTTTTACCCGACCGGCTTCGTCGAGCGCGCCGTCATCCACCTGGCCAGCCGCGACGGCCGCGAGTACACGTTGCTGGTCAAACCGCTGACCGGCAAGGTGACCATCTACGACAACTACGTCGATTTCGTCGACCTGAGCCCGCAGATGGGCGGCTCGAGCAGCCCCTTCTCCTCCAGCGGCGATTTTGGATTGTGATCATGAACCGCCCACACCGCCGAGGATTTACGCTGCTGGAAGTGATGATCGCCATGGCCATCCTCGCCACGGTGATGATCGTGCTGCTGGAAAACCACGGCGCGTCGGTGCGCATGACCGAAAAAAGCCGCCAGGTGTCCATCGCCATCAACCTCGCCAAGGACCTGATGACCGACCTGGAAACCGAGGGCTGGCCCGAGGTCGGCGAGTACAGCGGCGACTTCAACGAAGCCTACCCCGGCCTGTATCCCGGTTATCGCTGGGAACGCGAGGTGATCGAAAACAACTTCTGGTCCTACGTGCGCGAGTGTTACATCCGCGTGTTCTGGCTCGACGGCACCTTCGAGCAGAAGGTCGAACTGACGCAGTTCATCGCCGCCACCGACAACGAGCAACAGGAGATCGCCGAAGAGGAATCCTCGGCCTCCGAGGAAAGCTCGGACGACGACGCGGGCGGCTCGACGACCGGCGGCACTTCGGAGGCGCAATGACGAACGCGCGCCGCGCCGGCTTCACGCTGTTGGAAGTGATGATCGCCATCGGCATCGTCGGCATGATCGTCAGTTTGATCTACGGGTCGTTCGCCCGCACCGCCGAGTCCAAGGAGTTGATCGAGAAGGGCAACGACATCTACCACGAAATGCGCTGGGCGCTGGATAAAATGGAGGCCGACCTGTCCACGGCCTACCTGACGACCAACGAAAATTCGTACACGATTTTTTACGGCGTGAACCGCGACAGTTCCGGGCGGCCGGTCGACGAACTGCACTTCACCTCGTTCAACCACCTCAAGTTCAACCCCGAGGCCCGCGAAAGCGACCAGTGCGAAGTCAGCTACTTCGTCATGGAAAATCCGGAAAACGGCGTGCTGACGCTCTACCGCCGCGAGGACGCGACGCCCGACGAGGACAACACCGACGGCGGCGAATTCTACGACCTGGCCGAGGGCATCATCATGTTCAATCTGCGCTACTTCGACGGCGTGGATTGGCTCGACGAATGGGACAGCCGCGATTATTCCTCCGACGAGGTCGTGGACACCGAAGTCGAGCAGAACGAAGAGATGGTCAACGCCATGCCCATGGCCGTCGAGGTCACGATCATCATGAAGGGCCCGCGCGAAACGCCGCCGGGCGTGCAGCCCGAAGACGACCCGGCCAACCAGATCGCCTTCCACACGAAGATCCGCGTTGTGCTCTCCTCGATCGACCTGACCGTGATCGAAGGCCTGGAAGGCGAAGACGACGACGATGACGATTCGGGCACGACCGGCGGTTCGAGTTCGTCGTCGTCCAGCAGCAGCAAGACCAAGGGAGGGGCGGAACAATGAACGCGTTCGTCCGCCGCTTCCGCCGGGCCCTGCGCGATCAACAAGGCATCGCGCTGCTCATCGTGCTGATGGTGACCACGGTGATGACCGTGTTGATTCTCGATCTGCACCAGTCGGTGCGCATCAATTTCTACATCGCCTCCAACCTGTCGGACGGCGTGAAGGCCGCCTACCTGGTGCGCAGCGGCGTGCAGGTGGCCGCCGGCGCGTTGCTCTCGGATCGCCAGGACAACAGCGTCGATTCGCTGCACGAGGATTGGTACGACTTCCTCGGCAAGCTGGGCATGCCCGGCATGCCGGTCGGCGACGGCACGGTGATCATGGAGATCAACGACGAGTCCGGCCGCTTCAACCTCAACGCGATGGTCGGCAAGCGCGGCACCGCGCGCAAACAGATCGTCGACATCTTCCGCAAGCTGCTCGAGGGCGAGGAACTCGATCCCGATCTGGCCAACGCCGTGGTGGATTGGATCGACGCCGACGAGGAATCCTTCAACGAGGGCGGCACGGAGGACGCGGTCTACGGCTACGAGGCGATGGAGGACAGCGTGACCTCGAAAAACGCGCCCTTCGATTCGCTGCAGGAAGTGCGCCTGGTGGCCGGCATCACCGACGAGGTCTGGCAGAAGCTCGAGCCGCTGGTGACCATCTACGGCGACGCCCAACTGAACCTGAACACGGCCGAGAAAAAGGTGATGAAGGCCGTGCTGAAGGTGGCCGACGACAAAGCGGACACGAGCATCATCGACAAGATCATCGAGTGGCGCGAGGGGTCTTCCAGCGACGAGGAAGAAGGCGAGGACAAATCCGACGACATGTTCTCGGGCCTGGCCGGCGGCGAGGGCAACGTCTTCAAAAAGAAAAAAATGGTCAAACTGCTGGTGGACGAAGTCGGCATGGAGCAGACGACGGCCAAGCGCTTCGCCCGTTACTTCACCGACTCCAGCCGCTACTTCCGCGTGACGGCGACCGCGCTGGTCGGCAACGTGCAGAAAACCGCGCTGGGCATCATCCAGCGCAGCAAAAGCAAGGCGAAGATCGTCTACTACCGCGTCGCCCCGGGCCTGAGCACCGAGTTGCAGAAAAAGCAGAAGGAAGCGGCCGGCACCAGCGAAACCACGCCCACCGTGCAGGAACTCATGCAGCAGATGGAAGGCGGCACGATCGGCCTGCAGTAAGCCTCGACACGTGGCCGCGAACGCCGGATAACGCACTGCCGATCGTAAAGGATTCCTGCGCCCCTGCGGGGCTCGTCGACTTCGGGTGAGCTGCAATTTCCAGGGCTTCGCCCTTCGCTACTGACCGTCCGCCCCTGCGGGGCTTGGGCGGTCCGGGCGGACCAATTCGGAAGTCGGGAAGGAAATCGCTCCCCCCGGGCTGACGCCCGATCCTCTCCCAAATGGGAGAGGGTGAAAGCCGGCAACCTGGACTCCCTTCTCCCCGTGGGAGAAGGGGCGGGAATGAGGGCGCCCCAATTCGGAAGTCAAGGAATGAAGATCGGTGCGTCGCTCAGCGGGTGGCGAGCCGCCCTTCCAGTCCGGCCATTTCCAGCATCAGGTTGACGCGGGCGACCAACCGTTTGTGATCGGTGTGCGCCTCGTCCTTGGTCAGCCCCATCTGCTGCAGATAGGTCAGGTAATCGTTGACCGACATGCCGCCGGAAACGGCCACGATGATCGCCGAGCGGATCATGTCCTCTTCCAGATACGGAATCGGCTTGTCGCCGTCGATCTCCCAGAGCACCAGTTCGAGGTACTGGCGGTCGCGGGCGGACAACGCGCGCGGCGAGTACTCGTAGCGATCGCCGCGGAAGGTCAGCTTGGGCAGCACGGCCTTCATGCCGTCCTCGACCTCGGCCACCGTGTTGACGATCGCCGCGATGGTCGGATCGTCAATGGTCTGGGTCAGCTCGTACTTCGGTGCGCCCTCGTAGTCGACGATCAAGTGACGCGGCGCCGGCTTATCGGGATTGACGCACATCGCGTCGATCGCCAGGTCGCGCGGCTCGCCGGGCTGAATCTGAAAGGATTGGTCGGCCAGGACGAGCATCGATTGCGTCTGGCCGGTGCGGTCGACCATCATCGTCCAGCGCTTGACGGTCCACTTGGTCGGCTTGTCGCCGTTCCATTGCATCCGGACGCGGAAACGGTTCTTGGCCCCCATGCCGCTGACCTTGACCAGCGTCAGCGTCGGCGCGGGCGGCGGCGTGGGCGTGACGGCGACCGGCGGTGCGCTGATCGCTTCGTCGGGGCCCGTTGTTTTTTGACAAGTCGTGAAACCGGTGGCCAGAAACACCATGGCCAACAAAAAGAGGAGCCAGGCGCTCCGTCTAATTGTCATCGTTTGCTCCTTCCACTACCCCCACGACGTCGACCCGAACGAAACCTTCGTCCCCGTTCGCCAAGCGAACGAAGGTAAAATTTCCACTTCCAGCCAAAACTGTCAAGGCCTCACCCGCCGTTACGTGACCGATCACCGCCGCGTCGTCGGCCGGACCGGCCAGCAGGTCCGCCGCGATTTTCGCCCGCGCGGTCGCCGCCGGGGCCTGTGCCGGTTGCGCCGTGGGAGTTTCCGGCGTCGCGGCCGGAGGCGTTACGCCCGCTTGCGGATACGCGCAGCGGAAACCCAGGCCGCGCATCTTGCTCTCGGGCGGCAGGGAGAAACGATAGGGTCCGGCCCGCACGACGCGTCGCGAGCCGCGCGCCGGTCCGGTCGGATCGGTCGCGGACATCGTGCGATACGTGTCCGTGCCGTACCAGTCGGCGGTCCACTCGGCCAGACCGTTCGCCCGCACTTTCACGGCGTAGGGGGTGATGGTCCAGTCCGGCGCGTTGGCCGGAGGCGCGCCGAGGGGCTTGAGTTCCTGGCCGGGCAGGGGCGCGCCGGCGTAGAGATGATCGCCCCAGGCCGGGCCGCGCATGGCCAGCTCGTATTCGGCCTCGGTGGGCAGGCGGCCGCCCTGCGCGCGACAGTAGGCGTCGGCTTCGGTCCAACTCACCTCGGTCGCCGATTCCCCGCGACGGTCCATGGCCTCGGCGGACACCGGGTATTCGTCGATGCGGTAGGCGCCGACCGTCACCCGGTGCGGCGGTAGCTGCGACAGATCGCGCACGCCCAGGGCCCGCACCAGGTTGCCCGGCCACACGTCGCCCATGAGAAACTCGCCGCCCGCGACGAACGCCCGGCCGTTCTCCAGGCGCGCCGATGGGGCGGGCGTCGCGGCGAATTGGTCCATCACCAGGTAAAACGAACGATTGGGGAAAGCGCTTTGCGGCTCGTCCTTCATCGCGAAGTTGGCCTTGAACCATTGACGATCGCGCGGGAAATCGTCGGTCAGATACACTTCCTGGGAGTGCGGGGCGACGATGATCTGCCCCACGTAGGTCACCCGGCCGCCGACCACCTCCAGCGTCGCCGGCGTGCTCAGGGTGACGGTCTGCACGCCCACGGCGTCCTCGTAACCCACCTTGGTCAGGCGCACGCGCCCGGCTTTGTTCTGCAGGATGAAGTAGCCGTCGGGGGTCATCGCGCACTTGACCGTCGAGCCGCCGGCGCGCTCGAAGGCGACGTAGCCGTTGGCGGCGTCGAAAATCGGCAGGATGCGGCCGAAAATGTACCCCGTATCCTCGCCCGGCTTCAGCGACAGCGACGATACGGTCTGCGGACCGCAACCGGCCAGCAACACCACGATCAGCAGTGCCGCGGCGAGACTCAATTTTTTCATCCCGCTCCCTCCCTTTAACGAAAACGGACCTGCCCGGGTGGGGCAAGTCCGTAGGATAGCAGGGTCATCGGTCTATTAGAAGATGTACTCCGGAGTGATCGCCGGTTCCAGGCTCGGCAGGTACCAGGTGACCACTTCGTATACGCCGTCCAGCTCACGATAGAACGTCCAGGCCACGCCCGCGAAGGTGCCGTAGATCAGGCCGGTCATGAATTCGCCGACCGACTCGCCCTTTTCCGCCTCGACGATCGGCTGCTTGATCAGCTCGATCGGCGCGGTGCCCATGTTCAACAGACCGCGGCCCAATTTCTTGGTCGCATCGAAGAACGGGCTCGGATACGGGCCGACCACCTTCTGGTAGCCGGAAATGATCGTGCCGCCGTAATATTCGTCGGCCTGGGCCGCATTGACCATCACCAAGCCGAGGATAAAGCAGATCGCCAACAACAGGCTCACGCGTTTCATCTCTTCCCTCCTACCACTGGAAAGTCAGGCCGGCGCCGACCTGATACATCATGGAACCCGAAATGTCGGTTTCCAGATCGTCATCATGGCCGTAGCCCTGCAGGCTGTCGCCCATGTTGTAGGCCTTCCAGATTTTGGCGTTCAGGCCCAGGCTCACCCATTTGGCGAGCATGAAGTCCAAACCGCCGCCCAAATTGAAGTAAAGAGCGTTGTACCCGTCGAAGGTCTCGGTGCCGTAAGGCGGCCGTGTTTCGCCGGCTACCTGGGAGATGCCGCTCTTGTAGGTCCAGATAAACGGCATGATCCCCAAGCCCATCGAGAGGAACGGCTGGAGACGAACGAAGTCGGCTTCCCGGAAACGACCGCGCGGATATAATTTACCCGACACGCCGAACCCGCCGAATTTGTCGCCTTCCATCGCCAGACCACCCCAGAAGGCCTCTTCGAAGACATCCTTGTAATAGATGTCGTCACCCGAGTAGGCCGACTGAATCAGGGGGATCCAGTCCAACTCGATGGCGAAGTTGTCCGTGATGCCGTAGCCGAAGAAGGCGGCGAAGCCCAGGCCGGCATCAAAGTTGTCGCCCATCCACCCGGTGTAGCCGAAGTACCCGACGTCAACACCGGTGATGAACACGTTTTCGACTTTTTCGGCGGCAGCGGCTGTACCCGCCATTATCAAAAACGCAAACAGAACAAAGCCCGCTAAGCTCTTACGGCCCATCTACTCCTCCGAAGCACTTAGCACCAATATAACGGTGAAACTTTAACCCGATTGACCATTGGATATCTGTTTAGTCGCCAAAAGTCAAGAATCTTCTTTCGCTTTTTTCGGTAAAGCTTTCACAACAAATGAGAATTTTTTGCGCCCTCATCCCCGGCGACGGAAAAAATCCCCTTTCGATGGAAGCCTTACATCATTTGTAATATCAATAGGTTACTCGCCTTTTTCGGCGGTATTGTCCACTTCCGAACGAATGAAATTTCGCAAATAATCGTAGCCGCTGTAAAGTGTGTAAAACACGGCGATATACAGAAAAACGATGCCGAACTTGTGCGCGGAGAGGGAGAAGTCCCCTCCCCACAGCGCGCCGAACTTCACCGGATAGTGAAGCAACAGGGCGACCAAGGCGGTCACCTGCAGCACGGTTTTCATCTTGCCCAGCTTGCTCGCGGCGATCACCGTGCCGCGTTGCTGCGCCAATCCGCGCAGGCCGGTGATGATCATTTCGCGCAAAATGATCACCAGGGCCATCCAGGCCGGCACGCGGTCGAGTCCGACCAGTAAAATCAACGGCGTGGCGACCATCACCTTGTCGGCCAGCGGATCCAGAAACTTGCCGATGTCGGTGATCATGTCGTACTTGCGGGCGAGGTAGCCGTCGAAGATATCCGAGATCGCCGCCAGCAAAAACGCCACGCCAGCGATGAAACAGTACACGAGGGTTTCGCCGTTCGGATTCAAATACTTTTCCATGTACAGCAGCACGAGGATGATCGGGGCGATGCTCAGGCGAAACAGGGAGATCAGATTCGGGGCGTTCAAAAAATCGCTTTTCTTCATCTTATCGATTCCGAAAGTGGTCGCGCATGGTTAATACGGAGGTGACAAAATTCCGCGTTTGGGAAAAAGGAGGCACCGTGCCGCCCTTTTTCACCGCCCCGGTGCCCGCGTTGTAAGCGGCCAGCGCCAGCACCAGGTCGTTATCGTACTCCGCGAGCAGCCAGCGCAGATAGCGCGCGCCGCCCTCGGCGTTGTCGATGGGATTCTTCGCGTCGGTCACGCCGAATTTGCGGGCCGTGACCGGCATGAGCTGCATCAGCCCTTCGGCTCCCTTGTTGCTGACCACGTAGGGATTGAAGCGCGATTCGGTCCAGGCGACCGCGCACAGCAACTCCGGCTCGACGCCGTGGCGCAGCGCAACGTCGGAAACAATGTTGATCAGTTCCTGCTTGCCGAACGCCTGACGCGCCGCCGCGCGTTGACCGGCCTCGATTTTGCTCTCCTCGATCAACCGCGCTTCGCGGCCGTCGGGCGGCAAATTCGTGTAACGCCAGATCGTGTTGGGATGGTTGATGGTGCGCGGCGCGTCGGCCCGGCCGGGCAGGGCGGCCAACAGCAGCATCGCCGGCAACAATATCAATAGGCATGTGCGCAACTCGAATCCCCCCGCGAGAACCCCAGGATAAAAATAAAAGCCCGACAACGATAAAGCCGCCGGGCCGCCACTGTCAAGCGATGCGGACCCTCTTTTAAATGAAGTGGGAGGGCGAAAATCACCCTCCCGCCATTAATTATCGTTGGCTATCAGGCGCAACCGCCGCCCGAATCGTCGTTGCCGCGCGAGCCCGACAGATTATCGTCGCCGCTGCCGTCGTCGTCATCGTCGTCATCGTCGTCGTCGATCGGCGGCACGTAATCGTCGTTGTCGTCATCGTCATCGTCATCGTCATCGTCGTCATCGTCGTCATCGTCGTCATCGTCGTCGTCGGTGTCGTCGTCATCGTCGGTATCGTCGTCGGTGCCGGTGTCATCGTCGGTGCCGGTGTCGTCATCCGGGCCGGTGTCGTCATCCGGGCCGGTGTCGTCGTCGATGGGGGTGAACGGCGGATAGGTCATGTCGGCGAACAGACCGGGGTCCATGTTGGACGGACTGACGCCCGCGGGCCAGAAGTAATCGTCCGAATCGTTGTTCACTTCGCCCAGGGCGATGCCGATGGTCTCGTCGGGCCCGCCGTATAGCTGATCGCCGGTGAAATCCATGCGCATTTCGATCTGCACGTTGCCCTTGGACGACATGCCGATGGCCGCCTGCACCAGTTCGGTCGGATTGTTGGGCTGGCAGGCGTTGGGCGTGCCGCCGTCGTTGTACACCGTGGTGTAATACTCGTTCATCGATCCGTCGAAATAGCCCGCCGCGTAAATGCCTTCCGTGGTGCCGGGGCAATCGTCGGGCCAGGCGTCGTCGTTGTTGTTGTCGAACAAAAAGACCGACGCGTCGCCGTTGGCCAGGTCGGTGTTGTCCAGCAGATCGTACGCCAGATATAGGTAATGATTATCGGCCAGGAAATAGACGTCCATATTGCGCGTGCCGGTAACGTGCACCACCTCGGCGTCATCCCACTCGTTGGACAAATCGATGTCGCCGTCGATCGTCGGCGCCGTGTCGGCATAAACCACGTCGATCTGCGGGACCACTTTCGTCGGCGCCGGCGCGATCGGCCGAATCGCGGGCGACAGGCGCAGATCCCAGGACCAGGCGGCCGTGGTCAACAACAGCGCCAGCGCGATCAGAATGAATGCGAATCGTTTATTCATGATGTCCTCCGCGCAACCGCGCCCCGCGCGCGATTGCTCGTGAAATTGACAAAATTCTCCGTCCGGTTTCCACCGAAAACCGCATTCACTTTACCACCAATAGGTTCGTAAGGGCAATTGCCCGGTTCGTTTATTCAAAAAAAACCGCCCCCCACCGAGGTGGAGGGCGGTCCGCGATGCTTATCGGTCAACTGCGGGAAATTACTAGAAAATCTCCCGTTTCGTTTAGCAGCCGCATCCGTCGTCGTCGTCATCGTCGCCGTCGCGGGCGCCATCGGTGTCGTCGTCGCCGGGCAGCATGTCGTCGTCGTCGGCTCCGTCGTCATCGCCGGTGTCGTCATCGATGGCGTCGTCGTCGCCGGTGTCGTCATCGACCACGTCGTCGTCGGCCGTGTCGTCGTCCAACGCGTTGTTGACGGTGATGTAGTTGAACTTCACTTTTTCGTTGTCGCCGCCGGCCGAGGTGACCGTCAGGCTGACCGTGTACTTGCCTTCGTCCTGATAGGTGTGGGTCGGGTTGGTGTCCGTCGAGGTTTCGCCGTCGCCGAAGTCCCATTCCCAGGAGACGATTTCGCAGTCGTCCCAATCGGTCGAATCGTCGCTGAACTGCACCGGCAGCGGCGCGGGGCCGGTGCGGGGCAGGCCGGAGAAATCGGCGACCGGTTCGCCGCAGACGATCTCGAAGGATTCGGCGAGCGTGTCGGTGCCGAAATCGGTTTCCACTTCCACGTCGTAATCGCCGATGGCCGCGTCTTGCAGGTCGAAGGTCGCCTCGATTTCGGTGAGCGAATTGAAGGTGATCGAATCGGCGACGATCTCATCCTCGCCCGCGCCCAGCAGCGACACGGTCGCATCGGGCGTGAAGTAATTGCCGGTCAGCGTCATGACGAACGCCGCGTTGTCGTTGGCGCCTTCCTCCGGGTCGATCGAGGCCAGTTCGACCGGCAGGGTGGTGACGGTGAAGCCGTCGGTCAGCGTGCCCGTGCCCGCGGAGTTGGTCACCTGCACGTCCCACGTGCCGGGGGTCGCGCCGGTCAGGTCGAAGTCGGCCACGAGCTGGCTGATCGAATTGATCGTCACGTTCGTGCCGCTGATCTGTTCGTCGGTCAGGTCGTTGACCAGCGTTACCGTCGAGTTGCCCTGGAACGAATAGCCGGTGACGACCACGTCGGTCAGCGCGCCGGTGTTCGCGCCCTCATCGGGCACGATGCTCGTAACGGTCGGCGCGGACAGGTCGAAGATGTACAGCACGTCTTTGTTGGTTTCGTTGTAGTAAATGATGTGCGGGCTGTCCATGTCGTCCAGCGCCAGGCCGGTCCATTTGCCGGTTACGCCCGAGTCGTCGAGAATCGTGATGTCCCAGCCCTTGTCCGGCGTCAGCACGGCGTAGCGCAGGTCGCTGGAGCCGTGATAGGTCACGTGCGGATAGCCGGTCGAGTCGATGGCGATCGAGGTCCATTTGCCGAAGTCGTCGTAGTCGCTGCCGCACTCGATGTCTTCTTTGTCCCACGAGCCGCCGACCTTGGAGATCACACAGGAGCAGTTGTCGCCGAAGGTCGTGTAGTCGAAGCCGCTGATGTAGATGTTGTCGCCGGAGTCCACCGCGATGTCGGCGTATTCGCCGGTGTGGTCCAGCGTGATCGCGTCTTCTTCGTGCCAGCCGCTGCCGTCCTGCCAGCCGAATTTCTGGTGTTCGAAGGCGGTGAATTCGTCGCGGTAGGCGACCTGCGGGTAGTCGGCCGTGGACATGGCGATCGCCGTGTAGGTGCCAATCGGCATCGGCCAGGTGTAGGAATCCAGGCGGTGGCCGTCCCAACCGGCGATGGTCTTCCAGACGACGTTTACGCCGATCGTGTGGAACGCGCCGTTGTCGTAGTTATAGGAGATGTACGGCGTGCCGTCGGATTTGAACGCCAGATCGGCCCAGACGCCCTCGTTGTCGTCTTCGTCATAAGCGACGACCTCGATGCTCCAGCCGTCCGACTCGCTGTAGGCGGCGTATTTGCAATCGCCGTCGTCTTCGTACGCGATGGCCGGCAGATCGGTCACCGGGTTGATGGCGATCGACGCGTAGCGGCCCGCGTCGCCGGTGTCGACCGTTTCCACGTGCCAGCCGTCGAAGTCGCGGTAGCCATACTTGAGCCAGGCGTTGGAAGCGTCGAACCAGGCCGCGTGCGGCATGCCTTCGCTGTCCAAAGCGATCGAAGCGTACTGTCCCTGATCGCCCTGCGAAAAGATCGTTTCGACCACCCACTCGGCCGACGCCAACGCCGGCAACGCGAGGATCGCGATCAGGCAGAGCATGACGATATTCCGTGCTTTCATGGTAAAACTCCAAACTGTTACTGCGAAAAGGTTCAAGCTCACACTGTTAGCAACCGGTGGGCCTGCGCTTTCGTGCCGAAACAACAGTCTATACCACAAACCGCACCCGATCGGCAAATAATCATTCATATTTCCCGGGGAAAAATGCGCCGCCCGGCCAAACCGCGATTTGCCTTCGCGCCGCCGGACCTTTACAATCGCGCCATTAACCGCCTGGGGGAGAACATGCGCTCATTTGACGCCGCCCGCGCCACCGCCGACGGTCGCGAGCTTTCCTTTCCGCGTCTGGTCGGCACGCCCGACGAGGTGCGCGGCCGCGAACTGATCGAAAACAAGCTGTTGGACATCGACCTGACCGTCGAGGAGCGTCCGTTCTCGTTCTATCCGGCGCTCGCCTTCGGCATTCTCAAGAACATGATCGGCGTGGGCGTCGCGCTGCTGATCGTCCAGGCGCTCGTGCTGGCGGCCTGGCCGCGACTGGGCGCGCTGGCCGGCCTCGCCCTGCCGCTGATCGCCCGCCGGTTGTGGGCGACCTACCGTCGCGCGGCGGCGCACATGCTCGAGGATCGCAGCGACGAATACCGTTGGCACACCGCGTTGATCCGTCATGCCCGGGCGAGCCTGCGCAGCGCGAACCTCGTGGCCGACCTGCCGCACACAGGCGAGATCAAACACCGCGTGGTGCTGAGCGCGCACACCGACACGAAAAGTCAGAACATGTCGATTGTCGTGCGCATCGTCTGTTCGCTGCTGTTCGCCTTGGGCGTGTTCGTGCTGCCCATCGCCCTGCTGCCCGCCGCTGTCTGGCCCGGCTGGCTCGCCGCGGGCGGCTGGTTGTGGAAAATTCTCTGGCTGGCCGCGCTCGCCGGCGGCATCGTCCTGCTGACCCTCACCGTCGAGAACCGCTCGCCCGGCGCGACCGACGACGCGGGCAGTTGCGCGGTGATGCTCGAAACCGCGCGCGCCCTCGCGGCCGATCCGCCCCGGGGCGTGGCCGTGCGTCTGGTCTTCACCGGCGCCGAGGAACTGGGCCTGGCCGGGGGCATCGCGCTGGCGCGGGAGATGGCGGCCGATCCGGAGTGGAAGGACGCGACCTTCCTCAATCTGGAAGGCGTGGGCGGCGCGAGCAAGTTGTGGCTGGCCACCGGCGCGGGGCCGACCGGCAATCAGACCGCCACGGCCGCGCGGGCCGTCGAGCTGGCGAAAGCGGCGGCGGCCGACGCGGGCATCGCGGCCAAAACACTGAGCCGGATCATCGGCGGCGAAGCCGATCACATTCCGTTGCTCGAAGCGGGGCTGAGCGCGGTGACCCTGATGTTCCACGGCGATTATTCGCGCAAGGTGCACACCGCCGGCGACACGCCCGACCTGCTGCGCGAACAGCACATGGCCACGGCGGGCAAGATTCTGCTCGCGGCGATCGCGCGCCTGGAAGGATAACGTTTACTGCAGATAGCCGATCGAACGCAGGCGGTCGCGCAGTTCGTCGACCTGCTTCGCGCCGCGCGACGTGATCGCCGATTCCACCCACAGCACCAGCACCGCTTCGGGCATGGGCTCGGGCAGTGCCGGTGTGCGCGTCGCCCGCAGCAGGCGCAACGTGTCGGGCGTCAGCAGATCGTTGAACAGTTTTTCGGGCTTGAGGCCGCGCGCCTCCTGCGGCACGACCAACTGCTGCGCGGTCAGGCGCCGGCCGTCGATGCGAATGTCGAGCCCGCGCAGGTTCAGCGAGCCCTGCAGCGGAAAGGCGAGGTGGAAAGGTTTTTTCTCCTCGGTGGTGAAGGCCAGCCGGCCCGGTTGCATGGCCTTGGGGCGGCGCCATTGGAACGAGCGCGTGGCCGAGGAAACGACCGGCGCGAACTCGCGGTCGGCGCGGTAGGCGACCTCCCAGTTACGCGGCGCTTTGGACAGGCAGATCAAATTGATGAACTGCCGGTTTTGCTTCTTGTTCATCTGCGCGTCGAACGCGGCGTACAGGTCGCGCCCGGCGCTCAACACGGTCGGATCGCCCGCGAGGCTTTTCGTTTCGCCCGGATCGGTCAGCAGATCGTAGACCTTCTCTTCCTGGTTCAGGTGCGCAAAAACGTACTTCAAACGTTGGCTGCGCAGCGAGGTCGCCGGGCTGCCGTACAGCATGTTTTCGCTGAGCACGATGCGTTCCGCTTCGTCGTCGGCCGCCAGCAACGATCGGCCCATGAAGTGGGGCGGCACGACGACGCCCGCCAGCTCCAGGATGGTCGGCGCCACGTCCATCAGGCCCACGAGCTTCTTGTCGCGGCGCGCCGATTTTTCATAAGGCGAAACGAGGATCAGCGGCACGTGCAGCAATTCGTCGTACAGCGTGTGCCCGTGTTCGAAGCCGCCGTGATCGCCGAACTCCTCGCCGTGGTCCGCCGAGATGATCAGGTACGTGTTCTTATCCAGATTCCGGGCGCGCAGTTCCTCCCACACCTGGCCGACCAGCGCGTCGATGCTCGCCAACTGGCCGTCGTAGCTGCCGATCAGATTCGCCAGGCTCTGCCCCTGCGGCGGATGCATTTCCAGATAGCCGCGATCGTAAAGGTCGATGACCGTTTTCGCCGCCGCCGCCTCGACGTACGGGGCGAAATATTCTTCCCGGTACGTGTAGGGCATGTGCACGCCGAAGAAATGCAGATAGGCGAAAAACGGCACGCCCTTGGTTTTTACGTCCAGCCATTGGCCGAGCATGCCGGGGAAATCGGGATCGATAATCTCGCGGAACTGATCGAAGCCGCGCCCGAAGGTGAACGACGGACTGAGCATCGGATTGTCGATCAGCGCCAGCGTGCGATAACCCGCCTCGTGCATCACGCCCGGCAGCGTCGGCAGTTGCACCGGAATCCGAAAATCGTTGCCTTCGCAGCCGGTCGCGCAAATCTCGTGCGGATAGTTCGACAGCAACATCGACGCCACCGAGGCGCGCGTCCACGGCGCGTGGCTGAAGGCGTTCTCGAAAACCGTCCCCCGCGCGGCGAAGGCGTCGATGTGCGGCGTGGTGTTGCGCTCGTAGCCGTACGCGCCCACGTGATCGGCCCGCAGCGCGTCGATGACGATCCACAGAAAATTCGGCTTCGCCGCCGACTCGGTGTCCGGCTTCGCCAACAACCGGATGCCGCCCCATACCGGCAGGCCTTCGAACGGCGCCGGCTGCGCGCCGAACGACTCCGGCTCGGGCAGCACCTGGAAAATCAAATCGACGACCTGCCCGCCGAAGGCGTCCAGCGGCACGCGCGCGTGCGTCCATTGGTTGCCGTCGTCGACCTGATTGTTCAACGTGCGCCGGTAAATCGTCCGCACGTTTTCATCGGCCGTCGCGGCGTAAACCACGAAGGCGATCTTCACGTTCGAAATGTTCGGATTGTACCCCTGCAACGCGTGCGCGAAGTGCAGGTCCGTGCGCGCGGGGATGCGGCAGCGCATCGTGATCGCCGAGGGCACCGGCGCGCTCACGCCCTCGGTGGTTTCGTTGCCCACGGTGATCAGCTTGAGCAGATGCCGCTGGTTGTTGCGCGTCAACGCGCCGATCAACGAAGCGTTGTCCGGATTGTCCAACAGATTGAGTTGAACGAAATTCGGCTCGGCCTTCGGCGTTTCCGCACGAGGTTGTGCCCGTTCGCAGGCCGTCAGGCTCAGCGCCATGAGCAGGATCGCGAAAATCAACTGTCTCGGCATTCGCTTCAATCGATTACCCTACGCCATGCCCATCACAAAAAATTCAATCAGGTAATTGAACGCGATTTAACGCGAAAAAGCAATTGCCCCTTTTCGGTCCACGGAAACGATATCGGCTGCTAAGGTCTCGATATCCAGTGGTTTTTCTCCCCTTGTTTAACGCGCGATTTCTGCCAAACTACCCCCTTCATTTGCCAGGCGCGGCGTGAGTTCCGCGCTCGAACGGATGTTCTGCAATAAGGTGGAATTAGAAGATTAATTGAAAGTAATGCTTGACATATGTTGAGCTAACCCATTATAACATAAACGAAACTCGGGGGTTTCTTGATGTTGCGGCAAAGCCGATTTTTCTTTGTATTATCAGGTTATTGCCTGATTTGTATCTGCGCGCTTCTTTTGGGGTCCTGCGGACCGAAATTTGAAGAAATGTCCGCACAACAGATTTATGAGTATGGTCAGGCGGAATTCGAAAAGAAGGATTACCAGGACGCGATCGACGCTTACGAGGCGCTGATCGACCTGTATCCGTTTTCGATGTACGTCACCAACGCCGAGTTGCGCATCGCCGACGCGAACTTCAACAAGCGGCGGTGGATCGAGGCCGAAGCGGCCTACGAAGCCTTCGCCCAGCGGCATCCGAATCACGAAAACATCGACCACGTTTATTTCCGCCTGGGCATGTGCAACTACAAAGAGAAGCTGGCCATCGATCGCGACCAGTCGTACACCGCGCGCGCCGAGCAGAACTTCGCGCGCGTGGTCAGCCGCTATCCCGACAGCGAGTATCTTGCCGAAGCGCAAACCAAACTCGCCGAAGTGCGCTACGACCTGGCCAAACGCGAGCGCTACGTGGCCCGCCACTACTGGCGCGACAAGGAGTACTACGCCTCCTTCAAGCGCTGGGAGCGGATCATCCGCCTGTTCTCGGACACCGAATATTACGAAGAAGCGCTCTACAACGCCGCCCGTTGCCTCCACAACCTCGACGAGGACGAGGAGGCGCGGCGCTACGTGCGTCAGTTGTTGAACAAATTCCCCGAGGGAGAGTATGTCGGCAAGGCCAAGGATCTGGAGGCCGAACTCAAATAGCCTTTTGTTGCTCGTCGCGATCGTCACGGCGCTGCTGGCGTCCGGTTGCGCCGACGATTACGACGGCGTCGTCGCCACGCTCGACGCCCGCGAGGCCCATCTCAACAACAAGGACCTCGACGCCTACATGACGCTGTTCTCGCCCGACTACGTCAAGGCCGATCCGGCCAACGACATCCGCGCGATGATGACCAAACGCTTCGCCTTCTGGGCGGCGATCAATTACCAATCCTTCGCGCGCAACGTGCAATTCGAAGGCGACACCGCGCGCGTCGTGCAGGAATACCGCATGGTGCTCACCGACAAGCGCGGCACCTCGCAGACGATCAACGGCACCGATCATTTCCTGCTCAAGAAGCACGGGTGGGGCCCGTTCGCCAAGTGGCTGCTGTACCAGGGGCTCGACGGCGCACCGGCCAAGAAAGAGGAAACACCGGCTCCGACGCCGACCGAGGCGTCGCCGGCCGAGGGAGATCAGCAATGAAGGATCAGACCAGACAATTGCTCGATCAAGGCAACGCGGCCTTCGCCCGCCGCGACTACGCCACCGCGGAAACCTGTTTCACCCAGGTGCTCAAAACGCATCGCAACTTCCCCGACCTCTACGGCAAGCTGGGCGCGATCTATCATCAGAAGGGCCGCTTCACCGACGCGATCAAGCTCTTCGCCGAGGCGCTCAAGCTCAACCCCGATTACCTGGAAGCGCGCGTCAATCTGCTCGTGCTGCTCAACGACCTGGGCTACTACCAGCACGCCGAAAAGCTGCTGAGCAAACTCAACGGCACGGCCGCCAATCCCGGCGCGCTGAACATGGGCCGCCTGGCCACACGCCACATGGAATGCGGCGACCTGTATTATTCGCTGCACCTGTACGAGCACGCGCGCGTCGAATACGAGCACGCCTGCAAGCTGCGGCCCGGCTGGCCGGACCTGCGCATGAAACTGGGCGTCGTCTATCGCCGCCTGCGCCGCGAGGCCGACGCGTTGCGCGAATTGGAAACCGCCGTGGCGATCAACCCCAAGTACCTCGAAGGCCGCGCCGAACTGGGCCTGACCTACTACCAGACCGGCAAGGTCGATCACGCCAAATCGTTGTGGAAGGGCGTGCTGGCGCAGGATCCGCAACACGGACGTACGCAGCGCTATCTCTCGCTGGCCGGCGCGCCGCCCATGACGGCGACGGCCTCGGCGATGGGCGCGGCCTAAAGCGCGCGGTCCTCTCCCGTATCCACGAAACAGAAAATCATCCGCACCGGCCGCTTGTCGCCGGTCAGCGCGCGCACGGCGTCGCGGTAGATTTCCCACGCCGGACCATCAAGCCCGTAGGGCGCAGGTCAATAGCGAAGGGCTTTTAGCCCTGGTATCTGATGGCGCAAATTTATGCAAACCCCTGAAAGGGGTGCAGGTGATGCTCATCGCCGGTGGAACAGTTCCATCACCCCTTGTCAGGGGTTGGATGGTTTGAATGGGTCGCGAATTCCAGGGCTGTCGCCCTTCGCTATTGACCATCCGCCCCTCCGGGGCTTATCGGCTTGGGGTGTCCAAGTTCGGAAATCAGGTCTCGCGAACCGGCGCGCCGCCCATGACGGCGACGGCCTCGGCGATGGGCGCGGCCTAAAGCGCGCGGTCCTCTCCCGTATCCACGAAACAGAAAATCATCCGCACCGGCCGCTTGTCGCCGGTCAGCGCGCGCACGGCGTCGCGGTAGATTTCCCCCTGGCGGCGGAAATGCGACAGCAGCTCGTCAATACGCGCCGCTTCGACCGCGTGCGTTTTGTAATCGAGAATCAGCCAGCCGTCGGCGGTGTCGGCCAGCAGGTCCAGCGCCCCGCTGTAGGCGTCGCCGTTATCGTCGGTCCATAAAAAGGGCGCTTCGCGCCACACCTTGCCGGGCCGCAATTGCGCGAACACGTCCATCTCCGAAAAGTTTTTCAGCCACCGTTGCAGCAAAACGCGCTGTTCGTCGTTGAGCGCCTGCTGCGCGGCGACGCCACTCAGCGTGTCGTCCCACGTCGCGGGCGCGAACAGATCGAGCCGCTGTAGCAACAGGTGAAACGCGGTGCCCAGCAAACGACCGTCCGCGCGCGAACCGAATTGCAGCTCATCGTCGAGCCGGCTGGGCGAAAGCAAACGCCGCGACGATTCGTCCTCCGCTTCGCCGGCGGGCGCCGCGTCGGCGGCCAGCGCCTCGTCGATCGCCGCTTTCGTCGCTTTGTCGATCGCCTCGTCCTGCACACGCTGCGGCAACTCCCACAGCGGCAGATCGCCCCCGGGCAGCGTGTCGGCGTCGATCGTCTCGACGCTTGCGCCCAGCGGATCGAGAATGGTCAGCGCATCGTCGATCATCTTCGCTTCGACCAGAAACTCCAGAAATCCCTTCTGTTTGCTGTGGCCCTGTTTGGTTTCGCCGACCTTGCCGAACAGCGGCAGCACGAGATAGTCGCGCGCGCGGGTCATGGCGACGTACAGCAGGCGCACGCGCTCGGCGCGCTCGAACAGCTTTTCGCGCTCGCTCATCTCCGCAAACGCCTCGGTCTCGACGCCTTTCATCAGTCGCAACCCCAGCCGTTGCGACAGCCGTTCAAAATGATGCACCGGGCCGCCGCCGCCTTTTTTGTGCTCCACGGCCAGGTCCGGCACGATCACCACGGGCCACGCCAGTCCTTTGGCCTGGTGGATCGTGAGCACCTGCACGACGTCGTCGGCCTCTTCGGCGACCTCATTGTCGGTTTCCTCGCGCTCCTCGTCCATCGCCGCCGCCAACTCGCGCGCGAACTCGCCGAAGGTCAACTGCGCCCGATCGGCCGCCCGCGCCGTTTCCAGCACCTTGTGCAGATTGGCCGTGGCGACCTCGCCGCGCGGCAGGGCGCGCGCGATCGGCAACGCGTCCAGCAGCGCATACAGCGCGCGCACGGTGGCCAGACAGCCGCGGCGATTGCGTTGTTCGTGCAACGCGCGCAGCGCCGCCGGCACGCCGTCGAGCGCCTCGGGCGGCATGGCCGCATACGACAGCGTGCGGTTTTCGCCGCCCAGCACGTACAGCAGCAGCGCCTCGTCGCTAAAGCCGACCAGGTCCGAGGTCAGCAGTTGCGCCAGCGCCAGGCTGTCGTCCGGGTCCTCGATCGCCTGCAGCGCGCTGATGATCGCGGTCACCTCCGGCCGCGTGTAGTAGACCTTGCCGCCTTCCAGGCGATAGGGCAGACCGGCGCGGCGCAACGCGTCCTCGATTTCGGTGAAGTGCGAACGGCTGCGCACCAGCAGCGCGACGTCGCGGTAGCGCAAGAGGCGCGGCGTTTTCGCGTCGGCGTCGAAGGTCTCGCGGCGCTCGTCGATTGCCCGCGCGATCCATTGCGCGATCGCCGCGTACTCCCACGTGCGCGCCTGCCCGCCGCTGTCGGTCGTGCGGTCGCCGGTCAGCAGCGTGACGCCGGTGTGCATCGATGCGCGCCCGGAAGCGAGCGGTTCGTACGCGGGGCTGGCCGGCAGTTGCTCGTCGAATTGCATCAGCGGCGCGAAGACGCGGTTGACCGTCTCGATGATCTCCGGCACGCAACGCCAGTTGACGGTGATGTGCCGCAACTGGTTGTCGCCCAGCAGCGAGCGCTTGGTGTTTTCGTAGACCTCGATGTCCGCGCGACGGAAACGGTAGATCGACTGCTTCGGATCGCCGACCACCGCCAGTTTGCCCGGCTTGAGTACGATGTCTTCGAGCCGATCGGCGTGCGCGCCGTCCTCGCCCAGGAAATAGGCGATCTCGACCTGCAGCGGGTCGGTGTCCTGAAACTCGTCGATCAGCAGGAAGTCCCACTTCCGCTGAAAGTAATCGCGCACGGGTTTGTGCTCGCGCAGCAGCGCGATCGCGCCGGTCAGCAGATCGGCGAACGAAAGCACGCCGCGCTTTTTCTTCTCGGCGGCGAAGCGGCGCCCGAAGGCTTGCGCCAGCTCGAATAGCTCCCACACCTGCGGGGCATGGGCGAGGCGTTTTATATCCTCCGCCACGCCGCTCAGATCGGCGCGCATTTGTTTGTTGACGTCGGATTCGCCGGGCTGCCAATTGTCCGCCTTGCCGGTGTTGCTTTTCAGCTTCGGCGCGGCGCGCAGTTGTGCAAGCGCTTTCTCGTTCTCCGGCGACAGTGCGCGCACAATGCCGACGAAAGACATCGCATCCTGATAGCCTTTGTCGTCCTGCGCCCGGCAATTGGTCTGCGTGTGCGCGGCCAGTTCCTCGGTTTGCTCGCGCAGACGCGCGAATTCCTTTTCCGCGTCGAACTCGCGCTGCGCCGGCCGCTCCAGCAGGATGTCGGCGTTGGCGCACACGGCGCGCGCCAGCTTCCACAGCCAGTCGTGATCGTCGCGGCGTTGGTAGTATTCCTTCTGCGCCAGGTACCAGCGGAAAATCGGCGGCGGCGCGGCGACCTGCTCGTCGAACCATTGATCGTAGACCTCGGTCAGCAGCCGCTCGTTGGCCTCGCCGTCGAGCATCTCCGCGCGCGGATCGATGCCCGCCTCCAGCGGCCGCTCGGTCAGCAGCGCCCGCGCGAACGAGTGCAACGTGCCGATCGCCGCCGTTTCCAGATCGCGCAGGGCCTGTTGAAGCGACTCGGCGTGCTCCTTGTCGGCGGCGAGTTTCTCCTCGATTTTTTCGCGCAGCTTGACCTTGAGTTCGCCGGCGGCCTTTTCGGTGAAGGTGATCGCCGCGATGCGCGCCAGCGGCGTGGGCCGCGCTTCGTCGGTCAGCAGGCCGAGAATGCGCCCGACCAGCAAGGTGGTTTTGCCCGTGCCCGCGCCGGCCTCGATCCACAGATTTTCGCCGCGGCAGGTCAGCGCGTAATCGCGGGCGGCTTGATCGGCGACGGGCGGTTTATTCATCGATGCGTCCCACCTTGCTCAGCCACGGGCAATGCGCGCCGTCGCGATCCTTCGCCGCGCCCACCCGGCGGCCGAGCGGATCGCATAGGCGCTTGTAGTCGCAATGCTTGCAGTAGTTGCTGTCCTCTTTGCCGGCCACGTCGGGTCGCGGCGCGAACCGGCCCCCGCGCAATCCGTCGACGACCTCGGCCAGGATCGCGCGCAGCGCATCGTTTTTCTCGTTGATAAAACCGCTGTTGAACGCCAACGGCGTGGGCGCGATCGCGCCGGTTTTGTCTTTCAGATACCAGTAGGCGGCACTGAGCGTCGCGGCGCGTTGCGGATGGCGCGCGGCGAAAGCCAGCAAATACAGCGGCAGTTGCAGCGTCGCGCCGTGGTTGAACTCGTCGTCGTTCAATTTCTTGCCCGACAACGCATTGGCCGCCTTGCCGGTTTTGTAGTCGACGATCCGCTGCTCGGCGGCATCCTCGTCGATGCGGTCCAGCCGCCCGGTCAGGATCTCCGCGCGGCCGCTCTCGTCGAGCGTCACCGGCTGACGGTCGAGCTTCAACTCCGCTTCGATCAGCGTATATGCGGCGCTTTGCACGCGCGCGAAGTCGATCATCGCCCGCACCCAATCGGTGAGACGCTCGCGCTCGACCTCGTCCAACGCGCCGCCGCCGGTGCGGTTTTCTTTTTGATTGTCCGCATACAACGCGTCGACCTGCGCGGCGGCCCACTCGTCCAGATCGGCGCGGCCGAAATCGTCGACGTGCTCCAGCACGTGGTGCACCAGTTGCCCGCGCTTGTCGGGCCCCAGCGCCAGCACCTGTTCCGGATCCTCCGGCGTCGCCAGCGCCAGCAGTCGCCCGAGCAAATAGCGGCGCGGGCATTTGACGTAGTCCTCCAGGTCGGTGACCTTCCAGGCGTGCTCGCGCGCGAAACGCTCCGCCAACGCGGCCAGCGCCTCCGGCGACGCGCACAATCCCTCGTAGCCGCCGACGTTGCGCTCGACCCACCGCGCGATTTGCTTGCGCCAGGCGGCGGCCATGCGCGGCGACGATTTTTGTAAAAACAAAATCGGCGCGGCCGGATCGAGTTGCTCCAGGCGCCGCATCAGGGCCAGGCGGCGTTCGTCGACGGTCAGCGCCGCGGCCGGATCCTCCGGCGCATAGCGCCCGGACGGATGCACGTGCACGAAATCCAGCGTTTCGAAATCGTGGTAGGCGACGTGCCGGCCGCATTTGCGCGCGGCCGTTTCCAGCAGCAGGTGGCTGGGCAGGCGCGTGCGGCCGCCGGCCTCCGTGCGGGGGTAAGCGAGGATCAACTTGTCGCGCGCGGCGCGGCCGGCGAGGTCGAACAGGCGCAACTCGTCGTCGGCGCGATCGGCGCGCAACGGCAGACGGTGCGCCGTGCCGGTCGCTTCCTCCAACAGGCGGCGTTCGCGATCGAGCAACACCGGATCGGGCGGAACGTTCGCCGGAATCGACTTCTCCGCGCAGCCCGGCACGAACACGACGTCGAAGGACAATCCGCGCGCGGCGGACATGCCGATCACGTGCAGGCCGTCCTCGTCGCCGCGCTCGTCGTCGCGCACCTCGCGCAGCAGTTGCGCGAAATGCGCCTTGGCCGTCGCCGCCGCGAATTTCAATCCCGCTTCGTCGAGCGCCGCCGCTTCGGCCAGCGTTTCCAGCGCGCGTTTGGCGCACTCGTCCGGGGCGATGAAATGCCGCGCCGCTTCGCTCAGCTCCTCGGCCGCCAGGCGAAAGGAGTCCGCGTGCTCGATGCGCTCCAGATACTCGACGAGCGCAACGCCCGCCGCGAGCAGATGCGCGGCCCCGTTGTGATCCTCCGCGCTCGCCTTTTCGTCGTCGACGATCCGTTGCAGCCGCTCGGGCCAATCGTCGAACTGCCGCAAGCGCGCGTGGCGGCTCAGCGCATCCCACCGCCGTTGCGTGGCGGCGGCGTTTTCATAAGCGGGATAATGCGCCGGCAGCGGCGTCGCGCCGAGGAACGCCAACAGCTCGCCGCGTCCGCGCCGGCCTTCGAGCAACGCGGTCAGGCGCAGCAGCGAGCGCAGGGCGGGCGAGTCGGTCGGCGTGCAGCCCGTCTCCAACCGGCAGGGCACCTGCGCCTCGCGGCACACGTCGGCCAGCAGGTCGGCGTAGGCGTCGACGTGGCGCAGCAGCACGCCCATGCGGCGATAGGGCGTCCCATCGCGCCGCAGTTGCCTGGCCAGCCGGACGATCTCCCGCGCTTCGGCCGCTTCGTCGGGGCACGATTCGATGCGCCACGGCGTCGCGTGCGTTGTCGGCGCGGTGAGCCATTCGCCCCAGGGCAGGCGCTCGGGGTGAAGCACGGCGGGCAGATACAGGCGCACGTCGACGTGCTCGCCCAAACGCGCCAGCAACTCGCGTTGAATGAAGTTCGCGTCGTACAGTCCGACCACGTGCAGCGTCGTCGCGCCGAAAACCTCGCCGAAGGTATGCGCGCGCTCGGCGGCGAGCCGATAGGCGTCCTGCGGCGTGGTGCGCGCGGCGGACAACTCGCGGCGGTAAGCGTCGAACAGCTCGGCCGTCGCGCCCAGCTTTTTCGTGCGCGGCGCACCGGCGGGCCAGTGTTCCCACCCGGCTTCCTCCAGGTCGGTGAAGGTCTCCAGCAGCGTGCGCGCCGCCCCCGCGTAAGCCGCCACCGCGCCGAAATACGCGCCGCCCTTACCGTCGCGCAGCAAGCGCGCGATGAGCGCCTGCCGGTACAGCGCCGTCGCCGGACGCTTTCCGCGCGCCGCTATTTCCGTCGCCGTCAATTCCTCGGCCAGATGATCCGGCGTGAGCAGCCGCACGTTGAGCACGCCGCCCAGCTTCTCCACCAGTTGCCGTTGCAGGTCGCGGCGCACCGGGCCCGAGCCGACGACCGCGACGATCGGCCGCAGCGCGTCGTTTTGGCGTTCCTCGGCCACGGCCGCGACGAAGGCGTCGAAGCAGTCGGCGAACGGGCCGCGATAAACGATGGTCGGATTCGTCTTCATGGATCGTTCGAGAATATCTTACTTGCGCGGTCGATCAAAGGTGGTACGAGCAGCGCAGGATCACTTCGCCGTCGGGGTCGAGCATCGTCAGGTTGAAGCAGTTGCGCGCCTGGTCCGGATCGGGTACGGCGACCGCGGTGAATTCGGTGCGAAACTCGCCGGTGCCCGCCGGCAGCGGCGGCGTGACTTTGGTTTCCTCGCAGACGGTGCCGCAGACCGTGCCGGTCACGTAGGCCTCGTCCGGCGACACCAGCCGGTAGCGGCCTACGGCGACGAAGGTGTCGCCCGGCTGCACATCGTCGAAGGGACCGTCCACCGCGTCCAGCGCCAGCCAGTTGCCGATCGTGTCGTTGAGCGTCGTGCATTCGCCGGGGATGCCGCCGGGGCCCGCGCCGTCGCCGTCCCCGCCGCCGCCGGGCGAATAATCGGAGTTGTCGAGCTTGCCCTTTTCCGACGGATCGCCGCAGGCGACCGCGCTCAGCGCGACGCACGACAGCACGACGATGACGAAAAGGTTGCGCAGCATTTTTTCCGTCCGCTAAAAGGACAATCCCTTGGCGGCGAACACCTCGGCGTACAGCGCGAAAATGTTCTCGGCCCGCGCCTGCGCCGAATAGCGCGCCAGCACCTGCTCGCGCCCGGCGTCGGCCAGACGGCGGCGCAACTCGGCGTCGGCGGCCAGGCGCCCGATCGCCTCGGCCAGCGCACTCGGCGCGCGCACCGGCACGACCAATCCGGTGGCGCCGTCGGCGATCAACTCGGCGTTGCCGCCCACGTCGGTGGTGATCACCGGCACGCCGCAGGCCAGCGCCTCGCGCAGCACGCCGGACACGCCTTCGCCCGCGAAACCGGGCATCACCGACAAATCGGCCGCGCCGTACACGCGCTCCATGTCGCGGCGGAACCCGGCGAAGATCACCCGGTCGGCCACGCCCAACCGCTCGGCCGTTTCGCGCCAGGGCGTCGCGTCGCCCGAACCGGCAAAGACATGATGCAGCCGCGGCTGCGTGGCGCGCAAGGCGGCGGCCGCTTCGAGGTAATCGCCGTGGCCCTTCTGCCGCACGAGGTTGGCGACGACCAGACTGACCACCGCGTCGGCGGGCAGGCCCAGTTCGGCGCGCACTTCGCCGCGCAGGTCGGGCCGGGGGCGGAAGCGTTCGGTGTCCACGCCGCCGTAAATCACGCGGATCTTCTCGGCGCGCACGCCGCACTCGACCATCGCCCGCTTGCTGTCCTCGCTGACCACGATGACGCGGTCCAGCCGCCGCAGGTTGTATTTGAAGCGGTTCAGGCCCAGCGGAAAATTCACCCCGCGCGTGTTGAGCAGGCAGGGGAGGCGCAAGCCGACGCCCGCCAGCAGCGCCAGCGACAGGTCGCCGCCCTTGTGCGTGTGCACGATGTCGAAACGCCCCCGGCGCAGAATCCGGCGCAGGCGGAGAATCTGCAGCGGCGAGTACCAGCGGTTGGTGCGCAGGAAATGCAGCGGCACGCCCAGCTCGACCAGCGGGCGCAGGTTGCTTTTGTCGACGGTCTGCCCGGCGCGGTATTTGAACAGCGCCTCGACGTGCGCGCCCGCCGCGCGCAACGCCCGAGCCAGCAGCAGCATCTGCACGCTGCCGCCCGAGCCGATGCTCCAGTGGGAAGTGGTCATCAGAACTCGTTTGCCGTGCAGGTCCATCGTTTATTCATTGTCCGCCGGGCGCGCGTACTGCGTGTTGGCGATAATCTGCCGCAGCGGAATCACGCGGTGCAGTTCCTCGATGGTGGTGATCTTGTGTTCGACCTTGAGCAGGCCGTCCCAGACCAGCGGGCGCATGCCGTGGGCGACGGCCAGGTCGTTGAGTTCGTTGACCGGCCGTTCGTTCTGAATGGCCAGTTGCAGGTCGGGGTCGATGACCAGCAGTTCGAACAGGCCGATGCGGCCGCGGAAGCCCGTGTTGCTGCAGCGCCGGCAGCCCGTGCCGCGCATGAACTCGAAGCCCTTGATCGCCTCGCCGAACGGCTCGCGCAGTTTGCGGTCGGGCAGGTACGGCTCGCCGCAGCCCCGGCACACGCGGCGCACCAGGCGCTGGCTGAGCACCCCCAGCAGCACCTGCGCGATTTCCTCGTGCGTCAGCCCGAGACTCACCAGGCGCGGCACGGCGTGCACGGCGTCGTTGGTGTGCACGGTGGACAGCACCAGGTGGCCGGTTTGCGAAGCCTTGGTGGCCACGTCGGCGGTTTCGACGTCGCGGATCTCGCCGATCAGCAGCACGTCGGGGTCGTGGCGCAAGAAGGCGCGCGCCAGATCGGCGAAGCCCAGCTTGCCGGAAATCTGCTTCTGGCAGACGCCCTCGAGGTCGTACTCGACCGGGTCTTCCGCCGAAAGAATCTTGATCGTCGGATTGTTGATGTGCTTGAGGCTCGCGTAGAGCGTCGTGGTCTTGCCCGAGCCGGTCGGGCCGCTGTTGAGCACCATGCCGTGCGGATTGGAAATCAGCCGTTTGAACGTCTCCAGATCGCGCGAGGTGAAGCCCAGCAGTTCCAGGTCGATCGGGGCCATCGATTTGTCCAGCACGCGCAACACGGCGTCCTCGCCGTCCAGACCCGGAATCAGCGACAGACGAAACGCCACGTCCTGTTGTTTACCGCCCTGTTCGACGGTCAGCAGAATGCGCCCGTCCTGCGGCGCGCGGCGTTCGGCGATGTCCAGCCGCGACATGACCTTGAGGCGGATAATCACCTCGTTGACGTTGTCCTTGGTGATGCCCGCGTTCACCTGCTGCAGCAGGCCGTCGATCTTGATGCGCGTGGCGGCGTGGTAGCGGAAATTCTCGATGTGAATGTCGGTGGCGCCGCGGCGCAGCGCGTTGACCAGCAGATCGTTGACCAGCCGCTTGATCGGCGCGTCCACGTCCCACTCGTTGGTGACGGCCTCGATCTTCTCTTTGCGCCGGCGGCTGTCGTCGGGCACCTCGCCGAGCATCACCTCGCCGGCCAGCTCCTGCGGCGGATCGCCGCGCACTTCGTCCTTCGCGGTGATCTTGTCCAAACCGTAGGCCAGCGCGAGCGCCTTTTGAATCTTGTCGCCCGCAATCTTCACCGGCAGCACGCGCCGGCCGCGCAGCACGCGGCTGATCGCGTCGATCGTGTTCAGGTCGCTGGGGTTGGACAGACCGACGACCACCGGCTTGTCCGTGTCCGGATCGACGTGGTCCAGCAGCAGCACGTCGTGGGTCAGGCAAAACACCTGCGGCAGCAGCCGTACGCTGTCCGGATCGACTTCATAGGGCCCGAAATCCAGATCTTCCAATCGTTCGCCCATGGGTTTTCCTTTAATCGTCCAGCCCCAACGCTTCGCGGGGATTGTGAATCAGCAGGTCTTCCAGCTTCTGCTCGCCGATCGTCTTGCGCAGCATGTCCACGCCCTCGGTGTAGATGCGCTCCGCGTGGCCCGGCGTGTGCGCGTCCGAGCCGGCGAAGTCGACGACCTCGTGCTTGAGCATCCACTCGGCGGCCTTGCGCGCCTCGCGACCGTACAGGCCGATCAGGCTGCCCAGGTTGATCTGCACCAGGTAGCCGGCCTCGCGCAGTTCCTCGATCCGCTTGGGTTTGCGCCCGAGGTCCGCGTAGCGCTCCGGGTGCGCCAGGACCGGCACCCAGCCCTTGACGCGCATACGGAAAGCCCAGTCGCGCGCCATCGGCGGAATGCGCAGCAGCGGCAGTTCGACCAGCACGTGCTTGCCTTCGTGCAGCGGATAGAGCTCGTTGCTGTCCAGCAGCGACTGGAAGTTGTCGTCGAGGTAATACTCCGTGCCCGCCAGCAGGCGCAAGCCGAGCGCGGCCTCGGCCAGCGGTTCGGCCAGCGCGGCGATGGCCTCCAGTTGCTCGGCGCGGTCGTGCTCGTACACGCCGATCATCATGTGCGGCGTCGTGCAGATCGCGCCAAAGCCCGCCGCCAGCGCGTGCCTGGCGATCGCGACCGTCTCCTCCGCCTTGGCCGCGCCGTCGTCGAAGCCGGGCAGGGCGTGGCTATGAATATCGATAAACTCGGGCAACGATCCTCTCCTCAATCGCGGCAAGAACGCATTGTAGCGTTGTTGGTCGGACAAAGACAACCAAAGTTACACGATGTCGGTAAGTTCCCCATCATGACCCGACGAGGGGCCGTCCGCAAGGCGAATCTGGAAAAAATAAGGCTAATATTCGCCGCCGCCGCTCATTCCCGGCGCACTTTGGTGGAATGACTGAAAATCAGGGCGTTTATCGGGGAAAAATCGTGAATTACGGCCTGATATTTTCAGGAACGTTTCTGTAAAGAAAAGCACAATAAAACATTCTCTTACGCTTGTTTTTCCTCAAGTCGTACTTCAATAAATAAGGGTAATGTATGGATATCGCTACAATTTTATTTACTCATTACAAATCTTCCGACAATTGTGACCTTTTTGCACGATTTTTGGGCGAAAAACCAAGTTTATTTTTAGATAGGTTGACGGCGGATCCTGGGGATGGATCCACCGTCAAAGAAGATGGGTGGTGATAGGGTCACCTTGGAGGGTCACTGAGAATCCCAGTGAGGGGGATTCTCGCAGGAAAACAACCCCTTATCGGGGTAGAAAGCCTCTTGTGATGAACACCCGGGGCGTTCGCCGTCGTTTCGTTGCCGAAATGACCGTTTCGTTCGCGCCCCTCACGTTGCAAAAGAGCATTGAGTTCGCCTTTAGAAAGAGCAAGTTCGGTGCCAAATCGCCAAAATCGCGCAACCCGGCGAAACTGTGTGGATTCTCGTCACAGGCCGAAAATCGGGCATGCTGACTTTCTGTCATAGTGTGCGGAAATCTGAGAGGCGAGGCGGCTGATAAAGATCCTTCGCCGCGATCCATGGATGTATCGCCATTTTCGGCGGCGTTCCTCGTCGCTGAGAACGAAGGGAGACGAAAACCGCGCTTTTCGTCGACCGTAAGCCGAGAAAGTCACGGACGACTTTGTCGGCTTTCAAGTAATTGTCTCTCTTGGCCCCCCGGAAAAATGATGGTATGCATGCTCCAATATCATTTTTGCGTGAAACGGAGCGTCATGCGCCGCTTGCTTGTCGCCTTTTTACTTCTGTCTTTCGCGGCTTTGTTCGCCGCCTGCAACCCGGCCTACGCGCCGGTGCCGGCCACGGGCATTCTCGAATCCGACGAGGTCGAATTCGGCGGCTACGCCAGCTTCGGCTACCTGGGCAACAAGGTGCGCCCGACGACCTTCCGCGGCGTGCTGGCCAACTTCGGCGTCTTCGTGCGCAAAGGCGTGGCCGACGGCGTCGACGCGACCGGCACGCTCTCGACTTACGGCGTCACCGGCGCCTGGGGGTTCGCGCAGGACAAGGAAGCCGAAACCGTGCTGCGCGCCTGTGTCGGCTTGGGCTGGATGAACGCGATGATGGGCGTCGACTGGGCTACGCGCGTCAGCGAAGGCCCGCGCACGCACTACAACGTCGGCGGTTCGGCCACGGCCTGGATCGGCGACGCGTTTTTCACCGACGATCCGGGCCTGAGCTACGGTCTGCGCGTGGGCCCTTTGTTTCAAATCGCCGCCGAGCCGCGCTGGGATGCGACGACCTCCGGCGGCGTGCGCTTCGACTGGGCGCCGCTGCAATTCGGCGGCAAGGGCAGCGCCGAAACGCTGCTGGATTTGATCGGCGGTTCGCGCAATCCCTACGAGGAACCCTACGACGAGGGCCTTCCCGGCGATTGGCCACGGCCGATCTTCGCCTTCGAGCCCGGCGCCTGGGCGGTCACCGGCGGCCCGGCGATCTCCTACCACAGCAATCGCGGTCAATGGTTGTTGGGCGGCGAAAAGGAAAAGGATTGAAGTGGTGTCAGGCACGCCTTTGGCTATCGCCAAAAGTGTTGCACAAAAAAAAGTGACGCGTTTTTTTGTGCCACAGTTTTCGCCGTTAGGCGAAAGCTGTGCATGACCAAGTACGCTATTGCACGTACCCCAATTCGGATAATTTTTTCTTCTGCGCCTCGTCGAGCGTCACGTGGCGCGTCGAGCGGCCCGCCCCGGCGAACAGGTCTTCGACGATCGCCTCGATTTGCGGCATCAACTCTTCGATCAACTCGCCGGCGACGACGTTGTCGCCCGTACCTTGCTCCAGCAGAAACGCCGGCACGTCGACCTCCAATCCGCGCACGCTTTCCTTGACGCCGCCGAACCAGAACCAGCGGTCGTCGGCGACGTAGCGCGCGGGCGTTTCGCCGATGAACGTGTTTTCGCCGCCCACCCAGCGGCGCGTCGGCAATTCCTGCTCGTCGCGGATGGCGGCGGTCAGGTCCAGCCCGTCGGTCGGCCACGAACCGTCCTTTGCGCCCAGCAGGCTCAGCAGCGTGGGCGTCACGTCGATCAGGCCGGCCGGTCCGTTGAGCATCCGTCCGGCGGGCACGCCCGGCCCGGCGACGATCCAGGGCACCTCGACTTCCGGCGGTTGCAGCGTGATGCCGTGGCCGTACATCTCGCGTTCGCCGAACAGTTCGCCGTGATCGCTGACCAGCACGAAGAACGTATTCTCATCTTGCCCGCGCAGAAACTCGCGCAACTGCCCGACCGCGCGATCGGCCCCGTACACCTCACCCAGATACAGCGCCCGCGCCGCGTCGGTGTAGCGCGGCGGCAGCGTGCGCAGCGCCTTGGCCAGGTCGATGAAGTTCGCGTAATCCTGGACGCGCACGCGGTCGGCCAGCGACGAATCGCCCAGCAGCAGACTGGGAATCTGCCCCTGCGGATCGTAAGGCCAGTGCGGATCGTACAGGTGCAAAAACAGAAAATACGGACGATCGCCGCGCCGCGTGGCCAGCCAGTGCAGCGTCGCCTTGATCGCGTCGGCGGCGCGTTCGGTCGTCGGATGCTCCACCCGGTCGAAACCCTGGCCCATGCCGTAGGGCGAATCGACGAACAGATGCGTCACCACCGCGTGCGTTTCGTAGCCGCGCGCGGCCAGCCGTTCGGCCAGCGTACGCGCCTCGGCGGAGAGCGCATCGGCCACCCGGCGCACGCCCAATCGCCACGGCCAGCGCCCGGTGAGCATCGCGGCGTGCGAGGGCAGCGTCCAACTCGCCGGCGCGCGCACCTGGGCCAGCGACGTGCCCGCGGCGGCCATTTCGTCGATGTTGGGCGTGGCCGAGACCTTCGCGCCGTATGCGCCCATCACGTCGATGCGCAGCGTGTCGATGCTGATGAGCACCAGGTTGGGCAGGTTCGCCGTGTCCGGCCGCGTGGCGTCGGCCAGCAGCGGCGGCCCGGCCGCGGCCAGCGCGACGGCGATCGTCCAGACGATCCACCGCCCGGTGTGGATTTTCGGCGCTTCGTCGGCGGCGAAGAAACGACGCAACGGCCAGTGCAGCAGCAAATAGACGATCAGCCCCAGCACCAGCGGCGGCAGCAGCGGCACGAGCATCAGCGGCGGGAAATCCAACGCCAGCCGGGTGATACGCTCGGGCACCAGCCCCCCGGCGATGATCCGCGTGACGAAGGTGGTCATCGACGCCGCGTCGCCGGCGAACAACGGCAGCTTGGCCACCGGCGTGTCGGCCACCAGCCGCGCGAGGATTTTCGGCGAGGCCGCCGTCGCCAGCAACGTCGTCAGCCACCCGGCCCACAACGCCACCGCCGCGCGCAACGGCGAGCGCAGCATCAGTCGCAGCAGCAACAACTGCAGGACCACCGCCGCCGCCACAACCGATCCGAGCAGCGCGCCGAAATACGCGCCGTAGGCCGTCGTGCGGAAAAACAGATGCGTCGACCAGCCCAGGTAGCCCTGTTCGACCGCGTCGACCGTCGCCAGCGCCAGTCCGCCCAACACGCACAGGCCCCCGGCGAACAGCGCGGAGCGCAGCAGCAACGAACCCATCCGGCGCGAGAAGAAGCTCATGGCGTTTGCTTGCCTCGCTTGAGTTCGGGCGGAATTTTATCCTCGGCCATCCAGACCACCCAGGCGCCGCCGTCGTCCTGCCGCAGCAGTTGCAGCAGCTTGCCGTCGCGCCGCGCCTCGTAGGCCAGGTGACCGTCTTCCTTGGGCGAAAACGCGCCGCACACCTTCGCCAACGCCCGGCGCACGGCGGTGAAGGCGCCGCCCGGCGTGCGGTAGCTCAGCGAGATCAACTCGTCGTCTTTGAAGATCAAGCGCAGGTCGCGCGCCTGTCGCACCGGCCCGGCGACGGTGAACGCGCGCAGGCCTTCGGGGGCGGCCGCCTCGACCCATTCGCCGACGACCGCGCGCGCCGTTTCCATTGATGAACCCAGCGGCAGATCGCCCAGCAGGTACGGATCGGCCGCCAGGGCGAGCGACGCCGCCGCCAGCATCGGCATCAACAACAGAAGAATTTTTTTCACGATCTTACGGCTCCGATGTTTCGCTCGGCGGCTTGCTTCGTTTCGCCGCCAGTTTCACCGTGTAATAAGGGCGGAAGTCGCCCGTTTCCGTTTCGACGAAAAACCGGATGTACCCTTCCTCGATACGCGTGCCGTGCCGCGATTTGAGCACGCCGTCCACGCGCAGGCGGCGCAGGTCGCTCATCACTTCTTCGCGTACGCGCAGTTCGCCGGGCTTGAGCAGTTCGCATTTGGTCAGGCGCATCGTCTGCGTTTTGAGGATAGTCAGTTCGACGACCAGGTACTTGGGCTCGCTTGGCGAGCGGGTGATGGTCAGTGTGGCGTTGGTCGGTTTGATCGCGTTCAGATCGTCGTAGACGTTCGCCGGTCCTTCCCACTGCCCCAGAAAACGCGCGGCGGGATCGGGCGTGGCTTCGGCGGCCCACAACGGTGCGGCGATGAGCAAAAGGAAAAACACCATCCGGGCCAGTCGCATAAAAACGCTCCGGCTTAAAGGAAAGATCCTCGACAATACGGGCACGTCCGACTCAACGGTGAAACTTCAATCACTATAGGAAATTGTAACGAGGCTGGCGAGGGGTGACGAAAAAAAAGTTACTCGGCCTTGGCGACCGGATCGATGGACACGCCGTCGAGAATCGCGTCGCGCAGCGCCAGCGCCCGGGCGAGCGGCCACCACGCGGGCGCGGCCACGCCGATCGCCCCGACGGTCCGTTCGCCCTGCGGCAACACGAACACCCAACCGCGCGTCTGTTTGTCCTTGACCGCCCAACCGTCGCAGGTGCGCCCGGCGATCTTCGTCTGCGCCGGCGACAACTCGACCTCGTCGGCGTCGCGCGCGGTCGTGAGCGCGTCGAGCATCTCCCGCGCGGTCGTCTCGCTTTGCGCGGCGGGCGTTTGCGCCACGGCGATCCACGGCAGGCCGTGCGCGTCACCCTGCGGGAAAAAGACGGTCAGCGGCGCGCGTTCGAGCGGCGCAAAACTCGCGGGGATCGACAGATGAATCGCGCCGACCTCCGCCGGTTTCCACGGAGCCAGCTCGCGTTGCATGTTCTGCACCGCCGACGCCGCGCACCCGATGGTCAGCGCCAGCAGCAGGATCGGGAGAAGACGCAACTTCATCTCAGTACGTTTCTTTCGCCAGCGCGTTGGTGATCGCCTCTTCGAACTGGTCGAGGCTGAAGGGCTTTTGCAGCAGGAGCACTTCCTCGTCGAAGTGGCCCAGGTCGTAATAGTCGGCCAGGCCCGAGCAGAAGATCACCGGCACGTCGCGGTCGATCTCGCGGATGCGGTCGTAGGTTTCGCGGCCGTTGAGGTTGGGCATGATCACGTCCAGCACCAGCGCCTTGATGCGCGGCGCGTGGCGCTCGAACAGCTTGACCGCCTCGGCGCCGTCGACGGCCAGCAGCGGCTGATAGCCCATGCGCAGCAGCATGTTCTTGGCCAGCAACCGGATGAGTTCCTCGTCGTCGGCGACCAGCACGAAGTCGGGCGCCTTGGTCGCGTCGGGCCGCGTCAGTTCGGCCATCTCGTCCAGCGGCTGGCAGAACGCGCTGATCCAATGTTCGCTGTTCATGCCCTCGAACAGCGTCAGTTGTACGTACATGTTGATCACGCCGCCGTCGCGCCGGCGCAGCGGCAAGGTGATCGACTGCGGACCCTCGTCGATCAGCGCCCGTTGCAGATCGGCCAGGTTCACCTTGGCCTGCGGCGCCAGCAGATCGGCCAGCGACGTGCCCGGCACCTGGTGACGCATCAGCCCCAGCGCCTCGGCCGCGTGACGGTTGGCCAGCGCCAGGTGCCCCGAGCCGTCGAGCAGAAAGATCGCCATGCCCGCCGTTTCCACCAGCCGGTGCATGCGCTCGTCCGAGGCGGTCAGCGCGCGCTCCATCTCCAGCGCCTTGCGCACGTCGGCCAGTTCGCCGCGTACGTGCGCCAGTTCGTCCAACCGCCGTTTCCACGTGCCGATGCGGAAGATCAAAAACGAGACCAGCAGCCAGTCGAAAGTCAGCGCCAGCAAGATGAACGAACGCGCGGGCAGGGCGCGGTCGTCGCCGGTCAGGTTGTCGCGCACCTGCTCGGTGACGTACCCCCCCAGATACTGATACGCGGCCAGATGGCCGATCAGCAGCAGTACGATCAACAAAACGGCGATGGCGCGACCACGACTCATGCACACGACCCGCTTCGGTTAACGATGAAACCGTATCCTAAACGAGCCGGGCCGCCGTGGGCAAGCGAGTTGCGCCGTTCGGAGAAAAAACCGCTTACTCCTGCTTCGTCCACACCGCGCCGAAGGTGGGATCGTTGAAAACAATTTTATATTCGCCGTCAGCCGTTTCGAACGGGTCGCCGTAAAAATGCAGATCGTCATAGGAGTAGTTGAGCTGGCCCGAGCCGGGTGAAAAGTAATTCTCAACGATAAAGCCGGCCGGCGATTGCTCCTGACCGGCGATGGTCACCAATACCGGAACGTTCCAAATCGGATCGCAGAAACTGTCCAGGTCGTAACATGACAATTCCCAGCGTCCTTGCGGATCGCACGCCACGGCCCGGTCGTTGCCGAATTCGTCCTGGTAGGAACCGGTGTAGTCGTCGAGAATCAATTGCAGCGAATACTCGCCGATCCCTTCCGGCATCGGCGGCGGGCACTGTTGATTGTCCTCGTCCTCAAAGATCAGCGTGCCGTCCTCGTCCGTCCAGCCGTTGAGGTCGGGCGTCGCCTCGTCGTTGTCGTTATCGTCGTCATCGTCATCGTTGTCGGAGCCGCTGCACGCGAGGAAGAACATTGTCGCGGTCAACAATATCAGCGCCGCCAACCATATCGCCGGGAGCAGGGTTTGTCGCATGGCAACCTCCATGGGATGCGCCGGGAATTTATTTCTCTTCTTTCGTCCACACCGCGCCGAAGATGGGATCGTCAAATACAATCCGATAAGCAAAGTCGTTGGCGAACCGATCGCCGTAGATCGTTTGTCCTTCATAATCGAAATAGACTTGCCCGGTGCCGGCCGCCCAGGGATTGATCGAATCGATGACGTGCCCGGTCAGCGCCAGATCCTGATCCTTGATTTTCGCGAGTACCGGGAACCGCCAACCGGCGCGGCAAACGTTTTCGCCTTCCTCGCAGACGACTTCCCAACGACCGGTCGGATCGCATTCCAGCTCACGCTTGTTGCCGTATTCATCGAGGTAGTCTCCCAGATAAGCGTCCAGAAATGTTTGCAACTCCGGTTCGCTGACCAGATCCGGCATCGGCGGCGGGCATTGTTGATTGTTCTCGTCCTGAAAGACCAGCGTGCCGTTCTCGTCGGTCCAACCGTTGAGGTCGGGCGTCGCTTCCTCGTCGTCAGTAATATTGTCGTCGTCGTCGGAATCGTCGCAGGCGGGAATGAACATTGTCGCGGTCAATAACGCCAGCACTGCTATCCATATCGCTGGGAGCAAAGTCCGTCGCATGGCAACCTCCATGAGATGCGTCTGATCGATTCCATTGTGGATAATCGGATTATTATGTCAATGGCGTAGGCGGACAGTCGGAGGATCGTTCGCTAAAAATCCTCGGGGCGAGAGTGGCCTTCGAAATCGGCCATGGTCGGCGGCAGGGCCCCGTTGCGCTCGCGGGCGTATTCGCGGGCGCTGAGCGCCGAGGTCAGCAGCACGATCGAACCGCCGATCAGCAGCACGACGACCACCGAAAATTGCGCCAGCACCAGCGCCCCGAAAAGCGGCGCGGCCAGCCGCGACAGGCCGTTGACGAACAACACCAGTCCCATGTATCGCGTGGTGTCGCCGCCGGGCGGCGCGAAGTGATTCACCGCCAATTGCCACCACAGAATCCACGAACCGCCCATCACCGCGCCGCGGAAGAGGCGCCCGAGCACCGGCAGCACGACGATCGCCGCCACGTGCGCGTCGGCCGCCAGCGGGGTGAGCGCCAGGATGATCGGATCGATGCCCCAGCCCAGACGGATCCAACTCCACGCCTTCCAGGTGCTTACGCGGTCGATCCACTGCCCGAGCAGACCGGTGCTGATAAAGGCCAGCGTCGAGGGCAGAATGTGAATCAGCACGCTTGCGCCCACGTAACCGAAGTGCAGGTCCTTGGTCAGAAACACGGGCACGAACGACACGTAGGCCAGCCCGCCGAAGCAGTACAAAAAGCCGATCGCCAGGTAGCGCCGGAAGCGCGCGTCGGTGGAAATGATCCGCCACGATTGCGTGAAGGTATCCGCCAACGTCACGCGCCGTCGCGGCCCGCGCAGCGTTTCCTTGACCTTGATGCCGGAGAAAATCCAGTAGCCGATCAGGCTCAGCGCCGCCGCGCCGATCATCTGGCCCTTGATCATCCAGCGCGGGCTGTCGGCGACGCGGTCGAGCAGAAACGAGGCGCACAGGCCGGTCAACAAAAAGGTGATCGACGACCATTTGCGGATTTCGCCGGCCGCCGCGCCGCGCACCTCGACCGGATAATTCAACCGGATGATCGCGGTCACCGCCGGGCGCAGAATGACCTCGAACAGCGAACCGCAGCCCAGCAGAATCAGGAAGGCCAGCACGTTGTCGGTCAGCGCCATCAGCAGCGAACAGATCGCGTAAGCCGCGCCCGGTCCGAGCACGAAGGGCATCTTGCGCCGCACGGCCATTACACCGCCCAGGTGGATGATCAAAAACATGCCGATGCTGGAAATGGACAACTGCAGCGCCATCTGCCAGTCGGGACTGCCCATCCCTTTGATCGCCATCACCGGCGCGTTGGCCAGAATGCCCGCGGCGGCGGCGTCGAAAATCACGTAGCTCAGATGGCGGCGGTACGTGCCGCGCACCTCGGCCGGCAGGTCGGGCCCGCGAAAAAAATCGACCACGGCGTTCAGCGGATCGATGAAGGCCTCAATCGCTCGCGGCACTGCGCCAGGGAGATCGTCTCCACGCCCTGCTCGCGCCACGCGCGCAATTTTTCGCGCCGGCTGTGCTCGTCGCCGATGGCGCTGGAGGCCAGCACGTCGGCCACGACCGTTACGCGCATGCCCGCCGCCAGCAGGCCTTGCACGGCCGAGTCGACGCACAACTCCAGCGCGTTGCCGAAGACGATCCAGTGCGGAATGTCCAACGCGCGCAGCAGGGGCGCGGCGTTTTTGTTGAAGGCGAACATGTCCCAGGCCTGATGCTCGGCGTTGCGCTCGGGGCTGCCGAACGCGGCCTTGGCCAGGTAGATCATCCGGTGCGCGTCCAGTTCGTCGCGCCACGCGGTCTGCGTTTCGTCCAGCGGCACGAACAGCACGTCGGGATTCTCGCCCGGCGCGAGCATCCGGCCCGAACAGCAGGTGCAGTACAGGGTGCGGATGTTCTCGCGCCCGGCCAGTTCGTGCAGTTCGTCCAACTGCGCCCGCAGCGGCTCCATGCGCGGGCGGTAGGCGAAGGCGCACCCTTCGCCGCATTCCAGGCTGTCCACGTCGAAGAAGGCGAGATCGGTGCGCCAGTTCATCTTAGAAATCGCCCCGCACCTGCAGGCCCACCGTGCGCGGCGCGCCCTCGAAAGCCGAGCCGTTGACCACGCCGTTGAACACCGCCGAGTAGTATTCCTGGTCCAAAAGATTTTTGGCGAACACCGCGAAGCGCAGAGCGGACCAACGATAGCCCGCGTGCGCGTCCAGCAGCGTGTAGGCGGGCAGCTCGAAGCTGTTGGCCTCGTTGCCGTAGCGCAGGCTCACGTAACGCCCTTCCACGCCGCCGAACAGCCCGAAGGACGCCTGACCCTCCGCGCCCGCCACGGCGGTCTGCCGCGCGATGGCCGGAATGTCGTTGTCTTCGTAATCGGTGTTCGCTTCGTAGCGGTCGATCAGCGGGTCGCGCCAGGCGTGATTGGCGTACAGCAGAAGCTGCGGAATCGGTTGCGCGGACAGTTGCGTTTCGATGCCGAAGATCTTCCAGTCGCCGACGTTCTCCTGCAGGTTGGTGTCCGGGTTCATCGCCACGATGTCCAGGCGCTCCAACTGGTAAGCCGCGACCGTCAGGTTCAGCCGCCGATCGAGCAATTCGGTTTTCACGCCGCCCTCGACGCTGCGGCTGGTTTCGGGATCCACGTCGGCGAACTTCGTGTTGTTCACCGCGCGGAAAATCGGCGAGAAGCCCATGCCCCACGCGCCGTACAGGTTCAGGCGGTTGGCTTCGCCGTTGAGGATCGCCACCGACAGGCCCGCGCTCGGGCTGACCGCGCTGTCGTCGTGCTGCGCTTCATCCTCGGTGGCCGGGTCGACCTGCGTGCGGTCGAAGGCGTCGTAGCGCACGCCGCCGGACAAGTGCACGCGCTCGAAGAGGGTCGTTTGATCGCGCACGAACAGACCGGTGTCGGTTTCCTCGGTATCGCGAGTGGTCTTGTCGCCCAGCACCCACGTGCTGCGGCCGGGCTCGACCGGGTTGCTCAGGTCCAACGGAATGCCGGGGGCGAAGTTGATGCCGTCGGCGGTCACGTTGGCGTCGGTGGTGATGTCCACCTTGGTCATACGATAGGTGAGAAATTCATAGCTGCCGCCGATGCTCAACGAACCGCTGAGCCAATTGCCCGCGCGGTAGAAGCCGGTCAGTTCCAGTTCGGTGAAATACACGTCCTCGAAATTTTCGCGGTCGCTGGACGAGCGGCTCAGGATCGTCCCTTCGGCCGGGCGGTCGCTCGGACGCCCCACCGCCCAGATCGTGTCGCCATGCCAGTAGCCGCCGGAAAACTTGCTGCGCACGATGTCGCCGAAATGATGCGTCCAGATCGACGCGGCGCGGAATTCCGTCAGGTCCAGCGCGTTCTGGCCGGGCACGGCGAGGTTCATGTCGCGGTCGATGTCGTCCAGACGCTCGCCGTCCTCGTCGATGAGCACCGGCGCGACGGACTCCTCGGCGGCGCTGAAATAACCGGCGAGGATTTTCAGTTGGTCGTTGGGCGTCGGCGTCACGTTTACGTGCAGGTACAGATCGCCGCGCGTCGAGCGGTTGCGCTCCTGCCAGCCCTCGGCCTTGGTGAAACTGCCGGTCAGGCTGAAGGTCGCGAAGGGCAGTCGACCCACCGGGCCCGAACCCTGCACCGCCGCGCGGGTGGAGATCGTCGGGTATTCGAACGCCGTATTGAACATGCAGTGCGGTTCGATCGCGCCCGGATCGGTGAACAACTGCAACGCGCCGGCCAGCGCATTGCGGCCGTACAGCGAGGACAGCGGGCCCTTGACCATCTCCAGGCGGTACACCGCGTCATAGGGCAGACCGCCCAGGTACGGACCGCCGAACGACAACCGCCGCTGCGGAATGCCGTCCAGGATGATCAGCAGGTTGCCGCCGCTGGTTGCGTTGGCCGCCAGGCCGCGCACTTCGATGTCGTTGAAGATCGCGTGATCCTGTCGCGGGTTGGCTTTGACGCCCGCGATGTCGGTCAGCGCGTCGAGCGAACTCTTCACGCCCGGTCGCTGCAGACGGTGTTGGTCGATGACCGAAACGTCCGCCGGTATGTTTTGCGGATCCTCTTCGACGCGCGTGCCGGTCACCACGAGTTCTTCGCCGACGATGGTCGGCGCGCCGGGCGTGGGCGTCTCATCTTCGGAATCGTCCTCTTCGGCAATGGCGGTGAAAGGAAAAACCAGTAGACAAATGATAAGCAACAGAATCGGGGGAGTGGAGAGTTTCATGATAAAGATCCTTGGTGATTCACGATTAACAACACAATCAGCGTGACCATTGGCGGGTTAGTGTAAAGAATCTATTCCAGCTTGTACACCAACAAAACGCCCTACAAACCGATCTCGATCAGCGCCGCCGAATCGGGTCGGAAACGATCACGCGGCCAGGTCAGCGCCTCGTCGATTTGCATCAGCAGCGCGCCTTTCTGTTCGGGCAGGCCGCCGGAAACGTCCAGGAAGTTGCTCAGATGGTCGCTCTGCAGCAACGTCGACGCGTCGATGCCCGCGATCAGCTCGCGCGTTTCCCGCAGCGCCTGGTACGGATCGGGCAGCGTCAAACGTCCCTCGCGCCATTCGCGCAGCAGCGGCGTGTTGCGCCGGGGGATGAACGTGCGCAGCCGCACGAAGGTCGGCCGCACCGCGTTGATCACCGCCGCGCTGGCCGTCGCATGCTCGTGCGCGCGCTCGACGCCCGCGACGCCGATCATGGTGTACAGCGACAGTTCAATCTCCGCGTCCATCACCAGCCGCCCGGCGCGGATGATCGTCTGTGCGTCGGCGCCCTTGTCGATTCGTTTGAGCGTCACGTCGTCGCCCGATTCCAGCCCCATGTGCAGGCGCGTGAGGCCGGCGGCGCGCAGCAGCGCCAGTTCCTCGGGCGTTTTGCGCGCGACGAACTTCGCCGAGCCGTACGTGGTGATGCGCCGCAACTGCGGGAACAACTCGTGCGCCTTCTCGCAGATTTCCACCAGGCGCTCGGTGGGCAGCACGATGGCGTTGCCGTCGGCGAGAAAAATGGTGGGGATTTGCGGACCGTACAGCAGCCGCGCGCGTTCGAGATCGTCCAGAATCTCCGCCTGCGGCCGGGCGCGGAATTTCTTCGCCTTGTACATGTCGCAAAAACCGCAACGGTTGTGCGGGCAGCCGATGACCGCCTGGATGATCAGGCTGTCGGCCTCGGAGGGCGGACGATACACCGGATGATCGTACTGCAGCATCTCACTCTTTCAGCGGCCAACTGGTGCCGGTGCGCCGGTACTGCGGATCGGCCGGGGTGCGCCAGTGACGAACCTCGATTTCGTGCGCGGCCGCGTAGGCCGCCAGCGTCGCGTCGGGGTTGATCGCCACCGCCTCGCCGACCGCTTCGATCAGGGGAATGTCGATTCCGTTATCGGTATACACCAAAGCGTCGGTCGGCGTAAAACCGCGCTGGGACAGCCATTCGAGCACGAGGTCGCGTTTGCCCTCGGCCATGCACGGCGGCTGGGCCATCACCGGCAGCAGCCGGCCGTTGTCGTGCAGCGACGAGGTGCCGATACCGTCGTGCGCTCCGACGATCCGCGCCAGCGCCCGCGCGAGAAACTCGTTGGAGCCCGTGGCCAGCAGCACCGTGTCGCCCGCCGCGCGGTGCTCGTCGAGTTGCGTCAGCGCCTCGCGGTAGAAACGCGGGGACATCGTCTCGCGCACGGCGCGCTCGGCCAGTTCGTCGACCCGCCGCGGGCTCAACCCCGCGTAGCAAGTGACGCCCGCCTCGACGATCGCGATTTCGCCGCGCAGCCCCAGGCGGTACAGCGCCATCGCGCGAAACGAACGGTACATGCCGGCCAACGGCATCGCGCGCTCGCGGATCATCCACGAGGCGAACAGGTAGCCGCTCATGCCGTCCAGCAGCGTGCGGTCGACATCGAAAATAATCGGGCGCATTTATTTACCGAAAAGGGGCAATTCTTCGCCGCTCGTTTGCGCCGCTTTTTTCGGTGCGGACGGCGCGCCGGGCAGGGCGAAGCGATAACCGTCCTGCGTGCGCGCCGGTTTGTAGATGTTCGTTTCCAAATGCCAGACGCGCTCGGACCACTGCCCCGCGGCGATTTTGGTTTCGGTTTCCAGGAAGGCGAACACCTTGGCGTCCAGGTTGTCCAGGTAATGCAGCACCGCCGCCTCGGCGAACATCGGAATCTTCGCCGAGCCCCATTCCGGCCGGCCGTGGTGCGACAGAATCATGTGCTCGATCTGCATCACCCGTTCGGCGCTCAGGTCCGGGACCTGCGCGGCCAGGCGCGTCAGGTACTGGATGCCGATGACGTGATGCCCGACCAGCCGCCCCTCGTCGGTGTAGTCCAGCGAGAGCGTGTAGGCCAGTTCGCGCACCTTGCCCAGGTCGTGAAACAGCGTGCCGGCCAGCAGCAGGTTGCGGTCCAGCGCCGGGTAATGCGCGCAGATTTTATCGGCCAGCAGCATCATCGAGCACGTATGCTCCAGCAGCCCGCCCAGGTACGCCTGGTGGATGTTCATCGCCGCCGGCGCGGTCTTGAAGCGGGGACCGAGTTCCTCGTCGTCCAACAGCGCCAGCGCCAGCGCGCGCAGCGGCTCGTCCTCCAGCGACTCGGCCAGCGCGCGGACCGTCTGCCAATAGGATTCGACATCGCGCGGACACACCGGCAGAAACAACGCGGCGTCGACCTCGCTTTCCGGCACCGGCTCGAGGTAGGTGACCACCAGTTGCATCTGGTTGTTGTACAAATTGCCGCGCGCCTGAATCAGCACGAACGACCCCGAACCCGCCGCCGCGTCGAACTGTTCGGCGTTGTCCCACACCCGCGCCTCCATCTCGCCGGTGCGGTCGGCCAGCGTCAGGTTGAGGTACGGTTTGCCCGCCCGGGTCGTCCCGCGCGATTTGTTGCGCACAAAATAAACTCCGTCGACCAACTGACCGTCGGCGATCTGCTCGAGCCAAATATGCTCCATGCCGCATCCTTTCCGTGAGGGGCCCCATGATAGCCGCCCCCGCGCGCCGGGAACAAGCCCGGATTACTTGACACTCGCGCGCGCTTGACGGTACGTTGAACCATTCTTTATCGACCAACATCGCCCGAGGCGGGAAGTCCGGATGAACGTACGTCGTATGACGATATTGCTGTTGACCGTTTTGCTGCTGAGCGCCGCGCCGGTGCTGGCCCAGCGGGGCGGACGCGTGAGCGTGGGCGCGGACGTGGGCATGCAAAAGCCGTACATGACGCATCCGCAGCCGCAGTACTTCCGCACCAAGCTCGACCTGGTGTTCGGCGGGCACATCGACTACGGCATCAGCGACCGCGCGGGCGTGCAGTTCGGCCTGCTGCGCAGCGACCAGGAAGTCGAAGTGCGCGACGACAAGACCAACACGATGACCATGCAGGAACTGTACTTCCACTTCCGCTGGAACCTGCTGACCGGTTACGTCGAACCGTACGTGTTGTTGGGCGCGGAGTATTATCTGATCAACCTCGATCCGCCGCTCGAAGACGAAAACGATCCCGGCGCGACGGCCGGCCTGGGCGTGACCGCCATCGTGTCCGACAACATCGCCCTGGGGTTGTGCTCGCGTTTCAGTTATATTTTCGTGCAGGATTTCGATTCGGCCCGCGTGGTGCAGGGCCTGGCCACCGTGACGTTCTCGTTTTAAGGAGAGGCATCGCCCGTGCGACGTTCGCTGCTGATTCTCGCGGTTGTTTCGCTGCTGGCCCTCGCGCCGGCGGCGTGGGCGAAGGATTTTAAAAGCAACACCTGCGCCGAGGGCGGCTTCATGTACCTGTTCGGCTTCGACGATCGCGCCGATTACATCCGCATCATGCCGACCGAAACCTACGGCGGCACGCTGTTTCAGGTGTTCGATTTTCCCTGGGCGCGCAACATGATCGGCGAGATCAACTACCTGTACGCCGACGCGCGCGGCGAGGCCTTCGGCTGGCAGGGCGGCGACTCGAACCTGTTCGATTTGCGCATGCACCACGGCGCGTTCAACGTCGGCTACTTTTTCGAAGGACGGCGGCTGCACCCGTATTTCTCGGGCGGCTTCGGCGTCGCCGCGTTGATCTACGAGGACCGCGCCGGCGATCGTATCGATGAACAGGACCTGACCATCAACCTCGGCGGCGGCACCGACTACACGATCTGGGAAACGGGGCAGGCCGCGCTGGAACGGGTGGACCTGGGATTTCGTGTGCGTTACTACTACATCTTCCAGAAGGAAGTGTTCAACACGGCGCTCAACGGCGTTTCGCTGACGTTGCGCCTCAATCTGCGGTGGTAAGATGAAACGCTTGGCGTTGGCCTTGATGGTTCTGCTGCTGACGGCCGTCCCGGCCGCGGCGCTGATGGAAAACGATTTCGCCATCATGCCCCAGGCCGGCGGCGTGATGCTCGGCGGCGATCTGGGCGACATGTTCGCGCCCGACTTCGCCTTCGGCGGCGCCTTCGCCTACGGGATCGTCGATTGGCTCGGTCTCGAAGCCGATTTCATCTACAGTGTTCACGAAGCAAGCGACGAGGACGAAACCGGCCGGATCGACCTGAGCCACTGCACCGCCATGGCCGGGCCGCGCTTCAACTGGAACACCCAGTACGTCGTGCCCTACGTGACGCTCATGGGCGGCGCGAGCTTCCTGGGCTACAAGGCCAAGTGGGTGGTCAAGGACACGACGCTCACCGACGACAACAACGCGCACGGCTTCGGCGGCGCGGTGGGCGCGGGCGTCGACTTCTTCGTCGCCAATACCTTCACCGTGGGTGTCAGCGGCCGGGCGGGCTACTTCGGCTCGAACCTCGAATACAAGCACGCCGACGAGGATGACGGCGAGGCCGGCGGCTACGCCTTCTACGCGGGACTGGTGCGCTTCACTCTGCTTTTCTAAAGGTCGCCATCGCCGCCAACGCCGCGGCCGCCCGCTCCGCGTTGGGATACACCGGCAGAAAATCGCCCACCGCTTCCTCGGTCATTTTCACGAAACGCGGATGCCCGATATGCGCGACCAGAATCGGCATCTGTTTCGCCTTCGCGCGCACCTTGGCCAGGTCGTGGAAAATCATCTGCTCCATGCCCACGCCGCTGTCCACGAAGGGAGCCACCGCGCCCCACGGAATGGCGATGAGCACCAGCAGCGCGTCGACCTGCGGATCGTCCAGCAGCGCGTCCAGCGCGACGTTGTAGACGCCCGAGGGCCCCACGTCCAGCGGATTGCCCACGGTCATCCACGCCGGCGCGACCGCCTGCACTTTCGCGATCGTTTCCGGTGCAAGCGTCGCCAGGCGCAGCCCGGCGGCGGTGATCGTGTCGGTCGCCAGAATGCCCTGCGAGCCCGAGGTCGTCACCATCGCCACGTTCGGCCCCTTGGGCACCGGGCAACGGTCGAAGGCCGCGGCGAGGTCGGTCAGGTGCTCCAGTGACTTGGCGCGAATGCCGCCGGCCTGGGCCAGCGCGCCGGCGAACACCGCGTCCGATCCGGCCAGGCTCGCCGTGTGGCTGCCCACCGCCTGCGCGCCCGCGTCGGTCACGCCGCCCTTGAGCACGACGACCGGTTTGCGCGCCGCGCAGTGCCGCACGGCGTCCATGAACTTGGGTCCGTCGCCCACGCCTTCCAGGTACAGCGCAACCACGCGCGTGTCCGGATCGTCGGCCAGGAAATACAGGAAGTCCGCTTCGTCCAGGTCGATGCGGTTGCCCAGCGTGATCGCCTTGGACAGACGCAGGCCGTTGTACGGCGCCCAATCCAGCAGGATCGAGCCGAAGACGCCGCTTTGCGCGATCAGCGCCACGCCGCCGCGCCCCAGGCTTTCCTCCTGCACCTCGGTCGAGGAAAAACGGCTGCGCGTGTCGACCACGCCCACGCAGTTGGGGCCGAGCAGGCGAATGCCCAGCGCGTCGGCCTTGGCTTTGAGCGACGCCTGGCGCGCCGCGCCCTGTGCGCCGGTTTCGGCGAAGCCCGCGCTCTCGACGATCGCCAGCTTCACGCCGATCGCCGCGAGTTCCTCAACGCTGCGCTCGACGTGCGGTGCGGCCACGACGATGATCGCCAGGTCGAACGGGCCTTCGCTCGCCGCGCTCTCGATGGTTGTGTGCGTGGCGCGCCCGAACACCGTGTTGCCCTTTGCGTTGACCAGCGTGACGCGTTCGGCGAATCCGTGCTCAAACAGGTAGCGGGCGATGCCGGCGCTGAAAAGCTTCTGCTCACTGGCGCCGACAAGAATCAACTTTCGCGGATCGAACAACCTGGATAAATCGATGTGTTTCATGGCTGTCAGGTTTAATCCGAACGGCCGTTGGATGCAAGAAGAGATGCTGAAAGATTGCTTATGGATTTTTGTTGATTGTGCTCACAGATTAAAGATATTTTTAATCGGTCCTTCTCCTGAAGGATCATGGAGTATATCTATAAGGAAGAATACCATGAAGAATCCGCTTTCTCTTCTCCTCGTCATTTTTCTTCTCGTCTTCGCTTCGCCTTCTTGCGATGACGACCCTTCGACAGGCTCAGGGCAGGCTAATAATGACGATGATTCAACGGATGATGACGAGAATGACGACGACGCAACCGATGACGATGCGATCGATGACGACACGTCCGACGATGACACATCCGACGACGATACGATCGACGATGGTGTTTCGCCAAGAATCGGCAACGCTTACTGGGAACCGAATCCGACAGAGTTGCGGGAAATTGAAAATGTAGGATATTATTGGATGAGCTACATTTATTTTTCGGTATGCGATCCCAATAATGATCTTGTTCCGGATGGGGAGGTCTGCCTATTGGATATGCCGACTATTATTGCCCCCTGTTTGGACTGGAGAGATCTTGAAACTGATGGCGACGTCTATGATGTGGATGACTGTGACAATCCAACAACTTTTTGGATAGCATACACTTTTGCAACGATAGATGATCCGTTTGCCAACCCTCCGGGAGAATATTGCGCCCGATTGATCGTGAGCGACAGCGCCGGTCATGAAGATATTCTGGAGGATCTTTGCGTTACGCATGATCCGCCGGTGTCGATGTATTGATCAAATATCTCATTTGCCCGTCGTTTGCGAAAACATCGTTGTTGCTTCCCGGTGCATTCTCGCCAATAATGACCGCAACGATTTTCACGCGAGGGAACGATGGACGATCGACCGCAACTTATCCTCTTCGACATGGTCGGCGTGCTGGTGCGCATGCGCGGCTCCAAGCAGATCCTGACCTGGATCGAAGGCCGCATGACGCCCGCCGAACTGTGGCAGTGGTGGGTGAACTCCCCGGCGATCGTCGCTTTCGAAACCGGCCGCATGAGCGGCGAGGAGTTCGCGGAGTACGTCGTGCACGAACTGCAATTGCCGATCGAGCCGGCGCTGTGGCTCGCGAAAATCGTCGATTGGTTCGACGGCCCGTTCCCCGAAACGCGTGAAACGCTCACCGCGCTGCACGGTCGTTTCCCGCTGGCGATCCTCTCCAACACCAACGCGCTGTTTTACGAAAAGCTGCGCACGATGGACCTGCTGCCGTTTTTCGGGCGCACGTTTTTTTCGCACCTCACCGGCTTGCTCAAACCCGACCCCGACGCCTTCTTGCAGGTGGTCGAACACACCGGCATTCCCGCCGAAAAAATCCTCTTTTTCGACGACACCGAGGAAAACATTCGGACCGCGCGGGAGCTTGGTTTTCGCGCGCACCACACCCACGGCATGGGCGACGTGCGCGACGTGCTGACCGAACTGCGCTTGCTGTAACATCCGTCATCGAATGAAAGTGCGTGAGCGAACGATGAACGAGGCGGTGCGACTCATTTTGTTCGACATGGTCGGCGTCATGCTGCGTCTGGAGAATGCAACGTCGATGCTCGATTGGACTGCCGGCCGGATGTCGCCCGACCAACTGCGGCAATGGTGGAACGACGCGCCGGTGATCGCCGCTTTCGAAACCGGGCGCATCGACCGCGACGAGTTCGCTGCGACCGTCACCGGCGAGTTGCAATTGCCGGTCGAGCCGCAGGAGTTTTTGCAAACGATCATCGCCTGCCGCGCCATCCCCTTTCTCGAAACGCGCGAAACGCTCGCCGTGCTGCACGACCGCTTTCCGCTGGCGATTCTCTCCAACGCCGACCCGCTGCTGTACGACAAGGCGCTCGCGTTGGATCTCCTGCCGTTTTTCAGGCAAACGTTTTTTTCGCACCTCACCGGCTTGCTCAAACCCGACCCCGCCGCCTTTGCGCAGGTGGTCGAGCAGACCGGCGTGCCGGCCGAGGGGATTCTCTATTTCGACGACCGACAGGAGAACATCGACGCCGCCCGGGACCTTGGTTTTCGCGCGCACCTCACCTGCGGCATGACGGCGGTGCGGGAAATTCTCTACGATTTGAACCTGTTGTCTTAAATTGAAATCGTTGGAAACGTTTCGTGCCGGTTGATTTGCGATCCCGCCGCTCCGGCCCGGCGCGACAAATGTAAAATGCCGGTTGTTATTATATTGGAAATCCGTTATTATAATGAACCGGGGGCATAATGGAATTATTGGAGGTGCGCGATGCGTTGCGCCGGATTCGTCCTTATGTCCTTGCTGATCCTTTTTTCCGTAAATCTTATCTCCTGCGATGACGACGACGATTCTTCCTCAGATTCAGCATCAGCCGACGATGACGACGATACCGGTGATGACGATGCCGTCGATGACGATTCGTTGAGCGACGACGACGATTCGACCGCCGATGATGATTTTATCGATGACGACGACGATGATGACGATACCGGCCCCACGTATTTGATGGTTTTCGGTTTGAAGGACAGCGAGTACACGTCTTTTCGCCAGACGGAAAAAGGCTGGATCGAGCAGTCGATGCCCAATCCGGCGACCGGCTGGCCCGGTCCGGAATTGGGCCCGATGTCTTTCGCCAACGGTGAACAAGGCCACGGCGTCTGGAACCAATTCGGCGACATGGTCTCGGCGATGCACGTCTGGATGGACTACGATCCCGAAGACGGTTGGTCCTTGAAACCATTGCGGCCGCAGGCGCACATGAACGCGGCGGTAACCAACATCAGCGCCTATGGCGCCGGCGGGAATTTCTGGGCCTCGTCGTATGTCTGGCAAATATTCGTGATCAACAATTACCTCTATCAGTACACCGACGACGCCGCCAACGAGCAATTGGACGGACACGTGGGCGCGAGCCATAACGCCATGTACTTTTTCGATGTTGAAAACGGCTATGTTTCCGGCAGCAGCGACAGCGGCAATTATTTACTCCGCCTGCTCGACAACGATTGGCAGTGGGTCGGCATGCCGCCGGAATTCGGCGATTACCAGTTTAAAGTCCTGGAAATGTTCGACATGCACAACGGCCTGGGGATCATCGATGCGAATGCGCATACGTCGCGCCTGGTGCGTATGACCGACGATGTCTGGACGCCCGTGACGCCGCCGCAAGGCTGCGTGAACATGCCGCCCGAAGGGGTGTTCGGCAATGAGGATCGCGCCGTGGTCATTCGCTATTCGCAGACCGAAGAGCGGTTCTGGGATTACCGCGACGGCCAGTGGTCCTGCCGCCAGGTCGACCAGACCGACGATTCCGTGAAAATCATCCATGCCACGGTCTGGCGCAACGGTCGCGTTTTTCTCGCCGGCTTGAAAAACAGCGCCGAGCCGGTGTTGTACGAAGTGCTGGCCGATTCGGTGGTCCCGGTGGATGTGCCGCACGAGATCACCACGATCTACGGCGTGTTCGCCCTCGGCGCCCAGGCGCCGCACCAGGCCAACTGGCGGCTGATCTTCTAACCACGTTTGAGAAAGAATTGAGGGGGAGCGAGCTCTCCCCCTTTTTTTGTTTCTGAAAACAGTCATCCTGAGCGCAGCGAAGGATCTCTCGTCGATGTACGTAGATTCTTCGTCACGCAGACGCGTTCCTCAGAATGACGGTTATCCATGCGCGTCAGCGCTGGATCAAGCTCCGCACAATGAATGAAACATAGGTGCAGGAATTATTCCTGCCTGGTTAGAAGTCGAGCATGGGCTGATCGACGATCTCGATGTCGTCGCGCGGCGTGAAGACGAACTTCGAGTCGGGCAGGCCGCGATTGAACTGCTGGTTGTTGAGCCGCAGCATCGTCTTGTTGCCGTAGGCGTCCACCGATTCGATCGCCTGCACCAGCGACGTGTTCGGGTCCACGTGCAGGATCATCGACTGGAAGCCCATCTGTTTTTTCGGCACGAGCTTGAGCCGCTTGCGGCCGTCGGCCGGCTCCAGCAGCGACGCCTCGTAGGTGTTGCACAGGTCCACCTGTCCGGTGAGGATCGCCAGCGGCTGCCGGATGTCGAACTGCGCGCCGGTCTTGGTCACGTAGGCCTTCTTTTCCTCTTCGCTGACCATCACCAGCGTCGCGCCGTCGCTGATGATCTGCTTCTTGGTCGGCGTGTCGTACTCCCACCGCAGCTTGTTGGGCTGCGCCAGGAAGATGCGGCCGGACGCCGTGCGCTCGATGCCGCCCATCTGCGCCAGGGTGGTCGTCTGCGCGAACTCGAAGGACAGGTCCTTCGCCTGGCCGTATTTTTTCTGAATGCCCGCCTGCACGTCCGCCAGCTCGTCGGCCAGAGCGGCGACGGGCAGGGCGAGCAGGGCGAATACGATGATCATCAACAGCGTCTGTCGCATAGGTCTCTCCTTGTTTGCCTTTGGACCACGCGCGGGCCCAAAAGGTTCACCGCCGCGCATCCTAGCAAAAGCAGACCCGCGCGGGGAAGGACTTTCTTTGTCATGCCCGCGCAGGGGAGGATAAACCCAGGGACATGTACTCGTTACGTGTCCCCGTTTATCCTTGATTTGTGGGATAAATGGGACACTTTGTCCCACGCCCCTTCTTCATTAATAATCAAGGATATCAATAGGTTATAAAAATGAATGGCGGGACAACTGCGGAAAAGTGTCCCACGCCAATAGTACGGACGTTCGAGTGCGGTGCGTACCGTTGAAGGAGGCCCCCGTGCCGGGGCAATTAATTAGGGACAGTCACCTATTTTTAACCGTTATACTATAATCGTATACATGTGTAATATTAAGATATTATCTATTCTGAGAGATCTCTTCTAAAATAGGTGACTGTCCCTATTTTTGGTTGTCCGCCAACACAGCTTACGCCTTGCGGCGAAAAGTGTGGCGCCCGGAAAGGACTTCATTTGTGGGTGTGCCACACTTTTGGCGACAGCCAAAGGTGTGCCGACTCAAACGATGTATAACAATTACATCGTCGTGTACTTTTCAAATTCATTGCCGTAGAATAATTACACGAAGCCGGGTTTTTCCACCGCTTCGTCGCATTGGAGAATGTGAGATGAACCGCGTTTTTACGGAAGTGGGAAGAATTTAAAGCGCGATCTTCGGTTGGTTTATCGCTAGGCGCTATTCTTGAAACAATGGATCAAAAAGCGCATACTCGAACAAGAAGTGAAATAATCGGCCCCGGGAGGCAAGATGACCCGCAAAGGCGCCAGCGAAGTGCGCAATGATTTTTCCAAAACGCTCGACCGCGTGGCTCGACGCCGCGACCGGATCGTTTTTGCATAAGCGCGGCAAGGACGTGGCGGTGCTGGTGCCCTTGGAAGACCTGACCATGCTCGAAGAACTGGAAGACAAACTCGATGTGCTCGACGCTTTGCAAGCGGAGGCCGAAGCCGCCGCCAAGGGCGAAAAGACCATCCCCTGGGAGAGGGCGAAAAAGGAACTGGGGCTGTAGCCGGAATGTTATCTCACCGATAATTTTTGACCTTCAATACCTGCGAAGAAATATTTTCCAGGCGCCGATCACTTAAAATTGACATTTCCTTCGTTCGCGGTTAAAAAGCCACGCGAGAGGGAGCGAGGAACGACGCGTGCACGTACAACTCTGATGCGCAGGACATCCCGGAGCTTGCAGGGGAGAACAACGATGAACCGAACAACACTGGAGGGCTTCCGGAATGAACGCGAACGATCCCCTTGCTCCGAACATGCTCGACTACGAAAGCGAATACCGCGACTTTTCCTGGCAGACGCCGCCTGACTTCAACTTCGGCCGCCACGTCCTGGACGCCCGCGCCGCCGACATGCCCGACCGTCCGGCGCTGGTGTGGGTCAACACCGACAACAGCGCGCACGAGGTCGTCACCTTCGCGCAGATGAAAGAGCGCACCGACCGCGCCGCGCAGGCGCTGCTGGCGCTGGGCCTGAAAAAGGGCGACCGCGTCTTCGTGCAGGTGCACCGCCTGCCGCTGTGGCATTACCTGATGGTCGGGATGTTCAAGTGCGGCATCATCCCGATGCCGGGCACCAACCTGCTGACCGAGCACGACATCGAATACCGCCTGCAGCGCGCGGAGGCGTCCGGGGCGATCGTCGCGGCCGAGCACGCCGCGAAGGTCGAGGCCGTCGCCGCCAACTGCCCGACGCTCAAACACAAGATCGTCGTCGAGGGCGAGTTTGAAAACTGGTTGCGCTTCGCGGATCTGCCCGACGACGGCCAGGCCGAACTGCCCGCCACGCGCGCCGACGAACCGATGCTCATCTATTTCACCTCGGGCACGACGGCCTTCCCGAAGATGGTGCTGCACACGCACGCCAGCTACGGCCTGGGCCACTTCGTCACCGCCAAATACTGGCAGGACCAGAAACCGACCGATCGGCACTGGACGCTTTCGGATACCGGCTGGGCCAAGGCGGCCTGGGGCAAGCTGTTCGGCCAGTGGCACGTCGGCGCGGCGATTTTCATGCACGATGCGCGCGGCAAATTCGACAGCGACCTCACGCTGCGCCTGATCGAGCAGTACCAGGTGACGACCTTCTGCGCGCCGCCCACCGCCTACCGCATGCTCGTGTTGCAGGACCTGAGCAAATACAACCTGTGCTCCATCCGCCATTCGATGTCCGCCGGCGAGCCGATCAACCCCGAGGTCATCGAGCAGTGGCGCAAGGCGACCGGCACGACGATCTACGACGGCTACGGCCAGACCGAGACGGTCAACATCATCGCCAATTTCCGCTGCCTGCCGGTGCGCTACGGCTCGATGGGCAAGGCGGTGCCGGGCTTCGCCATCGAGATCGTCGACGACGAGGGCAACGTGCTGCCGGCCGACGAGGAAGGCCACATCGCGGTGAAAACCAAACCCGAACGCCCCGTCGGCCTGATGAAGGAATACTGGCTGGACGAGGACGCCAACCGCGGCGCGTTCGTCAACGGCTGGTACTTCACGGGCGACCGCGCCTACAAAGACGCCGACGGGTATTTTTGGTTCGTCGGTCGCGCCGACGACGTGATCAAAGCCTCCGGCTACCGCATCGGCCCCTTCGAAGTCGAAAGCGCGCTGCAGGCGCATCCGGCCGTTGCCGAAAGCGCGGTCGTGGGCAGCCCCGATCCGATTCGCGGCACGATCGTCAAGGCGTTCATCATCCTCGCGCCCGGCTTCGCGCCGTCGCCGGAGCTGGTCAAGGAAATCCAGAACTTCGTCAAGGAAACGACCGCACCCTACAAATACCCGCGTGAGGTCGAGTTCGTCGAGGAACTGCCCAAGACCGTCTCGGGCAAGATCCGCCGCGTCGAACTGCGCCAGCGGGAGATCGAACGCAAACAGGCGTAATTCGTGATCGGTGGCAAAAAAATGGGGACATGATTTCATCGTGTCCCCGTTTTTTGTTCGACCGGCTTCCCGTTTTCCCCGACACACTTTTCTCGGTTTCGGGCGGGTGCGAAATAAGTTAGGATGCGATTGACAGAATCATCGCCGGCTTGCTAGGAACATTCATTGAACAACCCTCCGGGGGAGGTGAATGCGTATGCGTTGGTTTTCGAAGTTGATGCTTTTCGCCGCCTTGGTCGCGCTGATCGGCGGCGTCATGGTTAGCGCCTGCACCCAGGACGAGGACGACGAGGAAGAGTCCAAGTACGAAACGGTGCCCATCGAGGTGACCGTCGACGAACTGTTCGACCTGTCGATCGGCGATCAGATCGGCGTGGCGCGCTTCCGCTCGAAAAAAGGCCCCACCGGCCTGCGTGTGCGCGCGGAGTGTTACCTGGAAACGCTCAGCCGCTTCCCCGACCAGAAGATCGACGTCAAGCTGGAGCTGCTCAACCAGGACGCCGCGCACGAGCCGATGGACCCCGTCGAGTGGGTGCAGGACAGCAACACCAAGTCGTTCTCGTTCATCATCCCGGTCGTCGAGACGATCCCCTCGATTCTCAACTTCCGCGTGCTCGTCTATAGCTATATCTATTCCGATGAACTGGAGCAGACGCTCGATGACGACACGGCCGACGACGATACGGTCGACGACGACATCACCGACGACGATGCGACCGACGACGACACGGCCGACGACGATGCGACCGACGACGACACCTCCGACGATGATGATGACGACGACGAAGTCGAACCCGAGCATATCTTCGAAGCCGAAGGCATCTTCCTGTTCGTCGTCAACGAGGGCGCGCCCGGCACCGGCGACTGATCCCGCGTTTCATAGCGTTCCACGACAGGGGGCTTTGGCCCCCTGTTTTCGTTAAGTCGTTCTGAGAAATGCCGCCGGCGCGACGAAGAATCTACGCTTGTGGCGTCGCCCTCACCCCGGGCTGCGCCCGACCCTCTCCCCCGGGAGAGGGTACAAGTCGGCAACGTGGACTCCCTTCTCCCCGTGGGAGAAGGGCCGGGGATGAGGGCTGTCGTTCCACGACAGGGGGCTCCGGCCCCCTGGTTTCGTTTAAGTCATTTGACTAAAAGGTAGGCCTCGCTTCGCTCGGCGGTAATGGAATCCTGGATTCCCGGGCCAAGCCCGAGAATGACGGAAGGATTTGTCATGCCCGCGTTGGCGGGCATCCAAGACCAGCCGATACCTTTCCCGACCATTTTTCTCCCCCGCAAAGTTTGACCTTTTGCCTCGCCGGAGCCATAATTGTTCCTGGAGGTACGTGTGCGGCGAGAATTCATCTATCTGCTCGAACGTGGTTTGGGCGGCTATCATCTGTTGTTCGACGACGACCTGATCGCCGAGGCCCTCGCGGCCGACGAGACGGAAATTCTCATCGAAAGCGAGCGCTACGGTCAGCAACTCAACGACACTGTCCGCCGTCTGCTCGAAGCCAAATCGGTCAGCGAAGCGCGCCGCACCATCCGCGATTTGCCCCGCCCGGTGGCGCGGCTGTTCGCGTACATCTACTTCCAGGCGATCAGCAAAAGTCTCGATCGCCAGCACGCGACCATCCACTGAAGCGAAAGGATCCGGCAAGTGAACGACGTGTTGTTTCTCCCGCGGGCGATCTGGATCGGCCTCATGGTCGTGCAGGTCGTCTTGATGATCGTTACCATTCTCAAATCACTTGGTGGAAAAAAGAAAACGCTCGACGACCTGGTCGATACGGTGCAGGTCGAATGCGCCGACTGTCGCTGGAAAGGCGAAGTCATGCGCCTGCGTAAAAAATGCCCGATGTGCGGCAGCGACAACTTTCTGTAATCGCGGCTTTTTGGGCGCAGAAAAATATTTCAAAGATTGGATTGTTTTCCGCCGTCCCTTTGCCTAGCATAGTTTGGAAAGAGGATTTTCCCGACTGCCGAGGTGCAACATGGCCATTCATCCGCGCAACGAACGATACAAGAAAAAGGTGCTTGCGGCGCCGTACGCGCTGTGCCTGGAGCGGGCGCGGTACTTCACCGAATCCTACCGCCGCACCGAAGGCGAGCACCCGGCGATGCGCATGGCCCGGGCCTTCGATCACACCATCCGTCACCTGACCGTGTACATCCTCGACGAGGAACAGATCATCGGCAACCGCTCGAGCAAGCTGGTCGCGACGGTTCTGCCGATCGAACGCGGCGACATCAACACGATCCTCGAGTACGAGCTGGATCTGCTCAGCTCGCGCAAGTCGCAGCCCTACAAAATCACGGCCGCCGAAAAACGTGAACTGCGCCGCGACATCCTGCCGTACTGGCGCGGCAAAACGATGCGCGACCGCAAAAAGGAACTGTGGGACGCCAACGGCCTGGCCCATCACGCGGCGGTGCATTCGCCGCTGCTGCTCAAGCACCTGCGCCACCTCGACGTGGCCGCGCTGCGTCCGGAGGCCGACATTCCCTTGAGCTATCACCTGCGCCTGCCGCGCTTGCTGCGCGAACTGGATTACAACAATCCCTTCGCCGTCACCAATTGCTTCGACGTGCAGGGGCATTTGATCGTCGGCCACAAGAACATCCTGCGTGAGGGATGGCTGGGCGTGCAGCGCCGGGCCGAGGCGAAGTTGGCCGCGTTGCCCGCCGACGACGTGGACGGACGCGCGTTCTTGCGGGCGGTGATCATCTGCGCCGAAGCGATCCGCGATCTGGCCTGGCGCTTCGCCGACAAGGCCGAGCGGGCCGCGCGCGAGACGAACGATCCGGCGCGCCGCGACGAGTTGCTGGCCATCGCCGCGCGCTGCGCGCACGTGCCCTATCATCCGCCGCGCGATTTCCGCGAAGCGCTGCAGGCGCTGTGGCTCAATCAGGTCGGCGCGCTGATCGCCTACGGCATGGCCGGCATTTTCGCGGTGGGGCGCATCGACCAGTACCTCGCCCCGTATTTTCTCGCCGACAAACGGGCGGGGAAAATCACCGACGACGAAGCGGTCGAGCTGCTCGAAGAGTTGCTGATCAAATTCAGCTACAACCTGCTGACCATCCCGGCCTTCGGCAAGCAGACCGGCAGCGAGCTGGGCAGCGATTCGAACGCCCTGACCGTGGGCGGCGTCGGCCCCGACGGCGAGGACGCGACCAACGAGCTGTCCTACCTGACGCTGGACGCCTACGCCAACGTCAAGTCGCTGGGCAATTCCTTCTCCATTCGTTTGTCGACAAAATCGGCGACCCGGTGGTGGCGGCACGCGCTGGCGACCTACCGCCGGACCTCGGGCGCGGCGCTGCTCAACGACGAGGTGGTCGTGCCCGCGCTGACCGCCTGCGGCTATGGCGACGAGGCCGCGCGCGATTACGGCGTCGTCGGCTGCGTCGAACCGACCGGCGACGGCGACACCTTCGGCACGACCTCGGGCAACGACATCTCGCTGGTCGCGCCGCTGGAAATGACGCTGCTCAACGGCTCGTTGCGCATCATGGGCAAGCGCATCGGCCCGCAAACGGGCGATCCGCGCACGTTCCGGAACTTCGCGCAGTTCATGAACGCCTACAAAACGCAGGTACGTTTCCTGGTCGACACGTTGGCCAAGGCGGTGAATCTGAAAGACCTGGCTTACCGCGAGGGCTTCCCCAATCCCTACGTGTCGGCCACGCTGGCCGGCTGCGTCGAGCACGCGCGCGACATGACCGCCGGCGGCGCGGATTACAACTTCGCCTCGATCAGCGGGCGCGGCCTGGGCACGGCCGTCGATTCGCTGGCGGCGATCGAGCATTTCATTTTCACCGAACATCTGCTGACGATGGACGAACTGCTCGCGCTGCTCGACGATAACTTCGCCGGTGACGAGGTCGCGCGGTTGCGCCTGGCCAACAAGGCGCCCCGATACGGTTCCGGCGACAAACGCGCCGACGCGCTGGCCGCCGAGATCGTCGCCTTCTTCTGCGGCGAGGTGCGCAAACACAAGACGATCCGCGGCGGCGTGTTCCGCCCCGGTTTCTTCTCTTACGGCATGCATGTGCTCGACGGCCTGCTCTTGGGCGCGACGCCCAACGGCCGGCGCGTGGGTGAGCCGGTCAGCAACAGTTTTTCGCCGGCCAACGGTTCGGAGAAACACGGCCTGACCGCCTTGCTCAGTTCGGTCGCCGCCGTCGACCACACCGCCGTCGCCAACGGCCTGGCGCTGAACGTGAAGCTCTCGCCGGCGCTGTTCCGCGACGACGAACACCTCGACAAAATGACCGCGTTGATCAAAACCTATTTCGCGCAGGGCGGCATGGAGTTGTCGCCGAACGTGATCTCCTCGGCGACACTGCGCAAGGCGCAGACGCACCCCGACGAGTTCCGCGACCTGGTCATTCGCGTGTCGGGCTATTCGGCGTATTTCTGCGATCTGGGTAAAGCGCTGCAGGACGAAATCATCGCCCGAACGGAATTCGGCGGCCTCGAAGAGCATTAAGCGCCCCGGGCCGCCGAACGATGGTTCGCGGTAAATTTTTGCTTACTGGTTTTTCTTGCCCTTTTTCTTCAGCTTTTTGGGCGCCTTCGAACTCTTCATCTTCAGCGGCTTCATCGTTTTGATCGTGCCTTCCAGCCGGGCGGAAATAGGCAGTTGCGGGGTCATCTCCGGCCTCTCTTTGATCAGCAGTTCGGCCTTGGCGATGTACATCGGCTGTTCTTTGGCCAGCGTCACCGTCACGGTGATGTCCATCGCTTCGCCGGGCTGCAAGGCGATGGGCAGTTCGGTCTGCTCGCCCTTCTGGAAGGCCAACGCCACCGCCTGCGCCTTTTTCAAGTTGAGCTTGTATTCGGTGATCGTGATCGCCTCCTGGCCCATGTTGGTGAACTTCACCACGGTGCTGCCGGGCTCACCGGGCTTGAGGTCGCTCAGGCGCGCCCGCGCCGGATCGAAGGCCATCGTCACGGCCACTTCGCCCGTCAGCGTCAGCGTCGTTTTGGGATTGGCCGGATCGTTGGTGACCACGGTCACCTTTTTGATCTGCTTGCCTTTACGCATCCCGGCGTTGAAGGTCACCTTCACCTCGGAGAAGTCGCCGGGTTTGATCGTCTTCTTCGACGGTGTGGCGATCGTGCAGCCGCAGGTGCTCTTGGTGTGCGTGATTTCCAGCTCCTCGCTGCCGTCGTTGAAAATCTTGAAGATATGCTCGGCCGCCGTGTTCTGCTCGATCGAACCGAAGTCGAAGGTATCCTGGTCGACGCGGACGGTCGGCGGCGAGCAACCGGCCATCGCCGCGAAGGAAGCAATCAGCAAAGCGAACACCAGACCCAAAACAGCGCGTTTCATCGGTACACTCCATCGTGCGTTTTTACTGGGGCGTAAGCTACCGCCGCTCTCCCGGCATTGTCAATAAGCTCCATGCCGTCTGGTCCCAAAGCGTCGCCTGTGGTATTTTCCTCTATACCTCAAACGCACGATCATCCGGGAGTTTCCATGACCGACAAGTTCGCGCACCTCGATCGCGCCGACCTGCTCAAGCTGCTGTCGGTGTACGCGCACAACTGGCTGGCCCACGACGGCTGCTGGTTTCTGGCCTGCGAGGAAAAATACGATCTGGCCACGGCCATCGAACTGGACACCGCCTCGTGGCGGCGCTTCACCGTCGCCGAGGCCAAACGCATCATGAAGGCCTTCGGCATCGCCCCCGGCGGCGGGCTGGACGCGCTGGAGCAAGCCGTCGGCTACCGCCTCTACGCCTGCGTCAACGAGCAGGAAATCGTCCGCGACGGCGACGCGCTGCTCTACAAAATGAACGCCTGCCGCGTGCAGGACGCGCGCCGGCGCAAGGGCCTGCCCGACTTCCCCTGCAAGCCGGTGGGGCTGGTCGAATATAGCGGCTTCGCGCGGACGATCGACCCGCGCATTGAAACCGAATGCATCCAATGTCCGCCCGACGATTGTGGCGACAAAGCGTGCATCTGGCGCTTCACCCTGCGCGAGGAGGACGGCGATGAGAGCTGAAATCAGCCGCAACGGGCGCACGATCGTCGGCCGGCTCGAACGCGGCGACAAACTGCCCGACGCCCTGCTGGCCGTGGCGGAAAAACACGGCGTGCGCGCCGCGCGCGTCGAGGCCATCGGCGGCGTGACCGACCTGCGCGTCACCGAATTCGATCTGGACAAAGGCGCGTACAAACCGTCGCTGCACCGCGCGGGTATGACCGAGGTGCTGCACCTGGCCGGCAACCTCAGCCTGCGCGACGGCGAATTGTTCGGCCATCTGCACATCAGCGCCTGCTGGCACGAAAACGGCGCGACGCAGATGATCGCCGGGCACCTCGTGTCCGCCGACGTGTTCGTCTGCGAGTTTCATCTGACCGTCTACGACGATCTCAACCTCGTTCGCGAGGTCGAGCCGAAAACCGGCCTGGCCCTGTGGAACATTCCCGATAAGGAGTAAACGATGTTTGCCGAACTGCTCACGCCCGTCGAATTGGCCCTGCAGGAAAAAGCCCGCGCCTTCGCCCGCGACCAGGTGTCGCCGGAGTTGCTCAAGCAGATGGACCAGGACCAGGTGCGCTACCCGCGCGAATACGTCAAGGCGCTGGCCGCCGCCGGGCTGCTGGGCACGCGCTTCGACACGAAGTACGGCGGCATGGGCCTGGGTTGGTCCGCCGAGGTTTGCGCGCTCGAAGAGATCGGCGTGCTGGGCATGGCCTTGGGCTGCCTGTTCTCGCTGCCCTCGATCATCGGCGAAGCGCTGCACCTGTTCGGCACGGAGGAGCAAAAGCAAAAGTGGCTCGCGCCGGTGCTGCGCGGTGAAATCTTCTGCGCCGAGGCGTTGACCGAACCGCGCGGCGGCTCCGACTTTTTCGGCGCGACGACCCGCGCGATCAAGGACGGCGACCATTACGTGATGAACGGTCAAAAGCGCTTCGTCGTCGGTTCCGAAGGCGCGGACATCTTCCTCGTCTACGCCAAAACCGCGCCCGACGCGCACCCGCATAAATCGCTGTCGGTCTTCGTTGTCGAACGCGACGACACCGTGCAGGTCGAGCACGTCTACGGCCTGATGGGCACGCGCGGCGGCGGCACGGGACGGATCGTCTTCCACGACACCAAGGTGCCCGCGGCGAACCTCGTCGGCCCGGAAAACGCCGGCGGCATGATCTTCAACCACATGATGGTGCCCGAGCGCATGACCAGCGCGGCCGGCGCGCTCGGCTTGGCCCGCGCCGCGATCGAGGTCGCCGCCCGCTACGCCACCAAGCGCAAGGCCTTCGGCGAACGGATCATCAAATTCGAGGGCGTCAGCTTCCGCGTGGCCGAAGCGGTCTGCCGGCTCGACGCCGCCCGCGCATTGGTTTGGGCCGCCGCGAAACGCCTGGACGCCGGCCTCGACTCGCGCCGCATGGTTTCCGAAGCCAAGAAGGTCGCCACCGACGCGGCCTGGGATGTGACCAACCACGCGATGCAGATCATGGGCGGCATCGGCTACACCGACGTGTATCCGATCGAGCGGATGGTCCGCGACGCGCGCCTGACGCAGATCTGGACCGGCACCAACGAGATCATGAACCTGCTCATCCAGCACGAGTATCTCAAGGAGCTGGCCGCCGACGCCGCCACCAAGCGCGACAGCGAAGCCGACGCCATCAACGCCGACGCGGAAGGCGAGAAGATTTTCGAGTAATTTGCACACACCCTCTTTTTTAATTAATTATGCATTGTATTATTTATATGCATAAAGAAATGGAGGTATGTTTATGGATGTCATTACTGCGATGCTTATGATAGCTCTATTTATTATTATTACTTTTTCCGCTATTTTAATAATAATGTTTTTAAAACAGAAAAAAATAATAAAAAAATATTCTCCAATTATTGATATTGACAAAGAAGTGATCAAAGCAAACAAACTTTTAAAAAATGCAACTGACGAAACAGAAAAAATAAAATCAGAAAATGAAAAATTACGAAAAAAATTGAGCGATGAGTATTTGGCAGCGAAGGCCATATATGAAAAATTACAAAAAGAGATATCTTTATTGGAAGAAAATATTGAAGATATTTCTTTTGGCTTGTATAAACCTCATTATTCATTTGATTCATCAGATGCTTATAAAAGGGAGCTTGATTCAATTCGGGCAAGGCAAAAAGACCTTATAAAAGGTAAAAAAGCAGCCCTTTGTGCAGTCGAATGGACGGTTAGTGGCAGCAAAAAAGAAGGCGCTCGTATGCAAAACCAATATATGAAGCTCTTGCTTCGAGCATTTAATGGCGAATGCGATGCTGCGGTGGCCAAAGTAACTTGGAATAATGTAACCCGTATGGAGAATCGTATAACATCTGCTTTTGAGGTAATAAACAAACTTGGAAGTGTAATGAAAATTTCCATTTCAGATCAATATTTATCTTTGAAAATGGAAGAACTGCGCCTTGAATTCGAGACAAAAGAAAAGAGACAGCAGGAAATTGAAGAGCAGAGGGCGATTCAACAACAAATAAGGGAAGAGGAAAAAGCTTTAAAAGAGGCGGAAAAGGCTAGAAAAGAAGCCGAACAAGAAGAAGCTAGAAGTATCAAAGCGTTGGAAAAGGCGCGAGAAGAACTACAAAAGGCTCACGGTGGAGAATTAGATGTATTAAACGAGAAAATATTATTACTTGAGCAACAATTAACTGAAGCTCAAAAGCAGAAGGAGCGAGCAATCTCTTTGGCTCAGATAACAAAATCTGGCCATGTATACATCATTTCAAATATTGGCTCCTTTGGCGATAATGTCTTAAAAATCGGAATGACGAGACGCTTAGAGCCAATGGATCGTGTTAAGGAACTGGGCGATGCGTCCGTACCTTTTCAATTTGATGTTCATGCAATGATATATTCAAAAGATGCTCCAAGTTTGGAAAAGGAACTCCACGATTACTTTTCAGAAAAGCGGGTTAATTTGATAAATCAGCGCAAAGAATATTTTTTCACTACAGTTGAAGAAATTGAGGAATTTGCAAGGTCGAAAGATTATGACTTTAAAATAACAAGGCTTGCAGAAGCGAAAGAATATAGAGAATCCCTTACAATAAGAGAGAGTAAAAAGATGAAGGAAGAAATTTTACCAATTGATGAAAAACTTCCTGAAAGGTTATTTTCGAACTAATATCCGCTGATTCGCCAGGCCGGCTCAGCGGAAGCCTTTATAGATTCTACTGCCACTGGCAGAGAATAACCCCTTTAATTTAAAGGCCCTTGCGGGCCCCGATGGCTAAGCCATCCACCTCCGATAAACGGATTGATTAAATTGTATACGCTTTCACCTACAAAGCAAGTGCTTTTTGTTTGACCAAATTCGCCGCCTCTGTCTATCCTGCCCAAACATTGATACAGGCGGGCGATCATGACCGACACCACATTGCGTTGGGGCATTCTGGGCACGGCGGAAATTTCGCGGGAGACGATCCGCGGGTTGCGCACAGGCGGCGCGGGCGAGTTGCGCGCGGTGGCCAGTCGCGACGCGGACAAGGCGCGGGCGTGGGCGCGCGAGCACGACATCCCGCTGGCCTTCAGTTCGTATGACGAACTGCTGCGTTCCGGCGAGGTCGATGTCATTTACAATCCGTTGCCCAACAGCCTGCACGCGACCTGGACGATCAACGCGCTCGCCGCCGGGCTGCACGTGCTGTGCGAAAAGCCGCTGACGGTCGATGCCGCCCAGGCGCGCGCCGTGGCGCGGGCCGCCGCGCGGGCCGGGCGCTGCGTCGCCGAGGGCTTCATGTACCGCCATCATCCGCAATGGGCTCGTGTGCGCGAACTCTTGAACGACGGGGCGATCGGCGAGGTGCGTACGCTGCACAGCGTCTTCACCTGGTACAACGACGACCCGCGCGCCAACCCCGTTTCGGTCGAACTGGCCGGCGGCGCGCTACGCGACGTGGGCTGCTATTGCGTGCATTTTTCGCGGCTGATCGTCGGGGACGAACCGTTGCGCGTGAGTGCGTTCGAGCGCCGGGCCGGAGTCGACCTGGCGATGCTCGGCCTGCTCGAATTTCCCGCCGGCGTGCTTGCCTCCTTCGAAACCGGTCTGGACAGCTTCGAGCGACACGGTGCGCGCATCGCCGGTACGCGCGGGGAGATCGTCATCGAGCAACCGTGGGTGCCCGGCGATCGTCCGGCGCGCTTGCAGTTGTTGCGTGAAGGGAAGGATGCCGAAGAGATCGTCATTGCGCCCGCCGATTCCTACCGCCTGCAGGCCGAAGCCTTCGCCGCGTTGTGCCGGGGCGAGGGCGACGCCGACGCCGCGTTGGCTGACGCCGTGGCGAACATGACCGTCCTGGATGCCCTGTTCACCGCCGCGCGCGAGGGGCGGGCCGTCGCTGTCTGACGCGCTCAGGCGACGCCGTTGGCCGGGGCGGTCGTGTGCGCGGCGATCCACTCGTCCACCTTGCGCCACTGCGCGTACAGCCACTCGATGCGCTCTTCGGTCGTCTGGGGGATGTCCTCGAACGGAATGTGCCACAGGTTGATGCGGATCGTTTGGTGAATCAGCGAGCCGTTGAGCACGTTGAGCGCGCGGGCGGCCGACTCGAAACCGACGTGCGCGGCGAACACGGCGCAGGCGCGCGTGTTTTCCTCGAGCATCGCCAGGCAGCCGCCCAGGCGCGGAGGCAGGACGTTTTTGAGCGCGCGCGCCCGTTCCAGCAGCGCGAGGTCACCCTTTTCCTTCAGCCGCTCCAGCATGTGCCGGCGCTTGGACGCGGTGAAACGCGTGCCTTCGGGGAAGATGACCACCGCCTCGTTGTCGTCCAGATCGCGCACGACGCGCCGTACGCCGTCGATCTCCCGCTCGTTGTCGCCCAGGCCGCGGCGCACGAAGAAATTGGGCAGGCCGTTGCCGATGATGTCCAGCCCCGGATCCCACAGCAATTCGCGCTTGATGATGTGCCGCACGTGCCAGCGACGACGCAGCACGAACAGCGCGCCGGGCAGTGAGGTGTCGGGCATCGAAACGTGGCGGAAGAACAGCAGCGCCGGCCCGTGCTCGATCTCGTCGAGACCCTCGATGTCAAAACGCAGGCCGAACAATTTGGAAACGCCGTCGAACAGCCAGCCGCCCCACCAGCGTTCGAGGGAACGCATCCACCGCTGGTAGCGCCGCTTGCCCAGGCCCAGCGCGCGACCGCTGAGCAGCCACATCCCCAGGCCGAGGAAGATCGCCAGGTTCTCGGCGGTCAGGTACAAAAACAGAAAGCCCGTGCTGCGCAACGCCGCCCAGCGCGAGCGGCGGCGCAGGTCGATGAACAAGGCAATCAATAACAAGAGCGGCGAGAGCGCGAAGGTCAGCCACCACGAAACGATATACAACGGGAACGTCGCCGCGCGCCGAAACCACTTTTCGGCGAAGTTGCGCTGGGTGATCGAGAGCTCGATTTTCTTCACTGACCAAATCCTCAGTCTGGGTTGCACCGGATGAAAACGCGTCGTTGAAGCGGTTCAGCGTGACGCAAATATATTTTCTGTCAAGAACAAACGAAATTTGGCGGCGGAAAACCGATTAACGAGTCTCGGACAGTTTGACGAGAAACGCCTTGGGCGCGGGGTCGCCGGTGTAGCCCAGCGCCAGCGGATCGACCGTGCGATTGGGCAGAAATTCGATGACCGCGCCCGGCGGCACGTTCAGCGTCACGTCGGTTTGATCGGCGAGGCGATATGCGACCGGCGGTTCGTCGTCGATCGTTATCCGCAACTCGTCGACGCCCTGGGCGAGGAACGGCGCGATGAAATGCAATTGTCGTTCGCCCGGCGGCAGCATGAGCCGCGCCCGTTCGCCGATCCACCAATAGCCCTTGGCGTCGCGCGGCCCGGCGACCTCCAGCCAGCGGTAGGGTTCGTAATCGGTCAGCGGCCAGATGTCGACCGGCTCGTCGTCGGACCGGTTCGCCAGCAACACCAGGTGCCCGTTGGTGTACAGCCGGTCCAGGCGCCGGCCTTCGCCCGCCACGTACTCGGCTTCGTGCGCGGTCGTGGTGATAATGGTATCTTCCCAAGGCGACAACGGCCGATTTTCCCGCCGGGGCTTGAGGATCGTTTCGTACAAATGAGGGGCGTAATTGACGTCGGCGAATCCGTCGTAAAGCCACCAGTACATGGCTTGCGCGCCGTCACCGATGATGAAATTGAAGTGTCGCGCTCTTGTGTCCACCATCCGATTCAGCGACCATTCGTCGTTGTAGGCGTGCGCGGCGCGGATCTCGTCGCGCGTCTGTAGGCCGGTCAGTTGCGTCCAATAAATGTGCGGCGTGAAGCCCGCGCGCGGCCATTGCGCGGCAATCAACGGACCCCAGCCGGTCAGCGCCAGCGCCACGACGACCCAGGCGACCGCCGCCTTCTTGCGCGCCGCCTCCGCCACGGGCAATGCCGCCAGCGCCGCGCCGTACACCAGCCACGGCGCGAGGTAACGCACCTGCTGACTGGTGACGAACCACACCGCCAGCGACACGGCGGCCAGCGGCGTGAGCAGATACAACAGCGGGTAATGCCGCAGCCGCACCAGGCCGAAGGTCAGCAGCGGCAGCAGCAGCCAGCCCAGCGGCAGATGGCCGAACAACTCGGGCTTGAACGTCAGGTTCCAACCCAGCAGCAGCATCGCCTTGAGGTCGAAGCCCGCGCCGTAGGTTTCGCGCACGCGTTGCGCAATGTATTGGAAGAACGCGGCGGTCGATTCATCGGCCGTCCAGGCGCTGAGCAGCGGATACAACGGGTCGCCCGTGTGATACCACGCCCGCAGCGCCCAGGGCGCATAGACCAGCAGCGCCGTCAGGCAAAACAGCGCGGCTTGGCCGAGCGAATAAAACAGTCCCGGTCGTTGTTGCCCGCGCCGCACGCGCAGCCAGAAGGGCACGACGACCACGGCCAGCAGCGGAATGAGCATCAGGTTCCACAGCTTCGTCGAGGCGCACAATCCGGCAAACAGCGCCGCGGTCAGCAGATCGCCCCGCGCGCCGGAGCGCAGGTGATCGTCCAGGCGCAGCACAGCCAGCGCGAAATAGAGCATCGCGAAGCCGTCGGTGTTCGCCGTCTGCGACGTCCAGGCCACTAGCGGCACGCCGGCGAGGATCGTCGCCGCGAGCCATCCGGCCCGCCGGTCCCCCGCGCGCCGCGCCAGCAACGCCGTCGCCGCGATCGCCAACAGCGTCGTCAGCCAATGCAGCACCCGCGCCGCTTCCGTGCGGTGAAATTCCGTCAGCGCGCCGAAGGCGTATTCCGCCAAAAGCGGATAACCCGTCGGGTAGTTCCAAGAATTAATAAAATCACTCAAATATCCCGCATCCCAGGCGACCGGCAGATGGTAGCTGAGCGCGTCGGGCTCCAATTCCGGACCCAACGAGGCCAGGAAGCTCGCGCCGGTCAGCAGTACGATGACGATCGCCGCGAACGCTTCGAACCGATCGTACGGCCCCGCCGCCGCCAACGCTTGGCCCGAATGGCGTAGCGTCCACAGGCCGTAGACGACGAACGGCGCCATGGCGTACGTCAGCAGGTGCTCGGCGCGAAAACCCAGATCGTACAGACACATGGACGCCTGGCACAGCGCCAGACGCAGCAACGCCCAAAGTGCCAGACCCAGCGCGGTTTGCTCGAGGCGGTCGCGCAACGAATCGCCGCGCCGCAAGGCCGCGCCCAGGCCGAGCGAGGCGATCATCAACAACAGCGCCAAGGCCGCCCCGTCGAGGCCGGATTCTTCCCAAAAGTTCAACATGGCTCGCCTTCCTCGACGCTCACCAGGTGCCAGGTCTTCTTTTCGGCCTGGGCGTAATCGTAATAGACCAGCAGCCGTTCGCCGGACGAGGCGCGCAGCAGATAATTTTTACGATGCCGCCGGGTGCGCCAGGTGCGCGCCCGCACGGGCGTCGAGCCGTGGCCGGTGTCGAACCACGCCTGCTCGATCGCGACGATCTCCCATCGCCGCTCGCCCTCGCTCACCGCGACCGGCTCGGGCGGCTCGCCCGCGCATTCCACTTGCACGCGTCGGCCTACGAACTTGCGCATGGAAATATCCCTTGTGCGTATAACCAAATGATATCAATGGCGGGAAAAAGCGACAAGCTTAGAAAATCGCGGCCAGCCCCGGTCGCGAAATATCCGAGAAATGAATGCCGATGCGATGGGCTTGATCCGGTTCGTGATCGCCCTCGACGTAAACCACCCGGCCGTTGGCGCGTACATACACGTGTTCGCGCGGATGCGTGAAGCGCAAGCGCACCTGCTCGCCGATCTCCGGCTTGTAGGGACAAAACACACTGATGCCGTTCGAGGAGATGTCGTGCGACTTTTCCAGCATGGTTTTATGGCCGACGGTATACAATACAGGAATCGCGACTTCCTCGCGCATTTCCCGCCGACGGTCGGTTGAATATTCCATCTCGGAAACCTTCTCCATACCTGCAAGGCGCAAAGTTTGTCCCATTTGGCCCTCAAAAGCAAGAGTAAATTTGATAGATAAATATACAAGATGTTGTACATCATTGCAAGAATAATCACAACATTCGGTATGATTATTGATTTATAGTGTGATTCTGCTAACTTGGAGAATCCAAGGATTGGAATTCAAATTCTTCTCCGGAATAATCGACGCGAATCGACCGGCCGTTCGATATCTCTCCGGCGATAATCTTCTGTGACAGCGGTTCGAGCAACAGCTCCTGAATCGCCCGTTTGAGCGGCCGCGCGCCGTACGCCGGTTCGTAGCCAACCTCGGCCAGTCGATCCTTTGCCGCGTCGGTCAGCGTGAGGGTGATGTCGCGCTGAGCGAGCAGGTGGGCGTACCGGGCCATCTGCACATCGACGATCCGCCGGATGTCGTCGCGGCCCAGCCGGTTGAAGATCAACACCGCGTCGATACGGTTGAGAAACTCGGGTTTGAACGCCGCGCGCAACGCGCCCCAGGCCAGCTTTTCGCGCTCCTGCGGATCGTCGCTTTCCAGAATGTATTGGCTGCCGACGTTGCTGGTCATAATCAGGATCGTGTTGCGGAAGTCCACCGTGCGCCCGTGGCCGTCGGTCAGCCGCCCGTCGTCGAGCACTTGCAGCAGCACGTTGAACACGTCGGCGTGGGCCTTCTCGATTTCGTCCAGCAGAATGACGCTGTAAGGGCGTCGCCGCACCGCCTCGGTCAGTTGCCCGCCCTCGTCGTAGCCGACGTATCCCGGGGGCGCGCCGATCAGGCGGCTGACGGTGTGCTTTTCCATGTACTCGCTCATGTCCAGCCGGATCATGTTGCGTTCGTCGTCGAAGAGAAACTCGGCCAGCGAGCGCGCCAGTTCGGTCTTGCCCACGCCGGTCGGGCCCAGAAACAGGAACGAACCGATCGGCCGGTTCGGATCGGCGATGCCCGCGCGCGACATGCGGATCGCCCGCGCCACGCGACTGACCGCCTCGTCCTGGCCGATCAACCGCTGGTGGATGCGCTCTTCCATCTTCAGCAGCCGTTCGCCTTCGCCCTCGAGCATCTTGGCGACCGGAATGCCGGTCCAGCGCGACACGACCAGCGCGATGTCCTCCTCGGTCACCTCTTCGCGGATGAAGCTGCCGTGTTCCTGTTCGGCCTTGAGCTCGGCCTGCTGGGCGTCGATGCGCTTGTTGAGCTCGGGCAGGCGGCCGTATTCGATCTCCGCCGCGCGCTGCAGGTTGCCCTCGCGCTGTGCGCCCTCGACCTCGGTTTTGAGGCGGTCGATTTCCTCGCGCGCCGCTTTGATCTGATGCACGATGTCGCGCTGCCGCTGCCAGGCGACCTTCATCGCGTCGACCTGCGCCTGCTCTTCGGCGATTTGCCCGTCCAATTCCTTGATGCGCGCCTTGGCCTCCTTGCCGCGTTCCATCTTCATCGCCTGCCGCTCGACCTGCAGGCGCACCATCCGCCGTTGGATGTCGTCGATCGGCGTGGGCACCGACTCGACTTCCATCTTCAGGCGACTGGCCGCCTCGTCGATCAGGTCGATGGCCTTGTCGGGCAAAAAGCGGTCGGTGATGTAGCGGTGCGACAGCCGCGCGGCCGCCACCAGCGCCGCGTCCCGGATGCGGATGCCGTGGTGCACCTCGTACTTTTCCTTGATGCCGCGCAGGATCGCCAGGGTGTCCTCGACGCTCGGTTCGCCGATGAGCACCGGCTGGAAGCGCCGCTCGAGCGCCTTGTCCTTTTCGATGTGCTTGCGGTATTCGTCCAGCGTCGTCGCGCCGATGCAGCGCAACTGCCCGCGCGCCAGCGCCGGCTTGAGCATGTTCGCCGCGTCCTGCGCGCCCTCGGCCGCGCCCGCGCCGACCAGCGTGTGCAGCTCGTCGATGAACAGAATGATCTTCCCGTCGCTGCCGGTGATCTCCTTGAGCACGGCCTTGAGCCGATCCTCGAACTCGCCGCGGTACTTCGCCCCGGCCACCAGCGCGCCCAGGTCCAGCGCGAGCACGCGTTTGTCCTGCAGACTCTCGGGCACGTCGCCGGCGACGATGCGCTGCGCGATGCCCTCGACGATCGCCGTTTTGCCCACGCCGGGCTCGCCGATCATCACCGGATTGTTCTTCGTGCGCCGCGACAGCACTTGCATCGCGCGGCGGACCTCCTCGTCGCGGCCGATCACCGGGTCGAGCTTGCCGCGCCGGGCCATCTCGGTCAGGTCCTGGCAGTAGCGCTCCAGCGCCTGGTATTTGTTTTCGGGGTCCTCGTCGCTGACCCGCTGGCTGCCGCGCACCTGCGCCAGCGCCTGCAGGAGATTGTCGGGCGTGACGCCGTGTTGGCGGAACAATTCGCCGACCGCGCCGTTGCCCTGCGCCAGCGCCAGCAGCAGATGTTCGGTGGACAGATAATCGTCCTTCATCCGCACGGCGATCGCGCCGGCTTGATCCAGCAGATTTTTCAACTCGACGCTCAGGTATGCGTCGCCGCCGCTGACCTGGGGCAGACGATCCAGGCGCTGCTCGACCTGCGCCGCCAGCGCGTCGGCCGCCACGCCGATCTTGGTCAGGATCGGCCGCACCAGCCCGCCGTCCTGCGCCAGCAGCGCGGCCAGCAAATGCAGGCCTTGCAACTCCTGATGGCCGTGGGAACGGGCCAGGCTTTCGGCGGCGCCCAGCGCCTCGCGCGATTTGACGGTCAGCTTTTCCAACGGAATCATGGCGTACCTTCCTCTTTTCTTATTTCTCTTGAAAAATAAGAATCGCCCCGCCGTTCGTCAAGCGCGTTCGTCGTTTTCGCTCTCGTCGTCCAGGTTCATGTCGTTGAGGCGGTCGATGATCCGGTTGAGCTGGTCGCGGATGGCCCGCGACTGTTGGCGCACTTCCTGCCGGTGCTTGCCCTCCAGAAAATCGTCTTCGACGCAGTCGACGGCCAGGCACTGCACCGAATCGACCAATTGTTTCCAGTTTTTATAGAAATTCGTTTCCCGCTTGCGCCCGGCGCCGGGCCGTCGCCGTCCCTTACCTTTAACTATTTCCCGCAATTTGCGTACGGACAATTCGCGGTCCGCCGCCTCGATGCCGATCTTGCGCCGCTCGCCCGGGTCGGCCACCTGGTACAACACGCTGTGGTGCGAGGGCGGCAGCAGCTTCGCCTTGCCGACCGGCAACAGGCGGAAGTTGATCGCCACGTGCAGAAAACGACGTAGCGCCGTTTCGGGGAAGGGCAGGTCGGCGCGTTCGCACAGGCGGCGAAACGACATGTTTTTCGTGGGATTCTGCGAGGCAACTTCGCCGATGTCGTTGTCGAAGAAGTGCTCGATCAAGTAGTCGCCGATTTCCTTGGCGCGCAAGGTGAGTTCCTCTTCCATCGACTCCTTGCGTTCGGCGAGCCAGGCGACCGCCGCGTCGACGGTCCGGTCGACCTCGCGGCGTCCGCTCCGTCGCCCGCTGCGCACCGGATGGCGTTTCTCCTCGGTCATCGGCGCCCCCTACTTTGATGACGTTATCAAAGTTAATTAAATGCGAAAAAAATGTCAAACGGCCCTTGACCGCCCCGGGGGGCGTTCTTATTGTTTGGACGTAAATAAGACGGACTGCCCAAAGGCAAAGGGGATGTCAACGATGAACGCGACGCCGACAAACTTCACAACCCAACGAAAGAAGGCTCGAGTTCTGATTCCGGTTCGCGTCTCGTGGGCATCCCCGGCGCCGAACTTCGCGGCCCGCGCAAACAAAAGAAACAACCTCGATGAACTATAAGGAGGATGGACCATGGCACTGATCAGATGGAATCCCTATCGCGAAATGGATCGTTTCTTCAACACGCTCTACGGCGCGGAGAACGAAAACATCGACACCTGCTGGACGCCGGCGGTCGATATCTATGAGGCCGACGAGAACTTCGTCATCACCGCCGCGCTGCCGGGCCTGGCGCAGAGCGACATCACCGTCAACGTGGAAAACAACGTGCTGACGATCTCCGGCGAGCGTCACCTGGAAAACAGCGAAACCAAGGACAAGTACAGCCGCGTCGAGCAGATGTACGGCAGCTTCTCGCGCTCGTTCACGCTCCCGAACACGGTCGATGTCGACAAGATCGAAGCCACGATGGAAAAGGGCGTTCTCAAGGTCACGCTCCCCAAAAGCGAGCAGTCCAAAGCGCGCACGATCGAAGTCAAGTACCACTAAGGACCGCTCATTCCATATAACGGCCGGCGACCTGGACGTCGCCGGCTTTCTCATTGCCGATAAAGTCATCCGTGATTTTCTCGGCTGACGGTCGACGAAAACCGCGCTTTTCGTCTCCCTTCATTTTCGGCGACATGACGTTGCCGAAAACGGCGGCCCATCCGTGGGGCGCGCTAAAGCCACCACCTCACCAACCACCAATACCCCTCGACCCCGCTTCCCCCGGCGGGATTTTTTTACCCGCCAGTCGGCTGAATTTCCATTGCTTTTCCAGTCGGCAAGCGGCGAAAATCGTGTACAATGAAAATTGAAAATCACCATAAGGAGGCGCTATGCCCTTTTGTCCGCAATGTCGAGCCGAGTTTGTCAACGGGATCGCCGTGTGCCCGGACTGCGAAGTGGCGCTGGTCGAGCATCTGAACGAGGATCCCGAGCATCCGGATTACGAGTACGAAACGCTGACCGAAGCGCAGGGCGAAATCAACACGCGCTTGATCGTCGCCGAGTTGGAAGCGGTGGGGATTCCCTACGTGCTGTCCGGCGACGCCCTGGGCACCGTGCAAATGTACGCGCCGCACGATTCGAAGATCAGCGTGCCCAAACGCTTCCTGACCCAGGCGCAGGAGATCGTCGCCTCGGTGCTCGCGCCGCAATCGGAAGAGGAACTGGAGGAGCAGGCGAACGAGGAATTCTTCTGCGACAGTTGCGGGGCCGCCGTGCCGCCCGACGCGGACGTCTGCCCGGAATGCGGCGAGCCGTTCGAGAATTAACTCTTCTTGTCCCGGCGGCGTTTCGGCTTGGGTTGCTTGAACATCTCCAGTTGATGACCGCGCCCGCGTTCGGGTTGCGTGGCCAGCAGCTTGGCGATTTTCTTGGGCGGGATCGCGTAGAAGTTCTCGCACTTCTTCGGGCAGCGCTCGATGCACCACCAGACATTGCGTTGGATTTTCGATTTGTGACGTAAACACTCGATGAACATGCGGCCTCCGGAGACGTGAGTCTACGCAAGGCCGCCGGAGAAAACAATGCCGATTTACGAGTACGAATGCGCCTCCTGCGGGCACGTTTCCGGCTTCCTGGAAAAGATGTACGAGCGCCCGCGGCTGTTCGGCAAAAAGCGCCGCTGCCAAAAATGCGGCGGCAAGAAGCTGCGCAAGGTGCCCAGCGGTTTCGGCGTCAACGTCGAACGCACGCAGACCGAGATGATGAACGAACTCAAGTCCATGGGCAACGTGCAGTTCGTGCCGCAGGCCCCCGACACCGCACCCACCGGCCCGCCGCCCGGCGGCTGCCCCTACGAGATCCAGGCGAAAGCCGAAGCGGAGAAAAAGGAAAAGGACCGCAAAGCCAAAGCGCCCATCGTCGTTTCCTGAACCGTTTGAACCCCGTTCGCGCCTGTGCGATAGTCCGGATAATTCAACCGCAACGAAAGCAGGCCATGGAGCCCGAAGTTATCCCGGTCGATTGCCGCGTCCGCCAACGCCGCCAGGCCCTTTGCTGCGCCGGCGCGGGATTTCTCGTGGCGCTGCTCGGGCTGTTGTGGCGGCAATGGCCCGACTGGTTCGTCGCCCGCTTCGACGTGCCGTACCCGCACGCGATCATTTTGAATCACTACCATTACCTGCTGCACAAACTGCCCGACTTGCTGTTGCTCGGCGCGCTCGTCTTGTTCGCGCTCGCCGGCGCGTTGTGGCTGGCCGCGCGCAAAGGCGTGTTCGCCGGCGCGTGGTGGCGGGTGCCGGTGGCGGTGGAAACGATTTTGTTTGTCGCCCTGCTGGCGTTCGACGGCTGGTTGTCGCATCGCTATTGGCTCGCCTGGGGACGGCCCTTGTGGGACGACTACGCGCGCTTCGGCGAGATTGTGCACCTCGCGCTGACCAGCAACGATCCGGCCGTGCTGCCCGCGCTGTGGCGGTTCATCGGCGAATACCCGCACGCGCCCAGCCCGCTCACGCCCGCGCTGGTCGCCGTGGGCATGTTTATCGTGCACAACGCGGCGGCGGTGCTTATGGCGCTCAACCTCGCGGCGACCGCCGGTTCGCTGTGGTTGCTGCGCGCGATCGTGCGCCGCGTTTCCCCGGCGACGATCTTCTGGCCGTTGGGCGTGCTCTTTCTCGCCCACGGCGCGACGGCCCGCAACTGCCTGTTCATTCAACTCGACGCGATCAACGGGTTTTTCGTGCTGCTGTTTTTCCACCTCTGGTTGAGCTGGCGCGAAACGCGGTCCTCCGATCGCCTGATGGCGATGGTCGTGGCCATCGTGTTGGGCGTGTTTCAGAAAACGACGCTCTTCCCGCTGATGGCCGTGCCCACGTTGGTCGAGCTTGTCGAGTCGTGGCGGGCGCGCAAGTGGGAGGCGAAACACCTCGCGACCGTCGCACTGGCCACGGCGGTCGTGCCGGCGGCGCTGTTCGCGTTTTACATTTACCGGCTCGAGGTGGGCCGCAATTTCCAGACGCAGGTCGAGCTGATGGGCACCGGCTGGAACATCCTGGATTTCTCGCTCAAACGTTTCGTCTACGCGACGGTCCTGCTGCTCGCGCCGACGCTGCCGCTGGTCGCGCTCAACCGCGACCGGCTTCGCCCGCCGTACCTGGCCTTCGCGCTGTACATCCTCTTGTTCTTCGGCTCGATCGTCGCGGTGCGCGGACCCTTCTGGGGCCGGTACTATTCGCACGTTCTGGGCGCGTGGCTCTTGCTGGCCGCGCCGGGACTGGCGTTGGTCGAAGGGGAAAAGTCCTACCGTCTGCCGCTGTGCGTTTTCCTTGCCGGCACGGCGTTGGTGCAGTACGCGCTCGTCTTCTGGAATCTGATGTAGGCTAGTTTGCGCTCTCGGCCGTCTTGACCAGCAGGGTCAACGTGCGGTTGATCGGCGCGTCCAGCGACAACTCCTCGGCCAGCCGGACCACCGCGCCGTTGATGAAATCGATCTCCGTCGGCCGTCCGCGGTAATGGTCCTGCAGCGTGGCCGACAGGCTGTCGGCCGTGCGCCCGAGCGACTGCTCGATCTGCGTCAGCGGATTGCGATACGGCAGCTTGATCTGCGCGGCTTCCAGCACGCCCTGCGCTTCCTTGACGGCCGCGTGCATCAAATCCTTGGCCGCGGGCACGTCCAGCAGCCGCCCGTTGCGCACGCGCGCCAGCGTGGTGATCGCGCTCACGCCCACGTTGATGATCACCTTGCCCCACAACATGCTCGCCGCGTCGGCGGTGACGGTCGTCTTCAGCCCGTGCCGCGTGAGGAACGACGCGACCGACTCGGCCCGATCGTGCGCGGCCGGCTCCAGCGCCGCGAGCGTCGTGTCGCCCCAACTGGTGTGCAGTACGTGGCCCGGCGCCAGCAGCGACGCTCCGAGGTTGGTCACCCCGGCGATGACCCGTTCGCGGCCCAGCGCTTCGCCCAGCAGGCGCTCGCTGCCCACGCCGTTTTGCCACGTCACCACCACCGTGCGCGAAGACACCAACGGCCGGATCGTCTCGATCGCCGCCGCCGTGTCCTGCGCCTTGACCAGTAGAAAGATCATGTCCGCCGCGGCGCCCTCCGGCGCTTCGGCGCGGGTGCGCAACGGCACGATGTGCCCGCCGCTGACGCCCTCCACGCGCAGCCCCTCGGCGTTGATCGCGCGCACGATCGCCGGATCGCGCTCGATCAGATCCACCTGGGCGCCGGCGCGAAACAGCAGGTAGCCGATCAGGCTGCCCATCGCCCCCGCGCCGATGATGACTGTGTGCATGCGTTCGCTCCCCCGAAAGGTCCGTCCTTTATAAAGAAGCGATGCGGCCGCCGTCAAGAAAGCCGCGTCGTTAAAATATAAAGGGTCGGAGCGCGAACTCCGACCCCTGATTCACGAATCGTCTGAGAAACGAGGCTTATTTGGCCGGTGCGGCTTCCGCCGGGGCCGGGGCCGCTTCTTCCACCTTGGCCGGCGCGGGATCGACCACCGTGCCGTGCTTCATGATCTTGGCCTTCAACGCTTCCACGGAAACCTGCAGCGCTTCGAGGTCGGCCTTGAGGCCTTTGTCGGCTTTGTTGCTGTAATTGGCCAGCGAGCTGCTCAGGTTGTCCAGGTCGCGCACGAGCATCTGGTCGGCGATTTTGTTGCCGATCACGTCGCCGTTTTTCACCATCATCAGCAGGGAATTGGCCTGCGCTTCGATCTTGGTGTCCATCGATTTTTCCAACACTTCCATGGTCGGCGTCGGATTCACCGCATTGATCGCAATCAACACCAGCGCCAGGATCGCCAACAACAACGCGAGGCCGGGAACGAAGCCAACGTTTTTCTTTTCGTCCATACGCGTATCCTCCTTCTCCCTCACCGGAGACTCAGCAATTGGGGTTTCCTTTACATATTTCGGAGCTTCCTGCGTAGAAGCCGCTTTCTGTGGTTCATGCTTGTGGGCGATCGCCTCGGCCGCATGGGGCGGCGCGGCGGGCATTTCGGCCATCGAGTCGACCTGAACGTCCTCCTCGATCGAATGCTCTTCCGGCGCTTTCCGGCCGTAGATCTTGGTGTGGGTGATGCAAAAATCGGAACCGGCCGCGGCGTTGGCCTGGCAGGGGTTCCCCGCCTTGGTTTTGGCTTTACACTTCACGAGCGCCTGACCCTCCCCAGATACAAAAAAATGCTCTTCTCCTGAACTCTTGCAACATAGCAATCCACATTTGCCGGTGTCAAGTATCACGATGCGCGATTCGTCGACCGGCCGGAAAAGTCCCCGCGCCGGGACCGTTGCGCAATTCCCCGCTTTTTGCTAATCCCTGGGCAAATCCATCGCGGCGTTTCGCCGGCAAAGGAGTGTTTATGCGCCTGACCAAATCCCTGACCATCGCGGCGTCCCTGGCGCTGTTGGCGATTTTCACCGGCTGCATCACTTGGCAGACGGGCGTGCTCAACGATTGGTACACCACGCAAATCGAGAACGAGCAGGTCAACTACGAGGTCGAATACCCCGCCGACCAACTGACGCTGAGCGTCTTCCGCGAGGGCGAGTGCGTCACCACCAACCACACGATCGTCAAAAAGAAGAAAATGTGGCTCAAGGTCTTCGTGCTCAAAACCAAAACCTCCAAGCGGGAAAAACGCGGCGAACCCTTCGCCTGCCGCAAGCCGATCACCGAACCGCAGGTCGCACTGCAAGCCGGCGGCGAATACGTCGTGCTGCCCAAAACGAGCGAAGACGCCAAACACGCCTATTTCAGCATCGCCCGCACGTCGGTGCCCGCTGGCCTGATCGGCGCGGCGAGCGAGGAACAACTGTACCTCGTCGTCGGCACGCAGCGTCTGCCCATCGCGAATATCGTCAAGGATTTTTAGTTCAAGGGTTATTTGTAGGGGCAACTCCCCGTGGTTGCCCCGGCCAGGGAGTGTGGCACACAACGGAATCATCCTGAACGAAGTGAAGGATCTCTCGTATGTGTACGTAGATTCTTCGTCGCGCTAAGGCGCTCCCTCGGCGGAATGACAATAAATGACAATATACGCAGCACACCTTTGGCTTCGCCAAAAGTGTGGCACACAAAACACCCTCGTCCAATGCGCGTCAGCGTTGGATACAGCTTCACACAATGAATGAATCATAGGTCCAGGGATTATTCCTGGTTATTCCTGGTGCTGCAGGAAGCAGGCGACGAAGTGACCGGGGGCGACTTCGACCAGCGGGGGTTTTTCGCGGCGGCAGATTTCCTTGAGGCGGTCGCAGCGCGGCGCGTAGGGACAGCCCGCGCTGGGCGCGACCGATTCCGCCGGGGCGGTGTGCGTGCCCAGCTTGCGTTGATCGGGGTGCAACGCGGGCACGGCCTTCATCAGCGCGACGGTGTACGGATGCGCCGGCTCGCGCGTGACCTCGGCGGTCGGCCCCAGCTCGACCATCCGCCCGCGATAGAGCACCAGGCAGCGGTCGGTCATGGCGCGCACGACGCGGATATCGTGCGAAATGAACAGCAGCGACAACTCGCCCTCGGCGACCAGATCGCCCAGCAGGTCGAGAATCTGCGTTTGCACCGAAACGTCGAGGCTGGCCACCGGCTCATCGGCGACGACCAGCGCCGGCTGCATGACCAGCGCGCGGGCGATGCCCACCCGTTGCCGCTGACCGCCGGACAATTCGTGCGGCTTGCGCTCGAACAGCGAACGATCCAGCCCGACGCGTTCGAGCTGCCGCGCGGCCTTTTCGTCGGCCTCGGCGGCCGTGCGCGTCCAGCCGTGCACCAGCAACGGTTCGCGCACCGAGCGCCCCACGGTCAGGCGCGGATCGAGCGCGCCCGCGTTGTCCTGCCAGATCATCTGAATCGCCGCGCGCAGCCGTTTGGCCTGTTCGCCGCGCGCCTGGTGCACGTCGGCTTCCTCGAACAGCACGCGGCCCGCGTCGGGCGCGTACAAGCCGCAGATGAGCCGCCCGAGGGTCGTCTTGCCGCAGCCCGATTCGCCGACCACGCCCAGTCGTCCGTGGCGGGCGAGGGCGAAGCTCACGTCCGCCAGCGCGACCACGGGCTCGCCACCGCGCGCGAACAGGCCGCCGGGCGCCGCGAAGTTTTTCCCGAGATGTTCGACAATCAACTGCATAGACGTTAGGTATCGAAAACGATGCGCACAAGCAAGCCGCGGTCGGTCATTTCCACCGCCAGGCCGTGGTAGGTGACCGCCTTGACGTGCCCGCCGCCGGTTGCCGGTTGCAGGTAGGTCAGCGCGCGCAGGCTGGTGTCGTCGGCCTGCTGGACGTCGACGCGCGCCGGGCGCAGATGCTCGAGTTCGTTGATCACCAGCAGTTCGCTGAGCCAACGCACGAGCACCTCTTCGCGATCCGCGCCGGCGACTTCGATCTGCCGCATCTTGGTCGCCCCGCGCCGGTCGGGCTCGCCCAGGTAATGGGCAAACGCGTCGGCCGCCTCGCCCAACAGGGCGGGCCAATCGGGAGCGACGATTTCGAGGCGTAAATCGGCGGTGTGCGGCAGTTCCCGCCAGGGCATGGTCAATCGTTCTCGGCCAACTCCGGCCAATAGTCGAGGTGCATTTCGCGCACGTTGCCGATGATCACGTCCACGCCGCGCGGGTTGAGCACTTCGGCTTCCAGCCAGGTCGGATCGGCCTCGCCTTCGATCATCACCTCCAACGTGCGGCGCACGCTCTGGCGCAGGCCGTTGATGTGATAGCCGCCCTCGAGGGTCATGATCAGCTTGCCGTCGCAGCATTCGTCGGCCAGGCGCAGCATGCGGTCGGTCATCGCGCCGTAGCCGGTGGCCGAGACGTTCATCCCGCCCAGCGGGTCGCCCTCGTAGGTGTCGAAGCCGGCGCTGACCAGAATCAACTGCGGCTTGTAAGACAGCGTGATCGGCTTGACCACTTCCTCGATCAACCGTAGGAAGTCGCCGGTGCCGAAGCCGGTCTGCATCGGCATGTTCACCGTATAGCCTTCGCCCGCGCCGCGGCCCACTTCGTGGAAGGCGCCGGTGCCCGGATAATACGGATACTGGTGCGTCGAGACGTAGAGCACCTTGCCGGTCGATTCGAAGGAATGTTGCGTGCCGTTGCCGTGGTGCAGGTCCCAATCGAAAATCAGAACGCGCTCCAGGCCGTATTTGCGGATCGCGTATTCGGCGGCGATGGCCACGTTGTTGAAAATGCAGAACCCCGCCGCGCGATTGGCCTCGGCGTGGTGTCCCGGCGGACGGATCGCGGCGAACGCGTTGTCCACCCGGTCCTCGAACACGGCGTCGACCGCCGCCAGCAGCCCGCCGGCGCTCATCAGCGCCGCCCGGTAACTGGCCGGGCTGGTCGCCGTGTCCGGATCCAAGCGCACGCTACGGCCCTCGGTTTCGGCCACCATGTTCATGTAACTTTTGGAATGAATCCAACCGATTTCTTCGTGGCTCGCTTCGCGAGGTTCCACCGTAACCAACCGATCGGCCATTTCGCCGTCAACCATCGCATAGATCGCTTCCAACCGCTGCGGACTTTCCGGGTGGTAGACGTCGATCACATGTTCGAGGTAAATCGGATGACGAATAAATCCTGTGCGACGCATCAAGAACCTCCTGCAACTTGAGCCATTATGGAGAATGCGCGCGGCTTGTCAATCAAGTGGGCAAAAAACAAAAACCGCCGCAGCGATCCACTGCGACGGCCAAACTTCACGAATGATTAATTATATACAATCGTCGTCCGAATAATCGTCATCACGGTGTGGCGTCGTCGTCATCGTCCGCAAAGTCGTCGTCGGCAGCGTCATCGTCGTCATCGTCGTCGTCGTCATCTCCGCCGCCGTTGCAGCCGGACTCGTCGATGATTTCATTCCAGTCAACACCGCCACCGGAAAACGGCCCGACGCCGTCCCAACTGTTCGCACCGTCTGCATCGCACTCCGACAAACAACTGCTGTACAACGAGTTACAATCCTCGGTGCAGCCCAGCCGCAGGATCGCTTCACCGCCGGCCCAGATTTCGCAACCGACCAGGCAGATGTTGTCGTACTCGCACTCGCAATTGTCATGGCAGTTTTCGCCGCCGTCGTCGTTGTCATCATCGTCGTCGTCATCACATGAGGAAACCACAACAAACGCCGTCACCAAAACAAGAGTCAAAACCGCAAGCGTACGCCAGATCATAAACAAACCTCCCGCTAGTGTTATTGATATCAGATATTACGCTGCACACTTGATCGGCCCATGGTGAGAGACGTTTGTTAGTTTGTCAATCTATTTTCATTGCGAGGCGAGGTGCTTGTCGAGAAACGCGGCCATGCGCGGATACGCGTCGCGCTTGTTCTTCAGCTTGCGCAGCCCGTGCCCCTCGTCGGCGTAGACCAGCAGTTCGACCGGCAAATTGCGCGCCCGCATCGCCTCGGCCACCTGCTCGGCTTCGTGCAGCGGCACCCGCGGATCGTTCTTGCCGTGGATGAGCATTAGCGGCGCCTTGATGCGCTCGATCTTGTGCAGCGGGCTGATACGGCGCAGCAGTTCGCGGTCGGCGTCCAGGCTGCCGTATTCGGCCTCGCGGATCTTGCGCCGCCAGGGACCGGTTTTCTCCAGGAACGTCTCGAAGTTGGCGATGCCCACCACGCACACGCCCGCCGCGAACAGGTCGGGGTATTCGGTCAGGCCGGCCAGCACCATGAAACCGCCGTAGCTGCCGCCCAGCAACGCGATGCGCCGCGCGTCGATTTGCGGCAGGTTCTTGGCGATGAACGCGACCGCGTCGGCCATGTCGCGCACGCTGTCCATCCGTTTGCCGACGTCGTCCAGCGCCAGGTATTGCTTGCCGTAGCCCGCCGAGCCGCGCACGTTCGGCGCGAAGATCGCATAACCGCGATTGAGGAAGTACTGGAACAGATAGCTGAAGTCCGGCGTCTCCTGTCCCTCGGGCCCGCCGTGCAGGTACATGATGCACGGGGCCTTCTCGCCGGCGGCGAGGTTTTTCGGCAGATACACGAAGGCGGGCACGACCAGATTGTCCTGCGTCGGGTAGGTGACCAGCCGCGGCGCGACGAAACTTTCGACCGGCACGCCGCCGGTGCTGGAAAGCGTCAGGCGGCGCGTCTGGCCCGTTTTCGTTTCCACCACGTAGATGTCCGCCGGGCTCGTCGCGTTCGAGTAGGTCAGCGCCAGGAAATCGCCGCGCGTCGAGAAGTGCGCGTTGCGCACCACGCCCTCGGGCAGTTGCGGCGGCGGCAGCAGGTCCATCAGGTTGCGCTTGTTGATTTTCGCCACGACCATCTTGGTGAAGCCGTGCATGTTCAACGCGTACATCATGTGCGTGCCGGTGCGCGAAAAGGTAAGCAGCGACGTGTCCCACCGGCCCGCGTCCAGGTAGTTCAGTTTCATCTGCCGCACGTCATAAAACGCCTGCTTGGCGAAATCCGAACCCAGGTTGCCGACCAGGTAGAATCCCTCGGCCGACTTCGGACCGACCGGCCAGCGCACGTGCGAGTACGTCGCCCAACCCGCGTGCGGCGTGAGCAACTCCGGCGCGGTATCCGGCGTGAGCAAATCCACCAGATACAGGTTGTTGTTGAAATTCGACTCCACCTCGGAAATCACCAGCTTCTCGCCGCTGGGCGAAAACGCCAACGCTTCGAGGTACGCGTCTTTTTGCATGACCAACCGCGACTCGCGCGTGGCCAGGTCCATCACGTAGACGTCGAAGAAAGCCGTGTTGCGCCGGTTGGACGAGTAGGCGATCGTCTTGCCGTCGCGCGACCAGGCGCCCAGATCGAAGATGAACTCGTCGGGCCCGGTGATCTGCTCGATGCGATGCCCGTGCGCGTCCATCGCAAACAGTTGCCGGCGCTCGTCGCCGCCCGCGGCCTTGCCCAACAGAATGAAATTCTCGTCGGTCGGCGAGGGAATCGCGTAATCGACCGCGTCGTCAAAGAAGGTCAGTTGCGTCGGGTAGCCGCCCTCGCGCGCGATTTTCCACACCTGGTTGGTGCCGGTGATGTTGGTCAGGTACACCAGCGACTCGCTGTCGGCGAGCCACCGCGCGTCGTACGCCTGCCGGATCTGCAAATAGGCGTCCAGCGGGTAGGGCGCGCCGTGCACGACTTCGCCCGTTTGCGCCGCCGCCCACGCCATGCCGGCCAACAGAAAAATCAATATCGCCGCGATTGTCGCCCGTCGCATCGGTCTCTCCTTGCTTGACTTGCCGGGCGATTGAAGCATCCGCCCGCCGCCCTGTCAACGAAAGATGGGCGAACTTCGCGCGGCCCGCTATTGTTGAGTTTCCGCACGTACGTCGCTAAAATAGCCGACCAAGAGGGCGTGTTGCCCGATGCAAAACGATCCGAGGAAAGGTGAAAACGATGACGATTTCCAAAACCGCCTGGCTCACCATGTTGCTTTTTTTGCTGAGTTTCGCGCTGCTGCTGGGCAACGCCTGCGACGATGATGACGACGACAACGACGACAATGACGATGACGACGACAGCGTCGACGATGACGACGATGATGACGACGACATTGACGACGATGATGACGACGATGATGACGACGACATTGACGACGATGATGACGACGATGATGACG
>DAIMDW010000016.1:112181-136841 GCA_036725605.1 bacterium
ACGATACGACCGACGACGATGACGACGACGCATTCGTCGACAACGGCGACGGCACCGCCTCCGATGGCGCCACCGGCCTCATGTGGCAACTCGTGCCGGACGAAAACGTAATGACCTGGAACGACGCGGTCGCCCATTGCGAGGCCCTTACGCTCGCCGGCCACGACGACTGGCGGATGCCCACCCTCGACGAACTGCGTTCGGTCGTTCGCGGCTGCCCGGTGACCATGCCCGGCGGCGACTGCCCGACCGACGACGAATGCACCAATTGGGATTGCTGGGACTCCATCTGCACCGGTTGCGATTTGCACATGGGCCCGGGCGCCGACGGTTGCTATTGGCCCGATCCGTTTGCCGGCGCGTGCGAAGCGTACTGGAGCTCGATCATTTTGGATGGCGGCAAGAGCGCCTGGATGCTCTATTTCAAAAAGGCCGGGATCCACAGCTTGACGACCTCCGACACGAATCTCGCCCGCTGCGTGCGCTGAAAAGTAGCCCTTTGAAAAACATTGGAGTAGGCAGCGGGTCGATTATTGTATGATGAATCGGGCAATCGATCCGGAATGGAGGGAAAACAAGTAAGGGAGGGTGAAATGAAGGTTTTTAGATTGTTGCCGCTTTTTGTTTTCATGGTTTCTCTCGCGCTGATCGTGGTCGCTTGTGACGACGATGACGACGATGACGACGATGACGACGACAACGATGATGACGACTTCTTTGACGATGACGATGATGCTGACGATGACGATACCGGCGATGACGATGTTGACGATGATACCGGCGACGACGATACCGGCGATGACGATGTTGACGATGATACCGGCGACGACGATACCGGCGATGACGACGCCACGGTGTTTTTTTCGGACGATTTCGATAGCTATTCGCCGGGAGCGATTCCCGAACCCTGGAATGCATTCGAAATTGAAGGCATCAGCGCCGAGGTGGTTGCCTTGAGTGAAAAATGGAAGGGCGACAACGCCGTCAAGATCGAAGATTACGACGATACGATCTACGATCAGATTTTTCAGATGTACGTGGATTTCGGCGAAGCCCCGGAGCTGGAAACCAAGTTTGCCTTTGAATATGACATCAATGTTACCGACGCCGGGGGCAATATCTGGATGACGCTGATCGACGGCAATACGCTTTTTTACATCGTTGGCGTCGAGGCGGACGGAATTTACATCGGCGCCACCAAGTGCGAGGAAATCAGCCTGGGAAATTGGTATACGATCACGCAAATCTTCAATCCGACAAACAGTCGTATCGAATTGCAGGTGGACCATCATGCCACCGCATGCATCGGCACCTACACGGGCACGTTCGATCACGTTACCGGCATCATGTTCGAGTACTGGGATGATTCGTTCTCGCTCGCCGATTACATGATCGACAATGTCAGGGTCTACAATACCGACTAGGTGTGGACAACGCGTTCCGACGGCGCGCGAAAGGCGATGAAAAAGCTTCGGCGGAATATTTTCCGCTTGCCGCGCCCGTTAATAGCGTAAAATAATCGGTATGAACCGGACGGGTGGGGCATGAAGCTATTTCGCATCATCGCCTTGAGCGGCTGGGCGCTCGCTCTGAGCGCCGTGCCCGTTTACGCCAACGTCGTGACCACCGAGTCGGTCGCGCGCAGTTCGCTGGTGAATGCGCTGCTGATAGTCTTCCTGCTGCTGATCTTCGCCGTTTTCTTTCTGTTGCGCCGCATCCTCTCGTTGACCTGGATAGGCGCGCTCGCCTTGCCCGCGGTGTTCGTTGTCGGCGTGATCTTCGACGATCCGTTCCAGGTGACGATCCTGGCGCTGTTCGCGTATTTCCCGGCGCGCTTCCTGATCGTCTTTTTCACGCCCGGTCGCGTCGTTCACGGCGGTCGACTGCAAGACATTCTATGGTACCTGCTCGTGTTCGCCGTGGTCGAGAGTCTGGCGTTTTACGATCTGCTGAGTAATTGGGCCTTCACGCATTACCGGTTGGGCGGACCTTGGCGCGTTTGGGCGCCCGATATCGGCATGATGAGTTATTTGCCCTACACCGTTCTTGTCCTAATCCCCTTGTTGCTGCTGCACGACGCGCTCGCCGGCCGCACGAAGACCGTGTGGAAGTTCATCCCCGCGCGCCTGGTGCGCAGCCGCCTGTTTCGCCCGGTGTTCGCCGGGAATGTAACGAATAATGACCACGCTTGATTAAGTGCCGGGAGAGATCGGAAACGGGGCTCATTGTTTTCGAAAACCGGAAACAGATCATTATAATCCGTGTTTGTTATGAAAATTCATTTACGAGTTATTCTTGACTTTTTTTTGAATTGTTGGAATTGTTACCTAACTTAATATCTTAAGGAGATCGAAATGAAGTCAATTATTGCCATTGGCGCCTTATTTTTTCTTGTTGGCTTGTTTTTGTTTTCATTTTCCTGTGTGGATGATGACGACGATGACGATGACAACAACGACGATAACGACGACGACGATAACGACGACAACGATGCCGCCGATGACGATGACGACGATGACGATGCCGCCGATGACGATGCCGCCGATGACGACACGACTGACGATGACGACGATGACGACACTGTGTCGGGCGATACCTGGACGGACGCCGCTTCCGGTTTGACGTGGGAGGTAACGCCCTTGAACGATTACCGGAATTTGGCCGGCGCGGAAGAATACTGCCAAAACTTGACCTTGGACGGTGGCGGTTGGCGTTTGCCCACCATAAACGAATTGCGTTCATTGATTCGCGATTGCGCAGGAACCATAACCGGTGGCGCCTGCAACGTGACGGATGGATGTGTGGAACTGGCGTGTATGAACGATCCGTGTATCGGTTGTGATGTTTGGGGCGGTCCCGGAACCGGTGGAGCCTATTGGCCTCCTGAACTTGCCGGGGCGCCGGGGCGGTATTGGTCGACCACCGAGGTGTCGGATTACGCCGACGCCGCGTGGTGCGTCGACTTCAACTATGGCCAAGTCGGTCACAACGAAACCGACTACAACAACTACTTGCGTTGTGTTCGTCCCTAAAAGATCGATCAACAAAAAACAGACTGATTCGGTTCCGGGATCGGGTCGTCGAAAACGGCGACCCATCCCTGGTTCGCGTCGCCGGCGCGCCGTGTTGCCATCGCCGTGCGCATCGACTATCATCCGTCCTTCCTTTGACCCTTGCACGAAGGAGGCGAGAAGGTTATTTTTAAAAAGAAAGACGATCTTTGACATGGGGGCGATACGGTTTCGACGGGGGGAAAATGCGGAGCGTGCTTGCGCGCCGAGGTCCGGGGCCTCGTAAAAATCCGGAACCTTATAGTTGCCAACGACAACTATGCCCTGGCTGCCTAATATAGCGTAGCCCGTCCCGCCCGGTTTCGTCGGCGGATCGGGGTCGGGGCGTCACACAGTCGACTAGTCGAAGCGGAGCTTGTCCGGGCGCCGCCAGGCGAATGCAAAACGGAATCGGGTCGCGCCGTCCCTGTTCGTGGGAACGTCCGACCTTAAAACTCAAACACGAACTACGCTCGTAGACGGCCTCTCCAAAGCCCTTCGGACGCGGGTTCGACTCCCGCCGCCTCCACCACGACCTATTTTCTAACCGCTCTCTGAGCAGAAACGGCCGACTCCTTTACTGGACCGGCCTTTCGTTTTTCCTTTTGTTTATCGCGCCTTTCGGCTCTGCTGGTGTCCTGGCGTGGTCGGCAGCCTCGTGACGAGTTGACCCCCGAAAACCCCACATTTGCCCCCAAAACAGCCAATTTTCTCTCTCCCTCTCTGAATCTTGTTGACTTCGACCAACTCGTCAACAAGATGGGAGTGCTTATTTTTCAAGCACTTAGAGTGTTGCGTTTTTGATGCAGTTCGACTCTCACGCGGTAACTATGCGTTTCAGTTCCAAGATACAGAGGTAATCATTTAATGACCTTGCCAACACTCAGAAAGGAAATGCCCTGCTGACCGCTTGTTCCAATCATGACAGACTCAATAATCGGCTCAGAGACATCTTTTTCTGCAAACCATTCCACGATGAAATTTGCACCAGAACCGCCGGTTCGGTCTCTTTCTCCCACGATGTAGTCAAGGGTGGCCATCGCGGGAAGGATGAGCGGTGTGTCCGCATAGTCGCGAACAAGCTTCCCGGTCGTGTCGAAATATTTTACGGTGTAAATAACAATCGAATTGTTGAAATCCGTGTTTCGAATACTCAAAGTTGTAGTGAGGTCAAACTCCATGTCCTCCCTGTGGTAAATATGTGAGTAGACTGGCACATATACAGTCTGGCCGACCGCTCGCGACAAGCCGCGCATTTCTTCCTGGCTCAGTTTTTTGCCGCCCGCACGGTCGATAGCGGTTGCGTTAGAGGGCCTTGGAGGATTGGAGCAGGAGCAGGCGAATCCGAACAGAATCAGAAAAAACAGATTTAACCATTTCAATTGAATCGTGTTGAGCAATTTCATCTTCGCTCCTTAAACTGTCCCAAGATTGGGCTTCCTTCTTACCGAGTTTTTCAGGGAATTCTATTGACAGGGCAGCGGAAATGTCAAATCAATTAGAGTGTTTTGAAGTCGGTGACTGGTTGAACACCGAGATGAAATCCACATTAAGGAGGCAAGGACCGGATTAATGGGCATCGCGACAGATTTTATAGTTATTATTATTGCGGCACTCATCGGAGGCTTGATCGCGCAAAAGCTGCGACAGCCGTTGATCCTGGGGTACATCCTCGCCGGCATCGCGATCGGCCCCTATACAGGCGGAGTGACCGTTTCGGATGTCCACCAGATAGAGATGCTGGCCGAAATCGGGGTGGCGCTCCTGCTTTTCGCGTTGGGTCTCGAGTTTTCGTTCAAGGAACTCAAACCCGTTTGGCGCGTGGCGTTGCTTGGCACTCCGATCCAGATTGCGCTCGTTATCGGCTACGGATACTTGATCGGATCGTTTTTCGATCTGGACCACGGGGAAAGCATCTGGCTGGGAGCGATGCTCTCGCTTTCAAGCACAATGGTGCTTCTGCGGACGTTGATGAACCAGGGATGGATGGGCACGCTGTCCAGCCGGGTTATGATAGGAATGCTCATCGTGCAGGATTTGGCGATTGTCCCCATGATGATCGTGCTCCCGCAATTGAATCAGCCTTCCATCGGCTTTTGGTTGCTGGCCATCGATGCCGCGAAAGCCGCACTTTTTATCGTGTTGATGGTTCTACTTGGAACAAGGATTCTGCCCTGGGTGATGCGACTGATAGCAGGGTGGAACTCGAGAGAGCTTTTTCTATTGGCGATTACAGCGATTGGACTCGGCGTTGGATACGCGACCTATCGGATCGGATTATCATTCGCTTTCGGCGCATTTGTGGCGGGCATGGTCCTCAGCGAATCCGATTTCGGCCATCAGGCTCTCAGCGACATCATTCCCGTCCGGGATCTTTTCGGACTGCTTTTTTTCACTTCAGTCGGCATGCTGTTGAATCCCGCTTTTCTGTTCAACAACCTATCGATGGTGCTAATTCTTGTTCTGTTCGTTTCGCTGGGAAAAGGTATCATTTTCGCAGTGATCACACGGTTGTTCGGCTACGGAAACATTGTCCCCCTCGCTGCTGGTCTGGGGTTGTTTCAAATCGGCGAGTTTTCATTCGTTCTCGCACGGCTGGGTATTTCCACAAAATCAATCGACAACGAACTCTATTCACTCGTTCTGTCCACGGCGGTCGTGACGATGATCTTGACCCCGCTGGTCTCCAGCCAAACGGCCAGACTCTATTCTCTAAAGAAAAAATGGCATAACTCCGAGCCTCTCGAAACCGTAAACCTCCCCGATGGCGGTTTGACAGATCATGTCATCATCGCCGGGGCGGGTCGAGTAGGGCTCCATATTGCGCGGGTTTTGAAACGGCTCAACCTCCCGTTTGTCATTGTCGAGATGGATCATCGTCGCTTGGAAAAGTTGAAACAAGAAGGCCTGCCGATCATTTACGGTGATGCGAGCCAACCGGTCGTACTTGACGCTGCGGAAATTAGGCATGCTCAATTGGTCTTAATCACAGTGCCAGGATTGGTAGTTTCCCGATCCACTGTAGAACAAGTTCGAAAGGTCAGTTCTTCACTAAAAATCGTTGCCAGAGCCTCAAATATCGAGCAAGTGGAAATTCTGCGGGAGATCGGCGTCCATGAAGTCGTGCAACCAGAGTTTGAAGCCGGTTTGGAAATGACCCGCCAAGCGTTACTGATGTTGAATGTTGCTCCCGTCGACGTTCACAAGTATTCCGATGCGGTCCGCCGAGAGTTTTATGCTTCACTCTACGAGAACTTCTCTGACTATCGAGTGCTTTCTCAGTTTCAAAACGCCGAGACGCTATTTGAACTGACGTGGATTAATGTGACGCCCAACAGTCCTATCGCAGACCGTTCGATTGGAGAGATCGGCATTCGTCGAAAGTTTGGTGTTTCCGTGGTTGGGGTTATTCGGGGAAAAGAGCTAACACCAAATCCCGATGCTGAGTTCCGATTTCAAAAGGACGATAATATCGCTGTAATAGGTCGCCAAGAAGAGCGAAATGCTTTTCTCAACATGCTGAAAGAAGAAGGAGCGCCAATCGGGGGAAGCGCACTCCCCGATTAGCGGGTGATGAACTTTAATGCGACACGCTGCTCTTCCCATTCCAACGGAAACGCCTTGTTGAGGCGGGCCAGCGACAGACCGCTCGGTTCGCGGCCATAGAGGATAGCTTCGATGATGTCGGGGGCGAGGAGCGTCAGATGCAGTTGGCGGCTGACGTAGGCGCGATCCACCTTCAGACGTTTGGCGAGAGCAGTGATTGACGGGATGCGCCCCTCGTCGAGAATGCCTTTCCACTGGTGAGCACGAACCACAGCGGCGACCAGCGGCTTTTGGTAAGAGGTTCGATCCGGCAGGTTCTGGGGCAGGCCCTCGGGCATGATGATTTCCTTGCGCCCGCCGCGTTTCTTGAACTGCATGGGAATGCGGATGCGGATGCTCTCACCTTCGTGTTGGACGGTGATTTTTTCATCCATGCGCGATGCTCCTTTCTTCGTTGGGCGCGGGGGCGTCGTCGAGTTCGCTCACCAGGGAGCGGAATCCGTCGGTGCGCATAATGACCTCCATGTCGTCAGCGTTCACGATCACGCGCTCGATCAGCAGGCTAACGATCCGCGCCTGCTCGGCGGGGAAGAGTTCATCCCACACCGTGTCCAGGTTCGCCAGCGCATCGGCGACGCGCTGCTCGGTCAGTGGCTCGGCTTCCAGTGCCGCGACCATGCCGTCGATTTCTACGATCCGTTTTTCCACCTCGCGCTTGCGCTGCGGATCGGTTTCGGTTGACAGGCTTCCGGCCAAGTCGAACCGTTCCTGTTTCAGGCGGCCGATCTCATCGGTCTCCTTTTGCTGGGCGGTGCGGAAGGTCTCGGCGATCAATTCGGGCGACCGGAAGACCGCGCGCAGTTGCGCCATGACCGCGCCCTCGATCTCGCCTGCCGCGATGGTCTTCACCGGGCAGGAGTTGTAGCCATTCTTCGAAGCGGCGATGCAGAGGTAGTAGCGATATGTCTTTCCCTTTTTCTTCGTGAAGGTCGGCCCCATCGCCCCGCCGCAGTGCCCGCACTTGATGACGCCTTTGAGCAGTGCGGGCGTCCGGGTGCGGGTTTTATTGCCGCGCACACGGCAGTTTTCTTCGAGGATCGCTTGGACCTGGTCGAACAAGGCGCGTGGCACGATGGCTTCTTGCTCGCCGGGATAGTGCTGGTCGTGGTGAATGATCTCGCCGATGTAGAGACGGTTGTTGAACATGCGATATAGGTGCATTTTGTTCCAGACGACTCCCGCGTGGGTCGTCCCCTTTTTTGTGACCCATTCTTTTGTCCGCTTACCATGTTGGTTCAGTTCCTGGGCCAGCAGTGTGGCCGAGCCGATCTGGACGAACCGTTTGAAGATGTGGCGCACAAGCTTTGCCTCAGTCGGGTTGACCACCAGCTTCTTTGCCAAGCGGTCCACATCGTAACCGAGGACCGGCATGCCACCCATGTACTTGCCCTTGCGCTTCGAGGCGGCAACCTTGTCGCGGATGCGTTCGCCGATGATTTCGCGTTCGAATTGCGCAAATGAAAGTAGGATGTTGAGCGTGAGACGCCCCATTGATGTCGTCGTATTGAACTGCTGCGTGACCGAAACGAAGGTCACGCCCTGGCGTTCGAAAATCTCAATAATTTTCGTGAAGTCGAGCAGCGAGCGGCTCAGTCGGTCGAGCTTGTACACGATCACACAATCGACTTGGCGGTCCTCGATGTCCTGGAGCAATCGCTGCAAAGCTGGACGATCAAGGGTGCCGCCGGAAAATCCGCCGTCGTCGTATCGGTTGGGAAGCGCCTCCCATCCCTCGTGGCGCTGACTGGCGATATACGATTCAGCCGCCTCGCGCTGTGCGTCGAGCGAATTGAATTCCTGGTCGAGACCTTCCTCGGTAGATTTTCTTGTGTAGATTGCACAACGCACCTTGGGCGTAACGCCGTTGGGCGTTTTTCCGTTGCCATCACCGTTGATTTTCTTACCGTTCCCGTTCTTCATTTACTTCCTTTCCCATTCCCTTCCTGCCGCAATCCCCAAAAAGCCGGGCCGTTCCAGTGCGTGCCGGTGATGACCTTTGTAATCGCAGTCAGCGAACGGTAGGTCTTACCCTGGAACTCGAAACCATCGCGGACCACGGTGACCTCGTAACGGCCGCCATTCCATTCGCGTATGAGTCGAGTGCCGATTACCGGCATGCCCTTTTTTCGGGGAGCGGGCCGGTCGATTGCCGTTAGTTCGGAATTGCCGCTTTCCCGCTCGATTTCCTGCATCCGGGCTTTGGCGCTCTCGGATAAACCGCCGTATGCCAGTTCCTGAATGCGGTGGGCGAGTCGCTTGATCAGAAAAGCTTTATTGTAGGCGGGCGGCTCCGATCCGAACAATGCGCGCCAGCGCTCCTGTAGTTCGCCGAACGACAATCGCGGCAGCTGCGCGATCTGTTTTAGGATGGTGTTTTGCTGGCTCAATGCCTCTCTCCTTCGTGCTCAGGTTCGACAGGATAGAGGCTCTCTCCGAACGAAACCTCAAGGCCAATCTCTGTTTTTCCGTTCTTTTTCAGTATGTTACGCACATCGCGCAGGCGCTTGCGCACGATGGCTGTTGCCAGAATTCCAGCAATTTCCTTCAACGCATGACTCATTGGCGCACCCCTTTTTCAATTCCATAAAGAAAAGGGGGGTGCTTTTTTCGGCCAGGGGACATGGCCCCACATTTTTCAATTGACTCCTAACAGCCGTTAGGAATAAAATCCGCCCATTATGCTCGTGCGGCAGAACGCCGTCTGGAGAAACGGAGAGTTGATGAAGGATTCCGGCAAGGGCAAAACACCGAAACTCACACTGCGCCAGGCCGAGACTCTGGAGTGGATTCGGAGCTTCGTTCGTTTGCACGGCAAGCCGCCGACCATGCGTGAAATCGGCGCTCAGTTCGGGATCGCCAGTTCCAGCGTGTTCGACCTGGTGAAAGCCCTCGAGCGCAAGGGTCAGCTGCGACGAGGCGAAGGCGCATCGCGGACGGTTGAGCTTGTCGGAAGGGCGAATCAAAACAAACCGGATGTCGGTTTAGAGGTTCCGATTGTCGGCCGCATCGCAGCGGGTCGTCCGATCTGGGCCGTGGAGAACATCGAGGGGACGGTCACCGTCGATGCGGCTCTTTCGCGGCGTTACAACCGGCTGTTTGCTTTGAACGTAACGGGCGACAGCATGGAGGGTGCGGGCATCCTTGATGGCGATCTGGTGATCGTCGCGCAGCAGGAGTGGGCCGATTCAGGTGATATCGTCGTGGCGCTTATCGGCGACTCGGCGACGGTGAAGCGGTTGGAACTGGGTCGCAAGGGGGCGATCCGGCTCGTTGCCGCGAATCCGAAATACGATGACATCGTGATCCGCGATCCGGATTTTCGAATTCAGGGAAAGGTGATCGGAGTACAGCGGCACATTGGGTAACCGCGAGATCATCATGCCCTTGGGTTAATGGCATTGTTTGTCTTGGGGGAAGAAAATGGCAAAGCGAGACGTTAAGAAGTTTGCAAACAAAAAGTTTCTCAAAACCGTGGACATGGAGTTACTGCGCCAGTTTTTCGAGCGGTTCCAGGATGATATCGATCTCGACCTGGACGCACTCACGCCGGATAGCGTCTATGAGTTTCTAACCGAAAAGCTCGGGGAGGACTGCCCGCCGGAAATGCTCGAGGACCTGCATAAGATCAGCGATATGAGCACGGATCTCGGCATGGACCTTCTGCAGCAGCGCGCCCTGTTGTCCGATCCGCCGGTGACTCTGGTTCCGATGGCGGAAACGGAAGACGGCGAAGGGGGCATGCACATCAACCCGCGATACCTGTCGTTACGAACCTACCTTGAGCATCGGGGACTGTTCGATGAGGCGCACAGGTGGTTGTCCTTCATCCACTCATCGAGTCCGGAGGAGTTCCTGGGCATCGAAGAGGATGTGGAGGTCGATCTGGACGATCCGACGCGGATTCGATTCGAGGAAGCGGCAGCCGATTATTTCAACGCGCGGTACAAGGGCAATTACTGCAAGCTTTCCTTTTTCGAGGACCATGACGGCATCAACATCCTCATCACGCACGGCAAGTATCCGGTCACGACCATCATCATCGACCACGATGAGGAAAAGCCCTTCACATTCCGAGAGGTCCGTCAGGACGCCCTGGGATTCAATCCGCAAGATGGTCGCTTGAAGGTGTATGCACCGGTTCAGGAAGAGCGCGCCAAGCTCGCGGAGCTTTTCGCCGACATCATCTTGAAACGGACGGATTTCTTCGCGCACGCGGACTGCCAGAATCTCTACACGCTCAATCCGTTGAACGACGATGACTTCAAGCTTGATGGCAGGTGGGATTCCGAGTTCAGAAACGCCTATGTGAACGAAGTGCAGATCAGCGACGGCAAGCGCGGGGGATCCGCGCTCACGGCTCGTGGACCGAAGGCGTTGGAGCGCTTGAACAGCATGAACGGCGACGGAGACACGAACGGTTGGGGCTTCGTGTATGCCAAGATCAGGTTCGAGTTTCTCATCAGGCAAAAAAAGCGCACGAAGATGGTCAAGATCAAGCCGCCGAGCATTTGCACCTTCAAGCGGGAAACTCTCGAAGAAAAAATCATGGAGCACCTGAGACGAAATGGCTTCTGCCAACCACGAAAGCCTATGGCGTAAACTCATCGAGGCGACAATCGACGTCGGTGATGCGCGCATTTCCAAAGCGGAATTGAACGCATTCGGGCAACGCGCTCTTGACGCTATGCTCCAAGACCGCCTTTTGTTTGAGGAAGCCATTTCCGACGAACTCGGCATTTGCGGCTGCAGCAATGACGAATGCGTCGCTGTTCTGGAGTGCATTGACGGCAAGTATTGGTCAGTCTGCCCCAGCGGACAGCGGCGCGCCATTCCGTTGTCGGAAGACGACGTCACCTTCTACCGTCTCAATACAAAGGAACTTCTAAAGCGCCTGCGAGCGGCCAACGAACTGACCGGCGAGGATATTTCCATCATCGCCAAAGAAAACATCTATCTCCTCGGGAAAACAGAGGCGGGCATCGATCCGTTGTCCGTACTTTATTGCCGAAGATTGAGTCGTCGAAATGCAACCGATGTTTTTCATCAGGCGCGCGGGGCCATTACAGGAGATAAAATCCTTTTGGCTACGGCGAACGGATTCAACCTCGGTCTGACGGAATCCCGCCAGGCGGAAGCTTTGAACATCTTCCCTTTCCGGCTTTGCGACTACCAAAAATCGCCCGACTCTCCGAGGCTGGATTGGTCGGCCATCGTTTCGAAGGTCTTGCAGCTGCGAAAAGACGAAACGCGGGCGATGCTCTTCGTGGACAGCACTTGTCACTATGCCCGGTTCAAGAACCAAGTGCTCGACATTAGCTCAAGGCCGTTCGTGGTGCTTGTCGCCCTGGCGAAAACCGCAAAAAGAAGTTTCGGCGAAGGGTATGTGCTGACCGAAGACATTCAACTGCAACTTACGGGACGCAGTGCGGAGACAATTCAAGGCACCCGCCTGGCCGATAATGTTCGAGAGATTAGAAATGTCCTCCAGAAGATGGCCGCAGAAAATCTTCTCACCGATGCCGATGTAAATCTCATCGAAAATAAAAAAGGCGTCGGCTATCGACTCACCATTCCGCACGAACAAATCCTCGTGATCTGATTCCGTTCCGCTATCCAGTTTTTTAATGGGAATTCGCCGCCTTTTTTGGCGGCTTTTTCATTTTTTAACTGTTTATTTCCCTTCTAATTCAACACGTTAGCTTTCCCATGAAATTCCCATCGTAAATCCACGCTCATCCCAAAAAGGGGGTTTCCGTACCGGATAAATGAATTGGGCACACCGAACCGTGGAGGTGCCCAATCGAACGGATCGTCTTTGAGTTTCGGGAATGGCTGGAACGGGAAACGACATCAAAAACATTTCAAAACCGCTTCGCGGCGATGCGCGTTCGCTGTCCATCTTTGCACGCGTTTCCGGATGCCTGGTCGATGCGGGATGTGCTGAGGCGCGACTCCCCCTGGCCGCAATCGGCTCGCGACGCGATCATCGCCGAACTGCTGGTCTTCGACCCTTCGTGCAACGCCGCAGTCGATCAAGTACTGCTGGTCCTCTGTCTGCCGATCATCGAAGCGGTTTTTGTCAGAAAGCGCAATTACGATCCAGATCGTGATGATCTCTGGCAAACCCTGATCCAGGTCTTTTTCACTGTTATCCGCCGACTGGACATATCGCAACGCCCATCCTCCATCCCTCAAAAAATCTTTAACGATCTTCAACACGACCTGTACGCCCGCTACGAGTCGGCCTGGGACTGGAACCGGCGGATGGTCGTTTACGACGATTTCGCCAAGGACAAGGCGAACCTGCGCCTCGTCCCCTCGCCTGAAGACGAACTCCAGCGCGCCTCCATCCAGAAAGATGCACTCGCCAGGCTTCGGCAATGGCGCGACGAGGGACGCATCGACGAATTCGATTTTCTTCTGCTCACCGCGACAGAGGTTTATGGCCGCGAAATCAAGGAGTTCGCCGCTGAACAAAACCGCGATTACGAGGCGGTGAAGAAACGCCGCCAGCGTCTTCTCAAGAAAATTTCAACTTTTGGGGGCGCCAATGTCCCCTGACCGGAAAACCACCCCCCTTTTTCTTTTTGGGACCGACGAGGCGGAAAAAAACACGCCGTGTCCCCCGACCCGAAATCGGAAGCCCTTTTACCTTTTGAAACCCGGCGAGGCCGGAAAGGAGTTGCAACCATGAAAACCTGTGCTCGGTGGAAGCCGTTGCTCAATGACGCGTTTGCGGAATTGGGTCTGCTCATCGGCGGCGTCGCCGCCACTTACGGCCTGGACGATGCGGTCGTCGAGGCGCTGATGCGCAACGTCGAGCGTCTCTGGAAACAGACGATGGAACGGTTCGAGCGCGAGGGCGCGGACGTCGCGTTTCCGGCAACCGACACCGCCACGGAGCCGCATCCGGCAGTCTCCAGATTCCTTCAAACCCTCCAATCCAAAGCGAGATAGCGAAATGAACGCCAATGAAATTACGAAGCGCATCTCGGATCACTTTCGTCCCAACGCCATCAAAGGGGATCTCAAGCCCAGTCGAGCCTACGAGATCGTCGAGAGCGAACCGGCGCGACTCAAAATCCGCACCCGTACCCGCGACGGCAAGGTGATCCAGTCCCTGTTCGCAACCCTCATGACCTGCAAAAGCCAGCGGCACGGAGAATTCCGTCGCGTCGATCTGGCCTGGGGAATGGAGCGCAAAGGAAAGGACCGTGAGGTCGAATCTCCTGACGAGAAGCCGGGACGGGACGACGAATTCGAATTGGATGCCATGCCTTATGTCGAGCCCGCTTCTGATGACTCCTTTGTGCCTGTCGACAAGTTCATGGCGCACGGCTTCGGCGGCCATTCCTCATGCCGCATCCGCAGGAGGAAGGCGTCATGAGCAAAGCCCGCCAGACCGTATCCATCAGCGAAATCAACAGCCGCCTGTCCTGCCAGGTGAAACACGACTTCCGTTTCAACCGTCGTCTCGTGCCCGCCGAAGAGCGGGAGGTGCTGACCCTCGGCAAGGCCGTCCATATCGGCCTGGAGGGCTGGTATCTCACCCACAACCTCGATCACGCGCTGCAAGCGATGCGCGAGTACCTGGAGCGCAGCGCCTTCCATGACGACCTGATTCCTCTGGCCTCGGGAATGCTCAAAGGTTACGTGGAGCACTGGCGCGGCCAGGACGACTTCGAAGTTCTGCATGTCGAGTTGCCCTTCCGGGTTCCGCTCATCACCCCCAGCGGCATGGCCTCAAGGATTTTCGACCTGGTCGGCCGCGTCGACATGGTGGTGCTGAAGCCGGATGGCTCGCTCTGGATCGTCGAGCACAAAACAGTCGGCGTCAAAGACTCGCAGTACTTCCGGCGGCTAGAAACCGACTTCCAAATTCGTGCCTATGTCTGGGCGGTATCGCGTTTCCTCGGCATCGATGTGCACGGGGTCATTTACAACGTCCTGCGGACGAAGCTGCCCGTCGAACCGGACATCCTGAAAAACGGATCGATCTCGAAGCGCGCCAACATCGACACGACGCTCGCGGTCTTCGAAGCCGCTCTCGCCCGCACTGGAACCGACCCCGCCGACTACGCCGAAATCATCGAACGCCTGCGCAACGAGGGCAACACGTTCTTTATGCGCCGGGAAATGGAAATCCCGCCCGAGGACCTGAGCCGCTGGGCGCTTGAGATGTACCACATCACGCGGGACCTCCGGCGCTCGAAGATCGTCTACCGCAATCCCACCGCCTGCTCACTGCACGGCGGTTGCGAATACCGCGACCTTTGTTCGGGGCTGCTGCCCGCCGACGAGGTCTCCACGCGGTACCGCACCCTTGTCTCCAAGCATCCGGAACTGAGTGACGTGGATTTGGAATCGCTCCGACCGGCGAAAGCCGCGCCGAAGGGTGAATCCGTCGACCACGCCTTCATCGCCAACCTTGTTTCCAACCAATCCAACGGAGGTGACCAATGAGTCCCAAGAAAGAAACGTCCACCGACCTGGCCCCTGTGAACACCACCGCCCTCGATCTGGCGCTGCCGCCGGACCTGGCTGAGGAACTCGGGGAACTGAACGCCCTGGGTGAACTCGGCCGCGAGGACCGCCCCCTGCCGATCATGGCCTTCAACATGAAAGCCAAGGACGAAACCGGCGCGTGGATTCCCAAAGACCGCTTTTTCAACACGGCGACCGAGGAGATCATCGACGACATCGAGTGCGTGCTGATCACGGTCAAGAAAACCCGCCGCCACGCCAACTACATCGAAGGCCAAGGCACCGAGATTCTCTGCCGCTCGGACAACCTGGCGGTCGGCATCGACATCGACGGCAAGCAGATCGAGTGCGCAACGTGCCCGAAAAAGAACTGGGTGCGCAACGAAAAACCGCAGTGCGGTCTGGTCTATAACTTCGTCGGTTTGGACCTGCGGACCGGCCAGCCCTTTGTGGTGCGGGCCAAAGGCGCATCGCTGCCGCCGACGCGCAAGTACATCGCCAAATACTTCACCTCGAAACTGCGGCTCCAGAGCGGTCAGTTCGCGGACCTGCCGTTGTTCGTCTACCACACGAAGCTCTCGCTGGACACGCCGGAAGGCACCTACGCGGTGCTGCGGATGGAAAACATCGGCGCCTGCTCGAAAGAGGAAATCCTCCAGTTCAAGGGCCTGTACGAAACCTTCCAGAACTTCCGTCAGGTCGATCTCGACAGCGAACAGCCCGCCTCGCGGGACGACGGCGAAAAGGACGACGACCTTCCCGACTTCCTGGAGGAGTAATCGATGGACGATGTGCGCGAACGGATTTCCTCCGTATGCCAAGGCCTGGAGCGGATGCTCCTGGCCAAGAACGAAACCTATGGCAACTCGGCGCTCGATCCGGTTCGGGTGTTTTCCAAGACCGATCCCATCGAGCAGATCAAGGTCCGGATCGACGACAAAATTTCACGGCTTGCTCGCGGCGGTGAGGACCTTGCCGCCGTGGGCGAAAGCTACCTGGACACCATCCAGGATCTGATTGGCTACCTGGTGCTGCTGCTCGTGGCCATCGAAAGGAGCCGCGAATGAACCACGAGCAAATCGAGGGCGTGCTGGGCATTAAAAGCACCTCTCCGAAGAACTGGATCAGGGGAAACGTGGACCGGCACCCGGTGGTGGGCGTGCTGCCGCCGGGTGTTTGCGAGGGCGACACGGTCGTCATGCGCGGCCGCTGGGAGGATCGCGGCTGGGGATTGCAGTTCAGTTTCCGCGAGTGCCAATCCGTGCGGCCCAAGGGCGTCAACGGCGTCAAACGATATCTGGCGCAAAACTTCAAATGGATCGGCCCGGCCATCGCCGAGGAGATCATCCGACGCTTCGGCGAGGGCTTTTTCGATATCGTCGAAAGCGATCATCGACGGCTCACCGAGATTCGAGGGATCACCCCACAACGCGCCGACGAGATTCACGCGACCTGGTCTGAAAAGAAAGCGGACAAGGAGGCCGGGCTGTTCTTCGCAACCTGCGGAATCAGCCCGGCGTTTCAGAACCGCATTCAGGCCGCCTTTTCGAAAATGCCCATCGCCCAATTGATCGACACCGTAAAGGCCAATCCCTATCAGCTGGTCGAGCGGGTCGAGGGCATCGGATTCGTCACCGCCGACAAGATCGCCCGCCGTCTGGACTTCGACACGTCGTCGCCGTTTCGCATCCGCGCGGGCATCTTTCATGCGCTGCACGAGGCCGCCGAAAACGACGGCCACTGTTATCTACCGGCGCAGGGTCTGATCAAGGCCGCCGCCGACCTTCTTTGCGTCTCACCGGAGATGGTCGCCCACGAATTGGGCGTGCTGCTCACCGATGAAAAGGTCGAGTGCTTTCTCAAGGATCGCATCACCTTGCCTCGCTTCCTTTCCGCCGAGAAACGAGTGGCGGCCCGCATCAAAGCCATCGCAAGGCAAGCGGTCGCCCGCGTCATGGCGAGCCTTCCGCAGGAGGAATGGGAATGGCTCACGCCGAAGCAACGCGAGGCGGTCCAGTGCGCCATCGCCAACAACCTGATGGTGCTCACCGGCCTGCCGGGAACCGGCAAGACCTCGTCGCTCAAAGCCATCGTGAAAGCCTTCGGCAAGCTGTCCATCGCCCTGTGCGCGCCGACCGGTCGCGCCGCAAAACGAATGTCGCAGCAGATCGGCCGCCCGGCTCAGACGATCCATCGATTGCTCCAGTACCACCCCGAGGAGGGCTTTCGCGTCAACCGCGACAATCCGCTCGATGTGGATGTCGTGATCGCGGACGAGATGAGCATGGCCTGTATCGAACTGGCCGACGCGCTGCTGGACGCCATCGATCCGGAGCACACGACCTTGATCCTGGTCGGTGATGTGAACCAGCTGCCCTCGGTCGGCCCGGGCCGCGTGCTGAACGATGTCATCGCCTCGGGAGTGTGCCCGGTCATCAACCTGATCGAGATACTTCGCCAGGACGAAGCCAGCGCCATCGTCAAGAACGCCCACGCAATCAACGCGGGCCGTGACTTGATCACGGACAACGTCAAAGAGTTTTTCTTCGCATCCACGGACGACACCGGCCAGATCGTCGAATGGATCGGCAAGACCCTGGATGTCATGCCTCCGAAGTTCGGTCTCGACCCGGTGCGCGATGTCCAGGTCCTTTGCCCCGCCAACGTAAGCTCCATCGGCGCGGATGCCCTCAATCCCTTTCTGAGCAGGCTTCTCAATCCCAACGGCACGGCCATCAAGGGATCGTCGCTGAAGGTCGGCGACAAGGTGATGCAGAAGAAAAACAACTACAAGCGCCTGGTATTCGGCGACGAGGGGCGGTCGAAGTTCCTGTCGATGGTCGCCGCCGATCCGAGCCTGAAATGGACCAACGCGGTCTCGGTGGATTTTATCTTCAATACCGGCGGCTGCGACTTCGGCGCGTTCAACGGCGACGGCGGTGTGATCGAGTCCTTCTTTCCGAACATCGGATTGTTGCTGGTCGCTTTCGATGACGGCGTCTATTCGCTGTATCGGATGGGTGAAGCCGAAGATGAATTGATCCGCTCCTTCGCCATCAGCATCCACAAATCCCAGGGTTCGGAATACCCGGCGGTTATCATCCCGATCCACACGACCAACTACCTCATGCTGCAGCGGTCGTTGCTCTACACCGCCGTGACAAGAGCCGCACGTTATCTCGTCCTCGTCGGGTCGCAAAAAGCGGTGCGGATCGCCATCAGCAACAACAAGGTCTCGGAGCGGTTCACCAATCTGCGAACGCTGCTGGAGGCTCCTGAATGAAGCTGAATCAGGAGCGTGTCGATCTGGTGAAAAAGACCCTGCTGCGGGTGCGCACCGATGTCTATGCGCACCCGTGGCAGACCAAACATCCGGGGCGCGACGGCAAGCACCGAAAAGGATGGGCGCCTGTTTGCGTCCATCGCTTCGACGCCAAGTTGTGCGCCCTCTCCAACAAGAACGATCTCAAGGGCGGTTGCGATGGGTGTTCCCACAAGCAACTCGCCGTGCTCGACGACCAGGCGATCTGGGACCACCTCACCGGATCGACGCCGGTGCAAAACGGAGCGACGGACATCAAGGAGCAGCTGGGCATCTATCTCTTGTGGCCCAGCATCAACCTCGCCGACGGCTCGACCATCGAGAACGTCTGCTTCCAGGCGGCCATCGACTTTGACGACCATGCCGATCCTTCCACCGGAGCACAACACGATCCCGCGCGGGACGTGACATCGTTCCTTGCGGTCTGCGAGGTGCAGGGCATTCGCGCCCACGTCGAACGGTCCAAGTCGGGCCGTGGCTTTCACGTATGGTTTTTCTTTACCGGCCCCATCGAGGCACACCTGGTGCGACGGGTTCTTTTCGCTCTGCTCCTGGAATCCGGATGCCTCGACGACGGCGACGACTTAAGCGCGCCTTCCTTCGACCGCATCTTTCCCAACCAGGACCGGCTCACCGGCAAGGGCATGGGCAACCTGATCGCAGCGCCCCTCTGCGGCGCGCACATGAAAAAGGGCAACACGCTCTTTGTCGATCAGCACAACGGATTCACACCTTTCGAGAAGCAGGCCCCGCTGCTCACCGCTCTGGCGGCCCAGATCGACGCCGGGCAAGGAGACTTGCTGGTCTCTTGTGACGACCTGCTGCGCGTCGCCTCGGAGTTGAAAGTCGATGTCGCCGGCGGAAATCAGCCAGAAGAAAACAAGGGCACGACGGCGCTGCCCTCGGATGCGGGGGCGCGCATCTGCCTGGAGCACTGCGCTTTCCTTCAACACTGCCGCGACCAGGCGACGTCGCTGCCCGAACCGCAATGGATGGACATGATCTCCAACCTTTGCCGGTTCGCCGACGGCGGCGACCTGATCCATGACCTCTCTGGCGGTCATCCCAATTACACGCCGCAGGAAACCAACGGAAAGATCGCCCACCTGCGGATGTCGTCGGGGCCGATCACCTGCGAGAAAATCCGCGCCGACGGTTTTACCGGCTGTCCCAGGGATGGTTGCGGCGTCAAAGCCCCCGCCAGTCTTGCGGCGCGGATGCGCGGCGAGCACATCACGGCGCTCATTGACGAGATCGACATTTCCGCATTGCCGGACGACGTGCCCTCGGCGCTCGATGCGATCCTGAATGAAATCAGCATGACGGCGCGCAACGAGCACGAGGCTTACCTGGAACAGATCGCGGCCAAGGTGCCCAAGGCCAAGAAAAACGAACTCAAGAAGCTCGTCATCAAGAAACAGGAGACGCGCAAGGCCGAGGCGCTGTCACGGGACGATTTCCCGAATTACCGTATCCAGAACAACTGCTACGAGAAGAAACACGTCGAGGAGACCGGTCAGGTCGCTTATCAACCCTTCACGAACTTCATTATCGACATCAAATCCGACCGGCAGTTCATCGACGAGATCGAGCCTTATCGACTGATCGAGGGGGAGATTCGCACCGCCTGCGGCAAGGTCGCGCCGTTCCAGGTCTCCGGGAAGGTCTTCGCCAACAGCCAGAGGCTCAACGAGGCCATCGGGGAACAAGGCGGCACGATCTGCAAGTACTGGCCGCACGACATCAACGATATCCGACGCGCCGCCCAGGAGCTATCCGCGCCGCGCTACGTGGCCGCCCACACGCGCCTGGGTTTTATCGATCCGGCGAACGACCGCTACTACACGCCGTCGCTCATCATCACGCCTCACGGCGTCATCGAAAACCGGGAGCGGGTCATTGACCTGTCGGAGATGGAGTATGCCAAGAGCCTCGACCTGGTTCGCCTGGACCCGGAGACGCTCGCCAAGGTCTGCCGCCACATCCTGGACGACCTTTTCAAACTCAACGGCCACGAGGTGACCTTCACCCTGGCGGGCCATGCATTTATCTCACCGTTCCTGTCCAAGCTCGACCACTCGCCCAACTGCTCCAGCGAGCGGTACATTCTCTGGATCACCGGCATCACCGGCGCTTCGAAGTCTTTTCTGGCCATGCGCTTCGCCAACTTCTTCGGCAACTTCGCCGAGGGGCATTCGGTCAACTCCTGGACCTCGACGCCGTACCAGATTCAGAAGGTCGGCCATTACTTCGCCGACTGTCTGTACCTCGTCGACGATTTCAAGCTCAAGAACATCCAGGCGCGGCACGAGCAGGTCGTCCAGATCCTCCAGAACTACGCGGATGGACGGGGGCGCGGTCGGCTCAACAGCGACGCATCAGTGAAACAGACGTACACGATCCGGGGTAATCTTCTGGTCACCGGCGAAGACGTGCCGGACAACGAAGCATCCAACCTGGCGCGCATGATCATCGTCGGCGTAAACACCCGCCGCAAGGACGCTGTGCGCGGCCGGGCTTGCCTCAAGAACCAGCATCTCTATCGCGGTGTGACGGCGGCGTTCATCCATTACGTTCTCTCGCGCCCGGACTGGTTCGACGACCTAGTCGCGCGGATCGACGCGGCCATGGATATGTTCCACGAGGGCGTCGAGGACGTGGCCAACGGCCTGCGCATCGCCCGCAACTTCGGGTTGAACAAGACCGGCTTCGATCTCTTCGTGGACTTTCTGCAGGGCACCGGCGTCATCGACGAGGCGACAGCGGCGGCGCTTATCGCCGAGCACATTGATAACCTGTTCGGGCTGAGGGACGAGCATACTCGTTCGGTCGTAAGCGAGCAGGCCAACAACGTCTTTCTCGACACCCTCACCGACATGCTCCACAGCGGCCGCGTCGTGCTCCATTCGCCTGAAAACAAGATATGGCGCGGCATGGAACTGGTTGAACTGGAACCACACGAGGTGCGCGGCGTGGTGGGCTTCATGCGCCGCGACGACGAGCACGCCTACATCTATCCCAAGATCGCTCTGGCCGAGATTCAGAAGGTTCTGCGCGACGCCGGAAGCACCCTCGGATTCACCATCAAGGCTATCGGCAAGCAACTCGCCGAAGAGGGCCTTTTACTGGACTGCGAAGACGGCAGAGCGTCCACGACCGTCCGGCACAACGGCAGAACCCATCGCGTTTGGAAAATCAGAAAAGCCGACCTCGGCCTCACGGAAAGGAGCGGAGACGATGACATTCCCTTCTGACCATCACCGAATCACCGCTTTTTATCTGAAGGGCGAAATCGACACGGCTTTTTTGCATCACCGAATCACCACTTTTTTCCCGAAGGTGAAAATCGGTCAGGCTGTTTTTCCCGCTTTCCATCACCGAATGTCACCGAATTCGTCACCGCTTTTTTCAGGGCTTAACCATCCGATATCAAAGAGAAAATTCCATGCCATCACCGCATCACCACTTTCTTACACATCTCTCCTATATAGGACGGGAAAAAATGAGGAAAAGAAAAACAGCCTCGCGCATAGCGTAAGATATTGTCAAAAAAGTGGTGATTCGGTGATGAGAGGGCCTAACCGCTTGGAAAGGTTGGGAAATCCGCATCACCGGTCACTGGTGATGCTTGGTGATTTTGGTGATGCACAAAAAATAGGCAAATCCCGCTCAACAATCGCCGATGGGAGGTCGCTGTCATGACCTCCTTCGAGCAACTCTTCCGCCGCACCATCGACGAACTGAGCAGGCGCTACCCAGACGGTGCGTTGGACTGGATTGCTGCCAACCAGCCTGAAATCCACCACGCCATCAAGCAGGTCGACGACAAGATCAATGCGCTGTGGAAAACCGGCGACCGCCAGGCGTTCAAGAAAGCCCTGTCGGTTTACTACAAGCTCCACCTCGAAGGCTTCAAGCGATTCCGCGCCGCGCACGATCTTCCAGACCCCGATGCTCCTGTTCGTGAACTCACCCAGGCCGACATCGACTCGTTCAAGGCGCTGCGGGTCGAGGTCAACGTCAAGTCGAAGGCTGGTGAGTTCACTCTCGTTCCGGAAAGGACCGGGCGCACCGATCGCATCGAGTTGATTCCGGAAGACATCGCCAAGCTCGCCATGATCATGGAGACCTTTCCCGGCAGTGAAATCACTTACGTCGGGCCAGACGAAGGCGGCGCTTGTCTGGATATCCCTGCGATGGAACCGAGCGCGCCTCCGCAAAAGACATTTACGCGACCCGTGAAAACCAAAGCCAAACCGCGTCCCGAAAAGCCGAAGGGCGACGTGACGCGACAACGAAGCTTTCTGTGAAGGAGATCAACATGGGCAGACTCAGTCGAAACAAGGGAGCCGAATACGAGCGGGAAATCGCCCGCGAACTGCGAGAGATTTTCGGCGACGCATCCCGGCGCGGCTTCCAGTACCGCGACGGAACCGAAGCCGGTGATGTGCTGAATCCGGTTTTCTTCATCGAGTGCAAACGCCACAAGCGGTGCGACGTGAAGAGGGCTCTGGAACAGGCCATCGCCAACTGCAACGACAAAACCAAATACCCCATCGCCGTCACCAGGGACGACAACAAGCGATCCATCGTCACGATGGACCTCGAGGACTTCAAGGATCTGGTGCGCGAATGGTGGGAATTGAAAGCGAGGTAATCAATGAAAAAATCGGACAAGATTTATTGCGCCAACTGCCTGCACTGCAAGGAGTTCACGCACGTCTCGCCGCTGACCGGTGTCCGCGAACGGCGCATCCGTTGCGCTGCCGGACAATGGACCACGCCATCGGGCAACGAGAAGACCTACTCGCTTCACACGGCGCTCATTCGGCGGAAAGAAGAATGCGCCCACTACGACAGCATGGGCGAGGACGACCTCCCGGAGTTTGTTAAGACGTTGCGCGACACTTTGCCGGTTGAACGCATCTTCGAGAATCCTCCCCGTTCCCAACGAAAGAGCGCGTGATGAGAAGTCGGAAGGCTGAAGCAATCAAAATCCTTCCGCCCGATCTCGTCGAGCAAATCCAGAAGTATTTCACCGGCGGCTACCTGTACGTACCGTCCCGCATGAAGGCGAAACGCCTTATCCGCAACATGGAGATCATCGCCATGTTCAACGCGGGCAAGACGATCACCGAAATCGCCGAGACGTTTCTGCTTACCCGCACCGGCGTCCGCTACATCCTCAAGAACGCGAAACGCGATCAAGGGGAGTGGAAGTAATGCGGGGTGAAAACTTCCATTTCTTGAACTTGGCCACTGGAATCCGGTGGTTTTTACTAATGGGCACACGGCCTCGCTCCGGTCGTCGAATCGGCGAGGCGCGATCCCAGATGTGAGAGGTAGAAATAGTGGCATCTAAGCAGAATTTACCCGCAGACCAGGACTGGGTTGACAGCTTTGGGCACCGCACGCCGCGCTGCACAGCCCGCATGAAGAAAAACGGCCAGCGCTGCACGCATCCGGCGGTCGAGGGCTACACCGTTTGCCGTCTTCATGGTGCGAATCCCAAAAATCATGGTGGTGCGCCGCCTGAAAAGCTTCGTGGCAACCTCAATGCGCTCAAGCACGGGGCGTATGTAAAGAAGCTGCTGACCGACGAGGAGAAGGCGATCTTCGAGGACGCGCTCGCAGCGATCCATCAGGACTTCGACCTCAACGAGTCCACGGATTTGATGCAGGCGTCGATGGCCGCCTTTTACTTCGCCAAGTGGCACTGCGCCGTGCTCGGCAATGCCGATGCTGCCGTCGGCAATTACGACGTGCTGTTTCGCAAGCAGCTGGAGTGCCTCAAGACCACCAGGGTGCAACGCGACACTGGCGGCGGGCAACAGACCACGCCAGCGGAATGGGCCGTGGCGCTTCTGGAAAGCGTGCGTGGCGGCGCGTCCGACAAGGCGAAAAAAGAAACCCCGGAGGACTGATGCGCCGAAAACGCGAAAACAATCGCGTGGAAGTCGTCAGCGGCGGTCGCCGTAAGTCGGCGAAGTTGCGCGAGTCGGCCTTCGACCGAATCGCAGATAAGACGTGTTCTGTGAGGCGCGAGCCCGATGGCTCAGAGGCTTTCGAGAGCATCCTCAAGGTCGTCGTCGGTGATGTGGGCGTAGACCTGGGTGGTGGTGACGCGGGAGTGGCCGAGGGCTTTGGCGACCAGCAGCAGGTTTTTCGTGCGGCCGTAAAGCAGCGTGGCGAAGGTGT
>DAIMDW010000017.1:0-135208 GCA_036725605.1 bacterium
GACGCCGAAGCCCACTTCGCGCAAGGCGTCGGAGATTTCCGACCAGGAATCGCGGCTGATGATCGAGACGGCCGTGTTGCCCGGGGCCAGCCAGTTTTCGATGGTGATGCCCAACACGACGCCGGCGCCGAAGCCCAGGCAATAACCGAGGAACCGGGGGGGATCGTTCGCCGAATTGACGACCTTGGAGATGGCGACCAGAAACACGCCGACTTCGACCGCGCCCAGCGCGCCGGCCAGATACTTGCGCCCGCGCACCGTGTAGAGCATGCGCAAGGTGCCCATACTCACGTCGATGACGCGACAACAGAAGATAAACAAAAATGCGCCGATGACCGACAGCATGGCAGCCTCCTTCCCGCCCACGCGGGCGCCCGATTCCAGCAAATCGCATAGGCCGTGTCAACACCGTTTATACCGTATTCCAAGACATTTTTCCCACGCGAGACGTGCGCCGTCGCGAATTAGGACTAGGCGGGGCCCGAGCGATCTGTTAGCATGATTTTTTTAGTGCGGCGTGAACGTAACGACTTCCAGCGCGAACGTTTTGGAGACGGGAAACGACTATGTCCGAACGGAAACTGATCATCGGCATCAGCGGCGGCACCGGTTCGGGAAAAACCTCGGTGGCGCGGGGGCTGCAACGCCAACTCGGGGCCGAGCACGTCATCGTGGTGTATCAGGACAGCTACTATCGCGACCGCAGCGACCTGACGGTGGAGGAACGCGCTCAGATCAACTACGACCATCCCGACGCGATCGACACGCAACTGCTGTGCGAGCATCTGCGGGGCCTCGGCCGCGGCGAAGCGATCGAAGAGCCGATTTACGATTTCGTCACCCACCTGCGCCAATCGCACACGCGCATGATCGAACCGCGCGACGTGATCATCTGCGAGGGTATTCTCATTCTGGCGATCCCGGAAATCCGCGACCTGTGCGACATTAAAATTTTCGTGCAGACCGACGACGACATCCGCTTCATCCGCCGCCTGCGCCGCGACATCCGCGACCGCGGGCGCTCGGTGGATTCGGTGATCGAGCAGTACATCAACCAGGTGCGGCCGATGCACAGCGCCTTCGTCGAACCGAGCCGGCGCTACGCCGATTTGATCGTTCCCGAGGGCGGCAAGAACGCCGTCGCGCTGGGGGTGATCGCCGCGCGCATTCGCGACGACCTGCAGCGCCGGGGAGTATCGCGGTGAGCGTCTCCCTCGATCGCTGGCGGCTGAACGTCAACGGACATCGTCTGCCCATCGTTTCCGGCGACATTCACTATTGGCGCCATCCGGCCAACCTCTGGCCGACGCTGCTGGAGCGCGTGCGCGAACTGGGCCTGCGGATGATCTGCATCTACGTGCCCTGGTCGGTGCATGAAACGAGTCCGAGGAATTTCGACTTCGGCGACCTGGAGCCCAACAAGAACCTCGGCGGCTTCATCGACCTGGCCGAGGAAATGGGCCTGGGCGTGCTGGTGCGGCCCGGCCCGCACATCAACGCCGAGCTGACCGGCTTCGGCTACCCGGCGCGGCTGTTCGAGGATCCCGCGTTTCTGATGCGCAACGCCAGCGGCGGCCCGGTGATGATGCCGATTCCGCCGCACACCTTCCCGGCGATTTCCTATGCCAGCGAGGCCTTCTGGCGCGAGGTGGAGTTGTGGCTGGACGCCGTCGCGCCGATCGTCCGCGAGCGCATCGCCCCACAGGGACCGGTGCTGGCGCTGCAGACCGACAACGAATCGTCGTTTTTCTTCCGCACCGCGCCCTTCGACGTGGATTATCACCCCGACGCGCGCAGCAAGTGGCTCGGTTTTTTAAAGGATAAATACGGCGACGCCGACCGCGTGACCGACGCCTACGCGCTCGATACGCACCTGGCCGATCTGGCGATGCCCGACGATTTCCGCGCCCGCAAGCCGGAAGACCTGCCCTACTACCTCGATTGGGTGGAATTCAAAGAAGCGCTGCTCGCCGGCAGCCTGGCGCGCCTGCGCATGATGTGGGAGGAACGCGGCGTGCGCGGCCTGCCCTTCTTCCATAATTTCCCGCCGGGCTCGCACCAGAGTCCGTTGAGTTACACGCGCGTCGAGCAGGCGGTGGAGTTTTGCGGGCTGGACGCGTACATGCACAAAAACGAGTACGCGCTGCTCAAGCGCCGGTTGCTGTTTCTGACCGGCCAGTCGCGCTTTCCGGTGTGCCCGGAATTCGGCAGCGGCTGCTACCACGCGTGGCCGCCGGTCGACCTGGACGACCAGATCTTCACCACCAAGGTCGCCTGGATGCACGGCGTGAAGGGCATCAACTTTTACATGATCGTCGAGCGCGAGCGCTGGTACGGCAGCCCGATCACCCGCCACGGCGGCGTGCGCAAAAATTACTGGAATTTCTACCGGCAGCACCTGGACGTGCTGCACAAGATCAAGCCCTGGCAGTTGGAGCGCAAGGTCGAAATCTGCCTGCTGTCGGTGCGCGATTACGAGCGCCTGGAAAACGCTTCCTACGCGCTCAATCCCATCCCGCCGCTGGTGATGGAAGGAAACTTCCAGCTCGAGGATCTGTGCTTCGAGGATCCGCTCGGCTTTTCGCGGCCGATTCAACTGCTGCACGCGAAGATGCTGCGCGGCTGGGAAACGGCGCTCACGCGGCTGGGCATTCCCTACGTCATCGGGGCGAGCGATCTGCCGTTGGAGCGGCTGTCGCAGTACCGGACGGTGGTGTGCCCGACCTTCGAGTTCCTCAACCGCGAGACGCAGAAGCGATTGGCGGCGTATATCGAGGCCGGCGGCAACCTCATTTGCGGGCCGGAGGTGCCTTCGGCCGACGAACGCATGCGCGAATTTTCGACCCTCGACAATTTCACGAGCCGGCCGACGCACCGGCTGGATTGCACGATCGACACGCTGGTGTGCAACGCCGGCGCGGGACGGCTGATTCTCGTCGCCGAAGTGCCGCTGCCCGTCGAGGAAGCCGAAGCGGTGGTCAAGAGCATCGCGCGGCATCTGCACATCGATCCGGTCTACCCGGCCACGCCGCCGTGCGAAACCAGCCTGCACCGGGGTCCGAACGCCGAAAAGTATCTGTTCATCGTCAATCCGACCGGCGAGCCGCAGCGCCCCGAGGTGCAGGTGTCCACCGGCGAATGCCTGGTCGATCTGGAGAGCGGCGAGACGTTTTACGGGCGCGAAATCGTGCCCCTGACGATGAATCCGTACACCGTGCGGATTCTGGAGGTGGAACTGTGCTAGCCCCGAACGTCCTGGTGGTCGATACCGACGTCCGGCATTGGCTGAACCTGCTGGGGCTGATGGCCGGCGAGAAAACGCCGCCGCCTTCGCTGTTGCTGTGCCTGCTCGACGGCGATCGCTGCCTCAAGGCGCTGCACAGCGAAAAGGGCGTGCTGTGGGGTTTCGCCTGGCCGGGGGACGACCATCTCGACGAAGCGCTGGCCACGGCCGAGGCCGACGCGCTGCTCGCCCTGCCGCGTCATGCGTTGCCGACGATCTTCGCCGAGGCGCAGGCGGCGGTCGCGACCAACGACAATTACGTCAAGCAACTGTTCGATCTGGTCGCGGCGGTCGTGCACACGCTCGACGAAATGGCTTTCTGGTATCCGGCCAAGCCCTTCACGCTCAATCTGCCGCCGTACGAAAAGGTCGAAAAGATCTTCAACAAAATCTGGCCCGACGACACGACGATGGGCTTTTTCGTGTTCGAAAACGCGCGGCCGTTCACCTCGCTGCTGTTGGGCAAGGAAGGCGGACAGATCAGTCTGATCACCACGCTGGACGCGCTGGGCCAGGCCGATCAGAGTTTGGATTTCCGCCACGGCTATCAAACCTACGCCGATTTGATCGCCGAGAAATTCAATCCGCTGTACATGGCGTTGTTCATCGAATTGTCCTGCTTCCGCGAACTGCGCACGGGCGGCAAGCCGCTATCGTATCTGAAGCTGGCCGAAAAGCGGCAACGGGCGCTGCTGTGGCCCAAGCCGTGGAAGGTGCGCTGGCTGTTGTGGCTGGCGCGCGTGTTCAAAGGGCTGTAAGACGATGCGCCGCGAGCCGCTGACCAAAACGACGATCGTCCTGTTTTGCGTGATCCTCGTGTTCATGCTGGGCGTGAACCTGTGGTTCATCCTGGTCGATCAGCGGCCGCCCAACGGCAACGAACTGTCGCACGTCATGGGGCCGATCCAGTTCCTCAACGGGTTGGACAATCCGCAGCTATCGTTTTACGACGCGCTGATCGGCGGTTTTTCCGGCTACCCGCCGTTGGGCATGGTGACCACCGCGTTCTACGCGCTGTTCGGCCGCACCTACGACGTGGCGATGATCAGCCAGCTTTTCTTTACCGCCGTTTTGATGGTCTGCATTTTCCTGCTCGGCGTGCGGTTGTTCGACCAGCGAACCGGCCTGCTGGCGATGGTGCTGACCGCGTTCAATCCGGCGGTCAACGACATGGCGCGGCAGTATCTGCTCGAACATCAACTGGGCGCCATGCTGGCCCTGGCCGTGCTGATGATCGTGATGTCGAACCACTTCACGCATCGCGGCTATTCGATCGCCGCGGGCATCGCCATCGGGCTGGCCGCGTGGGCCAAGCAATCGTTCGTCATGGTGCTGTCCGGCGCGATCGTCGGGATCATCCCCGGCTGGCTGGAAGCGCTGTGGAAGAAGCACAAGGAAATACACGCCGCCAAGCCGCTGCTCAAACTGCCCGTGCGCCTGCTCGTTTCTCTGGTCGTCGCCGGAACGATCAGCGTGTTGATGTACAACGCCGACACCAAGTCGGTGTTCTTCGACCTGTTCCCCGACTCGAAAATATCCTTCGATCTGATTTTTCTCGGCGGCACGGCGCTGTGCCTGTTCATCACCTTGATGCTGTTTACCGGGCGCTCGCATCCGCTGACCAACGCACTGGGCGCGGCGCTGATCACCGGGCTGATCGCGTCGATCTGGTACCTGCCGCGCGGCATCGCCAACTTTCTGTCCTACAGCCATCAGATGGATCTGAACCGGCCGGAAACCGAAAGCACGCTGCTGACGTGCCTCAAGTTTTACTCGGTGCTGTTTCGCGACTACTACTACGACAAGCATACGCTCAAGGTCGTGATCGCCACGATGCTCAGCTTCGGCGGCTTCCTCATGGTCAAGCCGCTGGCCGGCTTCGTGTTCAACATGAACAAGGTCAACGCGCGGCTGCGCTCGTTCAATTTCGTGGGCTGGTGGTTTTTCCTTTCCTATCTCTCGTTTTCCTACGTGATCATCTACAACCCGAAAAACATGATCCCGCTGCTGCCGGCGCTGTCGCTGTTACTCGCCGCGATGATAACCCACCTGGAGTTTCCGTTGCCGAAAACGGGGATCACCAATCGCTTCGGGCGCGTGCTGGCCACGTTCGTCAGTTACTCGCTGAACGCCTGGCGCCTGTTGTTGCTGGCGGGATTGCTGGTGCTGGGCTTTTTCATGGTCACGTTCTGGCCCGACGGCCACGGCGGCTATCTGTCGTTGCCGGGCAAGTACGGTCGCATGACCGACCCCCACTGGTTCAAGAACGAGCCGCATTTTTACATGGTGCCCCGGACCGCCGACTGGAAACTCGATGCCATCGCCGACGCGATGTTCGAAGGCATCAGCAAGAAAATCGGCGAGAACAACATGGTCAAGGTTCTGGCGATGGACAACGACCATTTCTTTTCCTGGTCGAACGTCTGGTACCTGGCCAACCTGCGCAACGTCAACGTCTCGGTGTACACGCAATGGGGACCGGACGAATCGATTTTCGATCCGCAATCGTCGGTCTATTATCCGACCTTCGAATACATACTTTTCCGTCGGCCCTACAAGAAAATCTACACCTTCGCCGACAAGAACATCGACTATCAGAATTTGCCCGCAGCCTTCGAATTTCTGGAAACCAATCCGCCGGAGTTGGCCGAGAAGTTCGACGTCAAGGGCGTCTGGCCGATGCCCGACGGCACCGAGGCCGTGCTGCTCAAACGCAAGCTGGGATTGACGCTGCCGAGCGCGCCCTGACGTGTTTCACCGCTGCCGGCAAAAAAAGACGGTCTCGCGCTGCACGCGGTAGAGCGTACGCTCATCGACGGTCAACTCGTCGAACAGCTCAAAGGGCATCCCAAAGTATAAATTGGGACGCCCCTGCTGTCTTGAGGTTTCCTAACCTAACATTCAGGCAGATTCCCAAGATTGTCCTTTTTGACGCTGTTACCATCCGTCCTGATGTACTTTCCATCGACCGTATGGACATGATCACCCAATTTCCATGTCCCATTTTGGTAATAGGCTGTCCATATATCCTTTTTCATAGTATCGATGTAGTAAACTACTGTACTTTTTGCATAGGAGGACGTTGATCCTGATAGTGTTGTTGCCATCCCTACACTTTCAATCACCCCTGAGCTGTCTTCCTTCTTGCACTTGATGTAGTAATCTGCCATTTGATAAACTCCTTTTTCGTGGTGTAATCTTTGGTGATCACACCTGTTGATAAAATTGGCCGAAATCACTTTGACCTGAATATGATATCGTCCATTTCAGTTGTGTATGCACCAAGTAGGCAATTTTTCGCCATGAAGATTACAAATAATTATCCCTGACGGAAAAAACTCTCTTGAGGAGAGCATATAACTATGAAGGGATTGCAATGAGCGAATCGTTAAATCCTAAATCTGAAAGGATTTACATATCATTAGGAGAAATTGCTGACATCCTAGATCAGGAGCTTCCTAGGATGCTTCCACGTTTGCGACTTTTTGCCGAGCATTATGCACGTTGTATAGCCTATTGTTGCGATGGAGCTTGGCAAGCAGATGACCTTGTCGATGAATCGCTTAAACGAATTTTAAGTGGTAAGCGAAAATGGGACCGTTTAACATGTCCGTCCCTTTACGAATTTCTTAAAGGTGTTATTCGAAGCACAGCAACCGTTCAAAAGAAAAAAACTAAAACTCATTTTACAACTCATCCAAATAATTCCATTGGTTGTGATAGTGCGATCAGCAATAACTCAAACAGTTCTCATTTAAACAATCCTGAACAGCGGATTTTAAATATGGATCATTTACAGAAGGTTCGTTCTAAAATCGAAACTCAGTTCTCAGACGATGATGAGGTTCAACTTCTAATAATGTCTTACGAGGATGGCTTGTTTGCTCCCCGAGAGATTGCAGAAGCGACTGGGATATCAATTGGCAATGTTAATAACGCGAAACGACGCTTACATCGAGCAACCCAGACACTTTTAACTGCAGATACTGACACTCGTCGAAAGAAAAAAGAGGTCCGGCATGCCAAAGACTGATAATGATAAATTACTTAATTTTTTATTTGGAGCTTCAGATCCCGATTGCTTTACTGACGAGGAAGTCCGTACTCAACTACTTACTTATGGCATTAACGACACTCAATATATCAAGTCCGTAATGAAGAATCTCGAACCACATCTTTCTGCGGCAAGGCGGACACGATTGGATAAAGCATATGAAGCGAGAATTTCTCAAGTCTCATCGCCAATTAAAGATGAAATTGCCACCTTTGTGCAAAGTCTGTCTATTGATAGCATAAGAAAGCACCTCATTAAATTACAATCCGAATCTACTGGCAAACTAGCTTTCTCATTCCGAGAATTGAATGAACTTACCGAACAAGACATACGCAGCCTTTATATTGACATTCTTGTTTCACAAAAAATTGAGAATAGAAATTGAAGTAATGGGACGTGATTTACCCTATGAACTTAGACCAGCTGAAAGTGCAGCCTCACAGCTATTAAAAAGGTTTGGCGTTGTTTCACCAGAAGACATTAGGTTGGAAGATATTGCTTACGCGCTAGGTTTAGAAATAGCTACAGGAGATATTTCAGGCTCTACCGCGCGCTTGGTGCGATACGGCGATCGTGGCGTAATCCGAATATCTAAAAAAGGATCCTATGAAGGTAAAAGACGTTTCAGCATTGCCCATGAGATAGGTCATTTTGTTCTTGAGCATCAGGGCAAATCAATTTTAGGTTGTAGCGATAAGGATTTCCTTCAATGGTATAAAGGTTCACCTCACGAAGCAGCTGCCAATGTTTTTGCTTCGGAACTTCTTATGCCTGAGACTATGATTCGAGAGCTATGCGAAGTGTCCCCGGTAAATCTAAACCCAATACGAAAATTGAGCAATCAATTTGACGTATCACTTACTGCGGCTGCCATTCGTTTCGTTCGGTTTGCTAGTGAGATGTGCGCTATCGTGTATGCAGAAAATGGAATAATTAAGTGGAGCACTTCAAGTAAAGATTTTTGGCCTCGATTACTGAGGGCAGGCTCCCCTCTTAATAAATATTCTCTAGCATACGACTTCTTCAAGCATCAAAAATCTTGGAAGGAGCCTGAAGGCGTCCGAGCAGAAGCATGGCTGGACGATCCCTCTCGGCTAGGTGAAAGAGAAATCATTGAAAACACGTTTGGATCTGAAAGGTTCGGATACACCTTAACTATTCTCTGGCTAGAATCCCGATAATCAAAAAAAAGGGAACCGCTCGGCGCCGATAAGCGCACTGCACGGTTCCCCGAAAAACGACCCCAACGGGATTCGAACCCGTGTTGCCGGCGTGAAAGGCCGGTGTCCTGACCGGGCTAGACGATGGGGTCACAGTTGCGAAAAAGCGTTACCCAGTAGGCTGGGTAGATGAGCCGTCAGGGACTCGAACCCTGGGCCTACGGATTAAAAGTCCGTTGCTCTACCGACTGAGCTAACGGCTCAAAAGTGGCGCACATCCTATGGACGGGACGGCTGCTTGTCAAGCACATAATTGACTCTTTATTTTAAAAAATCACCCCACCCCGGAACAGGCAAAAATGGCTGAAATTTTGCCGCTGAACGGGTGGGCATCTTGCGCGGCGGGCAAGTTGTGGTAATTATCTAGTTAGTACCATTTACCGGAGGCGCGACCATGCCGCTGCAATTTACCGATGAGCGCGAGCTGTTGTCCTATGCGATTCACAAAGAGGAAAGCGCCCACCGCTTCTACCGGAGTCTGGCCGAGACGATCCAGAATCCGGAAGCGGCGCACGTCTTCGCCGATCTCGCCGTCGACGAAGCCAACCACCGCCGCCAGTTGGAGACGCTTTGGAACGCGATCGACCCCAAGCCGTTTACGATCGACGAAGAGAAGATCGACGTGCGTCCCCCGGTAATTCACAAACAGGCGGGCGCGGTGCAGGCGCTCGATCTGGCCCTGGACGCCGAAACGGCCGCGGCCAAATTTTACGAGCTCACCGCCCGGAGCAGTCAGGACCCCGCCCTGCGGCGCTTGAGCGTGGAACTGGCCAAGCAGGAATGGGGGCACTACGAGACCCTTAGCGCGGAAAAAAACGCGATCATTGAATCGTTTTATTGGTTCGATGTGGAATACAGCGCTTACGTGGAGGATTGATTATGGCTCAACTGTATGCCGGCCTGACGGTCATCGAAATTCTGGGCGTGGCGGTCAAAAAGGAAATCGACGCGGCGAAGTTCTACCGCGACCTGGCCGCGCGCATTCCCAATCCCATCATTCAGGAACGTTTTTTGACCCTGGCCAAGGAAGAGCGCCGGCATCGCGCGCTGTTGCAAATGGAATACAAACGCCTGACCGGCGAGACAAAAATTCCCGTGCCGCAAGGCAAATACAAACAACCGGAATCGTTCGACTGGGACAAAGCCTCCCTGGAAGACGCATTGAACTATGCGATTCGCGCCGAACGCGACGCGCAAAAGCTGTACGCCGCCGCGGCCAAAACCAGCACCGACCCCCGCGGCAAACGGATGCTCGATTACCTCGTGGAATTTGAAAAGGGTCACGAACGAATGCTGGTGAGCGAGTTGAATTTCTATAAGAAGGCGCCGCTTTGGTTCGAGGAACAGGAGGATATGCTCCACGTCGGTCCTTGATTGAACGGAGAGGATGTGAACTCCTCGCAAGCGGATAACTCGCTGAAGAAACATCCCTGCGCCGATTGCCGGGTTTGCCAGTGGTGCAGCGACGCGCGTTGCGCCTCGTGCCTGGGGATGGAAAAGCAAACGCCCCGACTGAGCATGTCCGAGCAAATCGCGCTGTACGAGCGCCTCAATCGGGAAGCGCGCGAGAGTAAATGCACTTGCGGTTGCGCCGACGAGAACAACCGATAAACACGTCGCGTCGGAAACGCCAATTGCCTTGACAAGCAAACTGACGAACGGTATCAGCAAACGACAACCAAAAAATTGTGATTCGAGGTGGAAATATGTCCAGCAAATACAGTGCCGTGGAAATCTGCCGCATCGGCGTTCAGTTGGAGCGGAACGGTCATATTTTCTATACCAAGGCCGCGAACATGACCACCGATGAGGAATTCAAGAAAGTCCTGCTGCGGCTGGCGCAGGACGAACTGGAACACGAGCGCGCCTATCGCCGCATCATGGAGGAATTGGAGAAAGAAGATCCGCAAACCTGCTGCTTCGACCAGGAGTATTACGATTACATTCAATCGGTGGCCGATCGGCGCATTCTGACCGACGAAGCGGGCATCGAAGCGTTGATCAGCGGCATCTCCAGCGCGATCGAATTTCTGGAAATGGCGATGAAGTTCGAGGAAAACGCGATCTTTTATTTCACCGAAACCAAGCGATTCGTGCGCGATTACGACGTCGCGCTACTCGACCAGTTCATTCAATATGAAAAGGATCACTGGAACATTCTCAACGAACGCCGCAAAAAGTTGTTGGCCGAAGGATAAGCCAAGGGAGCCGAAGAATGGGTGAAAAGACCGATGCCAATCTGAAAAAAGCGTTTCAGGGCGAAGCCGAAGCGTACTTTCGCAATCGCGCATTCGCCGACCAGGCCGACAAGGAAGGCTATGGGCAGATCGCGCACATGTTCCGCGCCATCGCCGAAGCCGAAGCGGTGCACTGCCGCAACGCGCTGAAGCTGCGCGGCATCATCAAGGATACCGAAACCAACCTCACCACCGCCTTCGAACGCGAGTTGATGGCCAAGAACGACCACTATCCGGGAATGATCAAGCAGGCGGAAGAGGAAGGCGTCAAACCGGCGGCGATCATCTTCGCCCGCGCCCGTGACGTCGAAGAGATGCACGCCGGCATCTATAAAAAGGCGTTGGATCACCTGATGGAAGAACGTCAAACCCAATACTTCATCTGCTCGGTGTGCGGCTACGTGGCCGACGGGGCGATCCCCGACAAATGCCCGGTCTGCGAAGCCGCCCCGGAAAAATTCTTCGAGGTGAAATGATGGAACGCATCAGCAAAATCGTCAGCGGCATGCCGTTGGCCGAAATTTACGCCTTCGCCATCGAGCGCGAAGTCGAAGCGCAACTGTTCTACAAAGACGCGTTGGACATCGTGCGCGATCCCGGCGCGCGGACCATGCTCGGCGACCTGCACAAGCAGGAAATCATGCACGAGAAAATGCTGCGGCAGGCGCAGGAGCGCGGCAAAGTCGAGATCATCGGCAAGCCGCGCGGGCTGACCGACCTGGGGCTGGCCGATTTGCTGCCGGCCGTGGAGATCGGCTCCAAATCGACGCCGCAGGAAATTCTGATGGCGGCGATCAAGAAGGAAGCCTTCGCCGTCGAGATGTACAACGCGGCCGTCGCGGCGACCGACGATGCGGACGCGATCGAGCTGTTCACGCACCTGGTCAAGGAAGAAACCAACCACAAGGTGATTCTGGAAAATCTGTACGACGAAAATATTTTAACGAATAATTAAACTATTTTCGTCGCGTCCAGCGTCGGACGATCTCCGCCAGCGCTTGGGGATCGAGCGGCTTGGAAATGTAATCGTCCATGCCCGCGGCCAGGAAACGCTCGCGGTCGCCGTTCATTGCATAGGCGGTCATCGCCACCAGCGGCACGTGCTTATCTTCCGGCTTGTGTCGTCGCAGATCGTCGGCCACCTCGATGCCGTTTTTGCCCGGCAGCTTGCCGTCGACGAACACGATGTCGTACTCGTTCTCCCGCCACTTGGCCAGGCCCTGCTCGCCGTCGCCGGCGATATCCACCGCGCACCCGATGGCTTCGAGCATCTTGCCGGCAATGATTTGGTTGACCTCGTCGTCCTCGATCAACAATACCGACACCCGCTCACGGGATGGGACCTTTTGTTCCGGCGCCGCCTTTTCCGTCGCCTCCGCTTCGCTCACCTGGTGGCAGATGCGCATCGGCAGGCGGAAGACGAAGGTCGAGCCATGCCCCACCCGGCTGGTCACCGCAATCGATCCGTTCATCAACTCCGCCAACTGCCGGCTGATGGCCAGGCCCAGCCCGGTGCCGCCGGCCGGTTGTTCCGCCGCCTGCCCCACCTGGGTGAATTTATCGAAAATCGATTCAAGCTGATCTTCCGGAATCCCGACGCCGGTGTCTTCGACCTCGATGTCGACTTCCATCTGCTCGTCGGCTGTCGGGCGACCGGCGATCCGCACGGACACCCTGCCGTGCTCGGTGAACTTCACGGCGTTTCCGACCAGGTTGGTCAGCACCTGCCGAATGCGCACGGGATCGCCTTCGAGACACTCGGGCAGGGAATCGTCGTAATGAACCGTCAGCGCAATCTCCTTTTTGCGCGCCTCGGCGGCCATTAGCGTGGCGACCTCCTCAACGGTTTCCTTGAGATTGAACGGTTTGATGGCGATGCGCGTTTTGCCCGCGGCAAGGCTGGAGTAGTCGAGAATGTCGTTGAGAATCGCCATCAACGATTCCGCCGAACGTAACGCCAATTTCGTATGTTCGGCCTGCGAGTCGGTCGTGAATTCCTCGCCGAGCAGCCGCAACATGCCCAGAATGCCGGACAACGGCGTGCGGATTTCGTGGCTCATATTGGCCAAAAATTCGCTCTTGGCGTAATTGGCGCGCTCGGCCGCCTCTTTGGCGATGCGCAATTCCTCTTCGCGCTGCCTGCGCCGGTCGATGTCGCGCACGACCGCCAACACGCGCGGAACGCCATTGAGCACGCAATGGCGCAAATACACTTCCACCCAAAAGAGCTGACCGTTCTTTTTGCGCACCAGCCATTCGAAGAACATTTCGCCCTTTTCGACCGCTTCCTTGATCTTTTCCAGCGCCGCTTCGGCGGTGAACGGCGGAATGGTCGAGCACATGTTGTCGCTGGTCATCGCTTCGATTTCGTCGGGTGAATAGCCGTACATCTCCTTCACCCGGCCGTTAACCTCGACCACGCGCCCGGTTCCCACCTCGTGAATCATGATCATGTCGTTGGACGATTCGAAAATCTCCTTGTAGGTCACGGCGGCCTGCTTGGTCAGCTCGCGTTTTTCCGCTTCGATCGCCCGGTTGCGCTTGCGACCGAGATAGGAGACGGTGCCGAGATAAAAAGGCGCGGCGATCAGCAGGACGATCGCCAGGATCGACCAGAGCGGGAGCAGGCGCCGGCGGTCGATCGAGTACATCAATTTCCAGGAGCCGAACTCGTCACGCAGTTCCAAATTGCGCAGGATGATCGAGTAACGGCCTTCGTCGAGAAGGATATCCCCTCCGACCAGCGAGGGATTGAGCCGCTCCGGCGAATGATCCTTGAACAGATTGCCGAACTGGCTGCTGTTGCGCAGAGCGTTCAATTCCGTTTCGGTCAGCGGATAGGCTTCACGGAAAATCCAATCCGGTCGATTGGCGGCGAAAATGATCCCCTGCGAGGAAATCATGGCGATGGGCGAGGATACTTCCCGAAACCAATTGTCGACCGTTTCCATGCCCATCTTGATCACGGCCACACCGACGATCTCGTGAATCGGCCCTTCCTTCTCGCGGAATATGGGCGAGGAATAATACAATCCGCGCTCGTTCGTGGTGACGCCGAACGCCGGATACACCACGTTGCTACCCTTCATCGCCTCACGGAAATACGGCCGAAAGGAGTAATTCTTCCCCGTCAGGGTCTGCCCGTCGCCGTACCGGGTGGAAATGACCACCGTACCCGAGTGATCCAGGATGTACACAAGTGCCGCTTGGAAATCGGTTTTGATCTGCTCCAGCGAGGCCTGAAGATTTTTGTTGTCCGGCTCGAGGTCCCCCGCCACCACTTCCTTGGCCCGCCGGGTGGAAACGCCCAATGCTCGGGCCGTGCCGCGAATTTCGTTGTAAACGGTGATCTGATCCAAGGCGTGCGTGAAAAAGTACGATTCGCGTTCAAGATGCTGTTGGTGGTAGGCCATTACAATTTTGTAGGCGAAAAAAAGGACCAGCGTGACGGTCAAAAGAAACAGCAAGACCGCCCAGACGATGATTCGGCCCTTATCGATGCCGAAAAATCGCGATCGTGAAGCGGCATTAGGCGCTTTTCTCGTTGATTGGTCTCCCGGTTCCAAAATCAACATCTCCCGCCATGAACGCTTTCATTAACTATAATTCCAATATTTTATTCCTGGTAGGGATCTTCTCAAATAATACGCCATGGCCCGAAATCATCCAATCGATTTTTCAGCTATTTTGCACGGATATTGGTCCCCGTTTTGCCGATAATTTCGTCTTGACAGCCTTCCGATCATAGCCTACACTCCGATCAGAGTGTTGCCAGAGCCTATACGGAGTCCACATGGATAAAGTAACGATTAAGATACCGCGTCAGCTTTATGAGAAAATCCAACTCCTGGTCGAGGACTCGGGATTCTCGAGTCCGACCGAGTTTATCACCTACGTGCTGCGCGATCTGGTTGGCGAGCAACTCAAGGAAAAGCAAGTGGAAAAGGGAGCCGGCGATCTGACCAACGAGGAGATCGCGGCGATCAAACAGCGACTGCGCAATCTGGGATACCTGTAGGAAGGAGCGAACGAGATGATCAGACCGCACGGCGGACGATTGATAGACCGGCATGCCAAAGGCGAAATGCGCGAGGCGATGCTCGCCAAGGCGAACGAACTGCCGAAAATCCAGGTCAATGAGCGCGAATTGGCCGACATCGAGATGATCGGTTGCGGCGCGATGAGCCCGTTGGAAGGCTTCATGAATCGCGACGACTACCTGGGCGTGCTCAACAATATGCACCTGGCGTCCGGTCCGGTGTGGACCTTGCCGATCACCCTTTCGGTGAAGCCCGGCGACGATCGTCAGTACAAAATCGGCGACCAGATCGCCCTGGTCGATCAGGACACCATCCTGGCCGTGATGGACGTCGAAGACGTTTATCAGGTCGATCATCTCGAAGAAGCGAAAAAGGTGTATCTGACCGACGATCCGGCTCACCCCAGCGTGGCGTTTTTGCAGTCGCTGACCGATACCTACCTCGGCGGGCCGATCACGGTGCTCAACAAAGTGCAGCACCCGGACTTCAACGAATTCCGGCTCGAGCCGAAGGAAACGCGCGTGCTGTTCAAGGCCAAAGGCTGGAACAGCATCGTCGCCTTCCAGACCCGCAACCCGATTCACCGCGCGCACGAATACCTGCAGAAATGCGCGCTGGAACAGGTCGACGCGCTGCTGATTCACCCGCTGATGGGCGCGACGAAAAAAGGCGACATCCCCGGCGACGTGCGCATGGCCTGCTACAAGGCGCTGATCGACGGCTATTACGCCAAGGAGCGCGTGGCCGTTTCGATCTTCCCGGCGGCGATGCGCTACGCCGGTCCGCGCGAGGCGATCTTCCACGCGCTGGTGCGCAAAAACTACGGCTGCACGCACTTCATCGTCGGCCGCGACCACGCCGGCGTGGGCACCTACTACGGCACCTACGACGCGCAGTACATCTTCGACAATTTCACCCGCGAGGAAATCGACATCACGCCGATGATGTTCGAGCACTCCTTCTTCTGCAACGCCTGCGGCAACATGGCCTCGATCAAGACCTGCCCGCACGGCAAGGAAGAGCACGTATTCCTTTCCGGCACCAAGGTGCGTGAAATGCTCGCCGCCGGACAGCGCCCGCCCCAGGAATTCACCCGGCCGGAAGTGGCGGACATCCTGATGAAGTTCTATCAGAGCGAAGAGGCGTAGGAGGCGGCCGTGAAAAAACTGGTCATCATCGGTTTGGATTGCGCCGATCCGCGTTTGGTTTTCGAGCAGTTCGTCGACGTCATGCCGCACACCAAGCGGTTGATGGAGCGCGGCGTGTACGGCCCGATGCGCAGCACCGACCCGCCGATCACCGTGCCGGCCTGGACCGCGATGCTCACCAGCAAGGATCCGGGCACGCTGGGCTTCTACGGCTTCCGCAATCGCGCGGACTACGGCTACAAGGCGCTGTACTTCGCCAACAACGATTACGTGAAGGAAAAGCGCGCCTGGAATTACCTGTCGCGCAATCGCCTGAGCAGTTTCATCCTCGGCGTGCCGCAAACCTACCCGCCCAAGTCGTTGCGCGGAACGCTGGCCGCGAGCTTCCTCACCCCGAACAAGGAAGTGCAGTGGACCTACCCGGTCGAGGCGGCGGCGCAGATCGACGCGTGGGCCGGCGGCGACTACATCATCGACGTCAAGGACTTCCGCACCGAGGACAAGGACTGGCTGCTGGAGCAGATCTACAAAATGACCGAGCGCCGCTTCAAGGTGTTCCGCGAAGCGCTCAAGGCCAATGAGCACGACTTCTACATGATGGTCGAGATGGGCGTGGACCGCATCCATCACGCCTTCTGGCGTTATCACGCCAAGGATCATCGCTTGTATGAAGCCGGTCACAAATACGAGTTCGCCATCCGCGACTACTACAAGTACCTCGACGAACGCATCGGTGAACTGCTGGAAGCGATCGACGACGAAACCGCCGTGATGATCGTTTCCGACCACGGCGCGCGTACGATGGTCGGCGCGATCTGCATCAACGACTGGCTGATCGAAAAAGGCTGGCTGACGCTCAAAGAGCAGCCGACCGGCGCCACCAAGTTGAAGATGGACATGATCGATTGGTCCAAAACCAAGGTCTGGGGCGAAGGCGGCTACTACAGCCGGATCTTCTTCAACGTCAAAGACCGCGAGCCCGAGGGCATCATCGATCCGGCCGACTACGCCTCCTTCCGCGACGAAGTGCAGCGCGAGATGGAAGCGATCGTCGACGAAAAAGGCGTGAACATCGGCACCAAAGTGCTGCGACCGGAAAACGTCTACAAAACCGTCAACAACGTCGCGCCCGACCTGATCGTCTACTTCGGCGATCTGGCCTGGCGCAGCGCGGGCTCGGTCGGCGGCGGTCAAATCCACATCTTCGAAAACGACACCGGCCCCGACGACGCCAACCACGACTACAACGGCATTCTCGTCTGCGCTTTGCCGGGCGAGCTCAAACCGAAACAACTGAAACAATATTCGATCTACGACGTCGCTCCCACGATCCTCGATTTCTTCGGCATCGACATCCCGGACGACATGATCGGATCCAGCATTCTGTAAGAGAGGAAGAAATCATGCGCAAAGGATTCACCGTTTGGTTCACCGGCCTTTCCGGCAGCGGCAAAAGCACCCTCGCCCAGATGGTCGAGGAAACGCTGCTCGAACGCGGCATGAACGTCGAAGTGCTCGACGGCGACGTGGTTCGCACCAACCTGAGCAAGGGCCTGGGCTTCTCCAAGGAAGACCGCGACATCAACATCCGCCGCATCGGCTTCGTTTGCAACCTGTTGACCCGCAACGGCGTGGCCGCCATCGCCGCCGCGATCAGCCCCTATAAGGCCATTCGCGACGAAAACCGTGCGCTGATCGGCCGGTTCGTCGAAGTGTATTGCGAAGCGCCGATGGACACCCTGGTCGAACGCGACGTGAAGGGCCTGTACAAAAAAGCGCTGGCCGGCGAAATCAAAGGCTTCACCGGCGTGGACGATCCCTACGAAGCGCCGGTCAATCCGGAGATCGTGGTCAACACCGCCGCCGAATCGGTGGTCGAGTCGCACGACAAGATCATCCGCACCCTCGAACTCATGGGCTATATTCCGGCCGACGAAAACGCCGACTACAGCGAGGAAGAGGAAGAGAAGATCAAAAAACGCTTGAAGGATCTCGGTTACCTGTAAACACAAATAACGTCACGTTTCCCTAACGAAACGCCCGGTGGACGCTCTGGCCGCTGTTTTCCCACCGGGCGTTCCCATTTAAACGAAAAGCCGCCCGCCTCATGGCGAGCGGCTGATTTTTTGGCGAAGGATTTTTACTCTTCGAGCGTCTGCAGGCCCGACAGACGCATCACGCGCGCCGGCCGGCCGTAGTAGGTTTCAGCGCCGCAATAGGCGGTCAGGCCGCCGACCAGGTAGCCGTTGTCCTCCTTCGCGGTCAGCGCCATCGAATAGGACATCGGCAGGTCGCCGCACCTGCCGCCGCTCACCGCCGGCCCCTGGAACTTGAGGACGATCATCCGCCCCAGCGCTTCGGGGAAGCGAATCATCTTGCCCGCGCCTTCCAGCGGCACGTCGGCCGTGATCACGTCGAAGGACTGCTTGGGCAAAAACTGACCGGTGAACGTGTCGTCGCTGTACTGCACCAGACGCAGGTGCGCGCGGAAATCGGTTTCGAAATCCATGTGCAGCAGGAAACGCCCGGTTTCCAACGGCGGCGGCGTATCGTCGTCGTCATCGTCATCGTCGGCGGGCGTCGTGTCGTCGTCATCGTCATCGTCGGCGGGCGTGTCGTCGTCCACGGCCGCATCGTTGTCGTCGTCATCGTCGTTTTTATCGCAGGCCGCCAGCGCGAAAATCAGCGCCGGCAACAGCATCAACAAAATCATCCAACCGCGTTTCATCGTCACCTCCTAGCGCGCCAACGTGGGATGCACGTTGATCGAATCGGCCAGCGCCAACGCCTGGGCATCGTCGCCGTTGATCAGATAGAAAATCCAGGTGATCGTTTCCGACCACGGCGGCGTGAGATCCTCGAAGGTCACGTCCGGATCGCTGTCGGTAATCCGCGCGGCCAGATGCACGTTGGCCATGTCCTTGACCACCCACCAGCCGCCGCCCAGGCCGACCAGACCGATCGGCGCGGGCATGTAAAAGTGGCCGTCCTCGAAGGTGAAGTCCGACCGCGTGTAGGTGCGGATTTCATCGTCGATCAGCGCGGTGGTCGTCAACACCTGATCGCCGCTGCCGGGGAAGGTGATGCTGTTTTCACGCGCCTCCTTGTCCTCGCCGGCGGTGAAGGCGATTTCCAGGCGATAGGTTTCCGGATCGTCGCTAACTTTGAACCAGCGCTCGGAGTGCTCGCGCTTCTTCGCCTTGACCGTGACGGCGAACGGGCCGCCGTCCACCTCTTCGCCCGGCCAGGAAAACTCGCCCGCGGTGACCGTACCGGCGGCGGTGTCGATGAGCACGTGCTCCATCTCCAAAGCCGCTTTGGCTTTCTCGATGATCTCGCGCGCCACGCGGATCGCCTCGGCGGCGCTGGCGATGGTGAACTCCACTTCGCCGCGATACGGATTGATGCCGGAGCCGTCGGAGACCTCGGCCATGAACAGTTGCCGCCACGCTTCGTCGAGCGTGTCGCGGTAATCCAGGCCGGCGACGGCGGCGGCCGTTTCGGCGGCCGTCAATTCCTTGTGGCCCGTCATGCACAGCGTGCGCACGTGATTGTCGCGTTCGTCCTTGCGCCACAGACCGCCGCGCCCGAGCCACATCGACACGCTTTCGGTGCTGCCCGGCTGCCACGTGCCGTCGAGCATGTTCGGCGGATCCTCCGGCTCGATGCCCAGGTCGATCAAATCCTCAACGTAATCGGCGATGCCGCTGATGACATAGTTCTCGTCGACCAACGATTGCAGGTTCGCCTCGTATTCCTCGACCGCGTCGTCGTTGGTGTGGAAGAACCAGGGGAAGTACGGATCCCAATCGCCGGTAGCCAGCAGCTCGCCGTCGCCCATGAACGTCCAGGTCGTTTTCACGCCGGTGGCCGCGTCGTCGACGCCCTTGCCAGCCTGTACGAGGTGAATGTTGCCGAAGGTGTAATACGGCTTGGCCGGTTCCTCGCCGTACTGGTACTTCCACAGGTTCTTCGGCCACGCCATGACCGTGTAACCGTTTTCCTCCATCCGCCGCGCCATACCCTGCGCACCCTGTCCTTCCTGACAGAACACCGCGCCCGCCAGCGGCAGATCGTATTCGGCGAACACCTCCAACGTGCGTTCGTTGCTGCGCCGCCAATCCTCATAGGGAAACGCGATGAACAACTGATCGGCGTAGTGGAAGCTGATCAACTCGACCTGCCCGCCCTGCGCCAGATCGTGCAACTGCGTCAGCACCTGCGGATGCCGCTCGGCGAGCACCTCGATGAAGTACGCCTGCAACTCCAGCGAGAGCGTCCAGTCCGGATGATCCTCCAACAGATCGAGAATCGGCTTAAAACTCTCGATGACGATCATGTCCTCGGCTTCGTCCGGACCGATTTCCCACAGCGGGTAGTCGACCGGCAGCGGCACGAAGCCGTACAGCCCGCCGATGACGTACTGGATGTTGAAGTGGAACACGCTCAGCGCGTATTTGTGTTCCTGCGCCGCGGCGGTCGTCGCGCCGACCAGCAGCGTCAGGAGCAGCACAATCAGAACAATTTGTTTTTTCATCATTCGTCACCCGTAATCAGTCCACGTTGGTAGAGCAGCCAATAGACATATAGGTATTCGGCGGAGAACTCGGAACGCTCCGAGGCGCCGTCGCGGTAACCGAAGGGAGAGTTGCGGAACATGAAATTGTCCACACCCTGCTCGAACAGCGGATAGCCGTAGAGGCTGAAGAAACGATCGTTGGACGTCCACCAGTCAAACTTCCACGGCAGCGACGGGAACGGGCTCAGGCTGAAGCCCGGGTTGATTTCCCAGTCGATATCGGTGTGCGTTTTCGGCGTGGGAAATTCGCGCAAGCGCCACAGGCCTTCTTCCAGCCGCGCCGCGTCCGGTTCGTCCCAGCCCATCGCAGCCATGGTGGTCAAAAACAGCGGCAGACGCGGCCCGTGCATCATCCAGTACGCGCGCTGGCAGCCATGGCGCAGTTCCGCGAGCGAATCGTCCTCCAGCAGTTCGGCCAGCCAGGTCAGCACGATCATCGATTGCGCGTTCAGATGATTGCCCGACCAGTCCGAGATGCCGTAGATGTAAAAACTGCCGTTGCCCAATTCTTCGAGGAACAGGTCGTAGAAGAAATTGTTGAGCAACTGGCGATACCTCTGCCGATAGGCGCTGTCGCCGTCGAGGTAGTACAGCAGCATATTCATTTTCATTTCGTTGATCATGCCGTCGGCGGCGTCGGGGTGGTGCTCTTCCAATTCGGCGAGCACGCGAATCATGTCGTCCACCAGGTCCGCGTAGCCCGGGTTATCCAGCAGCACCATGCCCGCGAAGAGGAAACCGATCTGATAGCCGTGCAGCATGTCGTTGTTGCCGCCGGGCAGGTAGTCGTAATTTTCATACGGCGCTTCGCCCTGCGCCCAACCGCCGGGCATGTTTTCGTCGTGCACGCGCAGGCTGCGCGCGAACGCGCCGACTTCCGGCACGATATCGTAGGCCAGCACCTGCCCGCGCGCGCAGGTCACCACGTGTTCGAGCGCCTCGGCCTCGCCGGTGGCCAGATAGCGCAGCGCCTGGCTGCCGATGTACACGCCGGTCCACAGCATGCTGGACATGTCGTCATGAAACACGAGGTCGTCGCCCTCGCCGGTGCTCGCGTTGATCATCCCCGCGCCGTTGATGTGCCGCGCGTGCATGTCGGCGTCGAAGTACGCCGCTTTCTCAGCCAGCGTCTGACGGTAGGCACGATTGCGCAGCCGCGTTTCGGCCAGGCTGACCGGATCGATCACCTTCTGGATCACGCGCAGCACGTTCGGATTCGCGCGATAAAAATCGAAGTCGGTGGGATCGAAGAAGATCGTATGCAGCGCCGACTGGAAATCTTCGCGATCGCGATAAGGATCCATTTCCTCGCGGTCGATGAAACCGCCGAACACGGCAAACAGCAGGTTGTGCAGACCGTCGCTGAGCGGCGCGTGCGTGGCGATGCGCTGGCGTTGATTCGTCCAGATCGGCGCATCGCCGTTCGCTTCGGTCCAGGTCCAGGTTTCCGTCGCGCTGATTGTCTCGCCGCCGGTAAAGGTTCCGCTGAACGCGCCCTTGCCCGTCGGCGCGAAGTTCGCGCTGACCGGCAGCGGATCGACCTCCTCCACATCGCGCGTGAAATCGTCGTAGGCGGTCATGAAGCCGATGCGCTCCAGCGAGGCGGAGGCGACAAAGGCGCTCAGGTCGCCGGTGACCTCGCCGCTCCACGCACTGGCGACGGCGTCGCCTTCGAAATCGGCGGCGGCGTATTCGATGGTCCTCGCAAACGCGACGCCCGTTTCGGTTTCGTAAATTTCCGCCCACCCGCTGTAGGCGCCGTATTGTTCGTCCTCGCCGCTGACCGCGTAAACGCCCGTCAACGGCGGCGGCGTGTCGTCGTCATCGTCGTCATCGTCGTCGATGGAATCGTCGTCGTCATCGGCGGGAGTGGAATCGTCGTCGGCCGCATCGTCGTCCGCCGAATGATCGTCGTTGTCGTCATCGTCGTCGCCGCACGCAACCGCGAACAAGACAAGGACAAGAAGCAACGCCAGGAATTTTCGCGAAAAAAACATGCCGACACCTCGCTGTGCAAATACACTATTCAAGGTTGAGTCATACTAATCAATCAGCGAAAAAAGAACAATTGCCGACTTAGTGATAGTAGGGTTTGTCGTCGTCATCGCCGCGCACGACGTACAGGTGGCGGTTCTCTTTTTTGATTTTATCCAGCTTGCGCCGGTAGTACTTGTCGCGCAGACGCAGGAAGATGCGGTCGTAGCGCAGAAAAATGAAACCGAAGATCATGCCGCCCAGGTGCGCCAGATGGGCTACGCCGCTCATTTCCGCCCGGCCGGAAATACTCGACGCCAGTTCGATCACGCCCAGGGCGATAACGAACCATTTCACCTTCACCGGAAATAAAAAATACAGATAGACCATCCGGTTCGGATAGGTCATGCCGTAGGCCATCAGGACACCGTAGACGATGCCCGACGCGCCGATCACCGGCACGGTCAGATCCGGCGTGAACAGCACCTGGCACAAGCCCGCGCCCAAGCCGGTCACGACCAGGTAGACGATGAACTTTTTGCGGCCCCACATCAATTCGAGTTCGCCGGCGAACATCCAGAGCACAAACAAATTGAGCACGATGTGCCAGATGCCGCCGTGCAGGAAATGGAAGGTCACCAATTGGAAGACCGCGCCGCGCCAGAACGCGGCCGGCGTCAGACCGAGGTAGACGGTCAGTTGCGGCCACAGTTGTTGCAGCAGAAAACCCGCACCGCAGGCGATGATGAACGTCTTGAGCACCGGCGGCACCGGTCCGCCGATACGCAATTGCGGCCTGCCGCCTTGCCCGCCTCCGGTCTGGTACGGATTCATTCGCCTCTCCGCGGCATGACCGACATCAGGATCCTCGTCAACGCTTCCAACTGAATGGCGGTCGGTCCGAAGATGCCGCCGAATCCCGCTTTGACGCCATGCCCGCTGCGGAACACCGTGTGCTTTTCCACCACGATTTCCATGGTCAACTCGCGATCGCGCAACGATTCGGCCATATACCGAATCATATCCTGAAACTCCTCCAAAAGCCGCAACAGGTCAAGCGGCGAACGGAAAAGCAACGTTGGCGCGGCCTTGTGCATGAAGCGAAATACGATGAACAGATACGTCGTCAGATCGACCAGCTCCAGGCGCAGCACCGCGTCGCGGTATTGCGCGGCCAGGAACGGTCCCTTCCTCGTTTCCAGGCGATAGTTCAGATGAAGATCCTCGGCGCGCGCCTGCGCCAGAAAGGCCAGCCCCAAATCGAGCGCGGTTTCGTAATCCTCGCCGGCGAAGGCGTCGATCAAACGCGTCTGCACCGCCGCCAGATCGGCGCTGTTGTCGTCGAACAGATCCAACAGCACACGGAAGTTCCAGTCCAGCGCGTAATCGATGCGCACCAGCGTACGCTCGTCGAGCGTCAACGCCAGCAGGCCGTCGCGATCGCGGCTGAAGCTCTCCAGCGTGGCGACGGCTTGTTCGAGATCGTCGCGCAGTTCGTTGAGCGAATCGTTGAGCACCCGTCGCTCGTCCGCTCGTTGCCCGATCAGCGAAAATCCTTCGTCGAACAGCCGGTGAATCAACGGCAGAAACGCACGATGATGGGAATGGCAAAAGCGGCAAAAATGACGAATCATCTTTTTCTCGACTGTCGGATCGGCGTCGTCCTACTCATCGCGCAACGCCCAGCGCCGCACTTTCATCAAGGCGGTTTTGGGCATCTTATCGACGAATACGATGCGCGTGGGGCATTTGTAATCGGCCAGGTGCTGCCGGCAGTATTCACGGATCTGCGTGCGGCTGGGCGTTTTGGCTTCCTGCGGCACGATGTAGGCGACGACCTCCTCGCCCCAAATCGGATCGGTCTTGCCGACCACGGCGACTTCCAGCACGTCCGGATGCGTGATCAGTACGTCCTCGACTTCGCGCGGATAGATGTTTTCGCCGCCGCGGATGATCATGTCCTTTTTGCGGCCGCGAATGAAGAAGTAGCCGTCCTCGTCGACGTAGCCGATGTCGCCGGTGTACAGCCAACCGTCGCGCAACGTATCCTGCGTGGCCTCGTCGTCTTTGAAGTAGCCCTTCATCACCAGTTCGCCGCGAATGACGATCTCGCCCTCGCCGCCCTGCGGGACTTCGTTGTCGGAGTCGTCGATGATTTTCATGTCCACGCCCGGCAGCGGCAGGCCGATCGAACCGATTTTCCGTTTGCCGTCGATCGGGTTGATGCTGGTCGCGCAGGTCGCTTCGGACAGGCCGTAGCCTTCGATGATCTTCGCGTTGTACTTTTCCTCGAACCTTTCGAAGACGTCGACCTTCATCGGAGCCGCGCCGCAAACGCAGAAGCGCAGCGAGGACAGGTCGTATTTTTCCGCGTCGGGCAGTTCGTTGAGAATGGCGTAGACCGTCGGCACGCCGACGAAGGCCGTGGCCTTGTACCGATCGAGCGCGGGCAGAAATTCGCGCGGCGAAAATCCGCGCATGAGCACCATCGAGCCACCGGCGTACAACGGCGAGAGAAACGCAACCAATTGCGCGTTGACGTGGAACATCGGCAGGATGTTCATGAAGCGGTCGCGCTCGTTCATCTTCATCGCCGCGACGATCTTCTCGGCGTTGGCCAGGTAGTTGCGGTGCGAAAGCATCGCGCCCTTGGGATGGCCGGTCATGCCCGAGGTGTAAATGATGCCGGCGATATCGTCGCCCTTGATCTCCACCTGCGGCGGATCCTCACGTTCGGCAAGCAGTTCGTCGAAGATCTTCATGCCGCGCGGCGCCTCGTCGGCGACGACGTAGATGTCGTTGAGGTGCTCCATCTCGTTGCGGATGGCGCGCAACTGGTCGACGAAATGCGGAATGGTGATCAGCTTGTTGGCCTGGCTGTTGTTGAGGATGAATTGCGCCTCCTCGCGTTTGAGCAGGCTGTTGATCGGCACGACCGTCGCGCCGGCCTTGGCCACGGCGAAAAAGGTGATCAGCCACTCGGGAATGTTGGGCAGCAGCACCGCGATTTTATCGCCCGGTTTGCACCCCTGTTCGATCAGACCGTGCGCCATCGCGTTGGCGGTGGCCTCCATCGAGGCGTAGCTGAGCGCTTCGTTTTCGAACAGACAAAAAGTACGATCCGAGTATTTCTTCGCCCGATCGGTTAAGAGTTGGCCGAGGGTGTACACTCATTCCTCCACTAACTAGCCGACCACGTGCTCGTCGAGCCAACGCTGAATCAGGTCCAGCGCCTTGTCCTTGTCCAGGTCGTTGAGCACTTCGTGGTATTGGCCGTTAAAAATTTCGCAGGTCTTGTCTTTGCTGCCGGCAAGTTCGAAAAAGGCGCGCGTGCCGTCGGGGTGGCAGATCGCATCGTCGCCGCCATGGAACATCAGCAGCGGCATGGTCAACGCCGCGGCGCCGAGGTTGGTTTTGTAAATCGTGTCGGTAAATTCCTGGAAGAAGCGCGCGGTCACGCGATCGTGCACCAGCGGATCGGCGACGTAAGCGCGCACGACTTCCGGATCGTGGGAGATCAAATTCGGGTCCAGCTCGTTGGACAACGACAGCGTCGGCCAGATTTTCGCCATCAGGCTGCCCATGGCCGCCTTGAGCTTGGGCACCTCGACGGCCAGCTTGAGCGCCGAGCCGCTGGCGATCACCGCGTCGATGGTGTCCGGATGCCGCAGCGCGTAAGCCAGCACCATCAGGCCGCCCATCGAGTGACCGAGCAGGAAAATCTTCTTTTCCGGATAGTCTTCGCGCGCCATGGCGATCATCCGGTAGACGTCGTTGAGGAACAGGTCGAAGCTGTCGACATGGCCGCGCAACCCGGCGGACTTGCCGTGCCCGCGATGATCGTGCGCAAAAGCGGCATAGCCGGCGGGGACGATCCGGTCGACCAGATTGCCGTAACGGTCGCCGTGCTCGCCCAGGCCGTGACAGATCACCACGACGGCCTTGGCGTCGGCAACCGGCCAGTGACGATAGAAAATCTGCGATTTGTCGGCGCTTTGAAAGGTGCCGGTCTTGGATTCGATGCTGGCCATGTGCAATTCCTCGAAAAAACTTATGAAAGTTGCCAAGATTGTAGGTGTAAGCTCTTGGGGGTGTCAAGTTCGGGCTCGGTAAAAAAGGATACCCCGTCAATGCCCTGTTGCAACTGTCGGCGAGAATTGCTATGTAATTATCACAACAATCGATGGAGGGTTGTCGTCCCCATGGCCCAATGCGCCCATTGTCAATCGCCGGCCAAGCACGTGGCCGTCAAACGTTTCAGCATGTTCGGGATCCAGCCGCGCTACTTGTGCGAGCACCATAAGAAGAAGTTCGAGCGGACCGAAGACCTGCTGCTGATCCTGGCGTTGATCGTCAGCGTCGCCTTTTTCGTCGCCAGCCTGTATCACGATGTTCTCCAGGCGAAAAACGCCAACCAGCAGGCGCTGCTTCAGCAGGAGCAGGTGTACGCCGAACGTGATCTGGATCACGACGGGCGCGTGAGCCTTTTCGAAGCGCAGACCGACGAGCAGCAAATGCAGAACTTCCGGCAGGTCGGCTATCCCTTCGTGCGGATCATTCTGCCCGGCGAACCGACCAAATCGGTCTTCAAGAAAATCGATACGAAAACCTTCGCCAACGCCGTGTTGAACGGACAGGACGGACAGCAAATGGCCGGACTGTTCCACCATCCGCGGTTGATCAAAAATTTCCTGGTCAAGTACACGAACGAGCAGGCTTCGCCGTTCCTCAAGGCGATCTTCCTCACGCACGACCTGAACATCGCCTATGTGCTGGGCACGCAGGAAAACGGGGCGGGCACGATGATCTGCGTGGATCCGCTGGATCAGGAACTCTACGACAAAGTGGCCGCGCTGCCCGCGAAATAAACGCACCTGGGCCGCGCCGCGTTTTCGTCGCCGAAACCGGTGCGGCTTTTTCGTTTAAAAACCGTAAGACTGTTCGAAGATGAACGGGAAGACGAAGGTCACCTCGCCGCCCGTCGGCGGGGGAAAGCGCAGCCGCTGCACCTGGCGCAACAGGCAATCGCCGAACATCTCGTCGCCGGTCGTGTTCTCCAGAATCTTCACCGACGAAACCACGCCCTCAAGATTGATCACGAACTCGACGAACACACGCCCGGAAAGATCGGGGCGTTCGCGCAGCCGCCGCTCGAAGCAGGTCTTGAACGCGCCGACGTTGGCGTTGAAGACCGCGCCGACGACCTTCTGATTCAAGTGCCCGCCGGAAGCGCCGGTGCCCAACGCGCTGTCGCTCAGTTGCATGTACACCTGCCGCTGTTCGCGACCGCCGATCTCGACCGACGAGAGGTTGCCCAGGTTGATTTCGAGTTCGCCGACGCGCAGGCTCTGGCCCGGCTTGACGCCGCCGCGCGTGCCGTGAAATTCGCGGTGGTTGCTGGCCACGTCGATGCCCAGTTTTTTCAAGGCGGCCAGCGCCTCCTCGTCCAGTCCCTTGAGCCGATCCACGCCGCCGGAATCGACCTGCACGTCGGAGTTGGCCAACTGATTCGCACCGGCCTGCGCTTCGTCGGAAGTGATCGAAACGCCTTCGTCGAAAACGAATTCGTTATCGTCGTCGCCGGCCGCCGCGGTGGCGGACTCGATTTTCAACGGCGCCAGCACGCCCTGGCTCCGCCCTTGCTCGACGAACCGCGTCATGTCGGCGCTCAAATCGATTTGCACATCCGGGCTGAATACGCTGTCGGTCACCGGCGGAAGCGCACTGGCGCCCAACGGCTGCGGTTGATCCAACGCCCCCTCGGCCTGCTTGGCGGCAGTGGCCCAAAGATCGACGACCGCGTTGACCGACAGGTTGAACAGTTGCGTCAGATCGTTGGCCAGCGCCCGGTCGTCGCCGACCACCTGGTTGGAGATGTTCTCCAGCCGCGGCTGCGCGGTCTTGGCGACCAGCGCCAGGAAACCGGTGACGTTTTTGATCTCGTGATAGCCGTCGAAGCGCGCGTGGGCGATCGCCGGGCTCTGGTCGACTTTGTCGAAGAAGGTCGGCGCGGCCACCGGCTCGATCGCTTCGGTCACGCTCATGGCCAGCCAGACCAGGTTGAACAGGGCTTCGTTTTTATCGGCGCCGTTTTCGCGCAGGATGTTCACCGCTTCGTCGAACCGCTGCTGCACCGCGACCGAATCCTGCGCCGCGGCCCGCTCCACCGCCGCTTGCACGGCGGGCGCGCTCGTGTCCAGACGACCGGACAATCCGGCGGGAGAAAAACGCAACGCGGCGTCGATGATCCGGGTTTGATAGGTGGCGTTCCAACCCTTCGCTTCGGCGGATCCCACGGCAAACAACATCACAAGTAGAGCAATCAGAGTTATCCGGCGCAAGGGGCGACTTCCTTTCGTTTAAAGACCGGCCAGCACATCCTTGACGGTCAAACCGATTTGCGAGGGATCCTGTACCACATGAACCCCCACAGCCTGCAGTGCCTCCAGTTTAGCATGAGCCGTACCCTTTCCGCCAGAAATGATCGCCCCGGCGTGACCCATTCGTTTTCCCGGCGGCGCCGACAACCCGGCGACGAAGGAAACGACCGGTTTGGTCACGTTCAAACCGATGTACTCGGCGGCGGTTTCCTCGGCTTGTCCGCCGATCTCGCCGATCATCAACACAACCTTGGTCTCCGGGTCGTGCTCGAAAGCCTTGAGGCAATCGACGAAATCGGTGCCGATCACCGCGTCGCCGCCGATGCCCAGGCACGTCGACTGGCCGATGCCCAGCTTTGTTAATTGCGACACCACCTCGTAGGTGAGAGTTCCGCTGCGGCTGATCACCCCGACGTTCCCCGGCAGATGAATGTGCCCCGGCAAAATGCCGACCTTCGCCTGGCCCGGCGTGATGATGCCCGGGCAATTGGGGCCGATCACCCGCGTCGCCGCGCAGGTCACCTCGTGCATGACCTTGAGCATCTCCATGGTGGGAATGCCGTCGGTGATGCACACGATCAATTCGAGGCCCGCGTCGGTGCCTTCGAGAATCGCGTCGGGCGCGAAATCGGGCGGTACGAAAATCAGGCTGGTGTTCGCGCCGGTTTCCGCAACCGCCTCGGCGACGGTGTTGAACACGGGCACGTCGTCCATCTTTTGCCCGCCCTTGCCCGGCGTGACGCCCGCGACCACCTGCGTGCCGTAAGCGATGCACTGACGCGTGTGAAAACTTCCTTCGCGGCCGGTGATGCCCTGGACGACGACCCGCGTGCTTTTATCGACGAAGATGCTCATCGGTCACCTCCGGGCAAGACGGCCACGACCTTGCGGGCCGCTTCGGCCAGTCCGTCGGCCAGGATGAATTTGTAAGACGATTCGGCGAGCATGCGCCGCCCCTCCTCGGCGTTGGTGCCCTCGATACGCACGACGACCGGCATGTTCACTTCCACTTCCTTCATTGCTTCGAGGATGCCGAGCGCGACCATGTCGCCGCGCACGATGCCGCCGAAGATGTTGATCAACAGGGCTTTGACGTGACGGTCGGCGGTGAGCAGCTTGAAAGCCTTGACCACGTTTTCCTTGCTCGCGCTGCCTTTGATGTCCAGGAAATTCGCGGGCTCGCCGCCGTATTGCTTGATCACGTCCATCGTGGCCATCGCCAAACCGGCGCCGTTGACCATGCAGCCGATCTGCCCGTCGAGTTTGACGTAATCGACGCCGTAACGACGGGCCAGAATTTCCAGATTGTTTTCCTCCTCGAAATCGCGCAGCCGGCGCAACTCGGGATGACGCGGCAGGGCGTTGTCGTCGATGTCCATCTTGGCGTCGACGCACAACAGGCTGCCCTCATGGGTCAGCACGAGCGGATTGACCTCGATGAGCGTGCAATCCTTTTCCATGAACAGGCGGTGCAAATTGGTGATGATCCGCGCGCATTCCCGCGCCAGCCGGCCGCGAAAACCCAAACCGTAAGCGATTTTTCGCGCGGTGTAGGGAAACAGTTGGCAGTTGTACTGCGCGTGCTCGAGTTGAATTTTTTCGGGATGCTCGTCGGCCACCTGCTCGATGTCCATGCCGCCGGCGGTGCTGGCCATGATCGCCAGACGCTTCACCTTGCGATCGACCAGAATGGCCAGGTAATACTCCTTGTCGATATTCACAGCGGCCGAAACAAGGATCTTCTTGACCTGTTTGCCTTCCGGGCCGGTCTGTTTCGTCACCAGCGTTTGGCCGAGCATCTGTTCGGCGATTTCCGCCACTTCATCCGGAGAATGCGCCAGCTTGACGCCGCCGGCCTTGCCGCGTCCGCCGGCGTGGATCTGCGCCTTAATTACAAATGTATCGCCGCCAACTTCCAACGCCGCATCGTAAGATTCCCAATGGCTGGACAAGGCCACGCCTTTGGGCACCGGAACGTCGTACTTGGCGAACAGTTCCTTGGCTTGATACTCGTGAATTTTCATTTTCTTGGTCCTGCGTTGTGAATTTTGGTTGCACGAGGTTTTTGAACGAACTTTTATTTACAGCAGATCGCGGTCGTGAGCAATGGAAAACGAGAGGAAAATACGCGTCGATATCAGCTTTCGGTCAGGTTGACGCGCTGACGCAATTCTTTACCGACTTTGAAATAGGGCAACCGTTTGGGCGGCACGTTGATCGCTTCTTTCGTTTTAGGATTGCGGCCGGTGTACTGTTTGTATTCTTTGTTGACGAAGCTACCGAAGCCGCGAATCTCGATACGATTTCCTTTTATCAGTTCTTCGGTCATCATATCGAAAATCAGATCCACCACTTCCGTGGCACGTTTCAGAGTGATGCCTGCCTGTTTGGACAGCGCTTCAATCAGATCTGATTTGTTCATACCCATCCCCCTCGTCAGCATAGGTTTTTCTGAGTTATCGCTTTTATTGTGCATAGTTAGCTATTATCCTGTCAAGCGGTAAACTAATTTATTTTTTGAATTTGTTTTGTCCTGTTTTAAACGTTCTTTTAAACTCCTGCGTTCATTGCAATAAATACTTTAAATAACAATAGAATCCGCAAATCGTTTTCGAAACGCAACATATTGGAATCACTTCTTGTTTTACCCTAACCATCCGATTCGCCATGTACACCGGTTTTCGAAAAAAAAATGAAAAAACTGCCAATAAAATCAATCAACTGGCACATGTTGATGAATCAAAAAAGAAAAACGCCCCCAGCAGGACTTGAACCTGCGGCACCCGGATTAGGAATCCGGTGCTCTATCCGCCTGAGCTATGGGGGCGCAAGCGCCGATAAACTGCCACGCCCGCCCCCATTCTGTCAAGCAAAGGATCGCAGCTCAACGCGCCTTTTTAAAGGCCTTTCCCGCCACCTGGATCGTCGCGGCCACCTGCTCGTCGGTGTGCGCCGCACTCAGAAACCAAGCGCCCCAGGGCGACGTCGGCAGATAGATGGCCTGCTCCAGCATCGCATGGAAAAAGCGGGCGTACCGTTCCACATCGACGGCGCGCGCCGAAGCCAGATTCCACACCGCGTGATCGGCAAAGAACAGCGACATCATCGAGCCGGTGCGATTGATTTGCACATCGACGCGCGCTTTGGCCGCCGCCTCCCGCAACCCCTCTTCCAGGCGGGCCGCTTTCTGTTCGAGGCCGTCGTAAAGCGACTCGGTGAGCAGATCCAAGACCGTCAGGCCCACGCTCATGGCCATGGGATTGCCCGAATGCGCGCCTCGTTGCGCCACCGTTCCCAGCGGTTCCAGTTGATCCATGAACTCGGCGGAACCGCCGAAAGCGCCGACGGGCAGGCCGCCGCCGATGATCTTCCCCAGGCAGGTCAGATCGGGCGCGACGCCGTACAGCGCCTGCGCGCCGCCCTGCGCGACACGAAAACCGGTGGTCACCTCGTCGAAGATCAGCAGTGCGCCGTGCCGCGAGCACAGATCGCGCAGGCCGGGCAGAAAACCGACGACCGGCGGCACCACGCCCATGTCGGCCGCTACCGGCTCGACGATCACCGCGGCGATTTGCCCTTCGTATTTCTCGAAAAGTTTGCGCACGCCTTCCAGGTCGTTGTAATCGGCGATGAGCGTTTCCTGCGCCGTGCCGGTGGGCACGCCCAAGCGGATCGCCTCGCCGCGATCCGCGCCGTAACGAGCCAGAAACGGATCGGCGTTGCCGTGATCGCTGCCGGCGAAAAGGATGATCTTTTCCCGACCGGTCACGCCGCGCGCCAGGCGTATCGCGCTGGTGGTCGCCTCCGTTTCGGAATTCACAAAGCGCAACTTTTTAATGGAGGGCATCAACTCGACGATCTTTTTCGCCAGTTTGACCTCGATGCCGCTGTTGGCGCCCAGCGTGGTGCCGCGTGTGGCGGACAGTTTCATCGCGGAAACGATTTGCGGATGCGCGTGTCCCAGAATCAACGGCCCGTTGGACCCCATGTAATCGAGGTAAACGTTCTCGTCATGATCGGTGATGCGCGCTCCGTCGCCGGCCAGCATGTAAATCGGCGTTCCGCCGACCTGCTCAAGCGAGCGCATCGACGAACCGGCGCCGGCGACCAGAACATCCTGTGCTCGTTTGTAGAACTTTTCGCTCCATTCGTGATTCATTTTCTCGCCTCCCGGTATTTTTCTGTGGTTCGTCCCATAGGAGCAAGGTAATCACGATTCGGCTGAGGGGAATTTGTGGACGAACTTCAGCGCGGGCTTCGCCAACGCCGCGGCCTGCAGGATCGCCGGGAGGAGAACCCCGGCTCATTCATCAGCGATATTCGTTTGCTCGCGGAACGTGCGATCGGCATTAATTCAAGCCGACCGGCCTGCTTGCATATCCCGTGATATTCGCATACCAATTTCTTTTGCTCTTGTCCATCGGAATTTACCCTTCAAAAGTGAGATTATTTGAAAAATCGAAAAGACGTGAATTTCCCGGATTTTTTCAAGAACTTTTTCCGCTCATAACTTGTCTGTATCTTGACAGAGCAAGGGCGCTGGTCTACCGTGATTCCGCTTTTCTACCAGGCGAAAGGAGAAGGCGAATGCCCAAAAAAGCGTTGGTGCCGCTGCTGCTGATCGCCGCACTGGCCTTGCTGGGAATGGGCGATAACGGGCTGACCGGGTCCGATACTCCGCGCACGCCGGCCAAGAATTTCACCGGCACCGTCGTGGATCGCTCGATGACGACGCTGCACGTAAGTCATATGCATTGCGAAGGAAAAACCTCGGTCAAAGGGTACCTGGGAGAGATGCGCATCACGCTCGATTTTGCCAAGATCAAGCAAGTCGAGTTTTATCCGGGGACGGCCGGATACACGTGGGGCCAGGTGACCTTTCGCGAGGGCAAGGATAAGAAACTGCGCTTCAAAAGTTTAGCGCGTTGTTACGGGATGGCGGAAATGGGACAGGTCATGGTCCGCGTCAAGGATCTCAAACGAATTATTTTCGACGATCAGCAGCCGCAAGAGGATCAGTAACCGACCCGCATTTCCCTTCCCCCGCTGGCGAAGGGTGAAATCAAACATGGCGAAAAAGGCAAAGAAACGTTTTTACCGGAAATGGTGGTTCCGCATTCTCGTGCTCGCGGTCGTCGGCCTGACCGTTTTAATCGTCTACAGCGCCTTGCAGGAACCCAAAGTCATGGTGCAGACCGGCAAGGTGGCCAAGGGCGAATTGACCCAGGTCGTTTCGGCCTCCGGCCGCGTCAATCCGGCGGTGGAAGTGGAAATCAGCGCGAATATCGCCGGGGAAATCACCAAGATCAACACGCGCGAAGGCGAACACGTGGAAAAGGGCCAGGTGCTGGTCACCCTGGACAATCAGCGCTACGCCGCCAGCCACGACCAGGCGCGTTCGCTGCTGGAAGTGGCTAAAACCGAACTGGCGCGCACCAAGGCGCAGCACGATCTGGCCGCCAGTTCCTTTGCGCGCAGCCAAGAGCTTTTCAAGCAGAAGCTGATCAGCCAGGAAGCGCTGGAAGTCAGCGAAACCGAATTCAAGGTCGCCAAGGCGGCGCTCAAGGCGGCGAAGGACAATATCCGCAACGCGAACGCCGGTCTGCAAATCAGCGGCAACGAGTTGAGCAAGACGGTCATCCGTTCGCCGATCGACGGCGTGGTGACATCCTTAAAGAAAGAGGAAGGCGAAATCGCCATCGGCAGCACCTTCACGCGCGACGTGATCATGATCGTTTCCGATCCCAACCATTTCGTGGCCACGGTCGACGTCGATGAAGCCGACATCGTGGATATCGAAATCGGCGACGACGCCACCGTCGAGCTCGACGCGTTCCCGGACAACAAATTCCAGGCCAAGGTGATCGAGATCGCCGGCAGCGCCACCGTCTCCTCGCAGGGCCTGCAGGAGGAAACCGTCAGCTTCCAGGTCAAAGTCCTGTTGGATGGCGACACCGCGCAGATTCGTCCCGGCATGAGCGCGACCGCCGACATCGTCACCGAGAAAAAAGCGGACGTGCTGCACGTGCCGATCCAGTGCGTCACCATGCGCGATCCGCAGCAACTGGCCAAGGAAGAGAACAAGGATAAAAAGCCCGAAGAAGCCTCCCCGACGCCCGTTGCGAACGAGGAAGCGACTCCGGCCGCGACGGAGGAAGCGACGGAGAAAACCGCACCGGCCGAAGCCCCCGGCAGCATCAAACGACTCAAGGAATTGCTGTTCGCCATCAAAGACAATCGCGCCGTGCCGGTGTGGATCACCACGGGCATCAGTTCGGAAACTCAGATCGAGATCGAAGGCGAACAGGTCGCCGAAGGGATGGAGATCGTCTGCGGCAGTTTCAAAACGCTCAACCGCGAACTCAAGCCCAACGATCTGCTGGAAATCGAGCCCGAAGGCAAACCCGGTCAGCCGGGAGAGTAGGAACGCCCATGCCCCTGATTCAATGCCGCGATCTGCATAAGGTTTACCAACTCGGTCTGCAGGAAGTGCATGCGCTCAACGGCGTGAACCTGGATGTCGCGCAGGGCGAGTACATCGCCATCATGGGCCCGTCGGGATCGGGCAAGTCGACGCTGATGAACCTGCTGGGCTGCCTGGATACGCCCAGCGGCGGCACCTACACGCTCGACGGCGAGCAGGTCGATCAATTGACCGAAGACGAGCTGGCCGACATTCGCAACCGCAAGATCGGCTTCGTCTTCCAGACATTCAACCTGCTGCCGCGCATGACCGCCATGGCCAACGTCGAGGTGCCGCTGATCTATGCCGGCGTGCCGACGCACGAACGGCACCAACTGGCCAAGGAAGCGCTGGTCAAAGTCGGCCTGGGCGAACGCTACAAGCACAAGCCCAACGAACTGTCCGGCGGCGAGCGTCAACGCGTGGCCGTCGCGCGCGCGCTGATCAACAAGCCGAGCATCATCCTGGCCGACGAACCGACCGGCAACCTGGACACCAAAACCAGTTACGAAATCATGTCCCTGGTCAAAGACCTGCACCAGGCGGGCAACACCATCGTGCTGGTCACGCACGAGGACGACATCAGCCGTTACGCGCACCGCATCATCCGCCTGCGCGACGGCAAGATCGAGGCTGACGAAATCAATCCGGATCCGCGATGAACGCATTTTGGCAAAGCCTGAAAATCGCCGTCACCGCCCTGCGCGCCAACAAGATGCGCAGCCTGCTGACCACGCTGGGCATCGTGATCGGCATCGCCACGGTCATCGCCATCGTCTCGATCGTCGAAGGGCTCAACGACGCTTTCGCCAGCGAACTGGCCGCCTTCGGACAGGGCTCGCTGTACATCCAGAAATTCCCCTGGGCCAACAACGACTGGCAGAAGTTCAAAAACTTTCCGGACATCGGCTGGAAGGAATACGACGCCGTCGAGCGCGATGCCAAATTGATCGACGGGATCAGTCCGCAAACGCGCACCCGCCAGACGGTCAAGTGGCGCAACAAAAAACTCGAAAAGGTCGAGATCAACGGCGCCAACTACCAGTACGCCGCCATTCGCGGATTCTATCCGGTGATCGGCCGCAACTTCCTGCCGCTGGACGACGAGCGCTCGCGCCAGGTCTGCATGATCGGCCACGACATCGCCGAAAAGCTGTTCGGCCCGCGCAATCCGCTGGGCGAGCACATCCGCATCGGCATCCACAGTTTCCTGGTCATCGGCGTGATCAACGAACGCGGCGACTTCTTCGACAGCAACCTGGACAACTTCGTTCTGATTCCCTTCAGCACCTTCACCGGTCTGTTTTCCGGCCGCCACCGGGGATTTTCGATCATCGTGCGCGTGACCGATCCGACGCGAATCGACGCGGCGATCGACGAGCTGACCGGCATCCTGCGTCGCGTGCGCAAGCTGCCGCTGGACAAGCCGGACAACTTTTCGATCAACCAGATCGACGCGCTCAAGAGCATGTACGACAAACTGACCGGCGGGCTGTACGCGGCGATGATCGCCGTGGCCGCCATCGCCTTGCTGGTGGGCGGCATCGGCATCATGAACATCATGCTCGTCTCGGTCACCGAGCGCACCAAGGAGATCGGCATCCGCAAAGCCCTGGGCGCGCGCCGGCGCTGGATCCTCGTCCAGTTCCTGCTCGAAGCGGCGATCATCGCGGGTATCGGCGGCGTGTTCGGCGTGGCCTTCGGCGCGGCGCTGGCGAAACTCGTCGCCAAACTAACGCCCCTTTCCGCCTCGGTGGAAGGCTGGAGCGTGCTGCTGGGCGTCGGCTTCTCCTGCGCGGTCGGCATCTTCTTCGGCCTGTTCCCCGCGCGGGCGGCGGCGCGGAAAAATCCCATCGAGGCGTTGCAGCATGAATAATCCGCAAGTGCATCGCAAAATCAGCCTCTGGGAAAACATCAAGGTCGCCATGCGCGCCATCGCCGCCAACAAGCTGCGCGCGGGCCTGACCAGCCTGGGCATCATCATCGGCGTGGCGACGGTCATCGCGATGATGACGGTGGTCGGCGGCATCAACCAGATCGTCGCCAAGGAGTTCAATCGCTTCGGCTCCAACGTGTTCACGCTGCAAAAATATCCGGCGATCGTGATCACCTTCGACCACGGGAAATATCGCCGCCGCGCCGACCTGAAGCTCGAGGACGCCGACGCGATCCGCAAAAATTGCCATTCGCTGGATACGGTCAGCCCGATGGTCTACCAATGGTGGGGCGAAACCATCCGCGGCGGCGGCAACAAAACCGACCCGACCGTGGGCATCGCCGCGACGACCGACAACTACATTCCCGTCTCCGGCATGACCTTGGACATGGGCCGCAACTTCACGCCGCGCGAAGCCATGTCCGGCACGCGCGTGGCGGTGTTGGGCTGGGACGTCGTCGAACGCCTCTTTCCCTACGGCTCGCCCATCGGGCGCACCATCCGCGTGCGCTCCGACCGCTACCGGGTGATCGGCGTGGTCGAACACCTCGGTTCGATTTTCGGCCAGAGCCGCGACAACTTCGTCGCCATCCCGCTGGGCGCCTACCTGCGCAAGTGGAACATACGCGACCAATTGGAAATCACGCTCAAGGCCAAGGAAGGCGTGCCGCTCGCGCGCGCCATGGACGAAGTGCGCGCCCTGATGCGCGTACGCCACAAACTCAAGCTGACCCAGGAGGACGACTTCGAGCTGGTCACGCGCGACAGCCTGATGCGCAGCTACAACAGCCTGACCGGTTCGATCTTCTTCGCCGCCATCGGCATCGCGGCGATCTCCCTGCTCGTGGGCGGCATCGGCATCATGAACATCATGCTCGTCTCGGTGCGCGAGCGCACGCGGGAGATCGGCGTGCGCAAAGCCCTGGGCGCGCGCAACCGCGACATCTCGCGCCAGTTCCTCATCGAGGCGATGACGCTCTCGGTCCTGGGCGGCATCATCGGCATCGCGTTGGCGGTGGGATTATTGATGTTGGTGGGTCGTCTCACCGACGCGCTGCCCATCGCTTTCTCGCTGAGCTCGATCGTGCTGGCGGTCGGTTTTTCCGTGGGCGTGGGCATTTTCTTCGGCGTCTACCCGGCGCGCAAAGCCGCGCAATTGGACCCCATCGAAGCGCTGCACTACGAGTGAGCCGTCCGGCGCACGACGTGCCGCACGAGCAGCGTCATGCCGATCACGTTGGATGCGATGCTCGCCAGCGCCGCGCCGAACATATCCAGCCAGAGAATCAACGGCACGTTCAGCGCCACGTTGATCGCGCCGACCAGCAGCGTGGTTTTCGCGTTGTCGCCCGGATGCCCCAGGCCGTTGAGCACCGAACCGGCCAGCCGGTAAAACGGCAGCAGCAACCCCCACACGCCGAAGACGATCAACACGGCCGCGCCGGCGACGTACTCCTCGCCGAAAACCAGCCGCAACAGGGTTTCGTGATAATAAAAGATCGCCAGACTGGCCGGCAGGCCCATCGCCACGCCGAAGGCGACGCCGCCCGCATATAGCTTGGCCACCGACCGCCGCACGGTCTCCGGCGCTTCCTCGCGCCGCGCGGCAATGCGCGGAAAGACGATCAGGTTCATCGCGTCGGCCACCACGCGGTAGTAAGCCAACGCGGCCACGCACGCGCCGTACACGCCGACCGAGGCTTTGCTCGCCAGCAGGCCCAACAGCAGGATGTCGGCCTTGGTGTAAACAAACACGCCCAGCGTGTTGGCCAGGCTCAGCACGCCGAAACGCAACGCCTCGCGCACGTGCGTCGCGCGCACGCCCCACAGCGCGTTGCGCCACACGGGCAAAACGCTCAGCGTCGCCAACGCGCCCGCGGCCAACCGGCCGAGCACCAGCGCGATCATGCCGCTCAGCGGCGAGTCGATCAGCCCCAGCAGCCAGCCGCCGGCGAAGAAAAAAGCGAGACAGGCGAACATCAACGCGTCGTTGCGCGCCACGATCTGCAACCGTTGGCGCACGGTCAGCACCTGGTTGGCGGTGCCCAGCAAAATCAGACCCGCCGTGCTCAGCGGCAAAACGCGCAACAAGGCGGTCAACTGCGGTTCGTCGAAGGCGGCGGCGATCCACGGCGCGACGAGCTCCAGCAACGCATACAGCGCGAGGAACGTCAGCAGCTTGACCCAGAGCACCGAACGCAGGGCATCGTTGAACGCGTTTTCGTCGTCCTTGTTCGCGGTCAGGAAAATCAGCGCCTGCCCGGGCGATTGCTCGATCGCCAGCGCCAGCAGAATCTGAATCGTCTCGGCCAGAATGAACACGCCGTACAACTTCGCGCCCAGCAAACGCGTCAGCGCGAAGATGACCATCAGCCCGGCGGTGGCGGCCACGCCGCGATCGAGCACGGCGAACAGCGCTTGTTGGTGGCGGCGAATCATCCGTCGCTCCCCCGCCCCAACAACGCCTGCAAATAAGGGAAAACCTCGGCGACGCTGGGCGGCAACGGCGTCGGCGCGTTGTGCGCGGCGAACACGGCGGTCTGCCCCGGCGCGTCCGGGTGATAGCCGTGCATGCCCGCCGGCGGCTCGCGGAAATAAAAACTGGGGCACACCACCCGCCCCTCGTCGAGCAGCGCGATCAACTCGCCGAGATGTTCGGCGCGCAAACCGAACGTCGCGCGCTGCGCCTCGTTGAGTACCGTGACGTGCGGCTGCTCGGCAAGATAGGCGGCGATTTCATCGTGCAGCGTTGCGTCGCGAAACCAGAAGCGCACCATCGTCGCGTCCAGCGAGGCCAGGTAGCGGTCCGGGCGCATCGGTCCGAAACGCCGCTCGATCGCCAGGTCGATCCCCGCGGTCACGTTCGACATGCCGTGGTCCGACAGCACGACGACCGGCGCGTCGGCGAAACGCGCGCGCCATGCTTCGACCAACCGGGCCAGCGCGGCGTCGAGGGCGGCGATTTTCTCCATGTACGCCGGCGCGCCCACTCCGTGCAGATGGCCGGTGTGATCCAGGTCGGCGCTGGCGACGAACAACAGCGATTCGACCCGGTCCACCCGCGCGGCCGCCGTCGCAAACAACGCCTCGTCGCGCTGCGGCCCGGGCGGAAAATCGCGGTACAACAACCGCTGCGCGCCGGGCGTCTGCAGGATCGTCGGGTGCGGAAACTCGCGCTGGTACGCGTTCACCTCGTAGTGCGCGAAGTACTTGAGCAAATGAAACGGCACCCAGGCCAACGGGCGGCGAAACGCGCGATTGCCCAGCCGCCGCAGCCAGCGCGCGGTAAAGGCGAAGTTGTCCAACGGCGACAGCCAGCCCAACAAACGATGCGCCAACGGCGCGCGCCGCGTGGGATTCCACGAACCGAGTACGCCCAATTTCTCCGGCGTCAGACCGGCGAACAGTTCGGCCTTGATATTCATCGAATAGCCGAAGCCGGGGCGCAGCGGTCCGTACGGCAGCGTCGAGAGAAAGGGCATCGCCGGGACGATGCGGTGCGGCAGACTGTCGAGAAAAACGATCAGCGCCGGCCGGGGCGCGCTCACAGAAGATTCTCCAGATAATCCTTTTTCGCCGCCACCGAGGGGAAGTAGTCGTACATGAAATGCAAAAACACGCGGCGCAGGTTGGCGACCTTGTCGGCGAACAAGAGCGCCGACCAACCGGGAATCACGCTGTCGCGCAGCGCGAAGCCGCGCAGGTGATTGTAAGCGGCTTCGAGATCGGCGGCGGCCTCGTCCTCGTTGCGGTCCAGGTGCTGTTCGACCGCCTGGTGCACACGAATGAGCAGGTTGAGCATCGGGCCGTATTTGGGGCGCGTCATCCACATCAGGGAATGGCCGATCCACAGGTGATCGAGGTTCTTTAAAATGGTGCGCACCTCGTGCCCTTTGCGCCGCCAGTGCCAGTCGACGAACAGCTTGCGGCTGTTGCGTTTGATCGGCCGTTCGCGATCGTCGGCGGCCTGCCCGCCGGCCAGTTCGCTCCAACACAGGCGGAATGCCCGGCAGGCCTGACGATACAACGCGAGCGCGCCCTGCGGTTCCTCGCGACCCATCTTGATCGCGTAACAACGGTCCATCAGCGGCAGCAGCTCGCTTTTCATTTGCTTGCACAACGGCAGATCGTCGCAGATTTCGGCCATCTTGCTCAGGCGTGGGCCGAAGCCGGCGAGCAGGTAGCCGGCGCGCGGCAGCATCCACGACGGCAGGTCCAGCAGGTTGCGGGCGATGACGTAGGCGAAGGCGCGATCCAGATCGGGCGGCAATTCGCCGCGCCGGTCGATGAACTGCAACGGCATGTACAGCCACATCGACCACAGGCGCCAGATGAGAATTTCGTTCAGATCGCGCCAGTCGATGTTGTCCAGCGAAACGTCCGGAATCTCCGGCAGCAGATTTTCGCCGGCGATCACCTTGCCGGTCACCTTGGTTTCGAAGGTGCGGAAGATCGTCGGCAGGGTGCGCAGTTTGCGCAAATTCAAAAAGGAACAGTCCAGATGAAACGACGGCGAATCCACGCCGGTGCTCGTTTCGATCTCCTCCCACTGACGCAACATGTCGCGCTGCCGGCGGCCCGAAAAATGATCGTGCGTCACCACGAGCAATTCGATGTCGGACAAAGGAAGAAAGCGGCCGTCGCGACCGTGCCAGGAAAATTCACCGCGCGAGGTGCTGCCCAACAGGATCAGGCTGCGCACGACCTTGCCGTCGGCCGCCTGCACGATGCGTCGCAGCAGGTCGGTCAATTCCGGCGGATATTTGTATTCAGCGCAAAACGCGAGTTTCGATTCCACGTCAATCGTTCCGTTTTTCCATGTTGGCTGAGGCTTGCGTCGCGTTCGGCCGACGCGCATCCTGCAGGAAATTCGTCACCGCCGGCCCGCACAGCAAGGCGCCCAGCGCGCCGAAGAATCCCAGCGCCAGGCCACCGAGCAGATGCGCCCACCACAGCGGACTGTGGCGTTTCTCGGGCACGTCGGCGCGGTCGATCACCTGAAACAACGTACGCCGGCGCGCCTCTTCGATCTTGGCCAGTTCGAATTGTTGCGTCAGCAGTTCGAACACCTTTTCCGCAATCAGCAAGTCGCGCTTGAGGCGGATGTACTGCACGCCCAAGGTCGGCGCGTCGGCCAAGGCGGGGAAGAACGAACTCGGGTCGGCCGGCTGTTTTCCCTCCAGCTTTTCGATCTGACGGCGCAGCTCGGCGATCTCGCCGCGCAGCAAACGCACGCGCGGATTATCGCCGGTGGTGAAGCGCCGCAACATGCCCAGTTCGACGTCCTTGGCGATCAACTGTCCCTGCAATTGAGCGACGGTCTGCATCGCCGTTTCCGCCTGCGCGTCGAAGCTGTAAATCTTGTTCGCTTCCTGGAATTCGCGAAACGCCTCTTCGTTGGCGGTCAGATCGGTTTTCGCCTGGTCCAGCCGCTCGCCGATGAATTCGCGATTCTTGCGCGCGACCGACACGCTGGTTTCGTTGATGAACGCTTCCAACGACTGCGGAATCAGGTTGGCGATTTCCGCCGTTTTTTCCGCCGTGCCCGGCCAGGTGACCGTCACGTGCAGCAAGCCCATTTCGCTTTCCCAGACGGCGACCACGTCGTTGCGGAACCACTTGACGGTTTCCTGCCGACTCGGCGGCCGCTGGGGATTTTTCCAGTCGCCTTTTTCCTTGTCCCATTTGCGCGGATGAATCAGCGGCGGCAACTGCCCGTTGTCGATGACCATCTCGGCCAGCGTGCGGCTGTTGAGCATATTCTTGAGCCGGTCGACGGCCGTGTTGCCGCCGATCTGCCGCATCAATCCGCCCAGGCCGGTCGAGCTGAGCATGCCCGAAACCATGCCCATCATCCCCTGGTCCTCCTCGATGGGCATCAGCGTCGTTTCGGCGCGGTAGGTGGTCGGCCGCACCAGCCACAGCAACATGGAGAGCGCGGTGACCAACAAGGTCACCCGGACGATCCATTGTCGATTGCCGCTGAGCGTGCGCCGGATTTCCTTCATGAGTGTCATCGTCGCCCCACCTACTTGCTCGTGTTGTACGCGGTGAAACCGGCCAGCGCCAGCGTGGCCGCGCCGATCAGAATCGTCCAATAGTCCTGCCACCACTTCATGCGCGTTTCCGGCACGAGGATGGTGTCGCCCGGCTGAATCACCATCTGCGGATCATAATCCAGTTCGGTCCCGTTGCGCCGGATGACCTTGGCGCGCCACATCGAAGCGCGCGCGGTCGGGCCGCCCGCCCGGCCGACGTATTCGTGCGCCGGATGGTTGGCAAGGTATTCCTGCGACCCGCGCACGGCGACTTCGCCGATGACGAACACGCGATCGATCTTGCTGGGGATGTTCAGGATATCGCCCGGCATCAGCGGGATGTTGTCGGTAAAGTCGCGGGCGATGAGCATCTTGTTCAAATCGATGTTGATGATCCGCGGCTCCGCCTGTCCGGCGACCGAACGCTCGATGTAACAGTTGGTCAGATCGGCCCAGGGCGTGACGCCGCCGGTTTTTTGCAGCACGTCGTACACCTTCTCGCCTTCGCGCAGCTCGAAGGTATCGGTCGTTTCCAGCAAGGGTCCCTCGGTTTCCATGCGGCTGCGCTTGGCCAGGCTCTCCTCGCCGACGCCGAAAATCGCGCCGCGCACCAGCACTATATTTTGAATCAAGGCGATCGAGGGAATGCTGACGATGTCGCCGTCACGCAAGGCGAAGCCGCGCGCATAGGCGCGATCCTCCCGAAGTTTGGCCAGATCGAAAACGATCACCCGCCGGCGTTCGTCGTCGCCGATGCGCACGATTTGCGCCTCGTCCTGAAAACTGGTTTCGGAGGTCAGGCCCAGGCCGAGCCAGAAGACGACGTCGTGTAGGTCTTCGCCGTCCAGCAGTTCGTACGCGCCGCGCTTGACGGTCGTGCCGCGCAGGTGCACCAGCGTTTCGATGGGCGGCACGAGAATGACATCGCCGTCGCGCAGGGTCGGATTTTTTACATCCTCGCCGGTGCGGCGCCAGCGGACCAGATCGCCGAAAGCGCGGGTGCCGTCGCGATGGCGAATCTCGATGCGGCGCTCGCTGCCGCGCTCAACGAAGCCGCCGGCCTCGCGCAGGATTTCCGCGAGGCGGATCGTCGGGTCGGCCACGTAGGCGCCGGGATTTTTCACCAGCCCGATGACCTGCACCTTGAACTTGCGCGGCGTCTGCAAAAACAGTTCGAAGCTCAGGTTGCGATAGATGCGCCGCACCTTGTCGCCGACCTCGGCCTTGACCTGCGCCAGCGGTTTATCGGCCACGCGGATCGTGCCGATGTTGGGCACGAACAGAAATCCTTCCGGCGAAACGATCAAGGGAACCGATTCGTTCTTTTCGCCCCAGAAATGCAGTACGAAGCGATCGCCCACGCCCACGATGTACCGCTGCGGATCGACCGGCCCGGCGAAAGCGATGTCCTCGCCGGCGCTCATCAGGCCTTCGCGCATACTTTCCTGCAAGGCTTCGGCGCCCTGCCCGCTCAGGTCGGTGTTCAGCGAAGGGATCGGCAAAGAGGAGGTGCGTTGGTCGTCATCGGTTTGCTGCGCCCAGGACAACGTCGGCAACGCCCAGGGTTGCGCCGTGGCGAAAATGACGAGGATCAGCGCCCATTTGATGAAAGGACGGGTCAACCGGTTCACTTGCCTCTCCCGCGGTTATGGTCTTTTGCCCCGGCGGAAACGCCTCGTTGCCTGAGCGGCATACGCCGCCGCGCGCCGTCGTTTGGATTAAGTTGCCGGATTCATTATTCGCGGCGCATTAAAGCATAAGAAAATCTGTGAGAAAACACCGATTTTTCGGTCACTCGAAAAATCCGCGCAGCACCATAAACGGCTCCGCGGCCGCCACTCCGACCAGACTGCCCCATCGTTGCGCCCAGGCGCGAATCGCTTCGGGCGAGCGTGGATGCGGCCAGACCTGCGCTTCGGTACGGTAGGCGGCCATCGCCTGTATCTTTCGCTCCAAGGTTTCGGTCACCTCGGAGAAGAAATTCGGCTGAAAGAGGCGGTCCGGCGTCGGCGCGGCCCACCCGGTGCTGGAAGCGACCTCCACGGCCAGCAACAACGGCCGCGGGCGCGCGGGCAGCGGGCGGAAGCAGGACATCACCGCCTCGTGCACGTAGCGATGATCGACGTTCAGATCGCCGCCGTGGTGCGTAAAGACCACATCGGGTGCGAAGGGCAAGGCGACTTCCTCGATGGCGCGAACCAGCGTCAGCAACTCGCGGCTGTCGAAGGAGTTGTCGGGCCAATCGAGATGAAACACGTCGGTCGCGCCCAGAATTTTCGCCGCGCTTTGCAGGTCCTCATCCAGCGCCCGCAGTTCCTCGACGTTGACGTTCGTGCGGGCGGTCAGACCTTCGCCGCAAATCAACAGCAGCACCTGGTCGCCATTTTCGGTCATTTTGGCCAGCGTCCCGCCACAACCGAGCACCTCGTCATCGGGATGAGCCAAAATCGCCATTACCTTGCGCATGTCACCTCCTGAAAGCGGCCAGCACCTTTTGCACCGCCTCGACCACGTCCCGCGCGTCCGGCTCGCCCATGGCGGCGAACAGCGGCAGGGAAATCTCGCGCGCGTAAAACGCCTGCGCCCCGGGCGTTTGCGCCGGATCGTATCCGGCCGCCCGATAATACGGCTGCTCATTGACCGGAATGTAATGCACCTGCACGCCGATCCCCTCGGCGCGCAACGCGGCAAACAGCGTCTTTTTGTCGCAGGTCAACTCGTCCATGGCAAACAACAGCGGATACAGGTGGTAGGCCGAGCGCACGCCTTCCGATTCAGCAATGAACGCCACGCCTTCCACGGACGCAAACGCCTCGTCGTAGAAAGCGGCCAGGCGCCGACGGGCGGCCAGGAACGCATCGAGCTTTTTCAGTTGCGCCAGGCCCAGCGCGGCTTGGATGTCGGTCAGGCGGTAGTTGTAGCCCAGGTCGCGCATTTCGTAATACCACCCGCCCACGTCGTCGGCAAAGGACGGCTCCTTGACGATGCCGTGGGTGCGGAACATGCGCAGGCGCTCGGCGTAGACGGCATCGTCGGTCACGACCATGCCGCCCTCGCCCGTGGTGATCGGCTTGACCGGATGGAAGCTGAAACAAGCCAGGTGGCCGTACGTGCCGGCGTTACGCCCCTGATCGGTGGCAATCAGCGCATGGCAGGCGTCCTCGATCACCACCGCGCCGATTTTTTCCGCCAGTTCCATGATCGGCGCCATCGCGACCGGGAAACCGGCGTAGTGCACCGGCAGAATCGCCCGCGTGCGCTCAGAAGCCGGCTCGGTGAGTTTTTCGGGAACCAGCAGGCCGGTGGCCGGATCGACATCGGCGAAAACGGGTTTCGCCTGCAAATAGGCGGCGGCATTGGCCGTGGCGGCGAAGGTCATCGCCGGGACGATCGCCTCGTCGCCGGGCCGCAAGCCGGCGGCGAAACAAGCGCCGTGGAGCGCGGCGGTGCCGTTGGCGAAGGCAACGGCGTAGCGGCGGCCGATTTTCGCGGCGAAGGCCGTTTCGAATTCGTCGATCGTCGGCCCCTGGGTCAGCCAGTCGCCGGTGAGGATACGCGTAACCTGCTCGATGTCCTCGCGGTCGATGCTCTGGTGACCGTAGGGCAGCATATTTTTCCGAACGGGCGTTCCGCCATGGAGAGCCAATTGAGACGTCGCCACGTGATAAACTCCTGTGTCCCTGCGAGTTATCCAATTGTGGCATGAAGCGACCGTTTGCGTCCAATGAAATTAATATTTTCCTCATTGTGTATGGTCGGCGATCCGATTTAATAATCGGCACGAGGGAGAAAAGCATCGGTTCACCCGGGAAAAGGGGAAAATTATGTCGGATCGGATTTTGTCGGTAAAAGAAGCCGCCGCCTATTGTCTCGTGTCGCCCGAGACAATTCGCAGGTGGATAAAAAAAGAAGAATTGCCCGCCTTCAACACACGCGGCAAAGGCGTGATCAAAATTCGCAAAGACGACCTCGACGCGTTCGTCAAAAGGAACAACATCCTGGTCGATCCGCAAGCGCTGGAAACGTAAATAAGCCGCTGAAGTACTTTATTTTTCTTTCTTTTTTTCCTTGGCTTTTTCTTCTTTGGGCTCTTCCCAGATCAATTCATCGGTCGCGGCGCCGTCGAGTTTGACCGTCTGGCGGTCGATCCCGATCAACACCGTACCGATCAAAAGCGCCTTGGTAAAAACGGCATCTTTCAGAATGGCTTCGCGCAAATCGGTGACCACCATCAACGAGCGCGAAAAATTGGCTCCGGAGAAGTCGGTATTGGCGCAATTGGCGGCGGTCAGATCGGCCTCGGAGAAATTCGTTTTCGCCATATTGCAGTTCTGCGCCAGGATGAAGTTCAGCTTGGCTTTGTTAAAAGCCGACTCGGAGAAATTCGATCCGTCGACGCACGCGTTGTTGAGAGTCGCCTCCACAAAACGCGCTTTATCGCAATGGATTCCGCCCATGTTGACCAACTGCATGTTGGCGCGCGTCAGGTTGGCTTCGGTCAACTGACTGTCTTTGAATACCGCCCCCACGCATTTGGCGCCGGTCAGATTGACGCCGCTGAGGTTGCAGCGCAAAAACATCGACCGGCTCAGGTCGGTCTCTTGCAAATTGGCGCCGGTGAAATCGCACTGAACGAACTGGGTGAGGTGAAAAACGCTGCCGGACAGATCGCGGGAAGAAAAATTGACGTTCTCCAGACTCAAGCCGGAGAGATCCAATTCTCGCAAGGATCGGTTGTTTTCCACCCGGTCGAATAAATCGTCCTTACTGATTTTGTTGAGCATCTTCTTTCCGATCCATCAGCGGCATGACGGTGATTTCCCCTTCCGACTCCGTTAGCGTTGCATATTCGATGGGGCGACGAACATCCATTGTCGCATTTTTAATGCTGACTTCCACATTGGCGAACAATTGGTTGTGGATGTGCAGATAGCTTTTCTTTTGCGCATAGGAATTGAGGTACAAATCCAACAATTCGCGCAGTTCCTCATTGCCGACCGTACGCAGCTTGGTCAGCATTTCCAGAAAGCGCTCATGCAATTCTTGTTTTCGGCCAACCAACCTGCCTCGCGAATTCATTTTTTCCCGTTGCAGGATGAAAAGGCTTTTTCGCATATTATCAAGGTTTTGTACACGTTTCTTCAGGTTGGATTCCAATTCGGCGATCCGGTCCATATCCTCTTTGGCCACGCCGACGGCCACTTTGGTGCGCAGTTCCATTTCACTGCCGATGTTGTTGCAGTGAATCGACTCCAACGCCGAGGCGCTGCCGCCCATGATGCTGCCGCGGTTGGTGTTCTCGTTGACCATGTGAATTTCGCGTCCGGCTTTCAGATCGCTGTTGCGCGAGTACTCGTCGATGACGATATCCTTCCCCGCCACCAGCGTAGCGTCCTGCGTGAAACGCGTAATGATCGACTCGTCCGCATTCACCACCGCTTTGTTTTTCCCGAAGATTCCGCCGATGATGGTGATGTTGCCGCCGGCCATCAAGCGGGCGGCGCCGACGTTGCCTTCCACACGCAAATCGGCCGTGCAATCAACTCTATACCCGTCCTCGATGATGCCCTTGATCACCACCGTGCCGTTGAAATGCACATTGCCCGTGGTGGCGCTGACGTCCTCTAATTCGATGATGTTTTCCACGCTGATCTGGTCGTTACGGAAAATGACATGGCCGGCGATTTCGCTGTTCCACTTGAGATTGTCCGAATCGGCCCGCACGCCTTTGCCGCAGCGAATGCGCAAATCCTTGCCGCGCGTCTGCCGAATGGGCTTGTCGGTCACGGTGCGGCCCGGCGTACCTTCGGTGGGCGGAATTTTCTCCAACAACAACATCTCGGGCTCGGTGTTGATGATGTTGCCCAATTCTTTCCAGTCGATCTGCTCCAGATTGTCCAGGCTGCGGTCCTGCCGTTTGATCAGCTTGTCGTAATGATAAATCAACTGCGCGTCTTCGCCGTTGAGCGGCTGCTCGCCGTTGGCCACCGTCACCGTCTGGCCGTAGATCTGTTGCTCAACCACTTCCTTGATTTTTTCCGCGTCGATGCCGAAGGAGACTTTCTTTTCCTCCAGCGCCTTGCGGATCATCTCCTCGTTGACCGGCGTACCTTCGCCCACCGGCGGGATCACACGCAGCATGGCGCGCAGGTCGTCGGTGGATCGCTGGACGGCCACCTGCGCCGCGCGGTTGATTTTTAGTTGTTGCTCCTCCTCGGGAACTTCTTCTTCCTTTGCCTCGCCTTCCTTAGCCTCGCCTTCCTTAGCCTCGCCTTCCTTTTTTTCTTCCGCTTCGGCGCCGTCCTTCGCGGACGGAGCATCCTCCTGCGGTTTGTCGTCAGGATCGGCGGCGGACTCTTTCAGCACAGACGGGGGAGTTGCATCCTCCGTTAGGACTTGATCAATAACCGAATCCAAATCCGTTTCCTGAGCTATTTCTTTTTCTTTGTCGTTGGTCGAATCCACGCAATCATCCCCGAATTTTTCGCCGAGTCTCGTCAGTGCTTAATCGTAACCCGGTACAGCTCCCCTGCTGCACTGTTATAATATATCGTCAAAAGCGAATAAGAAACATAGTAATTCTTTTCTGATTCCTATGATTTTGCTTCCCAATATCGGTAGATATCCCGCAACGTTTCCTCGATGGACCGTTGCGGGCGCCATCCGGTCTCGCGCAACAGTTTGTCCGCCGATCCGTACAGGACCGGCAGATCGATCGGCCGCAACCGCGCCGGATCGACTTCGATGCTGATTTCCATCGCGGCGATGTCGATCAACATTTTCACTAAATCTTCAATAATAAAGGCTTTTCCCGTACAGATATTAAAAATGCTCCCCGTGGAAGCGGATTGCAACGCCAAGCGATACGCCGTCACCACATCGCGTACATCGGTGATGTCGCGCCGGGCCGACAGGTTGCCTACCTGCAACACCGGCCGTTGTTTACCGGCTTTTATCTCCGCCAACTGGCGAGCGAAGCCCGAAACGGAAAACCGCGGACTTTGCCCGGGACCGATATGGGTGAAGGGCCGGGCAATAATGACATCCAGTCCGTGCAACCGGGCCTGAAACAAAGTTAACTGTTCAGTCAATAGCTTCGATTGGGCATAAAAATTGGCCGGTTGCGGCAGGCTATCCTCGGTGAAAGGCATTTTCTCCGGCGGAGCGCTCCCATAAACCTCGGCGGAACTGACCAACAACAGGCGCGCTTGCGGCCGATGCAGGGTCAAAGCGCGCAGCAAATTGGCCGTGCCGCCAATGTTGATCGCCATGGTTTCGGCCGGATTGGCTTCCCCTTCCGGCACGAAAGCCTGCGCGGCCAGATGAATCACCGCCTCGACGTCGTAGGCGGCCAGCAGGCGCTCGACGGCCTGGGCGTCGCGAATGTCCAGCAATTCGCGATGCTCGATCGTTTCATCCGGTTCAAGGCCGGCGGGAAAATAGGCGGCCACGACCTGATCGCCGTGGGAGCGCAGATGGTCCGTCAGATGCCGGCCGACAAAACCGGATGCGCCGGTTACCAGAATTTTCACAGCAGGTTGTGCTCCATCAGTCGCTTGCAGGATTCCAGATCGGAGTCGACCATCATCTCCACCAACTCCTGGAAGCTCACGCGCGGTTCCCACCCCAGCTTGTCTTTGGCTTTGCTGTAATCGCCGATCAGGAAATCAACCTCTGCCGGCCGGTACAGCGACTGCTCGGAAATCACGTAATCCTGCCAGTTCAGGCCCACGCGGTCGAAAGCGATTTCGACCAGTTCGCGCACCGAATGCGCCTCGCCGGTGGAGATGACGTAATCGTCGGGCTCGTCCTGCTGCAGCATCAGCCACATGGCCCGCACGTAATCGCCGGCATAGCCCCAGTCGCGGCGAGCATCGAGGTTGCCCAGGTGCAGTTTGTCGGTCAGCCCCAGCTTGATGCGCGCGGCGGTGTCGGTCACCTTGCGGGTGACGAACTCCTTGCCCCGGCGCGGAGACTCGTGGTTGAACAAAATGCCCGAGCAGGCCCACAGGCCGAAACTCTCGCGGTAGTTGACCGTAATGAAATGCCCGTACACTTTGGCCACGCCGTAGGGGCTGCGCGGATAAAAGGGCGTCGTTTCCTTTTGCGGAATCTCGCGCACCTTGCCGAACATCTCGCTGGAGCTGGCTTGGTAGATACGGATCTTCGGATTCACCAGGCGCACCGCTTCGAGCAATCGCGTGACGCCCAGGGCGGTGAACTCGCCGGTCAGCACCGGCTGGTTCCAACTGGTGGGCACGAAACTCATCGCACCCAGGTTGTACAGTTCGTCGGGCTGCGCTTCTTCCAACAAACGAATCAGGCTGAGCTGATCGAGCAGATCGCCCTGGTGGATGGCGATTTTGTCGCGCAGATGCTCGATGCGATCAAACGTTTCGGTGCTCGCCCGGCGCACCATGCCGTGCACCGCGTATCCCTTTTCCAACAGGAAATCGGCCAGATACGATCCGTCCTGGCCGGTGATGCCGGTGATCAACGCGCACTTTTTCATCACATTCTCCTCATGATCCCACAATGGCAATGATGCCCAGTATCATACAATAAAAACCAAACCAGTACAGGCTCCCTCGGCGCACGAAGCGCAGGAGCACTTTTAACGCGAAATAGCCCGACACGACCGAGGCGATAAAACCGCCGATGGCGGCGACAACAAATCCGTCGGGGATCTCCTTGATTCTCAACGCCTGCAACAGCACCGCGCCCAAAATGGCGGGGATGGAAATAAGAAAGCTCAAGCGCGCGGCGGTTTCCCGTTCCAGACCGGTCATCATGCCCGCCACGATCGTCGAACCCGAACGGCTGATGCCCGGGGTGATTGCCGCGGCTTGCACCAGCCCGACGATCAGCGATCGCCCCCACCCCAATCCGCGCATGTCGACCTTCGCCGGCGGCGCCCAGCGGGAAGCCAGCAACAGCGCCGCGGTGATCAGCAACGCGACGCCGATCATACGGACGTTTGTAAAGGCGCGATCGAAAACGTCGACCAGCGTGAAACCGACGATCACCGCCGGAATCGTGGCCACGGCGATCCACACGATCAGCCGCACGTGCGGCCGTTCGCGCCAGGCTTCGCGCCAATTGCGTTCGCGCACCGTCTGCCAACCCTCACGCGCAATGGCCAGTAGATCGTCGGCGAAAACGATGAACACGGCCACCAGCGTACCCAGGTGTAAAATGGTGTCCAAAAACAACGGCACCGACTCCAGGTCAAGCGAGAGCAAGTGCTTGATCAGCGCCAGGTGACCGGACGAGCTGATCGGCAAAAATTCGGTGAGTCCTTGCAGGATGCCCAGCAGGATGGAGAAAAAAAGATAAATGGCAGACTCCAACGGGTGTTATGCGTTGATGATTTCTTCCGCGATGCCCAGATGATGTTTAACCCGTGCAATCAAAGTGTCAATATTAAAAGGTTTGCACAGGTAATCATCTCCACCGCATTCGTAACCACGTTGGATGTTTTCCCGCGAGGTGAGCGCACTCACGAAAATGATCGGGACTTTCATGAAATCAGGCATTTTTCGGATCAGCCGGCACAATTCGTAGCCGTCGATCCAGCTCATGCTGATGTCGAGCAAAATCAAATCGGGTTTGTTGATTCTCAGGTATCCGGCCAACTTCAGGCCGTTGGGGGCGGAAAGGGTATGGAATCCATGGCGCGACAACACGCGACACATCATTTCCCGATAAACGTTGTCGTCATCCACGACCAGAAGAGTGTACTTCTTTTGGCGCTGTCCCACTGTCTTCTCCTCGAACTCCAGCGGCGAACGTCCCTCCTCCCATTACTCGTCTATCCGCTCACGCCGTCGCATATAAGTGTATTCCGGTTGACAGCGGAGAAATCGATGGGATACTTACATTTGTTCATTAAACGCATCTATCGGACACTTACAGCGAAAAGTGAAGCAACTTCATTTCAAAAATTGAAATAAACGGAAGGATCGATCATGGCCGCGAAACAAACCAAAGCATCGGCTGCGAAAAAAGGGAAGAAAATCACGGCGAAAAAAGCCCCGGCAGTCAAAACCGCCTCCAAACCGAAGCCCGCCAAAAAGGCGCCGGCCAAAAAAGCCACGCCCAAACCGGCTGCGGTGAAAAAGGCGCCGGCCAAAAAAGCGGCACCCAAACCGGCCGCGGTGAAAAAAGCGCCGGCCAAAAAAGCCGCACCCAAACCGGCTGCGGTGAAAAAAGCGCCGGTCAAAAAAGCCGCCCCCAAACCCGCCGCGGTGAAAAAGGCGCCGGCCAAAAAAGCCGCACCCAAACCGAGAATCGAAAAAGCGGCCGTTGAAAAAAAGGCGGGGAAGACCCTGTTTTTCACCGGTTTCCCCGGCTTCCTCGGGCGACACTTCTTCCGGAAATTCGCCGCGGAAAAAACCTACGATAAATACTACGTGCTCATCCAGGAAAAATTCCGCGAGAAGGCCGAGCGCGAAATCGACGATCTCCTTCCCTTCGATCCGCAGATCAAAAACAAAATCGAATTGGTCGCCGGCGATCTGACCCTGCTCAACCTCGGCCTGGAAGATCGCACGCTGGCCAGGGCCCGCGCCGAGGTCACCGACTTCTGGCACCTGGCCGCCGTGTACGATCTGGCCGTCGCCGAGAAAATCGCCTGGGAAATCAATGTGGAAGGCACCCGGCGCGTGCTCGAGCTTTGCGAACAGTGCAAAAAGCTCGACAAGCTCGTTTACTTTTCCACCTGCTACGTTTCGGGCCTGCGCACCGGCCTGATCACCGAGGAAGACCTCGATTACGGTCAGGGCCACAAGAACCACTACGAGTCGACCAAGTTCGAAGCCGAAGTGCTCGTGCGCAAACAGCGCGATAAAATCCCGACGGTCATCATCCGTCCGAGCATCGTCATCGGCGACAGCCAGACCGGCGAAACCGATAAATTCGACGGTCCGTATTTCCTCATCCGCTTCCTGGCCGACATGGAGAAACGCGACTACCTGAAGTACTTCCACAGCATGCGCATCCCCAGCCTGGGCCAGGGCGGCGCGTACTTCAATCTGGTGCCGGTCGACTACCTGGTCGACGCGACGATGCACATCACGGCGAAAGCGTCGGCGCTGGGCAAAACCTTCGCGTTGTGCGATCCCGATCCGCTGACGGCGCGCGAATTCTACGACAAGATTTACCAGGTGTTCGGCATGGGCCGGACGCGCGGCGTGGTTCCGATGCCGCTGGTGCAACTGGCGACCAAGACGCCGGGCCTGGCCGACCTGATGCGCATCCCGGAAGAGGTGCTGCCCTACGTCGATCACTACACGGTGTACGATTGCAAGAACACGCTGGAGTTCGTCGCCGACAGCCATATTCGGTGCCCGCATCTGCCCGAATACATCAGTACGTTGATCGACTACGTACGCGAGCATCTCTACCAGAAGGGCATGTACGCCAAGTATTGATTCGCTCTTGCGGATTGTCGCGGCTTCTGCCAATCTTGCCTCGGTTGAAATGGAGGTAAGATCGCGATGCGTTATCGTACAACCAAAGTTAGTCCGCGCATGGCTTTTCGTAAAAGCGTCGTCACCGGTCCCCGCGAAGTAATGGCGGTCGGCCGCAACGATCCCTGCCCTTGCGGCAGCGGCGAAAAATATAAAAACTGTTGCATCGACAAAGGCGACCACTTCCTGAAGAAGATGGCGAAGAAGGCCAAGAAAAAGGAAAAGGGAAGCCTGATCGGCAACGTGTTGGCCCGCTTCAAAAAGTAGATGTCTTCCCTACGACGCATACTGCTGTCCCTGTTGATCCTGGCGATCATGGGCGGATGGCTGTTGGTCGTCGCCGTGGTTTCGGATTACAACGAAAGCGCCGTGCTGCTCATCGGCGTGTTGTGGCTGCTGGCCGCCTTCACGCTGAGTTGGAATGCGCGCCGTCGCTGGCTGCCGCTCCTGTTGCTCGCCGCGTTGACGCTGGCGATGCTCGTCGCCGGCGGTCTCGCCTGGAAAGCCGGCAGCTATAACACCCAGGTGCGGCGGGTCGTCGTCGAGAACGTTCTCGCCGAAACCGCGCGCGCGATGGAACGCTTCCGCGCCATGGGCCGTGAACTGCCCGACTGCGAGTGGACCTGCCTGGCGCAGCAGTTGCAGGATTCCGGCGCGTGGCAAGGACTGACGATTCCCTACCGGCAAAGCGACGAAACCGCGCAATTTCAAACGATCCCCCGCAACGACGGTTGGGGCTGCCGCTATCAATACCGGTTGACGGCGCCCGATCGGTTCCGCCTGCGCAGTTCGGGCCCGGACCGCCGCTTCGAAACGGCCGACGACATCGTGCTCGACAGCGACGCGCCGCCGCCCGCCGAGGTGCGCCCCCTGCCCGTGTTCGGCCGACGCCCGCTTTGATTGACACCGCCGACGGCCTTGGGCTAGCGTGCCGACAATGAATCAGCCGCAAACGTCATCCCTCGATTTTCCCCGGCAGCCGCTCTGGTGGCGCATCGCCATGGGCGTTCCCGTGGGATTCGGTTGCCTGCTGACCTGCTGGCTCGTCAACTCCCTGAGTTTTCTTTTCCCGGCGCGCGGCTTGTTCGTTTTTCTGGTCGCCGTGTGGCTCGTGCGTTTCTTCCTGCGCCGTTACCAATGGCGCCCCCGCGCGGCGCGCGCGATCGATCACCTGTTGGCGGCGGCCGCCGCGCCCGGTTGGCTGGCGTTGTTGATTTACCTGGTGCTGCTCGCCCCCTGGCGCGGCACGGCGGCGTTGGCGTTGTCGGCGACGATTTTCGTTTTCGATCGGCGGCGAAAGGACAAACGCTCGCCGGCGTTCATCGCCCCGCTGGTGTTGTTTGCGTTGGGCTTGTGGGTATGGGCGCCGGTCTTGCTGATCCTGCCCTTGCTCGCCGGCGGTTTGTGGTGGACGGCCGATCGCCGGCCGGACCTGACGCCCGGCGGCGCGCGCTGGGCGCTGTGGCTCGCGGCGCTGTCGATCGTCGCGATCGTCTTTCCTTTTTACCTCGGAGAGCCCTGGGGCACGAAGGCGCGCGTGACCGCCCAGCCCGACGTTTCGTTGGTGTACGACGCCGCCGATCGGGACGATCCGCTGTACGCCACCATCGGACGCGACGTGCGCTTCGGGCGGCCGGACTGCTACGGTCGCCTGTTGATCGGCGCGCGCGGCGGTCCGAACGGCCTGGTGCGCCTGGCCAACGAAAAGGTGTCGACGGCGCAGACGGGACCGATCAGCGAGTCGATCGCGGTCAATTGCACCAACAATCAGTTGTATGTCGGCGATTGGGAAAACGGTTCGCTGCATATTCTCGACCACGAATCGCTGCAACGGGTGGCCACCGTCGCCTATACGCGACTGACGCGGGTCGACCAGGTAAAATTCCAGCCGGACAACCAATTCGTGTTCATGTCCGCCGACAACAGCCGCAACGTTTTCATGTACGATTTGTTTTTCCGGAAAAAAGAGATGATCTCCGTCGATCGGTTCATCACCGATTTCGCTTCGTTGTCGCGCGAGCGGATGTTCGTCATCGCCACCTACGGCGGACGTCTGTTGTTTTACCGGCATGATCTCAGTCAACTGCTCCATCGCCTGTGGCTGCCCGATTTCCAATTGCAGTTGGCGACCTCGCCCGACGGCGACGCCTTGTACATCCTCGGGCGTTACAGCGGCATGCTGTGGGAATATTCGCCGACCCAGCGCCGCATCGTGCGCCGTCGCCGGCTCGGCCCGGGCCTGCGCGGCATCGCCCTGGACGAACGCGACGATTCAATATACGTGGGAAATTATTTTTCCGGCGTGGTCACCACCTTGCGCCGCGCGGATTTACAGACCGTCGCCACCCATCGTGTGGGACCGCGGATGCATTCGCTGCATTACGACAATTCCCTGCGGCGTCTGTTGGCGGCCGACGCGCTGGGGCTGGTGCAGATCAAACTCGCCAAGTAACTTACGACTCGCCCGGTTCGGGCGGTTTGACGATCTCCTTGGAGTACACCATCACCTGGTTGCGTCCGCCGTTTTTCGCCCCGTACAACGCGGCGTCGGCGGCGGCAATCAAGGACTTCACATCGTCGGCGTCGTCCGGGAACGTAGCGATGCCGATGCTGATGGTCAACTGACGCGGCACCTCTTCGATCTTCGTGCCGGCCACCGCCGTGCGAACGCGCTCGGCCAGAATTTTCGCCCCGTCGATGCCCGTTTCCGGCATGATGACCGCGAACTCCTCGCCGCCGTAGCGCGCGGCCACGTCGATCTCGCGGCAATTGTTTTTGATCAACTGGGCGATGGTGTACAGCACGACGTCGCCGGCCTGGTGCCCGTAGGTGTCGTTGACGCTTTTGAAGTGATCCAGATCGCAGATGGCCAGCGACAACTGACCGCCGTAACGGCGCACGCGTTTCACTTCGCCGTCCAGCTTGATGTTGAAGTAGCGGCGGATGAAGATCTTGGTCAGTTCGTCGGTGATCGCCATTTCGTAGAGCGTCGCGTTGTTGATCGCCACCGCGGCCTGATTGCCCAGCGCGCTGAGCAATTCCAGATCCTCGTAGCTGAAGCCCTGCCCGCCGATCTTGTTGGTGATGTTGATGACGCCGATCGCTTCGTCCGAGGCGATCAGCGGGATGCATAGGATCGAGTTCACGTTCGACAACTCGCGCTCGGCGTAGGTGTCGTTCTGCTCGGTCGAGTTGACGATCATCGGCTCCATGTTCTGGAAGACCTTGCCGGCGATGCCCTCGCCCGGCGCAAAGGTCGAGCACTCCATCTCGCCGTTGTTGATCGCGTCTTCGACCTTCTGGTCGGGTAGGCCCTTGACCACGCGCAGCACCAGCCGGCCGATGGTCGGCTCCCAGAGCATCAGCGAGCCCTTCTGCGCCTCGGTGGTTTCGATCGCCTGCCCCAGAATGAATTGCAGCAGATTTTTCAAATCCTGAATGTGAATCAGCGCGCGGCCGATGTCGTGCAGAATCGACAGGCTCTTGACCGTCTTGTCCAACTCTTTGCGGTCGCGCTCGTTCTTTTCGTAAAGCATCGTCGTGTTGATGCTCACCGCCGCCTGCTCGGCCAGGATGTTGATGAACTCCAGATCGTCGTCGGTGAACTCGCGCCCGTCCATTTTATCGCCGACCGACAGCAGGCCGATCACGTCGCGCTGATGCAGCATCGGCACGAACAACCGGCTGCGCAGGTAATCGAAGCGGAACGATTCGTGCGGAATGCGAAAACGCGGTTCGCCACGGCTATCGACGATGGAAAACGGTTTGTCCTGCAAAATCGCCTGCCACAGCAATCCTTCCTGGCAAGGGAACGAATAGTCGACCGGCATCGCTTCGTCCAAGCCGAAGCCGCGCACAAGCTGGAACGCATTTTCCTGCGGATCGCGAATGAACAGCGCGAACGCCTCCAGACCGAAGCGTTCCTGCACGATGCTGGTGAAAACGTTGTACAGCTTTTGCGCTTCAAGCATGTTGTCGAACGCTTTGCCGGCTTGCAGCAGGGTGAAAAAATTGAACAGCTTCCGATCGAGTTTGACGATTTTTTCGTTCAGTTCCTCGACCATTTTGTTTGCTTCATCCGGCGGCGGAGTCTGTTTGCTCATGCTCTGTATCCATGGTTATCGTTGTTTCGTTACCTTTAGCATGCCGTCCGGCCGGGAACAAGTTGCCCGGCTTATTTGACAGCGACCAAGAATGATGGAAAATCAACTTATCCAAGGGCAACGCGAGAGGCGCATGAAAACGATTTCTTTCCTGGGTTTGGCGGTTCTACTTCTGCTGTCGGCGGCGGGGATGATTTTCGCGCAGACCGTCGACGACGATGCCGAAGACGACGACGTGCTCGACGACGACAACGACGACGACACGCTCGACGACGACACGCTCGACGATGATTCCGAAGACGACGACGATGACGACGATACGGTCGACGACGACGTGGACACGCCGGTCGCCGCGCACTCGACGACCATCAGCGACGGCGGTTGCGGCTGCCTGTAACCGTTACGGATTCAGTTCCTCGCGCCGCTTGCCGAAAATGTATTTCACGAATTTGAGAAACGCGTCGGAGAAATAGCGCAGGTCGTCCACGCTGCGCAGCAGGCGCAGTTTGCGCACGATGAACCCCGGCCGCAGATAAATGCGCCGGTACATCGCCCGCTGCAGACGGATCATGTCGGCCGGTTGGAAATGATGCGTGCGCCACACCGGCTCGCCGCGCACGATGTCGAACTCGTCCCAATCCTCGCGCTCGATCAATCCTTCCGCGCCGAGCATGTCGTACAGGCCGGTGCCGGGGTACGGCACGGCGACGTAGACCATCACGAAGTCGGGCTTGATGCGCAGCATCAGGCGGAAGGTCTGCTCGACCTCTTCGAAGGTTTCCGACGGGTGCGCGCCGATCATGATGAACGCACTCGACAGGATGCGGGCCTGGCGCGCGGCGGCGAAGGCGGCTTCGATCTGCGCGAGGGTGATGCGCTTGCGGATCATCTCCAGCATGCGCGGGCTGCCGCTTTCCACGCCGAAAGCGATCTTCACGCAGCCGGCGTCGGCCATCATGCGCAGCAGGTCCTCGTCGACGTTGGACACGCGGCTGTCGCAATCCCACGATACGCCCAGTTCGCGCAGGCCGTGGCAGATTTCGATCAGGCGCTCGCGACCGTAGGTGAAGGTATCGTCGTCGATGGTGAAGTGGTCGACGCCGTAGGTCCGCACGCATTCGCGCACTTCGTCGAGCACGTGGCGCGCCGAACGGAAGCGCACCTTGTTGCGATGCGTGACGTGCGAGCCGCAAAAGAAACAGCGCACCGGGCAGCCGCGGCTGGTGAACAGCTCGGTGATGTTGCGCAGCTTGGACGACAGCCCCGGGCTCGAGCTGCCGATGTAGAGCGAAAAGTCGATCAGATCGCGCGCGGGAAACGGCAGATCGTCGAGGTTCATGATCATCGGCCGCTCGGGCCCGAGGTCCGGGGCGCCGTTCGCGCGATACACCGTGCCGGGAATGCCGTGCAGCGTCCGCTCGCCGCGTTGGATCGCCGCGCAGATGTCGGCCAGCGTCAACTCGCCCTCGCCGATCACACCCAGGTCGAAGGTCGGGAATTCGTCGAGCGTGCGCGCGGGCAGTGCCGATACGTGCGGACCGCCGACGATCGTCACGATGTCCCGGTCGATTTCCTTGACGAGGCCCGCCAGGCGCGCGGCGGTTTTGACCAACGGCGTCATCGCGGTGAAACCGACGGCGTCGGGCTGGAAGCGCGCCAGATTTTCCCGCAGGTGTTTTTCCGGCCGGCGCAACACGCCGTAATCCCAAATCTCCACCGTCGCGCCGAGGCGGTCGCGCACGAAGGCCGCCAACGACGCGAGGTTGATCGGATGTTGGCACACCTCGGTGGCGATCGAGAGCATCGGTTCGGGCGGATGGATCAGAGCCAGCTTCATCCGGATCGGTTCCTTGTGGTGATAAAATGCGCCCGTACGTTAACGGCGGGCCGTCGCGGTGTCAACGAAGCTTACCAGGACAGCGGTTTGGCCGCGATCCACATCACCTGCAGGTCGAGAAAGCGCTTGCTCGCCGCGCTGCGGATCACGCAGACCGTATCGGCCCCGTGCCCGCTGCCGGCGACGGCGACCACCGGTTCGCCCTCGGGCAGCAGACCGGCGTCGACCGCTTCCATCACGATCTCGCAGGCGACCTTCGCGCCCTGCCCGAAGCGGCGCAGCGTGTTGGCCACGACCAGCGTGGGCAAGCTGCCGCCGAATTCCTTGGCGAACGCGGTTTCCAGCGAATGGGTGAGGATCGTCGCGGTCAGCACGGGGATGCCCTTGGCTTGCAGCGCCGTGCGCATCACGTCGTCGAATTCCTGTTGGTTGGGTTCCTTGAAGCCGGCCGAATGCGTCACGACGACCAGCTTCGCCGTCGCGGGCATCGCCTCGGCGAACTGGTGCGCCGTCTCGCCGCTGGTCGAAGCGACGACCACATGATGGTAGCCCTCGTCGATCAGACCGGTGACGATCCGCACGCACTGCGCCGTGTTCTCGCGTCCCGGCCGGTCGAACAGCGTCATTTCGCGTTTCATGATTTTCTCCTAGGTCAGCCGCACCGGGCACGCCTCGCAGCGCGGCTTGGTTTTGCGGCAAAACTCCTTGCCGACGTACACGATCTGCGCGTGGAACTCGCCGTAGTGCTCGGTGTCGGGCGGCACGTGGCGATGGAAAAAGTCCTGCAAATCATCGTAGCCGATGTCCGCGGCGACCAGTCCCATGCGCGAAAAAATGCGCCGCGTATACGCGTCGACCACGAAGATCGGCTGAGCGGCGGCGTACAGAATCATCGAATCGGCCGTCTCCGGCCCGACGCCCTTGAGCGCCAGCAACTCGGCGCGTAACGCGGGCAGCGGCTGCGCCAGCATGCGCGGCAAACTACCGCCGTGCTTCGCGCGAATGTGCCGGCAGAAATCGAGCAGCCGCTCCGATTTTTGATTGTAATAGCCCGCCGGACGGATCGCCTCGGCCAGTCGCTCACGCCCGGCGTTTTCCATGCCGCGCACCGTGAGCATCCGCTCGCGTTTGAGATTGGCGATCGCCTTTTCGACGTTGGCCCAGGCCGTGTTTTGCGTCAGGATCGCACCGACGCAGATCTCGAAACGCGTCTCGCCCGGCCACCACTCCAACGGCCCGAAGTGCGCGAAGGACGCCGCGTAGAACGCCTGCAGGCGCCGGAGAAGATCATGGTTGGAGCGCTTCGAGCTCTTCGCTGGTCGGGAAACCGTGCAGCCAAAGCTTATTGACGTTTTGCTTGGCGAAGCAGTCGATACAGACATATACATCCAGCGCGTCGTACAGTTGCAGATACACGGCGCGGTCCTTGTTGTGGCCGGTGGAATTCTCCACCAGCTTGACCTTGCCCGTGTGCAGGCGATAGCCGTCCACCCGCACCGCGCTTTGGGTGTGAACGGTCGGTTGAATCGCTCGCCGGCAACATGCGCACCGCATATCCGCCCCTGGGTTAATTTTGCTTAATATACATGGACCCCGACGGCTTGTCACACCAAACAAAAAGGGCGTTCCGCCTTTGTACGCGAAACGCCCCCGGTTTGTCGGCGCGCGTTAATTGTAAATGACGTGAAACCGATCCAGGTATTTGAAGAACGGCTGCAAGCGTTTTTTGTAGGTTTTCGGATCCAGGTACCACAGCACGGTGGCGATGGAGGTCATCAGGCTGTTGCCGTCCTGCGGCGTGAAGCAGATGCCGAAAATTTCGGTGCCGTCGGGGCTGACCTCCAGCGAATCGCGGATGAGCACCGCCTGGTTGAAGATACGCCCGGCGTAGCCGTGATCGCGCCCCTTGGAAAAGACCAGATTCATGTCGCGCAGATCGCTGATCGCCAGCAGCGGATCGGCCAGCGCGGCGTCGATCAACTTGGTGATCGTCGTTTTGTTTTTCACTTTGATGTGGAAGCGATTGAGGTGCATGAGCTGATTGTCGAGCTTGAGCGCCGTCGAGTGAATTTTGTCGTGCAGTTCGATGTCCATGGTGCGCATGACGCGCGCGGCGTCGAAGGCCTGGTGACTGCCGTAACCGGGGTATTTGTCCATGCGCACGCGATCGACGCTCGGCGCGGGGATCGCCTTGCCCGACTGGCTGATGTCGTTCATGCGGCGCATGAGCACGTAATCGGCGTTGACCACTTCGCCGCCGACCGCCTTGGCCAGGCGCAGCATCGCCAGAATGTTGTGCGTGTTGCACGAGACGACCTGGATGAACCGATGCTTGCCGGGAATCAGCGTGTGGTCGTTGACGCCGAAGGCGTACGGATGCCCGAAGCCTTCCTCGCTGCCCTGCGCGATGAAGCCGATCGGCGTACGCGCCTTGCTGTAGTATTCCTCCTTCAACTGGTTGCCGCGGTTGGTGCAGTCGATGACGATGTTCACTTTCTTGAGCACGTTTTCGATGGTGTCGTTGATCTCCAATCCGTTCTGATTGAAGATGTGCTCGAAGTGCGGCAGCGTGTTGGACCAGACGACGAACTTGCCGCCGTGATCCATCAGCAGTTTGACCGACCCGATGTCGGTCGGGGTGAACTTGGCGAAATACACCTCGCCCAGGCCGAATTCGGCGCGATGGTCCAGCAACAGGCGGGTCAGCGGCTCGCCGATCGTGCCGATGCCGACCACCAGGATCGCGAATTTGGAAACATAATGATTGTCGATTTCCTCGTACTTTTCCGCTTTTCTCTTCTTGTTAACGGCGGATTTTCTGACCCGGGCTTTGGTCGCCATGGTTCATCCCTCCGATCATATTATCTAAAGAATATCTGCAAGTTTCTCTCGTGATTTCCCCATAAACATAACGCATGGTTAGGCAAAAGACAATTGGTCGGTAATTAATTTTCGCGCCGAAAATGCATTCGCCTAATATCATTATTCTACAAACGAAAAACGGCCGCCGGACGGCAGCCGTTTGAGAGTTTTTCGCGGGGGAGATCAAAGTGCGTTGGTGATGTACCAGAGCATGCTCGAATCGGTGTTGTTTACCTCGTCATCCGCCATCAACGCGATGTGCGCTTTGTCGTTCGTATCCAGCGCCAGGTCGGTCCAATTATCAGCGTTGACAATGTAAAGAACCTCACGCGACCATTCACCGTTCTTCCGATATAGATAAAGAAGTTGATAGTCCTCATCCGCCTCCGAATATACTTTGATGGCAAAGTGCGGTTGGCCGGTCTGGTCGATATCCATAGCGTAATAACTGGAATGAAAATCCTGATCGACCAGGTCCTCCGAATCGGAGATCGGCACGTAGTCGATCTGCCAGTTGCCGGCCGTGCCGCAAATGTACTTGAGGAAATACACGCCTCCTTCGTTACGAACACAACTCATATGCACCGTACCGTCGGATTCAACTTTCATATCAATCGTCGTTAGAGACATGTTGTCAAACAGGACTTGTTCTTCAATCCACTGATCGCCATCTTGATGCAAATAATATAAGGCGACGTCACCATTCGCGGAAGTGGCCGCATTGAAGGATATATGGATATTGTCTTGTGCATCAAAGGCGATCCTCGGCGTCAATCCGACGGCGTAATCATTATCCGGACCTTGTTGCCAAATAACCTCGCGCTGCCAGTCGCCGTCTTTATTCGTGGCCAACGCGATGCTATAGAGCCCGCCCAGTCGATCACCGTAAAGTATATAGACGGCGCCGTTTCCATCCACCGCGATGTCATACCTCTCGGAGTAAGCCAAATCATCGTTGACGTCTTCGCTTACCCATTCTCCGGTTTTGTTGGTGACGTAAGTCAACTTGTTGGTCAGGGAATTGTGATAGCAAAGATGAACGAAATCCTGATCGTCCACAACCATGGAGGGGCTGTAGGGGCTGATCAATTGGTCGATACGCTCCGTAACAGCTTCCTCGCCGTTCATATGAGCATAATAAATATCGTAGTCAAGATCCTCCGAGGCAACCATATACACCATATGCGCCGCATTCTGCGAATCGACCGCAATAGACGGAATTTGCGTATTATAGCCCATATCCGGCTCGACCAAGATTTTCTTCCAATCACCGTCGTCGTCTCCGTCAGTGTCGTCATCGTCCGTATCGTCGTCGTCAGCGTCGTCATCGTCGTCGGCGGCATTCGAATCGTCGTTGTCGTCATCATCGTCATCCCCGCAAGCGGAGAAAACAAAACACATCAACAAGAAAGAGATAACCAATAGGTATAAGATTTTCTTCATGACATACTCCTAAATATTAATTGTCCAAAGTTACGCTCCTCGACCGGCGAGGAAACGATACTGCTAAAATAATAATTTGCAAAGGCGACCGCGCAAACGGCGTCCGCGCTCAAGAATATATTGGTGAAGTAACTACAGCGCGTTGGTGACGTACCAGAGGTTGTGATTTTCCTCGTAGCTCTCCTGGTCGTAGTCCTTGCGCACCATATGCGCCTTGCCGGCGGAATCGATCGCCAAATCAACCCAGTGGTCCATATAAAACCAAAACAGCAATTCGCGCGACCATTCGTCGTTTTCCAACGAGATAAACAGCAGGCGGCATTCATCATCGAAGGGGAGGTGCAGCGCAAAATACACCTCCCCGGAAGGTCCTAAATCCATCGAAAAATACGCGGATGAAAATTTTTGATCGACCAGATTTTCCGAATCGGCAATCGGCACGAAGTCGTTCTGCCAGTTGCCGGCCGTGCCGCGAATGTACTTGAGGAAATACACGCCGCCCTCGGAGCGCACACAGCTCATGTGCACCGTGCCGTCGGCCTCTACCTCCAATTCGATCGGCCCCAGCGGCATATGATCAACCAGAATTTCCTCGTCGATCCACTGGTCGTCTTCCTGATGCAGATAGTGAAGTTTAACATTGCCCAATTGTGAATCATAGATTTCGTTGAACAGGATATGCATGTTGTCGTCGCCGTCGAATCTTATTTGCGGCTCCTGTCCGACCGGACAATCGCACGCATATTGTTGCACCCAAATAACTTCACGCTGCCAATTTCCGCTTCGATTGTGAACCAAAACGAGACAATGGTAATCGCCATCAAATAAACCATAGACAAGAGCAACCGCGCCGTTTGAATCGACCGCCATGGTGAATTGGTGGGAAAGCGGCATTTCCTCGACGATCCCCTCATACTCCCAGGCGCCGGATCGGTTGGTGGCATAGGTCACCTCGGCGGTCAGAGAATTATAATAACAGATATGGACGGCATCCTGATTGTCAATGGCGATGGTTGGACTCCACACGCTGACCAGTTGATCGATTCGCTCGGTGACGATCTGTTCGCCGTCGATCAACGAATAATTCAGATCAAAATTAATCTCATCCGACGAGATCGAAAAAACGATATGCGTACGGTTTTGAGAGTCGACCGCGATACGAGGTTTTTGCAACGACCAGCCTAGAGTCGGCTCAACGGCAATTTTTTCCCACCCCTCGTAGGATTCCTCATCGTCGTCGTCGTCCGTATCGTCGTCGGCGTCGTCGTCATCATCGGCGGTATGCGCATCGTCATTGTCGTCGTCATCGTCATCGCCGCAGGCGGAGAAAACAAAAGACATCGACAATAAAATTACAATCAGCAGATAAACGAACTTCTTCATGACGTTCTCCAATAATTCATAGTCCAAAGTTGCACCAACGGCTCAATGCGAAATGATACTGCTGAAAAAATAATCTGTAAAGGCGGGCTTGGCGGCAGCGGTCAATCAACAACCGCAACCGTCGTCATCATCATCATCGTCATTGCCGTCGGGCGCTACGTCGTCGTCGGTGGTGTCGTCGTCGCTTTCATCATCATCGGCGGTGTCGTCGTCCGCGGCGTCGTCATCGACCACATCGTCATCGATCGTGTCATCGTCGGTCGTGTCGTCGTCGATCGTGTCGTCGTCGGTCGTATCATCGTCGACCGTATCGTCGTCGATCGTATCGTCATCGGTCGTATCGTCATCGACCGTGTCGTCGTCGGCGAGCAGGTCGTCCAGCACGTCGGGCTCGTTGGTGACGATGCCGTCCACGCCGCGCGAAATCATGGTCTGCATCAGCGCGGCCGGGTCGATCGTCCAAACGTTGACGAACAAGCCGTTGTCGTGCGCGTAGGTCACGTTGGCGGCGAAGGTCTGCAGGCCGTAGGGATGAATGCCGTCGAGCCCGGAGGCGAGCACCTTGTCGATTTCCGCGTTGACGTTCAGTTCGCTGGTCAGATACGCAACCCGGATCGACGGGGCCAGCGTTTTGACCGCTTCGCACACGCTCAAGCTGAAACTGGAAATCACCACCCGCGCGGCCGCGCCCGCGTCGGAGATGACGGTCAGCACGCGTTCGGCGATGTGCGCGGCGGTATAATCCGCGCCCACGTTGTCGCTTTTGATTTCCACGTTGATCGGACCGTCGATCGTGTCGAACACCTCGGCCAGCGTCGGCACTTCCACGCCGGTCCCCTGCAGCGCCGTGCCCCAGGCGGCATCGCACAGCTTGATCTCCGACAGCGTCACGTCGATCACCGAGCCGGAGCAGTCGGTCGTGCGATCCAGCGTCGCGTCGTGAATGACGACCACCGCGTCGTCGCTGGTCAGCAGCACGTCAAGCTCCACCATGTCCGCGCCTTCCAAAAAGGCGTGCACGAAGCTGGGAATCGTGTTTTCCGGAAAGTCGTTGCCCGGCGCGTTGATGCCGGTGCCACGGTGTCCGATGTTCATCACCGTCTCCTGCGCCAGTAGCGGAGTGATCACCAGAAGCAAGAAAATCAAAGTGAAGAGCTTGAATTTACGCATCGATCGCCTCCTTTGCCGAAAGAGGATTGTTAGAAATTCTTGAGAAAATTGCAACCGATGCCTGAATATTCAATTTCCATGAGCGCCCCGCCCCTGGAAAATCGTCCCCCTCCTGTGGTACATACCAGTCTTCGTCAACGGCCCGTGGGACCGCCACGGTCGTGCAAGGAGGATGACATGCCGGCACAACTCATCAGCGGCAAGGAACTTGCCCGGCAAATTCGCGACGAACTCAAAGCCGAAGTCGCTCACCTGCTGGCCACGCACGGCATCGTGCCGGGATTGGCCACCGTGCTGCTGGGCGAGGATCCCGGTTCGGTGTCCTACGTCACCGGCAAGATTCGCGGCTGCGAACAACTGGGCATTCGTTCGTTCCATCATCACCTGCCCGACACGACCGGCGAAGACGAGCTGCTCGCTCTGGTCGCGCAACTCAACGCCAATCCCGAGGTCGACGGCGTTCTGGTGCAGTTGCCGTTGCCCAAGCACATCGACGAAGCCAAGGTGCTCTTCGCGATCGATCCGAACAAGGACGTCGACGGCTTCCACCCGGTGAACATCGGCCGGATGATGATCGGCGAAAGCCTCTTCCCGCCCTGTACGCCGGCGGGGATCATGGAAATGCTGCAACGCTCCGACACGCCGACCCAGGGCGCCGAAGCGGTGGTCGTCGGCCGCAGCAACATTGTGGGCAAGCCGATCGCCATGATGCTCATGCAGAAAAATCCGCACGCCAACGCGACGGTCACGCTGTGCCACACGCGCACGCGCGATCTGGCCGCGCACACGCGCCGCGCCGACATTCTGATCGTCGCCGCCGGTCAGCCCAAGTACATCACCGGCGACATGATCAAACCCGGCGCCACGGTGATCGACGTGGGCACCAACCGCATCGGCACCACGCCCTCGGGCAAGGCCAAACTGGCCGGCGACGTGGACTTCGACGCGGCGGTGGAAATCGCCGGCAAGATCACGCCCGTGCCCGGCGGCGTCGGCCCGATGACCATCACCATGCTGTTGAAAAACACCGTCCGCGCCGCCCGGCTGCGGATCAAGGAATAGTCCTTCTTCGCCGAACATCATCCCGACGGTGCGGCGAAGGATTCTTGTGCTTTCGCTGATGATTTGGGAGGATGAATCTTCGAAAAGCAATCGTCGCAACGGAGCAACCTCGTGAACATCCTGGACCTGGCCAAAGAAAAAATCGTGATCATCGACGGCGCGCTGGGCACGTCCATTCACGCGCTGAAACTGCCGCCGGAAGCCTACGGCGGTTATCCGGGATGCAACGAAATTCTCAACCTCACGCGCCCCGACGACATCCGCGCCATTCACGCCGCGTATTTCAAGGTCGGCGCGAACGTGGTCGCCACCAACACCTTCGGCGGACATCCGCTGGTGCTGGCCGAATACGATCTGGCCGCGCGCACCGAGGAAATCAACGAAGCCGCCGCGCGTGTGGCCCGGCAGGCCGCCGCGGAATGCGCCGTCGACGGGCACCCGTGTTTCGTCGGCGGATCGGTGGGCCCGGGCACGAAACTGCCTTCGTTGGGGCAGACCACCTACGACGAGATCTACTCCGGCGCGGTGCGGCAAATCACCGGCCTGATCGCCGGGGGCGTCGACCTGTTGCAGTTCGAAACCTGTCAAGACCTGCTGCAGATCAAAGCCGCGCTGGCCGCCGCGCGCGCCGTGATGGCCCAAACGCGCACCGTGCCGTTGTACGTTTCGGTGACCATCGAACAGACCGGCACACTGCTGACCGGCTCGGACATGGCCGCCGTCATCGCCGCCCTCGCCCCCTTCGACATCGATGTGTTGGGCATGAATTGCGCCACCGGTCCCACCGCCATGCGCCCGCACCTGGAGGAACTGGCGCGCCTGTGGCCCAAGCTGATGGGCGTGTATCCCAACGCCGGGCTGCCGATGCCCTGCGCCGACGGCGTGTGTTATCCGGAAACGCCGGAGATGCTGGCCGCGACCTTGGCGCGTTTCGTCGAAGAACTGCCGCTCAATTTCATCGGCGGTTGCTGCGGCACGACGCCCGAGCACATCCGCCACATCGCCCAAGCCATCGGTTCGCGCCAACCGTTGCCCAATCGCGCCGTGCCGGCGCCGGCGTTGGGCAGCCTATTCAACGCCGTGTCCATCCGGCAGGATCCCGCGCCGCTGTTCGTCGGCGAGCGCGCGAACGCCACGGGCAGCAAGGCGTTTCGCGAAGCGCTGCTGGCCGGCGATCACGAGCAGGCTTTCGCCATTCTCGTCGAGCAGGAAGAGCACGGCAGCCACTGCGCCGACCTGTCGGTGGCCTACGCGGGGCAGGACGAACTGGCGCACATGGACGCGCTGACGAGCCGCGCGGCGAAGGAGTGCCGTCTGCCGATCTTCATCGACTCCAACCAGCCCGACGTGGTCGAGGCGGCGCTCAAACGCTACCCCGGCCGGGCGGTGATCAATTCGATCAACCTCGAGGACGGCGGCGCGAAGGCGCGGCACACGCTGGAGTTGGCGCGTCGTTTCGGCGCGGGCGTCATCTGCCTGACCATCGACGAGGAAGGCATGGCGATGACCGCCGCGAAGAAAGTCGCCGTCGCGCGGCGGCTCGTCGCATTGTGCGTCGACGAATTCGGGCTGCACCCCGAGGACCTGTTCCTGGACACGCTGACCTTCACCGTCGGCAGCGGCGACCCGGGCCTGAAAACGGCGGCGCTGGAAACGCTGGAGGCGATTCGGCAACTCAAGCGGGAAATGCCGCGCGTCAACACGATCCTCGGGCTGTCCAACATCAGCTTCGGGCTCAAGCTGAAAAGCCGCAAGGTGCTCAACTCGGTATTCCTCGACCGCTGCCTGCAGGCGGGCATGGACGCGGCGATTCTCAATCCCAAGCACATCATTCCGCTGGCCGAACTCGACGACGACGACCAGCGGCACGCCGCCGCGCTGCTGGACAACACGCCGCTGGACGGACGCGATCCGCTCGAAGCGTTCATCGACTACTTCGCCGGCCGCGCCGATTTCGAGAGCGAGGAAACCGCCGCCGATCTGCCGCCGCGCGAGGCGTTGCGCCAGGCAATTATTAAAGGGCGCACGCAACATCTGCCCGACACGGTCGCGCCGCTGCTACAGGAAACGACCGCCGAGGAGATTCTCAACGACGTTCTCGTGCCGGCGATGAAGCACGTGGGCGGGTTGTTTGGCGCGGGGCAGATGCAACTGCCCTTCGTGCTCAAAAGCGCCGAGGCGATGAAGCGCGCGGTGGATGTCATCCGCCCCCACTTCACCGCCGACGCGTCGACGGCCAAGCCGAAAAAGCTGTTGTTGGCGACGGTCAAGGGCGACGTGCACGACATCGGCAAAAACCTGGTGGACATTATCGTGAGCAACAACGGCTTCGAGGTGATCAACATCGGCACCAAAGTGCCGGTCGAAACGATCATCGCCGAGGCGCAACGCACCGACGCCGACGTGATCGGCATGTCCGGCCTGCTGGTCAGCTCCGCATTGCTCATGGCCGAAAATCTGCGCGCCATGACCGCGGCGGAATTGACCGTGCCCGTGCTCGTGGGCGGCGCGGCGCTGACCGCGCAATTCACCGCCGAAACGCTGCAGCCCGCGTATGCCAACGGCAGCGTCACCTACTGCGCCGACGCCTTCGCCGGATTGACGGCCATGCAGGCGATCGCCGAAGGACGCACGCCCGAAAAGCCGCCAGTGAAAAAAGCCGCGACCGTCGCCGCCGACGCCCTGCCCGCGCAGCCGGTGGCGATCAAGCGCGTCACGCCACCGACACCGCCGTTCTGGGGCAGCCGTTTGCTCGAGGGCGTCAAGCTCGACTCGATCTTCAGCCTGATCAACGAGGTGGCGTTGTTCCGTGGGCGGTGGGGCTACCGGCGCGGCAAAACACCCAAGGATGAATACGACGCGCTGATCGACAAGCAGGTGCGCCCGGCGTATGGCGAACTGCAACGGATCGTCAAAGCCGAGCGGCTGTTCGAGCCCCGCGTGGCCTACGGTTGGTTTCCGGCCCGCCCCGCCGGCGACGCGCTGCTGGTGACGCACGCGGGCCGCGAATTTCGTTTCGACTTTCCGCGCCGGGCCGCCGAGCCGCGTTTGTGCATCGCCGATTTCTTCAATCCCGACGGCGACGTGCTCGGCTTGTTCGTGGTCACCCTGGGCGATCGCGCGGCGAAGTTTGGGCAGGAAATTTTGCAGCGCGCCGGCTTCCTCGATTACTTCATGTTGCACGGCCTGGCCGTGGAGGCGACCGACGCGCTGGCCGAATACGCGCACGAGGCAATGCGCCACGAGTTGGGCATCGGCGAGCAGAAACGCCTGGACTGGCAGGAACTGGTGACGCAAAAATATCGCGGCAGCCGCTACGCCTTCGGGTATCCGGCCTGCCCCGATCTGGCGGCGAACGAAACGCTGCTGACGCTGCTGGACGCCGCGCGCATCGGCGTGACGCTCACCGAAACGTGGCAGATGACGCCGGAGTTTTCGACCTCGGCGGTCGTGGCGCATCATCCGCAGGCGAAATATTTTGCGGTGTGAATCCAAGGAGATGGGACAACCGATGCCAAGCAAACCATTGAGCGAGTTGATCAAGGAACGGGTCGTTATTTTCGACGGCGCGATGGGCACCGAACTGTACCAGCGGCACCAGTTCGTCAACGTGTGCTACGAGGAACTGAGCGTGTCCAAGCCGCAGTTGATCATGGAAATTCACGAGGCCAACAAGCAGGCCGGGGCCGACGCGCTGACCACCAACAGCTTCGCCGCCAACCGCTACAAACTGGCCGGCTACCTGTTGGCCGACAAGGCGTATGATTTATCGCGCGCCGCGGCCGAAGTCGCGCGCCAGGTGGCCGGCGACGAATTGTACGTCATCGGCTCGGTCGGCCCGGTGGGTCAGAAAATCGGCATCGGCGGCGTTTCGCCACAACAGGCCGAAGACGCCTTTGCCGAATCGGTGCGCGGCCTCAAGGACGGCGGCGCTGACGTGATCATCCTCGAAACGTTCAACCAGCGCGAGGAAATGCTCGCCGGCATTCGCGCCTGCGCGCGTCACGACATGCCCTACATCGCCAGCATGACCTTGGGCGAGCACGGCGCGACCCGCTACGGTGAGACGATCGACAGCATCTTCGCCCCACTGCCCGCCGACCTGCCCGCACCGGTGATGGTCGGTTTCAACTGCGGCGTCGGCCCCAGCGAACTGCTCGAGCTGGTGCAGAGCTTCATTCCCGCGTCGGCCTACCCGGTGCTGGTGCAGCCCAACGCGGGGCTACCCAAGGTCGTCGACGATCGCATGATCTACATGACCAGCCCCGAATACCTGACGACCTACGCGTTGCATTTCGTGCAGGTCGGCGCGCGGGCGATCGGCGGTTGCTGCGGCACCGGTCCGCGTCACATCGCCGAACTGGCCGCCAGCGTCAAATCGATGCACCGCGTACACGTGGCCGTCGAAGGCGCGGTGCGGCCGGAAGCCGAGTTGCTGCCGCCCCCGCCGATGGAGAAAAAATCGCAGTTCGGGCAGATGCTCGCCGCCGGCGAGTGGGTGACCTCGGTCGAGATCGTCCCGCCGCTCGGCTGGGATCTGACCGACACGCTCGACAAAGCGCGTATCTGCTACGAGCACGAAGTCACGGTGATCAACATCCCCGACGGCCCGCGCGCCTCGTCGCGCATCAGCCCGCTGATCACCGCAATGAAGATCCAGGACGAAGTCGGCATCGAGGCCGACCTGCATTTGACCTGCCGCGACCGCAATCTGATCGGCATGCAATCCGACCTGCTCGGCTGCATGGCCGCGGGCATCCGCAACCTGCTGATCATCACCGGCGATCCGCCGAAGATCGGCGATTACCCCTTCGCCACCGCCGTGTTCGATCTGGATTCGATCGGCTACACGCGCATCGCCGCGCGTCTCAACCGCGGCATCGACGTGGGCGGCCACGCGGTGCGCCCGGCGGGCAATTTCCTGTTGGGCGTCGGCGCCGACCCCTCGCACATCGACCAGGATCGCGAGATCGACCGCTTCCATCAGAAGGTCGAGGCCGGCGCGGAATACGCCATCACGCAGCCGGTGTTCGACGTCGAGGTGCTGCTGCGTTTTCTGGAGCGCCTCCGCCGCGAGGGCGTGACGATCCCGGTCATCGCGGGCATCTGGCCGCTGGTGAGTTTGCGCAACGCGGAGTTTCTCAACAACGAAGTGCCCGGCGTGAGCGTGCCCGCCGAGATCATCGCGCGGATGGCGTCGGTCACCGAGAAGGAAGCCGCGCGGCAGATGGGCATCACCATCGCGCGGGAAATTCGCGAGCAGGTGCGGCCGCACGTCGCGGGTATTCAGGTCAGCGCGCCGTTCGGCAACGTGCGCACTTCGATCGCGGTCATCGAGGATTGATGATGGAAAAGTACGTGTGCACCAGTTGCGGCTACATTTACGATCCGCAGGAGGCTGATCCGGCGCGCGGTTTTCCGCCGCCCTTCGCGTTTGAGGATCTGCCGGACGATTGGCGCTGCCCGATTTGCTACGCGGCCAAAGACGCGTTCGATCCGCTGTAAGCGCCGTATTTGATTAAATGTAATGAGCGAGCATAACAGTGTTTCATCGAACCACTGATACGCCTCTCGCTGTTCGGCGAATCAGTGCCACCCAAAAGCCTCAGCAACCGCACCCATCATCATCGTCATCGTCGTCATTATCATCGTCGTCGTCATCGGCGTCGTCGTCATCATCGTCATCGGCGTCGTCATCGGCATCGTCGTCACCGATGTCGTCGTCGTCATCGTCGCCGGTGTCGTCGTCATCATCATCGTCATCATCATCATCGTCGGTATCGTCGTCGTCATCGGGCGTGGTGTCGTCGTCGTCGCCGGTGGGCGGCGCCACGTACAGGCCGCTGTGGGCGTCGTCGGACTGATAGGTGCGCCAATGCACGCCGGACGCGCCGTAGGCAAAATCGGCGGCGGTGTACAGGTTGATCGAGTTGCTGCCGTCCTGCGAGCCGACCACGCCGAACTCGGGCACGCCGTCGCCGTTCACGTCGCCGACCGTCGCGCCGTTGAGGTAGGTCCAGCCCACCGGCCGCAACGGGAAGCCGTCGAGCATGTTGCCCGCCGCGTCGATGCCGAACACGTACCCGTTGCCTTTGTCGGAAATGTTGTTGGTGAACAGAATCTCCAACTTCTCATCGCCGGTCAGGTCGACCAGGGTGAAAAATCCCTCCGCGCCGCCGACCATGTTGTAAGGGAAGTTGGGGAAGCTCGTGCCGTCGTGATTGATCACAAACAGGTTGTCGTCGGCCACCGGGCCGCCCGAACAACCGACGACCACTTCCAGCGTGCCGTCCATGTCGATGTCGCCGACCGAGGGCGGCGCGTAGGACCAGGCGTCGCCCATGTCGTAGGGCCAGCCGCTCAGTTCCGTGCCGTTCCACTGAATCGCATGCACACGGTTGGCGGCGTAATGCGTGACGGTGAGAATCTCCAGCTTGCCGTCGCCGTTGAGGTCGGCCAGCGCCGGCGAACCGTAGCTGTAAGTTTCGTCGGTGAAGGTCACCGGGAAACCGCTCATCGTCGAGCCGTCGGCTTCGAAGGCGTAAAGGCTGTAGTACGAGCAGATGGCGATTTCCGGCGCGCCGTCGTTGTCGATGTCGCCGACCGCCGCGCTGGTCGCGGGCACGTGATCGAGCGTCGCGGGCCACGAACCGCCGACCGTCGTCAGGTCGCCGTTGAGCGCGTACACCCAGCCGGTGCCGCTGCCGCGCTCGCCGACGATGATCTCCAGTTCATCGTCACCGTCGAGATTGGCCAGGGTCGGCGCATTGCTCGACTCGCCGTTGTTGGGCAGGGTCTTTTGTCCCAGCAACACGCCGTTGCGGGAGAAGATCTGCACCTGGCTGCTCGTGCCACGCGTGGCGACGACGATCTCCGGGAAGCCGTCGCCATTCACGTCGCCGACCGCCGGCACGGTCTGCACCATGCCGCTCAGATTCACCGAGAAAAGCTGCGTGCCGTCGTAATCCCAGGCCCACAACTTTTGCGCCGCGGTAGCCATGATGATTTCCAGTTCATCGTCGCCGTCGATGTCGGCCATGACCAATCCGCACGATTCGCCATAAAGCGTATTGCCCGGCACGGTCTTGGGCCAACCGGTCATTTGCGGCAATTCCGCCTTGGCCGGTTCGTAAAAGAAGTCCAGCGGCGCCGTGTAGGTTGCCGCACCCAGGCCCAGCACATCGCCGGCCAGGCGCACCTCGCCCGTCTCGGCCGCCGTCACCGCCGTCGCCAGCATCAACACGAATATCGTCAGGATCCACCACGTGCGTTTCATTTGCCCCTCCATCGTTGAACCGATTATTTTTAACAGACTCCGGCGCGCACGGCAAACCGCTTGCGTTCGCGCGGGAAAGGCGGTAAACAGCGCCTGTCGTTTAGAAAAGGAAGCAACCGTGAGCAAGAAACCCATGGCCGACGTGGCCAGCCAACACGATTCGCGGATGATCGCCATCGACAAGGTCGGGGTGAAGAACATCCGCTACCCGATCCGCGTGCTCGACCGCGTCAACGGCCCGCAACACACCGTCGCCGTGTTCAACATGTACGTGGATCTGCCGCACCAGTTCAAAGGCACGCACATGAGCCGGTTCGTCGAGATCCTCAACGAGCATCGCGGCGAAATTTCGGTCGACAACATCTTCGATCTGCTGCACGAAGTGCGCACGCGGTTGGACGCGGAAAGCGCGCATATCGAGGTCGAATTCCCCTACTTCATCGAGAAGGAAGCGCCCGTCTCCAAGGCGCGCGGCCTGATGGAATACAACTGCCGGATCGTCGCCGCCAGCCACAACGGTCAGCGCGACGAGGTCGTGAGCGTGAGCATCCCGGTCAACACGCTGTGCCCCTGCTCGAAGGAAATTTCCGCCGCCGGCGCGCACAACCAGCGTGGCGTGATCACCATCGCCTTTCGCATGAGCACAATGATCTGGTTCGAGGAAATCATCGAAATCGCCGAGGCCAGCGCGTCCAGCGCGGTGTACTCGCTATTAAAACGCGAGGACGAAAAATTCGTCACCGAGCACGCGTACGAAAATCCGGTGTTCGTCGAGGACGTCGTGCGCAACGTCGGGCAGCGACTGGACGCGATGGAAGGCGTCACCTGGTATTCGGTCGAGGTGGAGAACTTCGAGTCGATCCACAATCACAGCGCCTACGCCTTCATCGAGCGCAGCAAGCTCTGATGGATCTGCGCGCGCGAGCCCGCCGTCTCAAGCAAGAACTTGTCGCCCTGCATCTCGCGTATCGCGATCCGCGCACGCCCTGGTACGCCAAGGCGTTGCCGGCCCTGGTCATCGCCTACGCGCTCAGCCCGATCGACCTGATTCCCGACTTCATCCCGGTGCTCGGTTATCTCGACGACGTGATTTTGCTGCCGTTGGGCATCGCATTGGCGCTGCGGCTGATCCCGCGCGAGGTCATGGACGATTGCCGTCGTCGGGCGAACGAACAGCACCGGTTGCCGGTCAGTAAAACCGGGGCGGTGCTGGTCGTTGTTTGCTGGTTGGCCGCACTGGCGGCGCTGGCCTGGTGGATCGTGCGCCGGATCAGTGCTTGAAGCTGCGCTGGCCGGTGAAGACCATCGTCGCGTCGACTTCGTTGCACGCCTGAATCGATTGATAATCGTTGATCGAGCCGCCGGGCTGAATCACCGCGCGCACGCCTTCGCCCAGGCCGACGTCGATGCCGTCGCGGAAGGGGAAGAACGCGTCGGAGATCATCGCCGCGCCGATCAGGCCGCCGTGCTGCTCGTTGACTTCCTCGACGATCGCCTGTTTTTGCGCTTCGTCTTCCAGCAGCACGAAATTCTTGCCGTGCCGCGTGAAGGCCAGCTTGTCCTGCATTTTGCGGTAGGCCTTGTCGCGCGCGATTTCCGCGACGCCCACGCGATCCTGCTCGCCGGTGCCGATGCCCACGGTCACGCCGTCCTTGACGTAGATCACCGAGTTCGAGGTGACGCCCGCTTCGACCTTCCAACCGAAAATCATGTCTTCGTATTCGGCGGCGGTCGGCGTGCGCTCGACCTTGTACTGCTGTCCTTTGTAGGTCGTTTCGGCCAGCGTCAGTTCGGCCGGCGTCAGCCCGACGGGCAGATAGGAAAGCTGCGTGATCACCGAACCGTCGATCAGGCTCTTGAAATCGATGAACCGCTCGGCGGCAAAGGTCGCCAGTTTTTCCATCGCGCGGATTTTCATGATGCGCAGGTTCTTGCGTGCCGCGAGGATGCCCACCGCGCCTTCCTCGAACTCCGGCGCGACGACCACTTCCGCGTAGCGTTCGCTGATCGCCTGGGCGGTGTCAGCGTCGACCGGCCGGTTCAGCGCGATGCAGCCGCCGAAGGCCGCGACGTGATCGGCCAGATCGGCTTTGAGGTACGCGTCGACGAGAGTGTCGGCCAGCGCCACGCCCGACGGGTTGTTGTGCTTCATGATCGCCGCCGCCGGCTTGTCCATCAGGAAGCGCAGAATGTTGAGCGCGTTGTCGGCGTCGGTGAGGTTGATCTTGCCCGGGTGCTTGCCGAACTGCAGCAGCTCGGCGTCGCTGACCAGGTAGCGCCCCGGCGTGATCGTCTCCACCTCGCCCAGCGCGAGGTTGCCGTTGATCAGCTTGTACAGCGCCGCTTCCTGCCCCGGGTTTTCGCCGTAACGCAAACCCTTGCGCTCGCCCTCGACTTCCCACAACACCTTTTCGTAGATCATCGTCCGGCGCGCGTCGCCGTTGACGAAACTGATTTCCATCCGCTCGGGGAAGTGCTCCTCGACGATGGTCGAATACGCTTTTTTCAGATCCTGTGCCACGAACATGCTCCTTTTATTCGGCATCCATCAGAATGTAGGCGAACGGCACTTGCGCCGGATCCTGCTTGGCCAGGTACTCGCTGATCGCCTTGTCGTAGCCCGCCGTGTGGGCGAACGATTTGCGGGCCAGCGCGAAACGCTGCGCCAGGCTGATCTTGCCGCCGTTGGCGCGCAGGTCGTCGAGCAGGCGCGGGTAATCGGCCGGATCGACCACCGAGGCCACACGCAGGTAATTTTTCGCCGACGCGCGCACCATGCAGGGGCCGCCGATGTCGATGTTCGCGCGCGCCTCTTCGACGGTCGCCTCGGCGCGGGCGACGGTCGCGGCGAAGGGATATAGATTGACCACCACCATGTCGAACGGCAACGCGCCGGTGCGTGCCAGATCGCCCCGGTGATGGTCGTTGTATTTTTCGGTGAGCAGGCTGAGGTAGATTTTGAAGTCGAGCGTTTTGACCAGGCCGCCCTGGGTTTCGGGCTGGCCGGTGTAGGCGGACACCTGCGTCAAATGATCCGCGGCTTTGTCGCCCAAGAGCACGGCGATCGTCTGATACGTGCCGCCGGTCGAATAAAAATGGATCGACGGATTGATCGCCAACAAGCCGGGGATCAGCGTTTCCAGGCCGGCTTTATCCGACACGCTGACCAGCACGCGCTCGACTTTCACCCAATCATCCACCTGACTGACGATATTGACTGCCACCGCATTTCTCCTTTTTTAAAGGTCTTTGATCTTGTTCCATTCCTTGGCCGGAATCGTGAAGGTATGTTCGGCCGCGGGGAAATTCTTCTTCTTCACGTCCTGCACGTAGGCTTTGACGGCCTGCCCGATTTCCGGGCCGATCTTGTGGTAGGTCTTCAAAAACTTGAACGACACGTTCGGATTGAAGCCGAGCATGTCGTGCAGCACGAGCACCTGCCCGTCGACGTCCGGGCCCGCGCCGATGCCAATCACCGGGATGTCGATCAGCGAGGCGATCTTGCCCGCCACCTGCCCCGGCACGCACTCGAGCACCAGCATGATCGCGCCCGCCGCCGCGATCGCCTGGGCATCGGCGATCATCGCCTGCGCCTTTTCCGCCGTGTTGCCCTGCACACGATAGCCGCCGATCATCGAGGCCGTCTGCGGCGTCAAACCCAGGTGGCCGACCACCGGCAAACCCGCCTGCGTCATCGCGCGGATTTTATCGATCATCACCCCGCCGCCCTCGAGCTTGACCGCGTCGCTGCCCGCTTCCTTCATGAAGCGCGTGCCGTTGGCGATCGCCTGTTCGGCCGACACGTTGTACGAACCGAAGGGCATGTCGCCAATCACGAAGGCGTACTGCACGGCCTTGCGCACGGCGCGGTTGAGCACCAGCAGTTCGTCGAGCGTCACCGGCACGGTGTCGGGATAGCCCAGCACGACGTTCGCCGCGCTGTCGCCGACCAGGATGGTTTCCACGCCGGCCTCGTCGAGAATTTTCGCCGTGGGGTAGTCGTATGCGGTGAGCATGGTGAGCTTTTCCCCGGCCTTCTTCTTCTGCTGCAAGTAACCGATGTCCACTTTTTTGCGTTCCATCATCCTCTTCCTGTGTTTGCGGTTGACGGGTTCCAGTTACACTTGCAGCGACCGGGTTGAGTCTCGGCCCGCGGGCGGGTCCAAGCCGTCTGGAGGAACGTCTGATTTTACCGGCCTCCATCCCGTAACGTCCTGCAAGCAAGTACATTCGGGCGCTAACGCCGTATCGTTGTGTTGCCTCGATGAAATACGCGCCGCATTTTATGACAACGGTCCGTACAGTCAAGGGCGTGGACCATATCCCAATAACTAAAAGCGGGAAACGGCTGAAGGAAATTGACATTTTCGCCCGGAGGGTGTTATCTGAGCGCAGCCTTATCTGTGTAAATTTTCACGGACGACCCGCCTTGGCGCGGAGAACATCGCTAGGGGAATGAACCATGCCGAACGATCCGATGACCGATTTCCTGTTTGACGACGATCTTTCCGCCGCCGATCCGATTATGGATCAGCTCATCGCCTGGGAAGAGGAGCGCCAGGCGCGCTCGATCATTTTGATTCCCTCGGAAAGCATCTGCGCCTGGCCGGTGCGGCGGGTGTTGGATAGCTGCTTCACGAACCTGTACGCCGAAGGGTATCCGCCCTCGGCCAACACCAAGCTGCCGCTGGAAGAATTGACCGACTATCCCTACCGCCTGGCGCATTACCGGCGCTACGCGGATCGCCGTTTCTACAAGGGCAACGCGTACGTGAATCTGATCGAGTCGATCTGCCGCCGGCGCGCGGCCGAAGCGTTCGCGACCGAGAAGAATCCGGCCGACAAAATCTTCGCCAACGTGCAGCCGCTGTCGGGCGCGGCGGCGAACATCGCGGCCTTCGAAGCGTTCGTCAAACTGGGCGACACCGTGATGGGCATGGACCTGATGGAAGGCGGCCACCTGTCGCACGGCAGCCAGTTCCATATGAGCGGCAAGCGCTACAAGATCGTCTCTTACGGCGTGGATCCGAAAACCGAGCTGCTCGATTACGACCGCATTCTTGAACTGGCCAAACAGCACAAACCCAAGATGATCATCGCCGGCTACACCTCGTATCCGTGGGCGCCGGACTTCGCCAAATTCCGCGCCATCTGTGACGAGGTCGGCGCGTTCCTGATGGCCGACATCGCGCACCCGGCGGGCATGGCGATCGCCGGCGCGTATCCCAACCCGATCGACTACGCCGACGTGGTCACCTTCACCACGCACAAAACGCTGATGGGGCCGCGCGCGGCGGTGATCCTGACCACCAACGGCAAGTACGCCACGAAAATCAACAACGCGGTCTTCCCCGGCGAACAGGGCGGCCCGCACATGAACACGATCGCCGCGCTGTCGGTGGCCTTCCACCTGGCGCGGACCGAATCGTTCAAGGCGCTGCAGCACAAGATCGTCGCCAACGCCAAGCTGCTGGCCGACGAGTTCAAGCGACTCGGCCTGCGCCTGTCTTACGGCGGCACCGACACGCACCTGCTGCTGATCGACCTCAAGGGCCTCAAGGGGAAAAACGGCGAACTGCTGTACGGCGAGCCGGCCGCGACGATCCTGGAAACGGCGGGCATCGTGCTGAACAAAAACACCATCCCCGGCGACGCGATGACCCCGTTGGCCTCCGGGTTGCGCCTGGGCACGCCGTGGTTCACGCAGCGGGGCGCGGGCGAAGCGGAAATCAAAGAGCTGGCGCGGTTGATTCACAAAACGCTGACCAACATCGAGCCGTTCCATTACCAATACTCGGCGCGCATTCAGCCGCGCGGCAAAATCGACCTGCGCGTCATGCGCGAGATCAGCGAGGAGACCGCCGCCCTCGCCGCCCGGCTGCGCGTCGAACCGGCGACGACCCACGGCTATCCGCATTATCCGTACCTCGACGCGCCGCTCGCATCGACGATGCTCAAGCTGACCGGCGACAAGGCCGAGGCGTTCCTGCAGCACGTCGTCGCCGCCGATCTGACCAAACTGGGCGACCAGCCGCTCGCCGCGCTGGTGCTCGATCAGGACGGCACGGTCATCGACGAAATCGCCGTCGCCCGTCTGCCCAAGGCGGAAAATCCGCGCCGCGACGGATTCATGCTGCGCGCCAACCAGGAAAACCTGGCGCAGTTGCTGCCCTGGCTGCGCGGCCTGAGCGAAGGCTGGCTGCACTTCGACGCGGACATCACCGCCAAGCTCGACGGCCCGGTGGTGCTCAGCCAGGTGCCCGAGGATTGCAAAGCCGCCGCCCTTCTGAATGATGCGCCTTCGCTCGACGCTTCGCTGGCCGGCAGGTCCGCCGCCAAGTTGCTCGAGCGCATCGCGATGGACAAGGTCTATTTCATCGGCCAGAGCGCGCTGGCGGCCAAGGCGCCGGTGAGCGACAAGGTCGAGTTCGCGTGGGAGGAAAAAGAAACGCCGCTCATGCGCACCACGCTTTACGACGAGCACGTGAAACTCGGCGGGCGCATCGTGCCCTTCGCCGGTTACGAAATGCCCGTACGCTACGGCTCGACGATGGAAGAGCACGCGGCGGTGCGCAAAGCGGCGGGCCTGTTCGACGTCAGCCACATGGGTTGCTTCGAGGCCGGCGGACCGCATGCGGTCGAGCTGATCAATCTGGCGACCTCCAACGACGCGCGCCAGTACGAGCCGGGCAAGTCGTTCTACTGCTACCTGCTGGATCACGACGGCCGCGTGATCGACGACCTGATCGTCTACCGCCTCGGCGAGGAGCGTTTCCTGATGGTGGTCAACGCCGCCAACGAGGCCAAGGACTGGACGTGGCTGAACCTGGTCAACGACGGCAAGGCGCTGCTGGATCGCGCCGTGCCCAGCCGCTCGCTGACCGCGCCGGCGACGTTGCGCAACCTCAAGGACGAGCAGTGGGGCGACGATCGCCGCGTCGACCTGGCGCTGCAGGGGCCCAAATCGATCGAGATTCTCGCGCGCCTCGCCGACAAGGGCCAGGCGCCGATCATCAAACGCCTGAAGCGCACCGAGTGCACCGAAACGAAATTGATCGGCCTGGACGTCGTCGTCTCGCGCACCGGCTACACGGGCGAATCGTTCGGTTACGAAATCTTCGTGCATCCGGACAAAGCGCCCGAACTGTGGCGGGCGATTCTCGAAAAAGGCGCGGACCTGGGCGTGCAGGCAATCGGCCTGGGCGCGCGCGACAGTCTGCGCATCGAGGCGGCGCTGCCGCTGTACGGCCACGAGTTGGAAGGCATGTACGGCATTTCGCCCGCCGGCGCGGGCTTCGCCTCGTTCGTCAAACTGCACAAGCCGTTCTTCGTCGGCAAGGCGAAATACCTGGACAGCTTCCACGGCGGCGACCGGATCGTCATGGCCTTCAAGGTGCCGGCCAAGGGCACCAAACCGGTCAAGCCGGGCGACCCGGTGATCGACAAGCGCGGCGCGTTCATCGGCAACGTGACCAGCGCGGCGGTCGACGCCGACGGATTGCAGGTCGGTCTGGCGTATCTATTCAAGAAGAACGCGCAGCCCGGTCCGGTGTCGATTTATCCGCTGCCGCCGAGCAAGGACAAAGGCATGACCACGCCGCTGGATCTCAAACCCGGCGTGCGCCTGACCGTGCCGGTGGAAGCCGAAATTCTGTAAACCATTTCATGTACGCACAAGGACCGGCCGCACGGCCGGTCCTTTTTTTAACCGGGAGAAGGGTGTTCAGGCTATCATCAATTTTCTCTCGGTGGCACTGATACGCCGAGCGTAGCGAGGCTTATCCGTGTTTTCGTTATCCACTGTTATGCTTACTCATGTCATTCGCTCGCAAAACAGTGCCACCCGGCAAACGTGGAGCCACCGAATCCGCTGCCCGGGGTGAGGGCAAAAACGGTGATCGCGGCAGCCCTCATCGCCGCCCCTTCTCCCACCGGGAGAAGGGAGTTTAAGTTGCCGGTTCTTACCCTCTCCTGGGGGAGAGGGTCGGGCGTAGCCCGGGGTGAGGGCGAAAAAAACAAACTGCATATAACGGACCGGCCCCGCGGCCGGTCCTTTTTTATAACGGCGCATTGCCACCGGCGGGACGCTGTGCGATCATTTTGTTTTCAAGCACGCACCAGGAGGAAACCCATGCGCCGGCTTTGGATATTGGTAGCGCTCGCCCTGCTCGTCTCGGCCGCCGGGCTCGTTCGCGCACAGGACTTGGACGGCATGGCCATCATGAAAAAAGTGGCCGACCGCGAGGAAAGCAAATCGTCGGAGACTGAAACGAAGATGATCCTGGTCGACAATCGCGGCCAGCAACGCGAGCGCTCGCTGATCGTGCGCGCCAAGCAGATCAACAAACGCGACCACGTGATGACCACCTTCCTTTCTCCGCCCGACGTGCGCGGCGTGAAATTCCTGGTCATCGAAAATCCGACCGGCGACGACGATCAACGCATCTACCTGCCGGCGATCAAACGCGCGCGGCGCATCAGTTCCTCGCAGAAATCGGGCAGCTTCATGGGCAGCCAGTTCAGCTACGAGGACCTGCAAAGCCAGGACCCGGAAAAGTACAAGCACCAACGCATGGCCGACATGCAGATGGCCGGTCACGACTGTTACGTCGTGCAATCCGTGCCGTTGGATCCGAGCGACACGCAGTACTCCAAGGCGATCTGGTGGGTGCGCAAGGACGCCTGGGTGCCGATCCGCGCCGAGCTGTATGACAAAAAGGGCAACCTGCTCAAGGTGCTCGAAGTGCAGGAGCTGGAAAAGCAGCCCGACGGCACGTGGCTGACCAAGCTGACCAAGATGAGCGACGTGCAGCAACGCAAAGTGACCATCATGCAGATCATCAAATATCAAGCAAACGTGCAAATCAAGGATTCCGTGTTTACCGAACGCTTCCTCACCGACGAGAGCCAAGAGTAAACCCCGCGGTGAAGAAAAACGCGCCGCCGCTGCTGGTTCTGCTGTTGGCCCTGGCGCTGTGTCTGACTTCGTTGGCCCTCGCCGCCGAGGACGACGAGGAGGACGACGCGCCGGAAATGCCCACGCCCGTACCGCTGCCCGGCGTCGAGCCGGAAATGCCCACGCCCGTACCGCTGCCCGGCGTCGAACCGGAAATGCCCACGCCCGTGCCGCTGCCCGGCGTCGAGCCCGCGCCCGCGCAGCCTGCGCCCGAGCCGATGCCCGAACCGATTTTCTCCGACGAAGCGACGCCCGAGCCGCCGTCGATGAAAATGGGCGGACGCCTCGATCTGAAAACCGCCGCCGACACCAAGTGGGACGTGGATCACGAGGACGTGTGGGAATCGCGCTTCTACGGTTTCGGCGAAGCGACGATCGACTGGCGCGGACGCTACAGCGCCTATGTGTCGGGGTTGTTCGAGTATCGGCACGACGTGGCCGACGAGGCGCGCGGCGAAACCATCCCCGAGTTGCGCGAGTTGTACGGCAAGGTGCGCCTGGGCGATCTGGATTTGTTCTTCGGCCAGCAGATCGTTTCCTGGGGCGTGGCCGACGGCCTCAATCCGTTGGACCTGCTCAATCCCTACGACTACGCCCGCGTGCCCGACGTGGAAATCGGTTACGAGAAGCTGGGCACGTTCATGATCCGCCCCGTGTATTACGTCGGCGACTTCACCTTCGAGGGCGTGTACCTGCCGGTGTTCACCTCGCCGCGCTACAACCTGGTCGGCTCGGATTGGGCGTACTTCGGGCAGGGCTTCCCGTTGGGCGATTTGCTGCGCGAGCTGCGCACGTCATCCGACTGGCGACAGACCGAACGCTTCCTCGCCCATTGGGCGCCCGACTGGCAGGATGACATCCGCCATCTGCTGGACGATCCGGATTTCTACCTGGAGCGCACCGACCTGCCGCCGCAGGATCTGACCGCGCCGGAAGCGGCCGCGCGCGTGAAATGGACGACCATGGCCGTTGATGTGACCGTTGCGTATTTTTACCACTGGGACGATCTGCCGACCTTGCACATCAATCCGGACCTGCGCGACCTGGACCGGCTGTTGGGCGCGACCCCGGCCGGCTTCATGCAGTTGATTCCGCCCGATGAAATTCCGCTGGACGCGGCGCTGGACCCCTTCACGCTGACGCACCACCGCCTGCACACCGCCGGGCTGGGGCTGGAAAGCATCGTCGGCGATTTCGGTCTGCGCGCCGAGGGCGCGTACAATTTCGGACGCTATACCTACCGCGACGACCTGACCGCCGTGCGGCGCGACGAGGCCGATTGGGTGCTCAACGCCGATTACACCTTCCCCAATAACGTGCTGTTTTCGGCGCTGCTGATGGAAACCTACATTCCCGACCGGGAGGATGATTTCGTCAGCCGCGGCTGGCAGCACATCGTCGGCGGCGTGCTGCGCGGGGATTTTCTCGACGAACGCCTGTCGCTGGAATCGATCGCCCTGTGGGATCTGACGTACCTCAACGGGGACAATTGGCGCGACGGCGATTGGTTCGCCTCGGGATGGACGATCAACGGCGTGTTGACCTACGAAATCACCGACGCGTGGAAAACGACGGTCGGAACCAACCTCTTCGGCGGCAATCGCGACTACACGCCCCTGGGATTTTTGGAGGGCAACAGCCGCGTCTTCGGTTCGATGCGGTTCGAATTCTGACGAAGCTCAGGGACCGGGCACGCGCGGCTGATCGGGCTGCGGCGTCGAACCGGTTGCGGCCGGTTTGCCGATATCCATCAACTGGCGGATTTCCGGATCGACCATCCACTCGTCGTTTTCCCACACCCAGTACTGACGCAGCAGCGGCGAATACACGCGGTTGCTGGGCTTGATCGACATGTTGATGAAACGCACCAGCACCATGGCGTAGAACTTTTTGGGCATCTTCAGGTCTTCTTTGGGTTTCTTCACATCCTCGGGCTCGGGCGTGGGCTCCGGCGTGGGCGTCATGGCTTCCGGCGGTTCGAGCGGCTTGGGCTGATGAATGACCTCGCCGCGCAACCGGGGGAACGGCGTCGCGCTGACCTGCACCAGCGAAATCTTATAACCTTCCATCGTCACGTGGCTGCGCAGCAACTCGACTTCCATCAGAAAGTCGGCGCGCCGCTCGGACACGACCATTCCCGACGCTTCGTCGTAATAGCCCCAGGCGATCAGGCGGTTGAATTCGCCCGCCGATTTCCAGAGATCATCCTGGATGTCCTCCATCTTGTCGGCGATGCGCCGCTCCATATTGCAACTGGCGCCCAGCCACATGCAGGCGGCCGCCACGAGAATAAGCAGACCCAACAATCGACGATTCATCCGTTCCTCCCGCCAGCGCTTGCGGACCTGCCCTCGGCCGAAACCGCGGCGTTTCCGTTTAACTATTGGCTTCCTTTTTTTCCTTCATCTTTTTATCGAAATCTTCATCCGACTTGGAACGCCGATTGAGGAAGTCGCGGATCGCCTCTTCCTTGTTGGCGATGGTTTTGCCGGTTTGCGCTTCCTCGAGTTCAAGCACCGCAAAGCGGTTGCGCGGATTGGCTTGGACCACCTTGGACAAATATTCGACGGCTTTTTCCTTGCGCTTCTCGCGCTTGAACATCAAGCCCATGCACAGGTTCGTCACTTCGGACTGCGGCTTCATGCCGTATCCCTTGCGGATCGTGCGCCGCGCCTCCTCGGTCATGGCCACGTCCCGCTGGTGGTACTTGTAGAATTGCGCCAGTCCCAGCGCCGCGTAGTATTCGCCGTCCTTGTCGTACACTTCGATGGCCGTGGTCAGCTCGTCGATGGCCAGGTCGGTTTCTTCCTTGGTGAACAGGTAGCTCTCGCCCTTCTGCCGCAGAATGTCGCTGCCGAAAATGATGAAGTCGATGTCGAAAATCTCGTCGCGGTACTCACGACGCAGTTCGATCGTCTTGATGCGATCGTAAGCCTTCTTGAAATCTTCCAGCAGCCGTTCTTGCAGATGTCGTTCCAGACCGTCGCTTTTGGCCAGAACTTTTTCCTGTTCGGCGAGACGCTTTTCGTAGCCGATCCGCACTTTCTCGTTGTTGGAGGTCCAGTGCACGCCGAGCACGTCGAACATCGATTCGCGCTCGATCGACTTGAGGCGGTGCTGCAACTCCTCGATGCGCGCCAGCGATTTGTCTTCGCGCGACTCCTGGAAGAAGTCGATCATCCCCGTCAGGTACAATCCCCAGATCACACGATAGGTCTGATCGGGCTTCATGTGGCTGACGATGAGCACGCGTTTGACCAGATTGTCTTTTTCCAGAATCGACTTGTAGAACTTCTGGATGCTCTTGCCGATCGCCAGATCATCGATTTTATAGTTCGGATTCTTCACGTGGCCGACATACAGTTGAGCCCGTTTGTCGATCTGTTCCTTTATCGCCTCAAACGGATAGCGCTTCCAGATCAAAGCGAACAGGATGCGCGGCAGTTCCAGCTCGATCGGCACGACGTATTCGGGAAGCCTGGCCAGGCTTTGAAATTCCCACTGCCCGTTTTCCCACGACATGATGTCGTTGAGTTTAACCTCCATTTGTACGCGCAGGATTTCCGGCAGCAATTCGCGGCGCACCACGCCCATGGCCACCAGTTCCTCGCCCTGCAACCGGCCGGACGATTTCGCGCGCTCCAGCGATAGGACGACCTTGTCCGCGTTCACGCGCCCGGCCCGCTGGAGAATGCGTCCCAGGCATTCGGAGGAATCGAAGGGCACCGAGGTGACGTTCACCAACTTGCCCTTGTCGAAATACAACACCTTGTACTGTTTGGACATTTTCTGGATGCGCAGCAGGCCCGTGCGTTGCTCCAGATTCAGGCGGTTGATCAGGCGGAAGATCGAGTCGACATCCCACTCGCCGACCTCGCGCTCCAGTTGGGTCGCCTCGAACTCATGGTCGACCGCTTCGACATCCTTATCGATTTGCTCGTCGACGAAACGCAGGTGTTCATCGTCGCTGTGTTCGGCGTCGATGCCTTGCAACAACTCGCGTCGGACGCGGTTGTCGTTGAAAAAGATCAGGTCGTTCTTGACCAATTTGGTGACAATGCGTTCGATTTCCAGCCGATTGTAATCGAACGCTTTGGACAATTCTCCCAGGGAGATCATGCCGTTGATTCGCGCCAGCAACGCGACGTCCTGCTTTTCCAGCACGACGGGCAGCCGCGTGAAATCGACTTTGGTATTTAGTTGCGGAACTTGTTTCCACAGGTCAAAAGTCAACATATTGCCGCCAAAGTTCGTTGGTAGGATACGGACGAAACCCGCATTGGCCCATTCCCGTTTCACCATTCTCGTCCAGGGGATTGTAGTATAGGAAAGCGCGCCCGTCTATGTCATCTCTCATTGTTTTCCAGAAAAAATCGCGGTCGAAACCGCCTCTTTCCGGTTGGCATTCTCCGGGTGAAAATGCACAATAAAATTTAAGGATTTTTCGAAGGGACGGCGAGCCATGCGCAAGACAATCTGCTTTTTTCTTCTCCTGGCGGCGTTGCTGGCAGCATGCGCCTGCGGCGACGATGACGATGACAATGACGACGATAACCAACCGGTCGACGACGACAGCACTCAAGACGACGATACGGACGACGATGACACCGACGACGATGACACCGACGACGATGTCGACGACGATACGGGCGATGACGACACGACCGATGATGACACGACCGACGACGATACGACCGACGACGACACCGTGCCGGTCGATCCCTACGAGGGGATGGCTCCGTCCGGCAAGATCATCGACGATATCCTGGCTATCTCCAGTCATCCGAGTAAAGACACCGGCTACAATTGGCAAAGAGAATTTCAAATAACCAAACTCGACGAAGCCGGCATCCGCTTGTTGCGCACCGACTTCAGTTGGTCGACCATCGAGCCGGCCGACGATAGCTGGAACTTCGACGGCTACGACACGTTGATCGATCTGCTCGACGAGGCGGGCATCAAGGTCGACGCCCTGCTCGACTACGGTGTCGGTTGGGCGATGCCCGGCGGCAGCCACGACGAAATCGATCCCGCAGTCTGGGCCGACTTCAACGGCACGGTCGCCGCGCATTACGCCGACGTGATCGACATGTACGAAATCTGGAACGAACAAAACACCGAGCGCTTCTGGAAGCCCGAACCCAATCCCGAGCACTACGGCGAATTGTTGAAAGCGGGTTACACGGCGATTCATGAAAACGACGACACCGCCGAGGTGCTTTTCGGCGGCATGTCTCCCTTCGACATTTACATCTTCGGCGAGCATTGGATCTGGAATTTCCTTTATCGAGTCTTTGAAGAGCATCCGGACATTTGCGATTACATGGATGCGCTGGCGATTCATCCCTACACATTTCTCCAGCAGACCAGCCCCGAATTGACCGTCGACCTGGGGATCTGGACATACGGCAACATCGAGGAAATGATCGATCACGCCCGATCCTTGCTCGACGAGATCGGCTGCCCGGAAAAGCCGCTGCACCTGACCGAAATCGGCTGGCCGCACTTCCTAATCGGGCAAGCCCGCCAGGGTGCGTATCTGGCTCGCGGGATCATGATCTGCGCCGCCAAAGGCGTGCAAAGCCACTTCTGGTACACGTTCTGGGACAACGAAATTCACAGCATGCCGCCCACCGAGGATACCTTTGGCCTCTTTGGTTATCCGCGTGAGGATGAAATCGACAAACCTTCCTACCGGGCGCAACGGGGGCTGCATTGGCTTTTGGGATCGTCGCGTTTCGCCGGCGACCTGGGCGCGGCGCTGGCATGGGAGAAGGACCTGTACGCGCTGGCCTTCGTCGACGACAACAACCAATGGACGATCGGTTTGTGGAACAGCGGCGCGTCGGGCGGATCCGTCGCCGTGACCGTGCCGCTGCATCCCGACAGCGACGGCGCGTGGGAACTGTACGATCAGGAAGGAACGTTGACCGACTCCGGCGTGGCCGCGACCGGCGAGGTGGAAGCGACGCTTTCCGGCAACGTCGTCTATCTGCGTTTTACCGTGGATTGATCACCGCAGCAGATCCAACAACATCAGCGCGTTGGTCACCGCCTTCGCCTCGAAGTGATTGTTGGTGAAGGCGTAGGTGCGCTTGGTCAGGTTTTCCAGCATCTTGATTTTGGGCGCCCACTCGGCCAGCTCGTCTTGCGTATACAGGTAATTGTAGCGCTCGTATGCGTGCTCGTGCTTGAACCACTTTTGCGCATTGCGGCCGTGAAAGCGCACGTAGCCGATGTCCGAAGTCGCCACGGCCGTCGGCGGCAGCAGGCCCTTGAGCCGCGGTTCGTCGACGTTGCACCAGCCGAAACGCAGGTCCTTGAGCAGGGCGAAGGTCTCCTGCTTCACCCAACGCGCGTTGCGCATCTCCACGACCACGTCGCCCTCGCCCAGGTGCTCACGCAGTCTTTTAAGATAATCGCGGTTGGCCTCGTTGCAGTGAAAGGAAAACGGAAACTGCGCCAGCAGCGCGCCGAGGTGATTTTGCTCGCGCAACGGCGTACAAGCGTCCAGAAACGCGCGGTAGTCCTCGGGCGCAGCGCTGCGCTCGTGGGTCATCGCGCCGTGCAGCTTGACCACGAAGTTCACGCGCCCTTCGCTCTTGTCGGCCAGGCCGGCCATCGTGCGCGCGGTGGGCATGCGATAGTAGGTGAAGTTGACCTCCAGCGCGTTCAGCCGCTGCGCGTAGTAGGCCAAAAATTGATTCTTGTTCAACTCCGCCGGGTAAAAATGCCCCCGCCAGTCGTCGTAGGAAAAACCGCTGGTGCCCACGTAGATCATGAATTTTCTGTGGCACATCGCTACGCGCCGGTCAAGACCGCCGCATCTTACACCGCGTGACATTCAGTTAATTTCTATTTTATAATCTTCCCACCAGGAGGTTTGAAATGGGAAGATCAAACATCCGCCGGACGAAAGCAGCCCTCGGCCGCCTATCACGCATCGCCGTCTCCCGCTGCCGTCGCTGGCGAAAAAATCCGCTGCCGTCAATCATCCTGGCCATGGCCATCGTTCTGACCGCGATCTTCACCACGGCGCAACTGTACGCCAACAGTTATCGCTTCGGCCTCCAAATTCGCAAATACTCGCCGGACGGCGAACGGCAATTCAATAAATTTCTCAGCCAGGGGAAATTACTCCCCGGCCTGTATTTCAATAATCATGAGGAAATTTATGTCCGCTCATCCGAGTATTTAATCAAACTCGACCAGTACGGCAATGAACTATGGTCGCAGATGCCGCATCTTTCCTATCTAAAGATGGACCGGAAGTACAACTTTTATTACGACTCCGTTAAAGATTATTTCGCCAAAGCGGACGCGGACGGTTTTATCATCTGGAAATATTATTACAATGGCATGCTTTGGGTGGATAATTTTTTTATCAACAGAAACGACCAACCGTTGATCATCGCCTACATTCACGATCCCCCAAATTCCTACAACGACTCAGGCGTCACCATCATCCAGCTCGATGACGAAGGCAGGCCCCAATGGGAATACTATTTTTCAACGGAGGAATTCACGTATTGGGACACCATCTACACCATTTTCGACCAGGACAACAACCTCCTTCTGTTGCCGATCGACGGCAGCACAACCGACAACAAACTATACAAATTCGCTCCCGACGGAGAGCTTCTTTGGCAACGTGACATCGACTTTCCAATCCAGCGAGCGGTCGCGCATGACATCGGCATTATCTACCTTGCCGGCGACGATCTGTTGACGGCCGTCGATATGGAAGGCTCTATGTTGTGGCAAATTTCTCTGCCGACCTTTTATTCCGGCGCCTATCAAGACGATTACGGTATGTACGTCGATTCCGCGGGGAACCTCATGCTCGCGACGAGCCAGGCTTTCCCGGATCAAGAACTCCAAATCAACTTCACAAAAGTCAGCCCGGATGGGGAAATCGTCTGGAGCTTACCCTTCAATAACAATTCCGCTTCCTGCGACTCGCATCCGTCAGCGGCGTTCGACTACGCCGGCAACGCGATAATTCACATCGTCGGTTGTTCCGACAGTTCCATCAAATGGCGCATCTACAAAGTTTCGCCCGACGGCGAATTGCTGAGCGAGCAACAGTTTCGCATCGACCTGTTAACCAAAGAAAACGATATCGTCGTAGATCCGAAAAACAACCTTTACATCAGCAATCGCGTGTACGGATATTCGGAAGATAAAACGAGCCTGACCTGCGGTTGCGGAGCAAATGAGGAAAACGAAGACCTATAAGCTCTCGACCCACTGGCGGAAGTAATCGCCGACTTCGTCGTCGGCTTCTTCGCCGATCAGCAAACCGGCGTGACCGTAATCGTCGCGGTAGCGGCTGGCGCGGTCGAACACGCGATGCCGTTTGTCGGCGCTGCCGATGCGGTCGAGCATCTCGCGCGAAGCGACGGCGGGGAAAAGGTTGTCCTGCCCGCCCGACAGCAGCAACACCGGGCACACCAGCGACGGCAACCCCGCGCGATAATCGATGCGCCCGTCGTAGCTGGTCCACTCGTTGCGTTCGGCCCATCGCGCCGCCTGCCGCGCCACGCCGATCGACATGGGCTCCAGCGCCCGCTCGTAATAGCGCGCGACGGTCGGCCGCGCCAGGCTGCGTCCGTTGCACAAGAGCACGTCGAAAAGACTTTCGCGCGTGCCGATAAACGGAGCCGGCGCGGTCGCGCCCTTGTGCGTGGGCGCCGCGCCCAACAGCGCCAGATGATCCAAGCGCGCCAATAACGCGCGATGCAACTCGTTGAGCGGCCCGAAGCCGTCGGCGACGCCCCACCCGGCCAGCGCCGCTATCTCGTCGGATTCGGCCGCCGCGTAAGCGAAGCAGGCCAGCCCGCCCAGACCGTGACCGGCGAGGACGATTTTCCTGCCCGCATACCGTCCCTTGACCGCCGCCACGATCGCCGGCAGGTCCTGCCGCACGTGCGCTTCGAACGTCCAATCGGCGCGCCGGTCGTTCCACCAGGCCGGCTTTTCGCTCAGTCCCTGCCCGCGCAGTTCGGCGACGACCACGCCCAGATCGTGCGCGGCCAGGCGATCCGCCAGACCGTGCCGCTCGTCCAACGCGAACACGCGCCCGTTTTCATACAGGTCGGGAACCAGCACGATCACCGGCGCGCCCGGCTCCGGCGTCGCGCCGTAATGCTGCAACGCCAGCGTCCAGCCGTCGGCGGTGACGACCGTGGAAACCGGCGCTTCGTAATCCCCCGCCGTGCGTTGCGCCGAGCTCAGGCAGGCCGTCAGCAGCAGCGTGACGCATAAGCAGAGAAAAACGAGGCGCAAACGCATCCGTTATTCCTCGAGGGTTTCGGATCTGACCAGTTCGAATTCGCCGGTCTGTTTCAGGGGATTGGACAGCACGCCGGTCATCCGGTTGATGTCCGGGTCAAACTTGCCGTCCAACGAAACCGAACGCGTTTCGCCCTCGTTGATGCTGCCCAGAGTCAGAGAGATCGAATTGCGGTTGTAGTGCCCCGAATAGACGATGTTGCCGCCGCCCATGATCACCTTGAGCACCTTGGGTTCGTCGACGCGCTGCAGCGAATACCTGTTCGGATAAAGCTTGCACTCGAACATGCCGGTCAGCTTGGAACCTTCGGGCATGAACTTCGTGGAGCATTCCACTTTGCGCCCGTCGACGTCGGTGAACGTCGCCTGGTAGGGACCTTCCAACACGTAATGGTTTTGAATGTATTTCGGTCCGGCAATCAGCACGATCAAGAAAAGAACCGCTTGCGGCGTCAGCCATTTCAGCAGAAACGGCCCGGTTTCGATTTTCTTTTTCGCGCCGCCCTTGGATTTCATCTTGGTGATGACCACGTCGTCTTCCACCGGCGGCGGGAGGTAGGGTTCGGGTTCTTTCTCGGGGGGAGCCGGCGGATGTTCTTTCAAACTCAGATCGCCCGACGGCATTTTCGGCGCCTTGGGTTTTTCCGGCGCTTTCGGCGCGGCCGGCGGCGTTTTATCCACGCCGTACTGATGCGGCGCCAATTCCAGATCGAGACTGCCGCCGGTGGCTTTCTTTTCATGCAAGGCGGCGGTGGTTTCCTGCAGGTCGTGCGGGTTGTCGCTGGGATCCATCAGCCATTGCTGCATGGTGCCGACTTCCACCTCGCCGCCTTTGGGCGCGTCGACGGGTCGACCGTTGGCGTCGCGGCGCACTTCCTCGCCTTCAGCCGATTCACCGGTGAAGGTTTCCAGCCCGTCCATCGGCTTGATGCTGTCCAGCGAGTAAAACGACGTCTTCCCGCTGGCGGCCACCGCCGCGCCCTCTTTCGGTTTGCGCGTGGGCGTTAGGTCGCCGTCGACGCCGAAACGACGCTCCGCCTCGCTGGCGGCAACGGGTGTGATCGATCCGCGCTGCGGACGCGCCGGGGTTCCGCGTTGCGAACGCGCTTTACGCGCTCGTCCTTGCAAAAAACGCGCGGGGGGCGCATCGGGGCCCAACACCTCCCGGCGTCGCTTGGTTGCCATTTTCAATCCGCACTCAGTACATTGGCCGGCGGTAACCGGCGATTTGGCGCCACAACGCGGACAAGTCAGCATTCGCTCGGTCATTCACTTCACCTATCTTGCACCGACGGTGCCTGGATGACGTTCACCACGTGATGTTTGGATGGGCGTGAGATGCTTTATCGCGATTCGTCCATTCACGAAAAAGACCTGTCGATTGCCGGCCGTTCGTCGGCCGACGATAGAAGGAAAATCGTTTTTCGCTTGGAACTCGCCAACGGCGACCTCGTCCCGCACCGAACGAATCGCCGCCCGTTTCGCTTTTCAACAAATCCCGACAATGCGCCCCTCGCGCCGTCCGTGCCTCGACGGCTCTTTAATCTTATAGATGATAGCAAAAAAGGATGACTCTCACAACGACGGACCGGTCCAAATCCACCCCTCGCTGACCATGCATCCCTGGTCGTTGCAATCCATCACCACCAGGCTGATGCGCACGTTGTCGGCGTCGATGACCAGCGTGTACCCCGGTCCGCTCGCCCGCATCTGCCCTTGGCCGAATTGCCTGGTCCAAGCCAACACGGTTTGTCGCACCCGCTCGGGCGACCAGCGCTCGGCGTAGACCACGCCCACCGTCGCCAGCCCGTCCGGCTCGCTGAAACCCAGTTCCCACTGAACGCCGTTTTGCGCATCGACCCACTTGCGGCTTTCCTGTCCGGAGAAAAAATCCGACGGCTCCAGCTTGTGCCCCAGCGTCTCTTCGGCTTCGCCCAGCGACATCCCGAAGCGCAGCTCATGGACGCGCAACCGCTCTACCGCCTTTTTCTGATAGCGTTGCCGCGAAACGTCCACCCCGCGGTAGATGTCCAGATCGACGAAGGTCGCCGCCGGCGACTCGACGCCCCCCGCGACGAACACCCGCATTTGTTGGGTGCGAAATTCCAACCACAGCTTTTCGCCCTGCGACAGATCGGCCTCCACCTCGTACCCGCGCGCAAAACGATCCTTGATCGCCAGCATGTCGTCGAGCCCCGCGCCATCCATGTGCAACCGCACGCGGTAAAGGCGATCATCCCAGAAAGACAGCGCGACCCGCGTGACCGGCTCGGTCAGCCAGTTCGGTTTGACCGCCCGCCCGGCGAACGGTTGCACCACCGACCAGGTCTGCCCCAGCGGCGTGTCGTTGGTGTCCAGATTGAAATCCTTACCGGCCAGCGCCGCCTTCGCCTCCGCCACCGTCATGCCGAAACGCAAACCGCCCAACGCGAACGGCTGACGCACGCCGGGCAGCGACGAGCAGCCGCACACAAGCACGATCAACAACAGTAACGTGAAACGAATTTTCATCCCTTCACCACCGCCAACGGTCGCAGCCGCGCCACCTTGCGCGCGATGCCCGCGCCGTGCATCACCTCGACCACCTGACTGACGTCCTTGTACGCTTCCGGCATTTCCTCGGCCAACGTGCCGCGCTCGTGCGCCCGCACGACGATCCCCCGCCCGCGCAGTTCCCGGTCGATGTGCCGCCCCTGCGCCTTTTTCGTCGCCGCCTTGCGCGAGAGCACCCGCCCCGCGCCGTGACATGAACTGCCGAAGGTTTCGTTCATCGCCTTGTCGGTGCCGACCAGCACGTAGCTGCACCGACCCATGTCGCCGGGCACCAGCACCGGCTGACCGACCGCGCGATACGCCTCGGGCACCTCGCGCCGTTGCGGCCCGAAGGCCCGTGTCGCTCCCTTGCGATGCACGACGAGCTTTTGCCGCTCGCCGCCCACCAGGTGCGTTTCGATCTTGGCGATGTTGTGGGCCACGTCGTACAGCGTGCGCAGACCCAGTTCGCGCGGCGACAACGACAACGCGGCCAGCACGGCCCGCAGCGCCCGCGCCAACAGAATCTGCCGATTGGCAAACGCGTAGTTCGCCGCCGCGGCCATCGCCGCAAGGTATTGCCGCCCGGCGTCGCTGGTCGCATGGGCGCAGGCCAATTGGCGGTCGGGCAGCTCGATCCCCTTGGCGCGCACATACTGCGCCATCGCGCCGAGGCTGTCGTCGCACACCTGGTGCCCCAGGCCGCGGCTGCCGCTGTGGATCATCACCGTCACCTGTCCCGGGCGCAGACCGAAGGCGTCGGCCGCCGGCGGATCGAAAATCTCGTCGACCACGCCCACTTCCAGAAAATGGTTGCCGCTGCCCAGCGTGCCCAGTTGTCCCGCGCCGCGATCCAACGCGCGCTTGCCGACCGCCGGCGGATCGGCCCCGGCGAGCGCGCCGCCGTCCTCGATGAACTCCAGGTCCGCCGCTTCGCCGTAGCCCTGCGCCACCGCCCACGCCGCGCCGTCGCGCAACACGCGCTGCAACTGCTTGTGATTGAGTTTGACGTCGCCGCCCTTGCCCACGCCGGCGGGCACCTGCGCATACAGATAATCGACGATCCGCGTCAGTTCGTCGCGGATATCCACTTGCTCGAGCCGGGTGACGGCCAGGCGCACGCCGCAGTTGATGTCGTAGCCCACGCCGCCCGGCGACACCACGCCCTCGTCGGCGTCGAAGGCCGCCACGCCGCCGATGGGAAAGCCGTAACCCCAATGGATGTCCGGCATGGCCAGGCTGGCCGAAACGATGCCCGGCAAATGCGCCACGTTGCGTACCTGTTTGGCCGCCTCGTCGCGCGCCAGGTCGCGTTCCAGCGTCGCGTCGGCGTAGATGATCCCCGGCACGCGCATCGCGCCGTCGCGGGGCAATTGCAGGCGGAATTCATCCAGTCGTCGCCAGTCGCTCATCGTTTTCTCAATCGGCGAAATACAACATGCTCGCCACGGCGGGCAGCGTTTCGCTCTCGGTCACTCCATTTTCGGTCACCGTGATCGTCGTGTCCATCTGCATGCGCAGCAGCACGGGCTTGGCGACCAGCAGTTGAATGGCCTTGCGCTCGAACGCCGACAGCGAACGGATCGGATCGACGACCTCCGTATAGCGGCCGTTGCGCATCGTGACGGTCACCTGCGCCGTGCCGGCCTGCCCGTGCAGTTCGAACGCGGTCGGGTGCACGTAGCCTTCCTTCTTCGCCTGGCCCAGCAGTTGGAAGTTCACCGTGCCCGCCGTTTGCGCCGGCGCACCGTCACGCGCCAGCATCAGCGTGCTCACGAACTTGTCGTCCTTGGTTTTCATCCGGACGAAATTGACCGTCCACTTTTTGCCGTGGATGCGGGTGGACAGCCAATTTTTCGAATAGTCGAAAAACGATTTGTTCGACCAGGTGTGATCCAGATACCCCAGGCCCGCCGCGTCGTAGGTTTTGCCGTTGACGGTGATCTTCCCGGCGACGCGCCCGCGCGCCACCAGCCCCGCCCAGTTCCACACGTCCTTCGCGTTGCCCAGCAGCATGCGGCCCGATTGCCGCCGCCACAACGGCGCGGTGGGCGTGACGGTCAGGTCCAGCGCCACCGGTCCGCGCGGCACGACCAGCCGCACCTGCTCGCCGCTTTTCACCAGGCGCAGATCGCCCATGCGCATGTCCAGCCCGGCGGTCGAGGCGGTCAGCTCCTTGCGGCTGAATTTGAAATCGTGCGAAACCACCGCGCCTTCGGGCGAATAAAACGCAATGCCCGCGCCCGGCGTGTGATCGCCGAAGCCCGCGTTGCTGACCATGAACGTGCAAAACAAAAACGCGCCCTCGTCGGTGCGCATGGCCAGCAGGTAGTTTTCCATGTAGGTTTCCGTGTCCATCGGATGCCAGCCCCAGGCCTGCGCGGGCGTCCAGGTCGCCCGATCGCTAAACGCGATGTTCCCCGCCGCGAGGGCGGCCGTCGCCAACAACAACGCGCACACGGTCAGCCGTTTAATCCTTGTCGTCATACGCACGCTCCTCGGCCAGTTCCCGCAGGGATTGAATGAACTCGCGCGGCGGCCGGCGCAACGCCCCGCCCGCGTTGGTGAACGCATGCCGCGTGTAGCCGCTCACGCACAGGTCGCCGTTGGCGCCCCACACGCGATACTCGAAGCGGATCGACGCCTGCTTCACCCACTTCGTGCTGAGCCAGACCTCGATTTGCAATTCCTCGTCGTAGCGTGCCGGACGCTTGTGTTGCAGATGCGTTTCGACGACGACGATCATGTACTCGCGCGCGATCATCTCGGTCGGCGGCAGCGAAAACGCGCGAAACCATTCGCCGCGCGCCCGATCCAGCAGCCGCAGGTAATTGGCGTAATACACGATGCCCAGCGCGTCGGTATCGCCGAAAATCACCCGGTACGGCACGTGCAATGTGGCCATGCGCAAATCCTTCCCGCGTTGCGTTTTCCCGATCTTACAGGGAAGCGCCGCGTTTTTCGAGCCGCGATCCGCAAATGCTTCATTTCGTTTTCATGTTGTGCTATGGTAGGCGCGCGTTCGTCGATGAACGCCCATTACGAGGATTTTTTGGACGCTGTCGTATTCCATTGAGGCCGCGGGTTGAGCACCGGAAAAGGCGGATCGGTCGTCGCATCCGGGCACGCGACAAATCAGCTCCCAACCATCGCGGTCATCGTCTTGTGCCGGCGAGTCGTATCTCGTCCGGCGATCAATTGAATTGCGTTTTTTCAACGAGCAAATGGAGTACGAAACCATGACACCCTTGTCCGAACTGGGCTGGAATCAATATTTCGCCGACCAATGGGAACGACTGAACGCGCCACAGCTCATCCCGGCGCGCATCGCCGCCGAACACCTTGGCGCCTATGACGTGTGGACCGCCGCCGGCGAGGGACCGGCGCACCTGGCCGGTCGCTTGCGGCATCAACTGGAAGACGGGCAACTGCCCGGCGTGGGCGACTGGGTGCTGCTCGGCCACGAACCGACCGCCAACAGCCTTGCGCTCATCGAGCACGTGTTCGAGCACCGCACCCAATTCGTGCGCGGCGCCGCCGGGCGCGAAACGCGCACGCAAATCGTCGCCGCCAACGTCGATCTGGTGATGATCGTCTGCGGCCTCGACGCCGATTACAACCTGCGACGCATCGAGCGCTATCTTGCCCTGGTCTGGGCCGGCGGCGCGCAACCCCTGATCGTGCTCAACAAGGCCGACCTCTGCGAAAATCTGCCCGAGACGACTTTCGCGGTCGAAATGCGCTGCCCCGGCGCGGCGGTGATCGCCGTCAGCGCGTTGCATCACGACGGCCTGGCGACGATCCGCACGCACATTCGCTCCGGCGTCACCGTGGCGTTGGTCGGTTCGTCGGGCGCCGGCAAGACCACGCTGGTCAACGCCCTGCTCGGCGAGCAGCGGATGGCCACCCACGAGGTGCGCGCCCGCGACGGTCGCGGCATGCACACGACCACCCATCGCCAGTTGACGCTGCTGCCCGACGGCGGCCTGCTGCTGGACACCCCCGGCATGCGCGAGTTGCAACTGCCCGACGATGCGGGGCTCGACGACGTTTTCGCCGACATCCGCGAGTTGGCCGCCGGGTGCCGCTTCAGCGATTGTACGCACGACACCGAACCGGGTTGCGCGGTCATAGCGGCGGTCGAACAGGGCGTCCTCTCGGCCGAGCGCCTCGAACATTTCCGCCAACTGCAACGCGAGGCGCAAGCCTACGAGCGGCGGCACGACAGTCGCCTGCGCAAGCAAAATGCCCGCCTGTGGGGACAGTTGCAGCGCGAGGGCCAGTACATCCGCCGCAAAAAGTGGGGAAAATGAAACAGGTCATCCCCGGTGGCACTGACACGCCGAACGCAGTGAGGCCTATCAGTGTTTGTGCAAAAAACTGAAAAACTCGCTCGCTTCGCTTGCTCGCGTATCAGTGCCACCGGCCCACGGAGAATAAAGAGAAAACGGGGATATACAGGAATCGTGTCCCCGTTTTTATGCTTCAACCATCTTCTCGCATCCTGTGGATAAGTTCTTGCGTAACGAAGGTTTTTTGGTAAAATGCACGCGATCTCATACCAGGCGCGGAGGGATTATGAAAATCACGCCGCTGGACATCCAGCAACAGCAATTCAAAAAAGTGCGCAACCGCTACGACGCCGGCGAGGTGGATAGTTTCCTGGACATGGTCCGCATCGAGATGGAAGACATCCTGCGCGAAAACGCGGCCCTCAACGAGGAGCTCAAGCGCACCAAGAGCCGGCTCAGCGAGTTGATCGAGCACGAAAAGACGCTGAAGGACGCGATTATCTCCACGCAGCGCGTCGCCGAGGACATCAAGGCCAACGCGCAGAAAGAGGCGGAAATCATCATCGCCGAAGCGCGGCTGGACGCCGACAAGCTCGTCGGCAACGCCCACGATCAGATCCGCAAGCTCAACGAAGACGTGCAGGAACTGCGGCGCATGCGCGTGCGCGTCGAGGCCGAAATGAAGGCCCTGCTCGAATCGCATCTCAGCCTGCTGGAGGCCTCGTCCGAGAGCGCTAAGCGGCATGAGGAAGAGGCTGAAAAAGTGGCGATCATGGGCCGCAAGTGAGTCCCTGCCTCGCCGAGAAACCGACCGGCTCCCAACTGAAAATCCGCGTCACTCCCAAAGCGAGCGCCGATCGCCTCGGTCCGGTGCACGGCGACGAATTGAAGGTCGCCATCACCACCGCGGCGGAAAAAGGCAAAGCCAACGCCCACGTGCTCAAGCTGCTGGCCAAGAAACTCGGCGTGGCCAAAACGGCGATCGAGATCGTTGCCGGCGAAACCGATCGCCACAAAACGTTGCTCATCGCGGGCTTGTCTCCCGACGAGGTCCGCAGCAAATTGGAATTATGAATCGTCACGCTTCGCGAATGTTCGCCCTGTGCGCCCTGTTGCTGTTGCTGCCGGCGACGGCCGGGGCGGAAACCGGCTGGGCGAGCCTAGCCACCGAGCACTTCGACATCCGCTATCCGCCCGACGAAACGCGCGGCGCGCAGGTCTTCGCCGCGTACGCGGAAAAAACGCAACGGCACGTCGCCGCCGAATTCGGCGTGCCCCTCGAAGGGAAAGTGACCGTTTTCCTTGCGCCGGACCGCGAAACCTTCACCCAGCTTCAGCCGCGCAACCACGTGCCCGAATGGGCGATCGGCACCGCCTTGTTGAAACGCAACACGATCGTCATGTTTTCCCCGCGCGGCACGATCAAGGAAAGCGTGCGCGCCGACGCCGCGCAGGTCTTTGCGCATGAACTGGCGCACATCGAACTGGACCGCCTTGCCGACGGCCGCTATCTGCCGCGTTGGTTTCAGGAGGGCGTCGCGCAGTTGGTCGCCCGCGAATGGCGCACCGGCGACTCTTTCCGCCTGAGCATAGCGGTGCTGGTCGACCGGCTCATTCCGCTGGCGAACCTCGGTGCGCATTGGCCGAAATCCTCCAGCCGCGCCAAGCTGGCGTACGTCGAATCGCTGAGCGTGGTGATTTACCTGCGCACCAATTTGTTCCTCACGCCGTTGTTGGCGCGGATCGCCGCCGGCGAATCCTTTCACGACGCGCTGATCGAGGCGACCGGCCGCGACTTGTTCGCGCTGGAAGCGGATTGGCAACGCTTTTTGCATCGTCGCCAGACGTGGATGCTGCTGCTCGACGACGGTTGCATCTGGGTGTTCGCCGCTATCGTGTTGTTCGCCGGCTACTTGCTGGTGCGCGCCCGCCGGCGGCGCAAGTACGAAACGCTCGACGACGACCTGCACCCCAAGCCGCGCAAACCGCTTTATCATTAAAAGAAAAAGGCCGACGCGCATGGCGCCGGCCCGTTCCGATTTCGTCTCAGATTATTCCAGCTCGGCCAGAAGCTGATCGACAATGTCGTCCATGTGATTGGCCCAGTAGCCATTCCACATGACGCGGATGGTGTGGGTCGTGTCCAGAATGACATTGAAGGGCACGCCGGTGCTGGGCATGTAGTCGCCCAGGAACGCGAAGTTCGGATCGGCCAGCAGGTCGATGTCCGCCGTATCCCAGTCGTGGGCGGCGCGATAGCTGGTCAGGATCGCCGGCGTCACGTTCGGGCTGCCGCCGCCGTCTTCGCCCATCATGCCCAGGAAGGTGACCGGGTCGCCCGCCGTGCGATACGCCGGGGCCAGCACCGCGAACTCGTCCGCCTCGTCGCCGCAATAGGGGCACCAGCCGGTGGTGCCTTCGATCACCACGATGTTGCCGGTGAAGTCGCTGAGCGAGACGTCTTCATCGTCCTGGTTCGGCAAGGTGAACTCTTCCATCACCGCGCCGGGACGATAATCCTTGACGGTGATCGTGTAATCGACCGTCAGGTGGTTGCTCTCGTTGCCGGCCGCGTCGGTCCACCAGATTTCCATCGAGTGATCGGTGTCCTTGCTGTCGTCCAGCGCGCCGGGAATTTCATCCAGATAGTAGCCGACCCAGTCGTAGCTGTCGGCGTTGTACTGGCATTTGACCAGCGAAGAAATGGTGTCGTACTCGGTAGCGTCGCCGCCGTCGAGTTTGTAGTACATCTTACCGCCCTTCAGGTCGCAATCCTCGTCGCTGTACACGGGCAGAATGATGCCGCTCTCGATGGGCGACACTTCCAGCGGATACTGGAAATAAGGCAGTTCCGGGAAATCCGCCGGCCAGACCTGCATGTGCACAGTGGCCAGATCCGGCGCCATATCGTCATCGTCATCGTCATCGTCATCGTCGTCATCATCGTCGTCATCGTCGTCGTCATCATCGTCGTCATCGTCATCATCGTCGTCGTCATCGTCGTCGTAGTAATCATCGTCGGCTTCATCATCGTCATCGTCGTCATCGTCGTCATCGTCGTCGCCGCAACCGACGGTCACGCCGAGAGCCAAAACGAAAACCAACATGAGCGAAAGCAGCCAAAGTCTATTCAGATGCATACCTTGTCCTCCGAGTTTTTTCACACGAACCGCACGCGCGATTGTAGCGGCTTATGTTAACCTTGACCATCCCCCCGTCAACAAGCAAACTAGCTACGATATTTTTTTATTTCGGCGGCGGGGCAATGAGCGAACTCTCTGTGATTATCGCGGCTTATCAGGCCGAAGCGACGCTGGCGCAAACGCTTCGTTCGCTGCGGGACTGCGAAAACGGCGAGCAAGCTCAGGTCATCGTGGTCGACGACGGCAGTTCCGACAACACCGCCGCCGTTGCCGAGCAAGCCGGCGTCGTCGTCCTGCGCCGCCCGCATCAGGGACGCGCCGCCGCGCTCAACGCCGGCCTGGCCGCCGCGCAAGGAAAGTGGATCTTCTTCATCGACGCCGATTGCCTCGCGCCCGCGACCTGGTACCGCGACACCCTCGCCCACCTGGGCGATTACGACGGTCTCGGCGGCAACCTGCACCCCAGCGCCTTCACCGCCGTCGAACTGGCCAAGGTGCTGCGCTACGTCGAGGAGTTCGAGCGCGACATCATTTTAAAGAACGCCTACGACGGCGTGTGCCTCAACGGCAACAACATGATGATCCGCCGCGAGGCGCTCGCGACCGTCGGCGGCTTCGACGAAGGCTACGTGCACGGCGCCGACGCCGACCTCACCCGGCGCTTGCTGGCGGCCGGATATCATCTGCTGCGCACGACGAAAACGCACACCGTTCATTTGAAGATCGATACGCTACGCTCGTTCCTGCGTACGATGTGGCGGCGCGGCTCGACCGTCCGCTTCGGCATGGATTCCGGTGCGGAAAACGCACTGACCCTCACGCGGGCGCTGTTGCTCTCGCCGCTGAAATGGTTGGCGGTCGATCTGATGCGCGTGCCGCGCCTGCGGGTGTTCGGCAAACAGGTCGATCCGCTCCGCGCCTGGCTGGCCCCGTGGATCAACCTGCTGGGCGGTTGGGCGACGGGCCTGGGGCGCATTCATTTTTATCGGCGTTTTCGGCGGGAGCGGTCATGAGCCTGGCGCGCAAAGCGGCGGGCAGCGCCGCCTGGGTGGCCGGCACCACCTACCTCAACCAGGTGATCACCTTCCTGGCGAACGTCGCGCTGATGCGCCTGATCGCGCCGGAAGCCTTCGGCGTGCTCGCGCTGGCCGTGTTTTTCTGCACGCTGATGCGCAAGCTGCTGGCCTTCGGCTACAACCACGCGCTGATTCACAAACAAGACGATCTGCCCGAGGCGGCCGGCGCGCACCTGCTGCTGCACGTCGCCACCGGCGTGATCGTCGCGATCGCGGCGATCGTCATCCAGCCGCTGGTGGCCGCGCATTACAGCCCGCTGACCGCCGCCGTGCTCATCGGCGTGGCGATCGGCGCGGCGCTGGAAAACGCGGGCAACACCCCGCGCATTCTGCTGGAAAAGGAAGTCGACTTCCGCCGCCTGCAACTGGTCAACCTGAGCGTCAACGTGCTGATCAACGCGCTGGCCGTGGTCGCCGCGTTGCTATGGGCCAACGTCTGGGTGCTTTTACTGCGCCTCGCCGGCGCGCAAGCCGCCGCGGCGATCGGTTACTGGAAGCTCAATCCGCGTTTCGCCCTCGCCCGGCCGCGCTGGTCGATGCTCCGCTGGTTCCTGCGCTTCGGTACGCCGCTGTGGATCGGCGGGCTGGCCACCTTCGCCGTGCTGCAGTTCGACGATTTTCTGGTCGGCACGTTGATCTCCGAAACCGAGCTCGGCTTTTACGCGCGCGCCTACGCCCTGGCCGTGCTGCCCACGACGATGGTCACGCACATCGTCGCCCGCGTGGCCTTTCCGCTCTACAGCAAGGTGCAGAACGATCGCGACAAGCTGTCCGAAGCCTTCGGCCTGGTCATGCGTCTGATCGTGTTGCTCTCCGCGCCGGCGGCGATCGGCCTGGCTTACTGCGCGCCGGAGTTCGTCGGCGTGGTCTTCGGCGACACCTGGCGGCCGATGGCGGTGCTCGTGCAGTTGCTTTTGGTCTACGAATTGCTGCGGCCGATCTTCGACGATGTCGGCGAGCTGTTCACCGCCGTGGGTCAGCCGCGCAAAATCGGCCGGATTCAGGTCGCCCAGGCGCTGGTGATGCTGATCGCCGCCCCGCCGCTGGTCTACTTTTTCCGGGCCAAGGGCGCGGCGGTGACCGTCGGGGCGGTGATGCTGGTCGGGGTGATCCTGGCCTACCGGGATGTGCGGGCGCATGTTACCATTGATTTTCGCCATATCTTCATCGTGCCGGGTATCATCTTCGCCATGGCCGCCGCGCTCAGCGCGCTGGTGTTGCACTATCGGCCGATCGAGGGAGAAGTGGCGCGGTTGGCGGCGAAAATCGGCTTGTTCGGCGGATGGTCGCTCATCCTGTTGGCGCTGGGGCAAGGGCGCAGTCTGTTGCATGAATACCGCCGCATGCGGCAACGGTTGCAGGCCGGGGAGACAAGCGTATGAAGATCCTCGATCTCGGATGCGGTCCGCACAAAACGCCGGGCGCGTTCGGCGTGGACGCCTATTCGTTCGCCGGGGTCGATCTGGTGCACGATCTGAACCGCCTGCCCTGGCCGCTGGCGAACAATGAATACGAGCGCATCGTCGCGCGGCACATCATCGAACACGTCGAGGACGTGCCCGCCTTCATGGCCGAAATCCACCGCGTCGCCGCGCCGGGCGCGCGCGTCGAGATCGTCACCCCGCACTTCTCCAACCGCAGCGCCTACGCCGACCCGACGCACAAACGCGCGATGTCGGTGCGCGCTTTCGATTTCTTCACCGGCGGCGAGCCGCGCGAGCTGACCACCGCGTCGATCGCGACGCACTGGCTTTTCGAGCACCGCTTCGTCTTCGAGCGGTTCGCGCACGTGCCGCCCTTCTCGCGGCTCGAGCGCCGCCTGACCTTCAGCCGCATCTTCCGTTATCTCGGCGTCACCTGGCTCGCCAACCGCTTCCTTGATTTTTACGAATTTTATTGCGCCTGGATTTACCCCGCACGCGACATCGAAGTCGTCCTGCGCGTGGAAAAGGAATAAACGATGGACCTCGCGCGCTATGGCGGCAAAGTCGTCATGTTCTCCGACACGACCGGCGGCGGCTGGCGCGGCTTGCGCCGGCGGATGTTTCTGGCTTCGGACAAGTCGGTCGAACAACTGGCGTATACGCTGCATCGCAAACTCCACCGCCGCTATCGGCCGTACAAGCTGCTGCCCTTCGCGCAGGCCGTCCACCTCGAAGTGACCAACGCCTGCAACCTCAAGTGCGTCATGTGCCCACGCACCGGCATGGATCGCGACGTCGGCTTCATGCCGCGCGATTTGTTCCTCAAGATCGTTCAGCAGCTCAAAGAACAGCGGCGGTGGATCGAGTCGGTCGCGCTCATGGGCCTGGGCGAACCGCTGTTGCACAAGGAATTTTTCGACTTCGCCGTCATCGCGCATCAGGCCGGACTGTCGCGGTTGTACACGTCGACCAACGCGACGTTGTTGGACGAACACAACGTCGGACGCCTGTTGGGCGACGGCGCGTTCGACCAGGTCATCGTTTCGCTCGACGGCGTCAGCGCCGCCACCTACGAGGCCGTGCGGCCCGGCTGCGCCTACGAGACGGTCGCCGAAAACGTCGCCCGCCTTTTCGCCCACAAACGCGCCGGCGGCCAACGGCGGCCGGAAATCGAACTGCAAATCCTGCTCATGCGCCAGACCGAAGACGAGGTTGAGGCGTTCTGCGACTACTGGGTGCCGCATCTGGGACGCGGCGACCGCATCCTGATCAAAGAAGCCGACACCTTCGGCGGCCAGGTCGAGGACATGCGCGCCGATTCGGTGCGCGCCGGCGAACCGGCCGAGCGCTTCGCCTGCCGCCAACTGTGGAAGGACATGTCCATCGGCTGGGACGGCAAAGTGACCGTCTGCTGCAAAGACGTGCTCTACAAACTGGCGCTGGGCGACGTGCAGCACGACTTCCTGCTCGACCTGTGGAACTCCAAACGTTGGAACGGCATCCGCCGCATGCATCGCGAAGGCAAATGGGATTGGTTCGACCCGTGCAACGTCTGCCGGGAGTGGTGGATTTGAGCGTGCGCATTCTGCATGTCACCGATGCCTTTCCGCCCGAACGCGGCGGCGTCGAGCGCGTGGTGGAAAACCTCGCGGCGCAACAGGCGGCCGGCGGCTGGCGCGTAACCGTGCTGACCAAGTCCGTCGCCGGCGCGCCCGCCGAGGAACGGCGCGACGACGGCGTGCGGGTGCTTCGCTATGCATACCCGTTGCGGCCGACCCCGCGGCGGTACGCCGGCGTCTGGCGCGCCACCCGCGACGCGGCGAGCAAACTGCTGCCGGAAATCGACCTCGCGCATTTTCATCTGACCCTGTCCGCGCAGGGAGCGTTGTCGGCGCTGGCCGGTCGCGTGCCCACCGTGTACACCTTTTACGGTCCGTGGCACGCCGAGTCCGCCGTCGAAGCGGAAGAACTGCGGGCGCGCCGCTCGCTCGTTTACGGTTGGTATCTGGATGCCCTGCTCGCCGCACAAAAGCGCATGCAGCGCCGCTTGTTGCTGGGCGTCGACCGCGTGGCGATGCTCTCCGAATTTTCGCGCTCCTGGTTGCGCGTGCTCGCGCCGTCGCGCGCCGACGATGCGGTGATCGTTCCCGGCGGCATTGACGCCGACCGTTTTTTGCCGGCGGAAACAACCATCGATCCGCGCGCCGCGCACGGTTTGCCCGCCGACGCTTTCGTGATCCTCACCGTGCGCCGCCTGGCCGCGCGCATGGGCCTGGATCTTCTGCTCGCAGCCGTCGCCACTTTGCACCGCGAAGGAAAAAACATTGCTTGCCTGATCGGCGGCAGCGGTCCGTTGCGCGACGACCTGGAACGACAAGCGCGGCAATTGGGCATCGACGATCGCGTGCGCTTTCTCGGCTTCGTCCCCGACGACGAGTTGCCCGCCGTTTATCACGCCGCCGACTTGTTCGTCGTACCCACGCGCGCCGAGGAAAACTTCGGTCTGATCGTGCTGGAAGCGGCCGCCTGCGGCACACCCGTCGCCGCCACGCCCGCCGGTTCGCTGCCCGAGGTGATGCGCGCCGTGCAATCGCCTTACCTCGCCGCCGACGTCAGCGCGACCGCGTTGGTCGAGACGATCCGCCGCGCGATGTCCGACGGTCCGCGCGCCAAACAAGCGGCGCAAGCCGTTGCGTCGACGGTGCGCGAGACCTTCGGCTGGCCGCGCATCGCCGCGCAGACCGCCGCGCTCTACCGCACGTTGGGGGTAGGCTGATGCGCATCGCCGTGCTGGGCCACACCTACATCGTCGCGGGCAATCGCGGCAAATTTCACGCCCTGCGCGAACGCGGTCACGAGATATTCCTCGCCTCGCCGGCCGCCTGGCCCGAGCCCGATTTCGGCCTGCGCCGCTTCGCGCCCGATTCGCGTTTCGCCGTCGCGTTGTTCGACTGTCCGCACGCCGGGCACGTGCGCCGCTTTCGGTATCCGCATCCCGAGTTGATGCGCGCGCTGCGCACGTGGCGTCCCGACGCGCTGCTGGCCGAAACCGAGCCCGGCGGTCTGGCCGCGCTGCAGGCGGCTTACGCGGCGGTGGCGCTGGGCTTGCCGTTGCTGCCCTTCGCGTGGGAAAACCTGCCGCTGGACTTCCGTTCGCGCGTGTCGGCCTGGCCGGTGTATCGCGCGGCGCGGCGGCTGCTGGTCGGTTCGCGCACGGCGGCGCGCACGGCGCGCGACGCGGGCTATCGCGGTCCGTTGACGGTGACGCCGCAGGTGGGCGTGCCGGAGATCGATGCGCCGCCGGTTCGTCGCGCGCGCAAACAGCCGCACGCGTTGTTCGTCGGCCGGCTCGATCGCAAAAAGGGCGTCAACCTTTTACTCGACGCGCTGACCCTGCCGGCGGCGAAGGATTGGCGGGCGACGATCGTCGGCGACGGCTCCGAACGCGATGCATTGCGCGCTCAAGCCGCGCGGTTGAAAATTCTCACGCGTGTAACCTTTGTCGATGCGGTGTCGCACGACCGGGTGCCCGCGTTGCTCGCCGAGGCCGACGCCCTCGTGGCGCTCAGCCGCACCGTGCCCGGTTGGGCCGAGCAGTTCGGCCACATCCTGGCGCAGGCGATGAACGCCGGCGTACCGGTCGTCGCGTCCCGTTGCGGCGCGATTCCGGAGGTCGTCGGCGACGCGGGGTTGCTCGTGGCGGAAAACGACGCGACCGCCGCCGCCGAGGCGCTGGCGCGTTTGCACGATCCGGCGCCGCGGGAAATGCTCGGCGCGATCGGGCGCGAGCGGGCGCAGCGGCTGTACACCGATCGCGCGGTGGCCGCGCGTTTGGAGCAAGCTCTGATAATGGCCTTGGAACGGAACGGAGACGATGTCCTTTTATAGCGAACTGGCGCAACGGCTGACCTCGCAACGCGATCCGCGCTGGATCGTGGGGCCGCTGATCGCCATCGTCACCGCCTGGATCGTCGGCAAGTCGATCGCCGGCATGAAATTCGGTCTGGTGATGATGCTGTTGGGCGCGGTCGTCTTCCTGCTCGTTTTCTTCCGCCGCCACTCGATCGTCTTCCTCTTTCCGCTGGTGATGGCCATGCCCAACATCGGTCTGGACATCCCCGGCCCCTGGGCGATCACCGTCGAGGACGCCTTCATCCTGCTGATTTTCGGCGGCTACCTGACGCGCTCGATTCTCCGCCGGCGGTTCGTCATCCCGCGCGACGATCGCGTGGCGCGCGGCCTGCTGTTGTTCAACGGCATGGCGATCATCTGCATCATCAAGGTGGCGATGGTCAGCCCCGGCAACATAATTTTTAACACTAAAGAACTGTTGCGCCTGACCGAGATGGTCATGTGCTACATCGCGCTGATCGACGCGCTCGACAGCAAGCGGCAGGTGCTGCGCCTGGCCAAATGGCTGCTGGTGTGGGTCGTGTGGATGATGGCGGTCAGCTTCTACATTTACGTCACCCGCTCCGAGTTCTGGTACAACCTGCTGACGATGGTGCCCGCATACATCTACCTCAAACACAAGCTGCTGCGCATGATCAGCATCGCCGGTTCGACCAGCTACACGGGCATTTACTACGCGATCATGCTCGCCCTCGCCGTGCACTTCAAACCATTGTACCGGCAGAAGATGCAGCGCCTGGCCGGATTCTTTCTGGTTACCGCGATCGTCGTGTGCATCGCGCTGACCTTCAACCGCGGCACCTGGGTGGGCATTTTGTTCGGCTTGACGGTGATGGTCCTTCACGGTCAGATCGACTGGCGGCGCGTGTTGCTGGCGTCGTTGCTGATCGCCGGAATGGTCGCCTTGCTGACGACCTCGATTTTCGGCGACCTGGACGTCGAGCAGAAAGTCGTCGACTTTTTCTACTACTCGTCCAGTAGCGCCGAGTCGCGCCTCATCCGCTGGGTCAGCTCGATCAACCTGATCGTCGAACATCCGCTCATGGGCGTGGGCTACAACAACTACGCCTTCGTCTACGGCAAATACTCGATCCTCGAAGGCATCCAGCCGATGTACGGCAGCCCGCACAACATGTACGTCGACGTGCTCACCGGCACCGGCTTCATCGGCTTTTTCCTGTTCATGACCGTGATCGTCCGCCTCTGGCGTCGTTTGCGTGACAACATGAAATTCCTGGTCGACGTCGAGTTGAAGCAACTGAGCCGCGGCCTGTTTCTGGCGTTTCTCTTTTTCCTCGGCTCGGGCGGCTTCGACTCGTTCCTGTTCAAGCCGCATCACAGTTCCTATTTGATCGTTGCCGTCTGGGCGATGGGCACGGCGATTCACCGCATGCGCACCGGCATCATCAACGAACCGCACGTGACCTCGCCGACCTCGACGCCGCAACCGTCGCCGACCGAGGAACGCCGATGAACGCGCTGTTTCCGGCCATCCGCCTGGCGGGATTCGTCACCAAGCCGTGGCGCGAAAAACGACGGTGTCGCGCCGTGCCCGACATCCGCCGCATCTGGGTGCACAAGCCCGATCATCTCGGCGATTACCTGCTCGCGCGCGCGGCACTGACCATGCTGCAAACGGCCTGGCCGAGCGCGACGCTCACCGTGGCCTGCCATCCGGCGGCGCAACCGCTGGTCGAGCTCGACGGCCGCATGGCCTTCGCCTGGGCGAGTCCCTTTCTCGGCGGCCACGGCAGCATCCTGGCGTATCGAAAAGAGGTACTCGCCTTTGCCCCCGACCTCCTGGTCAACCTACGTCACGATTGGCGCGACATGCTTTTGTGCACGACGTTGGGCGCTCCGCGGGTCGTCAGTTACGACCATCGCGGCGCGTCTTCGCTGGCCACGCACATCGGCGCACCGCCCGATGAACAGCGGTACGAGACGGACAATCACACCGCCCTGCTGCGCGAAACGCTCGATCTGCCGCTTGCCGCCGCGCCGCCCATGCCGCTGACCGCGGCGTTGACCGCGACGGCGCAACAAGCGTGGGAGAATGTAACCGGAAACGGTCCGCGCATCGCGCTGCATGCCGCCGCGCGCACGCCGGCGAAGACCTGGCCGGCGGCGCACTGGCGCGAATTGATCGTCTTGCTGCGCGATCGTCTCGACGCCCGCCTGCTTCTGCTCGGCGGAGCAGCGGATCGCGAATTCAATCGTTCGCTCATCGTCGGCCACGATTTTATGCTCGACGCGGCCGGCAAATTCTCCCTCGCCGAAAGCGCCGCGCTGATCGCCCAGGCCGACTTGCTGGTCGGTGTCGATTCCGGTCCGGCGCATCTGGCGAGTGCGGTCGGCACACCGTTGGTGACAATCATGTCCGGCACCAACGTCGCTGCGCGCTGGACGGCCGACCCGTCGCACGCGCTGGTCCAGCCGGTCTCCTGCGCCCCATGCCGCCGCGAGCGTTGCCCTGAACCGGGGCATCCTTGCCTGAGCGGCCTGCGCCCCGGTAATGTATGGGAAACGATTGAACGAGTACTACCACGATGAAGCGATTAATAATTGACGCGACGCCCTACAATCCCGACGCGCTGACCGGCGCGGGGCGGATCGTCAAACATTTGCTGGAAAACCTGAGCGAGCTGGATCGGGAAAACGCGTATCTGGTTTTCGGCTTCACGCCCGAGCTGCGCCTGTCCCGGCCGCTGCCGGATAACTTCACCTATCGGCGGCTGAACCTGCACGGTTACCTGGGGCCGGTGGCGCGCGAAGCGGCGCGGCGCTGGTTCGTCCATCATCGCCTGGCGAGGTACAAGGTCGACGTGCTGCACTGCACGTTGGAAATGGTGCCGTCCTACGACGAACACGCACGCATCCTCTTTTCGCTGTACGACCTCGCGCGACGCAGCCCGTATTTCACCGATCCGATCGGGCCGAACCTGCGCCAGTACGTCCGCACGCGGCTGCGCTATTCGCTGGCCAAAAAGGCCGACGTCGTGCACACGATCAGCCACTTCAGCGCCGATGAAATCAGCAGCCAGTTGCGCATCGCGCCGGAACGCCTGCGGGTGATTTACCCCGGCTACGACCCGTTGTTCACACCCGGCGAGCCGGAACCCACCGTGCTCGCGCGTCACGGTCTGGCGCAACGCTACTTGTTGTTCGTCGGCCAGTTCGGCCGCCAGAAAAACGAGGAAGGCCTGATGCGCGCCTATTTGCGCGCGCGGCGCGAAGGCGTGTTGAGCGACGATTGCCGACTGGCGCTGGTCGGCAGGCCCGAGATGCTTGCCGCTTCGGCGCGCTCGTTGCTGTCCGCCGACATCAAAGTGCTCGACAACGTCAGCGACGCCGATCTGCTGCACCTGTATCGCGGCGCGGTCGCGTTGGTGCTGCCCAGTTTCTACGAAGGCTTCGGCCTGCCCGCCGTCGAGGCGATGGCCTGCGGCACGCCGGCGATCGTTGCGCGCACGACCAGCCTGCCCGAGGTGGTCGACGATTCGGGCGTCATCGTTGCGCCGGGCGACGAAGCGGAGCTGGCCGAGGCGCTCGGGCGGATCGTCAACGACGACGCCTGGCGCGAACGCATCGCCGCCAAGGCGCTCAAGCGCGCGAAAAAATTCACCGCCCGCGAAATGACACGTCAGATGCTGCAACTCTACCGCGAGATGGCCGATGGCTAACACGTTGATCGTCAGCCTGCAGGGAATCGGCAACGCGCTGCTGGCGCTGCCGCTGGCCGAGGCCGCGCATCGCGCCGGCGAGCGCACGACGATGCTGGTGTTGTCGCCGCGTCTGCTGCCGGTGCTCGCGCATGCGCCCGCGCTCGACGAGGCGCTGGCGGCCGACGAACCGCGTTTTCGCGGCTTGCGCGGACGCTGGCGGCTGCTCGGCGAAATCCGCCGCCGGCGGTTCGATCGCGTGTTGTTCGCGTATCCGTCGGGCAAAAACGCCTATCGCTTCGCGCGACTGGCCGGCATCGACGAACGCCTCGGGCATCGCTACGCGCCGATCGAAAAAGCGGCGAAGCATTTGACCGCCGCACTCGCGCCGCTGCGCAAAGGGCACGACCTCGAACAGAACATGACACTGGCCGAGCATCTGGGCTGGGCGCACAACCTCGCCGAGTTGTGGCCGGCGCTGACCGTCCCGGCCGCGTTGGCCGAGCGCGCGCGGCAATATCTGACGAAAATGGGACTCGACCCGCAGGCGCGCTATGTGGGCCTGCACACCGGCTGCGACGGGCGGTGGGTCGAGAAGCGCTGGCCGGAGGAGCATTTCGCCGCCGTCGCCGAACAGGTGCACGCGGCGTACGGCCTGCCGGCGATCGTCCTGGATGGTCCGGGCGAACCGGGCACGGGCCTGCTGGTCAAGCGTCTGGCGAAAACGCCGGTGCACGCGCTCGCCGGTTGGGGCGACCTCGCCGACGCTTTCGCCTTGCTGAGCGTCTGCGATCTGTTCGTGTCCAACGACTCGGGCCTGATGAACCTCGCCGCCGCCTGCGGCGTGCCCACCGTCGCCGTCTTCGGACCCAGCGAACCGTGGCGCACGCGCCCCTACGGCCCGCACGGGCGCGCGGTGATTTCCGAACGCACCTGCGCGCCGTGTTACACGCTCGGGCCCTACGCGGGCTGCCCGTATGAATATCACCACTGCCTGCGCGGCCTGTCGCCGGCGCGCGTCATGGCGACGATCGACGAGTTGATGAAACGATGAGGATCCTGTATCTCGACCAGTATTTTTCCGACCGCGACGGCATCAGCGGTACGCGCGGCTATGAGTTCGCGCGGCGCTGGACGCAACAAGGTCATCGCGTCACCGTGCTCGCCCTGGCCAGCCGTTACTCGAGCCTGAGCCGGCCGCCGCAACGGCAGCTCATCCGCAAATTGCAGGTCGAGGGGATCGACGTGGTGTCGGTGCGCGTGAGCTATGCGCAGCACATGGGCTTTTTCGGCCGCGTGAAGGCGTTCCTCGCCTACATGGTCTGGGCCACGCTGCTGGGCGTTTTCCTGCCGCGTCACGACGTCGTGTTCGCCACCTCCACTCCGCTGACCGTCGGGGCGCCCGGATTGATGATCCGCCTGCTGCGCGGCACGCCGTTCGTTTTCGAGGTGCGCGACCTGTGGCCGCGCGCGCCGATCGAACTGGGCGCGCTGAACAATCCGTGGCTGCAACGCGTTGCCCGATACGCCGAGCGTCTGTTCTATCGCCGGGCCGCGCGCCTCGTCGCCTTGAGCCCGGGGATGGTCGAGGGCGTGCGGGATATCGCGCCCGCCGACAAGCCCGTGGCGCTCGTGCCCAACGCCTGCGACTTCGACCTGTTCGACGAGGCCGACCCCGCCGGCTGGCGCGAACGTCTCGGCCTGCCCGCCGACGCCTTCGTGATCGTGCACGCGGGCAACCTGGGACCATCAAACGACGGCGACTGGCTGGTCGACCTGGCCGCGCAATTCCGCCGCCTGGACCGCGACGACCTGTGGCTATTGTTGTTGGGCGAAGGCAGTGACCGCGAACGCCTGGAACTGCGCGCGGCGACGCAGCGCGTACCGAACATCGTCTTCGCCGGGCCGGTCACGCGGCGCGAAACGGCGGCGATTCTGCGCGCGTGCGATTTGGGTTTGGTCTCCTTTGCCAACAAGCCGGTGTTGAAAACCAACAGCCCGAACAAATTTTTCGACTGCCTGGCGGCCGGCATGCCCGTGGCGGTCAACACCGACGGGTGGACGGCCAAGTTGCTGCGCGAGGCCGACGCCGGTCCGGTGCTGGAGCGCGACACGTTGCAGGCCGTAACGCAAATCGCCGCGCTGGCCGACGATCCGGCGCGACGCGCGCAAACCGGCCGCAACGCCCGCGAACTGGCCGCCCGCTTCGAACGCGGCAAGTTGGCCGCGCAGGTGCTTGACGAGTTGCAGGCGGCAAGCGAGGAAAAGGCGTACGGCTGCGAACAGCGGTTGAAGCGCGCTTTCGATCTGCTGCTCACCGTGCCGGTGCTGCTGATCGGCGCGCCGTTCTTGCTGGCGATCGCCGCGGCCATTCGGCTCGATTCGCGCGGCCCGGTTTTTTTCCGGCAGGAGCGCATCGGCCGCGACGGTCGCGCGTTTCGGCTGTGGAAATTCCGCACGATGGTCGAGGGCGCCGCGAGCATGGGCGACGGCCTGAACGTCGGCGATCGCGATTGGCGCATCACGCGCGTGGGGCATTTCCTGCGCACCTGGTCGTTGGACGAACTGCCGCAACTGTTCAACGTGCTGACCGGCGAGATGTCGCTGGTCGGCCCGCGTCCGGCGCTGACCGAGCACGCGGCGCAATACGATGCGACGCAGCGCCTGCGTTTGCGCATGCCGCCGGGGCTGACCGGCCTGGCGCAGGTCAGCGGCCGCAACTCGCTGACCTGGGACGAGAAGCTGGCCAAGGACGTGGAGTACGTGCAACACTGGTCTTTCCGGCGCGATCTGAAAATCATTTTAAAAACCTTCCCGGTCGTGCTCGGGCGCGAGGGGCTGTACGAACCCGACGCCGGCAAAGCCGATCGGTTCAACGTGTTTGACGATGAGCAAAACGACCATCCTGACGCTTGACCAAGCTGACGCCTGGCGCGCGGCCCTGCAGCGTTACGGCGCCGGCGACGTCTATTACGAGCCGGGCTACCTGCTGCCGCTGGCCCGGCGCGGCGAGGGCGAACCGCTGCTGTTCGTCTATGAGGACGATGAAGCGCTCGGCGTGCACGTCGTCTTGCGCCGCCCGCTGGCCGCATTGCCCTTCGCGCATCCGTACGCCGATCGCTTCGATGCGATTTCCCCCTACGGCTATGCCGGTCCGCTGATCGACCGCGACGCGCACGCCGGCGCGATGTGGAACGCCTGGCGCGAACAGGCGCGCTCGTTGGGCATCGTCGCCGAGTTCATCCGCTTTCATCCGCTGCAAAAAAATTATCGGCCGTTCGCCGAACATATCGAGACGCAAACGTTGAGCCAGACCGTATGGATCGACCTGACCGGCGACATCGAAGAGCAACTGAATAAAAACAACCGGCGCGACCAGCGGCATTCCCACCGCGACGGCCTCCGGGCCGAACGGGTGGACGCACAATACATTCCGGCCTTCGGGAAGATGTATCGCGACACGATGCGCAAGTGCGACGCCGACGACTACTACTTTTTCGCCGACGAGTATTTTCATTCGCTGGCGGCGGGATTGGGCGAGGGCTTTCAGCTTTGGCGCGCGCACGTGGGCGACGTCGATTGCGGCTATACGCTCTACCTGCGCCATGGTCCGTACCTGCATTATCACCTGAGTTGCTCGAACCCGGCGAAACGACACCTACGCTCGACGAACTACCTGCTGGTACAGGGGTCGCGGCGGGCCAAGATGGAAGGCTGCCGGCAATTCCACCTGGGCGGCGGCTACCGCGGCAACGATTCGCTGTTCGCCTTCAAGGCCAACTTCTCACCGCACCGCGCCGATTTCGTCATCGGCCGCTTCACGCACGACGAACGCGTCGTCGCCGAACTGACGCGGCTCGCGCACGAGGCCGGACAGGCGCCGGCGGCGAATTTCTTCCCCCCTTATCGGAGTGGACGATGAGCGGCGACATGCGCGAGTTCTATGACGATCCCGGCGAGCAACGCAAATGGGGCGCCGAGACCGTCCAATACGGCCTCTACCCGACCGAAGCCTATTTGGTGGAAAAATATTTCTCCCAAGGCGCCGCGGTGCTTGACGTCGGCTGCGGCGGCGGGCGCGAAGCCTTCGGCCTGGCCGAGCGCGGCTTCGCCGTGACGGCGGTCGACTACCTGCCGACCTTCGTCGACGCCTGCCGCCGGGGCGCGCGCGAACGCGGACTGACGATCGAGGTGCGCGAAGCCGACGCGCTGTCCCTGCCCTTCGCCGACGGGCAGTTCGATCACGTGTTGATGGTCGGCCAATTGCTCGGGCACATTCGCGGGCGCGAAAACCGCCGCCGGGCTCTGCGCGAAATCCACCGCGTGATGAAACCGGGCGCGGCGATCGTGAGCACCAACGCCGTCGAGCGCAGTTGGCTGTACCGCGTCTATTTTCACTTCGTGAATGCGGGCCGAAAAGTGTACAATCCGCATCGATTGGAGCCGTACGACGCCTTCGTGCGGCGCATCGGCGGCGTCAAGACGACCGGCGACAAGCCGATCTTCCATTGGTACCGCACACCGGAATTTCTCGCCGACGCGCAAGCGGCCGGCTGGCGCGTGGACGAATACTTGCGTCGCTACCGCTTCGAACGCGACATTCCGGATCCCTCGGTCAGCGGGGAAACATTTTACGCCTTGCGAAAGGAAACGCCATGAACGACCGCCCCATCGATCTGACCAAACCGACGCTCGTGCCCTGGGAACAGGTCGAGCCGTTGTTCGCCGAAGTGTGGAAATCCGGCCGGCTGACGGTCGGCCCGTACACCGCCGCCTTCGAGGCCGAGGCCGCGCGGTTGATGAACGTGCAACACGTCGTGGCGGTCAGTTCCTGCACCAGCGGGATGATGCTGGTCGTGCGCGCGATGGAGCTGACCGGCGAGATCATTCTGCCCAGCTTCACCTGGGCCAGCACCGGCCACGCGATCGTCTGGAACGGTCTGCAGCCGGTGTTCGCCGACATCACGTCCGACACTTACACGCTCGATCCCGCCGACGTCGAACGGCGCATCACCGCACGCACCAGCGCGATCATCGCCACCAACGCCTTCGGTCTTTATCCGGACATGGCCGCCTTGCGCGAGGTGGCCGCGCGCCACCGTCTGCCGCTGTTGTGCGACAGCGCGCAGGCGATGGGCGCGCAGTGCGCCGGCGCGATCGGCGGGGCGTTGTGCCGGGCGGAAATTTTCTCGTTGTCGCCGACCAAGGTGGTCACGGCCGTGGAAGGCGGCCTGCTGACCACCGACGACGCCGAGCTGGCGCGGCAGGTGCGCAACATGCGCGACTACGGCAAAAGCGCCGACGGCGCCGACGTCGAATCCTTCGGCCTGAGCGCGCGCATCAGCGAATTCCACAGCATCGTCGGCCTGCAGAATCTCAAACGCGTCGACGAGCTGATCGCCATGCGCGAGCGGATCGTCGAGCAATATCGCCGCTTGCTGGCCGACGTGCCGGGCGTTTCGTTCCAAACCATCCCGGCCGGCTGGCGCTCGACGCACAACTACTTCGTCGTCTTTCTCGCGCCGGAGCGTTACGATCGCGATCGCGCGTACCGCCTGATGAGCGAACGCAAGGTGCAGACGAAGCGGTACTTCTATCCGCCGCTGCACCGACAGGCCTCGTACGCCGGCTTCGCCGCGCCCGAACCGCCGCTGCCGGTTACCGAGCGGGCGTCGGCGTCGGCGCTGGCGATGCCGTTGTATTCGCACATGACGGCCGACGAAGTGGAAATGGTTTGCGACCGGCTGAAGCTTACGCTCAAAGATGCTACAATCTGAACATCTCGGTCGAAATTCTCGTGGACGAACTCTTGTGAAGCTTGAGGGGAGGAGATGATCAAATTATCGGACCTGGTCGGCGCCGACGGGATCTACCTGGACATCGAGGCCGCCACCAACCTGGAAGCGCTGGAACAGATCACCCAACGCATGGTGCGCGCGGAGATGATCACGCCCGAAGATCGCGTGCGGCTGTTTCAGGTGTTCACCGAACGGGAAAACCTGTGCAGCACGGCGGTCGGCCTGGGCGCGGCGATTCCGCACGCCTACTACGACAGGCTGGATCAAACGCGCGTGCTGATCGCGCGCCTCACCCGTCCGGTCGATTACTGCAGCCCGGATGAAAGACCGGTCGACCTGATTTTTCTGCTGGTCGGCCCCAAACGCGTGGACGCCCGTCACCTGCAGATTCTCAGCAAGATCGTGCGCATGATCAAAGACCGGCAATTCGATCAGGAATTGCGCGCGGCGCAAAATCCCACCGACGTGCTCGCGGCCGTGGCCGCGGTGGAGGAACGCCATCACTGAGCAATTCGCCGGCAAACATCTGCTGATGGCCGTGATCAACGACCAGGACACGGTGCGCGACGTCGTCGCCGCGCTCGTCGAGCTGGGCATCACCACCGCCACGTTGATCGAAAGCCAGGGCATGGGGAAGATCGTCCGCGAACAAATGCCGATCTTCGCCGGATTCCGCCACCTGTGGGGCGGCGCGAATCCCTACAACACCACCCTGTTCACCGTGGTCGACGACTCGCTGCTTGCCGAAGCCGTCGAGTTGATCGAGGAGGTCATGTACGAAGCCGGAGCCGGTCCGCGCGGCGTCGTGTTCGCGTTGCCGGTATCGCACTTCCGGCATCCGAGTGATCATCGCGATAAAAAATAACGTTCGTCCGCCCACGAGGAGAGCCGCTTGCAGATCGTCATCGGTTTTTTGGTTCTGCTGCTCGTCGCTCTGATCGGTTCCCATTCGCTTCGCTCCTTCTACACTCCCCCGCCGATCATCCGCCGCCTGTTCGACAACGGATTGATTTTCATCGCCGTGGGCATGGCCGTCGGGCCGGCGGGCGTGGATCTACTGACGCCCGACGTGCTGGAAAAATCCGGGCCGGTGGTCGTGTTGTTTCTCGGTTGGATCGGCTTCCTGTTCGGCGTGCACCTCGAATGGCGGCGGCTGCGGCGCATCGTGCTGCCCATGTGGACGATCGCTGTCGGCGAATCGTTGTTGACCTTCGCGCTCGTGTTTATCGGCGCCTACTGGTTTCTCGCCAACCGCTTGTTCCTCGGGCACGACGCGACGATCCTCTTCGCCGCCGTGGTCACCCTCGCCGCCTGCGCCGCCGGCACCGCGCCGTCCAGCGTGTTTCTGCTCGACGACCGGCCGCGCTTCACCGGTCGTATCGCCCAGGCCACGCGCCTGGTGGGCACGGTTGACGATCTGCCCGGCTTGCTGATCTTCGGTTTCTTTTTCGCCTTTTTCCCCACCTACCACGTCGGACCGATCGCCTGGACAACGGGCCTGGCTCTCGCGACGCTGACGTTGCTGCTGGGCGTGTTGTTCGGCATCCTGCTCAAATCGGTGATGCTCCTGGCGCGCAACGAACAGACCGTGCTGCTGGTCGTGCTCGGCGTGATCAGCCTCGCCGCGGGCTTCGCCGAGTACATTCACCTGTCGGCGGTGTTCGTGGGGACGATCGCGGGCATCACCTTCGCCAATCTTTCCGGCCAGAAGGAAACGGTCTACCGCGTGCTGGCCTCCTCCGAGCAGACCATCTACGTGCTGTTTCTCATGCTCGTCGGCTGCATGTGGTCGTTCGACACCGCGCACCTATTGCCGTTGGCGCTGTTGTATCTGGGTCTGCGTCTGGTGGGCAAAGTGCTGGGCGGCATGCTCGGTCATCGCCTTACCGGCGCGCCGCCGGGCCGGTTGCGCCTGGGCGGTCTGGGCCTGTTGGGACAGGGCGGCATGGCCATCGCCATGGCGATCAACTACGAGCGACTTTACCAATCGCCGATCAGCTCGCTGGTCGTCACCACCTTGATCCTGGGCGTGGTGGTCAATGAACTGGTCGGTCCTTCGCTGGCGTCGATCCCCTTCGGGCGCGCCCTGGTGCGGCGGGAGGATAAGCCATGAGGGGCTTGATCGTCTTCGCCATACTCGTCGGCCTGATTTACACCGTGCACGCGATCGACGTGATGAACTTCCACGCTTACGGCGACGAAGCGATCATGGTCCTGGGCTTCGTGCTGCTGTGCTCGTGGCTGGCCGGACGCCTCACCGCGCGTTTGCGCATGCCGATGATCAACGGCTATCTGCTGGCCGGACTGTTCTTCGGTCCGTACGTGCTGGGCGCCCTCAGCGCGCGCCTGAGCCTTTTCTCGCCGGCGACGATCGAACAACTCAGCCTGATCGACGGATTGGCGTTGGGCATCATCGCCTTCACCGCCGGCGGCGAGTTGCGCCTGCGCGAATTGCGCGCCCGCCTGAAGAATATCCTCGCGGTCACTCTCTTCCAATCGCTCATCGTCTTTACCGGCGTGTTCGGCCTGCTGCTGATCCTCGCGCCGCACCTGCCGCTGACCGCCGGGCGGCCCATGCCGTTCATGATCGCCGTGGCGATGCTGCTGGGCATGTCGGCGGTGGCCAAGAGTCCGGCGACGACCATCGCGGTGATCACCGAAATGAACGCGCGCGGGCGGCTGACCACGCTCATGCTCAGCGTGACGATGCTCAAGGACGTCATCGTGCTGATCCTCTTTTCCGTCGGCGTCATTCTGGCGCGCATGCTCATCGCGCCCGAGGGCGGCTTCGACGTGCACACCCTGCTGCTGATCGCCTGGGAGGTGATCGGCTCGCTGCTCATCGGCGTGCTCGTGGGCCTGGCGCTGAGTTTGTACATCAAATACGTCGGCCGCGAACTGCCGATCCTCGTGCTGACGGTCTCCTACCTCGCCACCTACCTGGGCGAAGCGGCGCACCTGTCGGGCATTCTGGTGTGCATGGCCGCGGGCTTCACCGTCGAGAATTTCAGCGCGCACGGCGAACGGCTGATCGCCGCGATCGAAAAATACAGCTTGCCGATCTTCATCGTTTTCTTCACCGTCGCCGGCGCGAAGATCAACGTTCCCGCCCTGCGCGCAATGGGCGTGGTCGCGCTGCTGCTGGTCGGCTCGCGCCTGTTGTTCACCTTCCTGGGCACCTACGTGGGCAGCCGGCTCAGCGGCGGCGATCGGCATGAGCGCCGTCTGGGTTGGATGGGCTTCATCGGGCAGGCGGGCGTCACGTTGAGCCTGGCGTTGATCATCGAACGCATCATCCCCGACATCGGCGGCCAGTTGAGCACGTTGATCATCGCGGCGATCGCCGTGAATCAGATCATCGGCCCGATCCTGCTGCGCTTCGCCCTGGTGCGTTCCGGCGAGGCGGGAGCGGGCAAATGACCGCCGCCGACTTTTGCCAAAACCGCTGCGGTTTGCTAGGGTGGCGCCTCAACCGAAGGAGAGATGTGTGCTGGCGGGATTCCTGAGCTCGGTGCCTTATTGGATCTGGTCGCTGCTGACCGTCGCGGCGATCATCCACTATTTCCGCACCCGGCCCGACGGCTACTGGATCTGGATCGTCATCTTCCTCGGCCCGCTGGGCGCGATCGCTTATTTCGTCGTCAACGTGATTCTGCCGCTGAGCGGCGGAGGCGGCGCGGCGCTGGAAGGCAAGGTCTCGCTGACCCTCGACGAGCGGCGGCGCGTGCGCGAACTCGAACATAAAATCGAAGACAACCCGCTGCCCTACGATTACGCGCAACTGGGCGAACTGCTTTATAAGCGCGGCGACTACGCCAAGGCCGAGCCGATCCTGCGCCAGGCGGTGGCGAAAATCGACGATGAAATCGAGCCGCAATACTGGCTGGCGCTGACCCTCGACCGTCTGGGCAAGGCCGAGGAAGCGGCGCAGTTGCTCGCCCCGATCATCCGCCGCGACGCGCGCTACAAATTCGGCGAAGCCTATCTCGCCTATGCCCGCGCCCTGGAGCACGCCGGACAACGCGACCAGGCGATGGAGGCGTACAAACAGGTGCTCGGCCAATCGACCTTCACCGAGGCGCGCGTGCGCTACGGCCTGCTGCTGGCCGCCGCCGGCGACGCGACCGCCGCGCGCGAACAACTGCAGACCGCCGTGCGCGAGAGCCGCGACCTGCCGCGCTACAACCTGCGCACCGCCCGACCGTTCCTGCGCGCCGCGCGTCAATGGCTGCGCGCGAATTGATCGGCCCGCTTTGACCTGCGTCCTCACCTGTGCTTTCTTGGTGTTATGAAGATCGCGTACTTGATCCATCAGGACGTGCGCGGCATCCACGGCGGAGCGGAAGTGTACGCCCGGCATCTGGCCGAGGCGGCCGCGCAACAAGGCCACGACGTGCTGCTGATCGCCCGGGGCGACGGACACGGCGAGCGCGTGCATCGCGCGAGTGAAAACGGAGTCGATTACGCCGTTCTCGACGCCGCCTCGCTGCCCAAACCCGGCGCGCTGATCCGTCTGCGCGAAACCTACGACAATCCCCGCGCCTATGAACTGCTGAAAAAAATTCTGGCCGCTTTCGCCCCCGATCATCTACACGTGCATCACCTGTTGTTGACCAGCGCGCGCATCGTCGAGTGGGCGGCGGCCCGTAAGATTCCGGTGACCGGCACGCTGCACGATTATTGGGGCTTTTGTCACCGCGTCACCTGGACCGATCCGCGGCAGAACGAATGCCCCGGCCCCGACGGCGGCCTCAACTGCCGGCGCTGCGGCAAGGAAATGTACAACCGCTGGCCGGGCCGGATGCTGCAACCGGCGCACGCGGCGGCGTTCGTGCATCGCAATCGCCTGCTGCGTCATGCCTATCGCCTGATGAACGCGGTCTATGCGCCCAGCCGCACGCTGCTGGAGGCCCATCGGCAACAGGGCTTCGCCGAGGTCAATCTGCAGTATCGTCCCTACGGTCTGCCGCCGGCGGAGCCGTTGCCGCGCGAACGCGGCGCCGGACCGCTGGTCGTCGGGTACGTGGGTCGGCTCGCCGAGGAAAAGGGCGTCGAGACGCTGATCGAAGCGGCCAAAAACGGCAAGGGCTTCATGGTGCGCGTGCACGGCAAGGGCGTGAAGGGCTACAAAGATTACCTGCGCCGCCTGGCCGCCGAAGCGCCCGTGGAATTCGCCGGGGCGTTCGCGCACGAGCAACTCGACGACATCCTGCGCGGCATCGACGTGCTGGCCGTGCCCAGTCGCTGGCGCGAAAACCTGCCGCTGGTCGTGCTCGAAGCGGCCGCGCGCGGCGTGCCGGTGCTGGTCGCGAACATCGGCGGGCTGCGCGAAACGATCGAGTTGTGCGGCGCGACCGCCCTGCCGCCCGGCGACGTCGATGCCTGGGAGACGGCGTTGTCGCAACTGGCCGCTCACGAGCACGCCTTGCGCAAGATGGCCCAACGGGTTCATTATGACTTTAACATTATGGACGATGTGCAAATCCACCTGGCAGGGGGCAAAGGTGAGTAAAAAGTATACCGTCGCCATCCCCGTGCGTGACGGGGCGGCCACCGTGGGCGAAGTGTTAAAAGCGGCCGCGGCGCAAAAACCGGCGCCGGCGAAAATCCTGGTCTGCGACGACGGCAGCCTCGACGACTCGGCCTGCATCTCCTGCAATTCCGGCGCGAAGGTCATTTTCAATGAACGCTCGTGCGGCGTGGCCGGCGCGCGCAACGCTCTGTTCAAAACCAGCAAGACGGAGATCATCGTTTTCTTCGACGCCGACGCCATTCCCCGCCCGGGTTGCGTCGCCGCGTTGTTGGCGCCCTTTGCCGACGCCGACGTCGGCGCGGTCGGCGGCCGGGGCGTGGAAGTGGGTGACGCAACCTTCGCCGATCGCTGGCGGGCGCGGCACACGCCGCAATCGCACGGCGAAGAACGCATCGACGACAACTGGATGGTCATGGGTTTGTGCTGCGCCTTCCGCCGCGAGGCGCTCGATTCGATCGACGGATTTTCCGGCCGCTTCGCCTGTTGCGGCGAGGACGTCGACATCTCCGTGCGCTTGCGGCAGGCCGGTTGGCGTTTGGTGTACGAGCCCCGGGCGATCGTCGACCACGCGCGCAGCGACCACGTGCTGGGCGTGCTCAACCAGGCGTTCCGTCACAGCCGCGAAGCCGCGCGGGCGCTGACGGCCCACGGCCTCTCCACCCGGCAATTGGAGGAAACGACCGTGCGCGCCTTGCTGCCCGCGATGACGCGCGACCTGAAAAAACTCAACGCCCCCGGCGCGGTCATGTCGGTCGCCAACATGACCGTCCGACTCGGCGGTTTGTGGGTCGGTAAATTTCTGTAAGCGCAGTTTCTTTTCCCCGTCCGATACGGTATTAGTAACAACTCACCTTGTACTTTCATCCGGCATTCGTGTGATGAATTACGTTCGCCGCGCGGCGGCGACTGTTGCGTGGAGGATCTATGTTTACCGATAAAACCATCGGCATCGTCGGCGTGGGCAACATGGGCGAGGTGCTGCTGCGCGGCCTGTTGACCGCCGAAACGGCCGACCGCGCCCACCTGCTGGCCACCGAAGTGCTCGAAGACCGCCGCAACTTCATCATGGACACCTACGGCATCGAGGTGACCAGGGACAACCGGTCGCTGGCGCATCGTTGCGATATTCTCGTGCTGGCCGTCAAACCGCAATACATCGATCAGGTGCTCGCCGACATGGCCGACGCCGTCGACGAATCGCCGCTGATCGTTTCCATCGCGGCGGGCATCACCACCGAACGCATCGGCGCGGCCTTCGGCGATAAAAAGGTGCGCATCATCCGCGTCATGCCCAACGCCCCGGCGCTGGTGCTCGAAGGCGCGTCGGCGCTGTTCGCCGGCGAACACGCCACCGACGAGGACATGCAGATCGCGCGCGGCATCTTCGAGACCGTCGGTAAAACGGTCGTCGTGCAGAGCGAAGAACTCATGGACGTGGTCACCGGTTTGTCGGGTTCGGGCCCGGCCTTCGTGTTCATGATGATCGAAGCGCTCTCGGATGCCGGCGTGCAGTTGGGACTGGCGCGCAAGGTGAGCAACCTGTTGGCTTCGCAGACGGTGTTCGGCGCGGCGAAAATGTTCATCAAGACCGGCCGCCACGCGGGCGAGTTGCGCGACCTGGTGGCCACGCCGGGCGGCACGACCTTCGCCGGTTTGCGCGAGCTGGAGCGCGGCACCTTCCGCTCGACGGTCATGGACGCCGTGGAAGCCGCCTCGCTCAAAAGCAAAGCGTTGGGGCAGAAAAAATAATCAGTCGAGCAGCTTGTCGAGCCAGGACAAAAACCGCTCTTTGACCGACGGCGGCGTTTCGCGCCAATGCGCCGCCGCTTCGCGCTCGGCCGCGGTCAAGGCAGTGTTCTCCACTTTCGCCGGCGAATCGAACACGGCCGCCGGATTTTCCACGTAGGTCGAAAACAGACCGTCCATCGCCGCTTCGAGCAACTCGGTGTGCGCCTGCACCAACTCCAGCTCGCCCGGATCCAGGAAAAGGCCGTGCCCCTGCGCGCAGCGGTTGAGCACGATGCCCGAACTGTAGTTGTACAAAAACGCCGGCAGTTTTTTGCCGCAGTCGGGGCAAAGCAGCAAGCGCGCGCTTTCGGTGTCGGGCACCTTGCGCTCGCGGACCATCTTGCGCGCCTGGGCGATGACCTCGGGCGTGAAGCGTTCGATCCGCCGCCGGATGATCATGGTGAGGTTCGGCTGCGTGATCCACAGACCGCCGCATTTCTCGCAGCGTTCGATCTCCACGCCTTCGTATTCATCGCGGATCATCGCGGCTTTGCACTGCGGGCATTTCGTCTCGTACATGATTGCCTCCCCTCCACGAAGCGGCGAGCCGTCGAAGCATGTAACTCGCGCGCATTATCTATCGCAATAACCGTTCGATGGATGAAGATCCGGAACCTCAGGCCGTCCGGGCTTCGTCGTCGCCGCCGCCGCCGGCGGCCAGGTCTTCCAATTCCTTCTTGCGCTTGGCGATCACTTCGTGCGCCAGGTGCAGATAGGCTTTGGCGACCTCGGCTTCCGGGTCCTGCGTAATGATCGGCCGGCCCACGGCGAACGCGCTGGAGAATTCCTCCATGCGCGGGATGACGTTGCGGAAGACCACCTCTTCGGGGAACGAAGCCCACACCTGCTGGCAGACTTCGCGCGCGATGCGGTAGTTTTCGTCGTACATGGTCATCAACAGGCCTTCGATCACCAGGTCCGGATTGATCTGCCGGCGAACCTTGCGGATGATTTTGAGGATCTGCGTCAGCGTCTTGAGCGACAGCGGCTCGCACTGCATCGGCACGAGCACCGCGTTGGCGGCCGACAGCGCGTAGATGGTCAGCTCGCCCATGCCCGGGGGGCAGTCGATCAAAATGAAATCGCAGCTTTTCTGCAAAGCGTCGACGTATTTCTTCAACAGCGGCGCGCTGCCTTTCTGCCGGACAAACCGCTCGAACTCGTCGGTCAAGGTGCCCTTGCCATAGGGGATCGTCTTCAAATAGGGGAGCATCGTCGAGTGGATGATCTCGGAGAGTTTCTTGCGCCCGAGAAACACATCGTACAGGCCGTGTTCCATCTGCTGACGGCTCAAGCCCAGGCCGAAGCCGACGGCGTTCTGCTCGTCCAGGTCCAGCACGAGCGTACGCTGCTTGAGCATGGCCAAACTGGCGGCCAGGTTGACCGTCGTCGTTGTTTTACCTACGCCGCCTTTCTGACTGGCGATGGCGATCACTTTGCCCATGAACCTCTCCTAACTGACGCTATATCTTGCCCAAGTGGCTGGTTTCTTGCCCTCGATGCAACCGGATGCCCACCGCAAATATCGAGCGAAGGCTCGGTTCGATTCGTTAAAATACCATACCGTTGTCGAATCACAAGAGCGGACAACGGTTTCCGTTCATAATTTCGCTCGCGCAACAGCTTAACTTTTCAGCGCCTTACGTCAAGCGACTCTGTCGGCGCCCGTCGAGCCATGTTTGCAGCAGCACGGCGGCCGCCATTTTGTCGCGCACCTGCTTGCGCTTGGCCCGCGAAACGTCGGCCTGCACGAGCACGGCGTCGGCCATCAGGCTCGACGTTCTTTCGTCGATGAACTCGACCGGCAATTCCAGCGGCGCGAGCAACGCGGCGAACGCCCGCGCCATTTCCGCCGCCGGCCCCTCGGTGCCGTTCATGTTCAGCGGCAGGCCGACGACCAGCACCTCGACCTGTTTTTCCTCGACGATCCGCCGCACCGCCTCCAGGTCGCGCGCCGGATTGGTGCGCTTGATCACCTCCAGCGGTTGGGCGGTGTACCCCAGCGGATCCGACAGCGCCAGCCCCACGCGCACCGTGCCCACGTCGATGCCCAACGCGCGCATCGGTTAGAAGATCCTCACTTCGCTATGGTCGCCGAGCATGAAGCGGAACGCGCGCGGCTTGTTGCGGCTGGGCGCGACGGTCGTCTTCTGCCCGATCAGGCTGTCGCAGATCAACCCGGGCACGTCGCTGAGCGAACTTTGCTCGAGCACGATCGAATGTTCGATTTCGCAGTTCTTGATGTGCACGTCGTAATAGATGGCCGTGAACGGCCCGATGTAGCTGTTTTCGATCACCGTGTTTTTGCCGATGATCGCCGGACCGCGCACGGTGGAATTGACGATGCGCGCGCCCTCTTCCACCACCACCTTGAAGGTGACGTCCGAGTCGATCACCTCGCCGCGAATGTCGGTCTTGAACTCGTCGAGCACCATGCGGTTGGCCTCGAGCATGTCCTCGAGCTTGCCGGTGTCTTTCCACCAGCCGGTGACCAGATGGCTGCGCACGTCCAGGCCCTGGTCGACCAGCCACTGGATCGCGTCGGTGATTTCCAGCTCGCCGCGCGCCGACGGCTTGATCGCCTCGACCGCCCGCCAGATCGCCTGGTCGAACATGTACACGCCGACCAACGCCAGGTTGCTGCGCGGCTCGGCGGGCTTTTCCTCCAGCCGCACCACGCGCCCGCCGCCGTCGAGTTCGGCCACGCCGAAGCTGGACGGATTGGGCACCGCCGCCAGCAGAATCTGCGCGTCGGCCTCGCTGGTGCGGAAATCGTCGACCAGCTCTTTGATGCCGTGGGTGATCAGGTTGTCGCCCAGGTACATGACGAAGGCGCTGTCCTGCAGAAAGTCCTTGGATTCGCGGACCGCGTGCGCCAATCCCAGCGGCGCGCTCTGGTGGATGTAACTCACGTTCACGCCGAACGCCGAGCCGTCGCCCACCGCGGCCTTGATCTCCTCCGCCGTGTCGCCCACCACGATGCCGATGTCGGTGATGCCCGCCTCGCGAATCGCCCGGATGCCGTAAAACAGCACCGGCTGATTCGCCACCGGCACCAACTGCTTGGCCTGGGTGTGCGTGATCGGCCGCAGCCGCGTCCCTTTCCCGCCGCTCAGGATCAACCCTTTGAGTTTGCGCACGCCTTCACTCCTTGTCCGGCGAAGCGTTGGGACACGCCCCGCGCACCATCTCGCGGTCCATGGAAGGACCGCCATTTTCCGCAATTATTGCGGGAAATGAAGGGAAACAAAAACCGCGCTTTTTGTTTCCCGTCGTCGAAAAAACCACGGACGGTTTTTTCGACTCTCCTTATTGTACGTATCGGACCCAGGTGTCCAGATTTTCGCGTTCGCGCATCGCGGCGGCCATCGCCTTGGCCCCCGCTTCGGTGGCGTACTGGCCGACGCTCACCCGGTACCAAGTGCCGCGATCGCCCAGGTCGGTCTGCTCGACGAAGCAGCGGTTCCCCTTGCCGACCATCCGCTGATACAGTTCCTGCGCCTCGGCCTGCGTGGGGAACGAGCCGATCTGCACCGTCCAATAATCGTTGCCGCTGGGCGGACCGGGCAGCGCGCCGAAATCGACCGCCGCCGGCGTTTCCTCCAACGCGGGCGCGGTGTCGGCCTCCGAGGGCAGCGGCGTGTGATCGGGCGTGGCTTCGGCCGGTTCGATGACCTCGGGCGTCGGTTCGAGCTGCACGCCTTCCGGAATTTCGTCCGCGGTCGGCTCGCCGAACGCCGAGGCCAGCGACAAGGGTTCGACGCCCGGCGCGGGAGTCGGCTCGACCGCCACCGGCGTCGGTTGCGCTTCGGCCGGCAACTGCCCCAGGCCCTTGCCGACCAGCACGCCGAGGCTGAACACGACGACTAGCGCAACCAGCGAGCCCGCGAGCAAAAAGGCGATCTGCCGATTGTCCAGCCGGACTTCGTATTTCGTCCGAATCTTGCTTAGGTCTCTCATTCGGTCTGTTCCTCATCGGCTGACGGACGTTCCTCCGCCGGATCCGCCGGCGGTTCCTCGACCGGTTTGGGCAACGTTATATCGCGCGAAAAATCGGGGCAATGCCGGGCGTCGGTCATGCGGAATTTCTTCGCGCAATCGCCGCGCCAGGCGCACACCGCGCACGTGACTTGGACATCGTGGCTCATGCTTCGTCCTTTTTCGGCTCGCTCAACGCCCCGTATTCCTCGGGACGACGATCGCGCAGGAACGGCCAGTTGCGCCGCACCAACGGCGTCGCGCGCGGATCGATCTCCCAGATGCACACGCCCTCGGCGTCGCTCATCGGCTCGTCGAGCAGATCGCCGGTCGGCGTCGCGCACAGGCTGCGCCCGGCGAAGGTCGTGCCGTTCTCCGCGCCCGCCCGGCCGACGCGGCACAGCCACAGGCCGTTGGCGAAAGCGCCGGTCAGCACCGCGCGCTCCCACAGGTCGTCGTTGGCGGCGGTGACCGCCATCGGCGCGACGACCAGGTTCGCGCCGCCCAACGCCAACAAGCGCAGGCCCTCGGGGAACATCAGGTCCCAACCCAGTTGCACGCCCAGCGGACCGGCCGGGCTGTCGAACAGGCAAAATCCTTTATCGCCGGGGGTGAAAAACGATTTCTCCTCCCACCCCGGAATCTGCGGCAGGTGCATCTTGCGATACACGCCGGCCGGTTCGCCGTTTTCTTTAATGACCGCGGCGCTGTTGTAGGCGTTCCCGCTTTCGTTGTCGATTTCGAAAAACGGGACGATCAGCATCATCTTGTGCGCCGCCGCCTTCTCGCGCATCGCGGCGATCAACAGACCGTCCGCCGGTTGCGCCAGGTGCCGCGCGTCGTTTTCCAGATTGCCCACGAACCACGGATACGCCCACAGTTCGGGCAGCACCGCGATTTGCGCCCCGCGCGACGCCGCCAGATCGAGCATCTCCAGCGCGCGCTTCGTCGTCCGCTCCACATCCGGCCGGGCGGCGATTTGAACGCCGGCCACCTTCACAGTCCGCCCCATCGTCTCTCGTCTCTCCTTACAGTTTGCCGTCAAACCAGGCGATGATGTCGCCGATCATCTCTTTGTGCAAGTTGAACAGCGCCGTGCCGTGCCCGCCGCCGCCGTACAGCTTCGCCGTGCCCCGCGCGCCGGCCAGCTCGATCAACTTGCGCACCGATTCGTGCGCGTAGCCGTCGGTCTTGGCCGCGTAAAAAAGCATCGGCCCCGGATACTCGCTCACCGGATCCTCGGTCGTCACCCCGCGATAATTCAATCCGGGCGACAACAGCGCCACGGCCTTGATCCGCTTTTGGTGCCGCCACGCGTAATTCACCGCCAGGTTCGCGCCGATCGACGCCCCGACGATCCCCACGCGCTCGGGATCGACGTTCTTTTGTTCCACCAGATAGCGATAGGCCGCGTCCACGTCGTTGAGCATCGCGGCAAAATCGTCGCTGCCGAACCGGTCGAGGTTCAGCTTGACGCCGTTGGCGCCGGTCAGCGATTGACCGTGCCCGCGCAGATCGATGGCCAGCGAACAATATCCCTTTTGCCGCGCCGCTTCGGCGAACGCGGTGTAATCCTGCCGCTGCCGCCGCATCATGTGCAGTAAAATCAACCCTTTGCTTTTCGCCTGACCGGTGTCGACGTACGTGGCGCCGATCGTGATTCCGTCGTTGGACGTCATTTTCAGATCGGTGGCCGCCCAGGCCGTCGCAGCGATCGTCGCCAGGAGCGCCGCGAAAACCACCCATCCTTTGCCGGACAAGGCCCCCCCTTGGCATTTCATCGGATACTCCCATCTGAATTTGTTTTGTACCGGAATTCATACACCATCCCCGGCCAAAAGGAAACGGGCGCGGCCCGTCTTCAGGCGGATTTGCCCCCGCCAGCTTGACGTATGGAACCGACCGTGTTACCTAGCGCCCACGGCGTGTGAATAGCGCTCAAATTGGGAGTGGACGACCCGTGTTGCGGCTCTTTAAACGAATCGGTAGCGCCTTGTCGCGGCAACCGGCCAAAACGACGAAAATCAGCCCGGCCGAACCGACCGCCCCCGCTCCGAGCGTAAAATCAAAACCGGCCAAAAAGGTCGAGATCAAACCGGCGCCGCCCGCGCCCAAAACCATCCCCCGCGCCGAACATACCCTCAGCCGTAAAAGGGTTTCGCCCAACGCCCTCAAGGTCATGCACCGGCTGATCCGCCACGGCCATCGCGCCTACCTGGTCGGCGGCTGCGTGCGCGACATCCTGCTGGACCGCACGCCCAAAGATTTCGACGTGGTCACCGACGCGCGGCCCGAGCAGGTGCGCTCGCTGTTCGGCAACTCGCGCCTGATCGGCCGCCGGTTCCGTTTGGTGCACGTGTTCTTTCGCGGCGGCGAGATCATCGAAGTGTCCACCTTCCGCAAGGAAGCGCCCTTCGACCCCGACGGCGACGACGACGGTCCGCACGAGGAAAACACCTACGGCACGCCGGCCGAGGATGCCTTCCGTCGCGACCTGACGATCAACGGGCTGTTTTACGATCCGCAAACCTTCGCCATCTACGATTACATCGGCGGCATCGACGACCTGCGCGCCAAGACGATCCGCATCATCGGCGAGCCGCCCACGCGCATCAAGGAAGATCCGGCGCGCATGTTCCGCGTCGTGCGCCATGCCGCGAGCACGGGTTTCACCATCGAAAAACGGACCATGACCGCCATTCACGAACTCGCCGGGGAAATCACCAAGACCAACCCCTCGCGCCTGCGCGACGAGTTCCTGCGCGAGCTGACCGAAGGCCGCTCCGCGCGCAGCATCGAGCTGATGTACGACACCGGCCTGCTCGGTCACATCCTGCCGGAAATGGCCGAGTTAGACGCCCCGCCCGCCGACGGCTCGCCCGCGACCGGACGCAAAATCCTGCTGGCCAACCTGGCCGCGCTCGATCGGGCGATCAACCAAAAAAAGCAGGTGGCGCTGCCGGTGGTGCTCGCCGCGTTCGTGGCGCCCCTGGTCGCCCGGCAGGATTTCGAAAGCCAGGTGCCCAATCCGCGTATGCGCCACAGTTGGCTGCAGCAGACCACGCGCAATTACGTCAAGCCGATCCTCCGCCGGATCGGCATCGGCAAGGCGGACGCCGAAGCGGCCGCGATGATCATCCTCGGGCGACAGGCGATCGCCCAGGCTTTGGCGCGGGGGCCGAACCTGCCCAAATCGCTGCAGCGCAAATCCTATTTCGCCCTGAGCCTGTTGCTGATCCAGATCGAAGCGCACGACCAAAGCCGGCCGCTGCCCCGCGCGGTGGTTGCGGCGGCGCAGGATCGGCAGATATTCCTGGGCGGCGCCGCGCCCGGCCCGCGCAAGCCCCGTCGTCGCGGCGGTCGCCGGCGCAAACCGGCCGACCGGCAAGCGCCCAAACCGCAAACAAAGACTGCGCCCGAGCAAGCGACCGACGCCACGGCTCGTCCGGAAAACACCAACCTGAAATTCTCCTCGACGCCCGAAACTTCCGGCTCCTCGAGCGGTTCGCCCGCGCAGTGAAGCAACTCTTTTCCCGGGATTGATTCCGTTGTAAAGTCAACCGGATGAATATTCTAGGCATCAGCGACAATCACAATGCGGGCGCGGCGTTGGTCGTTGACGGCGAATTGATCGCCGCCGTCAACGAGGAACGCATCAACCGCCTGAAAAACTCCATCGGCTTCCCCTACGAAGCCATCGCCGAAGTCTTGCGCCTCGGCGGCCTGCAACCCGCGCAAATCGACCGCATTGTCATCGCCGGCGACATCACCCCCAGTTGCTTTTTGCGCATCGTGCCCGACCTGACCGGACAGTTCGGCATGAATTACATCGCCTACACCTACTACCAGATTTTCGCCCGCTCG
>DAIMDW010000018.1:0-133453 GCA_036725605.1 bacterium
CGACATCACCTACGGCACCAACAACGAGTTCGGCTTCGACTACCTGCGCGACAACCTCAAGGTCCACTCCAGCCAACTGGTGCAGCGCCGGCATCACTTCGCCATCGTCGACGAGGTCGACTCGATCCTCATCGACGAGGCGCGCACCCCGCTGATCATCTCCGGCCCGGTCCGCGACGATCCGACCGTGCTCATGCGCGTGCGCGACGTCGTGCGCAAACTGCAGCGCGACAAGCATTACGAGGTCGACGAAAAGCACCGCAACGTCATGCTCAACGACGAGGGCGTCGAGGCCGTGCAGGCCGGAATGGGCGTCGAGAACCTCTATGACGACGAACAGGGCGAACTGCTGCACCGGGTCGAGAACATGGTGCGCGCCTACGCGCTCTACAAGCGCGACAAGGATTACATCGTCAAAGGCCGCGAGGTCATCCTCGTCGACGAGCACACCGGCCGCACGCTGCACGGGCGGCGCCTCAGCGAAGGCTTGCACCAGGCGATCGAGGCGAAGGAAAACGTGCGCGTGCGCGCGGAAAATCAGACCTACGCGACGATCTCGCTGCAGAACTACTTCCGCATGTACGACCGCCTGGCGGGCATGACCGGCACCGCCGACACCGAGGCGATCGAGTTCAAGAAAATCTACAACCTCGACATCGTGATCATCCCCACCAACATGCCGATGGTCCGCGACGACGAGCCCGACAAGGTGTACCTCACCGCGGCGGAAAAATTCGCCGGGCTGTACCTGGACATCGTCGATTGCCACCTGCGCGGCCAACCGATTCTGGTGGGCACCGCGTCGGTCGAAATGAGCGAGCTGGTCAGCGATCTGCTGCACAACAAGCGCAAGGAACGCCAGGTGCGCGAGATTCTGGATCGCGACATCGTCGCCGACTGGTTCGCCGAACTCAACGAGGCGACCGGCCGCGAGTACGATCCGAAAACCTTCAAGGTGCCCCATACCGTTCTCAACGCCAAGCAGCACGAGGCCGAAGCGCTCGTCGTGGCTCAGGGCGGCCGCTCCGGCTCGGTGACCATCGCCACCAACATGGCCGGCCGCGGCACCGACATCAAACTGGGCGGCGATCCGGAAAAGCTGATCTTCACCGAGGAACTCGTCTCGGCCAAGGCGAGCAAAAAGCAGATCGACGCCGCCGTCGCCGAACGCGCCAAGCAATGCGCCGCCGAACGCGCGCAGGTGCTCGAACTGGGCGGCCTGCGCGTCATCGCCGCCGAACGCCACGAGTCGCGGCGCATCGACAACCAGTTGCGCGGCCGCAGTGGCCGCCAGGGCGACCCCGGCTCGTCGTGCTTCTACCTTTCGCTGGAAGACGATCTGCTGCGCATTTTCGGCGAACGCACCGAGGCGCTGCTCTCGCGCCTGCAAATCGAAAAAGACGTGCCCATCGTCAGCCACCGCCTGATGGACCGCGCCATCGAACGCGCGCAAAAGGCCGTCGAGGGACACAACTTCGACATCCGCAAACGCTTGCTGGAATACGACGACGTGATGAACCAGCAGCGCACCGTCATCTACAAGATCCGCAACAAGATCCTCCGCGAAGGCGACGTGCACGACGAAATCCTCGACATGGCGCTGGAGGTCGGCGGCAGCATCGCGCTGTCCTACACCGCCGGCATGGGCCGCCCCGAGGATTGGGATCTGCTTGGTTTGCAGCGCCTGCTGAAAAACCGTTACGGCATCGTCCGCGACTGGTACGAAGACGACAAATTCAATCTCCGCGCCGATCCGCTGGCCGAGGAGATCTCCGTCGAAATGCACGCGGCGCTGGAAAACCGCTACGCGACGATCCAGAAAATCGACTCCGAGCGCTACCGCGTGATCGAGGACCAGAGCTCCGACAAGGAAAAGCTGCTGCAAACGCTGCTCAAGCAGGTCGCCTTCGGCTACATCGAGCGGTTCATCCCCGAGGAACTGCCGCCGAAAAAATGGAACTACCGCGCCATCGCCGACGCGTTGCGCGACCGCTACGGCTTCGACCTGGTCATCGAGGACGCGGCCAAGGACAACATGAGCTGGGAGCGTCTGCTCAACTACATCTCCCAGCACATGAGCCGCCGCCTCGAAGAGGACCGCTACGCGACCGAGCCCAACATCCGCGAAGATTGGGAGGTCGTCAAAGTCGAGCGTCAGCGGCGGCTGATCAAGAAGGCCGAACAACGCATCTACCTGTGGGCCATCGACCATCACTGGCAGCGCCACCTGTGGCACATGGATCACCTGCGCGAGGCCGTCGGCTTCAGCGGCTACGCGCAGCGCAATCCCCTGCTCGAATACAAGAAGGAAGGCTTCAAGCTGTTCGACGAGATGATCTGGAACATCAAGAAAATGACGGTCAACGCGCTGTTCCGCCTCGGCTACGACGGGCGATCGGGGCGCATCGTCCTGCCCGATCTGACCGACATCTCCGACGAGGCCAAGCAGGTCAAGGACGAAACGACCAGCTACAAGGAAGCGATGGCCGCGCAGCAGGACGTGGCCGAGGGACCGTCGCCCGACGCGTCGCCCAAGGGCGTCACCGTGCGCCGCGAAGCCCCCAAGGTCGGGCGCAACGAACCCTGCCCTTGCGGCAGCGGCAAAAAATATAAACACTGTTGTTGGGATAAAGATCACAGGGTGGGATAACATGACCAGGCGCATCGGCCACGGGACGACAATCGCGGTGCTCACACCCGATCCGGTGTTGTATCAGTCGACGGAAAAGGCGCTGCGGGGCTTTCTCATCTCCAACACCTTCGCCGACGCGCGGGTGATCATCGCCGACATCGGCGCGCGCAAAATGGCCCTGCCGCCGGGGCTGCCGCCGGGCGTGCCGGTCATCGCGCTGGTGCCGCGGCGGACCTTCGACCTGGCGCGGGCGCTGTTCAACGCCGGGGCCAGTGACGTGCTGGTGCGCAACGTGCCGCCGGGCACGCTGGGCGATGCGGTCGAGGCGTTGCTGGCCGCCGCGCCGCGTCCGGCCGGTTCGTCGCGCACGCTGACCGAAGAGGTGCAGTTGTTGCGCGATCTGTCCGAATGGGCGCGCGGCAACCAGGACCTGCCCGTGTTCTTCCAGCGGATCGTCGATTCGGTGGCCGACACGCTGGACGTGGACATCGTCAGCCTGATGCTCACCGAAACCGATCCTGAAATACAGCGCGACATCCTGCGCATTCGCGCGGCCAAGGGCCTGTCCGATCAGATCATCCGCCTCTCGCGCGTCGAAATCGGCAACGGCATCAGCGGGCTGGTCGCCGCCAAGGGCGAACCGCTGCTGGTGCAGGACGTCGAGCAGACCGACCTGGGCGTGCCCATCTCGCGCACGCGCTACTCGACCAAGAGCCTGCTCTCGGTGCCGATCAAAACGATGCGGCAGACCATCGGCGTGCTCAACGTCAACAACAAGATCAACGGCGCGGCCTTCGACGACAACGACATGAACCTGCTGGTCACGCTGTGCAACCAGGTCGGCCTGGCCATCGACAACGCGCGGCTGGTGACCGATCTGCGCCGGCACGCCGACGATCTGCAGGCGCTCAACCGGCGCATCGAGGCCTTTTCACAGGCCAAGAGCGAGTTGATCTGCAATCTTTCGCACGAGTTGAAAACGCCGCTCACCGCGATTCAGGGGTACGTCGATCTGATCCGCTCCGGCGTGGCCGACGCCGAAAAAACGCCGCAGTTCCTCGACAAGATCCGCGACCGCTCGGCGCACATGGCGCGCCTGGCCGAACGGCTGGTCACCTTCTTCGCGCTCGACGCCGGGCACGTCGATTTCGAATTCAAACCCTTCCCGTTGGGCGTGCTGATCTGGACGTCCGCCGAGGCCGTGCGCCTGTACGCCGAAGCGAACAACATCAAAATCGAACTGGACATCGACCCCATCGACAAGCACGTCTACGGCGACCAGACCCAGTACCGCGAGTTGCTGCTGGCGTTGCTGGACAACGCGGTGAAGTTCAACCGGCGCGGCGGCATGGTGCGCGTGTACGGTGAATTATTGCGGCGCGACGGCCGCGACCTGATCGAGGTGTTCGTCGAGGACAGCGGCCACGGCATTCCCGCTTCGCTGCACGATCATATCTTCGACGAATTCAAGCAGACCACCGACATCATGACCGCCAAGCCCGACGGCCTGGGGCTGGGCCTGGCCATCGCCCGGGCGATCGTCATGGCGCACGACTGCACGCTACGCCTGGTCAAATCCGGCGACACGGGCAGCATCTTCGCCTTCACCATTCCCGTGGCGGAAAAATAACGCGGCTATTGCTCCAGCGCGTACCCGGCCGACTGCCAACCGCGCACGCCGTTGCTCAGGTGGTATACCTGGCCGAAACCCGCCGCGCCCATCTCCCGCAACGCGTGCCGGCTGCGATTGCCGCTGCGGCAATAGACAAAATAGCTCTTCGTTTTATCCAACGCGTTCAACCGGTCGGCGAAATCCGGCGCGGAAACGTCGATGTTTTGCGCTTGGTTCAAATGGCCCGCCGCATATTCTCCGGGCGTGCGCACGTCCAGCACGACGAAATTCGCGTCCTGCGCATGCTCCCGCAGCACTTGCCGCGCCTGCGCCGGCGACAGCTCGGAGACCTTCATCTGCGGCTCACCGGCACGCGCCTCGACGCCCCGCGCCTCCCACAGCCCGGTCACCAACAACGCTACCGCCGCGATCGTCAACGATATCCAGATCATCATGTTTTTCTTCGGCTTGCTCATGTTTTTCTCTCGGCTCCATTCCGTTCGGCTAAAGGTAATCATCGCCATTCATCTCGTCAAAAGGGGGCGCGCTCCTCGCGTCTTGCCCCCTGAGCCGGTTTTGCGTATGCTTGTGCGCCCAAAGCGAAGCACAACGTTTAACGACGATCAAATCTGGAGGTTTTACCATGTACCTGATTTTGTTGGGCGCGCCCGGCGCGGGCAAAGGCACGGTGGCCAAGATGCTGCTGAAACAGCACCCGGCGGCGCACATCAGCACCGGCGACATCCTGCGCGGCAACGTCGCGGCCGGCACCGAGCTGGGCCTGCAGGCGAAGAAGTTTATGGACGAAGGCGGCCTCGTGCCCGATTCGTTGATCCTGGACATGATGAAGGGCCGGCTGGCCGAAACCGACGCGCAGCAGGGCTTCATCCTCGACGGCTTCCCGCGGACGATCCCGCAGGCCGAAGGTCTGGGCAAGATCCTCGTCGAGTTGGGCATCACGCTGACCGGCGTGGTCTCGATCGACGTGCCCGAGCAGGTCATTCTCGACCGCATCCTGTCGCGCCGCACCTGCTCGAATCCCAAGTGCCAGGCGATCTACAACGTCAAGTTCATGCCGCCCAAGGTCGAGGGCGTGTGCGACAAATGCGGCGGCAAGCTGATCGTCCGCGACGACGAGACTGAAGAGGTTGTGCGCCATCGCCTGAAGGTCTACGAGGACAACACCGCGCCGCTGATCGAGTACTATGAGGCCAAGGGCCAGTTGCACCGCTTCCCCGGCGAGTCGAGCGACGCGATCGTCGACGGCGTCAACGAGATGCTCAAGAAATAGCGTCTGCGAAAAAAATGAAGGAAAGCCTCGCGGCATGGTCGCGGGGCTTTTTTTATATGTGCAGTTCTTGCTGGATCGTCGGGCCGTCGGCTCCATCGGCGAGCAGCCGGTGCACCGTGGCGATGCGGTCGCCGTAAGCCGACCAGGGGAATTGTTCGACGCGCCGGCGGGCCGCCAGGCCCAGGCGTGCGGCGAGATCATGGTCCTCTTTCAACCGCGTCAGCGCGGCGGCCAACGCGTCCACGTCGTGCGCGCCGATCGTCAGCGCCTCTTGCCCGTCGCGCGCCACGGCCCCGGCCTCGCCGGTGAGAATCGACGGCAGGCCGCAGGCCATTGCCTCGTAGGTGACCAGCGCGCTGCCCTCTTCCAGGCTGGGAAAAACGAAGGCCGACGCGCGCCGCATCAACTCCGGCACGTCGCCGCGAAAGCCCATGAACCTTATGTTTTCGCGATTGCGCCACGGCGTGAAGTGCGCGCGCACCGCCTCTTCCTCGCCGCCGACCAGCCATAGTTCGCCGTCGAGTTGCGCCTTGTCCCACGCCGCCAGCAGCGTGAATACGCCCTTGCGCACGCCGACCTGCCCGACGAACAACGCGACGAACTTTTCCGGCGCGCGCTCACGGGGCGTCGTCTTTTCCAGGTCGATGCCGAAGGGACAGCGCACCACGCGCGTCATGTCGAAGCCTTCGTCGGCGAACGACCGGTAGCTGTTTTCGCTCGGCGTAAGCACCAGGTCGGCCAGCTCGTATTCCTCGCGACAGCGTTCGATCGTCTCCGCGTAGGTCGGTTGATAATCGATGCCCAGCCGCGCATAGGCGTCCACCAGCCGCCGCGTCTGCGTGACGATGTGCGTGCTGGCGCGTTCGATGATCAACTTTTTCCCGAGTCGCTTCGCGGCGCGTGCACTGCGCGTGGCCTGGCTGTTCCAGAGGTGGACGACCTCGTGCGGCCCGTCGATGCGCGCGAGGCAGCGCCGGTCGAAATGGCGGTTTTTCGCCAGGTAGTAGCGCTTTTCCGGCCAGAAGAAAAAGGCGCGGCGCGGCGGAAACCGCACGTCGACGATCCGCCGTTCGTCCACGTTCGTCGGCTCGTGCCCCAACGCAATCAGCGCGTCGAGCATCCCGGCGCGCCACAGGCCGTCGACCGCGCGCGCGGCCGTGTTGCCGATGCCGTGCGCGGCGAAACGCGATGCGATGGCGTACAGCGAACCCATGCGTCCAAGTCTCTCCGGAAAATTCTCCGTCAGCCTACCTTTCCCGCCCGTCGAACTCAACCGTCCGAATATCCTATAATCTGAATATCACTTTACTCCGCTTCGAATTGCATGATTTATTTCAGTTGTGTAATGGTGTCCCCGTTGTTATGAAACGGTAAGCCGATAAACAAAATCAGCCCCGGAACATTTGGAGGATATCATGCGTAAATTGTTACTCGTCACTCTTGCTTTGTTGCTGCTCCCGGCCTGGTCGTTTGCCGCCGATGAGCCGCAGGTGAAAATCGGTGCGCAGTTCTTCACCGGCTTCGCCTATAACATAAGCGCCTTTGAGGAAGAAGATCCGCGCTTCGGCGACAACGACGCCAACGAGTTTTCTCTCGACCGGGCCCGCCTGAACGTTCTGGGCGCGCTCGACGGCGGTCGCTTCTTCACGCGGGTCACGCTCGACGCGTTCCGCGACTCCGACACCGGCCGCTTCGAAACCGAAATTCGCTACGCCTACGTCGGTTGGGCGCCCAAGCAGTTCATCAACTTCAAAGCCGGTCTTTTCGATGAACCCTACAGCAGCCTGAACCAGAAACGCTATCGGTTCCGCGCGATGGGCAAGCCGATGATCGAAACCTACACCTACGCCGACGCCGCCGAACTGGGCGTGTCCACCACCGTCGCGCTGCCCAAGAGACTCGGCGGACTCAGCCTGTGGGCGGCCAACGGCGAAGGCGGCCGCGCGGCCGAATCCAACCGCGGCAAAGAAGGCAGCGCCGTGCTGTTGATCAACCCCGCGCAAGCCAAGGAAGCCTGGGGCGCCGACCTGGGCGTGGCCGGCCTGTTCCGCTACAACAAAGGCGAAACGATTCCCGGTTCCGGCGAAGACGTGCGCATGATCTACGGCGGCACGGCCTTCCTGAAATGGCGCATGCTCAATCTGGGCTTCGAGTACCTGCGTTCGTCCTACTCCTTCGACGAGGACGAGGATCCGTTGGTCGGCCAGGGCTATCACGTGTTCGGCGACATCGAGCACAGCTCGGGCCTGGGCGTGTTCGGCCGCTACATCCACTGGGATCCGACGACCGAAAACGACGAAGACCTGCCCAGCACGGTGACCTCCTACACCGGCAACGACGCGGCCATCATGCAGGATGAAGACGCGGTCAGCTGGTTGGTCGCCGGTCTGTTCTATCAGGCGACCAAATACGTGCGCGTGTTCGGTTACTACCAGCGCGAATGGTACGAGGAAACCGACGCCGAGGACGATACCATCGCCGCCGAGCAGATCTTGGGAACCAAACTGGATGTGAATTTCTAAGCAACGTCCGCAAATGCAAACGGGATGCGGCGCGTAACCGCATCCCGTTTTCTTTTAACGAATATGCGCGGCGTCAGTCGACGTCGGGCAAGTGCTGCGCGAACGAGCAGTCGTTCACGTCGCCGTCCTCTTCCAGGATCGTCGAGTAGCCGTTGTCCCACCACAGTTCGTTGAGCACGTAGACCAACTCGAACTGGTCGTTCCAGCATTCGGCCAACGTCACTTCCTCGGCGGTCCATTCATCGAAGGTGATCTCGGGAATGTTGCCTTCGTTGACGATCAAATCGCCGCGCCCCACGCCGTCGGCGTTCCACTGCGTGACCACCCAGAAGTGCTCGGCGACGTCCGTGCCGATCGTCCATTGATCCTCGTCGTCCTCCAGGTCGACCATCGCGTCGAACTCGAAGACGCCCTCCAGCGAAACTTCTTCCTCATAGCTGTAATCGCCGTCGAGCGGGATCGTCAGATCGTCAGGCAGAAAATCGACGATCTCCATGTCCAGATGCCGGCCGACCAGCGTGTTGTAATCCACCGCGATCGACCCGGTCGCGTCGATGCGCTGCGGCCACAAATCCTTGCCCGCGCTGTAGTCGATGGTGAACGTGCCCACGCCGCGCCGCTGCGTTGTCGCGCTCGCCTCCACCTCGCCCTGCCAAATTGGCACCCAGTCCTCTTCGTCCGTCGAGTTCTTGTCGCGCCACTCGTAGGTGTAGGTGAAAGCGTTGCCCTCGATGTTGGTCATCACGAACCGCTCGAAGACCATCGACAGCCCGCTTTCCTTCCACGGCCCCCAAATCAGCGTCGTGCCGTCGAAGGACGAGGGCGAGAAACTGGTGATCTCGTCGATCACCGAAAGCACGGCCAGCAGGTAGTCGTTGACGTCCATCGCGCGATCGACCGTAAATTCGTACAGCTCGGGCGTGTCGCCCACGGCCTTGCTTTTCTCGTCCAGCCCCGGCAGGCGCAGCATCAGCGACTCCGGATCGGGCAGCGCGTCCAGAAAGTCCTGATAATCGCCGTTATCGTCATCGTCGTCGTCGAAATCGTCGGTGATGTCGTCGTCATCGTCGTCGCCGCCGCAGCCGACGACCAGCAGCGCCGGCATCAACAGCAACAGCCAAAGCCAATGTTTGCGAACCATGATTACCTCCCCGGTTGCGGTTAGCCCCCGCCAATTCCTCCGCCCCATTAAACACCGGCCGCCGCAAGATCCGTTACCGCGCGGATGCGGAAACTCATTTCTCCGGCGATTCCGCGGGGATCGTCCACAGCTTGCGCATGTTGACGTACGGCTCGGTCACCGCCATCGTCGCACTTTGGTCGGTCAGCAGGCCGGCGAAATCCTGTTGCAGCATCGTCGCCGGAATGCGCACCTGCCCCAGTTCCTCCATCTTGCTTTCGTTGAACACGGAGAACACCAGGTCGCCGTTTTCGAGTTGGTCGATGAAGTAGACCGGCGGCGGATTGTCCGCGAACTCCTCCATGTTCTGCGTCAGAAAAATGAGTTTGATCAACTCGACCACCTTGTCGTCGAGCCCGCGATCGAACAACTCGATTTTCTCGCGCAGTTCCATCAGCCCGAAACAACTGCGGAACGTCGGTTTGCTTTTCACGCTTTCGCCGCCCATCACCCGCACGCTGCCCGCCATCGCGTCGCGGTCGCGGCCGCTCACTTCGGCCCACTCGCTACGCAGCGAATCCGGGTGCAGTTGCAGCATCACGTTCTGTTTCATGTCGTGGTACAGCAGGTTCCCGTCGTTGATCAGTCGCGCGCCGCAATCGCCGCACTGCACGGTGAACAACTCCAGGTTGAAAATCTGCTCCTTGAGCTCCGGTTGCAGCGTAACGTTGGCGCTTTGATACACCTGGGTCTTTTGGGCGGCGCCGCACTGCGGACACCGATACTCCATTTCGATTTTACGGGACATGGCCGACTCGCTTTCCTGCAAAAGGTTGCGCTTCCAATTCCCTTGTAGCAGATCGCGCCGTGCGGGAACAACCGGGGCGATTTTTCCGATTATCTCATGTACCGAAAACGCCCATTTTTGCGGTTTGACAAGCCGCGCCTTGGATGTCAACATTTGCTGGCCGCGATAGGGGGAAACATATTGCACATCGGCAAACTAGCCATCGGTTTCGCGCTGTTGTTTTGCTTGTTGGCCGGCTGTCAGCCGACCGCGTCCGATCAAGCGCAAGCCGCCGTTTCCTCCGCCGTTGCCGCCACCCCGGACAATCCCGACGATTGCGAATCGGCCTGCAACGACGCCTGCGCGGACACCTCCGCCGCGGCCTGTACCTTCGAATCCAGCGACCAGTGCACGGCGGCCTGTTTGCCCGGCTGCGAACACGGCAAAGTTCAACCGGAAATCGAAGCCTGCCTCGGTGAGGATGCATCAACTGTGGAGCGGGCGGTAAGTAAATAATCATTGGTTGGAGGTTGATCATGACCCATTTCAGAGACGTACCCGGCGACACCAAAGTATATCTCAACGGCGAATTCGTCGATTGGAAAGACGCAACCGTGCACGTCATGACCCACGCGTTGCATTACGGATCCAGCGTCTTCGAGGGCATCCGGTGCTACAAAACGCCCAAGGGTCCGGCGATCTTCCGCCTCAAGGAACACGCGGATCGTTTGTACAATTCGGCCAAGATGTACCGCATGGTGCCGGCCGAGATGACCGTGCAGCAGATGATGGACGCGATGATCGAAACGGTGCGCATCAACAAATTCGAGGAATGCTACATCCGACCGATCGTCTACCGCGGCACCGGCATGTTCGGCGTCAATCCGCTCAACAATTCGATCGAAATCGCCATCTGCTGCTGGATCTGGGGCAGCTACCTGGGCGAAAGCGCGCTCGACGAAGGCGTGAAAGTCCACGTCTCCTCCTGGAATCGCCTGGCGCCCAACGTCATGCCCGCGCTGGCCAAGTGCGGCGCGAACTACGCCAACGGCCAGCTCATCAAGATGGAAGCGGTCCTCAACGGTTACAGCGAAGGCATCGCCCTGGACACCAACGGCTTCGTCAGCGAAGGCTCGGGCGAAAATATCTTCCTCGTGTTCGGCGACCGGCTGCTCACCCCGCCGTTGGGCAACTCGGTGCTGCCGGGCATCACGCGCGACTCGGTCATCGCCCTCGCCCGCGACTGCGGCTACGAGGTCACCGAAGGCATCGTCCCGCGCGAGATGCTCTACATCGCCGACGAAGTGTTCTTCACCGGCACCGCCGCCGAAGTCACCCCCATCGCCTTCATCGACAAGATCCAGATCGGCGCGGGCAAATGCGGCCCGGTGACCAAGCGGCTGCAGGAAGAGTTCTTTGCGATCATCGACGGCAAGAAGGAAGACAAGTACGGCTGGTTGACCTTCATCTAAACAATCGAATTTTAAACGGATGGGTTAAGCAATGCTCTGGACGATTGTGGTGTGGCTGTTCTGGCTCGCCGTCATCGGCGTGGCCGGGTTGTATGTGCTGGCGACGATCTGGCTGGTCGACCATCGCCGGGCCGATGAAGTTCATTACGCCAAAACCGACGACGGCTGGGACATCGCCGTGCATCGTCTGCGTCCGCACAACGGCAAGGCGAAGAAGATCCCGGTCATCCTCCAGCACGGTCTGGCCGCCAACCACCGCAATCACGATCTGGAAGACCGCTACAGCCTCGGCCTCTACCTGGCCGGACTGGGCTACGATTGCTACCTGCCCGACCTGCGCGGCGCCGGCGACAGCATGATCACCACCTGGCACCGGCGCGATCGCTGGCATATCGGCTTCGAGGATTACGTCCAGCGCGATATGCCGGCGATCTTCGCCAAGGTCAAGGAACTCACCAGGCAAAACAAGGTGCATTACATCGGCCACTCGATGGGCGGCATGATCGGCTACGCCGTCGCCGAGGGTCCGCTGGCCAAACGTGTGCAGTCCATGACCTCCATCGCCGGTCCGGCCATGTTCGACAAGATGACGCAGTTCAAAACCCATCTGCGTTATCGGTGGCTGCTCAACTGGTTCCCCGTGCTGCACAACAACGTCTTCATGCGCATCATCGCGCCGCTCGCTTATTTCTTCCCGGCCATCGCGCGCACCGAGGTCAATCCGCGCAACGTCGAAGGGCCGGTCATCGCCCGCGCCGGGGCCAACCTGATTGCGCCCATTCCGCGCAAGCTGCTGCTGGAGTTCGGCACGTGGGTCGAGTTCGGCGACTGGGGCGCGCCCGCGGAAAACACCTACCAGAAGCGCCTGAGCGAAATCACCGTGCCGCTGTATTGTCTGGCCGGCGCCGACGACTTCTGGTGCCCGCCGCGCGTCATCGAGCAGGTGCCCGACATCGTGGCCAGCGAGAAGAAACAATATCGTTTGTTCTCCAAGGCCAACGGCGACGCCGACGACTACGGCCACGGCGATTTTATCGTCGGCCGCAAGGCGCCCGAGGAAGCGTATCCGACCATCGGCGACTGGCTGGCGGATAACGACCCCGCTTGATCCTTGCATCCGCGCGCGATTGCTGCTAATTCACTATCCGACTCATTTAACGCGAGGCGAACGTGGGCGAGCTGCGACCGCACAATCTGCTCGAATTGATCGGCAACACGCCGTTGGTGAAAATCCGCCGCCTTAACCCCAATCCGCGCGTGACGATCCTGGCCAAGCTCGAGGGCTATAATCCCGGCGGTTCGATCAAAGCCCGCCCCGCGCTGGCGATGGTCGAGGCCGCCGAAAAAAGCGGCGAACTCGTGCCCGGTAAGATCGTCATCGAGCCGACCAGCGGCAACACGGGCATCGGCGTGGCGATGATCTGCGCGATCAAGGGCTACCGCTGCCTGCTGGCGATGAGCGAAAACGTCAGCCGCGAACGGCGCAAAATCCTCGCCGCCTACGGCGCGCAATTCATGCTCACCCCGGCCGAACTGGGCACCGACGGCTCCATCGAAAAAGTCTACGAGATGGAACGCGCCGACGCGGAAAAGCGCTACGTGCTGCTGGACCAGTACAACAACCGCGCCAATCCGCTGGCCCATTACGCGAGCACCGCGCCGGAAATCTGGGAGCAGACCGCCGGCCGCCTCACGCACTTTTTTTCGGCCATCGGCACCACCGGCACCGTCGTCGGCTGCGGCCGCTTCTTCAAGGAACAAAATCCCGACGCGCAAATCGTCGCCGTCGAGCCGTGCATCGGTCATCACATTCAGGGCCTCAAGAGCCTCAAGGAATCCTACGTGCCGGGCATTTGGGACAAAAAGACGATCGACCGCCGCGTGACCGTCAACGACGAGCAGGCCTACTCCACCACGCGCCGGCTCGCGCGCGAGGAAGGGCTCATGTGCGGCATGTCCAGCGGCGCGGCGATGTGGGCGGCGCTGGAAACGGCGAAGGATCTCGACGAAGGCGTGCTGGTGGTCATTCTGCCCGACGGCGGCGAGCGGTATTTGTCGACCGACCTGTTCACCGTAACGGAGGCGTAAAATGTCGGTGAAGCTGCGCAACGTGCTGACCAAACGCAAGGCGACCTTCCGCCCGCTGGAGGAAGGCCATGTGCGCATGTACACCGACGGGCCGACCGTCCACGCGCTGGCCGACCTGGGCCTGGCCCGGCGCATCGTCGTCAACGACCTGATCAAACGCGTGCTCATCGCCAACGGTTACGCGGTCACGCACGTGATGAACGTCACCGACCTCGACGACAAAACGATCAACGCCAGCGCCGACGCCGGCGAGGACATCAAGGATCTCACGCGGCGCTTCGAGCGCGAATTCTTCGCCGACATGGCCGCGCTGGGCTGCCTGAGCGCCGATCACACGCCGCGCACCAGCGACCACATCGAGCAGATGCTCGCTCTCACGCGCAAGCTCATCGACGCCGGTTACTGCTACGAAATGCTGCGCAGCGTCTACTTCAACGTCGGCAAGGCCAGGGATTACGGCCGGCTCTCGGGCGTGGACACGCGCAAGATCCGTTTCGGCGCGACCGTCGACCTGGACGACTACGAGAAAAACGATCCGCGCGATTTCGTCATGTTCAAGCGCTGCGACCTCGCCGAAATCCGGCGCGGCATCGGCGTGAAGTCCGAGTGGGGCCACGTGCGTCCCGGCTGGCACGTGCAATGCGCGGCGATGTCCACCCACTACCTGGGTTTAAAATTCGACCTGCACATCTCGGGCAAGGACCTGGCCTTCCCGCACCACGAAAACGAAATCGCGCAGATCAGCGCGCTCACCGGCGAGCCGCCCGCGCACACCTGGGTGCACAGCGAACTGGTCTACGCCGGCGGCAAGAAGATGAACCGCGCCGCGGGCAACGCCAAAACCGTGCGCGAGCTGCTGGACGCCGGCTACGAGGGCCGCGCGTTGCGCTACTGGATCATCACCACCAACTACCGCCACCCGCTGCATTACAGCGAGGAAAATCTCGAGACGGCCAAAAAAGCGCTGCACCGCCTCGACCTGTTCCTGCGCCGCCTCAAGCACGTGCGCGGCGACCAGCGCCATCCCGCGTTGCTGCCGCTGGCCCGCCGGGCCGAAGCGGATTTCTTCGCCGCGCTCAACGACGACATGAACATCTCCGCCGCGATGGCCGTGCTCTTCGACCTGATGCGCAAGGTCAACCAGATGACCATCGACTTCCCGCTGTCGCCGGCCGACGCCCGCGACATCCTGGCGACCTTCTACCGCGCCGACGCCGTGCTCAACGTCCTGAGCTTCGCCGAAGACACCATCGACCGCGAAATCGAACGCCTGCTGAAAAAACGCGAGAAGGCCCGCGCCGCCGGTGATTACGCCGCCGCCGACGCCATCCGCGACCAGTTGGCGCAGCGCGGTTTGCAGATCATCGACACCGCGCACGGCCCGCGTATCGCCACCGTCGAGCGCGATTGATCGCCCCTTGGGCTTTGCCCCGCTTTTCGCTACAATCCACCGCATACCCCCAACGAAAGGATGCCGTCATGCGCCAATCGTTTGCTTTGCTGATCGCCCTGGCCTTCGTCACCGTTCTGCTCGCCGCGACCGTCGTCCACGCCGGGCAGGTCAATGCCCGCGCCCTGACCGCCGCCGAACAGGCGCAGGTCGAGGCCGGCGAGGTCATTCTCGAAAGTCAGAAGTACCAGGACGCCGAAGGCAAAACGCGCGGCCGCGGCCTGGCCATCGGTTACATCAAGGCCGACAAGGCCAAGATCCTCAACACGATCCTCGCCTACGAGACCTATCCGCAGTGGATGCCGCGCGTGAAGCAGACGACCGTTTACAAAAACACGGCGACCGAAAAGAACGTCAAGTTCGCGCTCAAGGTGCTCATCACCGTCGAGTATCACATTAAACACACGATCAACGCCGACGCGGGCGAAATCACCTGGACGCTCGACGAAAGCAAACCCAACGACATCAAGGCGACCACCGGCTTCTGGAAAATCGTGCCCTACAAAGACGGCTGCCTGGTGTATTACTCGGTGACGCTGGACACCGGCAAAGCCGTGCCCTCGGCGGTCGAAGACTACCTGACGAAAAAGGACCTGCCCAACGTCATCAAAACCCTGCGCACGCGCGTGGGCGGGTGATCCGACGCCCGAGGAGAAGCGCCCCGTGAAGAAGATTCGGCTCAGCGCCCAATTGCTCTTGACGATCACCGTGTTCGCCGCCGCGTTGCTCATGCAACTGCGCATCTACGATCTGGGGCTGGACATCGACCGCGAAGGCGTGATCGTCGAGGGCGCGCGCGCCATGCGCCAGGGCGCGATCGATTACGACGCGCTGGGCGTGCGTTCGGGGCGCTTCATGATCGAGGATCCCATTCTGCGCCTCGGCGGCAACCTGACCACGCTGCGCAGTTTCTGGTCGGTGCTGCGCGCGGCGACGGCGGCGATGATCTTCTACACGGTCATGGTGCTGGCCGGCGCGGGCGTCGCGTTTCCCGTCGCGCTCGTCTCGCTGCTGCTGCCCGGGCCCTGGGCCGAAGCGTGGACGCCCTTCGTTTCGCTGCTCGTGGTCGTCGCGCTGTTGTTCTTCCGGCGCAAGCCGCGTCAGTCGACCGCGCTGCTGGTCGGCGTCGCCCTGGGCGTGGCGATCGCGGAAGATCCCGGCGTCGGTCTCTGGCTGTTGCTCGCCGCGCTGCCCGCCATCAGCCGCCTGGTCAGCGCCGGCAAGGATCGTTTCGTCGCTCCGTTGCTGGCCTTCGCCGGGGCCTGCGTGACCCTGCTGGCCTTCGCACCCTGGGTACGCAAAATCGACCTGGGCGCCTTCGCCGGCGAGTACCTGCACGCGCTGCCCGGCGCGCCGGCCGCCTGGTCGACGCTGCCGCCCGCGCTGTACACGATTCCCCCCGCCATGGCGCTGCTGATCGCCGTGGGCGTTTACGCGTATGCGCGCCGCCCCGCGTGGCTCACCCCCGGCGGTGCGGCCGACGTGCTGGCGCTTTCGCTGATTTCCCTCGCGCTGCTGTTGGCCACGCTGGCGCACCCCGAACCGGCCGACCTGCTGCTCAACTTCGCGCCCGCGTTGGCGCTGGGCGGCGTCATCTTCGGTTGGGGCTGGCGGCAGGCAAAGCAAAAGAACGCCAAGATCGCCGCGGCGCTGCTGGGCGTGTGGCTGGTCGCGTTGGTCGTGTCCGTCACCCCGCTCAACGACAACCGCCTGGGCGGCGTGGGCGTCATGAAAGAGCGCACGTTGCGTCTGGACAACGAATTCGCGCCCATGCAGGTCAACGCCCGCGAGAAGGAAATTCTGGAGAACCTCGTCACTTCGATTCGCGCCGCCGCGCCCGAAGCCGACGACGCGATTTTCATCGTGCCCGACGCCGCGCTGCTGTACGCCATGGCCGATCGCTACAACGTGCTCAACGCCCCGGGCGTCACGCGCTTGCCCGACGCGAAACTGCGCGAAAAACTCGCCGCCACGCCCCCGCAGGTCGTCGTCATGCCCGCGCGCGCCCAGGGCTTCGCCGCCGCCTATCCGCAAACCTGGGGCTGGCTTACCGAGGTCTACGAACCGTGGCTGTTCGTCACCCCCTTCGCCCTGCTCGCCCCCAGACCGGCGGACGTCCCCCTCGCAGCGGAGGAGTAGGCGTTATCGCGCGCGGTTCGCGTTTAAAAATTCGTCATACTTTTGTGCGCAGAATTTTGGATCGCGAATTGAGCTGACCACCCAGTCGACTTCGCCGTGCAGCGTGCAGTATTCCCAGGTTCCGCCGCAGTCCTTCTCCACGAAAATCTCCGGATCGTTATGCCCCTCACGAAACACCAACACTTTACAAATATCGACCGTGCCGTCGCAATTTATATCCAACTTTTGGCGTTGCGTTCCCGCGGCGAAATCATATTCATAGTCCAGACAATCCTTTGGCTCCTCACCGCAATCGCTGTCGTATTGGGTGACGATCAAGCCGTCCTCGTCGTATTCATACGAAAAACACAGATGCCAATCGTCTTCGTCCCGCGTCCCGTCACAGTTCTTGTCCATAAAGTCTTCCACCTCGTCGCCGTGATCGTTGCGTTTGAAGGTCAGGCACATATCGACGTTGCCGTCGCAATCGTTGTCGAAAAAATAGGCCATCTCCTCACCGAATTCGTTGTATTCGATCTCGGTGCAAATGTCGGGCTCCGGACCGCATTTCTTGTGGTTTTCGATGCGCACCGGCTCGCCATAATCATTCAACGTTTTGACGAGGCATTGGTCGGCGTTGCCGTCGCAGTCGAAGTCGACCTTCTGCCGCAGGATGCGGGATCGCTCGTCGAAGTTGTTTTCCATCAGACATCCGTAAGGCTTCCTGGTCTTCGATTTGGCGTCGTCGATCTGCGCCGCCAACTTCTTCGCCGACACCGACCGCGCCGCGTTTTTGCGCACCGGCCGTTTCAGCTTCGGCTCGATCGGAGAATCGATCGCCGCGTCGTTCGTCGGTTCGTCACGATCGTGAAAGAAAATGCAGGCAAGCACGCCGCCCAGGATGAGCAGCAGCGCGATCGTTAAATACTTCCGGCGTTTCATGTCCAATCGCCTCGACCAAACCTTATCGTCTCGCCCGGTTCCTCTGCACCGCTTCCTCATATTTTTGCGCACAGACATCGTGGCTGGTGTATTGATGCAACTTTTCCCCATCTTCGCTATAAACCTTGCAGGAATACCAAACTCCCTTGCAGTCTTTATCGGTAAAGGTATTCACATCGCCCGGTTCGTCGAGATATGCACCCGTCCAGGGGGCGCCTGGAAACACCTTCACCCGGCAAAAATCCACCGTGCCGTCACAGTTGGAGTCCCACGTCTCGCGACGGATTCCCGCGGCGAAATCGTATTCATGATCCGCGCATCTGGTCGGTTCCCGGCCGCAAACACCAATTCGCTGACGGATAATCCGACCATCCTCGTCATACTCATACGCCATGCAAGTATTTTCTTCCCCTTCATCCACCACATTGTTGCAATTCCTGTCGATGTGATCCTCGACGACGTCTCCATAATCGTTTCGCGTATAGTTAACACAGTGACTGGGGTGGCCATCGCAACCATCATCGACGGAAGCGGCGATCACCTCACCGTATTCATTGCGCTCCAATTCGACGCATCCGGTTGGTTCGTCGCCGCAATCCTGGAAGATCGTTAGACGGACTTCCTCGCCATATTCGTTCAACTCGCAGTTAATACAATACTCGGCGGATCCGTCGCACATTAAATCAGATTCCATTCGTAATATTCCGGTCCTTTCGTCAAACGAAACCGTTTTTGTGCATTGAGCCCGATACCCCATTTCCCCACCGCCACCGCTGAGCCCATCGGTCATCACATTCATCTTCTTCGCCGACGCCGACCGCGCCGCATTTTTGCGCACCGGCCGTTTCAGCTTCGGCTCGATCGGAGAATCGATCGCCGCGTCGTTCGTCGGTTCGTCGCGATCGTGAAAGAAAATGCAGGCAAGCACACCGCCCAGGATGAACAGCAACACGACTATCAAAAAGTTTCGGCGTTTCATGTCCAATCGCCCATGGAAGAATAGAGTATTTCTCTTTATACCATTAAATGATAACCGATATCCATGGAGGGAGAAGCGTTTTTACCGCACCACTTCGCTGATGCGCACGAACTGCACACCCTGGCGCATCACGACGGGCATGCGGTCCTTGAGCGCCTGGAAGGTATTCTGGAACGGATGCCCGATGGCGATCGCCGTACCCTGCGCCTTGGCGATGCGCCCGGCCAGATCCACCTGGCGGCAGATCGACTCATAATCGGGGCTATGATCGAGGAACAGGTTGCGCGCCGCCGCCCGCAAGCCCTTTTCCTTGGCCACGCGGAAGGCCACCGAGCGGCCGATGGTCACCGAGTCGATGAAGAACAGCCCGCGCTGCTGCACGCCTTCGAGCGCCACGCGCATCTTGCCCGCGTCGGCGGTGAACTTGCTGCCCATGTGGTTGTTCACGCCCACGATGTGCGGGATCTGCTTGAGATTCTGCTCGACCCGGCTGCGGATGTCCGCGTCGGCCATGGTTACCAGCAGCTTGCCCTGCCCCGGATCGTCGTTGGGATAACTGATCGGCTCCATCGGCATGTGCAGCATGATGTCGCAACCCTTGTCGTGCGCGTCCTTGGCCATCTGCCGCCCGCTGGGGCCGTAGGGCAGCACGCTGAAGGTCACCTTGCCCGGCAGCGTCAAAAACAGCCGGTCGATCGCGTCGCGGTAGCCGATGTCGTCGATGATGATCGCCACGCGCGGCGCGCCCTTGTAATCGACCGTGGGCAGCGCGTCGATGTCGATCTTCTGCTTGTCGTCGGGCACGTAGGCCAGCAGCACCTTCGCGCCGTCGGGCGCCTCGGCCGCCGCCTTGGTAAACAGGAAGGAATGCGTGTCCAGCCCGTCGACGCTCGCGGTGAGCAGGAACGTTTTCGCGTCCATCGTCTTTTCATTGATCGTCACGTTCTGCGCCTTGCGCTCCACGTGCTGCCGGAACAGGTCGAGCACCCGCTTGAAATCGAAATCCTCGGGCACCCACACTTCCCAATAGCGGTAATTGAAACGCAGTCGGCCGAACTCCTTGGGCAGTTCGTAATCGGTGATGAAATGCCGCTTGGACAGCTCGCATTCGAGGAAGCAGCGCATGGCGATGTCGGTGACGCGCTCCACGCGCTCGTTGAACGGCTCGATGCCGTTGACGCGCGCGCCGTTCGCTTCGGCCGTTTCGGCGACCGCGGGCACTCCCAGCAAACCGGCGCCCAGTCGCACCAGCAGCAGACTGGACAAGGCGAGGAAAAGCATCAATCCGGCGACGGCCACGCCGAAACGGGTGGCCGGAGGCAGCGTCAACAACCATCTGCCCAGGCGATCGAACGGGGTGGACCGGCGCCGGTCGAGCATCTACCTCACTCTGATTTATCGACGGCCGACTGCACGAACGCCGGCCAGGCTTTCAAAATACGCAGGGCCATATCCAACTGCGGATCCTGCTCCTGCTGCTTGCTTTGCGGCTGATCGCCCTCGCTCGGCGGCGACGCTTCGTCTTCCACCGGCGGCACGGGACGATCCTCTTCCTCGTTGTTGCGCAGGTGCCGGTCGAGATCGGCTTCGCGCAGCCATTCACGCCGCCCCTGGTCGTAACCCGCCAGCGGATCGCCCGCCACCGCGAAGTCCGGCTCGATGCCCTTGGCCTGAATGTCGCGCCCCGCGGGGGTGAAATACTTGGCCGTGGTCAGGCGCATGCCGCTGCCGTCGGGCATCGGGATGACCGTCTGCACCGAGCCCTTGCCGAACGAACGCTCGCCGACGATCAACGCACGGTGATGATCCTGCAGACAACCGGCGACGATCTCCGAGGCGCTCGCCGAACCCGCGTTGATCAGCACCACGATCGGGAAATCCTTATAGGTGCCGGCCTTGGTCGCCGTCGCGCTGAACCTGTTGCTTTCCGACCGCCCGCGTGTGAAGACGATCAATCCGCCGTCGACGAACAGGTCGCTCACCTGAATCGCCTGATCCAGCAGGCCGCCCGGGTTGTTGCGCAGATCCAGCACCAGCCCCTTGAGCCCGCCTTCCATCTTGGTCAGTTCCTTCAGAGCCGGTTTGAGGTTCGCGGTCGTGTTGGCGTTGAACTGCGAAATCTTCAGGTAGCCGTAACCGGGCTCGAGGTCCTTTTTCTTGACGGTCTTGACCTCGATGATCGCCCGCACGATTTCGATCTCGTGCGGCTGCGCCCACGCCTTGCGCCACACGTGGATCTTGATCGGATCGCCGGCCGGGCCGCGCAGCAGCTTCACCGCGTCGGTCAGCGACATTCCGCGCGTCGACTGCCCGTCGATCTTGACGATGAAATCGCCCGGTTGCAGGCCGGCCTCGGCCGCGGGCGTGTCGTCGATCGGGCTGATCACGAAAATGAAATCGTCGCGCGTGGTGATCTCGATGCCCAGGCCGCCGAACTTGCCGCGCGTGTCCAGCGCCATCTCGCGCATCATCTCGGGCCGCATGAAACCGCTGTGCGGGTCCAGCTTGCTGAGCATCCCGTCCAGCGCGTTGTAGATCAGGTCGGTCGCCGAAACCTCTTCGACGTATTTGCTGTACACGATGGCCAGCGCGTCGGTGAAAATCTTCATCGGACCGGCCATGTCGCGCGCGAACGATTGCACGGCGCCGGCCGCGGCGAAGGAGCCGCCGATGACCGCGATCAACACCAACAGAATCAATATTTTTTTCGTGCGGAGCATTGCTTCCTCCAGTATTTAAGGAGCCGCCAACCACCCCATCGGATCGATCGCCGCTCCTTTATGTCGTACTTCGAAATGTAAGGTCGGACGATCAGACAATCCAGAGGCGCCGACGGTTCCCAAAATCTGGCCCTGCCGCACCACGTCGCCTTTGGCGACCTGGAAGCCGGCCAGATGCGCGTACAACGTATGGTAGCGATCGCCGTGGTCGACGATCACCACCCGGCCGTAGCCGACGAATTCGCCGATAAAACGCACCGTTCCGTCCGCCACGCAGCGTACCGGCTCGCCCAGCGTGGCGGCGATTTCGATCCCGTTGGAGCGGGTTTGCGTGCCGAATTGCTCGTGAACGCGCACGCCGTAGCGCTCGACGATCGAGCCCGGGACAGGCTTTGCTAGATACCCTCTGAGCCCCGCGAAGTCAAGCCGCAACGGCCCGCTGGGCGTCGGCGGAGGCGGCGGCGACGGCAGTTGCTCGATCTGGCTGCGCAGCGCGGCGTCCTGCTGCTCCAACTCGCGCGTCAGACGCAGGGCGAGGTACTTGTCCTGTTGAATGGTCTCGAGCACAAACACCTTCTTGCGCTTTTCGACCTCGACCTCCAGCGCCGCGTCCTTCTCGCGCTGAATCAGCGAGGTCAACTCCGCCTGCTGCCGCAACAGCCGCGCCCGCCGCTCGCGCAGCGCGATGATCTCCACCCGGTGCCGCGCCAGCAGTTCGGCGTCCAGCTCGACGATCCGCCGCAGCGCGCGATAGCGCCGCACGAACGCGCCGAACGAATCGCTGGTCATCAGCACTTTCCAGAAACCGCCGCGCCCCATGCGGTACAGCGCGGCCAGCCGCCGGCTCAGGCGCGCGTTGCGCACCGGCATCTGCGCGTCCATGTGCGCGATGGTGTCGATGTCGTTGTTGATCGTCCGTTGCACTTCGGCCAGTTGCCGGCGCGTGTCGGCCAGCGTCTTTTCGTGACGATATTGCACGTGCTCGATCGCGTAGATCTGCCGCAGCAGACTCTGCTCGGCGTGCATCGCCGCGCGCAGCTTGGCCCGTTCGTCCTGCAACCGCTGCCGCAACTCGGGATCGTCCTGCGCCCGGGCGGTCGTCGCGCCCGCCAACAACAACAAGAGGATGAACAGCGCGGTGCAGCGTCGCATCGTCACACCCGCATGTAGCGGCCGGTGGAAAGCAGCGCGGCGAGCCAGCCGATCGCGCCGCCCAAGGCCAGCACGGCCGCGGCGGCCGGCAGCGAAAACCACGCCGGGTCCAGCCCGCCCATCAGCCAATCCTCGATCTTCCCGGCGCCGAAGTACCGCCAGCGCACCAGTGCGAACGCGCCGTAACACAGCCCCAGCGCCACCAGCGAGCCGGCCGCGCCCTGGAAGATCCCCTCGATCAGCAGCGGCAGCCGGATGAAGCTGTTGCTCGCGCCGACCAGCCGGTACAGCGCGATCTCCTCGCGACGGCGGTAGATCGCCAAGCGGATCGTGTTGGCCACCAGCAGCCCGGCGGCCGCGGCCAGAAACAGGCCGATCACGAACGTGCCGATCCACAAATAGCGGATGATGCGCCCCAGCTTTTCCGCCCACTGCCGCCCGGTGTCGATTTCGATCACCCCGGTCAGCCCGGCCAGCTTCAGCGCCAGCGCCTCGGTCGACGGCATGTCGCGATAGTGCGCGTGCAGGCGGATTTCGATCGACGGCGGCAGCGGGTTGTCGGCCAGCTCGCGCACCAGCTCGGCCATGTCGGGCAGTTCCTCGCGGAAGCGGCGCAGCGCCTCGTCGGCGTCGACGATCCGCGCCGATTCGACCTCGGCCATCGATTGAATCGACGCCAGCGCCTGTTGCTGCTGCGCCGGCGTCACGTCCTCGGACAGGTAAACCACCACCTCCACCTGCCCCATGAACACGTCGACCAGCCGCCCCATGTTCTGCGCCACCAGCGCGAACAACAGCGGAATCGACACCGCCAGCCCCACGGCCAGCACCGTGCCCAGGTTCGAACCCGCGTCGGCGGCGATGTTGCGCCACGTGCGGGCCAGCAGATTGATCAGGCGGCGCCTCACAGCTTGCGCACTCCTTCGGTCAGGGCGTTGACCAGCCGCCCGCGTTCCAGCTCCAGCACGCGCTCGCCGTGCCGCTCCAGCAGGGTCTGACTATGCGTGGCGACCACGACCGTGCCGCCGCGCAAATTCATCTCGGCCAGCAAGGCGATGATCTGATCGGTCATCGACGCGTCGAGGTTGCCCGTCGGTTCGTCGGCCAGCACGATCGAAGGCTCGTTCACCAGCGCCCGCGCGATGGCCACGCGCTGCTGCTCGCCGCCCGACAGCCGATGCGGATACTCGTCCATCTTCGCCTGCATGCCCACGTGGCCCAGCATCGCCATCACCTTGCGGCGCAGTTCTTCGCGCGGCGTGTCGAGCACCTCCAACGCCATGGCCACGTTCTCGAACACCGTGCGGTCGCCCAGCAGGCGGAACTCCTGGAAAATCACCCCGATGTTGCGCCGCAGGTAGGGCACCGACGATTCGCGCAGCTTGCCCACGTTGCGCCCGGCCACCAGCACCTGGCCCGTCGACGGCTGCTCGGCCGCGTAGATCATCCGCAGAAACGTCGTCTTGCCCGCGCCGGACGGACCGGTGAGAAAGACCATCTCCCCTTTGCCGATGTTCACCGACACGTCGTCCAGGGCGACGATCCGCGATCCGTATTTTTTGGTAACCCGATGGAAACGAATCATGAGCCATACCTTACCGACAACCATGTCGGTTGAAAACAGGAAAAGCGCTGAAAAAAAGACCCCCCTGCCGTTAGACAGGAGGGTCTTGATAGCTTGGTTGAAACAACCGGCTTACTTCTTCTTCTTCTTCAGTTTGCCGGGCTTCACCGCCGGTTTCGGCGCTTTCTTCTCTTTCTTCTTCAGCTTGAGGTCTTCGGCTTTCACCGGTTCTTTCTTCTCGGCGCCAACCGTGATGCTGGCTTTGTCCGCGAATCCGGCATAGGAGGCCGTGACGACCGTGTCGCCTTCGCTCAACGCTTTGACCTTGCCCTTGTTGCCCACCGTGGCCACCTTGCTGTTGCCGGTGCTCCAGGTGATTTCCTTGCCCGTGATCGGCGCGCCGGCCGTATCGAAGATCGTCGCCTTCAGGTCGCCGCTGTCGCCGACTTTCAGGGTCAGGCTCGACGGCGTGACCTTCACCGAACCGGGAATCTGCACCGAGACAGTCGCCGTCGCGGTCATCTCGCCCGCCGTGGCCGTGATCGTCGCTTTACCGGAATTGACCGCCGTCACCACGCCGTTGGCTACCGTCGCCACACCGGCATCCGAAGTCATCCAGGCCACCGTGCCTTTGAATTCGGCCGTAGCGCCCTTGGCATCCTGGAACTGAGCAACCAACGTCGCCGTCGCGCCTTTCTGTTCCAGTTTCACCGTCGCCGGGCTCAACGACATTGCGGACGGACCGCCGCCGCAACCGATGATCAGCAACGACAGAACCAACGCAGGAACGAGAAGTTTAAACAATTTCATCTTCTGTCTCCCTCCTTATATGTCCATTGATTGTTAATGCAAGTGGAATCGCCCGCCGGATAACCCCAAGTCCGACCCGGCGTTGGATAACTCCATCTGCGAACGCACATAACCCATCTAAAGTGTTATCCAGAATACGCTTCCAACCCGGTCTTTTGTCAAGGGCAAAAACGGCCCTATTTGCGTCGTCCCCTCCGCTTCGTTGCTTGAATGGGCAATCAAAATAATCGGTATATATTCGCTAACCACTGAATAAATAAAGCTTATTGCTTTTAACCGTTCATTTTATGTATACCTTGTGCATCGATTGCTTAATGCTACAATGCTGCGGTTTTTTTGGAGGTTGAATGCGCGTTGGCCGATTCACGATTCCGCTGGTGCTTGTCGCGATGCTCGCGATTTTCTGCACCTGCGGGCCGTCGCAATCGCCGCCCGTCGAACCCCCCGCTCCGCCCGCCGATTCGGCGCAGGCCAACACCCCGCAGTTGATCGCCACCGCCGCCGCCGGCGCCACACCGCCCGAACCGGCCGGCAAGGGCATGTTCGAAGTGACCATCGATCACGCGCTGCTGTTCGACCCGCGCACCGGGCCGATCAACGCCGAGTTCTCCGACGAGCCCGGCGTGCATTTGTTGGTCGCCGGCAAGATCGTTAACCGCTCGGGCCGGCTGATCCACCGCGCCGCCGCTTACGCGACTTTGCTCGTCGAGTTCGGCGAGCGCACCGAAATCGAGCGTCACAGCGGCGGTCTGGGATTCTCCCCGCGCGTCAACAGCATCGACCCCTGGCGCCCCGACACCGAACGCCGCTTCGTGTGCATCACCCGTCCGCTCGACCCGATCTATCTGGAAATGACGCCCACCAAGCTGCAAACGGCCATCACCGTGCAGGCACGCGACCCGCTGCAGTTCCGCTTCCGTGAGGAGGTCGCCAAGGCCGACGTCGCCTGGGATTCCATCTTCGGCGTCACCCTCACCGGCACGGCCACGGTGACCGTCGACGGTCCGTGCCGTTGCGCGCCGGTCGTGCGCAAGTGCGAACAGAAACGCGGCGATCCGGTCAAACTGCTGTACCAGCGCGGCCTGGCCTTCAAGGTGCGCACCGAGGACCGTTGCCTGCAGTGGCTCCCCTACGACCGCCTGCGGCCGCATGACGACCTGACCACCCACGACACGTCCTGGAGCCGCACCACCTTCCCGGTCGAGATCGACCTGGACGAAGCGACGAAGCTGCGCGTCACCCGCGTCGCCGAGTTCGACCATCACGAGGGCATCGCTTCGGACGAGAAGGTCTATCGCCTCGAAATGGAAATCGTCAACAACGGCGAAAAGCCGCGGCGCAGCCCGGCGACGACCTCGTTCATTCTGGACACCTCCGCCGGCGGCTACCTCAAGCCGCTCAATCCGCGTCGGGGCACCGCGGGCATCTACCAGCCCGGCACGATCAAGCCCGGCGAGACGCTGGCCGGCGCGCTGCTGTTTGCGCACGACGAGGGCGGCTTCCCCTTCGAGTTGGAAGTGTACCCGACCAACGGCACGCCCCTGCGCGTTCCGCTCCTGCCCGCCCTGCTGGCGGCGCAAAACGGCGGCGAGCCGCAACCGGCGCAATAATTTCTCTTTACACAGATTCGATTTCGGCGGGTTTTTCTTCGATCTCCCGCAGCGACAAGCCCTCGCGCGCCAAGGCGTACAGGCCCGCGAGCGTCTGCGGCAGGTAGTTGGACAGGTGAATGACGATCGCCGTGCCCATCGCCTGATCCCACGTGGAGTCGGTCGACAACACGATGCCCGTCGCGCACAGGTAATGGTAGGTGCCGATGTACCCCGGACTCGCCGGCACCGACACGGCCACGACCATGGTCATCAGCACGAAAATCGCGTCGGTCATCGAGGCGTCGACGTGACAGGCGGCCAGCCCGAGCCAGACGGTCAGCGCGCTGATCACCCAGATCGACGCCGAGAGCACCACGACCCACGCGGCCTCGAGCGGATTCTTGGTCTGCGTCAGACCGTTGATGAAGTTGCGCAGGCCGTTGACGATCTTGTCGCGCCACGCGACCGGCAGCGGCGTAAGGAACAGGCGCGCCACGCGCAGCGAAAACTCGGTTTTCCATTTCAGGAAGATGATCGCGGCCAGAATCAGCCCGACCAGAATCGACAGGTTCAGCGCGATGCTTTGCTGGCTGATCTCCACGCCGAACTCGCTTTTGGTCGCCGCCGCGAGTTTCTCCATCGGCCCGGAAAATTCCCAGACGAACAGGCTGAGCACGAACAGCACGAGAATCGACAGCGTGTCGTAAATGCGCTCGACGACCACCGAGCCGAACACCGCGCCGAAACCGATGCCCTCCTTGCGCCCCGCGCTGATCGACCGCGCCACCTCGCCCAGCCGCGCCGGCAGCAGGTTGTTGACCGCAAAGCCGATGCACGTCGACCAGCCCAGCGAAATCCAGTTCGTCTTCTTGATCGGCTTGAGAAACAGCGTCCAGCGGTGCCCGCGAATAAACAGCATGCCCAGCACCTGGGCCATGATCACCACCAGGTACAGCGGGTTGGCCGTGACGATCGCCTGGCCCATCTGCGAAAAATCGATCTTCGCCGTCACCGCCAGCGGCGAAAACGACACCTTGAAAAACGCGATGAACAGGAAAAACGCGGACACGAACAGGCCCAGGTAAAACTTCGGATCCTTCAGGAACCGCGTGCGGCTCATGTCAGCCAATCCTTCGCCGATTGGCCGTGGAACAACTGGCGCGCGTTGTCGATGTCCTTTTTGATCGCCGCCACCAGTTGGTCGGCCGACTGGTACTTGCGTTCGTCGCGCAGCCGCCGCAGGAAATGCACCTGGATATTCTTGCCGTACAGGTCGCGATCAAAGTCCATCAGGTGCGCCTCGATGTGCACCCGGGTCTGGTCGAAGGTCGGGTTGCAGCCCACGTTGATCGCCGCCGGGTAATACTCGCCGTCGGTGACCACCACGCCGCCGTAAATGCCCACGTGCGGCAGCATCGCCGCCTCGTGAACGATGTTCGCGGTCGGAATGCCCAGTTGCCGGCCGCGTCCGTCGCCCTTGATCACCTCGCCGGTCACGTGGAACGGCCGCCCCAGCAGGTTCATCACCAGCGCCATCTCACCCGCGGCGATCAACCGCCGGATGCGGCTGGAGCTGATCGGCCGCCCGTCGATGACCAGCGCCGGCACCTGCTCGACCGAAAAACCGTACTTGCGGCCCAGTTGGATCAGATGCTTCGCGTCGCCGTCGCCCCCGCGCCCGAAGCTGAAGTCGTAGCCCATGATCAGCGTTTCGACCTGCAGCTTGTCGATCATCACCTCCACCACCCACTGCTCGGCGGGCGTGGCGGCGACGTCCTTGGTGAACTCGACCGTCACCAGGTTCTCCACCCCGTAGCGCGCCAGCAGGTCGGCCCGTTGCGCGTAGGTGTGAATCATCTGCAGGCCCTTGCCCGGATACAACAACTGCACCGGATGCGGCTGGAAGGTGATCACCGTTGCCGGCAGATCCTCTTTCTTCGCGGCCAGCTTCAGCCGGCGCAGCACCTGCTGATGCCCGCGATGCACGCCGTCGAAATTGCCGATCGTCAACGCCGTGCGCCCGAATTCTCCGCTTCGCATTTCGTCCAGTCGTATGTGCCTCATGCCTCAACCACAATCTTCTTGACCAACGGCTCCTCGGCCGGCGGCTCCGCTTCCATCGTGAACACGCCCGTCAGGCGCTTCAATCCCGCTTTCAACCTGTCGCGATCGCTTGCCCGCAACGTGCAGATCGGCTCGCCCTTCTCCACGCGGTCGCCGATGCGCTTGTGCATCGTGATCCCCGCGCCCGGATCGATTTTGTCCTCGGCCCGCTCGCGGCCCGCGCCCAGCGACATCGCCGCCCAGCCGATCTCCGCCGTGCGGATCGAATCGAGGTACCCGGCCACCGGCGCGACGAACGGCGCGTTTTGCTCGGCCTCGGCCAGCATGTCCGGCCGCTCGACGATCGCCGGATCGCCCTCCTGCGCCTCGACCATCTCGGCGAACTTGGCCAGCGCCGAACCGTCCTGCAGATGCTTGCGCAGCGGCTCCTCGCCCGCGCGCGGATCGTCGATCAGCCCGCCTGCGGCCATCATGTGCGCGCCCAGGATGATGCACAGTTCGGTCAGGCGATCGTCGCCCTCGCCGCGCAGAATTTCGATCACCTCGCGCACTTCGTTGGCGTTGCCGATCTCGATGCCCAGCGGCTGGCTCATGTCGGTCAGCAGCGCGCGCACCGGCTTGTTCATCTGCTGCCCGACGCGCACCAGCGCATGCGCCAGGTCCTCGGCCTCCTCCATCGTGCGCATGAACGCGCCCGAGCCGATTTTCACGTCCAGCACCAGCGCGTCGATGCCCTCGGCAAGCTTCTTGGACATGATGCTGGCCACGATCAGCGGAATGCTCGCCACCGTCGCGGTCACGTCGCGTAGCGCGTACCACTTCTTGTCGGCCGGGCACATCTCGCCGGTCTGGCCGATGATCGAACAACCGACCCGCTCGACGATCTGCGCGTAGCGCTCCAGCGAAATGTTGGTGTTGTAGCCGGGAATGGTTTCCAGCTTGTCCAGCGTACCGCCGGTGAAGCCCAGGCCGCGGCCGGAAACCATCGGCACCTTCACGCCCTCGCAGGCGACCAGCGGGGCCAGAATGAGGCTGACCTTGTCGCCCACGCCGCCGGTCGAATGCTTGTCGACCTTCGGGCCCTCGATGTGCGACAGGTCGAGGATCGTCCCCGATTCCATGAACGCCCGCGTCAGGTAGACGACCTCCGGGCCGCTCATCCCGCGGAAAAACGTCGCCATCAGCAGCGCGGTCACCTGATAATCGGTCACCTCGCCGCGCAAGTGCGCCTTGACCAGCCATTCGATTTCGGCCCGGTACAACACGCCGCCATCACGCTTCTTTTCGATAAGATCCACCGCGCGCATGATGTCCAACCCCTCTGTGAGCGTTGTAACGTACCGCGCCCATCCCCGCGCGTCAATTCGGAAAAGCGATGCGATGGGCCGTCGCGGCACAGTTTCGCCGGTTGGAAAAATCGGGAACACGATTCCTTCGTGGCTGTGAGTTTTCCGGGCGCAAAAGTTTTCGTTAGGAGCCACGGTCTTGTTCCGCGGGAACATGGCCTCGACCTCCGCATGCCGTATCTATCACCGTCAGACAAAAGCTGTGCTTGAACGGAAAAACGACTTGTCATCTATGTTCTGTTTGATCATCCACATTTGCAACTTTTCAACTTTTTCTTATCACTGCGTCTGCCCCTGCCCCATCAGGGATGGCAAACTCCCGTTAACCAAATTATTTGGAATTCAGAGCTCTAAATCTGATTATCCTTTGTATTGCCAATTTTCTTTTTTTTCATCAGAATTATATAATATAATTTACGTACATAATTATGAGAGGAGAATATTGTGATTATAGAAAGTGTTCGCATTAAAAATTATCGATCGATAAAAGATGCAACATTATATTGTGATGATATGACAGTTATTGTTGGGCCTAATGGATCCGGCAAATCTTCATTTTTAAAAGCTATTGAATGTTTTTATCATCCCTCATATGTGGAAAAGGAAGATATATACAACAATAATACCGACAAAGAGATTGAAATTGAAGTTACATATAATGTAATGTCTGAAAAAGCACTTAATAAATTTAATTCATTTATTCGTAATTCGAAAATGACAATTTTACTCTTGTTTTCCTACACAAACAATAAAATGAATTATAATTATTCTGGATATAAATATATATTTCCAAAATTTAATTCCATAAAAATGGCTCAAAACGCAACTGAAATGAAAACGGCATATAATCAATTGCAAAAAGAAATAGTTGACCTTCCAACTTGGAAAACTAAAACGAAAGCCCTTGAAGACATATCAAAATGGGAAGAAGACAATTCTGATAAATGTGAATGGGCTCGTGATACTAGTAACTTTTTTGGTTTTTCAGAAGTTGGTTATGGTTATCTAAGGGAGCATTCTAAATTATTATTTATTCCAGCAGTTCGTGATGCTTCAGAAGACGTTTCCACGGGGAAAAATTCTGTACTTACACAATTATTAAATATGATTGTAAAAGGAGTAGTTGCTCAGAAACCGGAAGTAAAAGAGTTGCAAGAGCAGGTAAAATCTAAACTAGAGGAATTATTAAATCCAAAAAACGTTCCCGAATTAAAAATATTATCAGAAAATCTAACTTTGGCATTAAACACATTTGTCCCAAATTCTGGAGTAAAAGTATTATGGAATGAAGTTAAAGAAATTGAATTACCATTTCCACATGCCGAAGCAAAATTGGCTGAGGATGAATATTTTTCCTCGGTCAACAGGACAGGTCATGGACTTCAAAGAGCATTTATTCTAACCCTTCTTCAATACTTATCCACTATTAATGAAAAACAAAATCAAACCGATAATGATGAGGAAAAGGAAAAGCTACCAAGTAATATAATATTAATTGAAGAGCCTGAATTATATCAACATCCAAATAGACAAAGACACTTTGCAAAAATTCTTCAACGCCTTTCACAAGGCCAAATCCACGGTGTCTCAAGTAAAAATCAAATTATTTATTGTACCCATTCCCCATTATTCGTTGGAATTGATAGGTTTGATAAAATACGATTAATTAAGAAAACTAAAGAAAACGATCAAACGCCACCATGTTCAAAAATTGTAAGTACAAATCTTGATAAAGTAGCAGATTATTTACAAAAATGTTGTGGAAAATCAGAAAATAACTTTACCGCTCAATCGCTAAGATCAAGATTGGCCACCATTATGACTCCCTGGATGAATGAAGGTTTTTTCTCAGATGTTGTTGTATTGGTTGAAGGTGAACAAGATAGAGCTGCGATTCTTGGTGTTGCGCAAAGTAGGAATATCGACTTGGAAAGTAGAGGAATAAGCGTTATTCCTTGTAATGGGAAAAATAATTTGGATAGACCAGCGATTATATTTTCTCAATTTGGAATACCCGTTTACCTGATTTGGGATAGCGACAAAGGAACAAAAGGAGCAAATCCTGGAGATAACCATAAGTTGCTTAGAATAGTAAAAGGAGAGATTAAAGATTGGCCAAACTATATTGAACCAACATTTTCTTGCTTCGAAAAAAAATTAGAAGATGTGATGAAAAACGATTTTGGCCTAAGTTTATTGAACGAAATAGTTGAAAAGGTTAAATTAGAATATGAGTATAAAAAACACAAAGATGTTTATAAAAATCCGTATTTAATGGCAGAAATTATTCGTATTTTATTTGAATCACATTCTAAAGAAAGCGTTAGTCTTAACAATATAATTGAGCATATTATTAATTTGAAGGATAGGAATAATAATCATAATTAAAATTAATTATATGAATTAGTTACCCTCTTCCCGGATAGTCACTCGATAGCGTTCCCGTCAAAGGATTGATTGGGAACACTGCCACAGGGCTCGCCCCGAGCCACCCGTGCCAGCCTCACCTTCAACTCTTGAGTTGAAGGCTCTTAGGTCTAGTTATTTTCTGAAATAATAGTATATTATTCCTTCTTCAAAGAAGTATAACAGCCTATTCTGCCGCGTTAATCAGTCATTTTTGCCAAAATATGCGATTTGGCCAGTCAAAATAAGCAAAGCCTCGTCTTGCCATGCCACCTTGCCCGATAAACCGGGACGCGTAACGAGTACATGTCCCGGGGTTTATCGCCTATATATGCCTGCCAGGACACGAAGGAATCGAGTCCCCGATTTTTGGATAAACCGGGACGCGTAACGAGTACATGTCCCGGGGTTTATCCGAAGCCATCAATCCCGGTCGTGGGACACTGTCCCGCATGTGTCCCACCCTTCATTTTTACAACCTATTGATATCGTTGGTAATACTGGATTTCAACCGTGGGACAAAAGCGTCCCAAAGTGTCCCATCTTGTCCCACGGTGACACTGATAAGGTCGGGAAAGGCATCTCCGATCCTGGATTTCCGCCTTCGCGGAAATGACAAAGAAAACCCTCCCGCGCGCGCCCCGGCCCGATACCCGATTCGCCTTGCCTTTTGCGGCCTTGAGAGCGTAGACTGCCCGCCGATAACAGGAGATGGCGCATGACCGAACCGTCCGCCCGCCCGGCGGGATACTTCTACCTGGGCCTGGCGCTGGTCACCGCGGCGACGCTGGCGCTGGAGATCATCCAGACCCGCATGCTCTCGGTGGTCACCTGGTACCACCTCGCCTTCTTCGTGATCAGCATGGCGATGTTCGGGATGACCCTCGGAGCGTTGCGCGTCTTCCTGCAGCCCGACCGCTTCGGCCCCGACGCCCTCGGGCGCACCCTGCCGCGCACCGCGCTGTGGACGTCCCTCGCGGTCGGCCTGTGCTACCTCGACCAGAGCGTCCTCGCGCCGGAGGTCGCCATGTCGGCCTCGACCCTCGTGGTCTTCACCCGGCTGGCGCTCACGTTGGCGATTCCCTTTTACTTCTCGGGCATCTGCGTGACGCTCGCCCTCACGCGCGCGGCCTACCCCATCGGCGTCGTCTACGGGGCCGACCTCGCCGGCGCCGCGTTGGGTTGCCTGGCCGTGCTGCCGCTGCTGTCGCTGCTGGACGGACCGGGGGCGATCTTCGCGGTCGCGGGCGTCATGGCGATCGGCGGGTGGTCGTTCGCCCGCTGGGGACGCGAACAGCGCCTCGGGCGTTGGGCGCTGGCCGCCGCCGGATTGATGATCGCCCTGGCCGTCGCCAACGGCGCCACCTACTTCGGCTTAGACCCGATCATCGTGAAGGGCGTGGCCGAAAAGCGCCACTGGGTCAGCTACGAAAAGTGGAACAGCTTCTCGCGCGTGGTCGCCTACCGCGACCGCGAGGAGCCGGCGCGCAACGTTCTGTGGGCCGCGTCGCCCAACACGCCCGAGCGCCGCGTGACCTTCAAGGAAATGAATATCGACGGTCTGGCCGGCACGCGCATGTTCCGCTGGAACGACGAGCCGGGCGCACTGGACTTCCTGCTCTACGACGCCACCTCGCCGGCCTACGCCCTGCGGCGCGGCAAGGTTGCGGTGATCGGCGTGGGCGGCGGCAAGGATCTGCACACGGCGCTGGCGGCGGGCAACGAAGCGGTGCTGGGCATCGAGCTTAACCCGGTGTTCATCGATCTGCTGACCGGCCGCTACCGCCAATTCGCCGGGCTGGCCGATCGCCCCGGCGTGCACCTGGTCGCCGACGAGGCCCGCAGCTACCTGACGCGCAGCGACGAGCGTTTCGACATCCTGCAGGCCAGCCTGATCGACACCTGGGCGGCCACCGGCGCGGGCGCGTTCTCGCTGTCGGAAAACGCCATCTACACCGTCGAAGCCTGGCGGATCTTTCTGGATCACCTGACCGACGACGGCGTGTTCACCGTCAGCCGCTGGTACGCGCCGGGGCACATCGACGAAACCGCCCGGCTGGTCAGCCTGGCGACGGCGACGCTGCTGGACGCCGGCGCAACCGAGCCGCGCGCGCATCTGCTGGTCGGGGCATACGACCAGGTGGCGACGCTGCTGGTCGCCAAACGGCCCTTTTCGCCGGAGGACGTGCAGCGGTTTGCCGATCATCTGGCGTCGATGGGCTTCTCGCTCGTGCTCGCCCCGGGGCACGAGGCGACCGCGCCGATTCTGGCCCGGCTGGCCGATTGCACCACGCGCAAGGAGTTGGATCGTCTGGCCGCCTCCTATGCGCTGGACCTGTCGCCGCCGACCGACTCGCGGCCGTTCTTCTTCAACCTGCTGCGCCTGAGCCGTCCCTGGGAGATCGCCGCCTACCTGGGACGTCCCGCCGGCGTGGTCGCGGGCAACCTGATCGCCACGCTCACACTGCTGGCGATCCTGTTGATCACCGTGACCTTCGCGGCCGCGACGATCTTGATTCCGCGGCGCTTCGCCCCGGCCGATATGCAGCGGCCCCGCGCCGGCGCGCTGGTCTACTTCGCGTTGATCGGCCTGGGCTTCATGCTCACCGAGATCGGCATCATGCAGCGGCTGTCGGTTTTCCTGGGGCACCCGGTCTATTCGCTGGCCGTGGTGCTGTTCGCGCTGATCTTCTTCACCGGCCTGGGCAGTTTCGCCAGCGAGCGCCTGCCGCTGACCACCCCGGCGCGGTTGGCGATCTACAGCCTTTCGCTGGCGGCCTACCTCGCGCTGGCCGCGTTTCTGTTGCCGCATATCAACACGTGGTTCCAGGGATTTTCGCTGGCCGGACGCATTGCGGTCAGCCTCGCGCTGCTGGCCCCGGCGGGTCTGGGCATGGGCCAGGCCTTCCCGGCGGGGATGCGGCTGGCCAAACACGGCGCGGGCGATCCGACGCCCTGGTTGTGGGGCGTCAACGGCGCGGCGGGCGTGATGGCCGGCGTGGTGGCGATCGTCGTGAGCATCGCCTGGGGCATCACGGTAACTCTCCTGTTGGGCGCCTTGTGCTACCTGATTTTGCCCCTGTCGGCCAAAGGTTTGTTTTCCTCTTCCAAAGCTTGATCACGATCTGTATTTTCCAAAATCCAGGCTTAAATTAATAGAAAAGGGGGCTGTGGATAAAGTTTATACTTTACAGGATTCGCGGAATGCAGGAAAATATATCCAACTTGACCGAGACGGCAGCGGGGGAATGGATACGGCAGGCGAAGTAAAATAGTAATAACTGAGTGATTATAAAAAAAGCTTTTTATTGTCAACATGTATTTCCCCCTCGAAATATCAACCAATTGGAACCAATTGAACGAACGGTCAAAATTAAATCGAGATATAAGAATAAATATTCTATAGTTATTTATTTTGCAACGTAATATTTAGAGACGGAAAAACAACAGGACGATTAGGAGGGCGTGATGACTAAACAAATACTGCTGGTCGGGTCCAACCTCGACTTCTATCAGGAGGTAAAAGGTTCGTTGGAAACCATGGGCTTCGACGTACAACTGTGCACCGATATTCAGGAAGCCACGGCATGGTTTTTCAAAATGAATCCGGCGCTGATTATTTGCGACGCCCAAGCCGAGAACATCTCCGGATCCGAATTGTGCCGGATGGTGAAAAACGACGCCGTTGGACGCAACACGATTTTCTTCCTGGTTACCCATCTTCCCTCGCAGCCGGAAGCAATCAACAAGCTGATGCGTGACAGCAAACCGGACGACATCATCAGCAAACCGTTCACCATCGAGCAAATTTTAGCCAAAACGCTGCTGTGGCTGGAAAGCAAACATTCGGCGCTGACGGTCAACCGCAAACAAGCGAACATCATCAAGAATTTCCAGGAAAGCCTGCCCTACCACGGGCGACTGACGGATTTCTCGATCGCCAAGCTGCTGTATCAGATCAGCCATCGCCGCTTCAACGGCGAGTTGCTGCTGACCGACGAACAGAAAAAAATGCGCGTCACCTTCCAGAACGGCGATCCGATCATGGTGCGCAGCAACTACATCCGCGACGACAGCCTCGGCCGGATGCTGGTGGCCGAGCGGAAAATTACCCCCACCCAATTGAAGAAAGCGGAGGAGCTGCAACGGTCGGTCGGCTCCAAAATCGGCAAAGGCCTGCAGACCATCAATGCGCTCAACGAGAAAGAGTTGTCCCAGGCCCTGGTGCGCCAAAGCTACAACAAGCTGCTCGGCGTTTTCCAGGAACGATGGAAAGACGGCGAATTCACCGTGGAACCCGGCCTGTTCGAAATCGACGTCGAACAATACCATCCGATGACCACCATCGAACTGATTCAGGAAGGCATCACCCGGAATTTTTCGTTGAAGCGTCTGTTGCCGTTGTTCCAGGCCCGCAACCGGATGTACCGCGAATTGCGCGCCACGCCGGAAATGGACAACCTGTACAACAAGCTTCTGCTCAACGATCAACAACGACGGATCATCGAATACATTCGGCGCGGCATTTCGGTCAAACAGTTGGAAGCGCTGATCAGCATCGATCGTACGCGGTTCTATCAGTTCCTTTACCTGCTGCTGGTGATGCACGCGGCGCGCTTCGCAGCCTATGATATGCACGTGGATCTGGCCGACAAAGTGCTCAAACCGGCCGACGCCGACCATCTGCGCTCGACCGGCCGGGCCAAGGATCCGTCGGTCGAATACAAGCGCAACTTCAAGCTGGGCGAAAGCTTCTTCAAAACCGGCGATTATCGACAGGCGATGACCTTCCTGCGCATGGCCTTGCTGCACAAGCCCGAATGCCTCAAAAGCCTGACCATGATCGGCTGGAGTTCCTTCATGCAGCGCACGACCGAAGACAACTTCTACATCGAAGAAGCCAAGGAATACCTGAACAAGGCGCTGCGCGTCGATCCGCGCTGGGCGAAAGCGCACTACTACCTGGCGCTGATTTTCAAGAGCCAGCAACAGGCCGATCTGGCGGAAAAGCACACCCGCAAGGCCTTCGAGCTCGGTCCGCAGGATCCGGACATCCAACGTGAATACGAACACATGAAGATGATCGGCGGCCTTCATTTATAATCCGGCATTTTTCCCGGTCCTTCCTCTTCCCCCACCAGGGAAGAGCGAAGACTTTCCTACACATTTTCAGCAAGTTCCAGATTGACACCCGCCATGTACTTCGCTACCGTTCCCCGGTCGCACCCATGGAGAATTGATCCGCTTTGGCGTCACCTGAATCCACGCCCGCAATCCTGTCCTGGACCAGCCATCCGGCGGTCGAGGAACCGGCGCGCAATTTGATCGTCATCCTGTTTCTGGCCATAACCGCCGGGGCGCTGTGGCTGGCGACGCACAGCGGGTATTGGGTCGTGCTGGGCGTGGTCGTGCTGCTGGTGGGCGTGCGGCAATGGTTTTTGCCCACCCACTACCGCCTGGACGATACGGGCGCGCAATTGCGGATTCTGTTTTACCGTCGCCGGCAGGAATGGGCGCGCATCAAACGGGCGAGCGCCGATCGCCGAGGCGTGCTATTATCGCCCTTTCCGTTTCCGTCGCGGTTGGAGGCGTTTCGCGGCATGTACCTGCGTTTTGCCGGCAATCGCGAACAGGTGATGTGCTTCATCCAGGCGCGCATCGAAAAGGGCGGGCGCTGAATCATGGGTTGGTGGCGCAAAGCGTTTGCGGTGGAACGGGCGGAGGATTTCACGCCCAGCGAGCGGGAGCGCGAACTGATCGACGCCTTCGCCGCCAAGGTCTGCCGCCACGGGCTGGCCATCCCGGCGATCCTGTTTCTCGAATCGGCGCGGCCGATGAACTTTATCGGCAGCCAGGCCCTCGCCTTTTTCGAGCCGATCGTGCGCGGGCTGCTGGATTGGCAAGCCTACTCGGACTTCGCCCGGCTGCTGGAACGGCGGGGCAGCGTCGAGGCGCTGCTGGCGGCCATCGAAAATTGCGAGGCCGAACGTTCCGCGCAAAAGCGCGAGCGCAAGCGGAAAAAATCGAACGACGGCGCGGCGAAACAAAGGGACGCAGATGACCATCGATCCTGACAAAATCAAAGTGATTCTCGCCACCGACTGCGGCAGCACGACGACCAAGGCGATCCTCATCCAGAAGGTCGGCGACGAATACCGCCAGACCCATCGCGGCGAAGCGCCGACCACGGTCGAGGCGCCCTTCGAGGACGTCACCATGGGCGTGCTCAACGCCGCGCAGGAGGTGGGCGAACTGGCGGGGCGCAAACTGGTGAGCGACGACGGGCGCATCATCACCCCGGCCACCGACACCGAGGGCGCGGACATCTACATCTCGACCTCCTCGGCGGGCGGCGGCTTGCAGATGATGGTCGCCGGCGTCGTGCGAAAAATGACCGGCGAATCGGCCGAGCGCGCCGCGTTGGGCGCCGGGTCGATCGTCATGGACGTCATTTCCTCCAACGACAAGCGCCTGCCGCACGAACAGATCGAACGCATCCGCCAACTGCGGCCGGACATGATTCTGCTCTCCGGCGGCATCGACGGCGGCACGAAAACCCACGTGGTCGAGCTGGCCGAGTTGATCGCGGCGGCCGACCCGCGCCCGCGCCTGGGATCGTCGTACAAACTGCCGGTCATCTACGCGGGCAACAAGGACGCGACCGGCGAGGTGCAAAACACGCTGGCCGAAAAAACCGACCTATACACCGTCGACAACATCCGGCCGGTGCTCGAACGCGAAAACCTCGGTCCGGCGCGCGAGAAGATTCACGACCTGTTCATGGAGCACGTCATGGCTCAGGCGCCGGGGTATAAAAAATTGATGGCCTGGACCGACGCGCCGATCATGCCCACCCCCGGCGCGGTGGGCAACATCCTCAAGCGCGTGGCCGACGTGCAGGGCATCAACGCGGTCGGCGTGGACATTGGCGGCGCGACGACCGACGTGTTTTCCGTTTTCGACGGCGTGTTCAACCGCACGGTCAGCGCGAACCTGGGCATGAGCTATTCCATCTCCAACGTGCTGGCCGAGGCGACGCTGCCGCTGGTCATGCGCTGGGTGCCCTTCTCGATGGACGAACGCGACCTGCGCAACCGCGTGAAGAACAAGATGATCCGCCCCACGACGATTCCGCAGACGATGCAGGAGCTGATCTTCGAACAGGCCATCGCCAAAGAGGCGCTGCGCCTGGCCTTCGAGCACCACAAGAGTTTCGCCACCACGCTCAAGGGCGTGCAGCAGCAGCGCACGATCGGCGACACCTTTTCGCAAAGCGAATCGGGCCAGACGCTGGTGGACATGATGAAGCTCGATTTGCTCGTCGCTTCCGGCGGCGTGCTCTCGCACGCGCCGCGCATGCAGCAAACGGCGATGATGCTCATCGACGCCTTCGCGCCCCAGGGCATCACCCGGCTGGCGAAGGATTCCATTTTCATGATGCCGCACCTGGGCGTGCTGGCCGAGGTGCATCCGCAGGCCGCGACCGAGGTCTTTACGAAAGACTGCCTGATCTACCTGGGCACGTGCGTGGCTCCGGCGGGCGTCGGCAAGCCGGGCAAGGAGTGTTTCCGCTATCGTCTGGAACGCACCGACGGCAAGGTCGAGGAAGGCGCGCTGGCCTTCGGCGAGATGAAGTTGCTGCCGCTGGCCGACGGCGAAGAGGCGAAAATCGCGCTCAACCCGGCGCGCGGTTTCGACCTGGGCCGCGGCGCGGGCAACGCCGTCGAGGGGACGGTGCATGGCGGCACGGTCGGGTTGATCCTCGACGCGCGCGGCCGCGAGTTGACGCTCAGCGACAAAGCCGATCAGCGGCTGGCGGCGCTGAAAACCTGGATGCGGGAACTGGACGCTTATCCCGCCGACGCTTTGCAGTAGGAGCGCGCCATGGCTCATACCTACACCCCCGGATTGAAAGTCACCGAACGCACCCTCGTGCGCAAAGAACGCATCCTGCCGCTCAAGGGCGACGTGCTGGTCGAGGCCGGGCAGATCGTGAAGCCCGACGACGTGGTCGCGCGTACCGAGCTGCCGGGCAACGCGCAGCCGCTGAACGTGGCCAACCTGCTCAACGTCGAACCCGCCGAGGTGCCCGAGCGCATGCTCAAGCAGGTGGGCGACGCGGTCGAGGAAGGCGAGATCATCGCGACGGCCAAGAGCTTCTTCGGCATGTTCAAGGCCAACGCCGCCGCTTCGATGAGCGGCACGATCGAGTCGATCAACCGCGTCACCGGCCAGGTGATGCTGCGCGGTCCGTCGCTGCCGGTCGAGGTCAAGGCGTACACCTCGGGCACGGTGGTGGACATCCACCCCGGCGAAGGCTGCACGATCGAAACCTGGGGCGGCCTGGTGCAGGGCATTTTCGGCATCGGCGGCGAAACCCACGGCGAACTGGCGATGGCCTGCGAGGCGCCGTCGCAACAGTTGACGCCCGAAATGATCACGCCCGCGATGGCCGGCAAGGTGATCGTCGGCGGCGGCCGCGTCACCGCCGAGGCGCTGAAAAAGGCGATCGCCGTGGGCGTGCACGGCGTGGTGGCCGGCGGCTTCGACGACAAGGACCTGCGCGATTTTCTCGGCTACGACCTGGGCGTGGCGATCACCGGCACCGAGCAACTGGGCGTCACGTTGATCGTCACCGAGGGCTTCGGCGACATCGACATGGCCGACAAAACCTTCGCGCTGCTCAAAAGCAAAGCCGGACAACTGGCGTGCATCAACGGCGCCACGCAGATCCGCGCCGGCGTCATCCGCCCCGAGGTGCTCATTCCGCAGGAAGCGGCGGGCGCGGGCGAAGCGGCGGCGAACGAGGCGATGCTCGGTCTGCACATCGGCAGCCCGGTGCGGGTGATCCGCATGCCCTATTTCGGGCGCATCGGCGTGGTGGCGGCGCTGCCCGCCGAACCGTACGTGCTCGAATCGGGCTCGAAAGCGCGCGTGCTCGAAGTGGACTTCGGCCACGAAACGGCCGTGGTGCCGCGCGCCAACGTGGAATTGATCGAAGGTTGATATTCTTTGTTATGATAAGGAGGAACCCATGAACCTCAAAGTCGGAATCATCGGCGGCAGCGGACTGTACGACATGGAAGCGTTGGAGAACGTGCAGGAAGTGGCCGTCCCCACGCCCTTCGGCGACCCGGCGGACAAACTGATCACCGGCGTGCTCAAGGGCGTCGACGTGGTCTTTCTGCCCCGGCACGGCCGCGGCCATCGCTTCACGCCCACCGAGGTGCCCTACCGCGCCAACGTCTGGGCGATGAAAAAACTCGGCGTGACGCACATCATCAGCGTCAGCGCCTGCGGATCGCTCAAAGAGGAACACGAGCCCGGCCGCATCGTGGTCATCGACCAACTGCTCGACCGCACGCGCCATCGCAAGGACACGTTCTTCGAGGGCGGCATCGTCGCGCACGTGCCCTTCGGCGATCCGATCTGCATGCCGCTGGCCAAACTGCTCTACGACGCCGGCGTCAAGCTGGATCTCAAGATGGCCTTCAAGGGCGCCTACTTGTGCATGGAAGGCCCGCAGTTTTCCACCCGCGCCGAAAGCTTCCTGTACCGCTCCTGGGGCATGGACGTGATCGGCATGACCAACTACACCGAGGCGCGCCTGGCCCGCGAGGCGGAAATCTGCTACGCCACGCTGGCGCTGGTCACCGACTACGACTGTTGGAAGGAGCACGAGGAAGGCGTCGACGCGCTCTCGGTGCTCGAGGTCATGGCCGCCAACGTGAAGAACGCCAAGGCGATTCTGCTGGAAGTGATCGACAAGATCCCCGCCGAACCGGTGCCCGGTTACTCGGACGTGCTGAGCTTCTCGATCGTCACCAACGCCAAGGTCGTTCCGGACAAAGTGAAACAGGATCTGGAGCCGATCATCGGCAAGTACATGAAATAGTCCAAGTTGCCGATAGCGACGCCCCGGCCGGGCCGCCGGGGCGTTTTTTTATGCACATGCAACCAACTTATCGAAAAAACTGTCCTTTTTAAAAAGGGAAAAGGCAACAATATGTTGACTTAACCGACAGGCAATGATACTAGATACAGCAGATTGCGGCGAGAATTTACCCATGCATAAGTATCGAATTTACATCGTGGTTTTTTGCTTACTTGCGCTCGTTTGCACGGCGTGCTCCAAGCAGCACGTCAACGAAAACGACCGCAAGCAGGCGGAAGGCTACTACATGATGGCCGTGGCCTTCATGAACGGCGGCGACGCCACCGCCGCGCTGGAAGAGCTGCAAAAAGCCGTCAGCCTCAATCCCTACAACGCGGACGTTCACAATGCGCTCGGGCTGGTCTACTACTCGAAGGAGAAGTACATCAAGGCCATCGCGCATCTGAAAAAAGCGATCGAACTGGACCCGAATCATTCCGACGCCCATCACAACCTGGGCACGATCTATCTGTATCAGGGACGCTACGACGCGGCGATCGAGGAATTCCATGCCGCATTGGCCAACGATTTGTATCGCAATCGCGCGCAGACGTTCAACAGCATGGGCTACGCCTACTACAAAAAGCGCGACTACCTGAAAGCCGAAGAGCATCTGAAGGAATGCATCGAGCACGATCGTCTGTACCTGCTGGCCTACGACAACCTGGGCAAGGTGTACATCGCGCTGGAACGTTACGACGATGCGCAGCAGATCCTCGAGCGGGTGCTGCAACTGCGCGAGGTTTATCCCGAGGCGATGCTCGATCTGGGCTTGGTTTACTTGAAGCAAGGCAAGAAGGACAAGGCCAAAGTGTTGTTTCAGCGGGTCCTGAAACTCGACCCGCTGGGCGCCTATGGACAACGGGCGCAGGAGTTTCTCAGCCTCATTCAATGAGGAGAGGCCATGCAACGCGTGAACGTGAATTTGTTGGATATCCCGGCGCGCGAAAGCCTGCACATGCAGGGCAGCCTGGGGGAAACGTTGCGTTATGAGCGCCAGAAGCGCGGCGTCACGCTCAACGAAATACACCGGGTCACCAAAATCAAAATCGATAATCTCACCGCCTTGGAAGAGGACCGGCACGACCTGCTGCCGGCGCCGATTTTCGTCCGCGGTTTCATCAAAGCGATCTGCCAATACCTCGAGCTGCCGGCCAACAAGCTGCTGCCGATTTACGATCAGGAAGGGCCGCGCCCGCCCGCGCGGGTGATGAACAATCCGGTGCTCGTGCTGCGCGAAGGCTTATGGACACGCCTGTGGATGTGGATTAAAAGATTGTTTGGACGCTAACGATCATCCGCACCACGGGGAGGACGAGCCATCAAACGCATCAGCCTGCATCACCCGGATCTTGAGCGCATCGCCGCATTTCTTGAAAAACAAAACGTCGGTCAGGTGGATGTCGGTCTGCTGCTGGGCAGCGGCCTGAGCGGCGTGGCCGAACAGACCGTCATCGAGCACGAGTTCGCCTACGAGCAGATCGACGGGTACCCGACCACGAAAATCCCCGGCCACCCGGGGCGGCTGGTCATCGGCAAACTGGGCGACAAACGCTGCGCGGTGTTCATGGGCCGTTTCCACGGCTACGAGGGCGCGCCGGCGCAGCAGTTGACCCTGCCGGTGCAGGTGGCCTGGAAGCTGGGCGCGCGCACGATGATGCTCACCAACGCGGTCGGCGGCATCAACGCCACGTACCGCCCCGGCGACATCCTGCTGATTTCCGACCACATCAACCTGATGGGCACCAATTCGCTGTATGAGATGATCTGCGCCTACGACGGCAATCCGTTTTTGCCCGACCAGGCCACGCCCTTCGTCAGTCTCAACGAGTTGTACCGCACCGACATCTACCCGGCGCTGCTGGACCGCCTGAGCGCGCGGCGCATCACGCTGCACCAGGGCGTGCTCGCCGTGTTGCGCGGGCCCAATTACGAAACGGCGGCGGAAGTGCGCATGCTGCGCGCGCTGGGCGCCGACGCGGCGTGCATGTCCACCGTGCCCGAGGCGCTGTACGCGAAGTACGTGGGGATGTCCGTGGCCGCGCTGGCGCTGGTGACCAACCTGGCCAACGACGGTTCGCTGGCCGAAAGCCCGCGTCACGAAGACGTGCTGCTCGCCGCCAAACAGGGCGCGGCGAATTTCGCCTTCACCGTCGGGGAAGCGGTTACTTTGCTTTAGGCAGCGTTCTCTTGGGGATCAGCTTGTGCGCCAACGACGGTCCGATCATCCAGGTCGGATCGTAGGTGCGCATGACCATCTGCCAGTCGCTTTCATCCACGACCCGCTGAATGGTGTACAGGTTGGCGTTGGCCAGATCGTAGGCGACGGCCTGCGTGCCGTCTTCCAGTTGAATGACGGAGCGGTGGAAGAAATCGGGATGGCTCTCCAGTTGCTCGATCAGGTCGGTGTCGTCGTCGCCCAGCTCGTACAGTTCGTTCTGCTGGAGGAGTTGCTGCACGCGATACACCACGTCGCTTTCGGCCAGACTCGCGTAGAGCATGACGTAAAACGGCGAGGCTTCCTGACGGCTGAGGAAAAACCCCGACTCGATCTTGTGCAGGTTTTGCAGGTTGCGCATCAGCGATCCATAGACGAAAACACGCGGCTGATTGAGCTCCATCCTTGTTTTTTCTCCTTCTCGTTCCGAGTGAGCCTGCCCTGGAAAACGAAAAGTTGCAAGCTTTAATTTCGTGATCCGAAAATTGCCGTGCCGATGCGCACCAGCGTCGCGCCTTCGGCGATCGCGACTTCGAAATCGGCGGTCATGCCCATCGACAACTCCGGCAGCGCCAGGCCGAGATCGACGCGCAGACGGTCGCGCAGTTCGCGCAGACCGGCGAAAAACGGGCGCACCCGCTCGGCCGGCCAGAACGGCGGCATGGTCATCAGGCCGCGCAGTTCCAGGTGTTCCAGGCGGGCGATTTGTTCGGCCAGTCCCCGCGCTTCTTCGGGCGCGCAACCGCTTTTAACGCCCTCCCGCGCGACGTTGACCTGCAACAGCACGGGAATCACCCGCCCATGTTCGGCGGCGCGATGGTCGATCTCCTGCGCCAGGCGCAGGCTGTCGACGGTGTGGATCATGTGCACCCACGGGGCCAGGTACTTGACTTTGTTACGCTGCAAAGAACCGATGTAGTGCCACTTAATGGTATCGGGCAAAACGGGGACCTTCTCGCGCACTTCCTGCACATAGTTTTCGCCGAAGTCCACTTGCCCGGCGCGCCGGGCCTCGTCGATGGCCGCGGGCGGATGCAGTTTGCTCACCGCGACCAGCGTGACCTCGGCCGGATCGCGCCCGGCGGCGATGCACGCCTCGCGTATGCGTTCCTGAATTTCCCGCAACGATTCGGCGATGCTCATGAGTCTCTTTCGATCAGAACGTTCTGCCCGTGGATCTTTTCCCATAATACGGCGACTTCGGCCAGGGGCAACCCCACCACGTTGGTGTAGGAGCCGCGCACGACCTGCACCAGGCTCGCGCCGATGTCCTGGATGGCGTAGGCGCCGGCTTTGTCCATCGGTTCGCCGGTGGCGACGTAGGCGCGGATCTGTTCCGGCGTCAGTTGGCGGATGTAGACTTCCGAAGCGACGGCGCTGGTGAAGCGTTCGTTGCCGTTGTGCTTGAACAGGCAAAAGCCCGTGACCACCGTGTGCCAGCGGCCGCTGATGGTCGAAAGCATGCGGAAGGCGTCGTCGGCGTCGACCGGCTTACCCAGCATCGCGCCGTCGACGACCACCGTGGTGTCCGCGCCCAGCACCCAATCGTCCGGGTAACGCGCGGCGATTTTTACCGCCTTGGTCGCGGCCAGACGCATGGTGTGCGCCTCGGGCTGTTCGCCGGGCAACGGGGTTTCGTCCACGTCGGGAACTTCGACGATCAGCTTCAGGCCCAATTGACGCAGCAGTTCGCGGCGGCGCGGGCTGCCGCTGGCCAGGATCAACCGTGGAGCGCTCAAGCCAGCGCCTCCGGGTTCATCAGCAGCGCCATGATCGCCTTTTGCACGTGCAGGCGATTTTCGGCCTCGTCCCAGACCTTGGAAGCGCTCGATTCGATCACCGCGTCGGTCACTTCCTCGCCGCGATGCGCCGGCAGGCAGTGCAGGAAGATCGCGCTCGCCTTGGCCTGGCCGAACAGTTCCTCGTTGACCTGGTAGGGCGCGAAAACCGCGCGGCGCTTGTCCTCCTGGCCTTCCATGCCCATCGAGGTCCACACGTCGGTGGTGACCACGTCGGCGTTATGCACCGCCGCGACCGGATCGCGCGTGAGTTCGATCTTGCCCGCGGCTTCGGCCTGGGCGCGCGCGAGGATCGTCGCGTCGGGATCGTAGCCTTCCGGGCAGGCCAGCGACAGGTCGAAGGGCAGCCGGGCGGCGGCGTTGATCCACGAGTTGGCCATGTTGTTGCCGTCGCCGATGTAGACGATCTTCTTGCCCTCGTAGCCGCCCAGGTGATCGATCACCGTTTGCAGATCGGCCAGCACCTGACACGGATGCAGCAGGTCGGTCAGGCCGTTGATGATCGGCGCCGAGCCGTACTGCGCCAGCTCTTCCAGAATTTCCTGGGCGAAGGTGCGGATCATAATGCCGTCGACGTAGCGCGACATCACCCGCGCCATATCCTTGATCGGCTCGCCGCGGCCCATCTGCGTCGTCTGCGACGAAATGAACAACGGCTGCGCGCCGAGTTGATAGCAACCGACTTCGAAGCTGATGCGGGTGCGCGTGGATTGCTTTTCGAAAATCAGCGCCACGCTTTTGCCCGCCAGCGGGTGAAAGATTTCGCCGGATTTGAGGCGATCGCGCAGGTCGACCGTCACGTCGAAGATGCGGCCGATTTCCTGGCTGGTCAGGTCGTACAAACTCAACAGATGATCCATCGCCCACCTCCTTTACAAAATGTACCGGGACAAATCCTCGTCTTTGATGATGTCGGTCAGCGCCTGATCGACGAACTTCGCGTCGACCTTCACCGTTTTGCCGCTCATCGCCGGCGCGTTGAAACTCACTTCGTCCAGCATCCGTTCCATGATCGTGGCCAGGCGGCGCGCGCCGATGTTCTCCATCTTGTTGTTCACCTGCGCGGCCAACTCGGCGATGCGCTTCACACCGTCGGCGCTGTACTTGAGCTTGACGCCCTCGGTCGCCAGCAGCGCCTCGTACTGCTTGGTCAGCGCGTTGTCCGGCTCGGTCAGGATGCGCACGAAAGCATCGACCGACAGGCTCTTGAGCTCGACGCGAATCGGGAAACGCCCTTGCAGTTCCGGAATCAGGTCCGCCGGCTTGGCCACGTTGAACGCGCCCGCCGCGACGAACAGAATGTGATCGGTGTTGACCATGCCGTGCTTGGTCGTCACCGTGCTGCCCTCGACGATCGGCAGCAGATCGCGCTGCACGCCTTCGCGGCTGACGTCCGGCCCGTGCGCCGACTCGCGGCCGGCGATTTTATCGATCTCGTCCAAAAAGACAATCCCCGACTGCTCGACGCGCCGCAGCGCCTCGGCCTGGATCTTCTCCATGTCGATCAGCCGCTGGGCCTCGCCGCGTTCGAAGAGGCGTAGCGCCTCGGCGACCTTCACCTTCTGCTTTTTGGTTTTGCGCGGGAACAGGTTGCCGAACATGTCCTTGAAGTTGATGTCCATCTCCTCGAGGCCGGAGCCGGAGAAAATTTCGATCATCGGCATCTTGGAATGGTCGGGCAGTTCCATTTCGACTTCGCGCTCGTCGAGCTTGCCGTCCAGCAGCATCTGGCGGAATTTTTCGCGCGTGCGCTGGTAGCTGCGCTCCTCGTCGTGCGTCTGGTCGGCCGGCACGAAGACGAAGGTTTCGCCGACGACCTCGTCGGACTCGTTTTTCTCCTCGCCCTCTTCGTAAGCGACGGCCGTTTCGACCGGCGGCTTCTTTTTCGGCGGCTGCGGCAGCAGGCGATCGAGCACCTTTTCGATGGCGTTGAGCCGCGCCTGTTCGGCCACGCGCTCCTCGTGCTCGCGGCGCACCTGGGCGATGCCGATTTCGGTCAGGTCGCGGATCATGCTCTCCACGTCGCGGCCCACGTAGCCGACCTCGGTGAACTTGCTCGCCTCGACCTTGAGAAACGGCGCGCCCACCAGCCGGGCCAGCCGGCGCGCGATTTCGGTTTTGCCCACGCCGGTCGGACCGATCATGATGATGTTCTTCGGATAGATCTCGTCGCGCAGCGGTTCGTCGATCTGCCGGCGGCGCCAGCGATTGCGCACGGCGATGGCCACGGCGCGCTTGGCGTCCTTCTGCTCGATGATATAGCGGTCCAGTTCCTCGACGATCCGGCGCGGGGTCATGTTGTCTTCAAAAATTTCCGGGTGTTCCATAATGTGTTCCTACAGTTCGTCAACGACGATGTGGTCGTTGGTGTAGATGCAGATTTGCGCGGCGATCTTCATCGCTTCCTCGGCGATGCGTCGCGGTGGAAACTTGGTGTGCTCGACCATCGCCTTGGCCGCCGCCTGCGCGTAGGGCCCGCCCGAGCCGATGGCGATGACGCCGTCGTCGGGTTCGATCACGTCGCCGCTGCCGCTGACCAGCAGCGTGATGTCCTTGTCGGCGACGATCATCAGCGCTTCGAGCCGGCGCAGGATCTTGTCGGTGCGCCAGTCCTTGGCCAGTTCGACCGCCGCGCGCATCAGGTTGCCGTTGTACTGCTCCAGCTTGCTTTCGAAACGGTCGAACAGGTGAAACGCGTCGGCCGCCGCGCCCGCGAAACCGGCGAGCACTTTGTCCTTGCCCAACCGACGCACCTTGCGCGCGCCGTGCTTCATCACCGTGTTGCCCAGCGTGACCTGGCCGTCGCCGGCCATGGCGATTTTACCGCCGCGGCGAACGGCGACGATCGTCGTGGCGTGAAATTGTTCCATCATGATTTCTCCTTTTTCGTGCGGGCCCGCCGGCCGCGCGGATGCGCTTTTTCGTACACGGCCAGCAGCCGATCGGCGGTCACGTGCGTGTACTGCTGCGTCGTGGACAGGCTTTCGTGACCGAGCATCTCCTGCACCTCGCGCAGGTTCGCACCCGACTCGAGCAGGTGCGTGGCGAAGGAATGCCGCAAGGTATGCGGCGAAGCCTTATGCCCGATGCCCGCCGCCAGCCGCGCCCGCCCGACGATTTTCTGTATCGTTCGGACACTCAGGGGCTTGTTTTGGTTGCCCAGAAACAGCGGACTGTCGTCCACCAGATCGTAGGTTTGGCGCCGCTCGGCCCGCGTGGCGTCGATGTAGGCGGCCATCGCCTCGGCCGCCTTCGCGCCCACGCCGACCAGCCGATCTTTATTTCCCTTGCCGTGTACGTGGATCGTGCCGATCTCACGCTCCCAATCGCCGACCGTCGCCGCCGCCAGCTCGCTGACCCGGCAACCGGTCGAGTAGTACATCTCCAAAACGGCCCGGTCGCGCAGGACATGAACGGGATTGTCGTCCACCCGCGCTTCGACCAACGCGGACGCTTCGGCGACCGTCAGCGTGGCGGCCAGGCGCTTTTCCTTCTTCGGCGAGCGCACCTGGGTGGCCGGATTGGCCTCGATCAGGCCGCGCCGGCGCAGAAATTTGAAAAAAGCCCTCAACGACGCCAACTTACGGGCGATCGTCGCCTTGGCTTTGTCGCCGGTCAACGAAGCGAGAAAGGCACGCAATTCCAGTTTGGTCACCAGCGCCGGATCGATCATACCGTCGCGCACACAGACCTCGTGTTCACGGCAGAAAGCGAAAAATTGCTCGATATCACGCAGATAGGCATCCACCGAACGAGGCGATAAATTTCGCTCGAACCGCATGTGTTCGCGGAACGCATCGACGAGTTTCGTCTGATTATCCAATGATACTCCAGGGCTGTCTCGTAAACCGCTCACAAGCTAAAGCCGTAACCGGACAGTGTCAATAAACATATTGCATTTCAAATATTATTCTTGCTATGGTGAAAGAAAAAAGCCTTGCAGGAAAACGAATTAGGGGAGGATGAAAAAATGAACAACGTCGTTGTGCACTATCGGAATGGGAGCATTATCAAAGGCACAACCAATGACATTCACAAAGCCAAACCGATGTTCCACCTGGCGATTCTCAACTCCAAAGAACAACCGAAACTGGTCAACGTCGACGAGCTCAAGGCCGTGTTTTTCGTTCGCTCCTTCGAGGGCGAAGTCCAGGGCGGCTTCGGTCACCTTCGCGATGGTGAGAAGCAGAGCGCCTACGGACGCAAGGCGGAATTGCTGTTCAAGGACGGCGAAAAGGTTACCGGTTACGTCCAGGCTTACCACGAGAACGAGCCGATGATCATGCTCGTGCCCGAACGGTTGCAAAACAACTATCGCATCTACGTGAATCGCACCGATGTGAAAAACATCTACTGGCTGTAGGTCAGCCCAACCACTCGCGCAACGCACGTATCGCGGCGGCGTGCATCGCCTCTTTGCGGGCGGCGCGGCCCATCTTGCCTTCGGGGCTCGGCAGCAGGCCGAAATTGGCGTTCATCGGCTCGATGGGCTGTCGTTCGCTCGTCGTTACGTAATGCAACAACGCGCCGATCATCGTGTCGGCCGGCGGTAACGACGGCGCGCGCCCGGCCAGCTCGTCGGCGGTGAAACGCGCGGCCAGCAGGCCCATCGCGGCGCTTTCCAGGTAGCCTTCCACCCCGGTGATCTGCCCGGCGACGCGCACGCCCGGTTTGTTGCGCAAGGCCAGCGAGGCGTCGAGCACGCGCGGCCCGTCGAGGTACGTGTTGCGGTGGATAACCCCGTAACGCAGCAGGCGCAGCCCGGCGAGTCCCGGCAGCAGACGCAGGACCTCGCGTTGCGCGGCGAAGGTCATGCGCGTCTGGAAACCGACGAGGTTCCAGGCGTCGCCGGCGACATCCTCGCGGCGCAGCTGCACCACCGCGTAAGGGCGTCGGTCGGTGCGCGGATCGGTCAACCCCACCGGGCGCATCGGGCCGAAGCGCAGCGTGTCGACGCCGCGCCGGGCGATCTGCTCGATGGGCATGCAGCCCTCGAACACGCGCGCGTCCTCGAACTCGTGCGGCGTGACCAGCTCGGCGTTCATCAGCGCCCGGTAAAACGCGTCGTACTCGTCCTTGTCGAGCGGGCAGTTGAGGTAGTCGCCCTCGCCCTCGCCGCGCCGGTCGGCGGAAAAAACAATCGTGCGGTCGATCGACGCACCGTCGACGATCGGGCTGGTGGCGTCGTAAAAATGCAGATGATCCGTACCGGCGATCCGGGCCAGTTCGCGGGCGAGATTGTCGGTGGTCAGCGGTCCGGTCGCGACGATCACCGGGGCGTCGGGCAGCGCCTCGACCTCTCGCCGGATCAACTCGATGTTCGGCTCGGCCTCGATCGCCTCGGTCACCGCTTGGGCGAAGCGTTCGCGGTCGACGGCCACCGCCTTGCCCGCCGGCACCGCATGGGCGCGCGCCAGGCGTTCGATGAGGCTGTCGCAGGCCTGCATTTCGGCAAACAGCACGCCCTTGCCGGTGCCCACGGCGTTGGATCCCAGGCTGTTGGAGCAAACCAGCTCGGCCAGATGCGCACTCGTGTGCGCGGGCGTGGGGGTTTGCGGACGGGCCTCGAGCAACCGGACGCGCAGGCCGCGGCGGGCAAGTTGAAACGCCGCTTCCGCGCCGGCCAGCCCGCCGCCGATCACCCGGACGAAGTTCACCGGCTCATTCCTCGGCGGTGTCCGACGTCGCGCCCTCGTTCTCGACGACCTCGTAGTTGCATTCGCGGTTCGGGCAACTCAGGACGGTCTTTTCGCCGCTCTTGCGCCGCAGCAGGAAATGGTTGTCGCACTGCGGGCAATGACGGTCGACCGGCTCGGCCCGGAAGGTCACGCGGCACTTCGGATAATTCGCGCAGCCCCAGAACACGCCGCGCGGTCCGCTCTTTTCCTGCAGCGTGCCGTCGCAGCCTTCCTTCGGGCATTTGACGCCCGTGTCGAAGGCGAGCGTGCCTTTGCACTTCGGGTACTTTTTGCAGGAATAGAAGCGGCTGCCCTTGCGGCTGTATTTGAGGACCATCGGACCGCCGCAGGTGGGGCAGATCTTGTCGCTTTCCTCGGCCGGACGCACGGCGGCGGCTTTTTCCTTGAGGCTGACGATGTTCTTGCACTTCGGATAGGCGCTGCAGGCCAGGAAGGGCCCGAAGCGGCCGGTTTTCTTGATCATCGGTGCGCCGCATTTGTCGCAGGTGGCCTCCACCTGTTCCTCGACGGCCACGATCACCTTGCCTTCCTCGTCGCGCGAATAGTTTTTCGTGTTGCGGCAATCGGGGTAATTCGAGCAGGCCAGGAACGAGCCGTTGCGGCCGTGCTTGATGACCATCGCCGACCCGCACTTTTCGCATTTGATGTCGGTGGTCTCGCCCTCGCGCTTGAGGTTGGCCATTTCCTCGCCGGCCTTCTCCAGATCGACCAGGAACGACTTCCAAAAATCGGCGAGCAGCTTGTGCCAGTCGACGCGGCCTTCCTCGACCTCGTCGAGCTGCGTTTCCATGTTCGCGGTGAACGAAACGTTGAGCACGTCGGGGAACGAGCCGATCAGCAACCGCGTCACCGAGCGGCCCAGGTCGGTCGGACGCAGCCCGCCTTTGACGATCTTCGCGCCCTCTTCCTTTTCCTCGGCCTGATCCTTTTTCGCGGTGCCTTTGACCTTCTCGACGTATTTCTTTTCGAGGATCGTGGCCAGAATCGCCGCGTAGGTCGACGGCCGGCCGATGCCCTGCTCCTCCAGCTCCTTGATCAGCGTGGCTTCGGTGAAGCGCGCCGGCGGCTGGGTGAATTTCTGCTGTTGATCGATTTTCTCGCCGCGCAGTTCCTGCTTGGCGCTCAGCGGCGGCAGCTTGGAGCTGGGGGTGTCGCCGTTTTCGTTTTCCTCGTCGTCGCGCATCGCCGCCAGATGGCCGGGGAACACCTCTTTCTGCTCGCTGGTGGTCAGGCGGTACGGACCGTTGGCGATCTGCACGGTCAGGACTTCGAACTCGGCCGGGTTCATCTGGCTGGCGACGAAGCGCTTCCAGATCAACTCGTAAACCTTCAACTGCGGCCCGGTCAGCTTGCCCTTGAGGCTCTCGGGCGGCAGCGCCAGATCGGTGGGCCGGATGGCCTCGTGCGCTTCCTGCGCGCCCTTGCGGCTGCTGTACACCGGCGGTTTGGCCGGCAGATACTCGTCGCCGTAAGCGCGGCTGATATACGCGGCGGCGGCCTGTTGCGCGTCGGCGGCGATGCGTACCGAGTCGGTGCGCATGTAGGTGATCAAACCCTGCGGACCTTCGCCGGTGACGTCGATGCCTTCGTACAACTGCTGCGCCAGGCGCATGATCTGACTGGGGCTCATGCGCAGGCGGCGGCTGGCGACCTGCTGCAGCGTGCTGGTGATGAACGGCGGCAGCGGCCGTTTTTTCTGCTGCTTGCGGTTGATCGCGTCGACAACGTACTTGCCCGCATCCAGCTCGGCGGCGATCGCCGCGGCCTGCTCGGCGTTGGTCACCGACAGCTTCTTGCCGTCCTTCGTGCCGACCTTGGCGGTGAAGACCGGCGGGGCGTCGGCGCGCAGATCGACGTACAGTTCCCAGTATTCCTGCGGCTTGAACTTTTCGATTTCCTCTTCGCGCTCGACGACCAGCCGCACGGCGACCGACTGCACGCGCCCGGCCGACAAGCCGCGCTTCACCTTTTTCCACAGCAGCGGGGAGAGCTTGTAGCCGACGAGCCGATCGAGAATGCGCCGCGCCTGCTGGCTGTAGAATTTGTTCCGGTCCAGTTCGGTCGGATGCTCGAGCGCTTCGAGCACGGCGCGCTTGGTGATTTCGTTGAAGCTGATGCGGTGCACCGGCTTATCTTTAATGTTCAACGACTGCGCGATGTGCCAGGCGATGGCCTCGCCCTCGCGGTCGGGGTCGGGGGCCAGCAGCACGGCGTCGGCTTTGCCCGCGGCGGTTTTCAGTTCGCGCAGGACCTTTTCCTTGCCTTTGATGGTCACGTATTTGGGCGCGAAATCCTGCTCGATATCCACGCCCAGCTCGCTGGCCGGCAGATCGCGCACGTGGCCGACCGAGGCTTTCACTTGAAAATCGCGGCCCAGGTATTTCCCAATGGTTTTCGCTTTGCTTGGCGACTCGACGATGACCAGTGTCTGACTCATTAAACCTCCTGAGTGACGGCGTATCGATTACCCGGCAGCCTTCGCACCCGACCCGCCAACTCCAGTTCCAACAGGGCCGCATTGACTTGGGCCGCACTCAATCCTGTTTTTACCGCCAGTTCGTCGGCATCGGCGTCCGCGCCGACGAGCCGGTCCCAAATTTTTCCCGCGTCGCCCGGCGGCGGCGGCAATTGCGCGCGCATCGCCGTGGCGGCCTCGTCCTCGGCCTGGCCGCGGTTGAGATGCTCACCGAGCACCTCTTCGACCACGTCGAGAATCTCCAACAACGGCTTGGCCCCGTCGCGAATCAACCGGTTGACGCCGCGACTTTGCGCCCGGTCGATGCGTCCGGGCACGGCCAGCACCGTTTTCCCCTGCTCCATGGCCAGGCGCGCCGTAATCAACGCGCCGCTTTTCTCCCCCGCCTCGACCACCACGCAAGCCCGGCCGAGCCCGGCCAGCAGGCGGTTGCGGGCGGGGAAGCTGCCCCGCATCGGCGGGGTGCCCGGCGGCAGTTCGCCCAGCAACGCTCCGCCGTCAGCGACGATCCGCTCAAAGAGCGTCACGTGCTCGGGCGGGTACGCGACATCCAGACCCGCGCCCAACACGGCGACGGTCGATCCGCCGGCGGCCATCGCGCCGCGATGCGCCTGGGCGTCGATGCCGCGCGCGCCGCCGCTGACGGTGCAAATGCCGCTACGGCTCAACGCGGCTCCCAGGTGCTCGGCCACCTTCAACCCATAGGGCGTCGGTTGGCGCGTGCCGACCACGCTCGCGGCCAGCTCCGTCTTAATGTTAATGTCGCCGCGCACGAAAACCACCGGCGGCGGCGAGTACAGTGTGCGCAGGGCGGCCGGATACTCCGGATCGGTAAACGACAGCGCCCGCTGTCCGCTCGCGGCGACTTGTTCCTCCATGCGCTCGACCGGCGAAAAATCGCGAAATCCCGCCAACGCCTCGGCCTGTCGCGCCGACAATCCCAACTCCCGCAAGCGGGCGACGGATGCACCAAAGGCCCGTTCGGCTTCGGGGAATTCCGCCAGGATTTTCCCGGCGGAGACGGAGCCGATCCCCGGCACGCAAAGCAGGGCCAAGTGGTAGCGCGACATCCCGACTCCCATGTCGATTTGAGCCGTAAGGATAAACACTGCGCTTCGCCCTCTGTCAAGGGCGGTCGAACACTTTGTTAAATAAATGAAAAAGGGACCGGCCAAGCCGGTCCCTCGTGTGTATACGTCGTCGTGGGGTCTATTGCACGTCGCTGATCACGATGTCGCCGACCAGCATCGGGCGCGTGCCGTTGGTCACGAGCACCGTCGAATTTTTATCGCCCACGCGGATGACAATGACGTTGCCGATTTTGTAGTTCGGCACGTTTTTCGGATCCGGGCTGCGGCGCCAGACCGAGAAGCTGTTGCCGACTTCCACACCTTGTTTCAGGCCCAGGTCGATGAACGCGACCATGTTGTAGGCCATGTTGAAATCGTCGTCGGCGTTGCTTTGGATGATCGTGCCGTTCAATTCGAGGTCGGTCATTTTCAGCGTAATGCGCACCGGCGAACGATCCATGGACATCAGGCGGTCGCCGACGTGAATTTCCGAAACGGAGTTGATCAGCTTGCCGGTGTAGATGACCTTGCCGTTGGGCAACGTCGTCGAATCGACCGTCTCCACCTCGCCGACCAGGCGCACCAGGTAGCCCAGCGGATCGCGCTTGAAGGGGTGCATCACCTTTTTCTGCGTACGGAAAACGGTGAACACGTCGCCCAACTGCACGTTGGCCGTTTTGCGCATCTGGAAGTACACGAAATTGTCTTCGCGCAAAATGAGCTGTTTGTCGATGTTGTCGGTGATGCGTCCCGCGCCTTCAATTTCCTCGTCGCTGAGGATGTCGATTTCATCGATGCGCGTATCGTAACTGAAGGTCGTGTCGAAGGCGGCCATTTCCGGCGCGTCAAACAGGAAATCCGCATCGCGGCGCATCGGCGCTTCCTCGTAAACCACCATGCCCTGTTCCACGCGCACCTTGAGCGTCTGCCCCGGATAGATCCAGTGCGGATCGGCAATTTGCGGGTTCATTTCCCAGATCAACGGCCACTGCCAGGGGTCGTTGTAGAAACGCTGCCCCAGATCCCACAGCGTATCGCCCGATTCGACGTTGTATTCGATGATCTCCATTTTCTGGACGATATCCACCGGTTTCTTCGCCGGCGTGTCCGACCAGGCCATGGTCACCATACCCAACAAAGCCAGGGCGACGAGGAAAATGATGACGGTGCGGAAGTGTCTCATGGAAAAAACCTCCTTCAACGAGACGAATCCATTTTGATTTTTTTCGCCTCGGGGGAATCCGCATATTCACGCAACAGACGATCACGCGTCTGCTGGGCTTTCTCGGTCTGTCCTTGCCGATCGTAGCAATCGGCCATCCAGTACAAGGCGCGCGGCGCATACGGCCCGGCCGCCTGTCCCGCCGCGAGGCAACGCTTGTATTCGTTGATCGCCTGCGCGAACTCCGACAGGTTGCGGTACGCCTCGCCCAACGCGTAACGCGCGCGCGGCAGATACGCCGACCCGGGATGCTGCGCGATGAACGCGTTCAAATCGTAAATCGCCAGGCCCCAGTTGCTCTGCTGCATCTGGACCATCGCCTTGCCGAACGCGGCGTCCTCGCTCTCGCGCGCATCGCCGCCGCCGACCGGCAACGGCGCGGGCGTCGTTTCGTTGGTCGGCGCGGGCATCATCACCGGCTCGCTCGATGCAACGGTGTCGCCCGACGGTTCCTGAATGTACACCGTGGGCTGCTGCAATTCCTCCTGCAGCTTCTTGATCGCCTCGTGGTTGTTCTTCGCCGTCTCGCGCAGGACGAACAACGAGCTGTTCATTTCTTCCATGCGCAAATTCAGGTCGGCGATCGTCGTTTGCAGATCGTTGACCTGGCGTTGCAACTCCTCGACTTGCTTTTGGCTTTTCTGGTCCTCCGCGCAACCCAGCGCCAAAAGCAGGAGACTGCATATACAAATACACTTCAACCACGTGCGGCCCATACGGGGACACCCATCCTTCGTTGAATCCTGGCGTTATCCTATCGTTCGCCGAGACGCACTGTCAAGAGATTTTCCATTGTTTATCGTCTCTTACAATGGCAAATCTCACGTTTTTTCTAATCATTTGTTGCCCGCTCACACACCGACGATAACCTGAAAACGGGCCGAATTCCATCACCGAAAATCGTCCGCCAGGCAACTTGCTCGTCAAACGATGCCGGCGAAAAATCATGCTAATTGTTCGGAATCACGCGACTATTTACTTGCAGCGGCGCGTCGGCGATCTGCAACAGGCGCCGCTCGTCGCCGGGACGGTAATTCACGATCGGGTACATTTGGATGAGAATCGAGAACTTGCCGGCCGGCAATTTGTCCAGGTCGACGAATTCGAAGCCCAGACACCCGTAACAACCCGGGTAGCGCTCCGGCGGATCGAGCCGACCGACGTCGTCGTGGTAGTACAGCACCATGCTCGCCGGGATCTTCTCCTTGTCGTACATGTTGCGCGAGAACCATCCTTCCGGATGCTCGGGCCGCGAACCGGCCACCACCTGCCAGTCGAACGCCGCCGGATCGAGATTGCGCTCGGCCTCGCTCATCATGCCGTCGATGTCCACGCCCTGCGGATTGTTGTCGTTGTAGTAGCGGCGTCCGGTCACCTGCGGCGGCGTGTCGATGTAAATGCGCATGGCCGCGCTGCGGAAGAACGTGGAAATTTTAAACGGCAGATCGATCGTCAACGGAAACTCCATGCCGGTTTTCCAATAAACGCTGGTCAGCTCGACGCTGGGCGTGGGGATCTTCCAGACGAGCCGGTTCCAGTTTTTCGTCCGCCGGATGATGCGCACCGGACCGTCGATGTAGCCGAGCACCTCGGCGCGGAAATCGTTTTCGTTGCGCTCCAGGTGCATCAGGTTCCAGAACAGGTCGCCCTCGATGCGCACCTTCTGCCGATCGGCCACGCTCACGTTGGTGCCGCCGATGGCCGGTTTAACATATAGCTTCGCCGCCGAGATCGGCGCGTCGGCGTGATAGCCGATCAGGTAGTCGGTCGTTTCGATCTCGTTGGCTTGCTCGTGATACTGCACGTAATCGACGTTGCTGCGCGGCGCGGGCCCGGCGAATGCGAGCAGATACACGTAGGCACGCCCGCCGTCGCGCGGATCGACGACCTCCAACTCCAGCCCCGCTTCCACGCCGGGCGGCAACAAAAACGGCTGCAATCGCGGTCCGGCGTCGGCGCAGATGAACGCCAGTTCGTCGTCCGCGTCCAACGCGCCGTCGTCGACGTCGGTCGAGGCGATCTCTCCATGCGGATACACGTACTGGCCGTCGCGGCGTTCGTCGATCTGAAAGGGAATCGGCCGCAGCGCTTTCCCGTCGAACACGAACAGGCCCAGTTGCTCGATTTTCCAGCCCTGCAGCAAGCGCAATTTGTGGCCGGGGACGGTCACCGGGTCGGTCGTGCGCGTCAGCGTTTTCATCGACGCGTTGGCCGCGAAGGCCGCGGCGGACACCAGGCACACCACGGCGGCCAGGCGCAAAAAGAACCGCCACCAGCGAATGATCCACAGTCGTTCGCCGGTGCCCAGCGGGTCGATGAACAGGCTGAACGGCCGTTCGGTGGAGTCATGCTCCCACTTCGCCGCCACCTGCTTGATCGCCCGTAAACGTCGATGATCCGAGGTTGCCCACATGGGGCGAATCATGGGCGAGGGCCCGCGCAATGTCAAGAAAGGCAGGAATAATCCCCGGATCTGTGTTTTGCTTTCATGGCATCGATCCACAAACAAGGTCCCTTCCCCCCTTGATTTTCTTTTACTTTTGACATTTACCGTCGAAAGCCTCACAATAGAAACAGACGCTGAACCGTTCAGCGAAGAGGAGAGTACATGCGTTTTGTCTATGTTCTGGTTTTGCTGATCAGCCTGGCGGCGTTCGTCTTCAGCCTTAGTTGCGACGACGATCCGGCCGAGCCGAGCGGCCTGGGCGGGAACGACGATGACGACGACGATGACGATACCGGCGGCGACATGTACAGCGACGAATGCAGCATCGACTACGGCGACAACCCCGGCTGCGACTCCGACGAACCCGGCTGCCAGATGACCGTCCTGATGAACAAGGACCGCTATCTGAACCCCGACGAGTCCGACTGCGCCCCCGCGCTGGATTGGTACGCCGATCTGGCCGCGGTGGCCCTGGCGCACTCGCAGGATATGTGCAACCGCGACTTTTTCGACCACAGCAATCCCGACGGCGACGATCCCTTCGACCGGATGGACGCGGCGGGCATCCAGTGGGTGACCGCGGGCGAGAACATCTTTCGCGTGTCCGGCGTGGGCATCGACGAGGCGGTGACCATGGGCGAAGAGGCGTTCATGGACGAGCCCGAGTGCGTGGCCAATCACCGCTCGAACATTCTGAACCGCAACTTCACCCACGTGGGCGTCGGCGTGTACGAATGCGGCGACGGCTACATCTACATCACGCAGGATTTCGCCGCCTTCAGCTTCAGCGACATCCGGCAGGACCCGCACGAATACTGCCCGGGCTTCAGCAAGTAATTTTCCGAGAACTGATCGTTTATCACGGCGGCCCTCATCCCCGCCCCTTCTCCCACAGGGAGAAGGGAGACCGGGTTGTCATGAAAATCCGGGACATGTACTTGCTACGTGTCCCGTGATTTTCCGGTAAGAGAGTCGGGCGTCAACCCGGGGTGAGGGACTGTCTGTACCAGTTATTACCATCTTCGGTGGCACTGATACGCCGAACGCAGTGAGGTTTATCAGTGGTATATTTGAACACTGATAAACTCGCTCGCTCGTGTATCAGTGCCACCAAACGTCGATCGTACGCTGACATAAAAAAACCGTATATAGAAAAAGGGCCTCCGCACGGGAGGCCCTTTACATATTTTTCCGTTTCCCCATGTTTCAAGCGATTACATCAATGAGTTGTTTTTCCATCTCATCTGCCTTTTTAAAGGCGTTGACGTTCGCTTTTTGCGCCGCCTGAGCCGCTTTGAGCTCGACGATATCCTGCACCAACCGGGTTTCCTCCGGCTTGGCGGACATGGTGGCGATGTCGGTGGCCGCGCGAGCCGCTTTCTTTTCCGCCGCCTGTATACCCTGAACCGCTGCGTTGAGCGCGCCGACTGTGGACATGGTGCGTCCTCCTTCGTTCTTAATCATGGTATCGGCATTTCAGGCGAGGTTCTTGAGTCTCAGCGGCGGAGTTTCGCCAACGCGGCGGCGTAACGATCCAGTGCCTCGACGGCCTCGTAGGGCAGCGTGACCGGCGTGTTAAAATCATCCGCCGGCAGACGGCGCGCGGTTTGCGGATCGGCGACGAACATTTCCTCGGGCAGCGCCGCTTCGTCGCTATCCAACAGGCGCTCCAGGCGGCCGTTTTCCCAAGCGACCGTATCGGCCAGCACGGTGACGAAGGGGAACGGCCCCTTGCGGCTGTGCACGGCATGCCGGTCGGTCAGCGCAAAGCCCTGCTTGCACGCGCGCAGCACGGCCAGGCGGGCCGCGGCGGGATCGGGGACGATCGCCAGCAGCGGCACGTGTGCGTAGCGCTCGGCGATTTCCGCCAGTTCCTTGCGCACCTGATCGGGCCCCAGGCGCACCACGTCGATCACGCCCTGTTCGAGCACCTCGGCCGTGCCCGGTTCGTCGGCCAGCAAAAACACCGCGCGCACCAGCGCCGGATCCAGATCCAGATCCAGTTCGACGTCGTCGCGCGTCAGGATAATCATCGGGCGTTGCGCGTGAGAAAACAGCAGGCGCATATGACGATCCCAACCGATCAGCCGCGCCGCCTGCGGCAGAAGATTTTCATTGAGCAGCAGCTCGTGCCACGGCGCGCCCAGCTTCGCCCAATCGAGATTTTCCAGCGGTCCGACCAGCCCGCGCTCGACCGCCAAGTCCCAATAGGGCGTGCCCGGCAACGGCGTGAGCACGTTGATTTCCGCGCCGCTCAACCGCCCGCGCACCGCCTGCTCGACGACGAAGCGGTACGTCGCGCGCATCGATTCCAGCGTTTCGTCGGGCTCGCCGATGATCCCCGACACGCGCGCTTCGATCTCGTAACGCTCCAGCAGCCGCAGCGCGCGGCGGATCGTCTTGAGCCCATAGCCCTTGCCCAAACGTTCCTGCGTTTCGTCGTCGACGCTTTCCATGCCGAAGGTCACCGAGGTCGCGCCCAGGCGCACCAGCGCCTCGCACAAGTCCGGCGTGACGCGGTCGGCGCGCACGGCGCAACTGAATTCGACCGCGCCCAGCAGGTCGCGCTCCTCCAGTTCGTCGGCCAGCATGATCACCCGCTGGGCACGATCGGCGAACAGGTCGTCGTGAATGTGAATGTGCTCGTGCTCTTCGGCGAGCAGCACGTCGATTTCCTCGGCGATGCGCGTCGCCGAAAAGCCGCGATACCCGCCCCACATCCGCCGGCTCGTGCAGAAACGGCAATCGAAGGGACAGCCGCGACCGGTCATCACGTGCGCGTATTTGAACTCCGGCAGCAGCGAGCGGTCGGGCCACGGCAGCATGTCGAGGTCTTCCAGCGACTCGCGCTCGCGATTGACCGTCACCCGGTCGTCGCGGAAAAAGACGATCCCCGGCACGTCGTCGAGTTTTTCCGGCGGCAGCGAACCGTATTCGTCCAGCAGGCGCATCAAGTGATGGAAGGTATCCTCGCCCTCGCCCATCACGCCGATGTCGAATACGGGATGCAGGCTTTCGGGCAGGCAGGAAATGTGCACGCCGCCCAGCACGAATAGCGCGTGGCAGCGCTCGCGCAGCCATTGCGCGCGCTGGATCGCCACGCCGTAATTCTGCGACGAACAACTGATGCCGATCACGTCGGGGCCGATCGACGCGATGGTCTCCAGGTTCTGTTCGATCGAGCACTTGGCGTCGACGTCGTGTTCGGCCAGAAACGCCGCCATGTAGGCGAAGCCCAGCGGCGCGTAATCGACAATGTCCTGCTCGCCGGTCGCCAGATGAAAAACGATCCTCATGGTCGCTCCCAGTAGTACGTGGTTCGCGTCAGTCCGATTTTTTGCAGCAAGGCGCTCTTGGGCGTACGGTCGCCGTCGCCGAGCACCTCGTCGGGGATGAATGGCCGATCGACCGCCAGCGTCAGGCGAACCGTCTCACCCGTCGCCGTCGCCGGCAGCACGCCTTCCAGGCACAGCAAATCGCTTTGCGGCACCGTGCGCGAGGCTACCGTAAAATCGTCCGCGCGCAAAGTGAACCGCGGATCGTCCGTCCCGAAGTACGGCCGGTGCACGTAAAAGCAGGCGAAGGCCAGGTCCTCGTTCCACCGCCGCGCCGCCTCGACCGTCGCCGCCGCGCCCATCCAGGCCATGCCCGGCGGCCCGGGCGTCACGCCGTCGACCAGTTGCGCGGGCGCGAAATCGTCGTTCGTAAAATCGATCACCCCGGCGAGGCTGCGCCGCGCGGTCACCGCGTCGCGCGCGTACAGGCGCACCGAAAAATGCGGCGAGCGTAGGAACGAGCGCCGCGTGACCTCGACGCCCTCGGCCGCCAGCGCCTCCGGCAGATGCCCGCGCGGATCGAACAGGTGCGCGTCGTGATCGACGTACCAGACGCGCGCAAAGTGCGTCAGCAAGCGCCGCGCGTTGTCGCTCGCCTGCGCCGGATCGAGCAACGTTTCGTTCGGCCCGCTGCGCACCGCCGCCTGCAACGGCCAGCGGTAATGCGCCGCGTGGGCCAGCGCGATCGAATAATAGTCGTTGGGCACGGCCACGCCGTCGCCCGGTTGCCAGTGTGTCGCGATCGTCTCCACGACCTTGTCCCACGGCTCCTTGGCCAGGCGCGGATCATGCTGCCAACGCGCCACGCCGCCCAGCGACACGGCGAGCGTCAGCGCCAATACGATCCAACCCGCCGCGCGCCGTTTGGCCTCCAGCTCGACCAATCCCATCGCCGCCAGCACCGCCGCGAAGGGCAGCAGCGGCAGCAGATACTTCGGGCGGAAGATCGGCAGCCCCAGGCCCAGCAGCAGCAAAATGACGAACGGACCCAGCGCCAGGCACGTCAGCAAACGCGGCGGATCGTTGTGCGCCTCGCGCCGCGCGCCGAGAAACGCCGCCAGCAAAAACGGCAGCAGCAAGGCCGTCGCCACCACCAGGTACAACGATCGTTCGGGCGCCACGCCGCATAGCGTCGGCAGACTCCACTCCGAACCGCCCAACAGCAAAAAGGCCGGCCCCAAAAACAGCGATTCGAAAAAGCCGAAGAACTCGCGCGACGGTTTGCCCCGCGCCCATTGCAGCGAAAATTCCGTCCACCACGGCGCGAACAGCAACAGCGCCGCCGCCGTCGCCAGCGCGAAGCGGAAGATCATCCGCCGCTCGCGCCGGTAGCGCCACAGCACGTACGCGCCTTCCACGAGGAGAAAAAATCCGGCCGTGTACTGCACCCACAACGCCGCCGCCGTCGCCAGCGCGAAACCGGCAAACCAGCGCGCGCGCCCGTCGCGCAACGCGTGCAGCAACAGCAGCGCCTGCGCCAACACCAAGAGCGTAAGCAACGTCGGGTAACGCACCTCGTTGCTGTAATACAGATGCAGCGGATTGACCGCCACCAGCAGCGCGCCCAGCACGCCCGCCGCCCGCGAATGCGCCGCGCGCCCCAACGCGTAGGTCAACGGCACGGCCGCCGCGCCGCACAACGCCGGCAGCCAGCGCAGTTCCGCCGTCGCCGTCGCCACGCGCAGCCAGGCCTTCAACAACAGATAAAATCCGGGCGGGCTCGCGTCGTACAACTGCCGCCACAGCAGGCCGGGCCAATCGGCGCGGGCGAACTCCCAGGTGATCACCTCGTCGGTCCACAGCGGCTGCGCGTCGTACCAGGCGAAACGCAACACCAGCGCCAGCAGCGTGCAGAACGCCGTTTTCAGCGCCGCTTCGTGTTCGGCGAAAACCAGATCGTACGGCAGGCCGCGCCTCACGGTCGTTCCCACCCCAGGCGCTCGACGAGCAGACACTTTTCGCGCGCGTCGCCGTCGTGGAAGAAATCGTCGGGTTTGAAGGTCCGCTCGCAGCGCAGCGTGATCGGCAGCCAATCGTCGGCCTCGCCGGGTAGCGTGTCCGGCCGCCAACGCACGATACCGCTGTCGGCGACGGGCAGTTCGATCTCCCGCCCGCGAATCTCCGCGACGATGCGCGGTTGCGGTTTGCCCAGTAGATCCAGCGGCGCGTAGGCGTCCAGCGCCAGGATTTCGCCGGGGCGCGGCGCGGGCAAAATCGCCAGGGCCTCGCCCGCCGTCCACCACGACGGCCCGTTGGACGCATACCACCCCGCGCCCAGTTGCGTCGGATGCTGCGGACCGTCCGGGAAGACGATCGTCCGCGCGAAGCCGCCCTCGGCGAAGGGGCGGCGCAAATACAACAACGACAGGCCGACGCGCTCGTCGCCCGCGTGCATGTGCGCCGGTTGCAGACCGCCGAAATGCAGCGCGGCCTTGGTCAGCGCCTGTTGCGGATCGAAACGCGGCGGATAATACGTCACCACCCACAAGCGGCGATAGCGCGCGGCGAGCAACGGCAGCAATTGGTCAATCATCTCCGGCGTGACGACCTGCCGCCCGGGCGCGACCATCGTCGTGTGATACACGTCCAGTTCGTCGGTCTTGTGCAGCAGGTAGCAGAAGCGCGCGGCAAGGTTGGGCAGCAGCACCGCGTCGCCCGGTTCGGCCTGCGCCGCGACGGTCAGCGCCACCGGCCGCCAGCCCTCGGGTTCGTCCGGATGGTTGATCAACTCCACCGCGCCGCCCACGCCGATCACGACCACGGCCATCGCCAGCACGCTGCCCAAAAAGCGCGCGCGCCGGCCGTACCACGTCACGCCCGACGCCGCCGCCACGCACAGGTACGGCAGCAGCGGCAAAAAGTAATGCGGCGCGAACAGATCCAGCGCCAGCGACGCCAACAGAAAACCGCCGAGCGGCGCGACGGTCAGCCACACCAGCAGGCGGCGCGTCAGACGATCCTCCGACTGCTTGGCCAGCCCGCACCCCACCGCGAACACGAAGGGCAGCGCGGCCAACAGCGGCACGAACGACCACGATGGATGCACGAACTCACGCCAGAACGACGGCAGCCGCCAGTAGGAAAATCCCTGCGTCAGATACACCAACGCCAACGGCAGCAATTGATAAAACGGCACGTGCTCGCCGCCGCCGGCCGCCTCGCGCGCCAGCAATTGTTTGGCCAGCACGATCAGCCACGGCAGATACAACACGGCCATCGCCGCCAGCGCCGCGACGACCTTGCGCCGGTCGGCCAGCGACTTCCACGACGTAAGCAAAAACAACAGATGCGCCAGCAGCACGAAGGCGGAAAAATAATGCACGTACGCCGCCGCCAGTCCCAGCGCCGCCCAGGCCAGCGCCGCGCGCGTCGAACCGCTTTTGGCCAGCGCCAGCACGGCCAGCGTCGCGCCCAACAACAAGACGGTCAGCAGCATCGGATAACGCGCCTGCGCCGCCAGGTACAACGACAAGGGCGCGATGCCGAACAAAATCGCCCCTAAAAATCCGACCACGCGCCCGACGAGCCGATGCCCCAGCGCATAGGTGAGCACCACCGCCAGGCCGAACAGCGCGCCCGACAGCGCACGCATGTGCGTCAACGAGCCGCCGAGCTTGCCCCACAGCCACAGCGCGAGGTAGCCGCCCGGCGGATTCACGTCGAAGCGGCCGATGTCGCGCAGCATCTCGCCCAAAGGTTTGCTCACCGCGAAGATCGTCGCCGCCTCGTCGGTCCACGTGCCGCGCTGCGAGGCCAGCACCAGGCCCGCCGTGCAGCCGATCAATCCCAGGCCGGTCACCAACAGGCGATCGCGCGTGTGCTCATTCATTCGTCGTCTCCATGGCAATGCGTTCGACCAGCAAACTTTTTTCGCTGCGGTCGCCGTCGCCGAGCTGTTGGTCGGGTACGAAAACGCGATCGCTGCGGATGGTCACGGTCACCAGCGGATCGTCGCCGGTGAGCGTCAACGGTTCGCTGCGCCAATCGACGTCCTGACTGACGTTCAATTCGATCATGCCGACGATTTGTTCGTCGACCATCAGCGTCACCGCGGTCGGTCCGCCGAGAAATTCGAGGTTGGCGAAAAACCGCACGTGCAAGCGCGCCGGCTTGTCGGGCCGGCGGAAACGCACGGCGGCGTTTCGCGCCATCCAACGCCGCTCGCCCTGCCCCGCGTACCAGCCGGTGAGCAACTGGTAACTCGCCGGCTCGCTCTCGCCAAACGCGATCGTGTCGCTCAGCGCGGCGCGCAACGCGTTCTCGTCGGCCGTCCAGCGTTCCAGGCAATAACGCCACAGGCCCGGCAATCGGCACTCGCGCGACAAGCGCTCATAGCCCCGCTCGGCCAGCGCGCGGCGCGTATCGTCGTACGGATCGTCCATGTAACCGTGATAATCGACCAGCCACAAATGACGATGCTCCGCCGCCAGCGCCTCCACCAACTCACGCATGCGCCGGCGTTGCGCGTCCAGGGGGCCGAAGCGTTCTTCGAGCACGTACAAATAGCGCACCGGCGGCGGCGACGGCTGACGCTCAAGATAATACAAAAACGCCAGCGAGGTATAGTAATTGTAAAACAGCACGGAGTCGTTGGGGCCCGACGCGGCGGCGACGCGCTCGGCCAGCCCGCGCCAATCCTGCCGCCAATGCGCCGGCGAATAGAAGTAATCCTTGAGGCTCAGACCGGTCAGCGCCAGCGCGTACACGGCGACGAGCAGCGCGACGATTTTCTTTTTCTCCCACAGGTCGACCCACCCCGCCGCCGTCGCGCCCAACGCCAGCGGGACGAACGGCAGCATGTAACGCGGATCGAAAATCGGCATCATCCGGCTGACGGCCAGCACGCCGAACACCGGCACGAGCACCAGGACGCTCAGCGCGCCGCGCCGGCGATGCTCCGCCCGGCCGGTCAGGCCCAACAGCAACAGCGCGACGAACGGGGCAACGAGCAGCAACAGCAGCCAGCCGTAAGCGTCGGGGCGCGCGGCGGCGAACTTCGCCAACGGCGCGACGAAAGTCGGCGGCGCGGTGACGCTATGCCCGACGAACAGCCACACCAGCAGGCGGCGCAGCACTTCGACGATCCCCAGCGGCTCGCGCCAATGCACGCCGCGCAGCAACTGCACGGTGAAGAATTTCAAAAACGGAACGAAGGCCAAACCAGCCAGCGCCAGACCGGCCAATGCCAGCAACAGGCCGCGCAGATGCGCGCGCACGCCGTGCACGAACGCCGCCTGGATCGTCAGCGCTTCGCGGCGCGTCCGCACCGACCGGGAGTGCAAGGCGATCATCCCCAGGCGCGCCAGGCCCGGCCCGGCCGCACGCAAATCTCGATAAGCGCGCCAGGCCAACAACACCAACAGCACGAGCATCGCCGCAACGATGAAAAACGAAAAGTAATGACTGTAGATCGCCAACGCCGTCGCGGCCGCCAACGCGGGCAACCATCGCCAATGCGGCCGCCGCAACAGTTCGACGAACGCCCACAGCGCCAGCAGACAAAACAGCGTGACCAGCGTGTTGTAGCGCGTCTCCTGCCCGCAATAGACCGCCAGCGGCTCGATCGCCAGCAGCAGTGCGCCCGCCGCCGCGCGGGATCGGCCGACCAGCCGCCGCAACAGCAGATACGCGACCGGCACCGCCGCCACCCCCAGCAGCGCACTCAGCGAACGCAGCGCGAATTCGTTTTCGCCCAGCGCGCGCCAGAAATGCAGCGCGGTGTAGATCAGCGGCGGATTGGAATCGATGAGCGGAATGTCGGTCCAGATTTGTCGCAGCGTCAGCCCGGCGGCGCGAAAGGTGGCGACTTCGTCGTCCCAGAAACTTTGCCGGCCGATATGCCAGAAGCGCAGCAGCGCGGCCAGTGCCGTGGCGGCGGCGACGAGCCAACGGTCGCGGCGCGCATGGTCGTCCATCGCCTTACTCCCCGCGCAGCCGGCGCCGGGCGTTGGCCTTGAGCGAGTCGAGCAGCTTGTCGATCTTGCGTTTGCGCGCCTCACGCTGCGGCAGGCGGGCCGCGTCGGTGACGATGCGCTCCTCGACGGCGGCGAACATTTTCTCGCGCCCCGCCCACGGCCGGTCGATGCCGAAATCACGCTTGAGCAAATCCGCGAACAACCGCGCCGTCTCGCTCGCCGGCGCGAACGGATCATCGTCGGGACGATACGCCGCCACGTTCAACCCGCGTCGGCGCAGCGTTTCCAACGGCGTTTCGTCACGGCCGAAAATTTCCAGCCCGGCGCGCAGGCCGCGTTGCCCGGCGACGGCGATGGAGCGCTCGAAGGGCGTGGCCGGCGCGAAATGGCGAAAGCCGCTGTGCAGCGTCAGGTCGGCGCCGCTATCGAAGTGTCGCCAGATCTGCGCGTTGAGCCGCGCGACGTCGACGCCCTCGTCCGGGCGCAGATAGACGAACAGCAAGCTCGGATCGTCGGTCTTCAGATACCCGTTGAGCAGCTCCGGCCCGCCGACGCGCCACCCCGGCGTTTGCAGCGGCGTCAGGTCGACCTCGCCGTGAAAGGCGACGGCCAGGTGCTCGTCGCAGATGCCGCGCTCGTCGAGTTGCCGCGCCAGTTCGGCGAAGTGCTGCGCGCCGTGCGAAACGTCGACCAACGCGATCAGCCGGCGTTTGGTCATGCCCAGCCAGCGCATGCCGAGCTGCGTCAGGTTTTCGAAAAAATAAAAACTGGTTTTGGGCAGCGCCTCGTTCAGGTACTGCCGCTCCCAGGGCACGCGTAGCTCGGTGAAATCCATCGCCTCGTCGACCGCGCCCCGCGCTTTGGCCAGGTCCCAGATCGGCGTGCCGGGAAACGGCGTCAGGCAATGCACCTCGAAATAATCGATTTTCCGCTCGCGGATGCCGCGCAGGATAAATTCGTAGGTCGCCAGCAGATCGTCGCCGGTTTCGCCGGGCGCGCCCTTGATGAAACTCGGACTGCACACCATGCCGTGTTGCCGCGCGAGATCCAACGTGCGCCGGTTGGCCGCGACGTTCGCCCCCGCGCCCTTGAGCCATTGCAGGATGCGCGGCGAATTGCTTTCCGCGCCGAAGGTCACGCGGCGCACCTGCATGCGCGCGAGGAGCGCGAACATTTCCTCGTCGGCCAGCTCGGCGCGCACGGTGCAGGAAAAGGCGATGCGGCCCGGATACCCGCGCGCGACCACGCCGTCGGCGACGGCCGCCAGGCGCTTACGGTCGGCGACGAACAGGTCGTCGAAAAAATGGATCGCCCGCGCGCCGTGGTTTTCCACCAGGTCGTCAATTTCATTCAGCACCATCTCGGCGGGAAAGGCGCGGAACGAACCCCACATTTTTTTGCTCGAACAAAAGCGGCAGGCGTACGGACAACCGCGGCTGGTGACCATCTGCGCGTTCGTCCAGTCGCCGCCAAGCACCGCGCGATCGGGCAGCGGCACGGTGGACAGATCGGCGATCGGCGCACGCGGCGCGGTCAAGCGCACGGCGTCGCCCTCGCGCACGGCCAGGCCGGCAATCGCCTCGAGTTTTTCGCTCACCAACCGGCCGTGCTCGCGCACGTGAGTCATCAACTCGACGAAGGTTTGCTCGCCCTCGCCGATTACGCCGACGTCGAAGGGTGCGCTCAGCGTGTGCGGCAGGGCGCTCACGTGCACGCCGCCCAACACCAGCGGCGCATGGGTGGCGCGGCGGATCGCCCGCGCGAGCCGGTACGCCTCGGCGATGTTCACGCTGGACGCGCTGACGCCCACCACGTCGGGTTTGGCGGCGACGGCCTCGGCGGCGGTGCGCGCAACCACGACCTTCACCCAGGGCGCGTAGCGCTTGGCATAAGCGGAAAGATAGGCGTAGCACAGCGGTTGGTACTGGCTGCGGTCGGCGGGATCGACGGCGGTCAGTCCACAGAAGGTGAGCGAATCGCGCGTCATCTCAGAAGTGGAACCTCGCGCCCAGGAACGCCGAGTTGCCGCCGTAATCGGCGTCGTCCAGATCGGTGGTCGGATCGCCGCCCTTGAAATGGGCGAAGGCGAAGCGGTCTTCCAGCACGATGCCCAGCCAGTCGAGAGCCGCAATTTCCGCACCGAGCATGGCGTGATAGCCGATCGTCGCGCCGCTGTCGGTGTTGGATTGCGAGGTCGTCGCGTCCTGCCCGTAGATGGTGAAGTCGGTGTTGACGATCCGCCAGTACAGACCCAGGCCCGCGCCGGTGTACAGGCGGACGAAATCCAGCGGCAACACGAAGCGCGGGGTAATCGTGAGGTTGGTGACGCTGATCGTGTAATCGCCCTTCACGCGGCAGCGCTCGGCGACCGCGTCGACCGCCACCGACGTGCCGTACCATTGCAGCGCGCCGCCCAGGGTGAAGTGCGGCGAGAAGGCGTATTCGAAATCGGTCTCGACCGTCACGCCGTCAAACGCGCCCGAGTCGATGGCGTAGTCGATTTCGCCGTCTTCGAGCACGCCGTCGTTGTCCGGATCGTCGACCTGCGAGTAGCGAATGAAGTTGTGATAACCCACCTTGGCGCCGAGACCGATTTTGCCCTGCTCGGCCAGCGCCGACGAACACAGCAGCAAAACAAGGGCCATCACGCCGATCCACGCGACCGTCCGCATTTCGCCTCCCCCGAAAGTTATGCGAGCATCCTACCCCGCCCGGCGCACGGGCGCAAGTTTCGGCGGCGGATTCAAGTCAGCGGCGGCGGGGGCATTTTGACGCGGCCGAAGTCGAGCAGACGCGGGAACTGCCGTTTGAGCGCGCCGGCGAGCATCGCGCGGCTGACCGCTGAGATGCGGTCGGGCAACGTTTCGCCGGTCGCCTCGGCCAGCAGCGCCAGCAGGTGCGACACGCCGACGTGCCCCGGGTACAACTGACCCATGCCGGTCAGCGTCAGCAGGCAGCCGCTGCAATAGGAGACGAGACGATCGGCCTTGACGCGCCCGGCCTCGCGCAGCACGCGCGCCGCGCCGGCGGTCATCACCAGCGGATGGTAGCCCACGTCGGGCGCGAAACCCGCGCCGATGCCGCAGCACAAACTGCGTTCGTGTGAATGTTGCATCTCCACGACCGTGCAGCCGATCATCGTCAGCAGCGCGCGCACCTTGGCCATGTACGCCGGGCCGAGGATCTTGCCGTAGCACGATTCCTGCACGGTCACGCGCAGGCCCAGCGATCGTTCCACCGGGCGCCGGCCGGCGGAAAAATCGTCGAAGAGATCCTCGAGCAGCGGCCGCACTTCCATCTCGTGTTGCAGGCCGTAGCGCGGCAGCACGTAGCGGAACAGGCACGTGCCCGCCGTGCAGGCGACGGTCATGTGCTTTACGCCCAGCGCGTCGAGCCAACGATCGAGGTTGCGCGCGGTGCGGCGCAGGTGATCGTCCATCCCCGTGCGGTAAAACGGCTCGCCGCAGCACACGTGAAAGCCGCCGCGAATATCGTACCCGTCAAGCAACCGCGTGCGCGCCAGCCAGGCGGTGTTGCACAGGTTGCAGCCCGGATAGAGGATTTTCTCGACGGGCGTTTCGTCGCGCCACGAATCGAGCAACTCGCGATCCTCGGCGGGCAAGGCGTCGGCGGCCGCGGCGCGGAAATTGTCGGGGCGCTGCTGCTGGAAGTAGGCCGACCAGCGGCGCGGACCGTCCTGCTCCATGCGCTCGGCGAATCGCGCGCGAATGAGCTGCGCCGGATTGGCTCCGTTGGGGCAGGCGAAGTTGCAGGCGAAACACGTCTGGCAGCCGCGCTCGAGTTTGGCGACGCGTCCGCCGTCGCGCAGGGTCGCGATCATGGCCCGGCCTTCGTCGGCGTCGATGGTCAGCACCGGGCACGCCGCGAGGCATTGCCCGCAAGTGGCGCATTTCGCCGCGTCGTAGGGCGCGAAAAAACCGGCCGGATCGTGCATGAGACCTCCCGCTCCTTTGTCGCAAAATCGGCCGGCGCGCGCAAGTCGCCTTGCGGCCGGGGGCGTGCGGTGGGTACAATTCGCCCGCACCAATCGCGAAGGAACGTTTCGTGAACGAACCGCTGCCGCGCCGCGCGCGCAACATCATCCTGGCCGCTTTCACCGTGTACCTGATGGTGCTGGTGCTCACGGTGAGGATCGCGCCGCTGCAGGATCAGATGGACTGGGTGTTGCAGGCGAAGATCCTGGCGCATCCGTCGCTGCCGGTGGCGCAGGATTACACGATCCGCCCGGCGCCGGTGCCCAACGTGCTGGGCACGCTGGCGATCGCGCTGGCCGGCAAAGCGCTGCCGATCTTCACCGCCGCGCGTACGGTCTACGCGCTGTACCTGGCGTGGTTCGTGCTGGCCTTCGCGTACCTGGCGCGGTCCGACGGGCGCGAGCGCGCGCTGGTCGAATTGCTGGGCCCGCTGTACGCGATGAATCATTTTTTCCTGATGGGCTTTTACAATTTCGTGCTCGGTCTGGCCTTCGCGCTGTTCACGCTGGGCTTGCTGCGCCGGCGCGCCGACAGCCGCTCGCCGTGGACGTGGCTCGGCTTTTCGTTGCTGGTCACGGCCACGTACCTGAGTCACTTTCTCGCCTTCGGCATTCTGACGCTCGGCTGCCTGGCCCTCGCCTGGCGCGCCTACGGGAAAAATTGGCGTGCGTATGCGCGAGGCGTCGCGGCGTATCTGCCCGCGCTGGCGTGCCTCGCGTGGTACGTCGCCGAACGCGGCGGCGAGTTCTGGTATCACTACGCGTTTCACAATCCGCTGTACTACCTGTGGTACAAGGTCGGGCCGTGGACGGTGGCGTCGGGCTATTATCCGCTGACGCCGACGTGGGCGATGTGGATCGACGTGGCGCTCAACGCGGCGGCGATCGTCGCCGTGCCGCTGCTGGCGTTGCGGGCGATCGTCAACAAGCGCGCGCCGCTGCGCGATCCACTGGTGCTGACCGCCTTGGCGCTGGCGCTCATCGCGCTGGCCGCACCCACGCGCATCTTCGAGTTGCTGCGCCCCGGTCAGCGGCTGTTGTTCGCCGCGGTGTTGTTGTTCGCCGCGACCGCGCTGCCGGGCAAAGCGACCGCGCCGGGAAAGTATCGGGTGATCGCGCTGGCGCTGGCGGCGCTACTGGCCTGGAACGGCTACTGGTGGCTGGACGCGACGCGCAAGACCGATGCCGAACTCAAGGTGCTGGCCGCGAACATCCCCGCCGACGCCGACATGCTGCTGCTGACCGATTCGCATTTCCATTACCGCGAACCGCGCTCGCTGCGCGAGAAGCTGACCGATCCCTATTCCTACCCGAACTACGTCAACCCGCTGCGGTACCTGCCCTACGCGCAGATCATCGAACACGGTGGGCGCATTCGCTCGCTGTTCGGCACCGGCATCGTCCACGCGAAACAACGCGACCTGCTGCCGGCGATCAACCGCCCGTGGCACCTGAGCGATCCGGAACGCGCCGGCGTGTATTCGCACCTGGTCGCCACCGGGCAGGCCGACAACCTGGCCGACATCGCCCAAAAAACGGCGGCGCTGTTCGCCGAGCTGTACCGCGACGATCACCTGTTGATTATGGAGAGAATCCCGCCCGCGCCCGTCAATTAGGGCGTGTGCCAATGGAAGGTGTGCTTGCCCGACACGAGACGATAGCCGAGGTTCGCCCAGGCGGTCTGCACGGCGGTGTTGTCCACCTGCGTGACCACGGTGGCGACGTCGGCGCGTTCCTTGAACCAGGGCAGGCATTCGGCGAGTAGGCTGGTGTAGATGCCCTTGCCGCGCGCCCACGGCGCCACGCCGGCGAGCACGCCCTCGGCCATGCGGAACTCGGTCGTCTTGTTCTGCTTGTGCTTGACTTCCAGCGTGAGGAAGCCCGCGATGCGCATGCCGATCTCCGCGATCAGCACCGCGTCGGCGAGTTTGGTCAGGCTGTTGCCGATCCACTTGACGTACATGTCGGTCGCCTTCGTGTCATCGAAAAACGGATCGAGGTGGAAGCGGTCGATGTAACCGTCGAAGGTTTCGCGGGTCAAGGCGAGCAGTTGCTTGCGATCGTCGGGCGCCGCCAGGCGCAGGTCGGCCTGATGCTCCACCTTGGGCAGCTCGGTTTTGTCGAAACGGAAGGCGTATTCGACCTGCGTGTCGGCCAGATAAAAACCGGTGCGCAGCAGCGAGCGGATCAACTTGAGATCGGCGGTGGGCACGCGCACGTCGACGAACTTGCAGCCGTACTTGAGCAGATGCTTCATGCAAGCCAGCACCAATTGCTTGCCGTCGTACTCGGCGGCTTCCAGCGACAGGTGGATCGGCCCGATGCGGCCCATCGTCTTGCCGAAATGCTCCGTGTCGAAGGTCAAGATCTTCGCGCCGGCGATGCCCAGCAGACGACCGTTGCGAAAATGGCCGAAAGCGACGCCCTGGGGCGCGCTGAAATTCCTCTTCAATTGTTCGATGGTCCAGGCGGAGCGCTTCGCCGGTTCGACCTGCCGGTAGGGATGCAAATCAAGATACCCGAAGTCGGCCAGCCGCGCGTGAAACATCCCGATTTTCTTTTTATCCAGTTCCTGGATCGGCATTGTCTCTCCCCTTTATTTTTCTCCCCGCAAACGCGCCAGGGCTTCCTCCCGGCCCAGCGTCGCCATGAGCGAAGGAACATCCGGTCCGTGCGCCGCGCCCATCAACGCCAGCCGCAAGGGCAGGTAAAGCCCCTTGCCCTTGGCCTCGGCCTGCGCGCCGGCCTGCCGGACGATCTCGCGCGCGGTTTCGACGTCGAGCGTGGCCGTCGCCGCCAACGCCTGGGCCGCCGCCGCGCACACGGCGCGGGAAGCGGGTTCGTTGAGCAACGCGGCGTCTTGTTCCGCCGGGACCGGCCGATGCAACAACGCCTCGATCCGGCGCGCCAGATCATTTAATGTTTCGGCCTCTTCGGCAAACAACTGGACGAAAGAAGTCAACGCGGCCGGAATTTCTCCGGCAAGCAGCGGTCGCACGTCGCGCGCGAGCTGCGCCGGATCCTGCGCCCGCAGCCACAGGGCCTGACGGTGCTTGAGGTCGTGCAGGCCGATCTTCGCGGGCTTTTTGGCCACGCGGTCGACCGCGAAAGCCGCGCCGAGCGTGGGCAGCGTCGTCGCGTCGTCCGGCGCCTGCCAACCCAGCCGCGCCAGGTGCGCGCAGATGACCTCGGGCGCGTACCCCTGTTCGCGCAGGTTGAGGATGCCCAGGTCGCCCAAACGCTTGGAGAGCGGATGCCCGTCGTCGCCGGTGACCAGCGGCAGGTGACCGAAGCGCGGGGGCGTGCCGCCCAACGCCTCGTGCAGCAGCAACTGCTTGTGCGTGTTGGTCAGATGATCCTCGCCGCGCAGCACGTGCGAGATGCGCATGTCCGCGTCGTCGACCACGCCGGCCAGGATGAACAGCGGATTGCCGTTGGAGCGCTGAATGATGAAATCGTCGAGGTTCTTGAGCGCCAGCGTCACGCGGCCGCGCACCAGATCGTCGAGCACGACCTCGCCCCGGTCGGGCAGCGCCAGGCGCACCGTGTGCGGCTCGCCGGCGGCCAGGCGCGCGCGGACCTCGTCGGCGCTCAGCGCGCGGCACAGGCCGTCGTAGCGCGGCGGGCGCTTGATGCGCTTTTGCTGGAGGTGCAATTCCTCCAGGCGCTGCTCGGTGCAAAAACACGGATACGCTTTGCCCGCGGCGACCAGCCGTTCGACGGCGGCGACGTACGCGCCGCGGCGCTCGGACTGGCGATAGGGCGCGCAGGGGCCGCCGACGTCCGGTCCCTCGTCCCAGGTCAGGCCGAGCCAGCGCATGGCTTCCATCACCTGCGCTTCGTAGCGCGCCTCGCTGCGTTCGGTGTCGGTGTCCTCGACGCGCAGGATGAACGCGCCGTCGTGACGGCGGGCGAACAGGAAATTGAACAGCGCCGCCCGGGCATTGCCCAGGTGCAGCGGACCGGTTGGGCTGGGCGCGAAGCGAACGCGGACTTCAGCGGTCAAGGTTGTTCTCCAACAAGGTGACGGCGTGTGCGGCGATGGCCTCGCCGGCGCCGGTGAATCCCAATCCTTCCTCGGTGGTCGCTTTGACGTTCACCGCCTCGGCCGATACGCCCAGCGCCCGCGCGAGGTTGGCGCGCATGGTTTCGATGTGCGGGGCTAGCTTGGGCCGCTGCGCGACGATCGTGGCGTCGACGTTGCCCACGCGATACCCCGCCGCGCGGGCCTTCTGCACGCATTCGGCGAGCAGCACGAGGCTGTCGGCTCCGGCGTAGGCCGGGTCGGTGTCCGGGAAGTGGCGGCCGATGTCGCCCAGGCCCGCCGCACCCAGCACGGCGTCGGCGACGGCGTGGGCCAGCACGTCGGCGTCGCTGTGCCCGAGCAGGCCCTTTTCGTATTCGATCGTCACGCCGCCCAGGATCAGCTTGCGTCCGGGGACAAGCCGATGCACGTCGTAGCCGTGCCCGATTCTCATCGCTTGTTCCTTTGCTTCCAGATCGCCTGGGCCAGCAGCAGGTCGGTCTGCGTGGTGATTTTCACGTTCGTATCCTCGCCGTTCACGACGATCACCCGCCCGCCGATGCGCTCGACGAGCTGACAATCGTCGGTGCCGACGAAACCGGTTTTTTCCGCCTCGCGATGCGCGTCCAGCAGCGTGTCGTACTGAAAGGCCTGCGGCGTCTGCGCACTCACCAGCCAGCGACGATCCGGCGTCTGGCGCACGAACCCGTCGTCGGTGATCAGCTTGATCGTCTCCTTGACCGCCCCGGCCACCAGCGCCGCGCCGAAGTTCGCCGCGATGCGTGCCGCGCGCTCGATGATCTGCGGCTCGATAAAGGGTCGTACGCCGTCGTGCACGAGCACCACGTCGGGCGTCAGGCGCAGTTTTTCGATGGCCCGCAGGCCGCGCGCCACCGATTCCTGCCGCGTCTGACCGCCCATAACCACGCGGGCCACCTTGGCGAGGTTGTACTTTTCGACGATCTGATCTTTGCAGAACACGACGTCGCCGCGCGGCACGACCAGTACGAGCGCATTGACGATCGGCGCGGCCGACAGCGCCTCGAGCGTGCGCGCCAGGATCGGCCGTCCGCCCAGGTCCAGATATTGCTTGGACACCTTCGTCGCCATGCGCCGGCCCTTGCCGCCGGCCACGACGATCCCCACACACACCATGCAACATTCTCCCGTGGATGATCCGTTTCTATCATGCACTTTTCCCCGGTCACTTTGCACCCCCCCATTCGCGGGCGGCCGAAACGGCGTTCTCGGTATTGCATCGGCGAACCGCTTCCGCCATAGTGAAACGCAATTGAACGGTCGGTCGATTATCGAACCGTGAACAAAGGACAATTCGCATGCTGCTGATCACCGCCGCCGGCACTCACCTGGGACGCGACCTGGTGCGGCACCTGGGGGCGAAAAACTATCCGATGCGCGCGTTGGACCTGCTCGACCGTCCGTGGTTCAACGGCCATCAGGCCATTCTGGGCGACATCACCGACGCGGCGGCCGTGCGGCGGGCGGTGCGCGGGGTGGAGACGGTCATCCACCTCGCCGAGGCCAATCCGCTGCGCAAAACGGTGGACTTCCCCGCCCAGGCCGACTACTCCGACCACGTGCAGCGCATCAATTACGAGGCGACGCGCACGCTGGCCAACGCGGCGATCAAGGCCGGGGTGAAAAAGTTCATCTACGCCAGTCACGTCAGCGTGTACGGGCCGCCGCCCAAGGTTTGCCCCTGCACCGAGGAAACGCCGGCCAATCCGCGCGGGCCCTTCGGTCGCTCGAAGCTGGCGGCGGAGGAATTTCTGCTCGACAAATTCAAGCAGGGCGAACTGGACGTGGTGATCCTGCGCCTCGCGCCGGTGATCGGTCCGCAGTTCATCGACCATCGCTACGTCGAGGATTGGCTGAATTGGAAAACCTCGCGGCCGGTGCAACCGTTTTTCGGCAACAACATGGCCCTGGTGCACTTCGTCCACGTGCGCGACGCGCTGGATTTGATCGAGCGCTGCCTCAGTCGGCCCCAGGCCGCGGGCCGCGTGTACAACGTCGCCGGTCGCTCGGCGGCAACCACTCTGGAAGTGCTTGAAACGGTTGATGAAACTCTTGCAAGTCACCGAATGATGTTTACGTTGCCTACAGCGGTGTTTCCGGTGACGAACAAGATCGCTTCGTGGTTGGGTCGCCCCTTGGTATACCCGGAATTCGCTCGCGAACGATTTGCGCACAGTTGCTTTGCCATCGAACGCGCCTGCAACGAATTGGGATGGCGCCCCAAGTACGACACCCTGCAAGCGTTTGCCGAAGCCGCTGCCGGGTACCTTGAACGCAATCGCTAACCGGAAGAGAATACAAAACATCCGAACGAATCGGATGGAGGTGTGAACATGCCGCGTATCTTTGTATATAACGTCGAACCGAAGCTCCCCAAACGGTTGGCGCCGCTGTTGGAAATCGCCTACAACCTGTGGTGGACGTGGCATCATGACGCCATCGCCCTGTTCCGGCGCATGGACCGCGACCTGTGGGAAAAGGTTTACCACAATCCCGTGCGCATGCTGGGTCAGGTCGATCAGGAGCGGCTGGAGGAACTGGCGGCCGACGAAGGATTCTGTTCGCACCTGACGCGCGTGGCCAACGCGCTGCACACCTACATGACGCGCCGTTCGTGGTACGAGGAAAACTACGACTACAAAGACGTGCGCATCGGCTACTTCTCGATGGAATACGGCCTGACCGAAAGCATTCCCATTTACTCGGGCGGTCTGGGCGTGTTGTCGGGCGACACGGTCAAAAGCGCCTCCGACCTGGGCCTGCCGATGGTCGCGGTCGGTCTGGCTTTTCAGCAGGGATACTTCCGCCAGTACCTGAACGTCGACGGCTGGCAGCAGGAAAGCTATCCGACCAACGATTTCTTCAACCTGCCGATGCGCCCGGTGATGGACACCGACGGGCATCCGCTCAAGGTGCAGATCTGGTTCCCGCAAAACACGGTGCAGGTGCAGATCTGGAAGGTGCAGGTCGGCCGCATTCCGCTATACCTGCTGGACACCAACGTGCCGGAAAACGGTCCGGAGGATCGCAGCATTACCGAGACGCTCTACGGCGGCGATCAGGAAATGCGCATCCAGCAGGAAACCGTGCTCGGCCTGGGCGGCATTCGCGCCCTCCACGCGATGGACATCGTCCCCAGCGTCTGCCACATGAACGAAGGCCACAGCGCCTTTTCCACCCTCGAACGCATCCGGCTGCTGCGCGAAAAAGCCGGCCTGAGCTATCACGAGGCGCGCGAGGCGGTCGGTTCGTCCAACGTGTTCACCACCCACACGCCGGTGCCGGCCGGCTTCGACATCTTCAGCCCGGGGTTGATCGAAAAGTACCTGCGCGACTACCCGGAACGCCTCGGCCTGACCAAGAAAGCCTTTTACGGCCTCGGCCGGCAGAATCCGAACAACACCGAAGAGGGCTTCAACATGGCCCTGGTCGCCGGCCGCCACGCCAGTTACATCAACGGCGTTTCCAAGCTGCACGCCGAAGTGACCAAGGAGATGGTCAAGGGCCAGTGGCCGGAAGTGCCCCGCGAGGAAGTGCCGATCCACGCGATCACCAACGGCATTCACGTGCGCAGTTGGATCAGCAAGGACATGGCCGAGCTGCTCGACACCTACCTGGGCGAAGGGTGGCAGTTCTACCAGGACGATCAGAAGTACTGGGAGAAGATCCTCTCGATTCCCGACGAGGAACTGTGGCGCACGCACGTCCGCCGGCGCGAACGGCTGGTGAACTTCACCCGGCGTCATCTGAACGACAAGCTGCTCCATCGCGGCGCGCCCAAAACCGAAGTCGACGAGGCGCTGGAGGTGCTCAATCCGAACATCCTGACCATCGGCTTCGCCCGCCGCTTCGCCACGTACAAACGCGCCTCGCTCATCCTGCGCAACCCGGATCGCATCCGGCGCCTGCTGACCGACCCGGAGCGGCCGATTCAGATCATCTTCGCCGGCAAGGCGCACCCCAACGACATGCACGGCAAAGAGCTGATCCGGCAGATCGTGCACTTCGCGCGCAACCCGGAAATCCGGCGGCACTTCGTGTTCCTCGAGGACTACGACATCAACGTGGCGCGCTACCTGGTGCAGGGCGTGGACGTGTGGCTCAACACGCCGCGCCGGCCGATGGAAGCCAGCGGCACCTCGGGCATGAAGGTGTCGATCAACGGCGGTCTGAACCTGTCGGAGCTCGACGGCTGGTGGGCGGAGGGTTACAACCCGGAAGTCGGCTGGTCGATCGGCATGGGCGAGGATTACTCGGACATCGCCACGCAGGATCACGTGGAGGCCAACGCGCTGTACAACCTGCTCGAGCGCGAGATCGTGCCGCTGTTTTACAACCGCGACCGCGAGCATCTGCCGCGGCATTGGATCGGCATGATGAAACAGTCGATGCGTCAGTTGTGCCCGGTGTTCAACACGCATCGCATGACCAAGCAATACGCCGAGAGTTTCTACCTGCCCGCCTCCACCCGCTGCAGCGCGCTGGCGCGTGACGACTACCAGCGGGCGCGCGCCCTGGCGGACTGGAAACAGAAGATCGCCCAGAAATGGAACGAGGTGAAGATCGTCAACGTCACCTACGAGCAGCGCGAAGCCTACGAAGTCGGCGAGCCGCTGGAGATCCAAGCGGAAGTCGACCTGGGCAGCCTCGCGCCGGAAGACGTGGTGGTGGAAGTGTTCGCCGGCCAGATCGATCCGCAGGGAAAAATCGAAGCCGGCAAAGCGCTGCCGATGGAAAACGGCCGCCTGTTGGACAACGGCAGGCATTTCTATCATCGCAAGCTGATGTGCGAAACCTCGGGACGGCAGGGCTTCGGCGTGCGCATCGCGCCGTCGCATCCGGACATGGTCACCAACTTCGACTTGTCGTTGATCACCTGGGCCTAGGGCCGCAACAGCGCCGCCGCGGCGAAGGTCACCGCGCCGCTTTCATCCTCGGCGCGCCAATAATTCAAACTCGCTTCCGTCGCCGCACCGGTTTCGCGCGCGGCCAACGCGTAGTGGATCGGCGCGACGCCGCACACGTGACGCGCGTTGCGCTCGGCCACCAGGCGCGCCAGAAACTCGTCCGCCTTGCCGGCCGTCACCGCTTCGAGCAACAACCGGTCGCGGTCCAGGCAGGCGTCGAGCACCGCCTGATCGACCGGCTTGCCGTCGCCGAACTGCAGGCCGATGTGCGCCAGGTCGGCGCTGGCGATAATCGCCAACCGTTCGCCCTCGGCCGTTGCCAGCTCGGTCAGCGCCTGCCGCACGGCCCGCAGCGTTTCGTCCTGCAGCGGATCGAGCCCGCGCTGCAAAAATTCCTCGAAGCTGCCGCACAATACCGGCACGATTTTCGGACAGGCGTCGCCGAAGGCGTGTTTAAGCGCGTAAGCGGCCAGCTCGATGCTGTGCTCGTCGCGATGACAGAATTCGTCGGTGAACGCGTCGAAGGGCAGCGCGGCCGCCAGACGCTCGACCAGCTCGACGTCGGCGCTCACCTCACCCCAGGGCGTGAGGTAGCCCTTTTTCGTCAACGCCAGCGCCGTTTGATGTTCCTGATGATTCGTGCCCAGCACCAGCACGACCTCGCCGGAGAAATGCTGCTTCATCTGCGTATAAGCCAGGCCGTACGCCGGCCCGCCGCGCATGTAGTCGATGTGCGGCGCGATCAGCACGCCCAGACGGTTGTCGACGGTCTCGATCTCGCCGGGCAGCGCCAATCCGGCCTGCGCGTAGCACGCGTCGAGCACCTGCCGCAGTTCGTCGGCCGGCGCGGCCAGGCGCATCGGCCGCACGGACATCTCCGCAAATTCGCCGCGCAGTTCGTTCAGCCGCGTCAACGCGCGATCGTTGACCAGCAGGTACAGTTCGTCCAACTGCTCGATGAGCTCCGCCAGATGCTCCAACGGCAGATCCTGCCCCTGACTGGCCTCGCGCCACATCAGGCGCAGCGTCTCGGCCTGGGTCGCGCCGTCGAAGGCCTGCAGGCAGAAAAGAATCGCCTGCGAGACCGTCAGCATGCGGTCGGACAGTTGCTTGGGATCGCGCAACAGGAAATGCCGGCCGGCCTCGGTCTCCACCGGCACGACCTCGATGTAGCGCAACGCGGGCAGAATATCGGAAGCGTTCATGGTTCGTCCTTGCCGAATATTTTCCGGCTATTCGATCACATCGAACCGCCGGACGCCAGCCCAATTTGGACAAAAATGAATGAACGTTCAATCATTTTTGCCGCACGGCGTTAGACGCCTTTTTCTAACCAATGAAAATACAAAAGCAAATTCGACGACCGGCCAACAGAAATGCCACAAAAAGAATATTATTAGCATTTCATGATATTCAAGTTACCGATCTATCAAAACTCGCAAAAACCCTTTTCCCGCCTATTGTTATCAAATTCACGCTGTTTCAATAAATTTTTCATTTTAATTGTTTTCTTGCGTTTTCTCCTTGCCCCGGGTCGCGATTATCGGTACAATGCGCAGGCTTTCAGCGAGAACTTGCGGCATTGGGTATTACATCGGCATTCCGATTTCATATCGGCTACATGTTTTTTTCTCACATAGATGCAGGAGGATTGCGTTATGAAACTGAGCGAAGTCCCGATGGACAAATTCATGGCGGCTCTGCCCAAGCTGTCCACCAACGTGGCCGGCGACCCGATTACGTTCAACCTGACGACCGATGTGGAAGAAGGCCGCGTGCCTCGTCCGGATTGGCATCTGGCGTTTGACGATGCCGGCGCGGCGAGCGTGGGCGAAGGCCACAAAGAAGGCGCCGACGTGATCACCTTCGTGCTCAAACAGGGCGGCATCAACACGATGCTGGGCATGCTGGTCGACGGTCTGACCGGCGGTCCGCGTGCGGCCACCATGGCCATGATGATGGGCAAAGTCGGCATCGAGCCGTTCAGCCCGGCGAATCTGAAACGCACCGAAAGTTTCTTCAAGCGCGTGAAGACCGGCGAAGACGCGGTGAAGACCGCGTTGTCCGAAGTCGGCGTCACCATCGACGAAGTCGACATCTAATTCGCTTTGGTTACCGAACGGGGCGGGGGGATTTCCCTCGCCCTTTTTTTATAACCTGTCGTAATAAATCGAGATTCCTCTTGCCATCCGCCGGGCCTTTTGCCAATAATAGCCGCGTGAAACATTATTTCGCGATCATCTTCTGTCTGTTGTTGCCGTTGGCCTGCGGTTCCGTCGAAATGCCGGCCTCACGCGACGACGCGGTGATCGTCACCGAAAACGAGGGCACCTTCCGCTTCGGCCAGATCTACGAGGGCGAGGTCGTCGACGCGTATTTCCTGGTGATCAACCCGGCGCCGGCGCGCATCGCCATCGACCACGTGGAAACGACCTGCGGCTGCACCACCGCGCATCTGGACGGCGAAACCATCTCCGGCAACAGCCGCCTGCTGGTGCACGTGCGCCTCAACTCGACCCGCCTGTGGGGACCGCAATCCAAGGCGGTGATTCTGCACACCACCGACCCGGTGCGGCCGGAAATCAAGCTGCTGATGGAAGGGGTGATCCTGCGCCGGCTGGAACTGGCGCCGCGCCGCATCCGCTCGACCACCGCGCTGGAGGAATACAAAACCAAAGCGCGGGCGATCAACAACACCGACGAGCCGCTGACCATCGAGCGCATCGAGTGCAAACCCGACGCGCTGTTGAGCATCGAGCTGGAATCCTCGCTGCCGCTGACCCTCCCCGCACGCGAAAGCGTCGATTTCGGCGTCGCCGCCCGGCTGGAACGCCCCGGCGTGCGGCTGGTCGGCCAGATCGCCGTTTACCTCGCCGAGCAGAGCGATCCCGTCGAGTTGCCCGTGTACTTGGAGCGGATGAAATAACCTTCCGAACGATGCCCACCCGGCAGCACTGTTTTGCGAGCGAAACATCTGAGTGAGCATAACAGTGAATACGAATCATTCTTCGGTGGCACTGATACACGAACGAGCAAGGCGAGCGAGTTTATCAGTGTTTAAATAAACACTGATAAGCTTCACTGCGTTCGGCGTATCAGTGCCACCGGTTTTGTCCAAATCCCTGGCGATTGTCGGATTGTCGGCATCACCTGCACCCCTTTGGGGGGTTTGCTTGAATTTGCTCCATCTTTTACCAGGGCTTTGCCCTTCGCTATTGACCTGCGCCCTACGGGCTTGAAGAGACGCCCTGCACCCTGCGGGCTTGAAAATCCTGCACAGAGATCCATTTCAACGTTGTTCGGTTTCGCCCTTCGCTACTGACCTGCGCCCTGCGGGCTTGAAGATCCTGCGCGGAAATCCATTTCAACGTTGTTCGGTTTCGCCCGGCGTTCTTCTCGGAGCACCCCAAATCGAAATCGCTTTCTTGTTATTTCAAGCCTTGCCTTGAGTAAAAGAAGATGGTGTTGAAGCCAGGAAATGATCTGCCGAACGAGCTAGCGGCCTTTGCCCAGGTAGGCTTGCAGTTCTTGTTGCAGCCGGAGCGCCTCGCCGTTGCCGGGCTCGGCGGCCAGCGCCTGCTCGACCTGCGCCAGCGCCTTGGCGGGCTGTTCGTCGTTGACCAGCGCCTTGGCCGCCACCAGATGCGCCCGCGCCAGAAAGTAATTGTCGCGCCCCAGGCGCAGGGCCGCCTTGGTCGACAGATCGGCCGCCTGCCCCCACTGCTGCTGCGTAAAACGCAATTCGGCCAGCGCCAGGTAGGCCTCGCCGCAGGACGGATCGACCGACATCGCGCGTTCGAAACGCTTTTCGGCCAGGTAGGCGTTGTCCTGCGCCTGCAGATCGTGCCCCTCGATGATCAGCGCGATCGCCGCGCGCCGGCGGGTCGTCGACGCCCGCCCCCCGGCCTGCAGCCGGCCGGCATCCAACGGCGCCAGCGCTTCCTGCGACGGCATCGGGGTGATGTTGCGCTCGACCAGCGCGGGTGGTTCGGGCTCCGGCTCGGGCTCGACCGGCGGATCCTCAACGATGTTCGTCTCGTCGACCTGATCGCGGGCGGATTCATCGGCCAGAAATTGGTCGAGTTCGTCCGGTCCATTATCGACCGGCGGCTGCGTCGGCGCGAAATCGTCGCTGGTGTCGTCTTCCGGCGCGGGCGTCGCCTCGGCGGGCGGCTCGGGCTCGACCTGCCGATCCGGACGCAGTTGGATCGTGCAACCGCTCAGAATCGCGACCGCCAGCAGTCCGATCGTCAGCCATAGCGCCAGCCGCATATTACAGGCCCTTTTTACGGAAGAATTCCAGCAGGCCGTCGCGGTGCAAATCGCACTCCTCCTCGGGGGCGGCGCCCTCCAGGAAGGCCTCCTCGACGACTTTGGGGCAATTATAGCGCGAAAGCATCCCGGAATCCTGGCAAATTTTGCGGAAGACGATTCCCGGCGGCGGCTCGAAATCCGGCTGCATCTGGCCGTGCGTGTACTGGATCATGAAGTGCGCCCAGATCGGCAATGCCGCCCGCGCGCCGGTCAGGCCGACGTTGCGATCGCGATCGAAACCGACCCAGGTAACCGCGAGAATCTCGGGGGTGAAACCGACGAACCAGGCGTCCTTGGCGTCGTTGGTCGTGCCGGTCTTGGCCGCGGCGGGGCCTTTGTAGCCCTGGCGGCGCAAACCGCCCGCCGTGCCGCGCTCGACCACGCCGCGCATCAGGCTCGTCGTCTGGTACACGACCTCCGCCGGCAGCGCCCGGCGCGCCTTGACCGACCGTTTTTCCAGCACGTTGCCCTGCCGGTCGACCACGTCGCGGATCGTCAGCGGTTCGCTGTGATAGCCCTGGTTGGCCAGCGTCGTGTACGCGCCGGCGATCTCCAGCGGACTCATTTCGGCCACGCCCAGGCTCAGCGCGGGATACGGCGGCAGATCGGCCTGTACGCCCATCGCCCGCGCGGTGTCGATGATATTGTCGATGCCGATCATCAGCGCCGCCTTGGCCGTGGGCACGTTGCGGCTGCCCTCCAGCGCCCGCCGCGCGGTGATCATCCCCTCGTACTTGCCGTCGAAGTTGTGCGGCGACCACTTCTTGCCGCCGCTGGTGATCGAGAAGGACTCGTCGGCCAGCATCGTCGCGCCGCTGAACTTGAAATCGCGGTCCTTGTAAGCGCGCCAGAAGCCCGCCGTGTAGACGACCGGCTTGAAGACCGATCCCACCTGCCGCTGCATCTGCACCGCGCGGTTGTAGGGGCTGGAGCGATAATCGCGCCCGCCGACCATCGCGCGCACGTAGCCGGTCGACGGTTCGATCACCACGATCGCCGCCTGCAGCTTGTTGTCGTCCTTGACGCGCAGCTTCTCGTTGTTCTTCTCCAATTGCGCCACGGTTTCGGTGATCGCGCTCTCGGCCATGCGCTGCACGGTCACGTCGAGCGTGGTGAAGATTTTCAGGCCTTCGCTTTGCAGCACGTCCTCGCCGTAGGTGCGCGCCAGTTGCTGGCGCAGCAGATCCAGGAAGTACGGCGCGATGTTGCGCGGCGGCAGATGCTTGTGCACGGCCAGATCCTGGCTCTTGGCCTGTTCGAGCATCTCCTTGGTCACCTGCAGCTCGGCCAGCGCCCGCGGCGTCTTGGCCAGCCGCTGCAGAATGTAATCGCGGCGCACCTTCGCGCGCTCGTCGTGCGCGCGCGGATCGTACACGCCCGGACTGCGCAGCACGCCGGCCAGCAGCGCCGCCTCGGACAGCGTGAGGTTCTCGGCCTTCTTGCCGAAGTAGAATTGCGCCGCTTCGCCCAGGCCGCAGATCGCCACCGAGCCCGACTGCCCGAAGTAGATTTCGTTGATGTACACCTCGAAGATTTTTTCCTTCGGGTAGTGCATCTCCAGCACCACGGCCATGACCATCTCTTTGAGCTTGCGCGTGATGGTCCGCTCGGGCGAAAGGTAGAAGTTCTTCACCAACTGCTGCGTGATCGAACTGCCGCCTTCCTTGGCCTTGAAGCGCACCAGCGCCTTGAGCGCCGCGCGGAACAACCCCTTGAAGTTCAGCCCGTGATGGCGGAAGAACGCGTCGTCCTCCATCACCACCACGCTCCACACGAGGCTCTTGGGGATTTTGTCGTAGGGGATGATGCGCCGTTCTTCCTGCACCTGCCCGAAGAAACGGCCGATCAACTCCGGCTCGACCTCGAACAGCGCCAGTTCGCGGCGGTTGGTCAGATCGAAAATGCGCGTGACCATCTCGCCGCCCAGCGACAAACGCAGCAGACGCGGCTCGACGGTTTCGCCGGGATAATCGAAGCCGCGCAGGTAAAGCTCCAGCGTGTTTTCGGTCAGAAAATATTCGCCGGGCTTGTCGGGCGTGCGCTCGACGCGCTGATAATTCAGACGCACCAGGCGGTCGATCAATCCGGTGGTCGACAGCAGCGAGCCGGGCAGGATCGTCAGCGAATCGCTGTAGACGTGGCTGGGCAGTTTCCAACGCTTGCCCTCGAATTTCGCGGTGAGGTCCTTGTCGACGCTGAAGGCGAAAATGCCGCCGGCGATCACCGCGACGAGCGTCAGCCAGAAGGCGACGTTGAAGCCGTACCAGAGCAGATAGTGCCAGATGGGACGACGGCCGGTTTTCTTTTTGGTCCGACCGCTTTTTCTGACGGGAGTTTTACGTTGGGGCTTGGCCATGGGTGCTCCGCCGGTTTTTTCCTTCCCACCAGTAGACCCCATTGCGGGCTCTCCGGTTCCGGAAAACCAGCTCTCCTCCCCCCTTTGAAAAAGCCACCGAGGAGACTTGAACTCCTGACCTGACGATTACGAATCGCCTGCTCTACCAACTGAGCTACGGTGGCACGGCGGCTTATTATACTCATCCGCCGTCTCGTGTCCAGAGATTAACAACATTTTCGGACAATGTCGATAACTAGCGGGATCTCTTGCGAAAACGAGCCCGCTCCCTGTACACTGCCACGCATGAAAGGCGCGCCGGACATCCACCTGGCGATATTGCCGCCCTACGGCACCGAAGGTCCGCCGCTGGGCCTGGCGTGCGTCGCGGCGGCTCTGCGCCAGGCCGGTTATACGGTCAAAGCCGTCGACTACAATATCTTCCTCTACCGCCGTTTTCAGGAAACGCTGGGCTATTGGTGGGACATGTCGATCAAGACGCCGTGGATCCTGCCCGCCGAACTGCCCGACACCATCGCCGCCTTCGGCGACGCCTTCGACGAGATGATCGACGAGATGGCCCTGGGCGGCGCGAAGATCGTGGGATTTTCCCTCAACAGCGACAACCGCAAGCTCTCCGCCGAGGTGATGCGCCGTGTGAAGGCGCGCAATCCGCAGGTGAAAATCATCGCCGGCGGCCTGGACGCGTTCACCGCCGAAGCCCGCCGCTATTTTCCGAAAAACCTGGTCGACGCCTTCGTCGTCGGCGAAGGCGAACTGGCGACCGTCGAACTCGTCAACGCGTTGCTGGCCGGCGACGATCCGCTCGACGTGCCCGGCGTCGCGCAACACGACGAACCGCGCCAGTCGCGCAAGGTGGAAAAGAATCAGGACTCCTTCGCCTTTCCCACCTACGAGGATTTCGACCTGACGCTCTACACCACGCACAACCTGCCGCTGGTCATCAGCCGGGGGTGCGTCAAAGGCTGCACGCTGTGCAACGACCGCAAGCTGATGGGCAGTTTCCGCACGCGCGGCGCGGCGCACGTCTTCGAGGAAATCCGCTACCACGTCGAGCACAACAACGTGCGCGACTTCATGCTCAGCGACTTGCAGATTTCGCAGAACCTCGACGTGCTGCTGCCGCTGTGCCACATGATCATCGACGCGGGTCTGGACATCCACTGGAACGCCAACGCGGCGGTCAGCGAGCGCCTCACGCCCGAGGTGCTCGAAACGCTGCGCGCCGCCGGCTGCCACACGCTGACCTTCGGCGTGGAAAGCGGCTCGGACGCCGTGCTGCGCCTGATGAACAAAAAGACCGACGCGCAATCGACCACCAACACCTTGCGCGCGGTCAAAGAAGCGCAGATCATTTGCTGGATCAACATCGTGGTCGGGTTTCCCGGCGAGACCGACGAGCACTTTCACGAAACGCTCGCCTGGCTGGAAGCCAACCGCGATCTGTACCGGGAAATGGGCGCGCTCAACGCCTGCAACGTGGTGGACAATTCCATCATCGGCGATTATCCGGAACGCTATGGGATTCTGCCGACGATGGATCACAATTGGATCGAGGTCGCCTGGTCCGATCGTTTCGGCAACACGCCCGCGTTGCGCCTGGAGCGCCTGAAACAAGTGCACGAACTGCTCGCGCGTTTGGAAAAACCGATCCGCCAGAGCAACCTCGAACCGCTGATGGAGTACACGCGTTTGGCCGAAATTTTCTCCGACGTTCTGCTCGTGCGCTGCCCGCCCGACGACACCGATCTGCCGCCCTATCCTCTGGCGTCGGCGGCGGCGTATTTGCAACGGCGCGGCTTCAAGGTGCAGGGGCTCGACCTGAACATCCTCGCCTACAATGAGGCGCCCGCCGACAACAAGCACCTGTGGCGCCTGCCCTTCTACCACGAGTGGACCGCGCCCGAACGCCTGCCCGACACGCTGGCCCGCCTCGGCCTGGACATCGCGCAAATGGCGCGACAGATCGCCGCGGTCAACTGCCATCAAGTTTATTTTCATTTGTCGCAAGGCAATCTGCTGATCACCCAGGCGGTGCTCACCGAGTTGCGAAAGCTCACGCCCGATCGCAAACTGATCATCGGCGGCGACCGCGTGGCCATCGAGCCCGAGCGCAATTTGTTCCCGGAGCCGATTTGCGATTTCGCCATCGAAGGCGAGTTGGAGGAAACGCTGGCCGATCTGCTGCGCCGCCTGCAGGGGCTGCAGCCGGCCACGCATCTGCGCGGCGCGCATTGGGTGAACGATCGCGGCGAACCGCGGTACATCCCGCGCGAGCCGATCCGCGAACTCGACGAACTGGGCGCGCCGACCTACGAGGAATTTCCGCCGGCGCAATATGAAAGCCCGCTGCTGCCGCTACGCCTGAGCCGCGGTTGCGCCTTCCGCTGCGCCTTCTGCCAGGAGCAGCCGACCGAAGGCGTGTTCCGCACGCGCTCGGCCAAAGCCGTCTATGACGAAATGTGCCGCCACCGCGACACCTGGGACATCTCCGCCTTTCAGTTCACCGACCCGGTGATCGACGGCGGCCTGAACGTGCTGACCGAGCTGTGCGAATTGATCGTCGCCGACGGCCGCCCCTTCCGTTGGTTCGCGCAGATCGCGCCGCGCGGCGACCTGACGCCCGAGCTGTTCGCGCTCATGGCCCGCGCCGGCTGCTTCCTGCTGCGCTTCGGCGTGGAGAGTTTTTCCGACGCGCTGCTGAGTCGGATGAACAAACAATACACCGCCTGCGAAGCGATCGAAAATTTGCGCGCCGCCAAACAGGCCGGCATCGAAACGCACGTCAATCTGCTGGTGGGCTTCCCCGGCGAGACCGACGAGGATTTTCACGCCACCGTGCGCACGCTGCGCGACGAGGCGGCGAGCATCGATTTCGTCGACGAAATCACGCCCTGCTACGTGTATCCGAACGCGGCGCTGGAAATCCACTGCGCGCACTACCACGTGCTGCTGCCCGAGGGCTCGCATTTCCGCACCTGGTCGTTTGAGAGCTACAACAACTTCTCCTGGCGCGAAACGCGCGCCAAGGAACTGGCCGTTTTCGTCGCCGGTCTCGACATTCAATTCAACTACGACTTCTTCGTGCCGCCGCACGATCCGCTGCGCAAAATCGAAGAGCAGGTGCGCCGCCGCCTGCACAAGAAAATCCGGCCCGCGCCCGACGCCGTGCTGGTCACCCTGCCGCCGTGGGGCTTCGAAAATCCGCCGGTCGGTCTGGCCTATCTGTCCACGTACCTGCGCGCGCATGGCCTGCAAACCGAGGTCATCGACTTCAACATCAAGTTCTACCACGACGTCCACGAGATCTACCGCATGCTCTGGCACGTCGAAAACAAGAACTTCTGGTCGAACGAAAAAACCTACCAGGTCGTCGCGCACAGCCTGCGCGGGCAGATCGACGCGGCAATCAAGGAACTGGTCGAGCGCAAACCAAAACTGTTGGGTTTCAGCGTCGTCGACCCGAAGGAGCGCATCACCATCGAGGTGATCAAGGGCTTCCGCAAACACAACCGCGAGGCGAAGATCATCCTCGGCGGCCCGGCCTGCTTCACGCCCGAGTACCGCCAGATTTTCATCGACCACGCGGGCGACCTCATCGACGGTTACTGCGTCGGCGAGGGCGAGGAGACGCTGCTGGAAACGGCCCGGCGCGTGCGCGAAGGCCGGGATCTGGCGGGCATTCCCGGCCTGCTGGTGCTCGACGAAAACCACGAATGTCAGTTGGTCGAGCGCGAGCCGATCATGGACCTGGACCGCGTGCCGCACCCGCGTTACGAGGAATTCGATCTGGACATCTACCCCGGCGACTCGCTGATTCTCGAATGGAGCCGCGGCTGCATCGGCAACTGCACCTACTGCAAGGGCAAGCAAATCAGCGGCGACTATCGCACGCGCAGCGCCGCGCATATCTTCGCCGAGCTCGAGTATCACTACCGCGTGAACCGCATCGACAACTTCACCATCAGCGACAACCTGATCAACGGCTGCCCCGAGGTGCTCGAGGAACTGTGCGACAAAATCATCGCCGCGCAACTGCCGATCCGCTTCAACGGCGAGGGCATCCCCCTGCCCGCGATGGACGGTCCGATTCTGGAAAAGCTCGCGCGCGCCGGCTGCTACGAATTGCAGTGGGGCCTCGAATCGGGCTCGGAAATCGTGCTCAAAGCGATGAACAAGCGGCGCTTCTTCAAACCGGAACAAGCCGCGCGCGTCGTCCGCCGCAGCCACGAAGCGGGCATCAAAACCTGCCTGTTCATCATCGTGGGCTTCCCCGGCGAGACCGATGCGGAGTGGCAAAAGACGATGGATTTCGTGCGCGCCAACGCCGAGTGGATCGACCAGATCAAGTCGATCAATTCGATGCACGTGATCACCGGCACGATGGTGCACCTGCATGCCGAGCGGTTCGGCATCGAACTGCCCGAGCGCGATTATCATTACCTATGGCGCTCGGTCGACGGCACGAACACGCCGGCCGTGCGCAACCGACGCATCCGCGAATTGCTTGCGCTGTGTCAGGATTTGTCGATCGAAGTGCGCGAAACCAACCTCACCGAGGGCAAGCAAAACGATCTGGCCGCGTCGATCGGCGACGAATCGCTGTCGATGGAACTGCGCATGAAAATGTTGATCGACGAAATCAACGATCTGCGCAGCTTCGAAACCGACACCGTCGAGGCGGGCGACGTGGCCGGCGCGCAACCGGATGAAGAAGAAGGCGCAGGCGATGAAATCGACGCGGAGTTCGTCGGCGACCACTTGGCCCTGGCCGGCGTGCTCGACGGCGAGCGCGTGTTCGCCGGGCCCGAACTGCTGGAAATCGACCTGACCAATTTCTGCAACCTCAACTGCATCGGCTGCTGGAACCATTCGCCGCTGATGCGCGACAAGCAATTTTCCGGCGAGGAAAAAAAGCGCCGCCTGCCGCTCGAACTGCTCATCAGACTGATCGACGACGCGGCCGCGCTCGGCGCGAAACAGGTGCAACTGTCCGGCGCGGGCGAGCCCTTCTGCCACCCCGACGCGCTCCGGGTCATCGAGCGCATCAAAGCGCACGGCCTGCAATGCACGGTGATCACCAACGGTACGCTGCTGACCGAATCGATCTGCCGGCGGATCGTCGAGCTGGGCGTCGATCATCTGACCGTCAGCGTCTGGGCCGGCACGCCCAAGGTCTACGAGGCGACGCACCCCAACCAGAAGGGCAAAACGCTGCTCAAGCTGCAAAACACCCTGCGGTTGTTGCACCAAATCAAACGCGAACAACGCACCTATTACCCGCAGGTGAAAATCTACCATGTGGTCAACCACCGCAACGCCGGCGACCTCGACGCGATGGTCACCTTTGCCGTCGAGTCGCTGGCCGAGTACATCGAGTTCACGCCGATCGACACGGTGCCCGGCTACACCGACGAACTGGCGCTGACCGACGACGATCGTCGGCGCGTCGCCGAACAGTTGCGCGCTTTGCCGCAACGCGACGATTACCTCGAGCTCGATCCGACGCAGGGGCACGGCGCGCCGGGCGAACTGGAGAAAAAAGAATTCGCGCGGTTCGTCAAACGGTCGATTCTGCCCAAGGGCTTCAAATACGAACTCGACGACATCACGCGCTTCGACGTGCTGTGCCCGCGCAAGGAATGGCGGCTGGACGTGCGCGAGGACAACCAGGTCGAAAACGCGATGCTCTTTTTCTACCCGATGAATGAATGCGCCAACTGCCCGCTCAATCCCAAGTGCGAAATCGACAAGGAACGCTACGTGGTCAAAGTCGAGTTCACCAGCTTCCTCGGCTACGGCGCGTTCCTGCGGCGCATCTCCACGCCCGCCGAAACCGGCGCCTACGACGCGGACATGGTCGACTCGCTGCCCTGCTGCGTCGGCTGGACCTACGCGCGCGTCAAAACCGACGGCGCGGTCATCCCCTGCTGCAAGGCCGACAAAATGCCGCTGGGCAACCTCCACCAACAACGCTTCCTGGATTTATGGACCGACGAGCCGTACCGCGAATTTCGCGCCAAGGCGCTCACGCTGTCCAAGCGCGACAAGTTCTTCGCGCCGATCGGCTGCCTGATCGCCTGCGACAACCTCGGCCAGAACGTGCAAACGCAGGAGCGCCTGGAAACGTTGACCGCCGACGAACGCGCGGCGCTGCGCAACGTCGAGAAAAAAGGCTTCGGCGAACTTTAATCGATAATCGGACGCGGCGACGAGGGCGGGTAGCGGTGCCACAGACCGTGGATCATCCCGATGCCGTAGGCGATCGGGTTGCCCGCCAGAATCACGAATGCCATCGACCACAAATGACGCTTGCCCTGCCGCGCGCACAAACGCCGCGCCAGCAGCGCCGTCGCCGCCAGGTACAACGGCAGCGGCAACGCCAACAACGGCAGCCATGGGGCGAGCACGAACGCGGCCAACACCAGCGGGATCAGCGGCGGCGCCGCGTACTTCAGCCGGAAATGATCGGGATGCTTTTTGATGATCTGCGTGCGCCCGCGTCCGTAGACGTACACGTTGCGGAACCACGAGCGCAGGTCGGGCCGCATTTTGTGTTCGACCTGTGCGCCGGCCAGAAACACGATGCGGTAGCCCAGGCGCGTCAGGCGATGATTCAACTCCGGGTCCTCGCTGACCATGCGAAACGCGTTGTCGAAGCCGCCCGCGGCCAGCACGGCCAGCCGGTCGTAGCAGATGTTGAGCGTCGGGATGTGCTCGACGATGCGGTCCTCTTCGTGAAGCATCCCCTGCGCGCTGCCGTGGCTGCCCCAGAAACTGTTGAGCGTCACGCCCAACGCTGCGAGAAAACGGCTGCCCGCCGCGACCGGCACGTTGCCGCCGCCCACCGCCACCGTGCGCAAATCGCGTTCGCGGTGACGGTCGAATCCCTCGACCAGCGTTTGCAGCCAGGTCGGCGGACAGATCACGTCCGCGTCGGTGAAGACGATCAACTCGGTCTTCGTCTCGCGCAACGCCGTGTTGCGCGCGGGCGCGATGCCGGGCGTGGGCTCGACGGCCAGGCGCAGATTGTCCAAGCGCCGCATCCACTCGCGCACCAGCGCGCGCGTGCCGTCGTTGCTGCCGTTGTCGACGACCAGAATCTCGAATCGCTCGCGCGGATAGGTCTGCGCGGCAAGGCTGGTCAGCGTGTCGGGCAGATTGCGCGCCTCGTTGTAGGCGATGATCGCCACCGTCACGCGCTTCATCGGCCGCTCGCCCGCAGCAGATATCGCAGGTACGCCAGCAGACCGCGCACGCTGCGCCAGCCTTCCGCCGGTTGCCGGATCGCCTGCACCAGCTTTTTGAAAATGTACTTCGGCCGAAAATGGAAACGGCGATACGCGCGTTCACAAAACGCCCACTGCACCGCCGCCGTCAGACCCGGTTGATCGATCACCGCCGCGTGGCCGCCCGCCGGCGTCAGCCATTGCCGCCACTCGCGCGTGCGCAAAAAGTCGCTTTGCTCGGCCCAGGCGAACGCCTCGGTGCCCGGATAGGGAAACACCGGATAAAACTGCGCCGAGTCGGGATCGAGCTTGATCGCGTAGGCCAGCGTGCGCTCCATCGACGCGGTCGTCTCGCCGGGAAAACCGACCATGAAACAGCCGTGCACCAGCAGGCCCGCGCGGCGCGCATCGACCATGAATTGCTGCGCGCGATCGAGCGTAATGCCCTTGCGCATCGCGGCCAGCGTTTGCTCGTCGGCCGCCTCGAAGCCCACCGCGCAACTGCGCAGCCCCGCGCGCACCAGGGCGTTAATCGTCTCGGCTTGCGTGTTCACGCGCAGGTTGGCGAAAAACGGCAGCGTAATGCCGCGTTGCATTTTCAGCTCGGCGAAGCGCACGGCGCGCTGTTCGTCGGCGGTGAAGGTGTCGTCCTCGAAAACGATCTCGCGCACCGCCGGCATGTTCTTCGCGATCCACTCGACCTCGCCGATCAAATGTTCGGGGCTGCGGGCGCGATAGCGGCGGCCGTGCATCACCTGCGGATACAGGCAGAAAAAACAGTTGTTCGGGCAGCCGCGTCCGGAGATGAGCATCACCATCGGGTGATTGGCGAGGCTGAAGTTGTACGCGGCGAGCGGCAGAAATTCGCGGTACACCGGCGCGATCCACGGCAGATCGTCAAGGTTCTCCACCGGCGCGCGCGGCGTTGTGCGACGAACTTCCTGATCATCGACAAGCGCCAGACCGTCGACCGCATCCAGCGACGCGCCGCCCGCCAGCGCCTGCGCCAGAACCAGCGCGGTCAGGTCGTACTCGCCGACCAGCGCACCGTCGAGCCCCGTGTCGCGCAGCGTCTCTTCCGGCAGGGCGCTCACGTGCGTGCCGACGAGAAACACGCGCGTCGCGGGCGTCGCCTCTTTCACCGCGCGAGCGAAGGCGACATCGGCGTCGATCGAGGGCGTGGACGTTTCGACCAGCACCAGCGCCGGCGCGAAATCGACCGTCCTTTGCACCGCCGCCGCGCGCTCGAGCCCCTCGGCCACCGCGTCCAGCAACTGCACGGCAAAGCCGTTTTCGCGCAACAGCGACGCCGCGTGCGCCAACCAATAGGGGTAATACAGCACGTTGCTTTTGATGACGCCGGGGCTGCGTTGCGCCCGGCTGAAGCGCGGAAAGTACGGGGCGTTGACGAGCGAAACGCGCATCGGCTCAGCCGTGGATCTTTTCCCGATCATGGCTGGGATCGGGCTCGGTGGTCTCGGTGGTCAGCATGGTGGTCAGCATGCGCTGCAAAATGGCGAACATCGACAGCACGACCGACAGCAAAAACATCGCGCCCGCCAGCGCGACCTGCGACCAGTGCCGGTAAATGTGGCCGCTGCGCAGATACTGCCACGCCGGCCGGGCGAGAATGATCAACGCGATCACCAGCAGCCCGCCGGCGAACAAGAGCATCGCGTCCGATTGCGTCAGCCGCCGCACGGCGCGGTAGAACGAGCGGTGCGGCCGCACCCACGGACTTTTCATTTCAACGACGCGCTCGGCGATCATCCCCACGCTGAACACGAACAGGCCGGCGAAACTGAGCACGATGATCGCCAGCACGCGATAGATCATGCCGTCGTCGACGAGACCGGTCGTCCAGTAATCGCGCAGCAGGCCGATCGACAGGTAGATCATCGGCAGCAGCATCGCCAGGCCCAGCGTGCCGAAAATGCGGAACGGCCGATAGGTGATGGCAATTTCGAGGATGATCTTCAAAAAGCGCATGCCGTCGCGCACGGCCGACAGCTTCGACGCGCCGACGCGCTCGGAATACTTCATCGCCACTTCGCCGATGGTGATGTCGGGATCGAGCACCGCGCGGCAACTCATCGCCGGGGTGAAGTGCAGACCGTCGGGCAGCGGGTACAGCCGGTCGAGGGCGTCGCGGCGCACCACGCGCATGCCGCTGGCCGAGTCGGAAATTTTCGTGCGCGCGATCAGGTTGATCATCAACGCGAACACGCGGTTGCCCACGCGGCGCACGCGCGGCATTTCGCTGTCGGGCCCCATGCGCGAACCGAGCACGACGTCCAGGCCGTCGTCGAGCATCTTGTTGACCAGCGGGATGAAGGTCAGCGGATCGCAGGTGCCGTCGGCGTCGAGAAAGCCCACCAGCTCGGCGTCGGAATTGGCCCAGCCCAGCTTGATCGCCGCGCCGTAGCCGCGGTTGACGCGATAGGAAATCAACTTGATGCGCGGCACGAAATGGCGCGCGATTTTCGCCGTGTCGTCCGACGAGCCGTCGGAAACCACGGTGATCTCCACCTCGTCGACCGGCGTTTGCTCGACGATCGCCGGGCGCGCGGCCAGGCATCGCTCGATGATCGCGCGGATCGCTTCCTCTTCGTTGAGAGCCGGAATGACGATCAGCAGTTTCATCGCCCCGCCTCCTTTCCGGCCCGCTTAGTAGCCGTAGCGGCTGCGCCGACGGCGCTTCTTTTTCTGCCCGCTTTCGGCGTAATAATAATAGTACGAATAGTAACCATAGTCGTACTTGTATCCCGACGAAATGTTGTTGGTGATGATGCCCATCAGATTGGCTTTGACTTTTTCCAACAGGTCGATGGCGCGGTTGACGCCCGAGGCGCGGCTGCGGCCCAACTCGACGACCAGCAGCGTGGCGTCGACGGCGACGCTCAAAATCGCCGCGTCGGTGACCGCGACGACCGGCGGGCTGTCGAGCAGAATCAGATCGAACTCGGTTTTAAACTGCTCGATCAGATCCTTCATGCCCTGGCTGCCGACCATCTCGGTGGGGTTGGGCGGAATCGGCCCCGAGGGAATCATGTACAGGTTGGGGATTTTCGTTTCGCGCAGCACGTCTTTCCACGACGATTCCTTCATCAGCACGTTGGTCAGGCCGGGGTCGCGCTGCGTTTCGAAAATGTTGTGGACGTTGGGCTTACGCAAGTCGCAGTCCAGCAGCAGCGTGCGCCGCCCGGTGTTGGCGAAGGTCAGCGCGAGGTTGGACACGATCGTCGATTTGCCCTCGCTCGGCCCGGCGCTGGTGATCAGCAGCGAGGTCAGTTGCTGGTCGGGATCGGCGAAGTGAATGTTCGTGCGCAACGTGCGGAACGCCTCGCTGATCGGGCTTTTCGGGCTGTAGTGCGTGACCAGGTTGGCCGACACGGGCCGCGCCGCCTCGGGCTCCTTGCGGTAATCGGGGATGCGCGGAATGATGCCGTAAACCGGCTTGCGAATCACCCGCTCCACCTCGTCGATCGACTTGAGCGAATCGTCGATGAACTCCAGGAAGAAGGCCATGCCCAACGCGAGCAGCAAACCGGCGACCATACCCAGCAGCAGGTTGAGGCGCACGCGCGGCTTGATCGGCGACTTGGGCGTCACCGCCAGATCGATGATGCGGATGTTGCCGATGGTCGCGGCCTTGGCGATGCGCGCTTCCTCGTGCTTTTGCAGCAGGAAGGTGTAGATCTGGTTGGTCACTTCGCTGCTGCGCATCAATCCGGCCAGCGCGCGCTCGGTGTCGGGCAGCGCGTTGATCTTCTCGTCGAAGCCGCCGATGACGTTGTGCAGCTTGTTCAACTGCGCCTGCAGCGAGGCGACGGTGTTTTTGAGCACGGTGCGGATCTGCAAACCCAGCGCGTTGATCTCCTGGGTAAGCGCCTTGACCTCGGGCGCGTTCTCGGTCATGTCCGAAAGCAGCGCGCCCTTCTGTCCCTTGAGTTCGGCCAGCTTGAGGCCCAGGCTCGCCAGCACGGTATCCTCCGCCGAGGAAAGGCTGGGCAGCGACGCCTGCTCGATGCCCTCGCTATCGATCGCCGAGAGCATCGACTGGTATTGGTGTTTTTGAATTTCCAGTTGCGCCTTTTGCATCTCGAACTTGGCGGTCGACTCGATCAGCGCGCCCGCCTCTTCCGAAAGCATCATGATGCCGTGGTCCTGCTTGAAGCGCTTGAGGTTGTCCTCGCTGGCGTCCAGGTTGTCGCGGATGATGTCGAGCTGACCCTCGATGAACTTGAGCGTCTGCTGCGCCTCGCGACTTTTTTCGTCGATGTTCTGCCGTTGATAAACCTCGACCGTCTTGTTGACGATGTCGCGGGCCATCATCGGGTACTGGCTGGAATAGGAAATTTTGATGATTTGCGTTTTCTCGCCGACCTCGGCGACGCCCAGGTTGCTTTGCACCATGCGCACCGTGGCGTCGAAGGGCCGCTGCACGAACTTGAACCAGTCGCCCTTTTCGGCCTTCTCCAGCAGCACGTTGAACTGCGAGCCGTCGATGCTGAAGCCGTCGGCCAGCGTGCCTTCGCCGAGCTTGTCGCCCTTGTGCAGCACCTCGAAGCGGCCCTGGTCGTCGATGAACTCGACCGTCAGCGTCTGCCCGCGTTTTTCCTGCGCGAGGTTCACGTCGGCGAGATTCACTTCCAGATCGCGCGTGTGCTCCAGCAGCATCACGTCCAGGCGCAGTTCGCGCACGACCGCCTCGGCGACGGTCCGGCTGCGAATGATCTCCATCTCGGCGGGCACCTGGTTGGTGCGCCCGAGCTGAATCAGATCACCCAGGAGAATATTCTGCGTCTGCTCCTGCTTGATCTGCACGAGGCAGAACGCTTCGTAAATCGGCGTCATCAAAAACGTGTGCACGGTGACCGACAGCAGCACGACCAGGAACGTGAGGATGGCGACGATGCGCCGCCGGTAGAGCACGCGCAGGTAATCCGAAAGACCGACTTCGCTGGTACGATAACGCAAATCCATCGAGCTACCTGTCCATGAGAGAGTTGACGGACGCGGCGTCCACCACGATGCGGCTGAGGTTCGGCAACAACTGCGACAACACGCGGTCCCACTTGGTCAGGCCGGCCGCGGGCACGAACACGATGTCGCCGCTTTGCAGGAAGGCCACGTCGGGCTTCATCCCGCGCAGCACCTCGTCGTAGTTGACCGTGTACACGCGCGGGTTGGCCAGGTTGCCGCGGATGATCTTGATCGCGCGTTTGTAGGCGGTGGTTTCGTTGAAGCCGCCCGCCTCGGCGATCGCCTCGCCCAGCGTCAGGCGCGCCTTGCGCAGCGGCACGGCCCGCGCCTGGTTGACTTCGCCGAGCACGTAGATCTTCGCGTCGTCCATACTGGGCAGGTAAATGATGTCGCCGTCGGCGAGGAAAATATTCTGGCTCACGTCGCCCTGCTGGAACAACGCGTAGAAATCGATGGGCACCACGTTGCCGTGGCGGATCAGGTAAGCGCCGCCGAGGTTGGCTTTTTCCGTCGGGCCGCCGCTGACGGCCACGCCTTCGAGCACGTTGGTCGTCGCGGTCACCGCATACATGCCGGGCTTGTTCACCTGGCCCATCACGTAATAGACCTTGCTGGCGTACTCGAGGATCTCGACGTCGACCTGCGGATTGCGCAGCACTTCGCTCAATTTTTCGGTGAGCAGCTTTTGCAGTTCGCCGACGGTCAGACCGGCCGCGTCGACCGTGCCCACGTGCATGACGAACAGTTTGCCGTCCGGCCGGATGCGCGTGTCCTTGCTCAGGTCGGGGCGGTTCCACACGGTGAGGCGCAGCTTGTCTTCCGGTCCGAGTTGATAATCGCCGCGCCGCTGGCGGATGTCGTCGACCATGCCGCGCACACGCTCACGCAGCGCCTGCTCGTCGGCCGGGCTGCTGTCGGCGTCCCACCATTGGTCGCCGGCGTCCGGTTCGGCGGGCGATTGGGTGGATTGCGCGGATTGGCATCCGCTGAGCACGACCACCAGCAACAATACCCACAGCGTCAGGGCCCGTGGATTCGTCAACGTTCCTCCTTTGGCGGCCTGCATGTCTTGAAATGCCTATGCTACCGATTTTTCCCGGTTTTGCAAAAGGATTATTCCGCCGTCGTCTTTTCGGCCGCCGGCCGGCGCTTGCCGAATATCGCCACGGCCAGTACGCCGGTCATGTACAGCAGCATCAGCGGTATCGCCAAACCGATCTGCGTGGCCACATCCGGCGGCGTCAGCACCGCGGCGGCGATGAAAATCACCACGATCGCCCAGCGGAATCCCCGCAACAATCCGCGCCAGGTCACCAACCCGACGCGCCCGAGAAAAAACATCACCAGCGGCAATTGAAACGCTGTGCCGAAGGCGATGATCAGCTTGGTCGAAAAGGAAAAATATTCGCGGATGCTGATCAACGCTTTGAGCGACTCCCCCTGATAATTTTCGATCAAAAAACTCAAGCCCAGCGGAAAAATTTTGAAATAGCCGAACGCGCCGCCGATCACGAACAAAAACGATCCCACGCCGACGAAGGCCAGCAGAAACCGCTTTTCCAACGCGCGCAGGCCGAGCCAGACGAACCGGCCCAGAAAATACATCCAGAACGGCGTCGCCGTCAGGAACCCGGCGAACAGGCCGACTTTGATATAGGTGATAAAGCCCTCGGGCGGCGAGGTGAAAATCAACCGCTGCTCCTGCCCGAGGCGTTCGTAGATTTCCATGATCGGCAACATGAGCACGCGGAAGATGTCGCCGGCGAAATACAGCATCACGCCCGAACACACGGCGATGGCGATTACGCTGAAGACGACCGCGTTGCGCAGTTCGCGGATGTGATCGATGATCCCCATCACGCCCTGATCGGCGGCGGAGTTCTCCGGGGCCTGGGCGCCCGCGTCCGGCTCGCGGCTCACGAATCGGCCTCCTCATCGACCGGAGCGGGATCGGGGCCGGATTTCCCACGGTGCAGGCCCGGCACATCGTGCAACACCCGCGCCTCCCGCTCGCCGACCGCGATCGGGCCGGTGTCGGTTTCGTCCTCGGTGTCGTAAGCCGGACCGGGATCGGGCGTTCCTTCGCGCTCCGCATCCAACTGGGCCTGCTGGCGCGGGCTCAGCGGCGCTTTTTCCGGCACCACGTTGGGACCGACGACCTTTTCCGCCTCTTCCAGGTCCATGCGACGCAGCTCCGAGTTGATCTCCCGTTGCATCACCGCCAGGTGATGGCGTGCCCAGCCGTACATGCGCCCAAGCGTACGCATCGCCTTGGGTAGATTTTTCGGACCGATGAAGATCAGGGCGAGGACCATCACCAGGACCAATTCGCCCATGCTCATCCCAAACATGGAGACTCCTTGCCGCAAACGAGGCCTGCAAGCGGCGAACCTAACCCGCACCGGCGCGGCTGTCAATAAGGATAGACCATCCGTGCGGTGCGGTAAAGTTGTCGCGTTGTCGCTTGGTTAGGGAACGATGCGCAGGGTCGAGGTGCCGGCTTCGGCGACCTGCACCTGGTTGCCGCCGGCCATCTGCGCGCGCATGAGCGAATCGGCGGCTTTGTGGATCAGCTCATCGAAGGTTTTCAGCGGGCTCTGGTGCAGGTTGTACCAGGACACGCCGACCGACAAATAGATGCGGAACGGGTAATCGCCGATGCGCACTTCGCGATCGCGCAGCATGGTCAGCAGCCGGTCGGCCAGTTCCGACGCGCCCTCCATGCCCGTGTGCGGCAAAATCATATAGAAGCTGTCGGTGTCGAAATGGCCCAGGCCGTCGAAGATCCGCTTGCGGCCTTCCAGCACCCGCGCCACGCCGCGCAGGATGCGCGAAGCCGCCTCGGGCCCCTGCAACTCGCGCAGGGCGCGCAGGCCGTCGACGCTGATGAGCATGAAGGAAATATCGTCGTTGTGCCGCTTGGCGCGCTCCCATTCGGCGCGCAACAGGCGGTCGAGGTAATTGCGCTTGAACAGGCCGGTATTGGCGTCGGTCACCTGGCTTTCGCGGATGCGCTGGTTGGCCAGTTCGAGGTAGGCGTTGCGGCGGCGCAGTTCCTCGCCGGTCTTGGCCAGACTGAACGCCTTTTTGTGCAATTCCATCGTGATTTCATTATTTTTGAGCGACCCGGGCTGAATCGCCTGCCCGACCAGAAAGGCCCGCGAACCGTCGCCCACACGATGGAACGAGGAAAACAGCGACAGGTCGGAATCGAAGGCCGTGCGCACGCGGATCATCTCGTTCTCGAAGCCTTCGCCTTCAACCAGGTCCGGAATATCACTGTCGTTTTCCACGACGACGATTTCGTAGATCGAGCGGCCGATCATCTCTTCGGTGGGATAGCCCAGCACGGCGGTACAGCCCTGCCCCGCCTCGACGACATTCAACTTCCCGTCAAACACCATGGTGACGAGCCGCGTGTTGTCCAGCAGGTATCGCAGAGCGAATTCTTCGATCGTGCCGACTGCCATTTTTTTCTCTCCAGCACTTCCATCGGTCTAATTGACCGTTTGCTAAAGAGCGAAATCGCTATTAAAGAGGATTTATTTCCCGCCCCAACGGGAACCGCAACTGCCCGTAAAGTATAAACAATGTGGAATCAGGCGCCTTTTCGCGCCCGACGATCTACTGCTTGACCTTTTTGGGTCCGACGGTTTTGGCGACTTCCTCGCCTATTTCCGCCTCGACCTCGGCCAGCGCCTCCTCGCCCGGTCCCAGCGACTTTTCGGCCACCGGCTCGGGGGATTTCAGGCCCAGTTCCATTTCGAACTGTTTGAGCAGCTCGTTGGCCTGCAGCGCCTGCGCCTCTTTCTCGATTTCGATGCCCGCGACGTCGATGTTGTCCAGCGCCATTTCCATGCGCGCCTGGTTCATCGCCGACTCGCGATTGATGCGTTCGATCATCTCGTCGTGCGTCTGGTCGACGCCGGCCACGCTGAACGACTCCATCGCATCGGCGACCTTCTTCTGCCATTCGGCCTGCTTGTGCTTGGCGATCGCCCGCTGCGCCTCTTCGACTTTCGCCTTCTTCTCCAACAGGAACGCCTCCTTGACCTTTATCGCTTTGTCGTAGGCTTCCTCGTTGATCTTGAGCTGCTGTTCGTCGCCGACGTAGTCCTGGTTGATCTGCTCCAGCGTGGTCGCGTAATTGAGCGCGATGTCGCGACGGTTGGCCTGCAGCGCCGCTTTGATCTTCGCCTTGAGTTGCTCGATCTTCGCCGCGCGTTCCCGCTGACGATTGGAAACCAACGTGACGTTGGCTTTGATCATCGCGATCGACTCGTTCATTTTCGGCACCTGGTCGTTCATGTCCCGGATGTTCTGCCGTAAAATCTTCTCGGGATCTTCAACGCTTTCAATCGCTCCGCCGAAGATGCTGCGGACCCAACGCTTGAACCGTTCCCACATGGCGTCCTCCAAACATGAGGTGAGTCCTTTATTCATACACGGTTATCCGAGGGATGGTCAAGACTGTGTATCGTCGAAAATATCCGCCCCGGCGCGGTTCGCGGTTGACATGCAGCCCGGCGTAGAATAGGTAAATTGGGAGCGGGAATTTATTCTTTTCCGGAGGATTCGATGCGCCGGTTTTACTTGATGCCGCTGATTTTGTGCCTGTTGCTCCTCGTCGTCGCCTGTGCGCCCGAGGACGAAGAGGACGACTCCACGACCGATGAATCGGTTCACATCGAACTGGTCGTCGACGAGGACGACGTTTTCGGCTTCGTGCCCGGCGCGGATATGGGCACGGTCGTATTCTCCGACACCGACGGCCTGGTCGGCGCGCGCATCAAGATGGTCGTGGAGGTCGAAGAAATCGACCGCTTCCAGGATCAGACGTTGGTCGCCACGCTCGAACTGACCAACAAGAACGCGATCCAGGAAGAGGATTACGTGGTGACCTTCGACGTGCGCAACAGCCGCACCGAGTACGAATTCTACATCCCGCAAATCTGGACCGTGCCGACGATCCTCAACTTCGAGTTCTCGCTGCACTACCAAGAGGAAAACACCGAGGGCAACCTGGATGTCTTCACCGCCAAGCTCGACTACTGGTTCAAGGTCAGCCAGGGAACGCCGGCGACATAAACAGGTCGAAAAAGCCATCCCTGATTTTTTCATCTACAGCAAAAAAAGAGTACGGTTTTGTTTCCCTTCATTTTCGGCAACGACTTCCGGTTGCCGAAAATGGCGATCCACCCATGGATCGCGACAGGTCGAAAAAGCCATCCCTGATTTTTTCAACGACACAAATGCGTACGCGATTTTTCGTCATCCATCCGCCATTCCCTTTTCGCCGTCAAAGCCTTAAAGTAAGCGAATGAAACGAATACTGCCGTTGCTGCTGTTGTTGTGTGCGCTCGGCGCGATCGCCGGCGACGGACCGGCGTTGCATTTTCACGCCGGCGACGTGGCCGCCCCGACGATGTCCGCCGCGCAACTGAGCGCGCAATGGAAAACGCTGATCGACGCGGGACACCCGTTCCTGTTGCGTTTTGATCGCGGTCCCGCCCTGCCCGCCGCCCTGGAACCGCAAGCTTACGGCCTGCGCTGGCTGGCGCCCGTGCCGCCCGACGGCTACGTGGTCGTCGCCGCGCCGGGCGATCATCGCGTGCCGCCCTTCGTGCGGTGGGCCGGCGCGCTGCCGCCGATCGCGAAAATCGGTCCGGCGCTGGCGCGTGACGAAAACGCTGAGACCTGGCGCGTGCGGCGGCTCGACGAACCGTTGCGCACCGTCGCCGCATCCAAGGCGCTGCCGTTGACGGCGCTGCTCGCCGATCCGCGCGTGTGGCAGGTCGATCGCGCGCGTCCGTCCTTCCAGCCCGCGAACGATCGCGTACGCAAGATCACCGGCGCGGACGTCGTGCAGCGCAATCCCTGGAACCTCGACGGTCAGGGCGTCAACCTGGGCATCTGGGACGAGGCCGACGTCGACCACTCCGACTTCAGCGGTCGCTTGACCAACATGCAATCGTTGGGCGCCGGCGAGCACGCGACCCACGTGGCCGGCACGATGGCCGGCAACGGCGCGCTCAGCGGCGGACTCTACGCGGGCGTCGCGCCGGGCGCAAAAATCTTCGCCTGGGACTTCGAAGATCCGCAAACCGATTTGGCCGGCGAAGGTTTCGCCAACAACGTCGCCTGGATCAACAACAGTTGGACCTACTGGATCGAGGAATCGCTGGAAAACTGCTCGGCGCTAAACACCTACGACGAATTCACCGCCGCCTACGACGAATTCGCGCGCGGCACGTACGGCCAGGTCGTGGGCATCAACTTCGCCGCGGGCAACATGGCCGACATGTGGGATTGCGGCATCGCCAAACGCGGCGGCTACGAAAGCCTGCCGCCGCCGGGCACGGCGAAAAACGTGATCACCGTGGGCAGCGCCGACGACGGCAACACGGTCAGCTCCTTCTCCAGCCGCGGCCCGACCGCCGACGGGCGCATCAAGCCCGACGTCGTGGCCATGGGCTGCGACCGGATCGACGACGGCTACATCACCTCGACGCTGCCGGGCGACGGATACGGCGGTCCGGGCTGGTGCGGCACGAGCATGGCCACGCCGCAGGTGACCGGCGCGGCGGGCCTGCTGCTCGAACTGGCCGCGCGCCGCGAAATCGAAACGCCCTCCTCATTGATCAAAGCGCTGTTCATCGCCGGAGCGCGCGACTACGCGTCGCCGGGACCGTCCTTCGCCACCGGCTACGGCCACATCGACCTGGTGACCTCGACCTCGATGCTCAACCGCGACGCGTTCGTCGTGGCCACGTTGACCGCCGACGAAATGACCTTCGAAAAAGAAATCGACGTGCCCGCCGGCACCGCCGCGCTCGACGTCACGCTGGCCTGGGACGATCCGGCCGCGAATCCGACGGCGAGCATCGCGCTGGTCAACGATCTCGAACTGCGCCTGGTCGATCCCGACGGCAACGAACATCTGCCCTGGGTGCTCGACCCGGCCGATTACGCGGCGGCCGCCACACGCGGCGCGGATCACCTCAACAACGTCGAGCAGGTGCGCGTCGACGATCCGGCGGCCGGCCTGTGGAAGGTCCGCGTGAGCATCGCCCTGCTCGTACAGGAGCAGACCTTCAGCCTCGCCGGTTGGGCGCTCAGCCGTCTGGATTGCGATCGGGACGGCGACCGCAGCCCGGGAGAAATCTGCCAGGGCGACGACTGCAACGAGTCCGATCCGGCGATTCATCCGGGCGCGGAGGAAATCTGCGAAGACACGATCGACCAGAACTGCAACGGCGAATTGGACGACGGTTGCCGGGAGATCGACGACGACGATGACGACGACGACGATACGCCGCCGCCCGACGACGGCGAGGAGAAAGGTCCGACCAAGGAGCGCGACGAAGACGACGGCGGCTGCGGCTGTTTGTAACGCGCATGAGGAGAGCGCATGAAACGCATTTTGTTTTTAGGATTGTTGTGCATTCTCTGGCTCGCCCTGCCGGCCTGCAACGAGGATGAAGACCCCGACACGCTGACCAACCTCACCTGCGACGAACTCGTCGAGCAGATTTACGACGACTGCGAAATCACGCTGCCGCGCCTGGACGGCGCCTACCCGTCGCGCGCCAAGGCCCGCCAATATTGCCGCGACGACGAGGAATACGACTGGGCGTGCGTCGACGATTGCGCCTTCGACCATCGCGGTCTGTGCACGTCGCTGTCGTTGTGTCTGGAAGATTGCCTACTCGATTAGATCGGCGAACAGGTCGTAATCGGCGGCTTCGGTGACGCGCCCGCGCACGATCCGCCCGACGCGGCAACTGTCCTCGGCGGGCGCGCGCAGGTAGGTCACGCCGTCCACGTCCGGCGCCTGCCGCGCGCTGCGGCCGACGTGCGAATACGCGTCGTCGTCGTGCTTGTGCAACACTTCTTCGATCAAAATTTCCTCTTCGCCGCCGATGCGCTCGGCCAGTTTTTCGCGGCTGATTTCCTGCTGCGCCGCCAGCACGCGATCCAGACGATCCCGCGCCTCGTCGCGATCGACCCACTCGTCCTGCGCGTAGGACGCCGTGCCCTCCTCCGGCGACCAGGCGAAGGCGCCCAGGTGATCGAACCGCCACGCGCGGATGAACTCGATCAACTCGGCTACGTCGTCCTCCGTCTCGCCCGGATGACCGACCAGGAACGTCGTGCGTAGCGCGATGTCGGGCATCGCCGTGCGCAGCCACGACAACGCGCGTTCGCTTTGCGCGCGCGTCTGCGGGCGGCTCATGCGTTGCAAAACGCGATCGCTGACGTGCTGCAGCGGCAGGTCGAGGTACGGCACGACCGCGCGGCATTGCGCCATCGTCGCGGCCAACGCCTCGTCCACCCGCGCCGGATGCGCGTACAACAACCGCAGCCAACGCAGGCCGTCGATTTCGTCGAGGCGGCGCAGCAGTTCGGGCAACGACGAGTGCGGTTTTAAATCAGAGCCGTAGAGCGTCAGATCCTGCGCCACCATGTCCAGCTCGACGACGCCCCCGGCGACCAGTTCGCGCGCTTCGCTGAAAATGTCGGCGAGCGGCCGGCTGCGGAACGGCCCGCGCAGACGGCCGATAATGCAATAGGCGCAGGCGTTCGAGCAGCCGTCGGCGACTTTGAGAAAAGCGCGGTGCGGCGGCGTGCTCAGCAACCGCGCGAGCGCGCCCGCGTATTGTGGCGGGTGCGGCGCGAAGGATATCTGCCGCTCGCCCGTGCGCGTCAGGTTTTCCAACAACACGTCGAGCCGCTGGAAATCGGGCACGCCGATCACCAGGTCGAGCTCGGGCATTTCGCGCGCCAACTCTTCGCGGTACTTTTCCGGCAGGCAACCGACGGCGGCCAGCCAGCGCGTTTCGCCGGCTTGCTTGGCCTCGGCCATTTCCAGCAGCGTGTCGACCGACTCGGTCGTCGCCTCCTCGATGAACGCGCAGGTGTTGACCAGAATCAGATCGACCGGCCCCGTGGGCGCAACCTCCCACCCGGCGCGCCGCAGCAGCGCCGCGATGCCTTCGCTGTCGACGAGGTTCTTCGCGCAGCCCAGACTGATCAACCGGTAGGTGCGCGTCACGGCAGCATCTCCAGGAACGCTTCCAGGCGCGTCAGGCCCTGCCCGCTCAGCGGCCCGGGGCGATCGCCTTCGAGCGCCAGCATCGGTACGCGCAGCTGGTCGCGCAGCACGACCGCCTCGATCTGCCGGTGGCAGAACGCCTGCAGGTAATTGACGGCGCCGTTGGCGCGGCGGCGGGCGATTTCGCCGTCCAGATCGACCAGACGGTGCGCCAGGTCGTAGGGGTAGGTGTAGCGGCAGAACTGCTCGACCAGGTCGGTGCACTGGTAGGGCATGGCGAACTGGCGCGGCACCTCGGTGAAGATCAGCCGCGCCTCGTGTTGATCGACGATCTCGAACAGATCGGTGAAGATCGGCGGCACGCCCAGCAGCGCCAGCCGGCGATGACGGACCGCGCCGCGGCGCTTGTTCGCTTCCTGCAGAAATTCCTGCAACCGCGCGGCGAAGCCCGCCGGATCACCGCCGAAATCGCTGGCCGACACCAGCCACGTGTGCAGCTCGCGCGAGGAGATTTTATTTTCCTCCCAGGCGAGGCGGTCGAGTTCGACCAGATGCCGGCGCAACGGACGCCACTGCCGCCGTACGGCCTCGGCCGCGCTGAGTTCGACGCCCAGCCGGTGCGCGAAGTCCTCCAACGCCGCTTCGACCAACGCCGGTTCGGGCGAGGCCGGATAGGAAAACGGGATGATCGGCACGCCCTGGTGCGCCAGTACTTCGGCCAGCGCGCGGGTGTTCGAGCAATCGCCGGTCAGCACGGCGACCACCGCGTCGACCCGGCCGCGTTTCACCGCCGCGTAGATGCCTTTGATCCAGGCGCAGATGTTGGGGGGAAATCCTTCGCGCTCGGCCTGATCGAGCAGTGCGGGCGCTTGCTCGTCTTCGACGAACACGTTGTTCAAATCGACCGCCCGATGCCCGGCGGCAAAGATGATCTCGTGCGGAACCGTCGTGGTGATGCCGATGCGTTTGCTCATGGGTGACTCGGGGGGATCCTCACTCGCGCACCAAACCGAAGTACAACAGCACGCCGGTCACCACGGCGGCGCCGAGGAAAAACTCGGCCATCGCTCCGACGCCGACCACGTTCTGCACCAGGTTGCCTCCCTCGCCGGCCGCCTCCGTTCTTTCGACGGTGAAATGGTACACGGCGCTGTATCCCCACAAAGCGAACAGGACCATAAACAACTTCTTGCGATGGCGCGTGTAGATCATGCCGAAAATGAACAGCACAATGGTGATCGCGATGCCCAACTGCGTGGTCAGCGCATCGAAAACCCGGCCGCTCACCACCAGACCACTGACCAATTGCCAATTTTCCGACAACCATTCCACGACAGTCACCCCTTCCCTTCAGGTCGGACTCGGTCCGCCGGCAACGCGCGAAACGACGATCGCGGCCGATTAAAGATCGGCCAGCTTTTTCGCCTGGTGCGTCAGCCGGTTGACCGTCTCCGGTCCTTCCTTGATCACCTTATGAATGTTCTTGAGCGCTTGGTTGAGCGCCTTGCCGATCGCCGGGGCCTTGGTCACGTCTTTGACCAGCGACTTGTAATCCTTCGCCAACGCTTCGCCGGACGAATAAACGTTCTTCGCGCTTTTCAGTGCGGTCTTGAGCACCTTCCGGGCGAGCTTGGCGTTGTCCTTGGCTTCCTGCTGGGTCTTCTTGTCTTTCTTCTTGCGCAGTTCGGTCAACGTGTTGCCCAGTTTGTCGGCGGTGAAATCGGCCTGAATGTACGAAGCGTACAGCATCGCCGCGTCCTTGGAAAACTCGTCGACCTTCTTGCTGCCGGAAACCACGTAACGCACTTTTTTCTTTTTCAAGCCGTCCCATTCGGTGTTCTCGTATTTCTTGTACTTCTTATCCAGATCGCTCAGTTTGACGGTCTTCTTCTCGACGTCGCAACTTCCGGCCATAAGCACCAGTGAAAAAGCCGCCAGAACGAGCAGAGCAAAAAAGGCGTTCCGTTTCATGTGTCCCCTCCATAACCTTCGAATTACAGGAATAATCGTCGATTCATCCTAGGAAACCACGACAATTGGTGTCAACAGATTATTTATCGGTCGTTTGCGGAAAAAGTTAACCGTTTGACCGCTCGGAACCCGCCATGTTAAAAAATCATAATTCAGGTCGGATGAAAGTGGTCTCATGAAACGTGGCATCGACGACAATCGCACATCGCCCGCGCGCCGAAGGTGGTATTTCCTGCGGATTCTGCTGGGCGTACTCGTCGGCCTGCTGATCGTGCTCGGCGCCGGCGAGGGCTACCTGCGCCTGTTCGACGATTTCGGCATGAATTATTATGCGGAGCAGGAACGCTACGCCGAAACCATGCGCCTGAAACGGTCCGTCTCGCGCAACCGCAACGACCTGCAGGGCGAATACGGCGGCGTGGACATCCGCACCAATGCGCAGGGCATGCGCGGCCCCTGGGCCAACAAGCACAAGGCGCCCGGCGTGTACCGCATTCTCCTGCTGGGCGACGAAAAAACCTTCGGCTGGGGCGTGCCCGAGGAAAAGACCTACGCCGCCCTGTTGCAGGGCATGCTCGACGCGCATTTCATCGGCAAGTTCGAGGTGCTCAACGCCGGCGTGCCCGGCTACGACCTGCCGCAGATGCAGGATTACTTCGAAACCTTCGGACAGATCTACCGTCCCGACGTCGTGTGCGTGCTGGTCGATTCCGCCGACATTCTCGGCGATCTCGACGCCGAAAAAATCCGCGACCGTTACCTGAAGGCGCCGCTGAAATACAGCTTCCTGGCGCGGCTGATGTACCGGCTGATCGCTTATCAGCCGCCGCCCACGCCCGATCCGCGCATCGCCAAAAAAGCGCGACGGGCTCTGCGCCAGATGGAAAAAACCTGCCTGATCGACCACATCGACCTCGCCGTCGTCTTCTGGTCGCTCAGCGATGATCAACTGCGCCCCCAGGCCATCGGCGCGCTGCCGAAAACCTCCGCGCTGGTGCACGCCAACGTGGTCGACGCCGCGCCGATGCTCGCCGACGTTCTCCCCAATACGGCCCGGCAGGGGTTGCTTGGCCATTCCCCCAGTGAGTATGCTCATGAACTGCTCGCGCAGCTTCACGTGGCGGCGTTGACGATGCGCACTCCCGGCTTCATCTTCCAGCGCCGCGACGGGCAGCCGGCGCCGCGCGATCTGCAGCCGCTGATGACGAAATGAGGGACGAATGAACATATTGGGCCTGAGCGCCTTTTACCACGACAGCGCCGCCTGCCTGGTGCGCGACGGGCGCATTGTCGCCGCCGCGCAGGAAGAGCGCTTCACACGCCTGAAACACGATCCGAACTTTCCCGCCCACGCGGTCGATTACGTGCTGCGCGAGGGCGGCATTTCCATCGACCAGGTGGACCTGATCGCCTTCTACGACAAGCCGCTGTTAAAATTCGAGCGTCTGCTGCGCACGTACCTGAACGTCGCGCCGCTGGGGCTGCCCAGCTTCCTGATGGCCATGCCGCTGTGGCTGAAACAAAAACTGTTGATCCCCAAGGTGCTCGAAAAAGAGCTCGACTACCACGGCCCGCAGGTCTACCCCGAGCATCACCAAAGCCACGCGGCCAGCGCGTTTTTCCCCAGCCCCTACGAGCGCGCGGCGTTCATCACCTTCGACGGCGTCGGCGAATGGACGACCATGAGCTGGGGCACGGCCGCCGACAACCGCGTGACGCTCAAGGCCGACATCCGCTATCCGCACAGCATCGGCATGCTCTACTCGGCCTTCACCTATTTCCTGGGCTTCCGCGTCAACTCCGGCGAGTACAAGGTGATGGGCCTGGCGCCCTACGGCGAGCCGCGCTTCGCCGACACGATCCGCGAACATTTGATCGACATCAAAGACGACGGCAGCTTCAAGCTGAACATGCGCTACTTCACCTACCTGCACGGCCTGCGCATGACCGGCGCGAAATTCGCCAAACTCTTCGGCCTCGAACGGCGCCTGCCGGAAAGCCCGCTGGAACAGGTGCACATGGATCTGGCGCGCTCGGTGCAGGTGATCACCGAAGAGGTGATGCTCAAAACCTGCCGCCACGTGCACGCGCAGACCGGCGAAAAAAACCTGTGCCTCGCCGGCGGCGTGGCGCTCAACTGCGTCGGCAACGGCCGCATCCTGCGCGAGGGGCCGTTCGAAAACATCTGGATTCAACCGGCGGCGGGCGATGCGGGCGGTGCGTTGGGCGCGGCGTTGTTCGCCTGGCACCAGTACCTCGATCAGCCGCGCTCGCGCGCAACCGACAACCACCGCGACGATCAGCACGGCAGTTACCTGGGCCCCGCGTTCTCCGACGACGAAATCGAAAAGTTCCTCGTCGCCCATAAGGCACCCTACCATCGCGTCGAGCCGCAGCGCATCGCCGTGACCGTCGCCGACGCCATCCTCGACGGCAAGGTCGTCGGCTGGTTCCAGGGCCGCATGGAGTTCGGTCCGCGCGCCCTGGGCGGCCGCAGCATCCTGGGCGATCCGCGCCGGTCCGACATGCAAAAAACGATGAACCTGAAGATCAAGTACCGTGAGAGCTTCCGCCCCTTCGCGCCGTCGGTGCGCGAGGAGGACATCAGCGAGTGGTTCGCCATCGACCGCCCCAGCCCCTACATGCTGCTGGTCGCGCAGGTCGCCGACGACAAAATGAAATCGACCACCGAGGCCGAACGCGAGCTGCAGGGGCTGGCGAAACTGTACGTCATCCGCAGCGAGGTGCCCGCGATCACGCACGTGGACGGCTCGGCGCGCATTCAGTCGGTCAGCCGCGAGGATCATCCGCTGTACCACGAGCTGCTCGGCGAATTCGCGCAGCGCACCGGCGTGCCGCTGCTGATCAACACGAGTTTCAACGTGCGCGGCGAACCGATCGTCTGCACGCCGCAGGACGCCTACACCTGTTTCATGCGTACCGAGATGGACGTGCTCTCGCTCGGGCCGTTCCTGCTCTATAAAACCGAACAGCCGGCGCTGGCCGAGGACTTCGACTGGCGCAAGCATTTCCGGCCGGATTGATCATGAAGAAACGCGACGAGAAAAAAGACATTCGCAACTTCGGCATCGCGCTGGCGGTGATTCTGCTGGCCTTCGCCGCTTTGGGCTTTTACAAGGACCGCGCCTACTGGCCGTATCTGAGCGGCGTGGCGGGGGTGATTCTCGTGCTGGCCCTGTTCGTCAAACCGGCGCTGCGCCCGGTCTTCAAGGGCTGGATGTGGTTCGCCATGAAGCTGAACTGGCTGACCACGCGCATCATTCTCACCGTCGCCTGGCTGGTGATGTTCGTGCCCGTGGGCCTGGTGCTGCGCCTGTTCCGTGTGGATTTCTTCGACCGCAAATGGCAGCCGGAAGCGAAAAGCTACTGGCGCGTGCGCCCCGGCACGCCCTACGACCGCCGCAAGACCGAGCGATTGGGGTAACCTTCCTTGTGTGAAGCCGAACGTAAACTCGGACAATCGTAATTGCCGGAAATCCGGTTGACAGGGCTCGCCGGTATCAGTAATTATTTTCTTGAGCGGAAGCGCCTCTATTTCATCGGCTTATAATGGGGATTGTTGGTCGTGGCATCGACCGAAAGGAAACGCCCATGAACAAGCCGACGATTCTGATCCTCCTCACTTTTCTTTGTTTAACCGCCATGGTCTTCGCGAATTGCTCCAGTGATGACGACGATGACGATAACGACAACGTCGGCTGCGTGGAGGGCGAAACGCAGGAGTGCCTCTGCACCGGCGGCGACACCGGCGTACAAATATGCCTGGACGACCAGACGTGGGGTCCTTGTGATTGCGGCGATGACGACGATGGCGACGATGACGACGATGACGACGATGACGACGACGACGATATTAACTATGACGATCCTTGCAGCCTGCTCCCGGGAATTCGTGAAGAAGAATATCCGGTCGACGGCTCCTCCTTCTCTTACAACTGGGCGGGGGACGTCAACGGCGACTCTTACGGGGATTGGCTCGTCAATTGGGTGAACCCGACCGAGTACGTCAATCTGCTGTATTTCGGCTACGCGGGCTTCGATATTGTCTACCTGGTCGAACAAAGCGTGGAACCCGGCGAGTTGCCGGCCGGCGCCGATGTCACCTTCCAGGGAGTGGACCTGGCCAATGTAAGCATAAACTTTCGCTTCCCAACCGGCCGGGCGGGCGACGTGGACGGCGACGGCGTGTGGGACATGCTCTTTGGCAATCCGGCCGTGGTGGACGCGGAAAAAACTCCGGTGGTCTACCTGGTGTACGGCGGCTCCCCGGATCTTACCGGCGAAGTCGACCTTGAAGATGTCGGCGTCCGCTTCGTGGGTGAACAAGGCAGCAACTTCGGCTGGGGAGTCATCGGCGGGGATCTGGACGAAGACGGCTACTCGGACATCATCATCACCGATCCGGGAACGACCGACGACCCCGGCGCGATCTACATCTACTACGGCAAAGCGACTCGGTTCAGCGGCGAAATCTCATCCGCCGACGCCGATTGGGTGGTCGTGGCGCCCCCGGGCTTGCGCGCGGGCCTGATTTCCGAACTTTGGTTCTACTACGATTACCCTTCCGACATCGTCACCCTGCCGGAAGTTATCGATCAGAACTTCCTTGACGATATGGTCGAGGCCACGACAATCGCCACGGTCTACTGTGCTTATTGCGCGAACGACGGCGAATTGGATAGTGAGCCTCGGTTGATTGTCGAAGGGACAAGGGAAAGCGGCACCACGGATCTGACGGACCTGGATATGCCGTCGGGGGAAGACGAATAGATCTTCGCCCCGCGTTCAATTTCAAGTTTCCGTACACTAGACGGGGAACGGCTAATTTACTCGTCCTTCCCGGGATCTTCTTTCTTTTCAAACGGCGTGTCGCCGAGAATTTCCCGCAGGCGAATATCCACCCGGCGATTGATCACCGTCTCCAGGCGCTTTTCCAGCATCTCGTCGATGTACTGGTCCACCGCCTCGTAGCCGCGAATCAGGTCGCGCGTCAGCGTCTCGTGGATGCGCTGCTTGAAGTAGGCGTAGTACGTGATCGCCGCGATGCCGAAACCGCCGAGGATGTCGGCGATGTAATGCTGTTTGATCAGCAGCGCGCTGATGCCGATCATGAAGGTGATAAACAGCGCGAACACGCCCTTGAGGCGGTTGATCGCATAGATCGTCAGCGCGGCCGTCATCGCCATCGCCGCATGCATGCTCGGGAAGCAGTTCACCGGCGGATCGGCGCCGTAAAGCACCGACAACGCCCACGACTTGAAGTCGACCACCTCGATCTGCGGATGCTGAAACGTCACCGGGAAGTTCCAGAAAATCAGGTAGCAGAACATCATCACCGTGATGTACGACCAGGCGAACACGCGGAAAAATTCCTTGTCGCGCACCAGGAAAAAGGGCATCAGAAACAGCGAGTACAACGCCAGGTAGGGAAAAATGAAAATCTGCACGAAGGGGATTTTCTCGTCGGCCTTGGTGGCCAGCGAAACGCCGTCGGCGGGATCCACCATGCTGCCGATGTAAAAGTAACCGAACGCCCACACGCCGAACATGATCACCGCCATAATCGGCTGGCTGTTGCGCGCGGCCCACGTGCGAACGCTCACGATTTCGCTTTCCTTCTATGCGCCAGAAACGCCGTCAGCACGGAAAATCCGATCGGGAAAAAGGCCGTCGTGTACAGCACTTTCGCCAGGCGCGGCAGCTCCCAGGCGAAGAAATACTCCTCGGCCATCACCGTGTAAAGCGCCACAATCGTACCGACCAGGTAATAGTAGATCAGCCAGCGCACCTTGTTTTGCGGCCAGCCGATGATTTTCCCGGATTCGTGAATCTCTTTGCGTTTGTTCATTGGCTTAATATTGTAGTCGAATTGACGCGTTGCACAACACCCAAAAGCGCAAAATTATCCGCGGTTGCGCTGAATTTTCAGCAGGTTAACGAGACTAAATGTCAATATACCCCGCCATTTTCGAAAAGTTTTTTAGCTCCTTGAAAACACTAAAAAATATTTTTTTCAATAATTCAAATAGTTCGCTTTCTCAGGTCAGTTGGATACCGAATTTGGTCCCTGGTTTGCAAAGTATATACGGCAGAAAGGCTGACAAGCCAATCGATCTCTGAAACGGAAATAATGCTAGGGGCGGAGAGGAGCAATGGACGAGATCCTCACATATAAGCCGACCCGACTCAACGGAACCACGTTTTTTTCTAAACAATAGACCCAAACCCGCTCCGTCGTCCCTAGCATAGATTTTTCAGAAAGTCCTCGGTTGCCGGTCTTGGCCTGCGACTCGGTGATTGAGGCAAAATCAGGGCCGTGCTCCCCCACGGCCCGTACTTTTTTAATCATCCAAAAAACTGAGCACCTTATCCAGATCGACCTCTTTCCAATCGGCCGCGCGCCCGGCGGGTTTGGTGTCGGCGCGGTGCCCGAGCACGGCGGCCAGCGGATCCTCATCCTCGGGACGCAGATCCAGATCGGCCGCCACCTTGTCGACCATCGGCGGGGTCAGCGATTTGCTTTTGGTCAGAACTCCCTCCAGCAGCAGGTTGTCGCAGATGGCGTTGACCACCCGCGGCACGCCCTTGCTGAAATGGTGGATGCGCGCCACCGTGTCGGGCGCGAAAATGCCCTTCTTGCCGCCGGCGATGTTGATGCGGTGCGCGATGTAGCTGCGCGTTTCCTCCTCGTCCAGGTGGCTGAGTTTGACGCGCACGGCGACGCGCTGGCGCAACGGTTCGTCCAGCCGCAGGTTGTCTTCCACTTCGGGCAGGCCGAGGAAGACGAAGTTGATCAACTTGCGCTCCTGCACCTCCATGTTGAGCAGGCCGCGAAACTCCTCCATCAGTTCGCGCGTACCCAGCATCTGCGCCTCGTCGATGAGCAGCGCGACGATCCGCCCTTCCTCGTCGATCTGACGCAGGCGCTCGTAGATCTGGCTGAGCACCTCGAGCTTGTTCATTTTCGGATCGGTGACGCCCAGCAGTTGGGCGATGCGGTGCAGCAGCCAGTCGGCGGTCACCTCGGAGTGAATGACCACCAGCAGCGCTTTGTGGTAGCGACGTTCGTTGAGGTTTTCGAACAAACGGCGCGCCAGGGTGGTCTTGCCGGTGCCGATGCCCCCGGTGACCACGCTCAGGCCGCGCCGCTGTTCGAGCGCAAAAGCCAGTTTGGTCAGCGCCTGCTGATGCGCTTCGCCGTTCCAGTAGAAACGCCGGTCGGGCGCATTGGAAAACGGTTCGCGGCGCAGACCGAAGAAATCAAGGTAGTTCATCATAGGAACCCGATGTTGTCGTCATCGTCTCCCTTTTTCTTCTTCTTGCCTTTCTTCTTGCCCTTTTCGCACTCGGCGATTTCGGCTTTCGCGCCGCGGTAGTTGCTGGATTTCGCGTCGACCTTGACGAAGTATTCCTTCGCCTCGTTCAACTCGCCGATCTGCTTGAGGCACACGGCCAGATCGAAGGTCAGGTCGAGCATCGCCTGCTCGTCGTCGGTGCCTTCGCTCAACGCGCTTTCCAGATACTCGGTGGCCATGTCGTATTTGTTCAGGCTGACGTAGCACTGGCCCAGTTCGTAGTTGATTTCAAAGGCCAGATCGCCGCTATCCAGCGCCAGCGCTTTTTCGTATTCGGCGATGGCTTCCTCGATCGAATCCATCTCGCGGAAAGCGATGCCCAGTTCGTAGTGCGACTGGGTCGTGCCGCCGCGCGCTTGATCGCCCAGGCTGTCGACGAAGGACTGGAAGATGTCGTCGACCGCTTCGCCTTCGGCCGGCGCTTCTTCGGTCAGGCCGCCGATCAGATCGTCGAGCGAATCGCCCGCCGCAGCCGCCGGTTTCTCGACCTTGCCGAAGATGTCGTCCATCAGGTCGCCCATGCCCTCTTCGGCCGCGGGCTCCTCGATCGGCGCCGCTTCGGATTCCAGCCCCAGGTCGCCCAGCAGATCGGCCAGGCCTTCCTCGGCCTTGACCGACGGGGCGGTCGTATCCGGTTCGCGGAACTCTTCCAGGATGCGGCTTTCGACTTCCGCCTTTTCCTTGATCGGCTTGACCGGCACTTCGCCCGTCTCCATGAAGTCTTCGCTGGAGACTTCGATCGAGTCGAACATCACGGCGGCCGTGCGGGCCATCTTGACGCCTTCCTCGGCTTCGACCGGTTCGATCCGCTCGGCTTTGGCGAACAGATCGGCGGCGGCCTTCTCGAATCCCTCGACCGGCTCGGCTTCGGCCTCGGCGACGATCTCTTCCGCTTCGGCGATCGGTTCGGCTTCGGCAAACAGATCTTCCTCGATGACCGGCTCGGCTTCGACCTCTTCCGGCGCGGCTTCGGCGAACAGGTCTTCCTCGATGACCGGCGCGGCTTCGGCCTCTTCCGGCGCGGCTTCGGCGAACAGGTCTTCCTCGACCGCCGGCTCGGGCTCGGCGGCGATCTCTTCCTCTTCGCTCGCGGGCGCGGGCTCGCTGAAGAGTTCGACTTCGACCTCCGGTTCGGCCTCGGCGAGAACCTCTTCCTCTTCGCCGACGGCCTCATCCTCGATCGCCGCTTCGTCGGCGGCAAAGACATCGACCGCCTCGGGCTCGGTGGCGCGCTCGCCCGGCATTTCGCCGAACACGTCGACCGACTCCACTTCCTCTTCGCCGACTTCGTCGAACACGTCGACTTCGACCGCGGCGTCGACCCGCAGCTTATCCGCATCGACCATCTGGTCGACCGCATCCGGCTCGCCCCAATCGATCGCGATGTCCTCTTCGATGCCCGTGGCGGATTTGGTCAGATCCAGTTCCTCGAACACGCCGGCTTCGGCCTCGGCCGCCTCGGCCTCGACGGACGCCGGATGCTCGACGACCGGGCCGGGCGCCGCCACCGGTTCGGCGTACAGCGACTTGAGCCGCACACGCGCCTCGGCCTGCTCCGGATCGATCGACAGCACGTGGTTGAGGACTTCCTCGGCCGTCTGCCGGTCGCCCAGCGTCGTGGCTTCCTCGGCCTGGGCCAGCAGATCGGCGATCTGCTCCTCGACCGTCGCGCCGAGCTTGAACAGGTCGAAAACCTTTTCCTTGGCTTCGGTGTTGGACGGATCGAGCGAGAGGATTTCACGCAACGCCTTTTCCGCGCTGTGGCGGCGGTTGGCGCGCACTTCGATTTCGTAGAGGCGGAACAGCGAGTCGATGGCCTTCGCCGTTTCGCCGGCGTGGACATAGGCGTCCTTGAGGCGGTTCTGCGCTGCTTCGCTGTCGGGCTGCAACTGCACCGCGCGTTCGACCAGCGCCAGCGCTTCGTCCGCCTGACCGGCTTCGGCGATGCGATCGGACATCGCCAGCAGTTCGATCACCGCCTTGTCGTTTTGCTCGGTGTTTTCGTACAGAGCGATCAACTCGTTGCGCACGTTGTTGTTGTCGGGCTGATACTGCAACATCTCGCGCAGCGAATCCTCGACCGCCTCGAACTCGCCGGCCTCTTGCGCCGCGTCGGCCAGCGCGCGCAACTGCTGCACGGCCTCGTCGGTGCGCTCGGTCTGCAGGAAGAGCTTCTTGAGCCGCGCGCGGGCCTTGGTCTGCGACGGATCGTACAGCAGCACTTGGTTGTAGCGCTCGATCGCCGTTTCCACGTCGCCGGCCTTGCGCGCCTTGTCGGCCAGGATCAGCGCCTGCTGCGCCGCCTCGCCGCCGCGCTCGTGCTCGGCGTACAAATCGATAAGTTGTTCGCGCGCCAGTACGTCTTCCGGATCCTCGCGCAGGATTTCCAGGTAGATGTCCTCGGCCGCGCCGGTATCGCCGCTCTGCCGCGCGTTGGTCGCCAGGTCGTAACGCGCCTCGCGCTGTTTCTCCGCGTCGCCCATCGCGCCGTAGAGGTCGGCGAGTTGCTGCAACGCGCGCTCCTTGTGCACGCCGGCGTCGACGATATCCATCAGCGCCTGCTGCGCGTCGACGAACTCCGAACGGCGGCGCAACTGATCGGCCAGGGCGAACAACTCGGCGGACAGCGCCTCGACGTCGCCGCGCTCGCGATACAGATCGCACAGGTGACGGCGCGCCTCGGTGTGCTCGGCGTCGCGCGACAGGATCTGCCGATAGTCTTTTTCCAGCGCTTCCTGATCGCCCGCCGCGGCGTGCATTTCGGCCAGCCGCAGCATCGAGGCCATGACCTGCTCGGTCTCGCCGGCGCTTTCCTGCAGTTCCATGATTCGCCGCAGCGCGTGCTCGTTGCCGGCCTGCATGCCCAGCACGTCTTCCATGTTCGCGATGCGCCGCGCGTCATCCCACTGATCGCCCATCTGCTTGTCGGCGGCAAAGAGCATCTCGACGGCCTTGTCGGTTTGGCCGGCGGCGAGGTAACGCTCCTTGAGTTCGGCGAGCGCCTTCTCGTTGCGCTCGTCGTGATCGAGAATTTCCTCCAACGCCGCGACAGCCTTGGCGTCCTGCCCCTTCGCGTCGAAAACCTCGATCGAACGGAAAAGCACCTCGACCGCTTCGGCCAGGTCGGCCTCTTCCAGGTAGCTTTCCTTCAGCTTGCGCAGCGCGTCCTCGTTCTGCGCATCCAACTGCAGCGCGTGCTCGTAGGCCTCGCGCGCCGCCGCGCCCTCGTCGCCGACCTGCAGCGCGTCGCCGTAATTGAGCTGCAAACGCACCGCCTCGTCCGCGCGGTCGCTGTCGGTGAAGATCGCCGTCAGCTTTTCCACCGCGATCACGTTGGTGTCGTCGATGGCCAGAATTTCCTTGTACAGCGTTTCGGCGTTGGCCGCGCGCCCGTCCTGCTCGGCCAGATCGGCCAGCACGAACAGTTCGTCGATCGCCCCGGCGGTGTCGCCCTGGCGCTTGTACGCGTCGACCAGCAACCGGTGCGCGCGTTCGAACTTCGTGTCCAGCGCCAGGATGCGGTTGGCCAGATCGACGATCGCCTCGTCGTCCTCGCTCTCGAGCACCGGCGCGTTGAAGCGCAACAGTTCGTCGATCACGCCGCGCTTGTTTTCCTCCCGCTGCAACAGATCGACGAGCCTTTCGTGCGCCGTCTGGTTTTGCTTATCCAGCTTGATCACCCGCCGCAGCGTGCGCTCGGAGTCTTCCCACAGGTTGCGCTCCTGCTGCACGCGCGCCAGGATGAGCAGCGTTTCGAGCACCTGTCCTTCGCGCTCGAGCACCTCTTCCAGGTCGGCCTTTTTGTTGAGCGCCGACAGGTTGTCCGGCTCGAGTTCGAGAATGCGGCCGACCAGCTCCAGCGCGCCCTCGTAGTCGCCCTTGGCGTCGGCGGCGGCTTCGAGCGTGAACAGTTCGCTGACCGCCTGACCGGTGTCGCCGGCGTTGATGTGCACCTGGCTGAGCAGCTCGATCGCCTGCGTGTTTTCCGGATCCAGATCGAGAATCTGGTTGAGGTACTTTTCCGCCTTCGCGTAATCGTCTTTCGTGTTGGCCGAGCGGGCCAGACCGAACATTTCGGGAATGGCCTTCTCGCCTTCGCCCGCGGCGACGAACAGACTGACCAACTGCTCCAGCGCCGGCTCGTTGTTTTCGTCAAGCGTGAGCACTTCGCGATAGCAGGCCTCGGCCCGCGCCGTGTCGCCTTCGCGCACCGCCAGATCGGCCAGGGCGAAGATGTGCTCGATCGCGCCGCTCTCGTCGCCGCGGTCGATCAGCAACTGCTTGATCTTCTCATGCGCGGTCACGTTGGCCTGATCCAGCTCGAGCACGCGGCCGTAGAAGCTTTCCGCATCGTCCGCCTGGCCGTCGCGTTCGGACATCGCGGCCAACTTGAGGTAGCCGTCCGCGCCCGCGGCCGCATCGCCGGTCTGCACGGCGATTTCCGTCATCGCCAGCAGCGCGCGCCGGTCTTCCTCGGAAATGACCAGCATCTCCTGCGCGAACGCCTTGGCCTCGTCAAGGTTGCCCTCGGCGCGTTCCAGGCCGACAAACGAATACAAAATATCCATTGCCGCTTCCAGGCGGCCGATGTTCAGGTAATGATCCTTGAGCGCCAGGCTGGCGTCGCGGCGCATCGGGTCGACGCCCAGGATGTCGCGGTAGGTTTCCTCGACCAGCGTGGTCTCGCCGGCCTGCGCGTACAGATCGGCCAGCGCGAACATCTGCTCGATCGCCTCGGCGTTGCGGCCGGTATCCAGCAACGTTTCCTTGAAGCGCTCGCGGCCGGTCGTATTGTCCGGCGCGGCCTCGACGATCTGTGCGAAGTACACGCCGGCCTGCGTCAGACGGCCGTTTTCCTTCGCGCGGTCGCCCGCGTCCAGCAGCAGCTCGACCGCGTGATCCACGTCGTTTTCGGCCAGGTACAGCGCCACCAGCCGCTCGATGGCGACCTCGTTGGCTTCGTCGTACGACAGCGCCTGACGCAGCGTTTCGATCGCCGCGTCGTTGTCCGCGCCGCGCGCCAGAATGTCGGCCACCGCCAGCATTTCCGACACGGCCGAGGAAACGTTGTCGTCGGCCAGATACATGCGCGCGATCGCCCGCCGCGCATCGATGTTGTCGCGGTCCAGGCCGCAGATTTCGCCCAGGTAGTTGAGCGCCGTCGCGTTGTCGCCCTGTTTTTCGGCGTTCTCGGCCAGCTTCATCAACTCGCCCAACGCCTTCTCGGACTGGCCGGACTGCAGATACAGATCCTTGAGCGCCTCGTGCGCCCGCGCCGAATCCGCATCGATCGTCAGAATTTCATTGAGCGCCGCTTCGGCCTTGTCGAGCTGACCGCCGCGCTCCATCGCACGGGCCACGCCGAACAATTCGGTGACGGCATCCGCGCCGCGACCGTGATCGCGCAGGATGGAAATCTTGCGGCGCCGCGTGGCTTCGTGGCGCGGGTCGATGGACAAAATCTGATCGAGCTGCGCCAACGCGCCGTCGACGTCCTCGTTGTCCAGCGCAACTTTGGCGAGGGTCATGATTTCGCCGATCGCACCGTCGTTATCGCCCTGGGCGAGGAACAGGTCGCGCAACTGCTCGTGCGCCGCCAGGTTGTCGCCGTCGAGCACGAGCACTTCGTGCAGCGCGTCGATCGCGTACTGCTGATCGTTGCGGTCGCCCGCGATGCCGGCCATGGTGAACAACTGCTCGATCGCCGCGTCGTTCTGCTCGGTGTCCAGCAGCAGGTCTTTCAATTTTTCGCGCGTGGTCAGATCGTCCGGCTGCAGCGTCAGCAGCCGCTCGTAATAGCCCTGCGCCGTTTCCATTTCGCCGGCGGACTGATGCCGGTCGGCCAGCTTGCCCAGCAGCACGGCCAGCTTTTCGTTTTCGCCGCTTTGCTCGTAGAGATCCAGCAGTTTTTCGTGCGCGGTCGTTTCCATCGGCGCCAACTCGAGCACCCGCTGCAGATAGCCTTCGGCGCTGAGCGTGTCGCCGAACTCGCGCGACGAATCGGCCAATTGATAGAGCTGCCCGATCGCCTTGTCGGTCTGACCGGTCTGCTCGTAGATGTCCAACAGTTCCTGATAGGCGCCCTCGTTGCTCGGATCCAACTCGAGCACGCGGGCCAGAATCCGCTCCGCGTCGTCGAACTGTTCCTGCTCGCGATAGCGGTTGGCGACGTCGAAGAAATGCACCACCGCGCGTTCGGGCTCGCTGTCCACGTAATGCTCGGCCAGACGCAGCGCGGCTTCCAGATCCTCGGGCTCGAACTCGACCAACTGCGACAGATAATTTTCCAGCTTGTCGGCGCGGCCCTGCCCCTGCGCGAGATCGATCAGCTTGTTGAGCAGCTCGCCGGCCTTCTCCCGTTCGCCGCCGTCGTGGTAGACGGTCATCATCTTCTCGATGATCGCCAGCGAATCGGGATTGCGCTCCAGCGCCATTTCCAGATACTCGATGGCCTTGTCGCGCAGGTTGTATTTCAGGTAGATGTCGATGGCCTCGTCGAGCCGCTGCGCCGCTTCCTCTTCGCTCATCTCGCCCAGGTCGAGCGCCTCGGGCTCTTCCTCTTCCTCGGCGACTTCCTCGACGACCGGCTCGGCCTCGGCGGTGACTTCCTCGATTTCGAGCTCGCCCTCAACCGGGAGTTCCTCGATCTCGGCCGCCTCGGCTTCACCCTCCGCCATCGGCTCTTCGACTTCGGTAATCTCCTCCTCGGAGACGATCTCTTCGTATTCTTCCTCTTCCTCGACCTCGATTTCCTCGACCGCGATCTCTTCCTCGGAAATTTCCTCGACCGAGATTTCCTCTTCGAGCTCGATCTCCTCTTCCGGAATCTCTTCGACCGCGATCTCTTCGACCGCGATCTCTTCTTCCGGGATTTCTTCAACCTCGATTTCCTCGACCGCAATCTCCTCTTCCGGAATCTCTTCGACCGCGATCTCTTCCTCCGGGAGTTCCTCGATCGCGATTTCCTCGACCGCAATCTCCTCTTCCGGAAGTTCCTCGATCGTCACTTCCTCGGGCAACTCTTCAACGGAAATTTCCTCTTCGAGCGCGATCTCTTCCTCGATCGCGATTTCCTCTTCCGGCAGTTCCTCGACGGCGATCTCTTCCTCGATCGCCACTTCCTCTTCCGGCATTTCCTCGACGGCGATTTCCTCTTCGAGCACCGGTTCCTCGGCGACGGCTTCGACCGGCGCCGGCGCGGCTGCCGGTTCGGCCGAAACGTTCGCGGCGGCCCATTCGTTCTCGGGATCGATCTCCAGAATGCGGCAACAGACTTCCTGCACCTTGTCCTGGCGGTTGATTTGCCCGTAAAGACCCGCGGCGCGCTCCAGCGCCTTGGCGGCGACGGCCGGTTTGCCCAGCTCGATGGCCAGTTCGGCGGTCATCTCCAGCGTGCTGGAACTGCCGGCCAGTTCACCGGTCAGCTTGGCCAGGCGCGCCAACGCGAGTTCGGGCTTGCCCTGCTCGCGGTACAACTCCACCAGGCGGTAGAGCACGTCGAAGTTCTCGACGCCGCGATCCAGCACGCCTTCCAGCAGTTTCTGCAGTTCGGCGGTCTTGCCCTGATTTTCGAAGATGTCCGCGGCGCGCAGGAATTCGTTGACCGCTTCCTGGTTGAAACCCTTCTCCAAGTAGCGCTGGCCGAGCTTCAGACGACCCACGACGTTGGTCGGGTCGAGGTCCAGCAGCATGCGGCGAATGTCGAGCGCTTCGCGATCCTTGCCCTGACGCTCGTAAATGCCCGCGGCCTTCTGGTACTGCTCCACCACTTCGGGCATCAGGCCGAGCTTGTGGTACAGCGTCGCCAGCTTGAGGTAGACCTCGATCATATTGGGGTCGATGTTCAGGGCCTGCTTGTAGACCGCGACCGCCTTGGGATAAAACCCCTTCTCGGCATACGTTTCCGCGACCGTCAAGTACTGGTCGAGAGCGCGAACCTTGTCATCCTTCTTCAAATAATAATCGGCAAGCTTCTTGCGCGCCCGCATGTTGGTCGGATCGTCCTGCACCTCGTCGAGCAGAGCGGCGAGTTCCGGATCGGCCTTGGGTTGCTTGGTTGAACGCAGTCTCTGAAGCAATCCGCCCTTTTTCGTCTTCGCATCTTTTGCCAACGCGATTCCCCCGTCTCAACAGAGAATGAGTGGGCGACGACCCATGCCGTGGTTCGATCGATCAGTCGCCGCCTGTACGTATTGTGTGCCCCGGTCTTTCCCATTCGCTCGCTGCGGAAAACATGCCTTCCGCACAGAACCAAAAGGTACTTGATTACCCCCCGTAAATCAACCGTTGCCGCACGCTTGACGCGTCGATTTACAGGGTGGAACGCCAGTTTTTATGCATGGTCGTCAGCAGCTCGTAACCGCTGGACGTTACATGTATAATATCTTCCAAACGCACGCCGAAGCGCCCTTCCAGGTAGATGCCCGGCTCGACGGTGAACACGATGCCCGGCTGCGCCGTCGCCTTGCTCACCGTGTTGGCGCGCGGTTCCTCGTGAATCTCCAGGCCCAACGCGTGGCCGGTGCCGTGGCCGAAGGTGTGGCCGTAGCCGGCGGCGCCGATCAGATCGCGCCCGGCTTTGTCGATGTCGACCATCGCGACGCCGGCGGCCGTCGCCTCGATCGACGCGGCCTGTGCCTGCCGCACGATCTCGAAGACCTTTTTCGCGTCCGGGTCGCTCGGCTCGCCGACGCTCACCGTCAGCGTCTGGTCGGAGCAATACCCGTCGACGATGCAGCCCCAATCGAGCACGACCAGTTCGCCGGCCTGAATGACCTTGTCCGACGCCACGCCGTGCGGCATCGCTCCGCGCGGACCCGATCCGACGATCGTGTCGAAGCTCGGACCCGACGCGCCGCGTTTGCGCATTTCCATTTCGAGCTGGAAGGCGATGTCGCTTTCCACCGCGCCCGGCACGATCAGCGGCAGCACCGCCTCCATCGCCTCTTCCTGCACGCGCACGGCGTTGCGGATTTTCGCGATCTCGTCGGCGCTCTTGTACCAGCGGATTTCCTCGAAGCGGCCGCCCACCGGCACCAGGTCGACGTCCGCGAGCAGCCGCGCGTATTCGTAGTGCTCGGCGACGGTCATCACCTGATCCTCGAACGCCAGGCTGTTGAGCCCCAGCTCGTGCACCAGGTCGGCGATTTCGCGGTTGCGATCGCGGATGGTCACCACCTCGAAGCCGTAGGGGACGACCTGCTGCTGGGCCTGCACCGTGTAGCGCGAATCGGTGATGAACAGCGCCTTGTTCGGCGTCACCAGGCACACGCCGGTCGTGCCGGTAAAACCGGCGAAGTAGCGCACGTTGATCAGCTTCCAGATCAGCGCGCCGTCGGCGTTCAGATGTTGGATTACCTTGCGAAGATTGGTCAGCCTGTCATTCATGTCCCACCAGCCTCTCGATTGCGTAACGTAGCGCGAGCCGATAACTCTCGGCGCCCAAGCCCTCGATGCGTCCGGTCACCACCCGGCTGATGGTGCTCTGGTTCCGGAACGGTTCGCGGTTGGCCAGACTCGACAGATGCACTTCGATCGTCGGCACGCCGCAGAAAACCACCGCATCGTGGATCGCCACGCTGGTATGTGAATAAGCCGCCGGATTGATGATGATGAAATTGTATTTGCCGCGGGCTTCGGCGATCGCATTGACCAGCTCGCCCTCGATCGCCGATTGGAAGACGTCGACTTCGACCTCCGCCGCCGCGCCCATGGCCGCCAACGAGGCGTTGATTTCCTCGTAGGTTTCCATCCCGTACAAATCCGTTTCCGCTTCGCCGATGTGATTCATCAGCGGTCCGTGAATGACCAATACACGAGGCATTATCGGTTCTCCTTCCGCTTGCGCCGTGAACCGAACACACGGCGAAAGAACCCCTTCTTCTTGGGCGTATCGGTTGTTTCCTGTTCTTCCTCGGATGCGGCCTCGCTTGCCGGCGATGGCGGTAACGGAGATGATTCCGGCATTTCCCGCTCGCTTGGTTCGCCACCGATTTCGCCAAACACGTTCATCTCTTCGACATCGACGTGGGCGTCCATGCCTTCGGTCGGATCGTATTCGTGACCCAGTTCCTCATGCGGAATTTCCGCTTGCTCGCCGTCGACCTGCGCGGGCTCGGCGAAGGGTGCTTCCGCTTCCGCGCTCGTTGCCGGCGCGGCGGCCATCGCGGAAAACAGCTTGTCCAGCGCCGCTTCGGCCTCGGGCGCGGCGTCGGCGTCGAACGGACGATCGCCCTCGCCGACCCGGTGCAGCACCATGCTTTCGTCTTCGCGTTTGTCGGCCGGCTCCTCGCTCGCGGCTTCCGGCTCCGGCGCGACGCTTTCCTCGGCCGGCGCGGCTTCCGGCTCGGCGCCGAACACGTCGACGTCCTCGGGCGCTTCGATTGGCGCGGCCTCTTGCTCGCCGAACACGTCGACGTCCTCGGGCTCGCTTTCCACGATGCGCAGATGCGGCTTCGCGTGTTCTTCGCGCTCCGGTTCCGCCGCCGGTTCTTCTTCCGCTTCCGGTTCCGGCGCGGGCGCGGCGGACGGTTCTTCGTGCGGCGCTTCCTCGATTTCCGGCAGCGGCGCATCCTGTGCGATCGGCGCGGGCAACGCCGCGCGGCCTTTGTTCATCAGTTTTTGCGCCGGCGCGTCGAACGGATTGTCCTGCAAAATACGCTTGCAGATTTTCGCGGCTTCGTCATCCTGGTTCGCGCCGTAAAGCGCCATCGCCAGCAGGCGCAGGTTTTCCGGATTGGCCACCTGCTCGGTCAGCGGCCGCAAGGTCAGCACCGCGTCGGCGTAACGGCCCAGCGCCAACTCGGACGCGCCTTTGGCCTCCACGCACGCCCAATACTTGGTGTCGTGAATGAACAAACCCTTCGCAGCGATGTCCAGCGCGTCGTGCGGACGGCCCACTTTCAGCAGCGCGTCGGCGAGCCGATGATACAGCCGCTTTTCCGGCACGCGGGCAATTTCTTCGCGCCATTTGGCGATTTGCGAATAATGGAGATCTGTCAACGACAGCCCCTCGAATACGGGAATACAAAATACAAGTTGAAATCCGGTTTAATGAACCATTTGTGACGCGAAACGTCAAGGGTTTGCGGGTGAATTGTCGGTCTTTTTCGCGGGTTCCGGCGCCGGTCCGAGCCACCGCGCCAGTTCGACCAGCCGGATGCCGCAACCGCAGGCAATCAAAAGACGATCGCGGCTTTGATCGACCCAGATGCCGCGCGGCAATCGCCCTACTTGCAGCCGGGCGAGCCGCGTGCCGTCGGCTAGTCTCACCGCGTCGATTGTGCCGTCGAAATAATTCGCGATGAACAGCAAGCCGCGGCGCGCGTCGAAATCCAGATCGCGCGGACCGTACCCGGCGTCGATCGAGCGCACGATGCGCATCGCGCGACCGTCGACGACCCGCACGCGTCCGTGCAGCGGTTGGGCGATGTACAGTAGGTCGTCCGGTCCGAACTCGATGCCGAACGCCGACCAGCCGATCCACAATTTGCGGGCCACGCGCATCTCGCGCAGGTCGACCTCCAGCAGGTACGGGCTGAGCCAGTCGGTGACGTAGGCCAGCATCCGCTCGCGGTCGACGGCCAGGTCGTAGCTGTTGGCCCCGGGCAGCTTCAGCAGCCGCTCCTGCTCGTAGGGCGGCGCGGCGCTCAACTCGTGCAGCGAATGGCTGACCTCGCACAGCACGTACATGGACACGCCCGCGAAAGCCACCTCGAAGGCGTTGCGGCAGCCGGGCACGAAAACCTGCGTCTCCACCCGGCCGGTGGCGCGGTCGATCAGATACACGCTCTCGTTGTCGCCCCAATGGCCCCAGGCCGGTTCGGCCAATAGCGGCTTGGTCGGATGCGGGGTGATGCGCTGCACGCCGTCGTTGATCGGATCGCCCTTGATCAACGTCATGTTGTCCAGCCGCAGCAGGTACGACTGCCGCAAAAAGCCGTAGCCGACGCCGATCGTCTCCTCGCCCGACACGCCGCCGAAATCGTAGGGATGCAACGGGTTGGGCACGACGGTGTAGACCAACTCGCCGACCGCGCGATTCTCCGCCGCGCACATGCGCTTTTTGTTGATGAACGTGAAGTCGCGGTTCATCATCACCAGCACCAGGCCGACCACGCCCACGATCGTCACGCCGGTCATGATCCGCCACCAGCGCGTACGCCGCCGGAAGAGCAGGTAGACGATCGCGATCGGCGTCAGCGCCGCCGGAATCGCCTTCAACCCGAGGTACAAATAACCGCCGAGGCTCATGTGCGCGTTGTACAGCGCCAACGCGAAGGCGACCCAGGCCACCTCGTGACCGCTGCGCCGCGTGAGCATGCGGTAGGTCAGCGCGACGAACAACGCCGCGCCCAACGCGACGTAACGCCCCCACTCGGCGGCGAGGTATTCGTTCTCGCCGACCGCGAACAGCAACAGGATAAACGGCGCGGCCAGCAGCGAGCCGAGAACGGTCACCGCGCGCGATGGCTTTTTTTCCGCGGGATTTTGCATGCGCGGATTGTAGCATGATTCGGCTAACTTGCTAGCGCCTTGTCTTGTCGCGTACAATGCGGCGATGAAAAAGCCGCTCGTGATCCTCGTGTACACCCGCACCGGTTGGGACATCAAAAACGTCTCGTCGCTGCTGCCGCTGTCGGTGCTCTACCTGGTGCGCCCGCTACGCCGGGCGGGCTTCGACGTGGCGTTGCTCGATCAGCGCATCGATCCCGCCTGGGAACGCAGGCTGCGCGAACTGGCGCCGGGGGCGACGCTCGTGGGCATCAGCGCGATGACCGGGCGGCAGATCGAATGGGGCCTGCGCGCCGCGACGATCGTCCGCCGGGCCGCGCCGAACACGCCGATCGTCTGGGGCGGCATTCACGCCTCGTTGATGCCCGCACAGACCGCGCGCCATCCGCTGGTGGATATCGTCGTGCGCCGCGAGGGTGAAATCACGCTGCCGCGGCTGGCGCAAACGATCGTCGCCGGCGGCGATCTGCGCGAGGTCGCCGGGCTGACGCTGTTCCGCAACGGCGAGATCATCGCGACGCCCGACCGGGACGAGTACGCCGACCTGGACGACGTGCTGATTCCCGATTACGACGCGATCAAAATCGAGGATTACGTCACCACGCAGACGCTGGGCGTGCGCGATCTGGCGATCACCACCAGTCGCGGTTGTCCGGGCGCGTGCCGCTACTGCTACAACCTGCCGTTCAACCGTCGTCGCTGGCGCGCGGCGTCGGCCGACGCGGTGGTCGCACACATCAAGCTGATCGTCGGGCGTTTCGCCATCGACGGCATCCTGATCAAGGACGACAATTTTTACGTCGACCGCAAACGCGTGGAGGCGATCGCCGAGGGGCTGCGCCGCGAAAATCTGCGCGTGACGATCCGCGGCGAATGTCGCGCCGATTACATCGCGCGGCATTGGGACGAGGATTTTCTCCGCTACCTGCACGCCGCCGGCTTCCGCGAGATGACCGTGGGCGCGGAGAGCGGCGACGACGAAACGCTCGAGGTGCTGCAAAAGGGCATCACCGTCGCCGACATCAAGGAGGCCAACGAGCGACTGCGCCGGGCGAACATTCCGACCAAGTTCACTTTCATGACCGGTTTTCCCGGCGAGACGCCCGACAACCTGCGCCGCACGCTGGAGCTGATGCTGCACCTCACGCAGGCCAACGAAACGGCGCGCGTCACGCCGCTGCATCTGTTCACGCCCTACCCCGGCACGCCGGTGTACGAGGCGGCGCTCGCCGCCGGGTATCGTCCGCCCGTCGATCTGGCCGGCTGGTCCGACGCCAGCTTTCACGAACTGCATCTACCCTGGATCGATCCGCGCCGGAGCCGGCAGCTCGAACGCGCCAGCCTGGCCACCTACTTTCTCGACGGGCGCACAGTGCCCGAATACTTCAGCGGGCATGCGCTCATCCCGCTGCTGGCGCGCCTGTACACGCGCGTCATCCGCTGGCGCTGCCGGCGCATGTTCTTCCGCCTGATGCCCGAGGCGGCGATCATCGATTGGTACCGCGGTCGACAGTAGACATTCAGGCGGCGGTCGATTTTTTTCTGACTTCCGCGCGCTCTGTTTTTTATGTCGTGAGTGCTTGAAATTGCCGGAAGGTGATTCCGATTTCGGGTGTCCCGAGAAGAAAACCGGGCGAACTCGATCAACGTTGAAATGGATTTCCGCGCAGGATTTCCAGGCCCGCAGGGCGCAGGTCAATAGCGAAGGGCGAAGCCGAACTGCGTTGAAATGGAATCTGCGTCGGCTCTTCAAGCCCGCAGGGCGCAGGTCAGTAGCGAAGGGCGAAGCCGAACTGCGTTGAAATGGAATCTGCGTCGACTCTTCAAGCCCGCAGGGCGCAGGTCAATAGCGAAGGGCGAAGCCGAACTGCGTTGAAATGGAATCTGCGTCGGCTCTTCAAGCCCGCA